>AJXE01000001.1 GCA_000263395.1 Stutzerimonas stutzeri TS44
GCCTGAGTAGTCCATCGGTTCACCGTTGATCTCATCGACCATGCGGTTTTTTGCGTCCATCCACTTTGTGAAAACACTGAGGCGATCGTTCAATAGTGGGTGATCCGCTGCTGATGCTGCGATCAGGAAGGCAACGGCCTGGCCAACCTCTACGCATACAAGCAACTCACGATTAACCTGCCAGCTATTACGCCCGTAGACGCCAGTAAGCGAGAATCCGTGATCACTGCCGACCGGCCCTGAGTCCTCCAGGTGGTGGATTACTGATCGCGGGTTCGGGTGTGCACCGAAGTCGATCGCGGCGTCATAGTGGGCCTCGATGTATTCCGCCATCTCTGCACAGACGTTGCCCATCTCCTTCACAGCATTCGCAACGGTAAATGTTTTCCTGCTCATTTTCAGCGATTCTTTCGATTCGTGCCTGTTTAGCCAAATATCACCTCTCGCCTCATCACGGGCGATCAGGAAGCCGTAGCAGGCTGACTCCAGTGCTGAGCGGGCGATGGAGAATACTGAAACCACATGGCCTGAAAGCGCTTGCCGCACCGCGCTTAGCAAAAGTGTGTAGGCGTTCATCGCCAGCAGAGCAGCAAAGGCGTTGGCTTCGTACTCCTGAGCAAAGATCTCCTGCTGAAAAATCTCGTCCATCTGGTCAACCAGGAACATCAACTGGGGCGGTTCAGCCGCGTGATCCTGAGCGTTCTCAATGGTTGCAACTAAGTAGTCTTGCAGCGTTCCTGCGTTCATTTTCATCGAAAGCCATCCATGTACAGAAAGTCACTCACGTGTGATTAACCGTACACAATGAGCGGCATGTGAGGCCGACGTTATCGGCCAGGGAAGCAAAAGGCGGGCGTCGCTCAGCGCGTGGTAGGGCGGCTCACAATTACGCACACAATTCAGCGCCTGCGCTCATTCAGGACTTTCAAAGCAATCTCTAACACCCTGCCAACCAGGGGGAGGCTCGTAAAGTAGGCCGGGACTGTCCAAGGTTACAGGCCCTTGCGCCTCGTCAATTGCCTCGAAGATTGTTGAATGCTCATCAGCGAACCCCTTCAGTGACTGAAACTCACAGGCTATGCGTAAGAACAATTGCTCACTGATACGCATCACGCCCTTCATTAGGTCAGTTGGATCAAGGCAGATTTGGAGAGCATGAGTTCCATCCATTAGCGCAGTAGCGTGCACTGATCGAGCCTTGAAGTGCGCCTTCAGAACTAAGAGATCGATGAGCACAACGATATGGACGGCCTCCTGCATGAACAGGACTGAGTTAGCTGCATCCATCGACAGGGTGAAAGGGTATGCAGGTAACCAGTTTGAGTCTGGCGTCAATGAAACACATAAGCTCGAAGGGTTGGCATAGGAGCTCAGCTCCGCATCAAGCAATTCAGGTTGCGCCGAAAAGCAATCTCCACTGAATGCAATATACCTCAAGCCCGGCTCTGGAGAGAAAGCAGCAAACCCGCAGACAGCTGCACGCCCCAGGTACTCATTTAGCTCACGCTCGTAAGTGACCTCAGGACTCCTAATCTCGATACGCTTGGTGTTCAGGGCGCCTCGAAAATTCTCCGCACCATCATTAGTAAAGAAGTCAGCAAGAACTTGTAGCTGCTCAGTTTGGCGCTGAGTACGTGCATTGCGGTTCTTCGAGGACTTCATTTCAATAGGCAGAGGATCTGCTCCTCCAAGGCCGCAAACATCGCCATGACGAATCATGTTGGTCAAGTCGGACATCACGACTGGGACCCCCATACGAATTCCAAGGCGACAAACCCGGTATTCTTGGCGGAAGCCAGCTTTGTCAGAGAGAAACCCAGCATCTTGCTTGATGTTGTAATCAGCGTCGTAAAGCAGGTGCTTCAAGCCGTACTTCGATTGATAAACTGCGGCAATTCCGTCGCCAAAGCATCTCCACAGAAATAGAAGGTGGCGTATTTCAACGACCAAATCATCTATGCGCTTCACCAGGCCCTTGACCGCCAGCGCTTTATCTTTAGTCAACCGGTGGCGAGACTTCAAAGCGCTAAACCGCTGCCTTGCACGCTTCAGTCGGCGAATACGCCTTTCTCCTCGCACAATTTGGCGAATTAGCAGGCGCTGCAATTCAAGCACTAACGCAAGTCGATCAGGGTCATTTTTGATGGTATGCAGCAGTAAGGCCGCTTGCTCAAGCCTATAACGCTCTCTAGGAAACCTCACCACTACCCTCCTTCCCTAGGAAACCCTTCCAAGCAGTAGCTGCATCATCGCGAACAGTCGGTGAAACAGATAATCCACATGGTCAGAGTCAATTACCGGCACCTGAGATACCTCATAGTGCCTGATTAGCCGGCTGTTCCCGATCTCGTTCAGCGCCCTCGCTTCTGCTTCGAGCAAAGCGCGGAACGAAGCCTCGCTCGAAGCCCTGTCGAGAAGGAGCGCTATCGACTTCTTCTTGTCTAGGTCAGCAAGCGACTTCAGCCGCTCCCAGGCATCCCACAAGCGCTCAAGCGCTTCACGGCGAATGAGGGGATTAGGCGATGAGAACTTGGCACGACACTCATTCAACGCATTGTCCAGAATAGTATCGCCAGTTCTGAACAGGGTCCGCGCGAGTGCCTCACCAAGAACAGCGGGAAGGAGCCGCACAACTCGCCCATTGGCATGTAGCTCATAGGCGATGCCATTACGGGCAAAAACCCTATTCACATTTCCGCGAAACTCCGTTTGGCCGGCATCTTGATCAAACGCCAGATGGTCATGGCGAAAGTACGAGTGGTGCTCACGGATTAGAGGCTTTGCGATGCTGGCGTGCACATATTCCAAGAAGTCCAAGATGAGCAGCGTAGCGGGAGCATATGGGACGGGTAGCGAGTAGATAGCGTCCGCGTCTTCCTTCGCCGTCTGAAGCGGCCACGCCAAGCCTGGCATCTCCGCTTGCACGTTCGCTGCTAACGCTCCTTCATCGACCCCACAGACGACCTGCCCGTCGGGACAACGCTCGGGAAACCTGAATGCAAATGCACCGCTGTTGACGAGCGCCTGGATCAAGGCCGCGAGCCCTGCCCAAACTATGGGTGAAATGACTTGTTCGGTACGAGCAACAGGCCCGTTTTCTCGGTCGCTGAAGTAGTCGCTCACTTTCACTCCTTGATCGGGGCGCATCACTGGAATAGCGGGCTCGCGATCACTAGCACAAAGACCCATAGATGACTTAAACGTGTCCAACGCAAGTGGCACCCCGTGACCACCACGACAAGACGGGAACAGAGCAAATCAGGCGATTTCAATCTCGTCGACAACAGGAAGCCAGGCTTGGAAGTCAGCCCCGGTGGAAATCCGCCGAAATCCGAGGGGAGTCGCAATGAGCAGTGCGTTGTCGGCGTCTTCTGAGTTGGGTGTCGGGTCCCACAGTCCGTGCTCTTCCACCTCAGCAACGAGAGCAGCAAACTGCTCCGCGCTTTCGAAGCCCACTACTAAAACCTCAAAGCCTGTCTCGGATATTTCTGTCAGGAGTTCAGGAGGGACATCCATTCCGGGGCAAACATAAGCCGTTACCACTCGGCCCCCCAGGCGGTCATTGATCCGCTTCTGACGCTCGTAGGTGGCATCGACTTGTAAGCCAACCGCATTACTAGAGATGGAGAATCTCCCATCGTCAGTCAACTCAATCCGCCAAGGCATAGGTGGGTTTTCACTAAACCTACCTACGACAGTGCGGGCTGGGCGAAATGACTGAGCCGTTGACTGTTGAAAGGCCTGAAGGAGTTCGAAGAAAAACAATGCAATCTGTATCGCCGACACCAGCTCGACGTTGGATACGAGTATCGGATGGCCGCCGTTTCTTTTTCGTAATCGCAGCCCGTCCGGAGCCAGTATGTAGTCGGCATGCGCTATGGCATTTCTAATGTCATCTCGGAAAGTGACTTCAAGCAAGCCTGCGAGGCTGGCCATCCCGATCGAGGTAGCGACTTCGGTTAGGCGCCGAAACACCGCGTTGGCGTTGGGGCCGATCACGGCTCGGGGGGCTTTGCGAACTCGAACTAGATCTTGAAATGGCCAAAGGTTATAGGCCTTCAGTTGCGGTACCTGCAAGGTATTCAGCAACCCCTCGTAGACGCCGCCGGCCTCCGCAAGATGTGCGTAGAGGCACAACACCTGACGAAGCTCTGCCTGTGTCAATGGCTCCCCCTTCGATCCAAGCGCCTTCAATTCGTGGAAGACTTCATGGGCTGTTGCGACCGTGTTCCAGCCGGCACCCTGCATCCCACGAAATTCACCTGACAACGCCGCTGCAGTGTCGATTTCGTTGATTTTTCGCGCAAAGGCGAACAGGTAGGTGAGTTGAATATTCAAGGCTCGAATGTAGGCTTGAGGTTCCATTTCTTTGCGTCCGATAGCAGGTTGCCTACGCGATAGTAGAGCATGCCATGCTCATCAGTCTGCGCACATAGACCATACTCTTTGCGCGCCTGCGCAATCGCCTCCTCAATGGTCAACTCACCCTCAACGAACCGGTGAACAAAATCGGCGGCTAGCTGCGTCTGCTGCGTACCCTCTACGGCGCAGGTTGCGCGTGCATATGCTGCAGCGTTGGCTCGATCAACTATCCGGTTCAAAGCCTACCTCCGGGCCGATTACCGGCACATAGGTCGCCCACTGGCGATACAGCTCAGCAGCATCATCAGCGAGCATCCGCCAGCCCGGGACTCGATCGCCGATGAACATTGGCTCTAGAACATGACTGAGCGATACCCCGCCAACACCGACCAGGTAGTAGCCATCTCCATCAGCATCGCGCAGCGCAACTGCATGGGTCGACTTCTTAGCAGCCAACATTGGCAGGCTTACCCAGCATGCAGCCGCACGGTAGCCCTCCGGGATCGCCCACTGCCAAGTCTCGACGAATGCAGCGCGATGATCTCCAGTACGCCTTCGGCCGTCGTTGTAGATACAGGCCAACTCGACCAGGTTGAACGCCTTTGGGGTTACTGGGTTAGGCATGATGACCTCTGGTTGGATCAGGATCGGCGTTCGACGTACGTTTGAGTTTCCAGGCGCGAAACGCCTCGACGAAATCACCCTCCGGCCATGTGCCCAGTTCGACCATTTCGTTCGCCCACTCCTGCAGATCAGCCGGAGAGATACCCAACTGGTCCAGCAGCGCCCGACTTCGGGTCATCGCTTCTCGTGCTCCATCCCTTACGCGTCGCTCGATGTCCTGCTCGATTAAATTGTCATTCACGCCGTCGAGCAGGCTCACATAGATCTGCCCTGGTCACGCTCCGCGGCCTGGTTCACCCGGTCCATAGCCTCGATCAGCCCCTGAGCGAACGCGCCGGCCAGCTCTACCAACACGTCACGCATGCGCGCCTCCTCGCGCACGTCGCCGTCTGCCAGGGTTTTGGCGATGCGGTCTGGCTGGGCCAAGATGCGCTGCAACACCTCCTGTTCGCCGATGTTGAGGTCGAGGTTGGTGGTGATTCTGTTGGTCATGCGGTGGTCCTCATCAGTTAGCGGCTCATGCCGCGATCATGATCCTGGTGGTGTTCTTGCTCGAACTCAGCCGGCTCATCGCGCTTCGCCTGATATACCTTCTGGCTGTAGTGATCGGCCTGCTGTTCAGACAAGCGCTCGCGCTGCTGGCGGCGGAGCAGATCGTTGGGGTCTTCACCCTCACGCATCAGGTAGGCGTCGCGATTGTCGATGACCTGCAGGGCCGGGGCCTGCTCGGCAAGCAACTTATGCAGAGCCTCGGTATGCCGAGATCCAGCATCGTCGCGGTCGTACACCAGCTCGATCAGTTGAGCATCTGTACGCTCAGCGAGGCCCCTCAGGGCGCTGGCGGTATCGTCGGCAGGGTTGCCGCCTGAGCTGACGTAGAGTGTTCTCGCTCGCTGTTCGGGGCTGTCGAGCTGGTACAGGCTCAGCGCATCGAGACCACTTTCGGCGACCTTGATCCGTTCAGGGTTCACGCAGCCTGGGTTAGCCACGTAGACGCCGCGCTCGGACTTAGAAAATAGAGCTGGGCCGTCCTTCTTGCGCTCGAAGCCGGTGAATTTTCCGTCTACACGGACGTGGGGGAAGACGGCATTCCCGTAGCGATCAGTGCGCGACTTTGTTTCGGCGATGGTCTGCTCGGAGATGCCGCGCGAGGCGAGAAAGGCACTCGGCTGGTCGGTAGTCCGCCGGTATTGTTTATACGCCGACGCACGGCGCAACTCTCCCTGGAGGGTTTCCTGCTGGCGGAGCTGCTCGATGCGAGCCTCACGCTCCGCGGTCGACGCTGCCTGGTACTGGGCACCGGCCTCGAATTCGCGGTTGAACGCCAACTTCCGTAGCTCGTCGCGGGTCTCCAAAAAGGGTTGGCCGGTCGCGTGCTGGTGGAGATGGAAAACGTCGCCGCCAAGGCCGGACCCTGCCCCTCCTTTGACCGACACCCAGCTCGGTTCTCCCTTTGCGTTCGGCCTCAGGGTGATCTCGCGCATGGGGTCGGACTTGTTCAGTGCCTTGTTTTCCAGGCGGACGCGGGCGCCCGACCCGCTAACCTGGGCATAGCCGAGGCGCTCAGCGTGCTGCTGCAGATCAATACGATCACGGATCGCCTGGGTCTCGCGCTGCTGCTCGACCTTGGTCCAAATCTTCCGAGGTTTCGGCATATCCCCTCCGACTACTTGGATTTCGCCGGCGGCAACAGATCGTCCAGGTCGCACATTCTCGACTTCCCTTTGCGGGGCTGGCTGCGGAGGAAGTGGCATAGCCATCAGGGCAATGCGCTTGGCGTCGACCGTTGCTAGCTCGTACGGCTTCCCGGGCTTCAAGCGTGTGTCGGCTGGCTGATCAATCAAGGCGCCAACAGCGAAGCCGCGGGCGGCGGCGAGGTCGTGCTCGGCCTGGCTGGCGGGCATGACCTGGATCTCAGGAGACTTCTTCGGCTCGGCCTGCAGCTCGCCCGGGTATTGGAAGCGGTCGCCGGCCTTCTCCAGTAAGTCCTTGGTGCTGGGCTGCTGGGCCTGAATGGGCTTCTCGGGGTGCATGCCGGCCTGGGCATTAGCACGGATCAGCTCGCGGAACTCCTTGTCGGCATCGAGGGCGCAGCGCTTCGACTTGAAGGCGGCGGTGTTGCGGGCGAGGGTGTTGATCGCCTCTTGGTCATTCTCGGTGTAGAAGCCGCAGGCTTGGCGAGAGCGGGTGAAGGCCACGTAGGCGAGGCGGCGATCAGTGGAGTCTGAGGTCAGGTAATAGGCGCGATCGACAGTAAGCCCCTGGGACTTGTGCACGGTCATGGCATAGGCGTGGTCGATCGAGGCGTAATCGGAAAGGTTCCAGCTCACCTCCTCTTTCGTGCGATCAAGGTGGGCGGTGACTTGGGTGTCGAAGATCGGCTCACCGTTGTCGTCGGTGCCGGTCTGCACGCGCTTGATGACGGTCAGGGTGGCGCGATCGCCGTTGTAGACCGGCTCTCCGTCGATCTTCTGGTTTTTGCGCAGCATGATCCGGTCGCCCGGTGCGAGATCGAGGTCTGCGTAATCGCCTCGTCCAGTCTCGACCGGAATTCGGATTTGCTGGGCTTTGTCCAACTCTCCGATCTCGAATCGGTGATCGCGGATCTTGTTGTTGAGAGAACGAACGGACTGGTTACGGTCAGCCAGCAGTAGGATTTCTTGCCAGTCGGTACCCTCTGAGTGAGCCTGCAGGGCATCGCGCATCATCAGATCGAGCGGCTTATCCTTGGTGCCTTCGGCCGGCATTTTCAGCAGACCGCGAGCCTTCATCATATCCAGGGCGTCAGGGCCGCCCTGCTCAGCCGGCCCCTCGAACCAGGCCTGGGAGATCGCGCGGTCTGCTGGGTCTTTCTGGCGAGCAATCTGAACCAGTTCGGCGCAGCCGACCTCCTCGGTGAGCATGTCCAGACTGGATGCCGAACCGACAGCCTCAAGCTGCCGGCCGTCACCGACCAGGATGAGTTTTGCGCCTGCTGCGTCGCAGTACCCGGCCAACTTGTGCAGGGTGCGCAGATCCGCAAGGCCGGCTTCGTCGCAGATAATTACGTCGGTCGAGCGCAGCTTCTCGCGGTATTGCGGATTATCGTTCTCCAGTCTCATCAGCAGTGAGTGGATCGTGCAGGACTTGATGCCTGCCGAATTTTCCAGCTCGGCAGCAGCCGCGCCGGATGGGGCGAGTCCGATAACTCGGTTCCCAGCTGCTTCATAAGCCATTCGCACAATCGAGAGATCGACTGATTTACCAGTACCGGCTGCGCCCTGAATAATCTGAAATCGAGATCCTTGCGTGCAGTAAATTAGGGCTTTGATCTGCTCGGGATTAAGCTCGAAGTTTTCGCGGTTAGGCTTCTGCCGTTGAATCAGTTCGTAGCTGCGGGCATGCGCCATGACCGCCAACTTATTCAACGTGAATCGCGCCTCAGGCTTTTGGGCCGCGTGGGCGTAGGCCAGCAGCTCGCCTTCGAGCTGGCGATAGGTTTCAGTCGTGAATTCACGGAAGCGGCCTTCCAGGGGGAGTTCGACAATGCCGAGCTGGCGGATAAGCGCAGATTTAATTGCCGGGATGGCAGGTTCGCCGCCATGCAAGATGGCGAGCTGTGCGGCTGCTCGGTCGAGGGCGTGCTCACCAAAAACTGAGGAGTTACGGAATACGAGCTGCTCCGCGAACAGGCGGGTTTCTGGGCTAAGGTCACCGCGCTGCAACTCCTGATGGAGGTTGCTGAGTTGCTCGCGCCATTCAGCGCGTAGTTCGTCTGAGTCGCGCTCCTTTTTTCCCTCGCGAGTGCGCTTAGCTGCGCCGCGCGCTGAATCAGCGCCACTAGCGCCCATCTCGTCGAGAGCCTTGAGTATCTCGATGCGGCGAGTGGAAAATTCCAGCACAGTTTCGCGGGAGATGCCTGCCACGCGCAGACCGTTGCGCTCTAAGTCGACTTCAAAGTACTTGGCGAGCTGAGGGATATCGCGACTCAGAGAATGGGCCAAGTAGCAGTCCCAGAGCGCAGCCAGTTCGGCTTGCCGCTTATAAAGCTCGCCGCCATCTAGCGGGCGCCACTGCCCATCAGAGCCAAGACAGGCGTTCGGAACCTCGACGTGAACGTGGAGGTGCGGCTCCTGGTTGCGGTTGGTGAAATGTAAATAGCTGGCAGCCATGGCCTTGCCGGCGTAGCGGTCTACCCCTTGGGCGCCGAGCCGATACCCGAAGTATCCCTGCGCTTCGGCATACTCAAAGGCGCGGCGCGACGCCTCCATCATCGCTCGCTCGAAAATGATCTGCTGCTCGCGTGGCAGTGAGGCGTAGACAAGGGAAAGAGTCTTGTCGGCATTGAAGCTCGTGGAATACCCGGCCAAACCAGTTCCGCGCTTAAGTTCTCCCAGGCGACGCTTAGGCACGTACGACTCGCCTGTACGTGGATTCGTGCCGGCCATCAGTGCAGCGTAGTCCCCATCCTGCGGAGTGATTCCCAGCCCCATTGCCTGGGCACCCTGACCGAGGTACTCGGTCAGCAGCGTGTCGTTTCCGGGCATGTGGTAGTAATCCTCACCCCCGGTAGACAGCACATGATCGTGCTCGTCGTCGAGAATCCGCCCCTCGCCCCGCTCGAAATAGTTCGCCCGCGCACCGATATCGCCGCCGGTGAATTTGTCGATAGTGAAGATCGCCATCACGCCTCCCCGGCGAATAGAGCTTTGAGCTGCTCAGCCACCGCGCGTTGCGCTCCGAGCCGGCTCGCGTGCGCGATCCGGGGCCCCAGAAGGGCGAAGGCGGATTCGATTTCGGAGCGGACTGCGATTGCTGCGTCCGGCTCCAGGGCGACGGTTTTGGCGTCGTGCAAAGCAAGATCCCCCCGGACCAGGGCGGCAAGATCTGAGGTCGGAACAGCCTCCAGGATCGCCTGAAGAACGCCTGATTTCGGCACACGAAGATCGCGGGCAAGGCGCTCGAAGGCAGCCTGCGCCGCCTCACTCACCATGCTTTGCGTGTGGTTTTTACGCTCGAAACTCATCGCCATCTTCCCCTTCAGGGGGTGGCTACTACCGCTTTAGTAGTCCACCGATTTCGTTCTCTGCCCGGCTGGCTGGGCTGACACGACTGCACCTCGCGAAGCGAGTGCAGCCGTGTTCAAGCCTCATGCAACAAATACAACCACAACCATCCGTTTACCTCAAGTTTTAATTGACTAACTACAGTTTACAACTATTATGACCAGCAAGACGGCAGGAAATGACCATCCTCGCTTCTCCGTTTGAAACCGTAAGGCCTAGAATTAGGCAGCACTTTGCAACTAACGGCAGGAGAACGACTGATGACTCAGGAAAAGCCAAGCACCAAGGACCCGATTGAGAAAATCGAGGAGTTCATTTCAGAGATGAATCGCGAGCGAGACGCGCTGACAGCGAAAATCGAGGCCGAATTTGAGCGGCGTCGAGCGGAGGCGCTGGCTCAGACGAGAGGGAAAAAAAACGTGCGTGGTAGCGCGACACAAATCTTATTGCCGCGCCTGGATGTCCTGCGGAAAGCAACTATCGCAGGGACACCGATCACGCAGCAGAAAGAAGCCCTGGAAGCTGCGGGCGTATACGTGTCGTACAACAGTCTGCGGAAATTCATTCAAAAGTATTTGGGCCCTGAGTACCGGGAGTTTCTTGCAAATTCGCGCACGACAGGAGCCATGCCTCATGAACTACATGAGGCCCCTCAGACAAAGGAGGAACAAGCTGAAATCGACAACTTTTTGAACACTGGGAAACCAACGCTGGAAGAAGGCACTTCGACTAGTCAGCCAGTGAAACCAGCGAGAACCGCTGCTGAACGTCGTCAACTCCGGGAGCGAGTATCAAAGATCGATCCCTTCAATGAACCTGAATAGTGAACAGGACAAAAACATGAAAGAGGCTTACGCCAGCAACACCGGCCGCACCGGAAAAACAACGCTCGCAACGAACATCTCGCTGCGTAATGCCCCTCCCGGGACGAAATTTCTTGCCGTCGAGTCGGTAAACAGCACTGCAGATGCACTCGGCGTCGATGTCGACCAACTGGGGGGCAACGAGTTCGTAAAAATCTATGGCGAGATGGTTGTGGCTGACGATCTTGTTATTGATGTAGGAGCATCAAACATCGAGTCCTTCCTGGTTGGGATGGATCGATTCGAGAACGGCACGGATGAGATCGATCAGTGGCGGATCGTTGTTGTACCCGGCGTTCGCGAACAACGCGAGGCTCTTCAAACCTGTGCCACCCTCAACGGCCTCGGGGTTCCCGCTGAAAAAATTCATATGATCTTCAACCGCGTGGCGCCGGATATGGAGGTTGAGCGCGAATTCGCTACGCTGATTGAGTACGTCAAACGCGAGAAAATCTGCATCGCGAACCCGGAATGCTTCGTCCAAGAGAGCGATATTTTTAATTCTCTCGCGGCCCGAAAACTCACGCTGGCAGCGGCGCTGGCAGATAAAACTGACTATAGGGCACTGCTTAAAGAAGCTCGCCAGGCCGGGAAAAGCAAAGACTTCGATCGTTATCTGGATCTCATCGCAGTACAACAGCAGGTCAACGCCATTGCTCGCCAGCTTGATCGCGTTCACCAGATCCTGATCCAGAGCACAGGGGTCTGAGACCATGAGCCAGCACACCCCTTCACCAGCAGATCCTGCTCCTACTCGCGAGCTTGCAATGCTTAGGGAGCTGTTCCGCGAGCATTACGAGCTGGCTGATCGTTTCGAAGCTGCCGCACAGCAAATCTCGGTAGTCGAACGCAGCCTGCATGGCACTGAAGGTCACCAGGGTATCGCCGAGCTGCTGCTTGATGCTGCAGAGCAGTGTCGCCGCGGAGCAGCTGCAGTATCTCAACTCAATGTCAGCGAGCTCGCGGCAACAGTAACTCAGCTGAATGAGCATGCAAAAGCACTGCCCCGGCAACTTCTTCGTCCAGAAGAGTCACAAGCTTTTCGGGAATCCCTAGAGCGTGCGTTGCTCGCTGACGCTACACGCATTTTGCGAGTCGCGTACGAGTCGGCGATGACAAGTGGCTGCCTCGAAGCCGTTGAAAACGCGCTCACGGAAATGCAAAAGCGGATCGACACCTCATCATTGGAACGATGCCAGGCAGCAGAAGAACGGAGCAAAACCTTTCAAGCTGAACTGGGGCGGACAGCAAAAGAACTGACTGCGGCTCGCGAGCGAGTTAAAGAGCACAACACAGCACTGAATAACCAGCGCGATCTTCTGAACGCTCGATTTGCTGAGCACCTGGCGGCAGCACGGAAGTGGAGCTTAGCCAAATTTGCTACCGGGGCGATCCTTGGGGCCGTGCTGTCCATCTTCTACCTGGCCCCTCAGATCGAAGATTTCCTGGCATCTGAAATCATCTATAAGCCGATTCACGAACGGCGTTAAAACGCCAAAACCACTGTAGCTAAACGAGGAATTTCGCATGAGCAATCGTGACGATGACGGGGATTTTCGCGCCCGGAAAAAGCGCGTGCTGATTAGTGGGGCCGACGCCCAAGCGTTCATCGAGGCACGCCGGAAAGAGCGTGAGGAGTTTCGACAGGCTGAAGGGAAGGATTTAGACGGGTTGGACCAGTTGGCCCGCGACCCCGCGATGGACGAGCTGCAGAAGAAGCACCAGGAGCAGCAGGAAACCCGCGAAGAAACTGACGCGGAGAAGAACCAGCTCACAACAAAACGACAGGAACAACAACTGCTGCAAGAACAGCAAGATCAGCAAGATCAGCAAGATCAGCAAGATCAGCAATCGAGGTCGATGTGATGGACAAGAAAGCAATGTATGCCGCCGCGGCTCTAGCCGCAGCATTTATTGGGCCAGCAGGCGCATGCCCTCTCCAGGAGTGCATGCCAGGCCTATCCGATGCGCCGTTTCAGTCGAGGGATCTAGACGATTTCGGCGGACTTTACGACTTAAAGCAGCCTGGCCAAGCGGTCCTGCACGTCGGACTGATTGCGGCTGACTATCGCATTGCTCTGCTCGAAACCGAGAACCGAGCTCTGCGCGCCGCGCTTACGGGTAGCCGCGCACTCGACGATAGCAGCCTCAAGTTTTTTCCAAGCCCTGCAAGCTTCATGGATGCGATGAACTCCGACATGAAACAGGTGAATGTAACAGGTCGGATGCCTCAACTACGGCATTTTGAGCAGCGCGTTCGCAATGCAGAAACACGAGCAAAACTCACTGATGCGGGACGGGCTCTGGGATCGGAAAGTACACGAATTGCAGCTGAGACGTCTGCAGAGTGAAAAGTTGGCTGACGAGAGCGGCAACTCTCGCCAGCCGATTCCGCGGCGGAACACCACGAAAGGAAGAAAGGCTATGGTAGAGCAATTACGAAAATATATCGACGACCCACAGTCGCTCCTGCGCGACTGGCGGCTCGCACAAACGAGGGCGATGCGAGAAGCAGTCGCCGGTCAACTGGCCGAAGATGCGCCAGGGTGGCCAGTAGAGCAGATCCTGCATGATGATGTGAGCGAGCCAGAGCACCGGCCCGTTGATCGCGCCGGGCAAACCCGGCGCTTGTTGTTCGGTCGGGCTGCGCTGCATGTCGCCGCACGGATCGAGTCGCGCTTGCTCGCGCGGCAGTTCCTCCTCGCCCTCATTGCTCTGGTGGCCACGCTGTTACTCGGATCATTGGCGTTGATCGCGAGCAAAGGAGGGCTGGTCTTCACCTGGGGATCCTCAGCTGCCGGTTTCAGCCTCGCTATGGTCGGTGGCTACCTGCTTTACCTGGCCAGCGGCGTAGCGCCTCGCGGATATGAGATTTTCCTGCCTCGCGGGCCGATGCTGACCGAGCCCGACAAGGCCGATCTCTGTCGATTTGCCGAGCGTGTGCTGCTGCGCGTCGGCCCTGATGATGTACCCACAGATCTCGCTGATCGGTACCGGCCGCTGACTGTCGATGCCGATGGCCAGCCGGTTGACGGACAAATTGTTGGTGACGATTACACGACAAGCTGGTTGCGCGAGGCCCTGAGTTCGATGCTGGCTGTTGTCGCGGCAGTTGGTCTTTCGGTATTCGCGACCGGGCTTGCGATGGCCGGGGTTCCGTTATTCAGCCTGCTGACCCTACCGCTCCTAGTGCTCGCTGTGATCTGGACAGGGATGAAGGTCTTCCTGTTGCCAGACCTCGCCAAGCGGCGTGGGTTGGACGCACTCGAAGCGCTACGTCGGTCGCCGACAGCGAAATTGGTCGACCAGGTGTCGCCTGTGGTTTTCCGGCAGATCGAGTCGGCGAAGGTCGGGCAAATTGCGCTGGCCACGGCCGATCGCACGCCATTTGTGGGCCTCGGTCAGACTACAGGTTTACTCAGTGGGCGGCGGGATCCATTCGCACCAGCCCAAGCTGACATGCCGTACGGTTTGAGCGTCGATGACCTCTCTACTCACCTTCTCGCCCTAGGTGCGACTGGCGCAGGTAAAACCGCTGGTGTGCTGCGTCCAGTGATCGGCGCATGGACTGATGCCGATGCCGGCGGATTGCTCGTGCTCGATGGCAAGGGGGTTTTACCCGAAGAGCTGGCCGACCTCGACGGGTTCCAGGTGATCACGCCCGGACTGCACGTGTTCGCGCCGATTGAAAATCTGACGCCGGACCAGGTGGCGGACGCGCTCTATGAAATGTTCGCAGGGCAGAGCGAATCGAAAGACCCGTTCTGGGAAAAAGCAGCCGCGGAACTGATTCGCTCGGCGGCGAAAACCCTGGCACTGCTGGTCGATCTTGAGACCGAAGCCTGGGATTGGACGCTGGGCCATCTGCATCGCCTGATTTTCGGCGAGGGGATGATCGATGCGGCAAAGGCCGTGGTCGAATCTGCGCCAGAGTCGAAAGTGCTTTCGCTGATGCCTGGGCATGTACGCCGTGCGTACGACGACTTCACGCGCACCTTCCCTGCCATGCCGGCCGACACCGCAAACTCGATCAAGCAGAACGCCAGCGTCTGGCTCGGTTTGCTGGTCAACAACGCTCAGTTAAGCACTTGGGCGGACGCCGCCACCGGCGTGCAGATCGAGCAGGCACTTCACGGCGAACGGATTGGACTGCTGCTGCCCGAGTTTAAATTCGGGAAAGCAGGTTCTGTCATCGCCAACTTCGCTAAGCAGCGCTTCTATTCGGAAATCAAACGTCGCGGCGAGGGCTGGAAGTCTGGTCAGGATGGTCACCAGCGCGTCTTGTTAGTCGTCGATGAATGCCAGGCGCTGATGACGGAGAGCGAAGCGGAGATTCTTCCAATCGCACGCTCGCTGGGTATGTGCGCGGTCTTCGCGACGCAGAACATCGATGGGCTGCAGATCGCGCTGAAAAATCAGCCGGCGCTGCTACAGCAGATCCTCGGTCAGTTCCGCTCGATAGTTGCTGTAGCGGTCAATACCGATGCCACTTGCGAGTTCGTGGCCGGCCGCATGGGATCAGTACCACGAGCGCTATATAGCGAAGTGCCCGCACCTGCATCAGATGCTGCTGGAACCATCGCCGGTCTACAGCTAGAAGCTGGCAGCTTCGGAGTCGGAACTGTAATGGCCTCGGCATCTTGGTCGAGCGAACTACGCGGGATGCGCGGGACTGGCGGCCTCGCTGGTGAGGCCTGGGCGATGGCCAACCAACTGGCGGAAAAATCGGGCGTGCGGAAAGCCTTCGAACTTCTTCCAGGTGCCTTCAACCGTGAGGCGCGCGCCGGCTCGGCGAAGCTGGATACGCATCCCTTGGTCACTCCTGCCGAAGTGCGCGGGCTCACCGCAGAAAAGTTCACCGCTCTGGCGGTGGTCAACCGTGCCGGCGTCGAGCGGAGAGATCTGATCAAGCTCTCACCGCGGTTCAGCTTTGCCCAGCTGGAGGAGGTGGCCTGATGCGTATCGAAGTGGATGTATTCGAGCAGCACGGCACACTGCTGCAACTGCACTCATCGACTGTACGGCCTGCAGTGCCTGGCCGGAACTGGTTGCCGAAGCTGGCCCTGGCCGGGCTGATCTTGACTGGTGGCGCGATGATCGCCGGGAAGCTGGAAGAGGTACGCCGGGAAGAAGTCGCTCGGGTGGCCGCCGCGGAAAAAGCGGAGACTGACCGTAAAGCTCAAGCTGAGCGGGCCGCTGCTGAGCAGGTTGCTGGCTTGAAAAAGCGGATTGAGGCCATGCAGGCACAAATTAGCCAAGGGCGAGATGACCTCCTGAGCGACCTCCGAAGCGTCATTCGCGATGGTGAGACGATTGATGCCGTGGCGGTTGTACTGCGTCGGTACCCAGCGCCGACGCGCGATCTCCAAGCGATCGACCCGAGTGAGTTTGAGCAGTTCTTGGAGCTGGATCGCGAGGCCTGGATTGCAGGGAAAAAGTCACCACAACTCGATGCGCACTATCAGGCAGAGAGGGCAAAGCTGACGTATGCCTCGGACTACCTCAACCATTTCCAGGACGCTGTGAATTTTATCGCTCGGGGTCAAAGACTTCCTGAGTGGATGAATTACGAACGGTTCCGGGCTGCACCCGTTGTGGCCCCGGAAGGGGAAAAAAAGGAGGTGCGGGAGCAAGAGGAGATTGTGGCGCCGGCACAGCCGGCACCTTCCCCGGCGATGAAGCCGCGCACAGCGCCCACTGAAGTGCCTGGAAAGATCCAGGTACTGGACTGGTAAGACGAGCCCGAAATCATGCTGTCCGGCCGGGTTCTTCATGTCCGCTTCGCGGGTATTAGAAGGGAAAGGCGCGCGTCAGATTCGAGTTGACGCACGGCAAAGTGCCCAATAGCCTGTGAGCAAGAATAACCCCCACGCCTCGGGCCGGCATTGTCGGTACTGCGCACCAGGGGGTTAGTTTTTTCTGCCCTACCTCTCCTCGATCGCGTACTTGGTCAACATAAGGACAAGCAATGCAAGCACTGGATGAACTGCGACTTCGGCCCCCGGTAACAGCAGACGAGATGGTACGCATAGAGGGCAGCCTGCCCACATACATACTGATTGAGGGTGTTATCAATTCGCTGGCTGAGGCGGAACTGAGAAAGGGCCAGGGCGTATTTGAGAAACTCGGCCGGCAATTGGGTCTAGTTAGATCCCAGCCTAACTGGGAAGGCTGGAATGGCTGGGGAGCTGGACGTCAACTTAAATGCGCTGCTTTGCAACACGCCGGATGGATCTATGACGAAAGCCATCTCCCATACGAGCAGGCAGCAAAGGCTTATGAAAAAGTCCGACAGGTATTGCTTTCGCCGGAGTGCCGTTCCGCTGAGGACTTATTGAAGCTGCTCCAATAGGCGATAACCATCCCACTCAATTCGCAGCCGGATCGAAAATTTTCGATAAAATCCATTTGTATTAGGGACGGGGGCATGACCATTTTTGATCCCTTTCGCGATTTTTTCCACCGACGCCAAGCCACCAAGCTGACCGAACAAGCCTCGGCCGTCCAGCTGGTGATCGAGCGCTCCGAATCGCTACGCGGTAACTTCGTTTTTCCGGGTCCCGACATCACGGTCGCAATCCGGCTTGATGGCCAGCGCGTGGGTCGGGTCAATTACGGTGTGAGTCCGCTCAAAGACCGGGTGTACATCAGCGACTTCCATATCAGCCCCGCACATCGCCGACGCGGTATCGGCCTGGCCGCGCTCTGGCGGCTGTGGTGCCAGTACCTAGTGCCATTGACACCCATGCACGAGGTTGGAACCTCCACTGAGTTTTGGGCTAAGGTGCGCAAGCGATTCGCCGGAGCCGGTGCCGAACTCACACGCGACATTCGCACCTCTGACCAAGACGCTGAACAGCAGCGCTGGCTGCATCTGGTACCGGAGCCTGAGCACGAACGGCTAATTCGAGAACTAGAGGCATCCCCGGAATGGCCGTCCATCAAGGCCGAAATGAAGATGAGGGAAAATAACAAAGGGCGCTAAATGCGCCCTTTGTCTTGTAACGCTATAGCTTATTGCAGCCAGGAGTCCACAGTTTCAACTCCATACTGTTCCCGCCAAGCCTTCAGTACTTTGTGATTACCGCCCTTTGTCTCGACGACTTCACCTGTGTTGGGATTCTTGTAGACTTTAATTTGGCGCTGACGGCGTTGCCCCACAACGGCAGTAGTAGAGCGTGGGGAAGGGTCAAGGATGTTGATCACATCTCTCAGGCTCATCTCGTACTCAGCTAACAGTGCCCGCAGTTTTTCCTCGAACTGAATTTCTTTTTTCAGTTCCACATCATTCTTCAGTGCATCCAGTTGCTGCAACTGCGCTGCCAGTTGAGCTTCAAGACGTTTGAATTCTGCAAGCTTACTCATTTATCACCCCCACTTTGGTTTTATCTTCCATCTCATCAAAAGCTCTTTGTCGAGAAAAGTAATCTTCCAGAGATTTTTCAAGCTGCCTTGCAAAAACAATATTTTTCAGCCAAAAAACAAGCTTGGCCACAGCCCGATACTGAAAGACCATCTCCCTCATTTTATAGGCAATCTTGCTGCGCCCATACCTCCCCCCAAGCAACCTAATCTGCTCAGAGCGAATCTCCATCTCAATAAATTCGAGATTGAAAATTTCCCCCCATCGCTCAACATCCCCCTTTTCTCTTCCTAAGTGCACCTCTAAGCGATCAGAGGGCGTCATATACTTCGTATACCCATAAGAGCAGTCAAGGCTGGAGCCATCATCACGCAAGGCTTCTAACAGCTTAACTCTAATTCCACGGTACGGAGTCTCAACAAGCCCACCATCAAATCGTAGGTCACGAAAAGGCAAGCTAGCCAATGCCGTCTGTATTGGCTTTTCTGTCAGATCAAACAAAGTAATCACATCTTGATACTCAGTTTTCTCAGCTTCGCCTTTTACTAACAAAACCACCTTTTTAAAGACATAACCCTGTCGAGCCTTCACCCATATCAATGGGGTAACTAGCTTTCTTTTATAGTAGTAGCGCCGCCACAGCACCCTGTACTCAATTTCATCACCTAGCTCACTAGGCTTCCAGATGAACATCTCCCTGTAACCACTGTATAGCGTTGAAATACTGTAGGCCTTGTAGAAAAGGATTTTATCCAGAAACTCAATTAACCCACCGAAAATCTTCTTTAAAACTCCACCAAGGCCTATAGAAAAATCCAAGCCATCCTCCCTCGAAGCACTTCATCGCATCCAGGCAAATCGCCATCTCATGCGAGAACATCAATCCGCTTGTCACCTTCCTTATTGCCCAGCAGACCTCATCCGCTGAGCCACGCTCTTTAGATAATCCACTAGGTCATCTATCTGTTGCGAGGAGGTAGCGATCGGGTACTCCCCATGTGTGGCACGAAGCACATCATGGTGATCCACCCAAAATAGGTTGTTTTCGATGTAATCGATATAGTGCTTACGCGGCAATTCATGCATCGTCGGAATGTCGATGACATCAACGCCAATTTCTAGAGAAAATTCGGTTCTCATGTCTACTCCATGCTAAACAGCGCTGCTTTTAGGTATCACAGACTTATTCGCCTCGCATTGCTTTCTGATAGTCCTCGTTGGACAACCCTGGCCGAATAGCAGTAAAACCGTTTGAGCCGCAATCAATACTGAAGCCAAGATCTCTAACGATTTCGCAAGGAACATCGGACTCCTCACTGATTTCCATCCAGTGATAGGACCGAATAGGCTCCCGCTGAGCCTGGATAAGGCGATTGGCTGCTTGTTCGATACGAGAAGCATAGCGGTTCGTTTCCGCTGCCTTTGCTTGCCTCTTGGCATTCGCCCCACGGTAATTATCTCGACGCACATGAACAGGATACGTAACCAATTCTTACTCCTTGAGCTTTGAGGTCTATAGCCGAACACAGCCCAGCAAGATAACGTGCCGGGCTGCTAGTACCTCAGCGTGCCGGCCAGTAGGTGTTGCCCTTGGGAATAACCCCAGGCGTCCGCCCGTAACGTTCAGCCACGATGACTGCAAGAGCGGGATACATAGTCTCCAGGTGGGGAACCATCATGGCCACGTACTCTTCAAACGACGGGTGCTTGGCCCAGTAGCCGCCCGAAACCGCATCGTGAAATGACCTGTCGAACCAGCCCCGGGTGATCATGAGAAGGCCCGCAACGCGGTCTTCGACTTGCTCTGCATGGTTGGCTTGCTGGTAACCGTCCTTCTTCATCCGCTCGCGCTCGGTGTAGGTTCCAGGCCGGTAACCAAGCTTTTCATGTACCTCCATGAAACGCTCGTGTATATCGCGGTGCTCCTTCAGGTCCGGCTTGTAATCCGCCGCGAAACGAAAGTCGCAGTACCGGCAATGGCTGACGCTATTCGATCCCGGGGTATCAACGTCCCGGTTGATTACCTCGTCGAATTGACGGTTAAGCTCATGGTAGTTGCGCACACCTGCAAGCTCTGCGGCAGCGATGTCGAGGCGCTTCGCGTGCGGCAGTTCAGGGTATGTGTGCTTGAGGTCTTTGGCGTGACGCTTGACGTTCTGGATGTCAGCGAAAGTGAGGGTATGTTGCATACTTCAGCCTCCAAGGGCTGGACCTGGTGTCCACTACAAGATCCCAATACAGGGCGGTTTGGTACAGTCACGGTAGTGCGTTGGCTTTGCCTTTGTGGACGGCGGGCACCTACCGGGTGCCTAGCAGAACGATAGAGATCTGGATCAGCTAGGGCAAGAAGAATTCTTGCCCTGGTATGGACGGCCAGTATTTCGGCATTGCAGCCTCTCCTCGATCTCGTACCTAGCCAACAGCGCGGCCATCACCTCAAGGTGCGTGTCATATTCATCCAGTAGCACAGGATCTGACGCCAGACCACGCAAATAATCCGGCCCGAACTCAGCAGCAAGCGCTCCCCTGAGCATCCAGTCCTCATACAGAGGGCGAAGCACCTTCCAGGCCAGCCCGGGCTTTCCATGGTCCCAGTAGAAGCGATGATCGGGGGTCGCGACAAAAGCGCAGCGCTTCGCCCAGATCACATAGCCAACCTCCCAGTAAATCCCTATCGCATCGAGATGGATCGCAAACCAGGTGGATCCGCTGGGCTCTTTGGATGCCCAGGCACACCAGGGTTGCGGATAAGCATTGAGGGCCAGGCCGGCGAAGGCAGAGCCTGGATAGAAATTCATCCGATCTCGGCCAATCTGCAGAACAGCAGCGGTGTTGTAGACGTGATCGAGGAGCAGATCGTTCAGGTGCGGTTTCATGGCCTGGATGCTACCGGCCTACCCTTCTCGCCTCAATTCCCAGCAGGATCGAAAATTCTCGATAAAACACATTATCGTTATATTTTGACGCCGCCGTGAGGCTGACATCGCGAAGGTTCAGCAGTGGCTAGGCCACGCGAATATCAGCACGACGCGGATATACGATCGGCGAGCATCAAGGCCTGAGATTTCTGACGCAATTTAATGAAGATTGTCTCGGTAAACAGGACAATCACAATGAACGACACCTGAATAACAAGAATGAATGCTTGCTCAAATCCCCCCATAAGCAATTTTTCAAAGTTAGCGCCAGACCGCCAGTAGTAAACAGCCAATGCACCCCAAACTGCCAGTACAACAATATCCAACATTCACATTTTTAATCGTTTCATTGTAAAACCTCACAAATAATAGACGTAACATCAGATTAATGCCGGCGAGCAATCAACTCGCCGGCATATTTGGTATTAGCCACCGGCTTGTGGTGGGTTCGGATTACGCGACGGGGTAATAGCTCTGCTGACTGCGCGTGTCAGCACTTGTCGAGCGATTGTTGAAACACCACCCATCAAGTTTTGAGGTGCGTTTTCGTACGGGTTCAAGCCAGGCTCGGAGAACGAGATCATATTCAGCACAGTGCGCGGAAAAGTCATTATGAGTTGGGCCGAGGTTACGACGACATTCCAGCTCAGGAGGATGATCACTCCTACCATGAACAGACCGCCGATCAGAATCCCGCCGAGGCTTTCGAGGGGGCGGCCGACTTCAGCAGTGCCCGGATCAAACATGCCCCACAGACCCATAGCCAGCGCCTGGACCATCGCAAGGCCAATGGCGCTGATCACGATCGCAGCAGCCAGCCCGCCAACCGCCAG
The DNA here is from genome assembly GCA_000263395.1 of Stutzerimonas stutzeri TS44. Taxonomy (GTDB): domain Bacteria; phylum Pseudomonadota; class Gammaproteobacteria; order Pseudomonadales; family Pseudomonadaceae; genus Stutzerimonas; species Stutzerimonas stutzeri_C. Next base: position 22,009 of record AJXE01000001.1, read on the forward strand.
TGCCGGGTAAAGACCTATGAAAATGAGTGCGTTCCAGCCCTTGGCCGACATCTGAGAGGTGTGCTCTTCCCCCTTCGGGGCCGCGAAGCCAGCGCTCCACAGAGTCACACCGAAAAATGCTGTGGCCACAGCTACAAGCCAGCTGATCGCGCCCATCAGCCCATAAACCGCGAACAGCAACGGCATTACATAGCCGAGGATCGCACCGGCGATGATCATCACACCGCCGATTGATTTCGGTAGAGTTCCATCAGTTAGGGATTTAAGCCCTGGAATGTACTGCGCAATCGTCCCGCCTGCGAAAAAGCCGATACCAGTTCCAACCAGAGAACGGCCCCAGGAAGCTATTGTGTGTATGTTTTGAACACTAGGCCCGGTTGTTTCCTTAAGGATGTCTAGGCTAAAAACGCGTGCTAGTAGCGACTTTTCCAGTCCAATATTGCCCGGTTGAATTTGATTCAAAGCTTCCTGCTCTACTACTTTAGAAAGCGCATCGCCAGTGGTCAATGTAGACAAAGAAGACTTAGGCATCATTTTGCTAGTCGCACCCTCGGCGTAACTTGCTGCACGACTAAAATCACTCGCAGCACGCAAAACGAAGGTTCCCCCCAGCATCCAGCCCCAACTCTTTACTTCATCGAAGTAAGGTTCAGCGCGTTGTGCCTGATCACCTGCCAATGTATTAGCAATAGTTGCTTCTACCGTTTTGCTGTACCAGTCAGCAGTTTGGGTGGTCCATAAAATGGACCTCTCGAAATACTCTTTGTGCTCTGTTTGTGTAACACCACCTCCCTGAATTGACTTTGCGTAATTAAGCGCATGAGATACAAGTTGCGTCCAAATCTGACGCTGTGCAGCTGCAATGCCAGCTTCAATGGAGGCCGTATTGTTGGTTTTTACCTGGGCAAACTCGTCAGAGCATGTCATCGAGCTCATCCAGCCCAACTGACAAAACCAGCCCTCAGTTTCAAGTTCACGACCAATAGTTCCATTTACCGCATCGGAGTCGATCATGCCGTTAACACCGAGAGTCACCTCGCGGGCCAGAGCGTCAGTCGGAGCAATTAACGGTATCTGCAGCGATCGGCCCACCACACTGAGAAACGCTTCAGCCGCTTGCGACTGTGCATCCCCAGCACCGGCTGGGTGTGTTTGGCCATACACTTCATTCCAGCGGTTTCGCAGAGCCACCAGGGCTAGCTGCTCACCCGTGAGGCCTGCGACGATTTTTTCCTCACTCGGATCCTTAAAAACAGCAAAACCAGCGAGCTGCGCAGCTGACAATTTCCAGGAATTGAGCATGTCCAGGGCAACACCTGGGTCTACTTCGACACGAAAGTGGGGATCGCTAAACAGGTTGTGACGGTGCATCAACTCGAAAGCGTCGTGCTGCATCGTGTCGCCGAATTCGGCAGCCATTTTTGAAACGCCTGCGATTAGAGCGTGGCCTGTTGTCAAGGTAATCGGGACACCACCGGCGCTTGAGACAGGGACAACTGGCGCTACAAGAATCAACGCCACCATTACTCGCAGCGGGTAGAAAAATGCCTCGTTACCATCCTTCGCACCGAAGAAATTTCCGTTGTTTTTCAGCCGGAAAATACCCAGGAACATCGCCCAGGACGCCAGAACGCCAAACATCAGCAGGCCGGTTTGTGAAAAAGCAGCGGCAAAAATCGTTAGGGGGGGTTACGTCAGATATATTGTCGGAGAAGCCTTCTAGCTGGGTGCTGTCAAATATCCACCGGCCAAACATCCAGGACAAAACAAGCTGAGAAAAGCTATTCATTGAAAGCCTCCAGTCGAACTTTATAGCTTTTCGGCAGAGTGCGACCAATCAAAAGAGTTGGGTTCTTCAATGTATCTTTTAAGAACTTCATAACTGGCGGCGCGCTTTGGGTGTACGCCATATTCAGACGATACGCATTCTGGAACAGAATCATCAGCAAAAAATTAATGAATATGGCATTAGCGAAAATCATCATTGATCCAGCATCAAGATTCGATAGCAAGTTCCCTATGATCAAACCAAGACCTAGGACAAGAAGCAAGTTGGTGAAAAGTGCTGCTTTGTACTTTAACCGGACGCTTTTTGTTGTGATTTCGTGCTGGCGACACATTTCGTCCCACAGGCCTTTATCGTCCAGTTCAGCCAGAGCATTGGCCTCTTTAGCCTCGCGTCGAATTTCTTGAATGACATTCCAAATTCCGCGAACTAAATTTATCGGAAGGCTGGCCGAATTTTTAACTTCACGAACAGCGTTCTTTGTTTGCGCGTAGCCAGTCAAATACGCAGCGACAGTTTTAATTTTGCTCATGATTCACCTCGGGCGTGTAAACAGGAGGAACAGGAATTTCAAGCTCAACGACCTTCGCTTGTAAAACTGGATCAAAACGATTGATAGCTTCACGTCCTGGCACGACCAGCCCATAGTAGATAATCAAGCCAATTCCAATGGCGCGAGGAATTTTCACCTTGGCTTCTTTAAGCAGCATCTTGAATCTCCTGGCTCAGAATCTGCTCAACAGTCACCGCGAGAGCTGCGATGACATGCGCGTCATGCTCACAGCTCGGCGGGAGTTCTACAGCTTTAACTTGGATCTCGCGCAAGGCGGCAAGAGCGCGTTGGATATCGAGAGCGGTCATAAATCAGTCCCAATAATTATTTAAAGCTTTCTTTTTTTGGTCGGCGCAATTTCATCCATCGCATTAGCAATGCGACCCAAACCGCTGCCGGGCAGGCTCTCAAACCAGGAATTCAAGTGATCGAGCGAATCGAAATCACGCGCCCCTACGCTTTTGCTGTTCACGATATTTTCAACGCGAGCCTTAATTTCGCTGCCACTTTTATAAATCGCGATGTTCATCTGCCGCAGATGGGAAGCACTGAGATATTTGATGAATTCCATGACGTGATCCTTTTAGTCTATCTATTTGCCAGCTGGCGTTTAAGCCGATTAATCAATAATACAAAGGACCAACAAGAGCATCTAATTGCATTTACCTAAAAACGCAGATGCTTTTGCAATTGCGCGAGCATATAAATTTAACGGATAACGAATATTCTCGAATCCACTTCTGATAACTTGATTGACTGTAACTATCACCCACAAAAAAGCCCCTCGTAAGGGGCTTGAGAACCGCATTTAATCTAGTACTTGCGAAGTATCCCAGTTGTTTTATTAAAAAACTCCTGAGGATGATCGCCGTGTGTTTTTGCTTCAGCCTCAGCTACATATGCTTTCCAGTTGCCGTTCTCATAAATGAATTTGAATCCCTTAGAGTTAGCGGCGCTGTAGCCACCGATGTTATCAATCGGACGAATTGTCTCGACGCCATCAACGATGAGCGAGAGATAGCCAACACCTTTTCGATCAGCTTCGTGCCAGAAAGTCATCTCAATTCGCTTGGCCTTCGGCGCGCCGATTGCTTCTTCCAGGTACTTAGAAGCATTTTCACTGTAAACAGCGTCAGTGGTCGCGGCTTTCGGCATAACCTTATTAACTTCGGTTTCACCACAACCAACCAGAGCGACGAGGGCCAGAACTACCAGTGCAATTTTGATTTTCATGTTGTCAGTCCTTTTACTTCGGAATATTCAGGCGGATCGCATGGATCGCGTATCCAGCAATTCTGTCGTTTTGTCTCACTCGGATTACATCCGTTTCTACGAATCCCTTCGGGGCGCGATCGGCGTTTCCGTTGAAAACGATTGCTACCGGGGTTCGCACGGTGGCGGTGTATCGGCGCCATTCGCTGTTTGTGCCAATGGCCTTAACCTCCTCGTTCAGTACCTGGCTGTCACCGACATTTACCGAGAGGACGAGGCCACCTTTCGAGGTTTTGAGTTGGTCGATGATCCCGACTCGCTCAAGGCTCGATCGCCAGTCGATGAAAGCTCTGTCAGTCATACACGCCACATGTAGATCCTGGAGCTGACGCTGATACGCTCCGTAGTTCAGTTCAAAGGCCTTCACCACACACGCCTGGTTGAAATCCAGCAACGGGAGGGGATGAGGCTTTGGCTTGCCGCTCGCCGCCTCGGCCTGGACGGTTGCCAGCAGGATCACCGAGGCCAACACGCCTTTCACGGGGCTCATTGCTCGATCACCTGGTGAGTAAGCAGGGCCAGGTATGCGGCAATTGTCACGTACAGCATCCCCAGCACTGCAGATCCAGCAGTTGCCTGACCTGTATGAGCTGCGTAGGTCAGACCTGCAATTGCAAACGGCCAGGCCAGAGCCGCTGCGCCGCAGCCGAACACCAGAGCGAACATCACCAGAGCAGCCAGCCAGCGGAAACCAGGGATCGAAACATCACGTCCAAAGTCGACACAGGCCTCCAGGCCGGCGACCAGAAAGCGCACTGGTCTACGAGCGATCCGGCGAGCTGCCGGGAAGCCAGGCCAAATAATGCTAAGCACGTTCATCGTTCATCTCCTCGGCCAGATCCGTCTGAGCTTTACGCCAATCGCGGATCAAGGCCTTCAACTCGTCGGCGCCGGCGCGCAGCTTCGCACCAGTACCAGGGACCAGAGCAATGCGACCGGAATCAGCAAGGACGCAATACTCTTCCGCACGTATGCGCAGCTCCTCGATCTCCTCCGGGCTGGCGGTCCCTGATTCGATCATCAGCGCGGCCTGCTCCAGGATCTCGCCCTGCATGAGCAGCAGGGCGGTATCGAGGCCTGGCAGCGGAGCCAGGCGCAGGGTCATCAGTTGGCCCCCTGTTCCAGGGCAACGGGCTGCAGCGGCGCCTTCAGCTTGATCTCTACGCGGCGGTTCTGTGCCCTGCCCTCCTCCACGCCGTTACTGGCGACTGGCTGGGACGGACCCGCGCCGTACACCTGGATACGGGATTTTTCGATGCCTTGGGCAATGAGGTACTTGCCGACGCTGATGGCACGGCGTTGACTCAGCTCGATGTTGCTCGCGTTGCTGCCGATCGAATCCGTGTGACCGGTGACCTCGATGTTGTTGTCGCCGTACTGACGAACGCTGGTGGCCAGCTTGTCCAGGTTGAATGCCGCTGCAGGGCTGAGCTCGGTCGATCCGGTCTGGAAAGTGATCGCGCCCGGCATGATCAACTTGATGTCGTCGCCCTGGCGCTGCACTTCAATGCCGGTGCCAGCCGTCGCTTTGCGCAGCTCGGCTTCCTGGCGATCCGCATAAACGCCGTAGCCGGCGCCGGCCAGGCCGCCGATACCGGCGCCGATGAGTGCGCCCTTGCCGCGGTTGTCCTGGTTAATCAGTGCGCCTGCAGCGGCTCCGGCGATAGTGCCGATGGAGCCCCAAATGAGCGTTTGATTGCGCGAGCCGTCTTTACCGGCCGGCCCCATGCCAGTGCAGCCGGCGAGAGAGATGATGCTGAGGATCAGCGCGGAAGAGATGAGCTTTTTCATTGTCGAGTCCTTACTGCGACGGGTTGATTTTGTTTGCACGCAATCGCATGCGAAGCCACATAAGTGGCGAATCAACTGAGGTCACAGCGAGCACTCGACAGAGCATTTCTTTTTATTGCCTAGCCTCCCCTGTCGCTGATCCTGGGAGGTTCGGTATATAGCAACCATTCAAACAATAAGCTCTTAACCTAATTATAATCACCAAAACCCAACACACAAGTGCTAGAAACAAAAAAACGATGACTTCTACATATTAAAAAAGTACCATTTAAGAAACCTTTGAAACGTCAGGCTTCGTAGAGATTTTCTAATGAAAAATTTCGAGCGAGACAGCTCTCTTGATCTAATCAAGTGGATCGCACTGATCACTATGATTATCGATCACTCTTGGTACATTCTGCCTGTTGAGTTACAAGAGCTATTACGCGGGATGCGCACTATTGGGCGCTTGGCGTTTCCGCTCTTCTGTCTCTCAATCGCAGCGAACGTTTATCGCCAACCGATAGGATATTCAGGGGGATGGAAATATTTCGGCGGCATTTTTTTATTTGCACTGATTAGCCAGCATCCTTACTCAAGATTTTTCGAGGGTAATTATTTGAATATCCTCTTCACCTTGTGCCTCGGACTTGTCATCACTCAGGCGGCACATCATCGGACGCCTGCTCTTATCACCGCTGGCATTTCTGCGCTTGTTATAGCTGCAGTCTATAGACCGATCCTGGGCTATGGCCTGGCCGGAGTAGTGCTGCCGGTCGCGCTGCTAGCTGCTCTTCAAGCGCGCGAGTTTGAAACTCAAGTCATCACCTGGTCAGCTGCAGCGCTGCTCGCGGTCCTCGCGAACACGGGCGCCGGGATCCTGCTGCTGCCGGATCTGCCGGCCAGGGCACAGGCTGGTATCTGTGTCGCGGCCCTCGCGCCGCTGGCCGGCCTCGCGCTGCTGCAACTCCGCGTACGGTCAATCTGGCCGGTTAGCACTTGGATGTACCCCGTATACCCGATCCACCTTCTGCTGCTCAGCTCCCTGTCGCTCGCCTGGGTCTGAAGCGGCGAAGCCGCTACACCGCACCTCAATCCCTCCCTTTCCCTTCTGGGGCGCTTCTCGCGCTGAAAGCGCTTTCAAGCTGAGGCGGAGCCTCTGCGCTGCCTGCCCCTTCTTATGTAAATACATGTAATACATGTAAGCGAGAGCAAAATGCTCTGCAGCCTTAGTGGCGCAAGGCCTCCAGAAGTCTCGCGGCGCAGCTGGTACGAATATCGGCGCAGCTAGTACGAATCTCGGCGCAGCTAGTACGAACGAGCCACGCGTCTTGGCGCATTTAGTACGAGCCCTGTGGATAAGCCAGTGCAGCCCCTTTAAATAGAGCCTTCCAGCTCATCTGTACTGAAATTATCACTTAGCGTAGAGCAAAGTGCTTTCGCATTTAGTACGAACCCTGTGGATAAACCTGACAACCTAATCTTTTTTTCGCAATCCGACGAACGGTAGCAGACTATAAAAATCAATAGGTTACGCAAAGAGCCCCTTATTAAAAATTTACTCACGCAATTCCGATAATAAAACATTAAGAACTTTAAAAATTCAGCACTCATTGACTCCGTATCTCGGAATAGCAAAATTGACTTAGACCCAAGCAGTTCCGAGAGATATTCATGAAGAACCAAAAGCGCCAACCGCTTTCCACCGTCGCTGAAATCTGCGAATACCTGCACATCGGGAAGACAACTTTTTATCGTCTGGCCGCGACGCCCGGCTTTCCTGAAGCCATTCGTTTTAATCAGCGAGTAGTTCGCTACGAACTTGCAAAAGTGATCGACTTTATCAAGTCAGACACTCTAAAAGAATCGGCCTGATTTTTTGGACGCTATCCGCTATGAGTAATCTAGGTGGCGTACACGCTAAAGAGTTTATTTCAAACAAGGCTTCTAATTCGACCTTCAAAGTACTTCAAAGCCATGCTAATAGGTTGGCTGCGAATAGCGGGCTTTGCCAGAACTTGCTCAAAGAGCTTGAGGCAGGTGTATTACCGCCGACTCCAGAAGTCATCAAGATTCCATCATTGCCCCAGCGAGCTTCAGCGTTACCCACGGCTTGGGTACGTACGTCGCTATTTGTTAATCAGCCACAAACAAAAGCCAAATTTCTGATAAACCAAGTTCTAGAAAGCTACGACACTATCAGAATCGAATACACTGGCGAGCAACTTAACATGTTCGACAATGACGTATATATTGAAATTATACGTCTAGCTCAAGGTCGTGCACCAGGCGAAAAAATACTATTCAACAGGCATTCCCTTTTACGCGCACTAGGAATATCTGGAGGAAAGAAGAACTATGAGGCCCTGCATAAGTCCCTGCAAAAGCTCAAGGGAAACACTATAAAAATAACGAACTTTAAGACTGGCTACGATGCATTCAGTCTAATTGACCAACTATCTTGGGATGAGGAAACTGGTTGCTGGCGGTTTTCGATAGGCGATATTGTTATTGACATGCTCAGTACTGAGCTTTCTTACATTGATCTTGAGATTCGCCAGAGTCTGACAACCCCCTTGTCTAAGTACCTACAGAATTACATGTCAGCCGGACTGCCCGGTGAACGAGAGGTAAAAGTCGATAACCTGATGAGATTAAGCGGCACCACTAGCCAGCTTAAAGATTTCCTTGGGAAGGGAAGAGGTCTCACTAAGGCTCTTGAGGAATTAAAAGCAGTTGGGTTCCTTGCCAGCTACGCCATTCATAAAAACAAGAATGGTGAACATATTGTCAAATGGAACCGCACTGCTCATCAAAACTCCAAGCGCCACGCAAGCGGTTACTAGCTGAGTACTTTACTAAGAGCCGCTTCGAATCCAGCCATCGCCTTTAACTTCTCTGGTAAGTAGGCTTCCGGATTATTGCGATAGTGCTGTCCAACCACACCAGTCTGGCCGTGTGACTGCAACAGGTCACTCTGACGATCATCTACACCACTACGCTGCATCAACTGCGCGCACGTACGACGAAGGTCGCGAGGCGTAAACTGTGGGATCTGCTCCCCCTCGATCTTTCCGTGCTTTGAGGCAAGCCAATCGCGGATTGCGTGAGAGAAGCTGGTAGTGGCGAATGGCTTCTTCCCATAACTTGACCACGGCCATTCGAAACCGCCTGTTATCTGCTCAATCTGCTCAAGCAGCTCTATAGCCCGATCAGTCAGGGGCACCAGGTGAACTCGTTCGATCTCACCTCGCCCTTTTCTGTCGACCACGCGGAGGACCCGCTTTTCTTTGTCGTAGCTTGACCAGGGCTCTCGCGCAACCTGTTCAATGCGCTGCCCTCCTAGAGCGATGACGAACTGGAATAGACGGCTGATGACTGGACCGATACCGTCGGTTTCGGTGATCGTCGACCAGAAATGCTTCAACTCGGTATCAGAAAGCGCCCGGGTGCCAGGCTTGCTTGTGCTGGGAACTAGAACAGCGTCGACTGGATTCGAATCAATCGAGTAGTTTTTGCTGCTGGATCGGCCAAGTGAATGCTCAGCGGTCATCCCATACTGAAACGCGGCTCGCAGGAACGAACGCACTTTCTCGGCCTGCCTCGTCGCGCCTCGGTTCCAGATCGTCTCCAGGACTTGCCGAATATGCTGCGGCCGAATCTCTGAGGCACGAAGTGCCAATACTTGAGGGTACGCCTCTAGGAGATCGACCTTCAAGATGCGCTCATACTCCCGGACTTGGTCATCGCGTACCTTCCCCCGCCGGCCCTCGATGTACTCACGAAACAGTTCTTCGAAGGAGCCCTGGACGCGCAGTGCATGGATCTCGCGCTCGCGCTCAATCCGTGCTAACTCAGCCTGATTCTCTAGATCCTGCAGGTGTGCTCGCACATCACCATGGTCGACCGCTACCTTTGCTAACTCGCGCGCTCGTTCTCTGATCTCGGGCAGAGTCAGACCAACACCTCGGGCGTTTAGCTTGCAGACCCCAATCTTGATTAAGCAATCCTTGCCTTCCAGGCGATAGCGATAGAATGCCATCGGTGGTGACTCGCTCTGGCGTTTGAAAATCAGCGACCCCATGCCTCGACCAGGCAGACTCTCCGTCAGCTTTCCACCGCCAGGCTTCATTCCCCTGAGTTTCTGTTCGTTAACTGTACCGACCATTTTTGCCAGTCCCCAGAAGTCCCCGTTTCAGTCCCCACTTCACGCAGGACTCAACGGTACTAACTGAAACCATGCGGCACAAGAAAAACCTTATAGACCAGTAGATTCAAAGCATAGGCAATCCACACGGAACCATCAGATTCCATGAGGAGCTATTAAGCACCTCCCTCATAATCCTTTGGTCCACGGTTCGAGTCCGTGTGGGCCCACCATATGAATCAGCGAATCAAGGTCAGCCATCGAGCTGGCCTTTTTTCTTAAACAGGTTCGATCTTTGGCGAAGTCGCCGACGCGGATGAATTCCGCGCTATGCAACCCGCGCCTTCATGATTCAGTCGTGGACTGCATGGCGCCTTTTTCATCCACCGTTTCCGCACCTGCCCGCCCTGCCTCCCGGCTTGCCCGTGCCCGCGGCAAGCGGCGCCGATGGCAAGCACACCGAGCAGCTTTCGCCTTCAGCCTGCCCTATTCATCCTCTGCCCACTGCAGGCGATGGAAGTCGAAGTGGTGCTGTAACTGCGGTTTGACGATGCGAAAGTACGGCGACACATCGAAATCGCGCGGCACGAACAGGCTGTAATTGCGTATGTGCAGTTGTTCGCGGCGGGCCTGCTCCAGCGCCGGGTGCATGGGGTCGTCGCTGACGATCTCCGGCAGTATCGGGTAATGGATCGACTCGAAGGCTTGTGCCAGCAGCGTCGAGCAGATCGCGCGGGTGGGCGAGCCGCTGCCAAGGGCGATCATTCGGCGCTTTAGCCGTCCCGGCAGCGGTGGCCGTATCAGGTAGCGGGCAAGATCGAACAGGTTGCGCAGGTCGTAGCCCAGTCCCAGGCGTGCGCGCAGGTAGTCCAGCAATGCGCTGAGGTCCGCCTCGTTCAGCCCGACCGGACGGCAGATGCGGGTGTGCTCGGCCTGGTAATGCGCCAGCGGCATCAGGCGCACGCCCGCCACCACATCCGCCTCGATCAATGCCTGCGCCGGCTCGCCGGCGCCCGGCACCGGGCCCAGGCGGTCGCCGACATAGAGTGCCGCATGTGACCAGGTGGACTGGGTCAGGTACTTGATCGTGCTGGACAGGCGGCTGGTGCCTTCCACCAGCAGTACGTCACCCACGCGCAGGCTGGTGGCGAGGTGCTCCGGCGCGAACGTCGGTAACTGGCTGTAGCCTGGACGCGGGCGCCCCAGATGGCGGGCCAGCCGTAAACCCAACGTATGTAGCAGCGACATGGCCGACTCCGGGCGGGTACAGGTCAAGCCTAGCGGAAAATCCCTGGAATCACCGTGCGTGGCGCTGCGCCGGCCATCTTGATGACCCAAGCCCGCACGCTTGCCGTCCGACTGCACGCTCCATGCCTTCGTAGGCGTCGAGATGCCTGGCCTGCCCCGGACTCAAGGCCGGCATCTGTGGCGATTTCGTCCCGTGTGGCTGTATTTCTCAGTGAAAGACTAATAACCAGATCGCATATAAACATCGTTAAAGGTTTCTGGACACTCTAAATCGTGCCCCCTATCGTGCGCCACGGGCCGCCTTCCGGTCTGCTCCGTTGTCGGTACGTTAAGGAACCCCATGCTCCCTGAATCGTTGCAGCTTTATTTCGTCTGCGCCGTGCTGGTGTGGGCGCTGGTGTGCTTCGTTCGCGAGACCTGGAGTCCGGATATCGTGGTGGCGATCGCGGTGGCCGCGCTGCTGGCGGCACAGTTGCTCACCCCGGGCGAGGTGCTGAGCGTGCTGTCCAACTCCGCGCCGGTAACCATCGCCTGCATGTTCATGCTGTCCGCCGCGCTGGAGCGTACCGGCTGCATCGATGCGCTGGGCAACTGGCTGGGTGATCTGGTCGGCGACAACCCCACGCGCGTGCTGGCCGGGCTGATGATCACCGCGCTGGTGATTTCCGGCTTTCTCAACAACACGCCGGTCGTGGCCATCCTCACGCCGGTGGCGATCGCCCTGGCCAGGCGCTCCTGCACTTCGCCGTCGAAGCTGCTGATCCCGCTGTCCTACGCCACCGTGCTCGGCGGCATGCTGACCATGATCGGCACCTCGACCAACATCCTGGTCGACGGCGTGGCGCGCAAGGCCGGCCTCGAACCCTTCGGCATGTTCGAGATCACCCCGGCGGCGCTGGTCTTCTGCGTGGTCGGCTTGATCTATCTGATGCTGTTCAGCAAGCGCCTGCTGCCGGATCGCGAGACCCTGTCCAAGCAGTTGCGCTCGGATCTGGATCGCACCTTCATGAGCGAGCTGCGGGTGCCGTACACCTCGCCGATGATCGGCAAGACCCTGAGCGAGGCCAACCTCAACGGCGGCAGCGGCCTGCAGGTGCTGCAGGTGAGCCGTGACGATCAGCAGATCAGCCGTCCCGAGCACGATTTCGTCCTGCAGGCCGGCGACCTGCTGGTGCTGCACGGCCGGGTGCGCAACGTCGTCGACCTGCGCGAAAGCGGCCATCTGAGCTTCCACCGCGGCGATGCCTTCGAGACCGTCAGCAGCCAGGACCTGGTACTGGCCGAGGCCATCGTCGGGCGTAGCTCGCGCTACAGCCACCGGCCGATGCGCGATCTCGACCTCTGTGCGCGTTACGGCATCAACGTGCTGGCGGTGCATCGCCAGGACGCCAATGTCAGCGGCAATCTCGACGATTTCCGCTTGCAGTTCGGCGACGTGATGCTGGTCGAAGGCACTCCGACGCAGATCAAGCGCTTCGCCGACAATGGCGAGCTGATCAGCCTCAACGCCGTGCAGGAACGCGCCTATCGTCGCGACAAGGCGCCGATCGCGATCCTCGCCACGCTGGCGGTGATGGTCCTGTCCGCCTTCGGTTTCATGCCCATCGAAGGCCTGGCGATCATCGCCGGCGCGGTGGTGCTGGCCACTCGCTGCCTGGATGTCGAGGAGGCTTACAAGGCGGTCGACTGGAAGGTGCTGAGCCTGATTTTCGGCATGCTGGCGATCAGCATCGCGATGGACAAGGTCGGCCTGGTCGATGTGGTGGTGGCCAAGACCATGACCGCGCTCCCCGACGCCAGCCCGCTGCTGATGCTCGGTTTCGTCTACCTGCTGACCACCATCCTCACCGAGATCCTGTCCAACAACGCCGTGGCCGTGCTGGTCACGCCGGTGGCGATCGGCATCGCCCAGAGTCTCGGTCTCGATCCACGGCCGTTCGTGGTTGCGGTGATGTTCGCCGCCAGCGTCAGCTTCGCCACGCCCATCGGCTATCAGACCAACACCTTCGTCTACAACGCCGGCGGCTATCGCTTCAGCGACTTCCTGCGCATCGGCATTCCGCTGAATCTGCTGATGGTGGTGGTCGCGATCGTGGTCATTCCCCTAGTATGGCCGCTGCAGGCGGCCTGAGCGCAGCAAACGCCTAACCCCGTGCCGCTTGCGCTGAGTCATTGATCGGGCGCGCATTCCGTTTCAAGCTCCGGCTTTTCGTCGAACAACAACAGGAGCGCGACATGAAACTGGAAACCCTGGCCATCCACGCCGGCTACAGCCCGGACCCGACCACCAAGGCGGCGGCCGTGCCGATCTACCAGACCACCTCCTACACCTTCGACGACACCCAGCACGGTGCCGACCTGTTCGACCTCAAGGTGCCAGGCAACATCTATACGCGCATCATGAATCCCACCACCGACGTGCTCGAACAGCGCGTCGCCGCGCTGGAAGGCGGGGTTGCGGCGCTGGCGGTGGCCTCGGGGATGGCGGCGATCACCTACGCCATCCAGACCATCGCCGAGGTTGGCGACAATATCGTCTCGGTGGCCAAGCTCTACGGCGGCACCTACAACCTGTTCGCCCACACCCTGCCACGCCAGGGCATCGAAGTACGCTTCGCCCCCCACGACGACATCGCCGCGCTGGAGGCGCTGATCGACGAGCGCACCAAGGCGGTGTTCTGCGAGTCCATCGGCAACCCGGCCGGCAACATCATCGATATCCAGGCCCTGGCCGACGCCGCGCACCGCCACGGCGTGCCGCTGATCGTCGACAACACCGTCGCCACGCCGGTGCTCTGCCGTCCCTTCGAGCATGGTGCCGATATCGTCGTGCACGCGCTGACCAAATACATGGGCGGCCACGGCACCAGCATCGGCGGTATCGTCGTCGACTCCGGCAAGTTTCCCTGGGCGCAGCACAAGGCACGCTTCCCCCTGCTCAACACCCCGGATGTCTCCTACCACGGCGTGACCTACACCGAGGCCTTCGGCCCGGCGGCGTTCATCGGCCGCTGCCGTGTGGTGCCATTGCGCAACATGGGCGCGGCGATCTCGCCGTTCAATTCGTTCCTGATCCTGCAGGGCCTGGAAACCCTGGCGCTGCGCATGGAGCGCCACTGCGAGAATACGCAGAAAGTCGCCGAGTTCCTGCAGGCCCACCCGCAGGTGGCCTGGGTCAAGTACGCCGGGCTGGCGGACCATCCCGAGCACGGCCTGGCGCGCCGCTACATGGGTGGCCGCCCGGCATCGATTCTCTGCTTCGGCATCGTCGGCGGCATGGAGGCCGGCGCGCGCTTCATCGATGCGCTGAAACTGGTCCTGCGTCTGGTCAACATCGGCGACGCCAAGTCGCTGGCCTGCCACCCGGCAAGCACCACCCACCGCCAGCTCAACGCCGAGGAACTGGCGCGCGCTGGCGTCTCGCAGGACCTGATCCGGCTGTCGATCGGCATCGAGCACATCGATGACATCCTCGCCGATCTCAGCCAGGCGCTCGACGCCGCCCAAGGCTGACCGCCGTCCGCGGCGCGATCCTTGATATCGCGCCGCGCGGCTCCACATTATCCGGCATACCGCCCGTGGAGCCTCGCCATGACCGATTCGCTGATCATTCCCTGCGCGCACTGCGCCGGGCTCAACCGGATTCCCGCCGCCCGCCTGCACGACGCGCCGCGCTGCGGCCGCTGCAAGGCCGAAGTCCTGCCGGCCAAGCCCTTCGACCTGCAGCAGAGCCAGTTCGCCAGCCAGCTCAAGGGCGACCTGCCGCTGCTGGTGGATGTCTGGGCCAGCTGGTGCGGCCCGTGCCGCAGCTTCGCGCCGACCTTCGCCGAAGCCGCCAGCCAGCTGCAGGGCCGCTGCCGCCTGGCCAAGCTCGACAGCGAGGCCAACCCGCAGCTTTCCACGCAACTGGGCATCCGCTCGATTCCCAGCCTGCTGCTGTTTCGCAACGGCCGCGAGGTGGCTCGCCAGAGCGGCGCACTGCCGTTGCCGCAGCTGCTGGCCTGGCTGCGCCAGCAAGGCGTCTGAGCGGCGGAACGATCCGCGGCACCGCCCTCAGTAGAAATACCAGCGCAGCTGTACCTGAAACTCCGTTTCCGGCTCGGCCCGCTGGCTGAAGCTGCGCTCCAGGCTCACCCGCAGGCCGGCGTCGTCGCGCACCTCGAACTGCTGGGCGAGGCTGATCCGCCGCCGCACCTCGCCGTTGTGAAAATAGTCGCCGCGCGCCTCCAGCAGCAGATTGCCCGCGCCGTTGCGCCAGAGCAGCCCGCTGTCGAAGCCCGCCGCCGGGCTGATCGCCGCACCGAACTCCGGGTGATGCTCCAGACGCGCGGTGGCCAGAACGAAACCGAGCAGTTCCTCGCCCAGCTGCCAAGTGAAGCCGCCGCCGCCATTCAGCTGACCGACCAGGCGATCATCGCCGTCGCCCTCGGCTATGCGCTCCAGCCCCGCCGCGATCTGCCACGACCAGGGTCGCAGCAGCGGCGTGAGCGGCGTCAACGAGCGAATGCTAGCCAGGTCCAGCCGCTGCAGTTTCCAGTGGTTGCCTTCGTACTGGCGCAGACGCAGCTGGGCGATCTCGATCTGCGCGCCGAGCGGGAAGCCTTCGAGGTTGTCGGCCAGGTCGTGATAGGCCATGCGCAACCCGTATTCGGCGAAGGCCCGCTCATCGCGGCTGCCGACGCCGAACTGCAGGGTGCGCGACTCATGGCCGTTTTCCGGCAGCACCGGGCGCTCGACATCCAGACGCGGCGGCGGGTTGCGGTTGATCGCCTGCAGCAGCCGATAGCTGTGTGCGGCATTCGCCGGATCACGCTCCTCGCCGGTAACCCGGTAGCGCACCAAGCGATAGGCACCGTCCTGGATCAGCGCCCGCCGCGCGCTCGGCAGGGCCTGGAAGTCGTCCCGTTCGAGCTGTTGCGGATCGTCGGCCAGCTGGCGCACCCAGTGCAGCTCCTCGCTCTCGAGCGGTGCGCTACGGGTCAGCAGCTCACGCTCGCGCGAAGGCCGATAGTCGATGTCGGCGACCAGCCCGGCGTCGATCACCGCACGCACGGTATCGGCCGGAATCGCGGTCAGCGGGAACTGCTCGGTCAGCTTGAGGCCCGGCCGGGCGACTTCCAGCAGTTCGAGCAGACGGTAGGAACAGTTTTCATCGAAGAAGAAGTAGTCGAAGCGGATCTGCTTGAGCTCCCAGACATGCTCGAGCATCCGCCCCGTCTCGTCCGGCGTCAGGTTCAGGCGGTACTCCCACAGATCGCGGTTCTCCAGGCGGCTGTATTCACCGATCTTCTCGCGATAGGGCAGCAGCGAGAACAGCCCCGGATAGCCGCCCATCAGGCCCTTCCAGGCATACAGGATGCTGTTGTCCAACCCCTCGATGTAGGCACCGAAGTTGAGCGCCGAACTCAGCAGCGGGGTGCCCTGGGTATCGATATCGGCCTGGTCGATGCGCAGCAGCGTGTGGCCGAACATCGACGACGGGCTGTTCAGATAGGCCGCCGGAAACACCAGCACGCTGCTGTGCGGCGCGACTTCGACATACCAGGTGCGAAATTCGCTGCACTCGAGCGCCGGCAGGTCGGTCAGGTGCAGTTGCTCGCGCAACCAGCGCGTGCGGGACGGAAAGACGCACTGGGCGTGGCGGTCGCCCGCGCTCGCCGGCGCGTAGAGCGCAGCCAGGGTCGCCTTCAGCTCGGCGGCGGGGTCATGTGAACCGTCGTCGGCCAGGAAGAAATCGTCGTCATCGACATAGCTGCGCCAGCCGCCCAGCTTGCCGCGCTCGTAGTGCCCGAGCGAGTGCCAGTAAGGCTCAGCGGCCAGTCGTTGCAGCGTGGAGTCGGCGGGTGGCGCAGCCAGCACCAAAGCGCTGGCACTACACAGCGCCAGCAATAGCAGGGGTCGAAGCATATTCGGCCAATGGCAAGCAGAGACGAAAGTGCCCGCCGGAGCGGGCACGAGGACGGGCGCGTGAAACTCAGGCCTGTTCGGCGTACTGAGCCAGGCGAGCGTCCTGCTTGAGCACCGCCAGGGTGGCGGCATGCACCTGCTCGGCGGTCACGTCGGCGGAGCTGAAGATCTCGCCGAAGTGCGCCTGGGTGACGCTGGCGAAATGCGCGCGATCCTCGGGCTTGATGCCGAGCACGACGGCGTAGGTGGTCAGCGCCTCGCCCTCGCCCATCGCCATGTCTTCGGACAGCTCGGTCATGATGCTGCCCAGCACGATCATCGACTTGCCGTTGTACTGCAGCGCGCCATCGGTCGAGCAACCGTTGGTGCCGGAGGTCATGCCGAAGGTGGCGTTACCCGAGGTGCCGTTGGTGATCGAGGCCACCAGGTGGGACGGCAGGCCGCGCTGGCCTTCGAACAACATGTTGCCCCAGCCGCAACCCGGGCCACCCGGAGCGGTGGCGAAGGCGCTGGCCGAAGCGCTGAGGAGCAGGGACGCTAGCAGAATCCGTTTCATGGTCGTTCTCTTGTGCGTGAGGGAAAGGCCGGCGCCCACGCCGGCTGCGCTGTAGCTTTGGCAGAGCGGCGAGCGGTGTCAAGCCGCAAAGTCCTGCGCTGCTGAATGGTTCAAGCTAAAACGGTAGCGGCGCCGCCTTCGTTTCGCGCAGTTCGGAAGGCGGCGAATACCTGTACAAAGTCATGCCATATAGCCATCACTCGTGATAGTTTCCGCGCCGCGCGTCATGGAGCGCGCATAAAAACAAACAACAAGGAGCTGTCGTGAAACTCACCCCCATTCTTCTCGCTGGTGCGATCCTGGCTTCCACCGGCTGCGCGAGCGGCCTGAATTCGTATCAGGAATCCGAGCTGCGCCACTTCGAAGCCGCCGGCCTGGCGGTCGAGGAAAAGAGCCCTGCGCTGGGTACCGCGCTGGGTCTGCTTCCCGGCGGTGGTTCGTTCTACGGTCGTGAGTACGGCCTTGGCGTGGTCAATCTGCTGTTCTGGCCGCTTTCCATTCTGTGGGATCCGGTCAGTGGCCACAGCGCCGCGCAAACCATCAACTACCACGCCACCAAGCATCACGTCAGCAAGTTGGAAAATGGCGAGCTGGACAAGCTGGAAGACCAGCTGGCACAGAACCAGATCGACATGACCCAGTTCACCCTGCAGAAGCGCAAGATCGAAGCGAAGTACCGCTACAACTGACCGTGCGCTCCGTGCCGGCCCTCAGCCGGCACGGACGTTCGCCGCACGCTAGCGGGCGGCAAGCGCCTCACGCGTGACCAGTTCGATGAAGGCGCACGTCAGCGGCGACTGCTCCTGGCGGCGCTTGACCAGCCAGACGGCGGTGGTCGCGTCCTTGTCCAGCAGGGTACGAAATGCCACGCCGTCGATGCGGATGCGCTGGAACGACGCCGGCAGCACCGAAATCCCCAGCCCCGCGGCGACCAGACCGATGATGGTCAGTGCCTCGTTCGCCTCCTGGGCGATGCGCGGGTTGAAGCCGGCCTGGCGCGCCAGGTTGAGCAACTGGTCGTAGAGCCCG
The DNA here is from genome assembly GCA_000263395.1 of Stutzerimonas stutzeri TS44. Classification (GTDB taxonomy): domain Bacteria; phylum Pseudomonadota; class Gammaproteobacteria; order Pseudomonadales; family Pseudomonadaceae; genus Stutzerimonas; species Stutzerimonas stutzeri_C. The sequence goes on from AJXE01000001.1 coordinate 40,277, forward strand.
GTGCCGTAGCTGCGCGGAAAGAACACGAATGGCTCGGCGGCCAACTCGGCCAGCCAGATGCCCTCCTCGCTACCGCTCGCCAACGGGTGTCCGGCGTGCATCAGCGCCACCAGCGGCTCGCTGAACAGCTCCGTGGTCTGCAGGCCGGCCGGCAGCGCGAACGGGCGGATCATGCCGACCTGCAGCGTCTCGTCCTGCACGGCCTCCACCACCTGCTTGCTGGTCATCTCGCGCAGCGCCAGATGCACCGCTGGAAAGGCCTCGCGGAAGGCCAGGATCGCCCGCGGCAGAATCGAAGTGAACGGCGCCGAGGAGGTGAAACCGATCTGCAACTCGCCGATCTCGCCCTGATCGGCACGCCGCGCCACATCCACTGACTTGTCGACCTGCGCCAACGTGCGGCGGGTTTCCTCGAGGAACAGCCGGCCGGCGTCGGTCAGCGCAACCCGACGGTTGGTGCGGTCGAACAGGCGCACCCCCAGCTCGGCTTCCAACGCCTGGATCTGCTGGCTCAGCGGCGGCTGGGAGATGCGCAGCAGCTCGGCGGCACGGCCGAAATGCAGCTCCTCGGCCACGGCGACGAAATACCGCAGGTGACGTAGCTCCATGACGACCCCATCGATTCGCAGAGCATATTGATTGGGTCGAATAATATATTGGAAACATTAAACAAAGCTCCCTATCGTTCTCTTCATCAGCCCTTGAATCCCGGCGCCCAATCAGCGTCGCGCGGGTGAACGACAGCGAGAATCGGCGATGAACAGTTTCCCGTGCGCGACCGGCGAACCGCCCCGGCCCGATGCGCAGCCCGCCCCCCACGCCGTGGACAACGTTGTCTTCACCGAGAAGGGCACGCCACGCTTCACCCGCACCGTGCTGGCGCTGTTCGCCGGCGGCTTCGCGACCTTCGCCCTGCTCTACTGCGTGCAACCACTGATGCCCATGCTGTCGCAGGCGTTCGCCATCAACGCGGCGCAAAGCAGCCTGGTGCTGTCGTCCTCGACCATCACCCTGGCGATCGGCCTGCTGATCACCGGGCCGATCTCCGATGCCATCGGCCGCAAGCCGGTGATGGTCACCGCGTTACTGGCCGCCGCCCTGTTCACCCTGCTCAGCGCGGTGATGCCCGGCTGGCATGGCGTGCTGCTGATGCGCGCGCTGGTAGGGCTGGCGCTGAGCGGGCTGGCGGCGGTGGCGATGACCTATCTGAGCGAGGAGATTGATCCACGGCACCTCGGCCTGGCGATGGGCCTGTACATCGGCGGCAATGCGATCGGCGGCATGAGCGGCCGGCTGATCAGCGGCGTGCTGGTCGATTACCTGCCGTGGCAGAGCGTGCTGGCGGTGATGGGCGGGCTGGCGCTGCTGGCGGCGCTGCTGTTCTGGCGCTTTCTGCCCGAATCGCGGCACTTCCGTCCGCGCCCGCTGCGCCCGCGCGGACTGGTGCAGGGCTACGCCATGCACTTTCGCGACGCCGGTCTGCCGTGGCTGTTCCTGCAGGCGTTCCTGCTGATGGGCAGCTTCGTCACGCTGTTCAACTACATCGGCTACCGGCTGATCGCCGCGCCGTTCGAGCTCAGCCAGACGCTGGTCGGTCTGCTGGCGGTGGTCTACCTGTCGGGCATCTACAGCTCGGCGCAGGCCGGCGCGCTGGCCGACCGGATCGGCCGGCGCAAGGTGCTCTGGGCGATGATCGTGCTGATGCTGGGCGGGCTGCTGCTGACGCTGTTCGATGCGCTGGCCGCCATCCTGCCGGGCATGCTGCTGTTCACCTTCGGCTTCTTCGGCGCGCATTCGGTGGCCAGCAGCTGGATCGGCCGCCGCGCCACCCAGGCACGGGGCCAGGCGTCGTCGCTGTACTTGTTCGGCTATTACCTAGGCTCCAGCATCGCCGGAACGCTGGGCGGACTGTTCTGGCATGCCGGCGGCTGGACCGGCGTAGGCCTGTTCATCGCCGCCCTGCTGCTGGTCTCGCTGCTGGTGGCGCTGCATCTGGCACGCCTGCCGGCCACGCCGGAAAACCACGCACGCGGATAGCAAAACGCCCCGCATGAGCGGGGCGTTTCGTCGTGCGCGACGTGCTTAGCGGTGGTACTGCGCCGACAGCTCGTGCACGGCCTCGATGAACGCGCCGGCATGCGCCGGATCGACTTCCGGGGTGATGCCGTGACCGAGGTTGAACACGTGGCCGTTGCCGTGGCCGAAGCTGGCGAGGATGCGGCCGACTTCGGCACGAATCGCCTCCGGCTTGGCATACAGCACGCTGGGGTCCATGTTGCCCTGCAGCGCGACCTTGTCACCGACCCGCGCACGCGCGCTGCCGATATCGCAGGTCCAGTCCAGACCGAGCGCCTCGGCACCGGCATCTGCCATCGACTCCAGCCACAGCCCGCCGCCCTTGGTGAAGAGGATCACCGGCACGCGGCGGCCGTCATGCTCGCGGATCAGCCCGTCGACGATCTTCTGCATGTAGGCCAGGGAGAACTCCTGGTAAGCCGCCGCCGACAGGCTGCCGCCCCAGGAATCGAAGATCTGCACGGCCTGCGCGCCGGCGCGGATCTGGCCGTTGAGGTAGGCGGTGACCGATTGCGCCAGCTTGTCGAGCAGCGCGTGCATCGCCGCCGGATCGCTGTAGAGCATCGCCTTGGATTTGCGGAAATCTTTCGACGAGCCGCCTTCGACCATGTAGGTCGCCAGAGTCCAGGGGCTGCCGGAGAAGCCGATCAGCGGTACGCGGCCGTTGAGTTCACGGCGGATGGTGCGCACGGCGTCCATCACGTAACCCAGATCCTTTTCCGGATCGGGGATCGGCAGCGCGTCGATGTCGGCGGCGCTGCTGACCACCTTCTTGAAGCGCGGACCCTCGCCAGTCTCGAAGTACAGCCCCAGGCCCATCGCATCCGGCACGGTGAGGATGTCGGAGAACAGGATCGCGGCATCCAGCGGATAGCGCTCCAGCGGCTGCAGGGTCACCTCGCAGGCCAGCTCCGGATTCATGCACAGGCTCATGAAGTCGCCGGCCTTGGCGCGGCTGGCGCGGTATTCCGGCAGGTAGCGGCCGGCCTGGCGCATCATCCACACCGGGGTGACGTCGACAGGCTGCTTGAGCAGGGCACGAAGGAAGCGATCGTTCTTCAAGGTGGTCATGGCGGGGTCCCGGCAAAAAAGTGCCGTGCATTGTCGCAAAGCGGAAAACAAAAGGCACGGCGAGCGCCGTGCCTTTTCCGCGGGCTTGATTCATGTCAGGCGCGGCGCGCCCGGCACAGGCTCAGACGCCGAGGTAATCCATGATCCCTTCGGCGGCCTGGCGGCCTTCGTAGATCGCCGTCACCACCAGGTCGGAGCCGCGCACCATGTCACCACCGGCGAAGATCTTCGGGTTGGCGGTCTGGTGCTTGAACTCGCCCTGCGCCGGCGCCACCACGCGGCCCTGGTTGTCGAGCTGCACGCCCTGGGCCTCGAACCACGGTGCCGGACTCGGGCGGAAACCGAAGGCGATGACCACCGCATCGGCCGGCAGCACCTGCTCGGAACCGGGAATCGGCTCCGGGCTGCGACGACCGCGGGCATCCGGCGCGCCGAGACGGGTCTCGACCACCTTGACGCCTTCGACCCGGTCCTCGCCGACGATGGCGATGGGCTGGCGGTTGAAGAGGAACTTCACGCCCTCCTCCTTGGCATTCTTCACTTCGCGGCGCGAACCCGGCATGTTCGCCGCGTCGCGGCGGTAGGCACAGGTCACGCTCTTGGCGCCCTGGCGGATCGAGGTGCGGTTGCAGTCCATCGCGGTGTCGCCGCCGCCGAGCACCACCACCCTCTTGCCCTTCATGTCGATGAAGTCATCGGCGGACTTCTCGAAGCCGAGGTTGCGGTTGACGTTGGCGATGAGGAAATCCAGCGCGTCATGCACGCCGGGCAGGTCCTCGCCGGGGAAGCCGCCCTTCATGTAGGTGTAGGTGCCCATGCCCATGAACACCGCATCGTATTCGTCGAGCAGCTGCTCGATGCTGACGTCCTTGCCCACCTCGGTGTTCAGGCGGAACTCGACGCCCATGCCGCCGAAGATCTCGCGGCGGCGGCTGAGCACGGTCTTCTCCAGCTTGAACTCGGGGATGCCGAACGTCAGCAGGCCGCCGATCTCGGGGTTACGGTCGAACACCACCGGCGTCACGCCGTTGCGCACCAGCACGTCGGCGCAGCCCAGGCCAGCCGGGCCGGCGCCGATGATGGCGACGCGCTTGCCGGTCGGCTTGACCTTGGACAGATCCGGCCGCCAGCCCATCGCGAAGGCGGTATCGGCGATGTACTTCTCCACCGAGCCGATGGTCACCGCGCCGAAACCGTCGTTCAGGGTGCAGGCACCTTCGCACAGGCGATCCTGCGGGCACACGCGGCCGCAGACTTCCGGCAGGGTGTTGGTCTGGTGCGCCAGCTCGGCGGCGGCGAGGATGTTGCCCTCGGACACCAGCTTCAGCCAGTTGGGAATGTAGTTGTGGACCGGGCACTTCCACTCGCAATACGGATTGCCACAGCCCAGGCAGCGGTGCGCCTGCTCGCAGGCCTGCTGCGGCTTGAAGGGTTCGTAGATCTCGACGAACTCCTTCTTGCGCTGGCGCAGCAGCTTCTTCTTCGGATCCTTGCGCCCGACCTCGATGAACTGGAAGTCGTTATTCAGACGTTCAGTCATTTCAAAACCTCTCAACAGCAGCGGCCAGCCTCAGGCTGCAAGCCGCATGACGATCACGGAGCCGCGCCTCACGCCGCTCGGGTCGTGAGGCTCGCGGCTTTAAGCTGCTTGTTATTGCGGGTTGGCCCGCGTGCTCGACAGCAGCGAAGCCAGGTTGGCCGCCTTCGGCTTCACCAGCCAGAAGCGCCGCAGGTAATCGTCGAGATTCTCCAGCAGCTCGGCACCCCACTCGCTCGCGGTTTCCGCGACATACTCGCGCAGCACGCCGTGCAGGTGGCTGCGATAGGCCTCCATCGCTTCGCCGGTGATGCGCTGCAGGTCCACCAGCTCGTTATTGATCCGGTCGATGAAGCTGTTGTCCATGTCCAGCACGTAGGCGAAGCCGCCGGTCATGCCGGAACCGAAGTTGTGCCCGGTCTTGCCCAGCACGCAGACGAAGCCGCCGGTCATGTACTCGCAGCAGTGATCGCCGGTGCCTTCCACCACGGCATGCGCGCCGGAGTTGCGCACCGCGAAGCGCTCACCGGCAGTACCGGCCGCCAGCAGCTTGCCACCGGTGGCGCCATACAGACAGGTGTTGCCGATGATGGCGGTGTCCTGCGAGGCATAGGCGCTGTTTTTCGGCGGGGTGACGATCAGCTTGCCGCCGGTCATGCCCTTGCCCACGTAGTCGTTGGCGTCGCCTTCGAGATAGAGGTTCAGGCCGCCGGCGTTCCACACGCCGAAGCTCTGCCCCGCCGTGCCCTTGAAGCGGAAGGTGATCGGCGCGCCGGCCATGCCCTGGTTGCCGTGCAGGCGGGCGATTTCGCCGGATACCCGGGCACCGATGGAGCGGTCGCAGTTGCCGATTTCCAGCGCGAATTCGCCGCCGCTCCTGGCTTCGATCGCGCCCTTGGCGAGCCGCACCATTTCCTCGGCCAGCAGGCCCTGGTCGAACGGCGGGTTCTTCTCCACCTCGCAGAACTGCGGCTTGTCGGCCGGGATGTTGCCGCCGCCGAGCAGCGGCGTCAGGTCGATGTTGCCCTGCTTGGCGGTTTCACCGGGCAGGATTTCCAGCAGGTCGGTGCGTCCGATCAGCTCGCCGAGGCTGCGCACGCCGAGCCTGGCCAGCCACTCGCGAGTTTCCTCGGCAACGAACTGGAAGAAGTTGACCACCATCTCGACGGTGCCGATGAAGTGATCCTTGCGCAGTTGCTCGTTCTGCGTGGCGATGCCGGTGGCGCAGTTGTTCAGGTGGCAGATGCGCAGGTACTTGCAGCCCAGCGCGATCATCGGCGCGGTGCCGAAGCCGAAGCTCTCGGCGCCGAGAATCGCTGCCTTGACCACGTCCAGGCCGGTCTTCAGGCCGCCGTCGGTCTGCACCCGCACCTTGCCGCGCAGGTCGTTGCCGCGCAGGGTCTGGTGGGTTTCGGCCAGCCCCAGCTCCCACGGCGAGCCGGCGTAGCGGATGGAGGTCAGCGGCGAGGCGCCGGTACCACCGTCGTAACCGGAGATGGTGATCAGGTCGGCGTAGGCCTTGGCGACACCGGCGGCGATGGTGCCGACGCCCGGCTCGGCCACCAGCTTGACCGACACCAGCGCGCGCGGATTGACCTGCTTGAGATCGAAGATCAGCTGCGCCAAATCCTCGATGGAATAGATGTCGTGGTGCGGCGGCGGCGAGATCAGCGTCACGCCTGGCACCGCATAGCGCAGCCGCGCGATCAGGCCGTTGACCTTGCCGCCGGGCAGCTGGCCGCCTTCGCCAGGCTTGGCGCCCTGGGCCACCTTGATCTGCAGCACCTCGGCGTTGATCAGGTATTCCGGCGTGACGCCGAAGCGGCCGGTGGCGACCTGCTTGATCTTCGAGCTGCGCTCGGTGCCGTAGCGTGCCGGGTCCTCGCCGCCCTCGCCGGAGTTGGAGCGCGCGCCGATGCGGTTCATCGCCGCGGCAATCGCCTCGTGCGCCTCGGGCGACAGGGCGCCCAGGGAGATGCCGGCGGAATCGAAACGCTTGAGGATCGAATCCAGCGGCTCGACCTCTTCCAGCGCCAGCGGCTGCTCCGCCAGCTTGACGCCCAGCAGGTCGCGCAGCATCGATACCGGGCGCTTGTCGACCAGCGCACTGTATTCCTTGAAGCGGGCGTAGTCGCCCGACTGCACGGCCGTCTGCAGGGCGCCGACCACATCGGGGTTGTAGGCATGGTATTCGCCGCCGTGGACGAACTTCAGCAGACCGCCCTGCTGGATCGCCTTGCGGTTGTTCCAGGCCTCGCCGGCCAGCGCCTTCTGCTCGGCCTCGAGATCGACGAAGCGCGCGCCCTGGATGCGGCTGGCGACGCCGCGGAAGCTGAGTTCAATCACCTCTTCCGCCAGGCCGATCGCCTCGAACAGCTGCGCTCCGCGATAGGAGGCGATGGTCGAGATGCCCATCTTCGAAATGATCTTCAGCAGGCCCTTGGAGATGCCCTTGCGATAGTGCTTGAACACCTCGTAGAGATCGCCGAGCACCTCGCCGCTGCGGATCAGATCGCTGAGCACCTCGTAGGCGAGGAACGGGTAGACCGCGGTGGCGCCGAAGCCGATCAGTACGGCGAAATGGTGCGGATCGCGTGCGGTGGCGGTTTCCACCAGGATGTTGCAGTCGCAGCGCAGGCCGGTTTCCACCAGACGATGGTGCACCGCGCCGACCGCCAGCGAGGCGTGCATCGGCAGCTTGCCCGGCGCGATGTGGCGGTCGCTGAGCACCAGCAGAACCTTGCCGGCGCGCACCGCTTCCTCGGCCTGCTCGGCCAGGTTGCGCACCGCAGCCTCCAGGCCCAGGCTCTCGTCGTAGTTCAGATCGAGGAAATGGCGCTCGAAGCCGGGACGGTCGAGCTCCATGATGGTCCGCCACTTGGCCGGCGAGATCACCGGCGTGGTCAGGATCGCGCGGTTGGCGTGATCGGCAGTTTCCTCGAAGACGTTGCGCTCGGCTCCCAGGCAGGTTTCCAGCGACATGACGATGGCTTCGCGCAGCGGGTCGATCGGCGGGTTGGTGACCTGCGCGAACTGCTGGCGGAAATAGTCGTAGGGTGAGCGCACGCGCCGCGACAGCACGGCCATCGGCGTATCGTCGCCCATCGAGCCGACCGCTTCCTGGCCCTGTTCGGCCAGCGGGCGCAGCACCTGGTCACGCTCCTCGAAGGTGACCTGGAACATCTTCATGTACTGCTTGAGCTGGTCGACGTCGTAGACCGCCGAGCCGTGATCGTTGTCGTCCAGCGTCGACTGGATGCGCAGGGCGTTGCCGCGCAGCCACTTCTTGTAGGGGTGCTGGGCCTTCAGGCGGTTGTCGATGTCGCTGGTGTGCAGGATCTGGCCAGTGTGGGTATCCACGGCGAGAATCTGGCCCGGGCCGACGCGGCCCTTGGCGATGACATCCTCGGGCTGGTAATCCCACACGCCGACCTCGGAGGCCAGGGTGATATAGCCGTTCTTCGTCGTCACCCAGCGCGCCGGGCGCAGGCCGTTGCGGTCGAGCAGGCACACCGCGTGGCGGCCATCGGTCAGCACCACGCCGGCCGGGCCGTCCCAGGGCTCCATGTGCATGGAGTTGTATTCGTAGAACGCGCGCAGATCGGCGTCCATCGTTTCGACGTTCTGCCACGCCGGCGGAATGATCATGCGCAGGCTGCGGAACAGGTCCATGCCGCCGGTGACCAGCAGTTCGAGCATGTTGTCCATGCTCGAGGAATCGGAACCGGTGCGGTTGACCAGCGGCGCCAGGCTTTCCAGATCCGGCAGCAGTTCGTTGGCGAACTTGAGCCGCCGCGCCTGCGCCCAGTTGCGGTTGCCGGTGATGGTGTTGATCTCGCCGTTGTGCGCGAGATAGCGGAACGGCTGAGCCAGCGGCCAGCGCGGCAGGGTGTTGGTGGAGAAGCGCTGGTGGAACACGCAGATCGCGGTGGCCAGGCGCTCGTCGCCGAGGTCGGGATAGAACTGCGCCAGGTCGGCCGGCATCATCAGGCCTTTATAGATGATGTCCTTGTCCGACAGGCTGCAGACATAGAACTCGCGGTCGGCGAGCGCGACCTCCGCCCGGCGGCGGGCGAAGAACAGCTTGATGCCGAAGTCGCGCTCGGACAGGCCGGCGCCCGCCACGAAGACCTGCTCGATGCGCGGCAGGCGCTCCAGGGCAAGACGGCCGAGCACGCTGGTGTCCACCGGCACTTCGCGCCAGCCGACCAGCGTCAGCCCCTGCGCCGCAACCTCTTCATTGAGGCGCGCGCGCGCGATTTCGGCTTCGCCGGAGTCCTGGCTGAGGAAGATCATGCCGACCGCATACTGTTCCGGCAGCTCGGCGGCGAAGTGCTCGCGCGCCATCGCGCGCAGGAAGGCGTCCGGCTTCTGCATCAGCAGACCGCAGCCATCACCGGTCTTGCCGTCGGCGTTGATGCCGCCACGGTGAGTCATGCAGGTGAGCGACGCGATTGCGGTTTTAAGCAGGTGATGGCTTGCCTCGCCCTGCATATGGGCAATCAGGCCGAAGCCGCAGTTATCCTTGAACTCTTCAGGACGAAACAGACCTGCTTTCATAGGCACTCCACCAGCTAAATGCGTTGTAAATCAACCCCTTACTGACGGAGCACAGGAAAGCCCCGTCATTCACGCGGGCGAAAGGGGGAGCAGTTTACAAAGCAACCGTGGAACGACACAATTTTTTTTGCAAGCCCCAATTCGGTGCATTACGCACTTTTTTGGGGCATTTTTTCGCTATTTACGTATCTCCTGCTGAACGCTAGCCAAACTGCGCACCCAAGGCTTGCCCGATTGTAGTTCCGCCGGCAGTGTCTTGATCGCCGCAGTCGCTGCCGTGCGACTGGCAAAACTGCCGTAGGTCACCACGTAGAGCAGCTTGCCCTGGTGCTGCTTGACGAAATAACGGTAGCCCGCGCCGTGCTTGGCAAGCACCGCCTGCGCACTCTTCTCGCTGCGGGTACCGAGAATCTGCAGCAGATAGTTGCTACCGGGCTGGCTGGCGTACCAGTTAGCCCCGACCATGTTCGTGACCGGCTTCGGCGAAACTGCCGGAGCCGGCTTGGGCGCTGGCTCCGGGACAGGAGCGGGCGCTTTCGCTGGTGCTGGCGCCGGAGCAGGCTCGACGACCGACGACTGCGACTGAGCGGGCGCCACAGGTTCGACCTCGCGCACAGGCGTGCCGCTTGCCTCGACCGGACTATCGTCTTGCTCGCCGCCGGCTGCCGCCGCCAATGGCTCACGAATCACCGGCTGCGCATCTGCCGTCAACGGCAGCGCCGAAGGCCGATCGGCCCCATCGAACTCGATCGCGGCCTCGCCGTTCGCCGGCGATTCGGCCGCAGCGCCACCGCCCAGCGGAAGCGCCGCACTGCTCGGTGTCGGCGCATCCGGCTCGCCCGCGCCGCGAAACAGCAACGCCAGTCCGACGACGACAAGCACCGCCAGCACCGCCAGCAGGTGTTTCTTCGGAACGGGCAGGGCAAAACCGCCCGCACGCGCGCGCTTCCTGCTCGCCTGCATGCCTTCGACCAGCTCTTCGCGCGCCACCTCGTTGATTGCGCCAGGCCAGCCGCCGGCCAGCTCATGAATGCGCGCGATCTGCTCCTCGCTCAGGCATTCCAGGCCACTGCCCGCACCTTCCAGGCGCTGGGCAAGGTATTCGCGCGTTTCGTCTTCTTCATAAGGGCGCAGGGCGATGACGTGATAGCGCTCACCCGGTCCGTCGCTGAGCGCCTCCAGTCGACCAACCAGCGCCGGCTCGCCAAACAGGAACACGTGCGGCCGCGCCTCCGGACTCCCTGCGGCGAAGCGCAGCAGCGTTTCGATGGCCGCGCCGGTCAGATGCTCGGCATCGTCGACCAGCAGGTAGACTTCCTGGCCGGTGAGCGCCAACTGGACGATCTGCGCCATCACCGCGTCGAAATCGCTCCGCTGCACGTTCAACGCCTGGGCCACCTGCTGCAGCACCGCGGCCGCATCGGCGGTTCCCTGCGGGGTGATCACCACGCTCTGCACTGACTGCTTGTTGCTGCTGGCGACCAGCGCCTGGCGCAGCAGTGTCTTGCCGCTGCCCTGTGGACCGGTCACCACCAGCAGCAACTGGCTGTAGCGCGCCAGGTGATGGAGCTGCCCCAGCACCGGTTTGCGCTGGGCGGGAAAGAACTTGAAGCCCGGGACACGGGCAGCAAAAGGATCATGACTGAACCCGTAATGGTTCAGAAACGAGTCGTCCGCAGACAAACTGGTCATGGAAATTTCTTACGCTCCTAAGTGTTGCATCAGCGCCCCATAGTCGACGCGCAACGTGTCTTCCAGCGCCTGCCGGGGGAAATCGCCGGTCACGACGGCGTCACCGAGCCCCTTGAGCAACACCAGTCGCAGCTTGCCGTCGAGGACCTTCTTGTCGACCGCCATATGCTGCAGAAAATCCGCGGCCGTCATATCCTGCGGCGGCACGACCGGCAGGCCGGCACGCACGAACAGGCGGATGGCGCGATCACGCTCGGCAGCTGCGATCCAGCCCAGTTGGCAGGACATCTGCAGCGCCATCACCGTGCCCGCCGACACCGCCTCACCATGCAGCCAGACGCCATAGCCCTGATGCGTCTCGATGGCATGTCCGAAGGTGTGGCCCAGATTCAGGATGGCGCGGATGCCCGACTCCCTCTCGTCCGCCCCCACCACCCGCGCCTTGGCCGCGCAGGAACGGTATATGGCCTCGCTCAATGCCTGCGGGTCCAGCGCGCGCAGGCTTTCGATATGCGTCTCCAGCCATCCGAGGAAAGGCGCATCGCAGATCAGCCCATACTTGATCACTTCCGCGAGGCCCGCAGAAAGCTCCCGTGCCGGCAGAGTGCTCAGCGTAGTCGTGTCGATGATCACGGCGCGTGGCTGGTAGAACGCACCGATCATGTTCTTGCCCAGCGGGTGATTGATCCCGGTCTTGCCGCCGACCGAGGAGTCGACCTGCGACAGCAATGTCGTCGGCACCTGGATGAAATCGACGCCCCGCTGGTAGCTGGCCGCGGCATAACCGGCCATATCGCCGATCACGCCGCCGCCCAGCGCGACGATCGTGGTGCCGCGATCATGCCGCGCGCCAAGCAGGCCATCGAAGATCAGTTGCAGCGTCTGCCAGTTCTTGTGGGCTTCACCGTCGGGAAGAATGATCGGCGTGACCGAGAAGGCGCTCAGCGAGCGCATCAGCCGATCCAGATACAGCGGCGCAACGGTTTCGTTGGTGACGATCGCCACCTGCCTGCCACGGATCCGGGCGGCTAGCAGATCGGCGCGCCCCAGCAATTGCTCACCAATCTGAATCGGATAGCTGCGCTCGCCGAGATCGACCTGAAGTGTCTGCATGAGGCCTCCAAAAAAGGAGGCTAGGATAGCGCAGTTCCGTCATGGCTTTCACGGGGCCGGAGCGCCTGGAGTCGATCGAGAATCTCCATCACCACCAGGCGTGGTGGACGCTCATCGGTTTCCACCACGATATCGGCGATCTCCCGATACAGCGGATCCCGAATGGCCATGAGAGTCTCCAGCACCGCGCGCGGGTCAGGCGCCTGCAGGAGCGGGCGATTGCGATCCCGGGAGGTTCGCTCCAGCTGCTGCTCCACGGAGGTACACAGATAAACGACCTGCCCGCCGGCATGCAATGCCCGGCGATTGTCCTCGCGCAGCACGGCGCCTCCGCCCGTCGCCAGCACCACCCCGTTCAACAGACAGAGGTCCGCGATGGCGGCATGCTCGCGCTCGCGAAACCCCGCCTCGCCCTCCACATCGAAGATCAGCGGAATACTAGCGCCGGTACGCTGCTCGACTTCCTTGTCCGAGTCCTTGAACGGCAAGCGCAACTCTTTGGCAAGCAAACGCCCGATGGTGCTCTTGCCAGCTCCCATCGGGCCTACGAGGATCAGATTCTGCACCCAGTCAACGACTCACAGCTATGGCTTGGTTGTTAACTATACGCGGAGTGAGAAACACCAACAGCTCCGATTTTTCTTCCGTGACGGTGTCGCGACGGAACAGGCGCCCCAGGAACGGCAGGTCGCCCAGCAGCGGCACCTTGTCGACCGAGCGGCTCTGGGTATTGGAGAACACCCCGCCGATGACAATGGTTTCACCATCGCTGACCAGCACCTTGGCATTTACCTCGTTTTTATTGATAGGCGGCACGTCATTGAGCGCATTCGCAAAATCGGGCGCGTCCTTGGTGACCTTGACTTCCATGATGATGCGATTGTCAGGTGTGATTTGCGGCGTTACCTCCAGCGACAGCACCGCTTCCTTGAACGATGTACTGGTCGCGCCGCTGGAACTGGCTTCCTGATAGGGAATTTCCGAGCCCTTGAGGATCTTTGCCGTTTCCTTGTCCGAGGTGACGACCTTGGGCTGGGAAACGATTTCACCATTACCCGACTTCTCCATGGCCGAGAGCTCGAGATCGAGGATGAGGTTGTCAGTCACATAGCCGATACCGATGCCGGCGGTACGATTGGAAACGCCCAGATCGACGAACGGGAAGTTTCCGTTGCTGTCCTCGCCGGAGTCTCCGCCCTCGTCACCGTAGTCGTCATTGCCATAGACCGCACCGCGGCCATTGGCGAAGATCTGGGTCCCACCCCAGCGAACCCCCAGGCTCTTGTCGTAATCCACGTTGGCCTCGACGATCCGCGCCTCGATCATCACCTGGCGCACCGGAATGTCCAGTTGCGCGACGATGCGGCGCAGCTCGTCCAGTCGATCCTGAGTCTGGTAGGCGATGATGTTGTTGGTCCGGTCATCGACGGCAATCGAGCCGCGCTCATCGACCTGCCCCTCGGTGTTGGTCACCGACTGGAAGAGCTTGGCAATATCGGCCGCCTTGGCGTAGTTGACCTGCACCACCTCGCGACGCAGCGGCGCGAGCTCGGCAATCTGCCGTTGCGACTCGAGCTCCTGGCGTTCGCGTGCAGCGATCTCGTCGGCCGGCGCGACCAGCAGCACATTGCCGACCTGCCGCTTGTCCAGCCCCTTGGTCTTGAGCACCAGGTCCAGCGCCTGATCCCACGGCACATTCTGCAGACGCAGGGTGATGTTGCCCTGCACCGTATCGCTGGCGACCAGGTTGAGATCGGTGAAGTCCGCGATCAGCTGGAGCACGGAGCGGACATCGATGTCCTGGAAATTGAGCGACAGCTTCTCGCCCGTATAGGCAAAGCGCTCGGTCTTGCGCTTCTGCGTCTCGTCCTCGGTCAGCGGCTTGATGCTGATCGTCAGTTTGTCATCGGTCTGATAGGCCAGGTAGTCATAGCGGCCGGTCGGCTCGATGGCGATGGTCGCGCCACCACCCTGGGCGGCAGCATCGACGAATTTCACTGGCGTGGCGAAATCCTGAACGTCCAGGCGAACCCGCAGGGACTCGGGCAACTGGGTCTTGGCAAACGAAACGCGAATCTTCCCGCTCTGCTCTTCGATACTGGAACTGACCGAAGGATCGGAAAGCGTGATGATCACGTTGCCAGCGCCATCTTCGCCGCGCCGGAAATCGATGTTGTTGATCGCCTTGCCCGTCAGCAGCGGCTTCGAAGGTGCCGGCGTAGCTAGCGGAGCGGCGGTGGCAGGGCTGGCCACGGCGGCAGAGGCCGAGGATTCGCCAAGCACAACGAACAGATTGCTGCCTTCGATACGCGTCGAATAGGGCACCAGGGTCGTCAGGTTGACGATCAGGCGGGTACGCCCTTGTGCCTCGACCACCGTGACACTGCGCGCGTTACCGACCCCCAGCTCACGATTCTTGACGCCCAGCTTGTTGGACACGCCCGGCAGATCCAGCGCAATACGCGCCGGCTGTTCCAGCGTATAGCCATGTGGCTTGCTCACCGGCTCGTCGAACGCCAACTTGAGTTCGACACGATCGCCGGGAAGCGACGCAACATCCAGGGCGTTGAGGTTGGCGGCCAGCAGGGCCGGAGAGGCCAGAAGCGCCAACAATGCGACACCAAGACGCGAGACGGTGCTATTCATAGAGTTCTTCCGTTGTGCAGACCGGTACAGGTTTTCCATTCTTGTTGCCCCGCGCTCAGGTGCGCTCTTTCAAATTCAAACTGCGCGGGCGCTCCAGCCACCCACCCTCGCCATCCGGAACTATCTCCAGCACCTCGATCTCGGCATCGGTGATCTCGACGATGCGGCCGTGATTTCGCCCCAGATAATCGCCGACCTTGACTCGATGAACGCCATCCCCACCCTTAACAAGAGCGAATCTGCCGTCACTGTTAGCCAATGTTCCGACCATGACGAAGTTTTCAATATTGAAACCTTCGAGAAACTGCTTGATCCGGGTTTCGTCCGGACGGATATCCTTGGAACCCTTTTCCCGCTGTGCCAGGTCTATCTTGACCGGCGGCTGGAAAGGATGACGCAATGCTGCCGCGCTATAGGTGAACGCCTCGTACGGAACAAAGGCAGGCAGGGGCTCGATCGAGCCTTTCGGCCGGGCTCGCACCTCGTCGAAATACTGCTGCAAATCGGAAAAATCGGATCCGCCACCACAACCTGCCAGCGCCATCAGACTCAAGCCCAATACGGCGAAACGGGCTTTTTTCATTTTTGCAGCCCCTTGTCGTTATAGCGATAAGTCTTGGCCAGAATGCTCATGTGCAACTTGCTGGAGGTATCCGCTTTCTCGGTCTTGATCTCGAAATCATGCAGCGTGACGATACGCGGCAAGCTGGCAACCCCGCTCACGAAAGTTGCGAGATCGTGATACCCGCCCACCACATTTATCTGTATGGGCAGCTCTATATAGAATTGCTGGACAACTTCCGGCTGAAGCTTTATTTCCTCGAACTCCAGTCCGCTCCCCAGGCCGGTGCGAGTTATATCTTCGAGCAAACCGGGAACTTCCGTATCGCTGGGCAACTGACGCAATAATGCACCGAAGGAAGTTTCCATTTCGGCCATCTGCTCTCTGTAGGCCTCCAGGTTTGCCGCCTGAAACGCCTTCGTCGAGAACTGTTGCTTCAGGGTTTCCTCCTGGGCCTGCTGTTGCTCGAGAGTCGCCTGCAGGTCCTTCAGATGAAAGTAGTAACCCAGCGCCAGCACGACCGACAGCAGCAGTACCGATGCAATGACCTTCACCGGCCCCGGCCAGGAGCCGAGATTGTTGAAATCCAGCTCGGCCAGATCGACCTTGCGCAGACTTTCCAGCGAATCGGCCAGGCTCATGGCTTGCTTCCTTCCGTGGGGACGCCAGGCTGCGTCTGTTGCACCGTAAGCTGGAACACGTTTTCCTGATCCACCGCGCCAGCAGTGACCGCCTTGACCTCGGTGAGATTCGGCGCCTCGAGCCAGTCCGACCCATCGAGGTTGCGCATCAGGTTGGAAACCCGGTTGTTCGACTCGGCAGCGCCGACGATCGCGATGGTCTTGCCGGTCATCTTCAAGCCGGTGAAGTAGACGCCATCGGGCAGGGTACGCACCAACTGATCGAACACACGACCGATAACCGGTCGGTTGCCCTGCAGATCCTGAATGATCTTCATGCGCTCCAGAAGCTGCTGGCGACGCTCCTTCAGCTCCTTGATCTCCTTGATACGGGCATCGAGCACAGCGATCTCCTTGCGCACGAAATCGTTACGCGCGTTCTGGTACTCGATGGCGCTGTTGAAATAACGGTCGCCGAGGAAGACAAGCCCCCCCGCGAGCAGCAGCACACCGGCCAGCGTCGCCAGGAAGCGCTGCTTGCGCTCCTCGCGCAGTTGTTCGCGCCAGGGAAGCAGGTTGATCCGCGCCATCAGTCGAAACTCCTCATCGCCAACCCACACGCAATCATCAGCGCCGGCGCATCACTGGTCAGCGCACCGGCGTTGACCTTATTGCTCAGCGACATATCGGCAAAAGGATTGGCGACTAGAGTCTGCGTGCCGATCTTCTGCTGGATCAGATGATCGAGACCCGGCAGCGACGCCGTACCGCCAGCCAGCAGGATGTAATCCACATCATGGAACTGCCCGGCTGCGAAGAAGAACTGCAGCGAGCGCGACACCTGCTGCACGACCGCCTCCTTGAACGGCTGCAATACCTCGCTATCGTAGTCGTCTGGAAGACCACCCTGTTTCTTGGCCAACCCGGCTTCCTCAACGGATAGACCGTAACGCCGCTGAATCTCCTCGGTCAGTTGACGGCCGCCGAACAGCTGCTCGCGCGTATAGATGGTGCGGCCGTTGTGCAGCACGCTGAGCGTCGTCATGGTGGCGCCGATATCAACGACCGCCACCGTCAGCTCACCCTGCCCGCCAGCCAGCATCGGAGCAAGCAGGCCATAGGAGCGCTCCAGCGCGTAGGCCTCGACATCCACCACCTTGGCGGTGAGTCCCGCCAGGGCAAGGGCGGCCTCACGAATCTCGACATTCTCCTTGCGGCAGGCCGCCAGCAGCACCTCCACGCGCCCGGGCGTACGCGCAGCCGGCCCCTGCACTTCGAAATCGATGGCTACTTCTTCAAGGGGATAGGGGATGTACTGATCGGCTTCGATCTTGAGCTGGTTTTCCAGCTCATCGTCCGAGAGACCGGCCTCCATCTCGATGCTCTTGGTGATGACCGCCGAGCCGGAGACGGCCACCGCTGCCAGCTTGCCGCTCACCTTGGCCCTGGCAACGACCCGTTGCAGCGCCTGGCCGACACCCTCGAGCTCCACGATATTCTTCTCGACGACGGCGTTCGGCGGCAGCGGCTCGACGGCATAAGCCTCCACCCGGTAGCGATTACCCGAGCGGCTCAATTCGAGGAGCTTTACTGATGTCGAACTAATATCGATCCCAAGTAGCGTGTTCGCTTTCTTCGTGAAGAGCCCTAGCACGACCAATTTCCTATTTTATCCGCGACTTACGGATTAATTATGGTTATCCACATTAGATTACAGCCTTGACAGAAGCGCAAATGGCTAGCCGGCAAAAAAACCGCTTATAATGTGACCGGTTTTTCCCTTTCAGCATCGCCTGCGACGCCCTCCTAATATTCCGGATTTCAAGAACCCCGATGCGCTTTCTGAAGTTTCTCTTCTGGTCTTGCCTTGCGCTTTTTTGCGCAGTTGCGCTCAGCCTCAGCGGTGCCTTTCTCTATCTGAGCCCGAACCTGCCGTCCGTGGATTCGCTGCGCAGCATTCAGTTGCAGATCCCGCTGCGGGTCTACAGCGCCGATGACAAACTCATCGCGGAGTTCGGGGAAATGCGTCGGTCTCCCGTTCGCTTCGAGGAAATCCCCGGCGACTTCATCCAGGCCCTGCTGGCCGCCGAAGACGATAATTTCGCTAATCATTATGGCGTCGACGTCACCGGCCTGCTGCGCGCTGCCGCGCAATTATTGAAAAGCGGCCACATTCAGACCGGCGGCAGCACGATCACCATGCAGGTCGCCAAGAACTTCTTCCTGACCAGCGAGCGCAGCTTTTCGCGCAAGATCAACGAAATCCTGCTGGCCCTGCAGATCGAGCGCGAACTGACCAAGAACGAGATTCTCGAGCTCTACGTGAACAAGATCTACCTCGGCCATCGCGCCTACGGTATCGAGGCAGCGGCACAGGTTTATTACGGCAAGTCGATCGGCGAGCTGACCCTAGCCCAGAAGGCGATGATTGCCGGCCTACCCAAAGCACCCTCGGCGTTCAATCCACTGGTCAACGCCGCACGCAGCAAGGAACGTCGCGACTGGATTCTTGGCCGCATGTATCGTTTGGGCTCGATCGACGAGGCCAGCTACCAGCAAGCCATCGCCGAGCCCGAGACTGCGCGCTACCACGGCGCCGCACCGGAGCTGGATGCCGCCTACATTGCCGAGATGGCGCGTGCGGAGATGGTCGGCCGTTTCGGCAGCGCCGCCTATACCGATGGTTTTCGCGTCTACACCACGGTCAGCAGCGAACGGCAGCGCACCGCGAACCTGGCGCTGCTCGAAGGCCTGATCGAATACGACCAACGCCACGGCTACCGGGGCCCCGAGGCGCGCCTGGGCGACAAGACGCATGATATCTGGCTCGAAGAACTGGCGCAGCATCGCGCGCTTTCCGGACTGCTCCCGGCCATCGTCAGCCAGGTCGAAGCAGACGGGATCAAGGTACTGCTGCGTGACGGCAGCGAACACCCGGTGGCGTGGGAGAGCATGAAATGGGCCCGCCCGTTCCTCGCCACCAACAGCCTCGGCCCACGCCCCCAGCGTCCCGCCGATGTCGTGGCACGCGGCGACCTGATTCGCATCCAGCTCGACGGCGAGAGCGCCCGCTTCAGCCAGGTGCCGAACGCACAGGCCGCCCTGGTATCGCTGGATCCCGTCGACGGTTCCATCGAAGCGCTGGCTGGCGGCTTTTCGTTCAGCCAGAGCAAATACAATCGCGCGATCCAGGCCAAGCGCCAGCCAGGCTCGAGCTTCAAACCCTTCGTCTACAGCGCCGCGCTCGACGCCGGCTACACCGCCGCCACGCTCGTCAACGACTCGCCCATCGTCTTCGTCGAAGAAGGCATGGATCGCATCTGGCGGCCGAAGAACGACAACAACACCTTCCTCGGCCCCATCCGCATGCGCGAGGCACTGTACAAGTCGCGCAACCTCGTCTCGATCCGGCTGCTGCAGAGCATCGGCATCAACTACACCATCGACTATATAAGCCGCTTCGGCTTCCAGCCGCAGGACCTGCCACGCAACCTCTCGCTGGCACTGGGCACGGCGACACTCACGCCGATGGAAATCGCCACCGGCTGGACCGTGTTCGCCAACGGCGGCTACAAGATCGAGCCCTATCTCATCGAGCGGGTCGAGGACCGCGACGGCCAGCAGATTTTCACCGCCAACCCCGCCCGCATTCCCACTGCGCCGGGATCGGCAACTGTCGGCGCGGACCAGGCCGCACCTGGCGAGGCCGATGCGGCTCCACGCCTTGCCGAGCAGATCATCGATGAACGCACCGCCTACATCATGACCAGCATGCTGCAGGACGTGATCACCCGCGGCACCGGCCGGCGCGCACTGGCACTCGGCCGCCAGGATCTTGCCGGCAAGACCGGCACCACCAACGACTCGATCGACAGCTGGTTCTCCGGCTACAACGCGGATCTGGTGACCACGGTCTGGGCCGGCTTCGATCAGCCGCAGAGCCTAGGCCGGCACGAGTACGGCGGCACCGTGGCACTGCCCATCTGGATGAAGTACATGGGTGCCGTGCTCAAGGGCCTTCCAGAACATCCGCCAGCCGAGCCAGCCGGGCTGCTGACGCTGCGCGTCGATCCGCAGAGCGGCCGCGCGGCAACGCCGGCGACACCGAACGCCTATTTCGAGCTATTCAAGAGCGAAGACTCGCCGCCCTCGATGAGCGAACTCGAACCCGGCGCTCCGATTCCCGGCAGCCCCTTGCCAGCCAGCGAGGCGGCGCCGATCGACCTGTTCTAGATGCCTTCCGGCCTCGCAACAAAAAAGCCCCGCAGAATCTGCGGGGCTTTTTCATTCCGGCCGGGAATCAGCCGTTGAAGACGTCGTCGACCGACGTGAGCGGGTAGTTCGACGGATAGGGCAGCGTCGCCGCCCCGCTGTCGATTGCCGCCTTGGCAACCGCATCCGATACCAGCGTGATCAGGCGCGGGTCCATCGGTTTCGGAATGATGTACTCGCGACCGAACTGCAGGTCGGCCACACCATAGGCGGCAGCAACTTCCGCCGGTACCGGCAGCTTCGCCAGGTCGCGCAGCGCCAGCGCCGCGGCGATCTTCATTTCCTCGTTGATGCGGGTCGCCCGCACGTCCAGCGCGCCGCGGAAGATGAACGGGAAGCCGAGCACGTTGTTGACCTGGTTCGGGTAGTCCGAACGGCCGGTGGCCATGATCACGTCGGAACGGGTGGCATGCGCCAGTTCCGGGCTGATCTCCGGGTCCGGATTGGAGCAGGCGAAGACGATCGGATCGGCCGCCATGCGCTTGAGGCCCTCGGCGCTGAGCAGGTTGGCTCCGGACAGGCCGACGAACACATCGGCGCCGTCCAGCGCGTCGTCCAGCGTGCGCTTGTCGGTTTCGTGGGCGAAAATCGCCTTGTACTGGTTGAGATCGTCGCGGCCGGCATGGATCACGCCCTTGCGGTCGACCATGAAGATGTTCTCGATCTTCGCACCGATGCTGACCAGCAGCTTCATGCAGGAGGTCGCGGCAGCGCCGGCGCCGAGGCAGACGATCTTTGCCTCTTCGATGGTCTTGCCAGCGATTTCCAGCGCGTTGAGCATGCCGGCGGCGGTCACGATGGCCGTGCCGTGCTGATCGTCATGGAAAACTGGAATATCGCACTGCTCGATGAGCGCGCGCTCGATCTCGAAGCACTCGGGTGCCTTGATGTCTTCCAGGTTGATGCCACCGAAGGTGATCGAGATGCGCTTGACGGTGTCGATGAAGGCCTGCGGGCTTTCGGCGTCCACTTCGATGTCGAACACATCGACACCGGCGAAGCGCTTGAACAGCACGCCCTTGCCTTCCATCACCGGCTTGGAGGCCAGCGGGCCGAGATTGCCCAGACCGAGAATCGCGGTGCCGTCGGAGATCACAGCGACCAGGTTACCCTTGCCGGTATAGCGGTAGGCCAGCTCGGGATCACGGGCGATTTCTCGTACGGGAGCGGCAACACCGGGACTGTAGGCCAGCGAGAGATCGCGGGCGGTGGCGGTAGGCTTGGTCAGCTCGACACTCAGTTTTCCCGGACGCGGCTGGGAATGGTAGTCGAGAGCGGCGGTTTTCAGGTCAGTCATTGGCATTTCCGCTTGTTTTTACTGGGACAGACAGGCGGTCGAGCATACGCCAAGAGCGCGCGCCGTCACAAGCGAGCCAAGAGAAGGGTGTCAAGCGCTGGCGCCTGCGACTTTTAGGGAATAAATGCCACGCAAAACGGCGTTTTGCCCAAGCCACTCACCGACGAACGGCAAGCGCCGCCGGATGCGACAGCCGCATCAGCCAGCGCGCCTGATCGCGTCGCGTCCGCGAGCCACGATCGACCACCCAGCCGCGCGCCTCGATTCGCGCACCTCGCAGCGACGCCTGCAGTGCCGCGAACGCTGCGACATCTCGTAGCGGCACGTGCAGCACCAGCGGTCCGTCAAGCTCGATCCACAGACCGCCACGGTTGCGCTCGACGCGCTCGACGCGCCCCTCGACCAGAGCGAAGCCGCCGGCGCGAATCTCCCGCGCCTGCCGCAGCGGTGGCCGCTTCCAGAGACCTCGATGCTGTTGGCGCGCCTGCGCCTCGGCGGCGCGATGGCAGTCGACCAGTTCGGTATTGGGCGCCACCGCGACGAAGAAGCCGAGCCCCTGCGCCAGCAATGCTGCCTCCAGGTTGTTGCCCTGGGCGTCGTAGGCGTGCGCCAGTACGCGACCGTAGCGATCACGCGCCTCGCGCCCCATGCGCAGGCCGAGCCGGTCGTCACTGGCCGTCACCAGTTGCTGCAGATGGCTGCGCGCCGCATCTGCCAGTGGCTCGCCGGCGCGGCCCTTGCGCCCCAGCTCCGGCGTGTTCAGGCCGATCAGGCGAACGCTGCGACCATCGGTCAGGCGCAGGGTATCGCCATCGACGACCTGCGCCACCGCGAACTGTGGCAGGCGTTCCGGCGTCGGGCAGAACGCCTGCGCCGACCCGCTGCAAACGACGGAAACGAAAAAGGCGCCCACCAGGGACGCCTTTTTCATATGCTCGGAGAACCGCACGGGATTCCCTATACGCCAGCTTACTTGGCGCCGAACACACCGAAACGCTGCTTGAAGCGATCGATACGGCCGCCGGTATCCAGTACCTTCTGCTTGCCGGTGTAGAACGGGTGGCACTCGGAGCACACGTCGATGCTCAGGTTCTTGCCCAGCGTGGAGCGGGTCTTGATGACGTTGCCGCAGCTGCAGGTGGCGTCGATTTCGACGTAGTTCGGATGGATATCGGCTTTCATGATGAATCCTCTGGATTGCGTGCCGCCACCCGACCCTATGCCGAGTACCGCACGAATTAGGGCGCGAATAATACCAGAGCGCCAAGGTGATGCAAGCGCAGGCCATCGCCACGAAGGCAGCGGCACGCGCGGCGATCGTTTACCATCGGCGCCCGCCCTCCAGGGATTGCCGCGTGCCCACGACCATCCTTCGCCTGGCCCTGCCCTCGCCGCTGCGCCGCCTGTTCGACTACCTGCCGCCGGCCGGCTGCGCGACCGCCGCGCTGCAACCGGGCGTGCGCCTGCGCGTACCCTTCGGCCGACGCGAGGTGGTGGGCGTGCTGGTCGAGCTGGACGACCATAGCGAAGTGCCTGCAGCCAAGCTCAAGCCCGCGCTCGAACTGCTCGACCGCCAGCCGCTGCTGCCCGCCGCGCTGTTCCGGCTCTGCCTGTGGGCCGCCCAGTACTACCAGCACAGCCTCGGCGAGACCTTCAGCTGGGCACTGCCGGTGCTGCTGCGCCAGGGCGAACCGGCGGAAGCGCGGCAGGAGCGCTTCTGGCAGCTGGCCGAAGGCGCGCGCGCCGACGATCCACGCCTGGCACGCGCGCCACGCCAGCGCGAAGCACTCCAGACCATCGCCCAGCACCCGCACGGCGTAGCGCACAGCCTGCTCGGCAAGCTGCAGCTGAACCGCGACAGCCTCGAACTGCTGCTGGAAAAACGCCTGCTGCGCATCGAGAACCGGCGCCTCAGCCAGCCACGTAGTCACAGCGGCAGCTGGCTGCTGCAATCGGAGCTGGCGCTCAACGGCGAACAACGCGCGGCCTTCGAGGCCATACGCGCGGGGCTTGGCGGCTTCCAGGCGTTTCTACTCGCCGGCGTGACCGGCAGCGGCAAGACCGAGGTCTACCTGCAGCTGATCCATCAGGTGCTTGCAGCCGGCAAACAGGCGCTGGTGCTGATTCCGGAAATCAACCTCGGACCACAGACGCTGGCGCGCTTCGAGCAGCGCTTCAACGCCCGCATCGCCCTGCTGCACTCCAGCGTGAACGACCGCGAGCGCCTGGACGCCTGGCTCGCGGCCCGCGACGGCGAAGCGGATATCGTCATCGGTACGCGCTCGGCACTGTTCACGCCGCTGAAGAACCCCGGCCTGATCATCATCGATGAGGAACACGACGCCTCCTATAAACAGCAGGAGGGCCTGCGCTACCACGCCCGCGACCTCGCGCTGCTGCGCGCCCGCCAGGAGAACCTGCCGATCGTGCTCGGCTCGGCCACGCCATCGCTGGAGAGCCTGCACAACGCCCACGCCGGCCGCTACGCACTGCTCAAGCTGACCCGTCGCGCCGGTGGCGCCCAGCCACCGCGCTTCCTGCGCCTGGACGTCAAGAGCCGCCCGCTCGATTCGGGCATCTCCGGCCCGCTGCAGCAGGCCATCGCGCAGACCCTGGCGGCCGGACAGCAGGTGCTGGTGTTCCTCAACCGCCGCGGCTTCGCCCCGACGCTGCTGTGCCACGACTGCGGCTGGCTCAGCCAGTGTCCGCGCTGCGATGCGCGCATGACCCTGCACCAGCGCCACCACGAATTGCGCTGCCACCACTGCGGGCACGTCGAACGTCCGCCGAGCAACTGCCCGCAGTGCGCCAAGGTCGATCTGCGCCCGGTGGGCGCCGGCACCGAACGCGCCGAGGAGCGGCTCGGCATCCTCTTCCCCGATTACCCGGTGCTGCGCATCGATCGCGACAGCACCGCCCGCAAGGGCGCGATGGAGCAGCTGTTCGGCACCATCAACCGCGGCGAGCCGTGCCTGCTGGTCGGCACGCAGATGCTCGCCAAGGGCCATCACTTCCCGCGCGTGACGCTGGTAGCAATCCTCGACGCCGATGGCGGGCTGTTCTCCGCCGACTTCCGCGCCAGCGAACGCATGGCGCAGCTGATCGTTCAGGTCGCCGGACGCGCCGGACGCGCCGAGGAGCCCGGGCGGGTGATCATCCAGACTCATCTGGCCGATCATCCGCTGCTGGTGCAGCTCACCGAGCAAGGCTATTTCGCCTTCGCCGAGCAGGCGCTTTCCGAGCGCCGCGCCGCCGGCCTGCCGCCATTCAGCCATCTCGCACTGCTGCGCGCCGAGGCGCACAAGCCCGGCCAGGCGGAAGCATTTCTCGATCAGGCCTGCGGTCTGGCCGAACGCCTGCTGGACGAACTGCAGCTCGGCGGCATCGAGCTGCTCGGCCCGGTGCCCGCGCCGATGGAACGCCGCGCCGGACGCTACCGCGCGCAGCTGCTGCTGCAAGGCAATAGCCGCGCGCCCCTGCACCGACTGATGAGCGCCTGGCTGGTGCAGCTCGAGCAGTTGCCGGGCGGACGGGCGGTGCGCTGGTCGCTGGATGTCGATCCGATCGATCTTTTCTAGCGGCAAGCCGAACGCCGGCCGTGGCCTGCCACCGGTGGCTTGAAGCTTGTCGCTGCTTCTATAATGCCGGGTTTTCGCGCAAGCCCGCCGACCGAGCCGATCATGAAAGACAGCATTCGCCACCTGATCCAGCAAGCCCTCGACCGCCTGACCGCCGACGGCGTGCTGCCTGCTGGCCTGAGCCCGACGATCCAGGTAGAAAACACCAAGGACAAGAGCCACGGCGACTTCGCCAGCAACATCGCGATGATGCTGGCCAAGCCCGCCGGCCTGAAGCCACGTGAACTGGCCGAGAAGCTGATCGCCGCGCTGCCGCAGGATGCCCAGGTCAGCAAGGTGGAGATCGCCGGCCCGGGCTTTCTCAACTTCTTCCAGAACACCGCTGCCCTTGCCGAACGCCTCGAGGCGGCCCTGGCCGATCCGCAGCTGACGGTGTGCAAGGCCGGTGCCGCGCAGCGCGTGGTGATCGACCTGTCGTCGCCGAACCTGGCCAAGGAAATGCACGTCGGCCACCTGCGCTCGACCATCATCGGCGACGCCGTCGCGCGCGTGCTGGCCTTCCTCGGCGACGACGTGATCCGGCAGAACCATGTCGGCGACTGGGGCACGCAGTTTGGCATGCTGCTGGCCTACCTCGAGGAGCAGCCGGCGGCCGCCGAAAGCGAGCTGGCCGATCTCGAGCAGTTCTACCGCGCGGCGAAGAAGCGCTTCGACGAATCCACCGGGTTCGCCGACCGCGCCCGCGAGCTGGTGGTTCGCCTGCAGGCCGGCGATACCGAGTGCCTGCGCCTGTGGCAGCGTTTCAACGACGTTTCGCTGAGCCACTGCCAGGCCGTCTACGACCGCCTCGGCGTCAGCCTGAGCCCGGCCGATGTCAAGGGCGAGAGCGCCTATAACGCCGAGCTGCCGGGCATCGTCGAGGCCCTGCGCGCCAAAGGCCTGCTGACCGAGGACGACGGCGCCCAGTGCGTGTTCCTCGACGAATTCAAGAACGCCGAGGGCAACCCGCTGCCGGTGATCGTGCAGAAGGCCGGCGGCGGCTACCTCTACGCCACCACCGACCTCGCCGCCATGCGCTACCGCAGCGAGGTGCTGCACGCCGACCGCGTGCTGTACTTCGTCGACCAGCGCCAGGCGCTGCATTTCCAGATGGCCTTCGAAGTGGCGCGCCGCGCGGGCTTCGTGCATGACGGCATGCAGCTCGAGCACATGGGCTTCGGCACCATGAACGGCGCCGATGGCCGGCCGTTCAAGACCCGCGACGGCGGCACGGTGAAGCTGATCGACCTGCTGGATGAAGCCGAGCAACGCGCCTATAGCCTGGTGAAGGAGAAGAACCCGGAGCTCGATGAAAGCGAGCTGCGCCAGATCGCCCGCGCCGTGGGCATCAGCGCGGTGAAATACGCCGACCTGTCCAAGCACCGCACCAGCGACTACCGCTTCAACTTCGAGCTGATGCTCAGCTTCGAAGGCAACACCGCGCCGTACCTGCTGTATGCCTACACCCGCGTGGCCAGCGTGTTCCGCAAACTGGGCAAGGGCATCGACGAAACCGCCGGCCACATCCGTTTGGAAGCCGAGCAGGAGCTGGCGCTGGCCGCCCGCCTCGCGCAGTTCGGCGAAGTGCTGAACAACGTTGCCGCCAAGGGCGAACCGCACCAGCTGTGCAGCTACCTCTATGACCTGGCCGGGCTGTTCTCCAGTTTCTACGAGCATTGCCCGATCCTCGGCGCCGACCAACCGGAGCAGAAAGACAGCCGCCTGCGTCTGGCGGCCCTGACCGGCAAGACCCTCAAGCAGGGCCTGGAGCTGCTCGGCCTGGAACCGCTGGAGCGGATGTAAGTGGCTGCGCGCAAGAAGGCCGCCCCCAAGCGCGGCGCCAGTCGTTACCAGGCGCCGACGAAGAAGGCCGTCCCCGGCTGGATCTGGCTCGCCTGTGGTCTGGTGATCGGCGGTTTCATCGTCTTCCTGGCCAGCCTGGAGCCGGGTGGCGACGAGGTGAAACGCAACAAGGAAGCCCCCAAAGCCGCGATCAAGGAGCAGCCCAAGCGCAGCACGGCGACAAGCGAGCAGCCGAGCAAGCCCAAGTACGACTTCTACACGCTGCTGCCGGAATCGGAAGTGATCCTGCCGCCGGAAACCAAGCAGCCGGAGCCGCCGCCGAGCAAGCCGGTGACGCCGGCCGAAGCGGCCAAGCTCGACGAAGCCCGCGCCCTGGCCGCCCTCAGCGGTCAGGTTCCGCCGCCGCCACCGACCGTGGCCAAGGCGCCGGTGACGCAGTATTTCCTCCAGGCCGGCTCGTTCCGCCAGCAGGCCGAGGCGGAAAAGGTGCGCGCGCAGATCATCCTGCTCGGCCAGGATGTGCGCGTGGAGAACGTCAGGGTGCGCGACGAGCCGTGGTTCCGTGTGCTGGTCGGGCCATACAGCAGCCGTGAACAGCTGGGCGCGGCGCAGAAGACCCTGGCCGCCAGCGGCTATAAGAACCTGCTGCTGCAACAGCGCCAGGTTCGCTGAAACGAAAAACGCCGGGCTCGACCCGGCATTTTTCTGCTTGCGTTACTGCGCGGCCGCTCAGGTCTCGCGTGGTGCGTAGGCGAAGACGTCGGCGCGCATCTGATGCGGGTCCATGCCGGCCGCCACCAGCGCATCCAGCGTGCCGTAGACCATCGAGGGTGAGCCGCTGGCGTAGACGTGCAGCTTGCCGAGGTCGCTGAAATCCTCGCGAATCGCCTCGTGCAGCAGCCCACAGCGCCCCGTCCAGCCACAGACCTCGCTGACCACCCGATGCAGGTGCAGGTTGGCCATGCCCTGCCACTGTTCCCAGTGCGGCAGGCGGTAGAAATCCTCCGGCCGGCGCACGCCCCAGTACAGATGCACCGGATGCGCGAAACCGGCGGCGCGGCAGTATTCGATCAGGCTGTGCATCTGCGCCATGCCGGTACCGGCGGCGACCAGCACCAGCGGGCCGTCCGGCAGCTCGGCCAGATGGGTATCGCCGAACGGTAGCCGCACACGGGCGAAACCCTGGCGACGCACATGCGCCAGCAGTTCGATCGCCGAACCCTCGCGCGCCAGCACGTGCAGCTCCAGCTCACGTCCGCGCCCCGGCGCCGAGGCCAGGGAAAACGCCGACCACTCGCCATCGGCGCGCTGCAGCAGCAGGTACTGCCCGGCGTAATAGCGCGGCTGTTTGCCGGCCGGCAGGCGCAGCAACAGGCGCACCACGTCGCCACCCGCGTCCTCGTAACCGCTCAGTTGGCAGCTCAGCTCGCGCACCGGCAGCTCGCCGGGCGCCAGCACGCCGTCCCAGTGCAGTACGCAGTCTTCCAGCGGTTCGGCCAGGCAGGCGAGCAACTCGCCGTGGTCGCGCTCTTCGCCGCCCTGGCGCACGCGCCCCTCGACCAGCAGCGAAGCGCAGATATGGCAGTTGCCGTTGCGACAGCTCTGCGGGCACTCGTAACCCAGACGCCGGGCGGCGTCGAGGATGCGTTCGCCGGGACCTACGTCGAGTACCGCCCCGGATGGCTGCAAGGTCACTTTCATGTGCACGTCGTTTCTTCAAATGAGCGGGTTGGCCCGCCTCTGTGGTTATTTCAGTCGATGCCCAGCTGCGACCAGAGTTCGTCGACCCGCCGCTTCACCGCCTCGTCCTGGACGATGGCGCGACCCCACTCGCGGCTGGTCTCGCCCGGCCACTTGTGGGTCGCATCCAGGCCCATCTTCGAGCCCAGGCCGGAAACCGGCGAGGCGAAGTCCAGGTAGTCGATCGGCGTGTTGTCGATCAGCACCGTATCGCGCTTGGGGTCCATGCGCGTGGTGATCGCCCAGATCACATCGTTCCAGTCGCGCGCATTGATGTCGTCGTCGGTGACGATGACGAACTTGGTGTACATGAACTGGCGCAGGAAGCTCCACACGCCGAGCATCACCCGCTTGGCGTGGCCGGGGTACTGCTTCTTCATGGTCACCACCGCCATGCGGTAGGAGCAACCTTCGGGCGGCAGGTAGAAGTCGACGATCTCCGGGAACTGCTTCTGCAGGATCGGCACGAACACTTCGTTCAACGCCACGCCGAGCACGGCCGGCTCATCCGGCGGGCGGCCGGTGTAGGTACTGTGGTAGATCGGATTGCGCCGATGGGTGATGCGCTCGACGGTGAACACCGGGAAGCGGTCGACCTCGTTGTAGTAGCCGGTGTGGTCGCCGTACGGCCCTTCGTCGGCCATTTCACCGGGGTAGATGTGCCCCTCGAGGACGATCTCGGCATAGGCCGGCACCTGCAGATCGGAACCGCGCGCCTTGACCAGCTCGCTGCGCGAGCCGCGCAGCAGGCCGGCGAAGGCGTATTCGGAGAGGGTGTCCGGCACCGGCGTGACCGCGCCGAGAATGGTCGCCGGATCGGCGCCCAGCGCCACGGCCACCGGATACGGGCGGTCCGGGTATTTCTCGCACCACTCGCGATAATCCAGCGCGCCGCCGCGATGGCTGAGCCAGCGCATGATCACCTTGTTGCGGCCGATCACCTGCTGGCGGTAGATGCCGAGGTTCTGCCGTTCCTTGTTCGGGCCTTTGGTGATGGTCAGGCCCCAGGTGATCAGCGGCGCGGCATCGCCCGGCCAGCAGTGCTGCACCGGAATCTTTGCCAGATCGACGTCGTCGCCTTCGAGCACCACTTCCTGGCAGGGCGCATCCTTGAGCACCTTGGGCGCCATGCTGATGACCTTCTTGAAGATCGGCAGCTTGCTCCAGGCGTCCTTGAGCCCCTTCGGCGGCTCCGGCTCCTTGAGGTAGGCCAGCAGCTTGCCGATCTCGCGCAGTTCGCTCACCGCCTCGGCGCCCATGCCCAGCGCAACGCGCTGCGGGGTGCCGAACAGATTGCCGAGTACCGGCATGGCGAAACCGGTCGGGTTCTCGAACAGCAGCGCCGGGCCCTGCTTGCGCAGGGTGCGGTCGCAGATCTCGGTCATTTCCAGAACGGGAGACACGGCCGCCGTGACGCGCTTGAGTTCACCGCGTTGTTCCAGGCCGCTGATAAAGTCGCGCAGATCGCGATACTGCATGCTTGAGCCTCGCATGGGCCGGCAGGGTCGAGGCGCAAAGTTTAGCGCCCACGTCGGGTTTTCCAAAACCTGCAGACAGACGAAGGCCGGGTTTCCCCGGCCTTGTTGGCAACGACGTGATGCTTACTTGCGCTTCATGGACATGAAGAATTCGTCGTTGGTCTTGGTGTCCTTGAGCTTGTCGAGCAGGAACTCGATGGCGGCGATCTCGTCCATCGGGTGCAGCAGCTTGCGCAGGATCCACATGCGCTGCAGCTCGTCCTCGCTGGTCAGCAGCTCTTCGCGACGGGTACCGGACTTGTTGATGTTGATGGCCGGGAACACGCGCTTCTCGGCGATGCGCCGATCCAGTTGCAGCTCCAGGTTGCCGGTGCCCTTGAATTCCTCGTAGATCACCTCGTCCATCTTCGAGCCGGTTTCCACCAGCGCGGTGGCAAGGATGGTCAGGCTGCCGCCCTCCTCGATGTTGCGCGCCGCACCGAAGAAGCGCTTGGGCTTTTCCAGCGCGTGGGCATCGACACCACCGGTCAACACCTTGCCGGAGCTCGGGATCACGGTGTTGTAGGCGCGTGCCAGACGGGTGATGGAGTCGAGCAGGATGACCACGTCCTTCTTGTGCTCGACCAGGCGCTTGGCCTTCTCGATCACCATCTCGGCGACCTGCACGTGACGGGTCGGCGGCTCGTCGAAGGTCGAGGCGACCACTTCGCCGCGCACGGTGCGCTGCATCTCGGTCACTTCTTCCGGACGCTCATCGATCAGAAGGACGATCAGATGGCACTCGGGATTGTTGCGGGTGATGTTGCTGGCGATGTTCTGCAGCATGATGGTCTTGCCCGCTTTCGGCGGGGCGACGATCAGGCCGCGCTGGCCCTTGCCGATCGGAGCGCAGAGGTCGATCACGCGACCGGTGAGATCCTCGGTGGAGCCGTTGCCGGCCTCCATCTTCAGCCGCTGGTTGGGGAACAGCGGCGTGAGGTTCTCGAAGAGGATCTTGTTCTTCGCGTTTTCCGGCCGGTCGTAGTTGATCGAGTCGACCTTGAGCAGGGCGAAGTAGCGCTCGCCTTCTTTGGGCGGACGGATCTTGCCGATGATGGTGTCACCGGTGCGCAGATTGAAGCGGCGGATCTGGCTGGGCGAGACGTAGATGTCGTCCGGGCCGGCCAGATAGGAAGAATCCGCGGAGCGCAGGAAGCCGAAACCGTCCTGGAGAATCTCCAGCACGCCGTCACCGGAGATTTCCTCGCCGCCTTTGGCGTGCTTCTTGAGCAGGGAGAAAATCACGTCCTGCTTGCGCGAACGGGCCATGTTTTCGATGCCCATCTGTTCGGCCATTTCCAGCAGTTCGGTGATGGGCTTTTGCTTGAGTTCGGTCAGATTCATAGAAAGAGATCAGGAAGGATATAGACAGCGATTAGCTTGAGAAGCCGCGCAACAGGAGGCGAACGGATTCGCTGGTGCTTCGAGAGGTTGAAGTGCGTCGGCGACGGCATGCAGGGGGCGATCGAAGAAATGATCGCGTGGCCGAATTTAGCACCGCATCAACGCAGCGTCCACCCTGGAATGCAAAAAGCCCCCGCGGATGCGAGGGCTTTGCAGGATGCAGCGAAGGCTCAGATATTGCTGTCGAGGAACGCCGCCAGCTGCGACTTCGACAGGGCGCCGACCTTGGTGGCCTCGACGTTGCCGTTCTTGAACAGCATCAGCGTCGGGATGCCACGCACGCCGTACTTGGGCGGGGTTTCCTGGTTTTCATCGATGTTCAGCTTGCAGACCTTGAGGCGGCCTTCGTAATCCTTGGCGATCTCGTCGAGCACCGGGGCGATCATCTTGCACGGCCCGCACCACTCGGCCCAGTAATCGACCAGCACGGGGCCGTCCGCCTGGAGAACGTCCTGCTCGAAGCTGCTGTCGCTGACATTGTTGATGTATTCGCTCATGGATAGTCTCCAGGGTCTGAACGGAAAGTGGCCGACATGATAGCCCGCCTGCCGGCGGACCGAAAGCCGCAGGGAGCCGGTGGGCATCGCCGGGCCGGCCCGGCGGCGGCACGCTGCGTCAGCGCCTCACGTTGGCGGATGAATGTCGATCGTGTCACGATGGCGGGGTTCTGCCTCGAGACCAGCCCATGCGCAAGACCGCTCCCGAATCCTATCCCCTGATCGCCGCCCTCGATCTGGGCTCGAACAGCTTCCACATGGTGCTGGCACGTACCAACAACGGCGAGATGCGCATCCTCGAACGGCTCGGCGAGAAGGTCCAGCTGGCGGCGGGCCTCGATGAAAGCCGCCTGCTCGACGAAGCCGCCATGCAGCGTGGCCTCGACTGCCTGCGGCGCTTTGCGCAACTGGTCAATCACCTGCCGCAGGGCGCGGTGCGCGTAGTCGGCACCAACGCGCTGCGCGAGGCGCGCAATCGTGCCGAGTTCATTCGCCGCGCCGAGGGGATCATCAATCACCAGGTCGAGGTCGTCTCCGGCCGCGAGGAGGCGCGCCTGATCTACCTCGGCGTCTCGCACACCTTCCCCGGCCGCGCCGGTCGGCGTCTGGTGACCGATATCGGCGGCGGCAGCACGGAATTCATCATCGGCGAGCATTTCGAATCGCAGCTGCGCGAGAGCCTGCAGATGGGCTGCGTCAGCTATACCCAGCGTTTCTTCCGCGACGGCAAGATCACCCCGGCGCGCTATGCGCAGGCCTATACCGCCGCGCGCGTGGAGCTGATGGGTATCGAGCATGCACTGCGCCGGCTGGGCTGGCAGGAGTCGATCGGCGCGTCCGGCACGATCCGCGCGGTCGGCCAGGCGATCAAGAGCGGCGGCTACAGCAACGGCGAGGTCACGGCCGGGGGCATCGGCTGGCTGAAGCGCCGCCTGTTCAAGCTCGGCGATGTCGAGCGCATCGACATGGACGGCATCAAGCCGGATCGGCGCGGCGTGTTTCCGGCCGGACTGGCGATCCTCGAGGCGGTCTTCGACGCGCTCGAACTGGGCAGCATGACCCACTCCGAAGGTGCCCTGCGCGAGGGCGTGCTCTACGACCTGCTCGGCCGTCATCATCGCGAGGACGTGCGCGACCGGACCCTGAGCTTCCTCATGGAGCGCTATCACGTCGACACCGAACACGCCGCGCGCGTGGAGGCCAAGGCGCTGGAGGCCTTCGATCAGGTAGCCGAGAGCTGGGGGCTGGATGACGAATGGCTGCGCGAACTACTGGCCTGGGCGGCGCGCATCCATGAGGTCGGACTGGACATCGCGCACTATCACTACCACAAGCACGGCGCCTATCTGATCGAGCACTCCGACCTGCCCGGCTTCTCGCGTCAGGACCAGCAGATGCTCGCCCTGCTGGTGCGCGGCCACCGCCGCAACATTCCCACGCAGAAGTTCGAGGAACTCTCCGAGGACGGCGTCAAGCTGACGCGCCTGTGCGTGTTGCTGCGCTTCGCCATCCTCTTCCACCACATCCGCGGCCCGCAGCAGGCGCCGGAGTATCGCCTGAGCGTCGAGGACAACAGCCTGGACGTGGTGTTCGCCGATGGCTGGCTGCAGGACAACCCGCTGACCGAGGCCGACTTCGTGCTCGAAGCCGAATGGCTCAAGCGCATCGGCTTCACCCTCAGCGTCTGCTGAGCGTCCACGGCGCCAGCGCAATCACGCTGGCGGCGGGCGCCTCACCTCAGCGCGAGGTCGGATTGCTCAGCCGCTCGAGCAGGGCGTTCTGCGCGCTGCGCGGGTTCTGGTTGCCGCTCGGGCTGCTGCGCACGTAGCTGCCATCGGGCTGCAGGATCCAGCTCTGGGTGTTGTCGCTGATGAACGCTTCGAGCTCCTTCTTCACCCGCGTGAGCAGTTTCTTGCCCTCGACCGGGAAGCAGGTTTCCACCCGTCGATCCAGGTTGCGCTCCATCCAGTCGGCGCTGGAGAGATAGAGCTTCTCGTCGCCATCGTTGTGGAAGTAGAACACTCGGCTGTGTTCGAGGAAGCGGCCGATGATCGAGCGCACCTGGATGTTGTGCGAAACCCCGGCAATCCCCGGCCGCAGGCAGCACATGCCACGCACGATGAGGTCGATGCGCACGCCGGTCTGGCTGGCCTTGTACAGCGCCTTGATCATCCGCGGGTCGGTCAGCGAGTTGACCTTGAGGATGATCTGCGCCGGCTTGCCCTCGCTGGCGTGCTGGGTTTCCTGCGCGATGAGGTCGAGCAGCGCCTTCTTCAGGGTGAACGGTGCGTGCAGCAGCTTCTTCATGCGCATGGTCTTGCCCATGCCGATCAACTGACTGAACAGCTTGGAGACGTCCTCGCAGAGCGCATCGTCCGAGGTCAGCAGGCTGTAGTCGGTATACAGGCGGGCGTTGCCGGCGTGGTAGTTGCCGGTGCCCAGGTGCGCGTAGCGGCACAGCTCGCCGTTCTCGCGGCGCAGGATGAGCATCATCTTGGCGTGGGTCTTATAGCCCACCACACCGTAGATCACCACGGCGCCGGCCTGCTGCAGGCGGCTGGCCAGTTGCAGGTTGGATTCCTCGTCGAAGCGCGCGCGCAGCTCGATCACCGCGGTGACTTCCTTGCCATTGCGCGCCGCCTCCACCAGTGCATCGACGATCTCGGAGTTGGCGCCCGAGCGATACAGCGTCTGCTTCACGGCCAGCACCGACGGGTCCTTGGCCGCCTCGCGCAGCAGATCGATCACCGGCGTGAACGACTCGAACGGGTGCAGCAGCAGGATGTCCTGCTTGCGCACCACGTTGAAGATGTTGCCGCTGTTCTGCAGCAACTTCGGAATCGCCGGAGTGAACGGCACGTACTGCAGCTCCCGGTGGCTGTCCAGGCCGGTGATGCTGAACAGTCGGGTCAGGTTCACCGGACCGTTGACGCGGTACAGCTCGCTCTCGCCAAGCCCGAACTGCCGGAGCAGGGAGTCGGCCAGGTGCTGCGGGCAGGTGTCGGCGACCTCCAGCCGCACCGCATCGCCGTAACGACGTGACATCAGCTCGCCGCGTAGCGCGCGGGCCAGGTCCTCGACGTCCTCGGTATCCACCGACAGGTCGGCGTTGCGGGTCAGACGGAACTGGTAGCAGCCCTTGACGCGCATGCCGTGGAACAGGTCATCGGCATGCGCATGGATCATCGAGGAGAGGAACACGAAGTTGTCGCCCGCCCCGCCGACGTCTTCCGGGACGCGGATCACCCGCGGCAGCAGACGTGGCGCCGGGATGATCGCCAGGCCCGAGTCGCGGCCGAAGGCATCGATGCCTTCGAGCTCGACGATGAAGTTCAGGCTCTTGTTCACCAGCAACGGGAACGGGTGCGTCGGGTCGAGGCCGATCGGCGTGACGATCGGCGCGATCTCGTCGCGGAAGTAGCGGCGCACCCAGGCCTTGATCTTGGCCGTCCAGTGACGGCGGCGGATGAAGCGGATGCCATGCTCGGCCAGCGCCGGCAGCAGCACCTCGTTGAGGATCGCGTACTGCCGATCCACCTGCCCGTGCACCAGCTCGGAGATGCGTGCCAGCGCCTGGTGCGGCTGCAGGCCGTCGGCACCGGCCTGCTCGCGGGCGAAGGCAACCTGTTTCTTCAGCCCGGCGACGCGGATTTCGAAGAACTCGTCCAGGTTGCTGGAGAAGATCAGCAGGAACTTCAGGCGTTCCAGTAGCGGATTGGACTCGTCCAGCGCCTGCTCCAGCACGCGGATGTTGAACTGCAGCTGCGACAGTTCGCGATGGATGTACAGGCTGCTGTCGTCGAGATTCGGCACCGGCACCACGACCGGCGCCGGCAATGGCAGCGGCTCCTCGACCACCGGCAGCTCGGCCACCACCTCGGCCAGCGGCTGAACCTCGTCGGTCGCGGTGTCCACTTCCGTTTCGCTGAGTCCCTGATTGGTCATGCAATGCCTCGCGGGCCTACTGGCCCCGTTTCAATTGTTGTGCGGCCTGTTTGGCGAAGTAGGTGAGGATGCCATCGGCTCCGGCACGCTTGAAGCCGACCAAAGACTCGAGAATGACCGCCTCGCTCAGCCAGCCGTTCTGGATCGCTGCCATGTGCATGGCGTATTCGCCACTGACCTGATAGGCGAAGGTCGGCGCCTTGAACGCCTCCTTGACCCGCCAGACGATATCCAGATACGGCTGCCCCGGTTTGACCATCACCATGTCGGCGCCTTCGGCCAGGTCCGCGCCGACTTCGTGCAACGCCTCGTCGCCGTTGGCCGGGTCCATCTGGTAGGTGTTCTTGCTGCCCTTGCCGAGGTTCGCCGCCGAGCCCACCGCATCGCGGAACGGGCCGTAGTAGGCGCTGGCGTACTTGGCCGAGTAGGCCATGATGCGCACGTTGTGATGCTCGGCGACTTCCAGCGCCTCGCGGATCGCCTGGATGCGACCGTCCATCATGTCCGACGGCGCGACGACCTGGGCACCCGCCTCGGCATGCGACAGCGCCTGCTTGACCAGCGCATCGACGGTGACGTCGTTCTGCACGTAGCCGTCGGCATCGAGGATGCCGTCCTGGCCGTGCGTGGTGAACGGATCGAGCGCCACGTCGGTGATGATCCCCAGTTCCGGGAAGCGTTCACGCAGCGCGCGGGTGGCGCGCTGGGCGATGCCGTCCGGGTTCCAGGCCTCGGCGGCGTCCAGGGATTTCTTCTCCAGCGGCGTCACCGGGAACAGCGCCAGCGCCGGAATGCCCAGCGCCACCAGCTCCTCGGCTTCCTTGAGCAGCAGATCGATGGACAGGCGCTCCACGCCCGGCATCGACGGCACCGCCTCGCGACGGTTCTCGCCATCGAGGACGAATACCGGCAGGATCAGGTCGTCCACCGTCAGCACGTTCTCGCGTACCAGACGACGGGAAAAGTCATCGCGACGATTGCGCCGCAGGCGAGTGGCAGGAAACAAGCGATTGGCCGGAACGAGACTCACGGACGAACTCCTGGCCCGCAGAACGGGCGAATATGACGGTTATAGGCCAACCCGATGACAGCTTGATGACAGGCGGACCAAAAGATATCCGGACCATTGTCGCCAGCCACGGCGCCGACTGCCAGTGCTTTGCACCACCGCGAAGCGCCGCGCGGGCGCAATATAGAGCGTACTGAACACCGGGACGGCGCACGCATCAAAGCTGACAGAAGGGCTTACCTGCGATCCGTTCGCGTTTTAGCATCAGCGCATGCGCAGGCCCGCTCGGCCATGTCTAGACCAGGAGTATCGCTATGAACAAGAAAGTCGCCGTGATCCTTTCCGGCTGTGGCGTCTACGACGGCTCGGAAATCTACGAAAGCGTGATCACCCTGCTGCGCCTCGACCAGCGCGGCGCTCAGGTGCAGTGCTTCGCACCGAACGTGCCGCAGCTGCACGTGATCAACCACCTCACCGGCGAGGAGATGCCCGAGTCGCGTAACGTGCTCACCGAATCGGCGCGCCTGGCGCGCGGTCAGATCAAGGACCTGCGCGAGGCCCGCGCCGAGGATTTCGACGCCCTGATCATGCCCGGCGGCTTCGGCGCGGCGAAGAACCTGTCGACCTTTGCTACCGAAGGCGCCGCGGCCAAGGTGCTGCCGGAGGTGCTGGCGCTGGCCCAGGGCTTCGCCCAGGCCGGCAAGCCGGTCGGCCTGATGTGCATCGCACCGACGATGGCGGCGCAGATCTTCGGTGCCGGCGTGGTCTGCACGCTGGGCAGCGATGACGCCGACGCCGCGCGCGCGGTGATCACGATGGGCGCCGAGCATCAGGCCTGCGAAGTCGGCGACATCGTCGAAGACCCGCACCACAGGCTCGTCTCCACTCCGGCCTACATGCTTGCCGAATCGATCAGCGAGGCCGCCGCCGGCATCTACAAACTGGTCGACCGCGTGCTCGAACTGGCCAGCGAGGACTGACCGGCATCGCCAGAAGAATCCCGGGGCAACCCGGGATTTTTTTTGCGTGAAACTCGCCAAACCCGCGGGTACTCGCGCCGTCGCCCTGTTCAGGCAGGCGCGCCTGAGGCAGCGTTGACACTCGTCCACGCAGGAAACCGACCATGAACGACGACACGCTGCTTGCCGAACAGGCTCAGGCGGTACGCGCGATGTTCGAGCGCATCCCCTTCAACCAGACGCTGGGCATCGAACTGGACGAAATCTCGACCTCACGCGTGGTCATGCACCTGTCGATGAAGCCCGAGCTGGTCGGCAACTTCGTCCACGGCATCCTGCATGGCGGCGTCATCGCCTCGCTGCTGGATGTCGCCGGCGGCGCCACGGCGATGCTCGGCGTGTTCGACCGGCACCGGCATCTCACCGAGCATGAACGCGCGACGCGCCTGGCGCGGCTCGGCACCATCGACCTGCGCATCGACTACCTGCGCCCCGGACGCGGCAAACGCTTCAGCGCCAGCGCAGTGCCGTTGCGCGCAGGCAACAAGGTGGCGGTCGTACGCTCGGAACTGCACAACGAGGAAGGCGTGCTGGTCGCGGTGGGCACCGGAACCTATCTGTGCGGCTGAGGCGCAGGGCGGACGCCGCCCGCCCTACTGGCGCCGCATCAGCTGCGTCAGCAGCCGATCCAGGGCATTGGCGAAGGCCTGGCGCTCGCGCTCGCCATAGGCGGCCTGACCGCCGCCGACCTGGCCCTGCTCGCGCAGGTCGGTGAACAGGTTGCGCACCGCCAGACGCTCGCCCATGTTGCGCTCATCGAACTCGCGCCCTCGCGGATCGGGCGCGACCACGCCCCTCTTCACCAGGCGGTCGGCCAGCGGCACGTCGCTGCAGATCACCAGATCACCCGGCACGGCATGCTCGACCAGATAGTCGTCCGCCGCATCCGGCCCGCTCGGCACCACAATCAGCCGGACACAGGCGAAGGCCGGTTTTACCTGGCTCTGCCCGGCCACCAGCCACACCTCGAAGCCGCGCTTCAGGGCGAACTTGACTACCTGATCCTTGGCGGCACGCGGACAGGCGTCGGCATCGATCCATACCCGCATCGGCTTGGCCGTCATACCGCCGCGCGCCGCACGGTCGCCAGCAATGCGGCCGCACCGGCAAACATGACGGCGAAGCTGCGATTGACCAGCTGCTGCTGGCGCGGCGTACGCAGCAGGCGCAGCACCCGGGCGGCCAGGCCGGTATAACCGGCCATGACAATGAGATCGACCGCCACCATCGTCGCGGCCATTTCCGTGTACTGCAGCACCAGCGGCCGCTGCGGGTCGAGGAACTGCGGCAGCACGGCGAGAATGAACACGATCGCCTTGGGGTTGCTGGCATTCACCAGGAAACCGCGCAGCACCAGGCTCAGCGGCCGCCCGATCGGCCGCGGTGCGGCGGAATCGTCCAGCGCCTCGGGCTGCGCCCGCCATTGCTTGAACGCCAGCCACAGCAGGTAGCCGACGCCGAACCACTTGATCAGGCCGAACGCCAGCTCCGAGGTCGCCAGCACCGCGCCGACACCGGCAGCGACGATGGCGATCTGCAGCACCAGCGCCAGCTGCAGGCCGATGGCGTTCCAGTAGCCGCGCCAGAAGCCGTACTGCAGGCCGCAGGACATCGAGGCGATGGCGCCCGCGCCGGGCGACAGGCTGATCACCCAGCAGGCGACGAAGAAGGCAAGCCAGGTTTCAAGCGTCATGTTCCATCTCCTGGTCGAACGAAGGTCGGGCGCAGCGCGAGGCCGGCGATCAGTCCGGCA
Source organism: Stutzerimonas stutzeri TS44 (assembly GCA_000263395.1). Classification (GTDB taxonomy): domain Bacteria; phylum Pseudomonadota; class Gammaproteobacteria; order Pseudomonadales; family Pseudomonadaceae; genus Stutzerimonas; species Stutzerimonas stutzeri_C. The sequence continues at coordinate 80,027 of AJXE01000001.1, forward strand.
CGTCCTTGCCCAGTTTCACCGGCTCCTTGAGCTTGCGTCCCATCGCCTTGCGCATGCGGATGTTCAGCGCCTCGACGCCCAGCGAGAAAGCCATGGCGAAGTAGACATAACCCTTGGGCACATGCACGCCGAACGCCTCGGCAACCAGCAGGGTGCCGACCACGATGAGGAACGACAGCGCGAGGATCTTCAGCGTCGGATGTTTCTCGATGAAATTGCTGATGGTGCCAGCGGCCATCATCATGACCAGCACGGCGATGACGATGGCCGCGACCATCACCGGGACGTTCTGCACCAGGCCCACGGCGGTGATCACCGAGTCCAGCGAGAAGACGATATCAATCACCGCAATCTGCAGGATGATGCCGATGAAGCCGGCCTTCACCGCGCCGCCGGCGCCGTGCTGCTCTTCTTCCTCACCTTCGACGCTGTGCCAGATTTCCATCGTGCTCTTGAACAGCAGGAACAGGCCGCCGAAGAATAGGATCAGGTCGCGTCCGGAGACGCCCTGCTCCCAGACGGTGAACAGGTCGTCGGTCAGGCGCATGACCCAGGCAATCGACAACAGCAGCAGGATCCGCGTACCCATCGCCAGTGCCAGGCCGAAGAAGCGTGCCTTCGGTTGCTGCTCCTTGGGCAGCCGGCTGACGAGGATCGAGATGAAGATGATGTTGTCGATGCCGAGGACGATTTCCAGGGCGGTCAGGGTTAGAAATGCGACCCAGATTTCAGGGTTGCTCAGCCATTCCATAAGGAGTTACTTCTCGTTGGGGGGTTGTGGGGTGAACTGCAGTTCGCTGCCGCGCCAGCGGCGCACGGCTTTCTGGAAAAACAGACTGTTGGGCACCTGAACGATGGCGCCGGTTCCGCTCTCGGCGCTCTCTTCGAGGGTGGTGTAGAGCAGATTGATGTCGATCACGCGGCCCTTGACGATGGGCTTGTCGAACGCCTCGACGATCTCCACCACATCGCCGAGCCGGAACGGCCCCACGGTGAGGATCAGCACCGCGCAAAGCAGGTTGGACAGCACGCTCCAGATCGCGAAGAACGCCACGGCGGCCACCGCGACGAAGCCGGAAATCGCCGTCCACAGCACGGTGGCGGACACCCCGAGGCGCTCCAGCACCATGATCAGCGCGCCGCCCATGATGAACCAGCGGATGCCGCCGCGCACCGGCAGCAGCACCTCCGGCGGCAGCGGATAGCGACTGCCCAGACGGGTCAGGCCACGCGCCACCAGCCGCTGCAGCACGTAGGCCACCAGCAGGATCAACAGCACCTGCAGGCCGAGCAGCAGCGGCTCGCGCCACTGATCGAAGAGAGTCAGCAGGCGCTCGTTCATGCGCTGGCCTCCAGTTGCGCCTGCAGGCTTTCGAGGGTTTCCAGCGCTTCCAGCCAGGCCTCCTCCAGCTCGCCTTCGCGCACCTTCAGTTCGGCCTGACGCGCCAGCAGCTCGCGCAACTCGTCCTTGCGCGCCGCCTCGTAGAGCGCCGTGTCGCTGAGTCGGCCTTCCAGCTCGGCGAGTTTTTCGTGCACGCCGGCCAGATCCTTCTCCAGCTTGTCGGCCTGCCGCTTGTGCGGTGCCAGTTGCTGGCGCAGCGCCGCGGCGGCCTGGCGCTGGGCGCGGCGGTCGGTCTTATCCGGCGCGCCCTCGCCATCCGTCGTAGGCTGCTGGCGTGCGCGGTAATCGACCAGCCAGCGGGCGTAGTCCTCCAGATCGCCATCGAAGGGCTGCACCTGACCGTCGGCCACCAGCAGAAACTCGTCGGTGGTGCTCTTGAGCAGATGGCGGTCGTGGGAAACCACCAGTACCGCCCCTTCGAAATCCTGCAGGGCCAGGGTCAGCGCCAGACGCATTTCCAGATCGAGATGGTTGGTCGGTTCGTCGAGCAGCAGCAGGTTCGGCTTGCCCCAGGCGATCAGCGCCAGCGCCAGGCGCGCCTTCTCGCCGCCGGAAAAATTCAGCACCGGCTCATCGCAGCGCTCGCCACGAAAATCGAAACCGCCGAGGAAGTCGCGCAGCGTTTGCTCGCGCTCGCCGGGCGCGATGCGCTGCAGATGCAGCAGCGGGCTGGCCTTGGGATCGAGTGCATCCAGCTGGTGCTGGGCGAAATAGCCGATCACCAGGTTCTCGCCACGCTGCAGGCGACCGGCGATAGGGCTGAGCTCGTTGGCCAAGGTCTTGATCAGCGTCGACTTGCCCGCACCGTTCGGCCCCAGCAGGCCGATCCGCGCACCGGGCACCAGCTGCAGCTTGACCTTGTCCAGCACGGTCTTGTCGCCGTAGCCGAGCCGGCCTTCGGCCAGATCGAGCAGCGGGCTGGAAACCTTGTCGGCCTCGCGAAAGCTGAAATCGAACGGCGAATCGACATGGGCCGGCGCCAGCTCCTCGAGGCGCTCCAGCGCCTTGATCCGGCTCTGCGCCTGGCGTGCCTTGGTCGCCTTGGCCTTGAAGCGACGGATGAAGCTCTCCATGTGCGCGCGCTGCGCCTGCTGCTTCTCGTAGGCCTGCTGCTGTTGCGCCAGGCGCTCGGCGCGGGTGCGCTCGAAGGCCGAGTAGCCGCCGCGATAGAGCGTCAGCGTGCACTGTTCGAGATGAATGACGTGATCGACCACCGCATCGAGGAAGTCGCGGTCGTGGGAAATCAGCAGCAGGGTCCCCGGATAACTCTTCAGCCAATCCTCCAGCCAGAGGATCGCATCGAGATCGAGGTGGTTGGTCGGCTCGTCCAGCAGCAGCAGCTCAGACGGACACATCAGTGCCTGCGCCAGATTCAGGCGCATGCGCCAGCCGCCGGAGAAGCTGCCGACCGGCAGCGTCATCTGCTCGTGGGAAAAGCCCAGCCCGGCGAGCAACTTGCGCGCGCGGGCATCGGCACTGTAGCCGTCGGCGTTGTCCAGCTCGGTATGCAGGCGCGCCAGTGCGTTGCCGTCGTGCGTCTGCTCGGCCGCGACCAGATCGTGCTGGATGCGCCGCAGCTCGACGTCGCCATCGAGCACATAATCCACCGCCAGCCGATCGAGCGTCTCGATTTCCTGGCGCATATGGGCGATGCGCCAGTCCGGTGGCAGCTGGCAGTCGCCGCCATCCGGTACCAGCTCGCCGCGCAACAGCGCGAACAGGGTGGATTTGCCGGCGCCGTTGGCGCCCACCAGACCGGCCTTCTGGCCAGGATGCAGGGTCAGCTCGGCGCCTTCCAGCAGACGCTGGGGGCCGCGCTGTAGAGTGAGGTTCTGAAGTCGGATCATAATGGCGGCGGAGTTTATCAGCTCGCCCGAAATGCGGTCGGGCGCCGACGAAAAAAACCGAGCCCATGCCCACCACCGATCTCTGGTCCTTCGCTCTCGCCTGCTATGCCCGCCCCGGCGTGGAGTCCGCCTGTCTGGCGCTGCAAGCGCAAGGCGCCGACGTCTGCCTGCTGTTGTGTGGCGCCTGGCTGGAAACCCGCCACATCGCGCCCGATCCGCTGCGTCTGGATCAGCTCGCAGCAATCGCCACGCCCTGGCAGCAGCATCTCCAACCGCTGCGCCAGTTGCGTCAGCAATGGCGTGCCGCCGCTCAGCAGGATGCCGCGCTGCATCGGCTACGCGAACAGCTCAAGTCGCTGGAGTTGCAAGGAGAACGCGTCCTGCTGGAACGCCTGGAACGCTGCAGCGACACCTGGCCGGCAGGCGGCGACAAGGAGCACTGGCTGGAAACGCTGCTGCCCGCAAACAGCGAAAGCAGCCGCGCAGCCCTGACGGTGCTGCGCGACGCGGCGTTGCAAACTCAGCTGGAGCTGCGCGGCGTCTGAGTACTGGTCTCAGCGGACTTGGCCGGCTTGCGCGCCACCGGCTTCTTCGCGGCAGGCTTCGGTGTGGCGGGCTTCGGCGTGGCGGCCGGTTTGCTCGCGGCAGGCCTGCTGCGCGCGGGCTTGGCCGCCGGCGCAGCCACTGCGGGTGCGACGCCGGTCGCAGGCTTGGTGGCCGGCGCCTTCGCCGTGCGCGCCCGGGTAGTGGTTGCCGGCTTGGCGGCAGCGGCGGGCGTACGGCTGCCGCGCGCCACCGGCTTGCGGGTGCCGGAGGTGGCAGACGCAGCCTCGGCAGGCTGATTGCGTGCCTGCAATGCCTGCGCGGCGGAGTCGCCCACCTGGCGTACGCTCTGCGCCAGATGCAGGCTCTGGGCGATGTCGCGCTTGAGCTCGGCGATGTAGCCGAGCATTTCGCTCTGACGCGCCTGCAGCAGCGTCATCGCCTCCTCCAGCTCGCCGATGCGCGTGCGCGCCTTGCCCTGGGCCTTGGCGCGACCGGCGCGAGCGGCTTCGTCCAGCCGGGTGCGAGCCTTCGCCAGACGTTCCTGGGCCTTGCCGCGTTGTTTTTCCAGCTTGCCCAGCGTGCCTTCGGCATCCTGCAGCGCCAGCTGGCAAGCCTTGTCCAGATGTTCGACGAGAGTGTTCGACAATTGCTCGAGCAGATGCAGCGGGGTGGTAACCGACTTCTTCTTCGCGGGCATGAAGGTGCCTCCTGGCGGGTTCGATGCAGCCATACTAGACGCGCGTCAGGCCGCCCGCCAGAGGGCCTGCGAAGCCCGCCGGCGCGGTGAACGGAGCGTGGTCGGCAGACTCAGGCCGTAACGGCGACCTGCTTGTGCGCGGTGTGCAGCACTTCGATCAGGCAGTCTTCCAGATCGAAGCGCTCGTGCAGCAACTGACCAAGCTGCCGGAGTTCCTCGCTCAGACCGGGGCTGTCGAAGCAGTCGCCCTTCTCGCAACGGTCGTTGAAGGCGAGCAGCACCTGGGTGATGGTCTCGATGCGCGGATAGATCTGCTTGGCCAGCTCGATGCCGCGTGCATCGCCGAAGGCCTTGGCCTCGGCGAGCAGCTGTTCGTAGATTTCGAAGTGGCCGGCAGACACGTAGTCGACCAGCAGTTGGCAGAATTTCTGCAGGGCCTGGCGCGTCGCGGAATCGCTTTCCACATGCAGCCCGTCGAATGCGTTGACGAGCGCATGACGTTCCTGCAGCCAGCGGTCGATCAGCAGATGCACACCACCCCAGCGTTCCTGGGCGTTCCGACAGCTCTCGAGCATGATGACCTCACTTCCCTAATCGAAATACTTTTTCGCCTTTCCGAGACGTTTTTTTGTCTTTCGGCATCGGCCTTGGGTGAGTGGCGGTGCAAACGGCGAATTTCCGTCACCGCACGAGCAGACTATGCTGCCGCGCATCAGGCTTCAAGCAATGCCGGCGTTTTTTCCGCCCGCCTGTCCCCCTGCATTCCGGCTCCCGGATGAGCACCGGAATTACAGTGCCCGAGCCATCATCTGCGCTTTCTCACTGACCCTCGAACGGGAAGCAGGTTCGCTGACGAAGCGTGACGATCAGCCGCGACGCAGCATCTGCCAGATGCAGAATGCTGCCATGCCGATGAACGCCAGCAACGTCCACTCCGGAATGCTCATGCCCAGCAGGGTCCAGCTGACCTCCGCGCACTCGGCGGTGCCGTGCAGCACCAGACGGGCAATTTCCTGGAAGGGCAGCGCCTCCATCATGTATTCCAGGCTCGGCAGGCAGCTCGGCAGCTCTTCGGCCGGCACGCTCTGCAGCCAGATCTGGCGGATCGCCGTCGCGCCTCCGGCCACCGCGAACAGCAACGCGAACGCGGCATACAGGCGCCGACCGGTCAGTGCCGGGTCATGCAGCGCAGCGATCAGACAGACTACGCCGAAGCCGATCACACAGATCCGCTGCACGATGCACAGTGGGCAAGGCGCCAGACCGACCACATGCTCCAGATACAGCGCAGCCCCCATCATCGCGACGCAGGCAAGGAAGGCGAGAAGGAAAAGCGAACGTGGGCTGGCCAGGTTCATGGGAGCTCCGCAGGCAGGAAAAGCCCGCTACGGTAGAGGAAAGCGACGACCGCTTACAAGCTGCGGCGCCTGGCTTGCGAACGGCGACACCCGCGCAACGGCGGGTGTCGCCCACCGTCAGAGCGGTGCCGGCAGATTGCGATCCAGCAGGCCGAGCCCTTCGTGGAACAGCTGGTTGCTGCGCTGCGCATCACCCAGCTGGGCGAGCAGGCGCGCCAGTTCGGCGCAGGTTTGCGGGCGGTGTTCGATGCGCAGACTCGCCTCGAAGTAATCGCGCGCCTTGCCCCACAGCTCGTTACGCAGACTCAGCCGCGCGAGCGCCAATAGCAGCGCAGCATTGTCCGGGTGCGCCTTGAGCCAGCCTTCGGCATGTGCCAGCTGACGAGCCGAATCGCGCCCCTGAACGCAGCCGTAGCGCTCGACCAGGCGATCATCGAACTGACGCTTGAGCGCGGCGTACAGCACTTCCTCGCCCTTCGCCTCGGCGCCCAGCCGACTCAGGCCGTCGGCGTAGGCGCGCACCAGCAGCGGTTCGTGACGCAACGCAGCGGGTACCGACTGCCAGCGCTGTTCGAGCGCCTGGCGCGCCTCTTCCGCCGTGCCAGCCTCGGTCTGTGCGGCCTGCTCGACAGCGGCGGTCCAGGCCAGCCGCTCCAGTTCGTCCAGACGCGCCGCCGGTAGCACGCGCTGCTTGCGCAGATCCGGCAGCAGCCGGCACAACGCAGGCCAGTCCTCCAGCTGCACATAGAGCTGCTGCAGCTGCACCAGCAGATAGGAATGGCGCGGATGCTCGTCGTGCAACGCGCTCAGCGTCGCCCGTGCTTCGGCGTACTGGCCGCGCGCGATCTGCAGCTGCGCCTGCGCCAGGCCGATGGCCAGCGCGGCCTGTGGTTCACGTTCCCGTGCCTGACGCAGCAATTCGTCGCTCTGCTCATGTTCGCCCAGTTCGTTGGCCGCGCGGGCCGCGCCCAGGTAATGCACCAGCGGCTGACGATCGTGCTCGGCGGCGGTACGCAGGTGCCCGAGCGCCGGCTGCCATTGCCCTTCGGCCAGCTCGCGCATGCCGCGCCGAGAAGCGTTCTCGACCCGCCGCGCGCGATGCCGCCGTGACCACGGGTTGACCAGTGCGCCGGACAGCTGCAGCACCCCCAGCAGGCGGTGCAGCAGCACCGCAAGCAGCCAGAAGGCGGCAATCAGTCCCAGGAAAACCCAGAAACTGGATTCGTAGCGGAAGCGATCGTAGGTGATCAGCACGTAGCCGGCGCTCTGGCTGATGGCCCAGCCGAGAAAACCGACGATCGCCAGGATCAGAATGAGAACGAGGGCCAGGCGTTTCATGTGCGCTGTGCCTCCTGCTCCGCCTCGGCCGCCGGCTGCGCCGGTGCCGGCTCGCTGCCGTCCTGGGTTTCACGCTTCTGCACGTAGACCTGCAGCGCCTTGAGCGCCGGCGCCAGGTCGGGCAGCGCCACCGCGACCTGCCGTCCGGCGAGCGCCTCGATGCGCTGGCGCAGCCCGCGGGCGTCGCCGTTATCCTCACTGAAGTGGTCCTGCAGCATGCTGCGCGCCTGCTCCAGCGACTGCCGGTAGACCTCGGTATTGCCGTTGAGCACCGCCCACTGCGCCTGCTCGATGGCCAGCGACAGCGCCAGCTGCACTTGCGCCAGGCTCTGGCCGGCGAGCAGCGGCTTGACGTTGGTGCCGGCGTCGAAGTCGATGCGCACGTAGCGCATCAGCTCGTCGAGCCAGCGCTGCCAGCGGCTTTGCACCGCATCGCCCGGCAGCGCTTCACCATTGACGAATTCCGGCGCCAGCGCGCTGAGCCGGCTGGTCTGCCCACGCAGCGCACCGAGCTGCAGGAACAGCCCGGTGCGGTCGAGATCCGGCAGGCTGCGCAGGCCTTCGAGTCCTTCGAGCAGTTTCTGCCGGGTAGCGTAGGCGGCCGGGTCGTCCTGCTTCTGCAGGATCAGGTCGGCCTCGTGCACCAACATCTCGGCGCTCTTCACGTCCTGCATGGCCGACAGGCGCAGCATCGCCATGCGCAGCAGATGTTCGGCTTCGGCCAGCCGCCACTCCTCGCGGCTGGCGCCGAGCACCTGCTCGACGCGCCCGGAGAGGCGCTGCTGATCGCTCTGCAGCGCCGCGAGCAGGCGCCGCTGCTCGTCCAGCGCGGCCGGCGACGGCAGTTGTTCCAGGGGTGCCAGGCGGCTGGCCAGCTGCCGATTGGCCTCGGTCAGGCGTTGCGCCTGCGTGTCGGCGCTCTGTAGCGCCTGCGCCTGCTGTGCATCGCGCGCGGCGAACTGCTGCACCTGCCAGACGCTGTAGCCGGCCACGGCAATACCGGCGACGCCGCACAGCAGCGCCAGCAGAGGCAGCGCCTTGCCGCCGCCCTGGCGCGCAGGCTTGGCCGGTTCTTTTTTGCGGGCGTCGTTGACGATGGGATCCGGCGTGCTGGCCGGGGATTGCAGCGGCTCGTTTTTATCTGTTTCGCTCACATTTCCGTCCTTTGCTTCAGAAGGCAGGCCGCGCTGTGCTGCGTACGGCCGCCAGCAGGGCCGTGGCGGCAGCGCCACGGCAATCCACGATTCGTCTGGCGCCCAGCTGCCGGGCCATCTCGGCGACCCTGGGGCTGGGGACGAACAAGGGTAATTCAAGCAGATCAGGCCAGGCGGCGCCGGCCAGTGCATGCAGCGACTGCAGCCCCTGGCCGCTGCTGATCACCAGGCCGTTGAGCCGCTGCGCCTTTATCAGGTCCAGCAACGCATGCGGCGGATACTCGGGCAAGCGGCGGCGGTAAAGCTCCAGCGTGTCGACCTGCACGCCGCGCGCGCGCAGGGTCTCGGCGAAAAACTCGCGTCCACCTTCGCCGCGCACGATAAGCACCTTCGGTGCCGGTACCGCCAACGCCTCGGCCAGCTGCGGCAGCGCCAGCAGGGCCTCGCTGTCGTCGCCGGCCTGCGGCCAGCTGACATCCAGGCCATAGTCCGCGAGGATCGCCCCGGTCGCCGCGCCGACGCTGAACCAGCGCTGGCCGAACGGCGGCTGCGGCCAGTAGCGATCGAGCAGCTCCAGCGCCAGGCGCGCGGCCGGCTTGCTGACCACCACCACGGCGCAGTAGCGGTCCAGTTCGAGAATGGTCGCGCGCTGCTCGGCGGTTTCCGGCAGCGGCTCGATCGCCAGCAGCGGCAGACTGGCGCTATCGATTCCGACCTCAGCCAGCGTCGCCGCCAGCGCGGCGCATTCGTCGGCCGGCCGGGTCAGCAGCAGGCGCCAGCCGCTCACGCGTCGCCGGCCTCGCCGTAGACCGCTTGGAGAATCCGCTCGGCACCCTGCGCCAGCAGGTCTTCGGCGACGCGCACGCCCAGCGCCTCGGCCTCGGCGGCCGGCGCACGGCCCTCGGCGCGCAACAGCAGGCTGCCGTCGGGCTGGCCGACCAGACCGCGCAGCCACAGCTGCTCACCCTCGAGCACCGCGTAGCAGGCGATCGGCACCTGGCAGCCGCCATTGAGCCGCTTGTTCAGCGCACGCTCGGCACTGACGCGCGTGGCGGTCGCGGGATCATTCAGGCAGGCGAGCAGCTGATGCACTTCGCTGTCGGCGCTGCGGCATTCGATGCCGACCGCACCCTGCCCGCCGGCCGGCAGGCTCTCGTCGACGCCGATGCTGGAGCGGATGCGCTCGCCGAAGCCAAGACGAATCAGCCCGGCGGCGGCGAGGATGATGGCGTCGTACTCGCCGGCATCCAGCTTGGCCAGACGGGTGTTGACGTTGCCGCGCAGGAACTGGATTTTCAGGTCAGGGCGGCGCGCCAGCAGCTGGGCCTGGCGGCGCAGGCTGGAAGTGCCGACCACGCTACCGGCCGGCAGCGCGTCGAGGCTGTCGTAGGTATTGGAGGCGAAGGCGTCGCGCGGGTCTTCGCGCTCGCAGATGCAGTACAGGCCGAGCCCGGCGGGAAACTCCATCGGCACGTCCTTCATCGAGTGCACGGCGATGTCGGCCTCGTTCTCCAGCAGCGCGGTTTCCAGTTCCTTGACGAACAGGCCCTTGCCGCCGATCTTCGCCAGCGGCGCGTCGAGCAGCTTGTCGCCACGGCTGACCATCGGCACCAGGCTGACCGTGAGTCCGGGGTGCGACGCTTCCAGGCGCGCCTTGACGTATTCGGCCTGCCACAGGGCCAGGGCACTCTTGCGGGTGGCGATGCGAATTTCGCGAGACATGGGCTAATCCAGAACCAGTGAATTGCCGGCGATGATAACAGGGCCGGCGGCGTCGCTGGGTTGGCGGGAATCAAGGAAAAAAGCAGCTCCAAGCTCCAAGCTCCAAGCTTGAGGCTGCCTCTAAAGATTCTGCATCAGCTTGCGCACGCCGGCGACGTGCCGGCGGCTCACCGTCAGCGCCTCGTCGTCGAGGCCCTTGAGGTACAGCTGGAAATGTCCCAGCGGCGTGCGTTGCAGGCGCTCGATGCGGTCGCGGAACACCAGCGCATTGCGGTGGATGCGCACGAAGCGTTCGCCGAACTCGTCTTCCAGCGACTTCAGCGGCTCGTCCAGCAGCACCTCGCCGCCGGCATGGCGCAGCGTCACGTACTTGTGGTCGGCGATGAAATAGATCACCTCGTCCAGCGGAATCAGCTCGATGCCCTTGCGCGTGCGGGCGCTGATGTGGCTGCGCGGCCCGCCACCGGAAACCGCCGCCGGGCGGGTCAGCGCGGCGAGCTGCACGCGGTTGGGCCGCTCGGCCTTCTTCAGCGCTTCGGCCAGATGCTCGGGACGCACCGGCTTGACCAGATAGCCAACCGCGCTGACCTGGAAGGCCTCGAGGGCGAATTCGTCATGGGCGGTACAGAAGATCACCGCCGGCGGCGCGTCCATCTCGCACAGCCGGGCGGCGACCTGCAGGCCGTCGAGGCCAGGCATGCGGATATCGAGCAGTACGATATCCGGGCGCAGTTCTTCGATCAGCGACAGGGCTTGCTCGCCGTTGCTCGCGGTCGGTTCGAGGACACGATAACCGTCGAGGTCACCTACCAGTCGGCTTAGGCGCTCGCGGGCCAGAGGTTCGTCATCGACAATCAGGACATTCATAGAGGTCAGGCTTCCTGCTTTTGTCTCGCACATGGATAGCGTAGACAGGTGTAGTGGCGGCCATCACGGCGCTCCACGCTGAGACTCGCCTGCGGCCCGAAAAGTGCCGCTAATCGCGCATCGATGTTCCGCAACCCCTGGCCGGTGCCGCGCGAGACCTGCGTTTGCGCCGTTTCGTCGAACGGGTTGCCAACCTCCAGACTGAACACGCCGCCTGCATATTTCGCCGTCACGCTGACCAGCCCGCCGTCGATGCGCGGCTGGATGCCATACACCAGCGCATTCTCCAGCAGCGGTTGCAGCGTGAGCTGCGGTATCGGCAGGTCCGCCGGCACCGCATCGATCTGCCACTGCAGTTGCAGGCGCTCGCCGAGCCGGTACTGCTCGATCGACAGGTAGCGACGCGCCAGCTCCAGTTCGTCCTGCCAGGCCACCAGCGTGCCCGGGCGCGCCAGGCTGGCGCGAAACAGATCGGACAGGTCCAGCACCGCCTGCTCGGCCTTGGCCGGATCGAGCGCCACCAGGCTGGCGATGCTGTTCAGGCTGTTGAACAGGAAGTGCGGGCGGATCCGCGCCTGCAACGATTCGATCCGCGCACGCAGCTCGGCCTGCTCCTGGCGTCGCCACTGGCTCTGCAGATAGAAGTAGCGTAGCAGCAACCCGGATATGATCAGGCTGATCAGCGCATGACGCAGGTACAGGTTGGCCTCGCCCTCGCGCTGCAGCGGCCCGGCGAGCTGATAGATATCGGCTACCGCGGTGCAGGCCAGGGTCAGCCCGACCACCAGCACGCAGCACACCAGCCCGGCCAGCGCCGCGCGCAGCTGCGCCAGCAGCGGGCGCAGCAGGCACAGGGTGCCGGCCGAGAGCAGCACGATCCACTGCACGAACAGCGAGGTCAGCGCCAGGCGCATCCAGTCGAAACCCGGTTGCATCGGTTCGGCCAGCACCAGCACCAGTACCAGCAACTCGGCCAGCAGCACCAGGCCGAACAGCGCCTCCGCCCGGCACAACTCGGGAATGAAGAAATCGTCGGTTACGCCAGTGGAGTTCACTTGATCAGCCTGTCGGTTCGCCCGCCCGGCAGTTTCCGTGCGCCCTCCGCCATCGGCAAGCCGGCCACCGGCCGCGAGCAGCGGAAAAGCGTGGATTTGCCAGCCAGCTCACCCTTCCGTCCGTGTCCGACGGCGGCGCCATCCCTGCTATCATCGCGGCCTTTCCTCAGCCTTCGGATTTCAGCGAGCGCATTCATGAGCACCGACAAGACCAACCAGTCCTGGGGCGGCCGTTTCAGCGAGCCCGTCGACGCCTTCGTCGCCCGATTCACCGCCTCCGTCGAGTTCGACAAGCGCCTCTACCGCCACGACATCATGGGTTCCATCGCCCACGCCAGCATGCTGGAAAAGGCCGGCGTGCTGAGCGCCGATGAGCGCGACCAGATCATCTCGAACCTCAAGGACATCCAGGGCGAGATCGAGGCCGGCACCTTCGACTGGCGCGTCGACCTGGAAGACGTGCACATGAACATCGAGGCGCGCCTGACCGACCGCATCGGCGTCACCGGCAAGAAGCTGCACACCGGCCGCAGCCGCAACGACCAGGTGGCCACCGACATTCGTCTGTGGCTGCGCGACGAGATCGACAGCATCCTCGGCGAGATCACCCGCCTGCAGCAGGGCCTGCTGGGTCTGGCCGAAATCGAAGCCGACACCATCATGCCGGGCTTCACCCACCTGCAGACCGCCCAGCCGGTAACCTTCGGCCATCACCTGCTGGCTTGGTTCGAGATGCTCAGCCGCGACTACGAGCGCCTGGTCGACTGCCGCAAGCGCACCAACCGCATGCCGCTCGGCTCGGCGGCGCTGGCCGGCACCACCTACCCGATCCAGCGCGAAATCACCTGCGAACTGCTGGGCTTCGAGGCGATCTCCGGCAACTCGCTGGATGGCGTCTCGGATCGTGACTTCGCCATCGAATTCTGCGCCGCCGCCTCGCTGGCGATGATGCACCTGTCGCGCTTCTCCGAAGAGCTGGTGCTGTGGACCAGCGCGCAGTTCCAGTTCATCGACCTGCCGGACCGCTTCTGCACCGGCTCCTCGATCATGCCGCAGAAGAAGAACCCCGACGTGCCGGAGCTGGTGCGCGGCAAGACCGGTCGCGTATTCGGTGCCTTGAGTGGCCTGCTGGTGCTGATGAAGGGCCAGCCGCTGGCCTACAACAAGGACAACCAGGAGGACAAGGAGCCGCTGTTCGACGCCGCCGACACCCTGCGCGACAGCCTGCGCGCCTTTGCCGACATGGTTCCGGCGATCAAACCCAAGCGCGAAATCATGCGCGAAGCGGCGCTGCGCGGCTTCTCCACCGCGACGGATCTGGCCGACTACCTGGTGCGCAAGGGCCTGCCCTTCCGCGACTGCCACGAGATCGTCGGCCATGCGGTGAAGTACGGCGTACAGACCGGCAAGGACCTGGCCGAAATGAGCCTCGACGAGCTGCGCCAGTTCAGCGACCAGATCGGCGACGACGTGTTCGCCGTGCTGACCCTGGAAGGCTCGGTGAACGCCCGCAACCACATCGGCGGCACCGCGCCGGCGCAGGTACGTGCCGCCGTGCAGCGTGGCCGCGACCTGCTCGCCAGCCGCTGATCCCACCCTCGGAGCGGGCGCCGGCCCGCTCCGATCCGGAGGCGCCCATGCACCCGCGCAAGCCGCGTCTTCCCTTCGCCAACGCCTGGTTCTTCCCCGCCGCCGCGCTGCATGCGGCCCTGCTGCTGCCGGTCTCGGTGCTCGGCCTGCTCGGCCTGATCCCCGCGCTGCCGGGGCTGGTCACGCCCGCCGGGCACGCCCAGGAAATGCTCTTCGGCTTCGCCCTGGCGGTGATCGCCGGCTACCTGCTCGGCCCGCAACCACGGTGGCTGATCCTCTCGCTGCTCGGCTGCTGGTTGCTGGCGCGCCTCGGCGCGCTGTTCTGGCCCGGTTCCTGGCTGACGCTCGGCGCCACGCTGCTGTTCGCCGCTGGACTGGCGTGGAAGGTACTGCCGCGCTTCGTCGGCGCGGCGAAGAAGTGGCGCAACCAGTCCGTTGCACCAGTGGTCGGCGGGCTGGCGCTACTCAGCGCGGTCACCGCGACCGGTCTTGAATACGGCCTGCTGCGTCTGCTGCAGCACGAGGCGCTGCTGCTGCTAGCCGCCCTGCTGTTCTTCATGGGCGGGCGCGTCATCGCCCCGGCGCTGGCCGGCCATGCGCAGAATGAAGGGCGCCGGCTGGACGCCCGCGTGCAGCCGCAACTGGAAGGCGCGGTGCTGATCCTGCTGGCGCTGGCCCTGCTGCTGGCGCCGCTGCCCTGGTTGCTGCTGCAGCGCCTGGCGGCCGCCCTGCTAATCGCCGCCAGCGTGCTCAGCGGGATTCGCCTGCTGCGCTGGCAGCCCTGGCACTGCCGCACCCGTCCGGACCTGCTGGTGCTGCTGCTCGGTTATGCCTGGCTCGTGCTCGGCCTGCTGCTGCTCGGCCTGAGCGCACTGATCCCGACGCTGCCGGCAACCGCCACGCTGCATGCGCTGAGCGTCGGCGCGCTGGGCAGCCTGACCTTCGGCGTGATGGGACGTACGCGGCTGGTGCAGCGCTTCCGCGATCCCGAGGCGCGGCGCTGGATTCACCCGTTCGCGCTGCTGCTCAGCCTGGCCGCGCTGGCACGCATCGTTCCGCCCATGCTGAATCTGCAACCAACGCCCTGGTTGCTGTTGGCGGCCGGCTGCTGGTCGCTGGCCTATCTGGCGCTGGCGGTACTGCTCTGGCAATGCCGCGATGTCCCTGTCGACCGCCCGCGGGCAACGGCTGATCACTGATCGTCGAGGAACTCTCACGCAGCGCGCGTGACGTACAAGCAGTCGACGGCGAATCCGCCATCATCCATTCGCGGAGACATCGCATGGCTAACCTGCGCACGCTGCTGTTGAATCAGGACACCCAGGGCGGCGAGCTCTTCGAGTCGCCGCGCGAACGCCTGCTCTTCTACCGCGCCGAAATCCATTTCGAATCCTCGCTGCTGGCCGAGCGCACCAGCGCCTATCTGACCTCGCAATCGTTTCTGATGATTGCCTTCGCCTCGTCGATGGCCAACAGCAACCCGGACTGGGGCAACCTGTTCCGCCTGGTGGTGCCGGCCGTGCTGGCGCTGCTCGGGCTGCTGACGTCGCTGCATGCGATGCCCGGCATCCGCTCGAACTTCGAAGTCATCGAGCGCTGGCACCAGAAGCAGGCCGAGTTGCTGCAGCTGGAGGGGCGCGTCGGCATCCTGCCGAACAACGAATCGGCACTGTTCGGCGAAGGCAACAGCCCCGCAGGCGGCAAACGCTACAAGCGAACGTTGCTGTTCTCGCTGCGCACGCCGATCATCTTCTCGCTGGTCTGGAGCCTGTTCGGGGTACTCTGCCTGACGCTCAGCCTGCTGGACTGAAGGCGCCGCTGGCGCCTGGCTCGTTCAGGCGGCGGCGCGCCGCACAATCGAGGAGAAACCGCATGTCCGAGTCCGACCGCCCGCGCTATCGCATCAGCGCAGATCGCCAGGCCGCTCATCGGCGGGTACGCTACATCGAAACCAATCAACCGGACGACGGCAGCTGCACGCTGTGCCAGCTGGACACCGCCAACCCGTCGCCAGCCGAAGAGAACCGCGCAATGTCCAACGACATCGAGCAAGACGACGAAGCCTTCGCCGAGGCCACGCTGATCCAGGCCATCGAGAACCAGCTGGAGGCCGGCGAGCCGGCCGTCGCCCAGGCCACGCTGAACAAGCTGACGCTGGTCGGCTACGAGCGCGAGGAAAGCGTGCAGATGATGGCGCTGGCGCTGGCCCATGAAATCCGCCAGATGCTCGCCGAAGACCGCCCGTTCGACGCCGAGGCCTACGAACGCCTGCTGCGCAACCTGCCGGACATGCCCGAATAGCGCCGCAGGCCCGTCCATCGGGCGGGCCGCCTTCCGGACCTGGATCAAGGCAGCGCCGCCGGCAGCATCTACACTCAGCGGGCAGGGCCATCCGGCCCACCATTCGAGGAACGAGCATGTCGTACACCCCTGAGCTGGTCGCCGAACTGGAAATCCTTCGTCAGTTCAATCTGGAAAATCTGCAGGAGGGCCTCAAGGTCCATCACGATGCCAGCCCCGCCGCCATCGCCGCCTTCGCCCGGCTGCACGACAAGGGCCTGATCACCCAGGTCGATGGCGGCTACCTCACCAGCCTCGGGCGCGATGCCGCCGAACAGGCGCAGACGCTGCTGACCATCCTCTGCGAGACCGCGAGCGCCTGAGCCGCACGCCACCTGCCGCGAACCGGACGGGGACGGCGCCTCGTCCGCCCGGCGGCTGGCCATACGCCAGCATCAAGCCGCGCCGCCCGCGGCCGATGAACAAGGGTCGTCCCATCTGCACAGTGCAATGACCCGCAACCCGCCCATCCAGCCGATTCTCGAAGAAGGCATCGACCGCAAGGTGCTCGCCACCCTGCGCGCGCGCTTCCTGACCCTGAGCGCGGCGCGCCTGGAGCGCGCCATGCAGAGCATGTCGACGCGCCAGCAGCCGGTGGCCAAGCTGCTGACCCTGCTGTTTCACGTCAACCATCCGCTGCTGCCCGGCTATGTCTCGGCCACCACGCCGGCCGGGCTGTCGGGCTTCGAGCCGGATGCCGAATTGCTCGCCGAAGCGCAGCGCCTGACCCGCTCGTTCACCTACAAGCCATTGCGCGGCCGCCCGGCCCAGCCGATCTGGGGGCTGTACCTGATGGGCAGCCTGGGCACCGTGGCGCAGGAGGAACACAGCGACCTCGACGTCTGGGTCTGCCACGACCCGGCACTCGATGCCCAGCAGCTCGACGAGCTGCGGCGCAAATGCGACCTGCTGACAACCTGGGCCGCCAGCCTGGGCAGCGAAGCGCATTTCTTCCTGGTCGACCCGCAGCGTTTCACTCAGGGACAGCGCGAGGCGCAGCTGACCTCCGATGACTGCGGCACCACTCAGCACTATCTGTTGCTCGATGAGTTCTACCGCACGGCGATCTGGCTCGGCGGTCGCACGCCAGTCTGGTGGCTGGTGCCGGCCTACGAGGAACACCGCTACCACAGCTATGTGGAAACCCTGCTGGAGCGGCGTTTCGTCCGTGCCGAGGAGGTGCTCGATCTCGGCCATCTACAGCAGATACCGCCCGGCGAGTTCGTCGGCGCCGGGCTCTGGCAGCTCTACAAGGCCATCGAGGCACCCTACAAGTCGCTGTTCAAGCTGCTGCTGGTGGAGGTCTACGCCAGCCAGCATCCGCAGGTGCATTGTCTGGCGCTGGCGTTCAAGCAGGCGGTCTACGCCGGTCGCCTGCAAATCGAGGAACTCGATCCCTACATCTGCGCCTATCGCGCCATCGAGCAGTACCTGCGCGACCGCGACGCGCCCGAACGCCTCGAGCTGGCCCGGCGCTGCCTGTACCTGAAGGTCAACCGTCCGCTCAGCCACCCGCCGCGCAACCGCAACAAGAGCTGGCAGCGCGTGCTGCTCGAGCAGCTGGTGCGCGACTGGCAGTGGGACGAGCGCCTGCTCGCCCGGCTCGACGAGCGCAGCCAGTGGAAGGTGCGCCAGGTGGCGCAGGAACGCCAGGCGCTGGCCAACGAGCTGGCCCTCGGCTACCGCTTCCTCAGCGAATTCACCCGTCAGCAGCAGGCCGCCAGTTCGGTCAGTCGCCGCGACCTGAGCGTGCTCGGCCGTCGCCTGTTCGCCACCATCGAGCGCAAGGTCGGCAAGGTCGAGGTGCTCAACATCGGCATCTCGCCGAACATGGCCGAGGACAGCCTGACCCTGGTCCACGGCGAGGACGCCGCCGGCGATCTGTGCTGGTCGCTGTTCAGCGGCAGCCTGAACGTCCAGGAGTGGGCGAACTTCGCCCCGCTCAAGCGCACCCGCGAACTGCTCCCGCTGCTCGCCTGGGGCCATCGCAACGGCGTGATCGATGCCGGCACCCGCGTCTCGCTGTTCGCCGGCGACAGCGGCCTGAGCGAGCCGGAGCTGTTCAACCTGCTCGGCGAGCTGCGCCAGGCGCTGCCGCTGCCCCTGCCGCCGGTCGATGCACAGGCCCTGCTCGCCAGCGCGCAGCCGCGCACGGTGCTGCTGCTGGTCAACCTCGGCCTCGATCCGCTCGACCAGCGTTCGCTGCAGCAGATGCCCGACGACGGCGCGCACAGCGACCCGCTGGGCTACGCCGCGGCCCGGGAGAATCTGCTGCTGAGCATCGATCAGGTGCAGCTGAGCAGCTGGAACGAGCTGATCGTCAGCCGCTACGAAGGCCCGCGCGCGCTGCCCGACTGCCTGCGCGATCATCTGCAGAACCTGCCGGCTGGCGTGGTGGAGGGGCTGGCGCAGCTGCAGGTGCGCTGCTTCGCGCGCAATCGCGGGCAGGCCATCGCGCGGCGCGTCGAGGAGTTGCTGCTGGAGGCACGCCGGCAGCTCGCCCACGTGCACAGCCGCTACCTGCTGCAGGTGCGCCAGCAGTTCCATCTGCTCGAACGCCTGCCCGACAGCATCCGCGCCACCAGCCTGAACGACCGCAGCGCGCTGCTCGCCCACCTGGGCGAAGCGCATCACGTCTATCGCCCGCTGTTGCTCGATCGGCACGCGCTCAAGGGCGACGACCTGCGCCTGATCCTGCCGCTGGCGCGCGCCGATTGCCTGCAACTGTTCTACCGCGTGCGCGGCGAGACGGCGGAGCTGAGCCTCCTCGACGAGTGCAATGCGCTGTGGTGCCAGCAGCTGCCCGGTCGCGACGAGCAGCAGTTGCTGATGCCGCTGCTGCGCTTCCTGCGCTCGGTGGGGTATCGGCGCAATGCCCGCCTGTCGCTGCGCGAGGATGACGGCGAGGCAACCCTCGACATTCAGCTCTACCGCCTGCACGGCGAGCCGGGTGAGCCATCGGCCGGCGTGGAGCGGCGCCCGCTACCGCAGGGCGGGATGAGTGATGCCTGCTATGAGGTGCAGGCCATCGTCGAGCCTGGCGAAACGCGCTCGCAGGTGACGCTGTACTGCAATCACCGGGAGTTTTCCGAACTGGAGTACGGCGCCCGGCTATGCATCGCGGTTGCCGAACACATCCTGGCGCAGCGCCGCGACGGCGAGCGCTACCCCTGTTACATCACCGACCTGGATCTCTCGGGCATGCATGGCAGCGGCCGCAGCCAGACGGTGCAGTTGCTGCGCTACAAGGCGCGGCTCGAAACCGCGCTGAACGCCGCGCTGGCGCAGCTCTGAGCGCGCCGCACGGACGCCGGCATCACAGCCCGGTGTCGCCGGCGGCCTCCGGCTGGTATTCGACTTCCAGCAGGGTGAGCTTGATGACCTTGCCGCCCGGGGTCGGCCAGTCGATGTACTGGCCGACGCTCATGCCCAGCAGCGCGGTTCCCACCGGCGCCAGCACCGACACGGTGCCCGGCTTGCCGGCGTCCTGCGGATAGACCAGGGTCAGGTGGTAGTCCTTGCCGCTGCCTTCCTCGCGGCAATGCACGCGCGAGTTCATGGTCACGACGCCAGCCGGCATTTCGTCGCGCGAGACGACCTTCGCCCGCGACAATTCCTGCTCCAGCGCCTCGGCAGCCGGGCCGTATTCGTCCAGGCTGTCGAGCAGCCGTTCGAGCCGCTGCAGATCGAGTTGGGTAAGGATGATCGACGGTGCACTGGTCATGGTGTTCTGGCTCGCTCCTGTGAAATCCAAACGCAAAAAAAGCAAAACCCCGCCCGAAGGCGGGGTTTTGTGACCTGCGGCCGACCGTATCACAGCCGCTCGAATTAGCAAAGAGAGCCGCGTACAGCCCGCTCAGAGTTCCGCGAAGACCAGCGCCTCGCCGCCCTGCTCCTGGGTGACGCGCGCCAGCAGCTCGCCCAGGCGCTCCTCGCTGCTGTCGCAGATCCACAGCGCGGCGGCCTCGTCGTAGTCGAAGTGGAAACCACCGGAACGCGCCGCGACCCACAGCTGACGCAGCGCCGGCTGACGACTGAGGATCAGTTGGCTGCCGTTGGCGAAACGCACGGTCAACACGCCGCCGGAGTTCTCCAGATCGACATCCAGGGCGCTGTCGTCGAACGCATCCTCCACGCCTTCCTGGGTGGCGTCGACGAGATCGTGGTAGCGGGCTTCGCTCAGGCTCATGCAGGGGTCCTCAAGGTGGCGCGCGACCGGTGGTCGCATCGAGGGCGCGAGCTTAGCAGGCCCGCCGCAACCCAGGCGAGCCGGCGCCGCGGCCGTGGCTGCTCGATAGGCAATCCGCCGGGTGCTGGGTATACTCCGGCCATTCGATTTTTCAAGGATTGTCCCCCATGAAGCGTCTGCTGCTTCCCCTTGTCGCGCTCGCCGTTCTGGCCTCCATTCTTGGCGGCTGCGGCCAGAAAGGCCCGCTGTATCTGCCCGACGACGAGGCAACCGCCAAAGAACGTTCCAAAGACCGTTTCGAATTCTAAAGGAGGCTGAATCATGGAGGCCTTCTCGTACCGCGACGGTCAACTCTTCGCGGAGGGCGTGGCGCTGTCCGCTCTCGCGCAACGCTTCGGCACGCCGACCTACGTTTATTCGCGCGCCCACATCGAGGCCCAGTACCGGGCCTATGCCGATGCGCTGGAAGGCATGCCGCATCTGGTCTGCTTCGCCGTCAAAGCCAACTCCAACCTGGGCGTGCTGAACGTGCTGGCACGCCTCGGCGCGGGCTTCGACATCGTCTCGCGCGGCGAACTGGAGCGAGTACTGGCCGCCGGTGGCCAGCCGGACCGTATCGTCTTCTCCGGCGTCGGCAAGACCCGCGAGGACATGCGCCGCGCGCTGGAAGTCGGCGTGCACTGCTTCAACGTCGAATCCACCGACGAGCTGGAGCGCCTGCAGCAGGTCGCCGCCGAGCTGGGCGTCAAGGCGCCGGTATCGCTGCGGGTCAACCCGGACGTCGATGCCGGCACCCACCCGTACATCTCCACCGGGCTTAAAGAGAACAAGTTCGGCATCGCCATCGCCGATGCCGAGGCGGTCTATGCCCGCGCCGCCGAGCTGGCGAACCTGCAGGTAGTCGGCGTCGACTGCCATATCGGCTCGCAGCTGACCAGCCTGCCGCCCTTCCTCGACGCGCTCGACCGCCTGCTGGCGCTGGTCGACCGCCTGGCCGCACGCGGCATCCACATCCGTCACCTGGACCTGGGCGGCGGCCTCGGCGTGCGCTACCGCGACGAGCAGCCGCCACTGGCCGGCGACTACATCCAGGCCGTGCGCCAGCGCATCGAAGGCCGCGGGCTGGCGCTGGTGTTCGAGCCGGGCCGCTCGATCGTCGCCAACGCCGGCGTGCTGCTGACCCGCGTGGAATACCTCAAGCACACCGCGCACAAGGATTTCGCCATCGTCGACGCGGCGATGAACGACCTGATCCGCCCGGCGCTGTACCAGGCCTGGATGAACGTCATCGCGGTGCAGCCACGCGAGGGCGAGGGTCGCCGCTATGACATCGTCGGGCCGATCTGCGAGACCGGCGACTTCCTCGCCAAGGACCGTACCCTGGAGCTGGCCGAGGGCGACCTGCTGGCCGTCTGCTCGGCCGGTGCCTACGGGTTCGTCATGAGTTCCAACTACAACACCCGCGGCCGCGCCGCCGAGGTGCTGGTGGATGGCGCCGAGGCCTTCGAAGTACGCCGTCGCGAAAGCGTGCAGGAACTCTACGCCGGCGAAAGCCTGCTGCCCCGTTGAGGCCGACCCGATGCTTTTGCGCTTTACCAAGATGCACGGGCTGGGCAACGACTTCATGGTCATCGACCTGGTCAGCCAGCACGCGCACATCCAGCCCAAGCACGCCAGGCAGTGGGGCGACCGCCACACCGGCATCGGCTTCGACCAGCTGCTGATCGTCGAGCCGCCGCAGAACCCGGACGTCGACTTCCGCTACCGCATCTTCAATTCCGACGGTTCGGAAGTGGAGCAGTGCGGCAACGGCGCGCGCTGCTTCGCCCGCTTCGTGGTCGACAAGCGCCTGACCGCCAAGCGCAGGATCAAGGTCGAAACCAGGGGCGGCATCATCGAGCTGGACATCCGCGCCGACGGGCAGATCCGCGTCGACATGGGGCCGCCCCGCCTGACACCGACGGACATCCCGTTCCAGGCCGACGCCGAGGCACTGAGCTATCCACTGGACGTCGCCGGCCAGCGCGTCGAGCTCGCCGCCGTGTCGATGGGCAATCCGCATGCGGTGCTGCGCGTCGACAGCGTCGACACTGCGCCGGTGCACGAGCTGGGGCCGCAGATCGAACACCACCCGCGCTTCCCGCAGCGGGTCAACGTCGGCTTCCTGCAGGTGGTCGACCGTGACCATGCGCGCCTGCGCGTGTGGGAACGCGGAGCCGGCGAGACCCAGGCCTGCGGCACCGGTGCCTGTGCCGCGGCGGTCGCGGCGATCCGTCAGGGCTGGATGGATTCGCCGGTGCAGATCGACCTGCCCGGCGGCCGTCTGTCCATTGAATGGGCAGGTCCCGGCCAGCCGGTTATGATGACCGGCCCCGCCGTTCGCGTTTTCGAAGGACAGGTCCGCCTATGACCGAGCAGACCCCGGCCACCGCGCCGCTGCCCGACGCCGAAGCCGTCGCCGCCTACCTGCGTGCTCATCCGGAATTCTTCGTCGACCACGACGAGTTGCTCACCGAACTGCGCCTGCCACACCAGCCCGGCGCGGCCGTGTCGCTGGTCGAGCGTCAGGTCAAGCTGCTGCGCGAGCGCAACATCGAGATGCGCCATCGCCTGTCGCAGCTGATGGATGTCGCCCGCGACAACGACCGGCTGTTCGACAAGACCCGTCGGCTGGTGCTCGACCTGCTCGACGCCGGCAGCCTGGAAGAGGTGGTCAGCGCGGTCGAGGACAGCCTGCGCCATGAGTTCCAGGTGCCCTACGTCAGCCTGATCCTGTTCAGCGACGCCGCGCTACCGGTGGGGCGCTGCGTCAGCCCGGCCGAAGCCCAGCAGAACATCGGCGGCCTGCTCGCCGGCGGCAAGACCATCTGCGGCGCGTTGCGCCAGCATGAACTGGCCTTCCTGTTCGGCGAGGAACATAGCGCCAGTGTCGGTTCGGCCGCGGTGGTCATGCTCGATCAGCAACTCGGCGCGCTGGCGATCGGCAGTCCCGATCCGCAGCACTACAAGAGTTCGCTCGGCACGCTGTTCCTCGGTTACATCGCCGAAGTGCTGGCGCGGGTATTGCCGCGCTTCGCCGTGCCGCTGCGCTCGGTGCGCTAAGGCAGCGGCAAGCCGCAAGCTTCAAATGGCAAGCCAAGAGCCAGGCTGGCGAGCAAAACCGGAGCTTTTACTTGGAGCTTGACGCTTGACGCTTGCCACTGCTCTCGACCGCTATTTCCAGCACCTGCACAGCGAGCGGCAGGTATCGCCGCATACGCTGGACGGCTACCGGCGCGACCTGCTCAAGGTAGTGGATTTCTGCGAGCGCCAGCAGCTGCACCAATGGCCTGAGCTGAAACCGCGCCATGTGCGCCAGCTGATTGCCGAACTGCATCGCCAGGGCCTGTCCAGCCGCAGCCTGGCGCGCCTGCTGTCGTCGCTGCGCGGGCTGTATCGCTATCTCAATCAGGAAGGCCTCTGCGCGCATGATCCGGCCAGCGGAATCGCCGCGCCCAAGGGCGAGAAGCGCCTGCCGCGGCTGCTCGATACCGACCGCGCAATGCAACTGCTGGACGGCGCCGTCGAGGACGATTTCCTCGCCCGGCGCGACCAGGCCATGCTCGAGCTGTTCTATTCCTCCGGGTTGCGCCTGTCCGAGCTGGTCGGCCTGAATCTCGACCAGCTCGACCTCGCCGTCGGGTTGGTGCGGGTCGTCGGCAAGGGCAACAAGGAGCGCGAGCTGCCGGTCGGACGCCAGGCGCGCGAGGCGCTGCGCGCCTGGCTACCGCTGCGGGCGCTGGCCAATCCGGCCGACGGCGCGCTGTTCATCGGCCAGCGGGGCCGCCGTCTCGGCCAGCGCGCGGTACACAAGCGCGTGCAGGCCGCCGGCGCCCGCGAGCTGGGCCAGCACCTGCACCCGCACATGCTGCGCCACAGCTTCGCCAGCCATCTGCTGGAGTCGTCGCAGGACCTGCGCTCGGTGCAGGAACTGCTCGGCCACGCCGATATCGCCACCACGCAGATCTACACCCACCTCGACTTCCAGCACCTGGCCAGGGTCTACGACCAGGCGCATCCACGGGCCAAACGCAAGCAGGACGGTGAATCGTGAACCTTCGCCTGATCACCTTCGATCTCGACGACACCCTCTGGCAGGCCACGCCGATCATCCAAGGCGCGGAGCAGGTGCTACGCGACTGGCTGGCGGCCAACGCGCCTCTGCTCGGCGCTTTCCCCATTGAGGCGCTGGGCGCGATCCGGCGCATGCTGATCGAGCGCGAACCTGCGCTGCGCCACCGCATCAGCGAGCTGCGCCGGCGCATCCTGTTCCATGCGCTGACGGATGCCGGCTATGAGCAGGCGCAGGCGCGGCAACTGACCGAGGAAGGCTTCCGGGTATTTCTCGACGCCCGCCATGCGATCGAACTGGCGCCGGAGGTGCTGCCGACACTGGAATGGCTGGCCAACCACTACATCCTCGGCGTGCTCACCAACGGCAATGCCGATGTGCGGCGGCTGGGGCTGGCCGACTACTTCCAGTTTGCTCTGTGCGCCGAGGACCTGGGCATCGGCAAGCCCGACCCGCGACCGTTCCGCGAGGCGTTGCGACTGGCCGGCGTGAGCGCGGCGGAGGCGGTGCACATCGGCGACCACCACGAGGACGACATCTTCGGCGCCCAGCAGGCCGGCTTCCGCGCCATCTGGTACAACCCGCAGCACCTGTCGTGGCAGCAGGCGCGCCGGCCGGAGGCGGAAATCCACAGCCTCACGGAGCTGCCCGAACTGCTGCGGCGCTGGTCGAGCTAACGCCCGGACCGCAGAAACGAAAGAGCCCGCACGCTGGCGGGCTCCTCGACTGGCGCGCGGACTCAGATGGGTCGGCTGCCGTACTTGCTGTCGGGCTTCTTCGGCGGATCGGCCACCACGTTCGGCTCGACTTCCTGCACCTTGCCGCCACGCGCGAGGAACTCTTCCATCGCCCGGGCCAGCGCATCGCGCTCCTTCTGCTTGGCTTCCAGGCTGGGCAGCTCATCCGGCTCGGCGGCCTTGGCCTTGGCCTTCTTCGGCGTCGGCGTGGCGCGCTCGCTGTCGGTGCCCTCGTCGTCCAGAGCCTCGTCGCCGTCGTCGGCCGCGCTCAGCTCTTCCTCCCCGTCTTCCTCGTCAGTCACGCCCAGATCGTCTTGTTCGAGTTCTTCGTCGCTCATGTTCAACCTCATGGCTCGCCAAAGCGGTAGTTATAGCCCAGCGATGCGCAACCTCTGGCATCGCCAAAAAAAATTCAACTCTGCATGCCGTGCAGGGTCGCCAGCAGTTGCCTGGCGCCGCCCCGCTCGCGGTGCTCGCCGAGATAGATGCCCTGCCAGGTGCCCAGCGCCAGGCGTCCGGCGCTGACCGGAATGCTCAACTGGCAGCCCAGCAGACTGGCCTTGAAGTGCGCCGGCAGATCGTCCGGCCCCTCGTAATCGTGTTCGTAGCCCGGCTCGCCTTGCGGCACCAGGCGCTCGAAGAACCGCTCGAAATCGCGCCGGACCGCGCCATCGGCGTTCTCGTTGACGGTCAACGAGGCCGAGGTGTGCCGCAGCCACAGGTGCAACAGACCGGCCTCGCAGCGCCGCAGTTCCGGCAACGCGGCCTGCAGTTCGTCGGTGATCAGATGAAAACCGCGCGGGCGCGGCCGCAGCGTGATCAGGGTCTGTTGCCACATGCTGGAAACCCGGGCTCGGAGGCGGATCGGGCGCATTCTAGCGCGGTCGCGGAAAAAGCAAAGGGCGCCAAAAGGCGCCCTTGCCAACCGCTGCGTGATGGTTGCGCGATCGCCGCGCGGGATGTCGCTAGAGGTTGTAGCCGCGTTCGTTGTGCAGGCTGAGGTCCAGGCCCACGGTTTCCTCTTCCTCGTTCACCCGCAGGCCCATCACCAGGTCGAGCACCTTGAGGATCACGAAGGTGACGATGGCGGTGTAGACCACGGTGAACAGCACGCCCTTGAGCTGGATCCACAGTTGCAGGGCGATGTTCTCCACCTCGCCGAAGCCGCCCAGCGCCGGTGCAGCGAAGGCGCCGGTGAGGATGGCGCCGACAATGCCGCCGACGCCGTGCACGCCGAAGGCATCCAGCGAGTCGTCGTAGCCGAGCTTGCGCTTGAGGCTGGTGGCGCAGAAGAAGCAGATCACGCCCGAGGCCAGGCCGATGATCAGCGCGCCCATCGGCCCGGCGGTGCCGGCGGCCGGGGTGATGGCCACCAGGCCGGCGACCACGCCCGAAGCGATGCCCAGTGCGCTGGGTTTGCCGTGACTGATCCACTCGGCGAACATCCAGCCCAGCGCGGCGGCGGCGGTGGCGATCTGCGTCACCAGCATGGCCATGCCGGCGGTACCGTTGGCCGCCACGGCGGAACCGGCGTTGA
Organism: Stutzerimonas stutzeri TS44; assembly: GCA_000263395.1. Classification (GTDB taxonomy): domain Bacteria; phylum Pseudomonadota; class Gammaproteobacteria; order Pseudomonadales; family Pseudomonadaceae; genus Stutzerimonas; species Stutzerimonas stutzeri_C. Next base: position 106,517 of record AJXE01000001.1, read on the forward strand.
AGCCGAACCAGCCGATCCACAGCATGGCCGCGCCCATCAGGGTGTAGCCGAGGTTGTGCGGCGCCATCTGGGTGGTCGGGTAGCCCTTGCGCTTGCCCAGCACCAGGCACGCCACCAGGCCGGCGATACCGGCGTTGATGTGCACCACGGTGCCGCCGGCGAAGTCGAGCACGCCCCAGTCCCACAGCAGGCCGCCGTCGCCGGCCCAGACCATGTGCGCGATCGGCGCATAGACCAGGGTGAACCAGATGGTCATGAAGATCAGCATCGCCGAGAACTTCATACGCTCGGCGAAAGCGCCGACGATCAGTGCCGGAGTGATGATGGCGAAGGTCATCTGGAAGGTGATGAACACGCTTTCGGGGAAGGCGCCGACCAGGCTGTCGACCGTCAGGCCGCTGAGGAAGGCGCGCTCCAGACCGCCGACGAGCGAGCTGAAGTTGGTCACGCCCGCCTCCATGCCGGTGGTATCGAAGGCCAGGCTGTAGCCGTAGACCATCCACAGGATGCTCATCAGGCCGGTGATGGCGAAGCACTGCATCATCACCGAGAGGATGTTCTTCGAGCGGACCATGCCGCCATAGAACAGCGCCAGGCCGGGGATCGTCATGAACAGCACCAGCGCGGTGGCGGTGAGCATCCAGGCCGTATCGCCTGAATCCAGCGTGGTCTCCTGCGCCAGGGCCAGGCCTGGGCTGAGCAGAGGCAAAAGGGCTCCTAGCCCTGCGAATTTGCGCAGAGTCATGGTGTTACTCCTGGGGCGTGGGGGGTTCGTTGGGGGTGCGTTAGATCGCGTCGGTATCGGTTTCGCCGGTACGGATGCGAATGGCCTGCTCCAGGTTGACGACGAAGATCTTGCCGTCGCCGATCTTGCCGGTGTTGGCCGCCTTGGTGATGGCCTCGATCACGCGATCGAGCTGATCGTCGGCGATGGCCACTTCGATCTTCACCTTCGGCAGGAAATCGACGACGTATTCGGCACCGCGATACAGCTCGGTGTGCCCCTTCTGCCGGCCGAAGCCCTTGACCTCGGTGACGGTGATGCCCTGGACGCCGATTTCCGACAGCGACTCGCGTACGTCGTCCAGCTTGAACGGCTTGATGATGGCAGTGACTAGTTTCATGAAACTTCTCCCGTTTAGGTGGACTTGCCCCAGAAGTACGAACCCGCAGCAAGTCTAAGCTGGTGTCCGGCTCTTGTAACGCCCGGACTGCTTGCCAGGCGCAGGTCCGACTGCGTGCCCGGGCGTTGTGCGATGCGACCGGGCACGCACTGGTGCATGCGTCGAGAGGGTCAAAGCAGAATCGGTGCCAGTTTGCCGAAACGCCCGCGCGGCAAGGTGCGAAGGCCTGTACGCGCACGCCCGCCGGGAACAGCCGGCACGCCAGCGCACCAAAATGGCGCACTGCACACCGTGCGCCTGCGCAAATCCTGTGCAACCCCGGGCACGGTCTGCACGAAAATGCGCGTGCTACACTGCCGGCCGTTCAAATGCAGGTACCTGTCATGCTGCCACCCAAAGCCTTCCTCGACGCCCTCGGCTCCCAGGCCTCGCGCCTGTTCAACGGCGACACTCCGCTGCCGCGTCCCGAGTTCGAAGCCCAGCTCAAAGCCGTGGTGCTGGGCGCGCTGAACAAGCTCGACGTGGTCAGCCGCGACGAATTCGACAGCCAGATGCTGGTGCTCGCCCGCACCCGCGCGCGCCTGGAGGCGCTGGAAGCGAAGGTCGCCGAACTGGAAGAACAGCTCACGCCGCCCGTGTCCTGACCGACCGGGCCGCGACACGATCAAAGGAGTGATCGAATGTCCCTGGCCATCGTCCACAGCCGCGCACAGGTCGGCGTCGAAGCCCCACCGGTGACCGTCGAGGCGCACCTGGCCAACGGCCTGCCGTCGCTGGCGCTGGTCGGCCTGCCGGAAACCGCGGTCAAGGAAAGCAAGGACCGCGTGCGCAGCGCCATCCTCACCTCCGGCTTCGACTTCCCCGCGCGACGCATCACCCTCAACCTCGCTCCCGCCGATCTGCCCAAGGACGGCGGCCGCTTCGACCTGGCCATCGCCCTGGGCATCCTCGCTGCCAGCGGCCAACTGCCGGCCGAACGCCTGGACGGACTCGAATGCCTGGGCGAGCTGGCGCTCTCCGGGGCGCTGCGCCCGGTGCAGGGCGTGCTGCCCGCCGCGCTCGCCGCACGCGCCGCCGGCCGCGCGCTGCTGGTGCCGCAGGCCAACGCCGAGGAAGCCAGCCTGGCGTCCGGCCTGACCGTCTATGCCGCCGAGCACCTGCTGCAGGTCGCCGCGCATTTCAGCGGCACCACGCCCCTGATGCCCTATGTCGCCCAGGGCCTGCTGCGCCAGGTGCTGCCCTACCCGGACCTGGCCGACGTGCAAGGCCAGCTCGCTGCCAAGCGCGGCCTGCTGGTCGCCGCGGCGGGGGCGCACAACCTGCTGTTCTCCGGCCCACCCGGCACCGGCAAGACACTGCTGGCCAGCCGCCTGCCCGGCCTGCTGCCGCCGCTGGACGAACAGGAAGCGCTGGAAGTCGCGGCGATCCAGTCGGTGGCCAGCCACGGCCCGCTCGCGCACTGGCCGCAGCGGCCGTTCCGCCAGCCGCACCACAGCGCCTCCGGTCCGGCGCTGGTCGGTGGCGGCAGCCGGCCGCAGCCGGGCGAGATCACCCTGGCGCACCAGGGCGTGCTGTTTCTCGACGAGCTGCCGGAGTTCGATCGCAAGGTGCTGGAGGTGCTGCGCGAGCCACTGGAATCGGGGCAGATCGTGATCGCCCGGGCGCGCGACAAGGTGCGCTTCCCGGCGCGCTTCCAGCTGGTGGCGGCGATGAACCCCTGCCCCTGCGGCTACCTCGGCGACCCCGGCGGACGCTGCCGCTGCACGCCGGAGCAGATCCAGCGCTACCGCGGCAAGCTCTCCGGCCCGTTGCTTGACCGCATCGACCTGCACCTGACCGTCGCCCGCGAAGCCACCTCGCTCGCGGCCACGCCAGTGGCGAGCGAAAGCAGTGCGACGGTCGCCGCCGTGGTCGCCCGTGCCCGGCACATCCAGCAGGAGCGCCAGGGCTGTGCCAATGCCTTCCTCGACCTCGCCGGCCTGCGCCAGCACTGCGGTCTCGCCGCCGACGACCAGCAGTGGCTGGAGCGTGCCTGCGAACGCCTGGGGCTGTCGCTGCGCGCCGCCCACCGCCTGCTCAAGGTCGCGCGCACGCTCGCCGACCTGGAAGGCGCGTCGGACATCGGCCGCGCGCAGCTGGCCGAGGCGCTGCAGTACCGCCCCGCCAGCCTCGCCTGAGCCGCTGCCGTACCGAAGCGGCTGGCTGGTCTATGTTAAGTTGAGCCCCCCTCGCCACAGGCGGCCACTCCCCAGCCAATCAAGGAGCGCAGCATGGAGGCAAAATCGTCTTCCCGTCCAACCATCAACCCGCCGGTTTTCTACAGCTCGGCGTTCATCATCCTGGCGCTGGTGATCTACAGCGTCGTCCTGCCGAAACATGCGCAGAGCCTGTTCAGCGCCACCCAGGCCTGGATCATCACCAATGTCAGCTGGCTGTACATCCTCGCCGTCGCGCTGATCCTGCTGATGGTGGTGCTGCTGGCGCTCAGTCGCTACGGTGACATCAAGCTCGGCCCCGATCACAGCGAACCCGACTACCCGCGCACCGCCTGGTTCGCCATGCTGTTTTCCGCCGGCATGGGCATCGGCCTGATGTTCTTCGGCGTCGCCGAACCGGTGATGCACTTCCTCTCGCCCCCGGTCGGCGCGGGCGGCAACGTGCTCGCCGCACGCGAGGCGATGAAGATCACCTTCTTCCACTGGGGCCTGCACGCCTGGGCGATCTACGCCATGGTGGCGATGATCCTGGCCTATTTCGCCTACCGTCACGGCCTGCCGCTGGCGCTGCGCTCGGCGCTCTACCCACTGATCGGCGAGCGCATCCACGGCCCCATCGGCCACGCCGTGGACACCTTCGCCATCATCAGCACGGTGCTCGGCGTGGCCACTTCGCTGGGCCTGGGCGTCACCCAGATCAACACCGGCCTGAACCATCTCTACGACCTGCCGATTTCGCTGCCGGTGCAGATCGTACTGATCCTCGCGACCATGGCGCTGGCCACGCTGTCGGTGGTCAGCGGACTGGACAAGGGCGTACGCCGGCTGTCGGAACTGAACCTGTCGCTGGCGGTGCTGCTGATGCTACTGGTGATGATCGTCGGGCCGACGGTGTTCATCCTGCAGACCTTCGTGCAGAACACCGGCAGCTATCTGTCGGATATCGTCGACAAGACCTTCAATCTCTACGCCTACGAGCCGAACGACTGGATCGGTGGCTGGACGCTGTTCTACTGGGGCTGGTGGCTGGCCTGGTCGCCCTTCGTCGGCCTGTTCATCGCGCGCATCTCGCGCGGGCGGACGATCCGCGAGTTCGTCGCCGGCGTGCTGCTGGTGCCGACCGCCTTCACCCTGCTGTGGATGACGGTGTTCGGCGACACGGCGATCCACATGATCCTCTGGGAAAACGTCAGCAGCCTCGGCGAAGCCATCGAGCGCGACAGCTCGCTGGCGCTGTTCGTCTTCCTCGAGCACTTCCCCTTCTCCGCGCTGCTCTCGCTGCTGGCGATCGTCATGGTGGTGGTGTTCTTCGTCACCTCGGCCGATTCCGGCGCACTGGTGGTAGACATGCTCGCCTCCGGCGGCAATGACGACACCCCGGCCCGCCAGCGCATCTTCTGGGCGGTGCTGATGGCCGCGGTGGCCATCGCCCTGCTGCTGGCAGACGGCCTCACCGCGCTGCAGACGGCCACCATCGCCAGCGCCCTGCCGTTCACCCTGGCCCTGCTTTGCTCGATGTGGGGCCTGCTCAAGGCGCTGCGTCTGGACGCCACCAAACAGGGCCTGCGCTACCAGGCGATCACCACCTCACCGGCCACGCCGCGCGCCTACAGCGACTGGCAGCGGCGCCTGCGCAACCTGACGATGTTCCCGCGCCGCCGCCATGTGGTGCGCTTCATCGCCGAGGTGGTGCGCCCGGCCTGCGAGGCGGTCGCCGAGGAAATCCGCAAGCAGGGCTACGCCGCCACGGTCAGCGAGGGCGAGGACCAGCGCATCCGCATCGAGATCACCCACGAGGGCGAGCCCGACTTCCTCTACGAGGTGCGTCCGCGCGCCTACGTGATGCCCAGCTTCGTGCCCGGCAGCGAGGACGACGAGCCCGGCGAGCGCAAGTACTTCCGCGCCGAGGTCCACCTCAAGGAAGGCGGCCAGGACTACGACGTGATGGGCTGGAGCCGCGAGGGCGTGATCGGCGACATCCTTGACCAGTACGAGAAGCACATGCACTTCCTGCACATGGTGCGCTGAGGCGGGGCGCGCCGGGGTGGCTCAGTGCGCCTGCCCGGCGCGCCGTTCGCCACGCAGGAAGACGGCCAGCTCGGCCAGTGGCAACGGCCGGCTGACCAGATAGCCCTGGACCTGGTGCGCGCCGAAGCGTCTGAGCTGCTCCAGCTGCGCGGCGGTCTCCACGCCTTCGGCGACGACTTCCAGCTGCAGGTCGCGGGCGAGGTTGACCATCGCCTGCACCAGCCGGCGATCGCGATCCATGCCGGCGACGAAGCTCTTGTCGATCTTCAGCAGCGCGATCGGCAGGCTGGCCAGGTGCACGAAGGAGGAAAAGCCGGTGCCGAAATCGTCCAGCGAGAAACGCACGCCGAGCTTGCGCAGGGTTTCCATCGTTCGCCGTACCTGCTCGCTGCGGTGCATCACCGCCGTTTCGGTCAGCTCGAATTCCAGCCAGTGCGCATCGATGCCGCACTCCTCGATCAGCCGGCTGAGCGTGGCCAGCAGCTGACTGTCCTGGAACTGGCGGAACGACAGGTTGATCGCCATGTGCAGCGCATCGCCGCCTTGCGCGCGCAAGGTCTGCAGATCGTGCAGGGCGCGGGAGATGACCCAGTAGCCGAGCGACACGATCAGCCCGCTCTCCTCGGCCAGCGGAATGAACGCATCGGGCGTCAGCAGCCCGCGTTCCGGGTGCGCCCAGCGCACCAGCGCCTCCAGCCCGAGAATCCGCCCGCTGCGCAGGCACAGGCGCGGCTGGTAGTGCAGTTCCAGCTCGCCACGGCGCAGGGCCTGGCGCAGCTCGCCCTCCAGCTCGGGCAGGCTGCGCGCGTCGCGGCTGGCCTGCTCGTCGGACAGCCGCCAGGTGCAGCCCTGGCGGGACTTGGCCTGGCGCATGGCGCGCTGCGCATGCCACATCAGCGGGTCGGCGCCCATGCCCGGGCGCGCGCGCGCCAGGCCCAGGCTGCAGCCGAGCATCAGGCTCTCGCCGTCGACCCAGTAGGGTTCGGCGAGCGCCTCGACGATCCGCTCGGCCATCTCGGTGACGCGCCGCGGCCGCTCGCGCACGTCCAGCAGCAGGGCGAACTCGTCGCCCCCCAGCCGCCCCAGGGCGTCGCCTTCCTCCAGCTGCGCCTGCAGGCGCGCGACGATCTGCAGCATCAGCCGGTCTCCCGCCTGGTGGCCGAGCGCATCGTTGACGTGGCGAAAGTCATCCAGGTCCAGATAGCCGAGCACCAGGCCGCGGCCCTGGTGTTCGGCCAGCGCCGCCATCAGCAGGGCCTGGAAGCCTTGGCGATTGACGACGCCGGTGTAGGGGTCGAACTCGCTCAGGCGCTGCAGCGAGCCCTGCAGCCGGCAGCGTTCGCGCGCATAGCGCAGGCAGCGGCGCAGCACGTCGGCGCTGAGCTGGTCGCGCACCAGCCAGTCGAGCACGCCTTCCGGCGCCTCGGCCGGTTCGGCGTCGAGCAGCAGGACCACCGGCCAGGGGCATTCATGCGCAGGCGGGCGGCAGGCCGGCGTCGTCAACAGCAAGCCGCGGGCGTCATCGTCCAACGTGGCCCGCGCTGTCGCCCAGTCAGGGGCAAGCAGCAGCGTCGGCGCGTCCGGCAGCTGCTCCAGGCAGCCGCGCAGCTGCGTCGCCCATTCGGGGCGCTCGGCCAGCAGCAACAGTGACAGGGGGACGATGGGCGCGGACAAGCTGCCTCCCGGAACGTGGTGTGATGGACGCAGGAAAAGTCCGCCGTCGAACCCGCCTGCGCGAACGGGTCCGACAAGATAAAGGAATAATCCCATTTACCAAGGTCTGCCAGCCAATCGGTTACCGATCGGTCACGAGCAGGCCGCTTCCGGTGCCGGCCTGTTAAACTCGCGCCCCGCCTTCAGCAACCCGAACGACCATGTCCCGACTCAATCCCCGGCAGCAGGAAGCCGTGAACTACGTCGGCGGCCCCATGCTGGTGCTCGCCGGCGCCGGCTCCGGCAAGACCAGCGTGATCACTCGCAAGATCGCCTACCTGATCCAGCAATGCGGCATCCGCGCGCAGTACATCGTCGCCGTGACCTTCACCAACAAGGCCGCCCGCGAGATGAAAGAGCGCGTCGGCAGCCTGCTGCGTGGCGGCGAAGGCCGCGGCCTGACGGTCTCGACCTTCCACAACCTGGGCCTGAACATCATCCGCAAGGAATATGTCCATCTGGGGTACAAGCCGGGCTTTTCGATCTTCGACGAAGGCGACATCAAGGCGTTGCTGAGCGACATCATGCAGAAGGAATACGCCGGCGATGACGGCGTGGACGAGATCAAGAACTACATCGGCAGCTGGAAGAACGACCTGGTCACCCCCGAGGAAGCGCTGGCCAGCGCGCGCAACCCCAAGGAGCAGACCGCCGCCGTCGTCTACACCCACTATCAGCGCACGCTCAAGGCGTACAACGCGGTGGATTTCGACGACCTGATCATGCAGCCGGTGAAGCTGTTCCAGGACCATCCTGAGGTGCTGGAGAAGTGGCGCAACAAGGTGCGCTACATGCTGGTCGACGAGTACCAGGACACCAACGCCAGCCAGTACCTGCTGGTGAAACTGCTGGTGCAGCAGCGCGCGCACTTCACCGTGGTCGGCGACGACGACCAGTCGATCTACGCCTGGCGCGGCGCGCGGCCGGAAAACCTGATGCAACTGAAGGAAGACTTTCCCTCGCTGAAGGTGGTGATGCTGGAGCAGAACTACCGCTCCACCAGCCGCATCCTCAAATGCGCCAACGTGCTGATCGCCAACAACCCGCACGCCTTCGAGAAGCAGCTCTGGTCGGAAATGGGCCACGGCGACCCGATCCGGGTGATCCGCTGCCGCAACGAGGAAGCCGAGGCCGAGCGCGTGGCGATGGAAATCCTCACGCTGCATCTGCGCACCCAGCGGCCCTACAGCGACTTCGCCATCCTCTACCGCGGCAACTACCAGGCCAAGCTGATCGAGCTGAAGCTGCAGCATCACCAGATTCCCTACCGGCTGTCCGGCGGCACCAGCTTCTTCAGTCGCCAGGAAGTGAAGGACCTGATGAGCTACTTCCGCCTGCTGGTCAACCCGGACGACGACAACGCCTTCCTGCGGGTGATCAACGTGCCGCGCCGCGAGATCGGTTCGACCACCCTGGAAAAGCTCGGCAACTACGCCACCGCGCGCAAGATCTCCATGTATGCCGCCTGCGACGAAATCGGCCTCGGCGAGCTGCTGGACAGCCGCTTCACCGACCGCCTGGCGCGCTTCAAGCACTACATGGACAACCTGCGCCAGCAGTGCGCGCAGAACGACCCGATTGCCGCGTTGCGCAGCATGGTCATGGATATCGACTACGAGACCTGGGTACGCAGCCAGACCTCCAGCGACAAGGCCGCGGATTTTCGCATGGGCAACGTCTGGTTCCTCATCGACGCACTGAAGAACACCCTGGAGCGCGACGAAGAAGGCGCGATGACCATCGAGGAATCCATCGCCAAGCTGGTGCTGCGCGACATGCTCGAACGCCAGCAGGAAGAGGAAGAAGGCGCCGAGGGCGTGCAGATGATGACCCTGCATGCCAGCAAGGGCCTGGAATTTCCCTACGTGTTCATCCTCGGCATGGAGGAGGAAATCCTCCCGCACCGCTCCAGCATCGAAGCCGACACCATCGAGGAAGAACGCCGCCTGGCCTACGTCGGCATCACCCGCGCGCGGCAGAACCTGGCGATGACCTTCGCCGCCAAGCGCAAGCAGTACGGCGAGGTCATTGAATGTCTGCCCAGCCGTTTCCTCGACGAACTGCCGGCCGAAGACCTGGAATGGGAAGGCCAGGAAGACGCGCCGGTGGAAGTGAAGGCCGCGCGCGGCAATGACGCGCTGGCGGCGATGCGGGCAATGCTCAAGCGCTGACGACACGCCCGTGCGTTTCGTCGATCGTTCATCGATTTGACTGTATCCGGTAATCCGCACGCGGCATGCTTGAGCCGTTGCATGTCCGGAGAGTCCCGATGTACCACGGCGAACGCTTCAATGCCTGGACGCACCTGGTCGGTGCCGTGCTCGCCTGCCTGGGCGCCATCTGGCTGCAGGTGCTGGCCGCGCTCGACGGATCGCTCGCCGAGAGCGTCAGCGTGGCGATCTACGGCCTCAGCTTGGTGCTGCTCTACAGCATCTCCACCCTCTACCACAGCCTGCGCGGGCGGGCGAAGGTGGTGATGCGCAAGCTCGACCACCTGTCGATCTACCTGCTGATCGCCGGCAGCTACACGCCGTTCTGCCTGGTGACGCTGGCCGGCCCCTGGGGCTGGACGCTGTTCGGCATCGTCTGGGGCATGGCGGTGGTCGGCATGCTGCAGGAGCTCAAGCCGCGCTCGGAAGCGCGAATCCTCTCGCTGGTGATCTACGCGCTGATGGGCTGGATCGTGCTGGTGGCGGTCAAGCCGCTGCTCGCCGCGCTCGGCGGCGCCGGCTTCGCCTGGCTGCTGGCCGGCGGCATCTGCTACACGGTGGGCATCGTGTTCTTCGTCTTCGACGAGCGCTTCCGCCACTGGCACGGCATCTGGCACCTGTTCGTGATGGGTGGCAGCCTGCTGCACTTCATCGCGGTGCTGTTCTACGTGCTCTGAACGGCGCCGGCGGCCGCGATTGCCGCGCGGCGCCGGCGCTCAGGCCTGGTTCCAGACCGTCTCGTACAGCTCGACGATCTCCGCCTGCGTCGGCACGCGCGGGTTGTTGCCCGGCGAACCCGACGCCAGCGCCTGCTGCGCCATCGTCTCGCGCAATTCGAAGAAGCGCTCGCGGGCGATGCCGTACTGGCCGGGGCTCGGCACCTGCAGTTCGCGGTTCAATGCCTGCAGCTCGGCGAGCAGCCGCTGGTTGGCCGTCTCGACGCTGTCGGTCTGCGCGGCGACGCCCATCGCCCGCGCGCAGTCGGCGTAGCGCTCGGGCGCGGCGGGAATCGAGAAGGCGGTGACCGCCGGCAGCAGCATGGCGTTGGACAGCCCGTGCGGCACGTGGAAGAACGCGCCGATCGGCCGGCTCATGCCGTGCACCAAGGCCACCGAGGCGTTGGAGAAGGCGATGCCGGCCAGGTTGGAGCCGAGCATCATCGCCTCGCGCGCCGCGCGGTTACCCGATTCGTGGAAGGCACTGCGCAGGTTGGGCGCCAGCAGGCGCATGGCCTGCAGCGCCTGGGCATCGCTGTAGCCGCTGGCCTTGCGGCTGACGTACGCCTCGATGGCGTGGGTCAGCGCGTCCAGGCCGGTATCGGCGGTGACCCGCGGCGGCAGCGAGAGGGTCAGTTCGTAGTCGATCAGCGCGGCGACCGGCATGAAGCCGAGGCCGGCGCAGAGCATTTTCTCGTCGCTGGTCTCGTCGGTGATGATGGTGAAGCGCGTCGCTTCCGAGCCGGTGCCGGCGGTGGTGGGGATGGCGATCAGCGGCAGGCCGGGCTCGCACACATCGCGCGGAAAGCGATAGTCGCGCATCTCGCCGCCGTAGCGGCCGAGGATGCCGATGGCCTTGGCCGAGTCGATCGGGCTGCCGCCGCCGAGGGCGACGATGGAATCGAAATCGCCGTCGCGGACCATCTGCACGCCGGCGTGGATCGAGGCGGCGGTGGGCTCCGGCAGCGTGTCGGCGAAGCACTGGCTGGCTATGCCCGCCGCCCGCAGCTGTTCCTCCAGGCGATCGACGTAGCCCAGCTCGACCATCATGCGGTCGGTGACGATCAGCGGACGGCTGCAGCCCAGGCTGCGCAGCACGGCGGCAAGCTGCTGGCTGGCGCCGGCGCCGATTTCCATCAGGCGCGGCAGGACGATGCGATGACTCATGGGCTCTCTCCGACAGGTAATGGCGCTGGGTTCCAGCGAGTATAGACAGCACCGCCCGCACGCCAGGTGCCCAGGCCGCCCGACACGCCGCAGCGGCCGGACGACGGGCGCGATCGACTCAGGCGGCCGGCTGCGGATTCCAGTGCAGCAGCACGTCGAGCATGCGGTTGGAAAAACCCCACTCGTTGTCGTACCAGGCCAGCACCTTGATCAGCTCGCCCTGCACGCGGGTATGGCTGAGATCGGCCACGCAGGACGCCGGATAGCCGTTGAAGTCGCAGGACACCAGCGCCTCCTCGGTGCATTCCATGACGCCGGCCGGCAGCCGCTGCGCACCCTCGCGCAGGATGCGGTTGATGGCCTCGACACCCTGCGGCGCACGCTCGGCGACGAAGGTCAGGTCCACCAGCGAGACGTTCGGCGTCGGCACCCGCACCGACAGTCCGTCCAGCCGCCCGGCCAGTTCCGGCAGCACCAGGCCGATGGCCTTGGCCGCGCCGGTGGTCGACGGAATCATCGACAGCGCCGCGGCGCGGGCGCGGTAGAGGTCGTTGTGGGCCTTGTCCAGCAGGTTCTGGTCGTTGGTGTAGGAGTGCACGGTGTTCAGCAGTCCCTGGCGAATGCCCACCGCCTCGTGCAGCACCTTGGCCAGCGGTGCCAGGCAGTTGGTGGTGCAGGAGGCATTGGAGATCACCTGCTGGTCGCCCAGCAGCTGGTGGTTGACGCCGTAGACCACGGTCAGGTCGGCGTCCTCCAGCGGATGCGAGGCGAACACCCGGCGCGCACCGGCCTGCAGGTGCTGCTCGACGAGGGCGCGCTGCTTGAACTTGCCGGTGCATTCGAGCACCACATCGACGCCCAGCTCGCCCCACGGCAGCCGGCTCGCCTCGCGCTCGGCGAGCAGGCGGATGCTCTGCCCGCCGACGACCATCATCTCGCCCCGCAGCTCCACCGGCTGCGGGAAGCGGCCGAACGTCGAGTCGAAGCGCGTCAGGTGCACCAGCGTACGGTGCTCGCTGAGATCGTTGATGGCGACGATCTGCACCCGCTCCTGCAGGCCGCGCTCGAACAGCGCCCGCACCACGGCGCGGCCGATTCGTCCATATCCGTTGATAGCAATACGCAACATGCGTGATTCCCCCGCTGGTTGAAATGGTCTCCCAGCTTAGGCGGCTTATCCTTACAGGTGTTCAGTCCTTTAGACGCATGTCGAATTTTTGCCCTGCCCGCCCGGATTGCGCGAAAATGCGCGGCTTTCCAGGCTGCGCCGCCCCGCTCGGGAACCCGGCCAGACCTGCCCGAAGCGCATTCGAGGTTGTACGTGCGTGGAACTACTGAAACAGAAAATCCGCAGCGAAGGCATCGTTCTGTCCGAGCGCGTGCTCAAGGTCGATGCCTTTCTCAATCACCAGATCGACCCGCGGCTGATGCAGCAGATCGGCCAGGAATTCGCCCGCCGCTTTCGCGATGCCGGCGTCACCAAGATCGTCACCCTCGAGGCGTCCGGCATCGCGCCGGCGGTGATGACAGGGCTGGAACTGGGCGTGCCGGTGATCTTCGCGCGCAAGCACCAGTCGCTGACGTTGACCGACAACCTGCTGACCGCTTCGGTGTACTCCTACACCAAGCAGATGGAGAGCACCATCGCCATTGCCGCCAACCACCTGTCGCCGACCGACCGGGTGTTGTTGATCGACGATTTCCTCGCCAACGGCAAGGCCGCCAAGGGCCTGCTCACAATCATCGAGCAGGCCGGCGCGACCGTCGTCGGGCTGGGTATCGTTATCGAGAAGTCGTTCCAGAGCGGCCGGCGCGAACTGGAGGAAAGCGGCCTGCGCATCGAATCGCTGGCGCGCATCGCCTCGCTGGAGAACGGCCAGGTGCAGTTCGTCGAGTGATGCGCAGATACGACAAAGCCGCCCGCAGGCGGCTTTGTCGGTGCAGCGGTCAGCGTCTGTCGGTCAGAGACCGGACATGTGCTTGATGGCGCCCTTGAGCTCGTCGTCCGAGCAGTCGCTGCAGGTGCCTTTCGGCGGCATGGCGTTGAGGCCGCTGATGGCGCTCTTGAGCAGACCATCAACTCCACCCTTGGCGTCGGCACGTGCGCTCCAGGCCGCGGAGTCACCGGTCTTCGGCGCGTTGAGCAGGCCGGAGCCGTGGCAAGCGGTGCAGAACTTGCCGTAGATTTCTTCGCCGCTGCGTGCCGCACTACCGGCCGCCGCCGCAGCGCCGCCACCGGCCGCCGCACACTCTTGACCTTGTACGCATACTTCGCCCACCGGCTTCAGGCGCTCGGCGATGGCTTCGTCGGTCGCAGCCTGAGCGCTCATTGCCCACAGGGCCACTACGGCAGTCTGTGCTACCAGGATCTTCTTAATCAGGTTCACCTTTCACCCTCATTGTGGCTAGACACGCCCGCGGCCACGGTTCGCGAGCGGGCAACAGTATAGCGGCAAGCCCCGCGAGTCGAAACAATTGCTATCGACGGCGCTCTTGTCAGCGACTCTTTGTCGCATTGCGCGGCGCCGTTCAGAAGTTCGCCGGTGTGGTCGCGCTGATCAGCCGGGCCGGTGCGTCGAACGGGTTGTGAAAGCGATGCGGCTTGCTGCTCTCGAAGTAGTAGCTGTCGCCGGTTTCGAGCAGATAGGTCTGGCCGGCGACCGTCAGCTCCAGCCGTCCCTCGACCAGCATGCCGGTCTCCTCGCCCTGGTGGGCGAGCATGTCCAGGCCGGTGTCCGCGCCGGGCGGGTAGGTTTCGTCGAGAAAGGCGATGGCCCGGCCCGGATGCGCCTTGCCGACCAGCTTCATGCTCACCGCGCCGTCGGAGATGTCGATCAGCTCGCTGGCCTTGTAGACCACCTGGGTGTCGCTGTCCTGCTCGAAGTCCGGCGAGAAGAACTCCACCAGCGACATCGGTATGCCGCCCAGGACCTTTTTCAGCGAACTGATCGAAGGGCTGACGCTGTTCTTCTCGATCATGGAAATGGTGCTGTTGGTGACGCCCGCACGCTTGGCGAGTTCACGCTGGGACAGCCCCTTGAGCTTGCGGATGGTTTGCAGCCGAACGCCGACGTCCAATACGAGCTCTCCTATCAAGAGCGAAACGACAGGCTGTCATGATGGCAACGGCGTTCGGAATTTACAACACGCTGGCGCACTATCCGGTGCGCCGGTTCTCAGATGTTCGGTCCGGACAGGTCCGGCAAGGCGGCCACCACGGTGATCTCCACGCGCACCTGCGGCGCATACATCAGCGCCTGCACGGTGGTGCGCGCCGGTGCGCAATTCTTCGGCAGCCACTCGTCCCAGACCGCGTTCATGCCGTCGTAGTCGGCCATGTCGCGCAGATGGATCAACGCCGAAAGCAGGCGCGAGCGGTCGGTGCCGGCATCGGCGAGCATGCGGTCGATGCTGCGCAGGGTATCGCGGGTCTGCTGGCCGATATCCCCCGACAGATCATCGGTCAGTTGCCCGGACAGGTAGACCGTACCGCGGTGGATGACTGCCTCGCTGTAGCGGACAGTGGTGTGCAGGCGCTGGATGGGCATGCAATTCTCCTCGAGCGAGTGGCGCCGGCCCGCAGTGAGCCGGCGCCGGGCAGTGTCAGGATAGCGGGCTGAGCTCGCTTTTTTGCACCTCGAGGTTGGTCGTGCGCGAACGGCCGCGCACCCAGCTGAAGACGATCGCGAGGATCAGCGCGAAACCGACGTAGCCGAGCAGCGGGTAGACGGTGCCGACCAGCTTGCTGAAGCCGCCCAGGCTCAGGGCCAGGCCGATGCACACCGAAATCGCGCTGAAGCCCTTGAAGCGTGCCGACTCGGGCTTGGCGAAGCGTGCGCTGAAGGCGAAGAACATGCCGACCGCCGTGCTGTAGACCATGCAGATCAGCGCCACCGACATCACCACCGAGAGCAGCGGGGAAATCCGCGTCGCCAGCGCCAGGGTCGGCATCTCGATGCCCTGCAGCTGGTTGATGTTGGCGAACAGGCCGATGTTCAGCAGCAGGATCAGCACACCCAGGCCGAGCCCGCCGAGCACACCGCCCAGCCCTGCGGACTTGGACTGCTTGGTCATCCCACCGATCACCGCCAGCATCGGGAAGCCCACGGCAATGTTGAACGAGGCGTAGAGCAGCGCGCCGACGAACCAGTTGGAGCTGACCGTCTCGTTGTTCTCGCGGGCAACCGCATCGAGGGTCTCGACCGGTGCGTTGTAGTTGAAGATCGAGTAGGTGGTGATGATCAGCACCATCGCCAGCAGGAACGGCATCACCGCGCTGATCAGATCAATGATGCGCTTGACGTTCAGGCACAGCGTGGCGATCACCAGCACGGTCATCAACACGCCACCGAACAGCGGAGGCATGCCGTACTGCTGGGCGAAGATCGAGCCGCAGCCGGCCAGCATCACCACGCCGACGCCATAGAGGAAGAATGACAGCACCACGTCGACGACCAGGCCGATACGCGCGCCGAACAGGCTGTAGAGGACTTCCTTGTGTGAGTTGGCTTGCATCTTCGAGCTCATCCGGGCGATCTGCATGCCGAGGAAGGCGAACAGCAGGCCGCTGACCAGCGTACCGGCGACGCCGATCAAGCCGTAGCCGGTGAAGAACTGGAGGACTTCCTGGCCGGAGGCGAAGCCGCCACCGATGACCACGGACATATAAGCCAGGGCAATCTGGATCGATTGTTTGTTCATTACATTCATCTCGTTCTTAGATTTGTAGTACGAGGAACGACTGCAGATGTCAGCTCATTCCGGTAAAGCACTGTCCCAACGCGGGGACAGATGAGCAGCTCCGGCTCGCTGTAAGTCCATGTTACCCGGCCAGCTGCCCGCATGATGGGCGTCTGGCCGACGGTATTCGAAGGGTCTGTGGGGTCAGTGGGCGGAAGCCGGCCGACCGTGGCCAGATACCTCGCTGCCACTGCTGTAGCGGGAAATATCCAGGCCCTGCGCGCTGATCTGCGGACGCTTCTTCGCGATCAGGTCGGCGAGCAGGCTACCGGAGCCACAAGCCATGGTCCAGCCGAGCGTGCCGTGGCCGGTGTTGAGGAACAGGTTGCGATAGCGTGTCGCACCGATGATCGGCGTGCCGTCCGGGGTCGCCGGGCGCAGGCCGGTCCAGAATTCGGTGCGGCTCAGGTCGCCGCCCTGCGGGTAGAGGTCGGCGGTGATCATTTCCAGCGTCTCGCGCCGGCGCGGGTTGAGCGACAGATCGAAGCCGGCGATCTCGGCCATGCCGCCGACGCGGATGCGGTCGTCGAAGCGGGTGATGGCGACCTTGTAGGTCTCGTCGAGAATGGTCGAGGTCGGCGCCATCGCCGCGTCGGTGATCGGCACGGTCAGCGAATAGCCCTTGAGCGGGTAGATCGGCGCGCGAATGCCGAGCGGCTTGAGCAGCTGCGGCGAGTAGCTGCCCAGCGCCATCACGTAATGGTCGGCACGCTCCAGTTGGCCGTCGATCCAGACGCCGGCGAGGCGCTCGCCGTCGGTCTCCAGACGCTCGATGTTCTGCCCGAAGCGGAACTCGACGCCCAGCTCGCGGGCCATCTCGGCCAAGCGCGAGGTGAACAGGTAGCAGTCGCCGGTCTGGTCGTTGGGCAGGCGCAGGGCGCCGGCGAGCTTGTCGGCAACCTTGGCCAACGCCGGTTCGACGCGCGCGATGCCGGCACGGTCGAGCACTTCATAGGGGACGCCGGCCTGCTCGAGCACGGCGATGTCCTTGGCCGCGGCGTCCACCTGCGCCTGGGTGCGGAACAGCTGGGTGGTGCCCAGCTGGCGCCCCTCGTAGGCGATGCCGGTCTCGGCACGCAGTTCGTCGAGGCAGTCGCGGCTGTACTCGGCCAGGCGCACCATACGCTCCTTGTTCACCGCGTAACGGGAAGCAGTGCAGTTGCGCAGCATCTGCGCCATCCACAGGTACTGGTCGAGGCTGCCGGTGAGCTTGATGGCCAGCGGCGCGTGGCGCTGCACCAGCCACTTCATGGCCTTGAGCGGAATGCCCGGTGCGGCCCACGGCGAGGCGTAGCCGGGCGAGACCTGACCGGCGTTGGCGAAGCTGGTTTCCAGGGCGACGCCGTCCTGGCGATCGACCACCACCACCTCGAACCCGGCGCGGGCCAGGTAGTACGCACTGGCGGTGCCGACCACACCGCTGCCCAGGATCAGAACTCGCATGACTGTCGCCCTCCATCCGGCACACCCGGATGTATCCGTTGTTGTTGGACGGAGTGTAGGATGACTGACTCAGTGGTATTCACTGTTTGCAATGCGATTCTTGACGAAAATTCTCGCCATTAATGCATTTTATGGAGGGGCTTCTCCCATGAAAAATCCCAACAAGATTCGTCGGGAATTGGACCGGATCGACCGTTCCATCCTGCGCATCCTGCAGCAGGAGGGCCGGATTTCCTTCACCGAACTGGGCGAGCGCGTCAACCTCTCGACCACCCCGTGCACCGAGCGGGTGCGCCGCCTGGAACGCGACGGCGTGATCCTCGGCTACCACGCGCGGCTCAATCCGCAGCTGCTGCGCGCCAACCTGCTGGTGTTCGTCGAGATCAGCCTGGACTACAAGTCTGGCGACACCTTCGAAGACTTCCGCCGCTCCGTGCTCAGGCTGCCGCAGGTGCTGGAGTGCCATCTGGTGTCCGGCGACTTCGACTACCTGGTCAAGGCGCGTATCTCGGAGATGGCCTCCTACCGCAAGCTGCTCGGCGACATCCTGCTGAAACTGCCGCACGTACGCGAATCCAAGAGCTACATCGTCATGGAGGAAGTGAAGGAATCGCTGGCGCTGCCGGTACCGGACTAGAGCGCCGGCGTAGCCACGCCGCAACAGCGCGCCGACGGCAGCCGCTGGCCGAAGCGCGCCGGGCGTGCTTTGCTCGCTGCAGCGCCGAGCGCGATCATCCCCTCCTGAACCCTGCAGAGAATCCGTCCCGAGCCGATGACCCAGCACACCGCCAGCCACGACGCCCACGCGCCCTCCTACTACGCCGCCAGCGCCAACCGCGCGCTGCGCTTCGCTTCGCTCGCCGGTGACGCCCGCGCCGATGTCTGCATCGTCGGCGGCGGCTTCAGCGGCCTGAATAGCGCCATCGAACTGGCCGAGCGGGGCCTGTCGGTCATCCTGCTCGAGGCCCGGCGCATCGGCTGGGGTGCCAGCGGTCGCAACGGCGGCCAGCTGATTCGCGGCGTGGGCCACGATGTCGAGCAGTTCCGCCCGATCCTCGGCGAAGAGGGTGTCGACGAACTCAAGCGCATGGGCTTCGAAGCTGTGGAGATCGTCCGCCAGCGCATCGAACGGCACGCCATCGACTGCGACCTGACCTGGGGCTATTGCGACCTGGCGACCAAACCACGCCATCTGCAAGACTTCGAGCAGGACTACGCCGGCCTGCTGCGCCTGGGCTATCGACATCCGCTGCAGCGCATCGCGCAGGCCGAGCTGCCGAGCGTGATCGGCTCGCGGCGCTACCTCGGCGGGCTGGTCGACATGGGCTCCGGGCACCTGCATCCGCTCAACCTGGCGCTCGGCGAGGCCGCGGTGGCGCAAACCCTGGGCGTGCGCCTGCACGAGGACTCGGCGGTCGAGCGCATCGAGTACGGCACGCAGGTGAAGGTTCACACCGCCCAGGGCGTGGTGCGCGCCGACCAGCTGGTGCTGGCCTGCAACGCCTACCTCGACGGTCTGCAGCCCAAGCTGGCAGGCAAGGTGTTGCCCGCCGGCAGCTACATCATCGCCACCGAACGCCTGCCGGCGACGCTGTGCCACGAACTGCTGCCGCAGAACATGGCGGTCTGCGATCAGCGCGTGGCGCTCGACTATTTCCGCCTCTCGGCCGACGGCCGGCTGCTGTTCGGCGGCGCCTGCCACTATTCGGGGCGCGATCCCAGGGACATCGCCGCCTATATGCAGCCGAAGATGCTCGCGGTGTTTCCGCAGCTGGCCGGCATCGGCATCGACTACCAGTGGGGCGGCATGATCGGCATCGGCGCCAACCGCCTGCCGCAGATCGGCCGGCTGCCGGAGCAGCCCAACGTCTATTACGCCCAGGCCTATTCCGGCCACGGTCTGAACGCCACCCATCTGGCCGGCCGGCTGCTCGCCGAAGCCATCGCCGGACGCGAGAGCCGCGGTTTCGATCTGTTCGCCGGGGTGCCGCACCCGACCTTCCCCGGCGGCCCGGCATTGCGCTCGCCACTGCTGGCGCTGGGCATGCTCTGGTATCGCTTGAAGGATCGCTTCTGACGGCGCGACGTCTAAGCTGCACGTGACCGGACCGGAAGGGAACACCGTGCGAGCGCTCCTGCTGCTGACCCTACTGCTGTCGCTTGCCGGCTGTGCCAGCCAGCCGGCGCCGGCGCCCTCCCACGCCATCGCGCCGGCGGACTCCTCGCTCGGCCGGCAGGTGCAGCGGCTGGCGGTCGCGCAGCCGGAGGATCATTCCGGCCTGCGCCTGCTGCCCGAAAGCAGCGAGGCCTTCGCCGCCCGCGCCGAGCTGTTCCGTGCCGCGCGGCGCAGCCTGGATATCCAGTACTACATCGTGCATGACGGCCTCTCCACGCGCCTGCTGGTCGACGAGCTGCTGCGCGCCGCCGACCGTGGCGTGCGCGTCCGGCTGCTGCTCGACGACACCACCAGCGACGGCCAGGACTACCGCATCGCCACACTGGCGGCGCATCCGAACATGCAGATCCGCGTGTTCAACCCGCTGCGCGCCGGCCGCAGCAACCCGGTCACGCGCACGCTCGGGCGGCTGCTGCACCTGCCGCAGCAGCACCGGCGCATGCACAACAAGCTGCTGCTGGTCGACAGCAGCCTGGCGATCGTCGGCGGACGCAATCTGGGCGACGAGTATTTCGATGCCGATCGCAGCCTGAATTTCACCGACATCGACCTGCTCGCCGCCGGGCCGGCGGCGCAGCGGCTCGCCGACAGCTTCGATCAGTACTGGAATCACCAGTTGAGCGTGCCGATCCAGCATTTCTTCTGGCGACCGCCGGCGCGGCACAAGCTGAGCGAGGCGCGCGAGCAGCTCCGGCAATACCTGCAGCAGGCGCGTCGCGACGATGGCCCGCTGTACCGCCGGCTGATCCGCTACCAGCGCGAGCCGCAGCTGCAGCGCTGGCTGGACGAGCTGACCTGGGCGCCCGCCGCGGCGCTCTGGGACGATCCCGACAAACTCCTGGCCGATGGCCCACCCGCGCAACTGCTGAGCACCCAGCTGGCGCCGGCGCTGACCGCGGTACAGGACGAACTGATGCTGGTGTCGGCGTACTTCGTGCCCACCGACAGCGGAGTCGACTACCTGGCCGAACGTCGCCGCGAGGGCGTGACCATCCGCATCCTCACCAACTCGCTGGAAGCCACCGACGTGCCGGCCGTGCATGGCGGCTATGCGCCGTACCGCCGGCGCATGCTGGAGCTGGGCGTGCAGCTGTTCGAACTGCGCCGCCAGCCCGACCAGAAGTCCTCCTACAGCTTCTTCGGCGAGTCGGAATCCAGCCTGCACAGCAAGGCGGCGGTGTTCGACCGGCAACGGGTGTTCATCGGCTCGCTCAACTTCGACCCGCGCTCAATGCTGTGGAACAGCGAGGTCGGCATCCTCGCGCAGAGCCCGGCGCTGGCCCGCGAGGTGCACCGGCTGACGCTCGAGGGCATGGCGCCGGCAACCAGCTACGAGGTGAAGCTGGCCCGGCGCGGCGATGCCCGGCAGCTGGTCTGGATCGCCGAGGAGCAGGGCCGGCGCATCGTCCTCGAACGCGAGCCGGGCGGATTCTGGCGCCGCCTGAACGCCTGGCTGGCCGATGTCGTCGGTCTCGAACGGATGCTCTGAGCGCAGCCCGGAGCATGCCGCTGGCCGCCCGGCAGCTGCCGCGGCGAATCACACTTTGGGGTGATACCACAAGGCCACTGGTCCGTTAGGCTCTGCAAGCCAACTGCAACAAGCAGGCATCCGCTTCGATAAAAACAACAAAGGAGCACAACAATGCGCCATCGCACCTGGATATGGCTGCTCGTCCTGATCGTCGCCTGGCTGCCCGGCCAGTCCCACAGCCAGACGCTGTCCACGCTGGAAAAACTGCAGATCCACGCCAGTCGCGCCACCAGCAGCCTGCTGCTGTATCGCGGCGAAGGTTTCCAGAAGGCCCATCTGGCGCGGATGGAAGCCGACATCCTGGCACTCGACAACGCCCTGCAAGGCGTCGCGAACCCCACCAGCGCACTGCGCGACAGCCACCGCCAGTTACAGGCCAGACTGCGTGAAGGTGCCGGTTTCGGTCGCGGCGAAGACGACATGCCCTGGGGCTGGCCGCTGGAAATGAGCAAGGCACTGCGCGAGTTCCTCACCGCCGTGCGCGGCCAGCAGGGCGTCGAGGCTCACGCCGAGCTGCCGGCGAAAGTCGAATACCTCGCCGTGCAATACCTCAGCCGCGCCTACATCGGCAGTTTCGAGACGGCCCGCGAGCAGCCCGACACCTACCTCGGCCAGGACGAACGGCAACTGGTGCCAGCCATCGACGCACAACTGGCGCAGCTCGGCGAGCGCGGCGACCCGGCGCTCGCCCAGGTCAGGACGCGCTGGAGCTTTCTCAAGGTGGCGCTGCAGGACATGAACAGCGGCAGCAACAACTTCAGCACCGCCTCGGGCCGGCCGTTCGCGCCGATCATGGTCGACCGCCACACCCGCAGCCTGAGCGATCAGTGGATGGCGCTGGCGCCCTGAGCCGCCGTCAGGCCTGCGCCTCCGGCCGATAGCCCAGGCGCAGCCCGCCCCAGTGACGCCCCTTGACCATGATCGGCACCGAGAGGTCGTGCATCAGCTCGCCGGTGTCGCGGCTGTAGGTCTGCAGTAGCACGTTGCGCTGGTGGCTGCCGCAGCGTCCGCCGGTGCGGTCGTTGAACAGCCGCTTGCTGCGGCTGCGGCTGCGGTCGATCTCGGGGTTGCCCACCGGCGGGTGATTGAAGGCGTTGTTGTGGGTCGGCACGTAGCCTTCCGGCGTGGTGGCGATGGCGTAGACGATCGCATCGTGGCGCGCCAGCAGCGGTTCCTGGATCGCCGGCAGCACGCCATCGGCGTAACGGTCGAAGCGGGTGCGGTACTTCAACGGATCGGTCCCCGACTGCGCCTGATAATTGCGGTCGAACAGGTCGTCGACGGCGAGGCGCCCGGCGTCGATATCCGCCTCGAAGCGCGCGGCGATGTCCGCCGCGCCCTGGCGCGCGAGGTCGTAGATCGCCTGGTGATAGTCGTCGAGCTGCACCTCGGCGAGGCGCTCGCTGGCGCTTTCGGCCTGCGCCACCAGGCGTTCGGCGGCCTGCTCCAGCTGGCGCGTCTGCTGCCCGCTGTCCAGTGCATCGGCCCGCAGCTGGTCGAGCGCGACGAACAGCGCGGTCAGCCGCTCATGGTTGCTGGCAGTGCCGGAGGTGATCTCGGCGACCTGGGTCTCCACGCCGCCGGCCAGCTCGGTGATGCCGCTCAGTTGCTGGCCGGTGCCGGCGATCTGCGCGGCGGCTTCGTCCAGTTCGCTGGCCTGCTGCTGGATATGGCTGACCACCGCGCCGCTCTGCTGGCGGATATCGGCGACCATCCGCCCGACCTCCTCGGTCGCGCTGGAGGTCCGCGCGGCAAGGTTGCGCACCTCGTCGGCGACCACGGCGAAGCCGCGCCCCGCCTCGCCGGCCCGGGCTGCCTCGATGGCGGCGTTGAGCGCCAGCAGGTTGGTCTGGCTGGCGATGGACTGGATCACGTCGGTGATCTGGCGGATTTCCTCGGTGCGCGCCGACAGGCCGTCGATCAGCTCGCGGCTCGACTGGGTCTGCGCACTGAGCTGCTGCATACGGGTGATGGCCTGCAACAGTTCGGTCTGTCCGGCATCGCTGCTGCGGCGCACCGCTTCGGCGGCCTCGAGCGTGTGGCGGGCGCGCTCGGCGCTGTCCTGCCCGGTGGCGGCCATCGCCTCGGCGCCGTTGGCGATCTCGCTGACCGCCTGCAACTGCGACTGCAGCCGGCCGGCCAGCTGCTCGGCACTGAAGGCCACCTGCGCCGCGGACAGCGCGTTGTGGCAGGTATGCCGGGACAGGCTCTTGCTCAGTTCGGTGAAAGCCTGCGGCTCGGCGCCGTCGGCGGCGGCCAGCTCGGCGGATGAACGCCAGGGCCCGAGCCAGGGCGCCAGCGCGAGCAGCAGCACCAGCGGTGCGAACAGGTAGAACGGCAGTGCCAGCCAGGACTGAACCAGCAGCAGGCCGCCGATTGCCAGCCCGTGCAACAGGCAGGCAAGCGGGTGGAGACGAAACGACGGGCGCATGTGAGGCCTCTTGTTCTTGGCGATTGACGGGGTGTTTTACCCAGAGCCCACCGCCAAGGACAGTGTTCCTTAGTAGCAAATTGCCTTGACGCGGACCGGTACCAGGCTAGCGGCAGTCGCGCCGGGAACTGAAGCCAGCGTTCACATCCAGCCGAACTCGGCCATCGACAGCGGCTCGCCGT
Source organism: Stutzerimonas stutzeri TS44 (assembly GCA_000263395.1). Taxonomy (GTDB): domain Bacteria; phylum Pseudomonadota; class Gammaproteobacteria; order Pseudomonadales; family Pseudomonadaceae; genus Stutzerimonas; species Stutzerimonas stutzeri_C. The sequence continues at coordinate 130,194 of AJXE01000001.1, forward strand.
CGCCGACGATGAAGTGGTCGAGCACGCGCACGTCGATCAGCGCCAGCGCTTCCTTCAACCGCTGGGTCAGCTGGCGGTCGGCCTGACTCGGCTCGGCGACGCCGGAAGGATGATTGTGGGTAAGGATCACCGCCGCCGCATTCTGCGCCAGCGCGCGCTTGACCACCTGCCGCGGGTAGACGCTGGCGCCGTCGATGGTGCCGTGGAACAACACCTCGAACGCCAGCACCCGGTGCTTGGCATCGAGAAACAAGCAGCCGAACAGCTCGTGCGGCTCGTGGCGCAGGCGCGCCTTGAGGTAGTCGCGCACCGCTTGCGGCGACTCCAGCGCCGAATCCCGCCGTAGCCGCTCGGCCAGGTGCCGGCGCGCCATCTCCAGCACGGCCTGCAACTGTGCGTACTTGGCGGGGCCGAGCCCCAGGTGCGTGGTGAATTGATCGAGTTCGGCTTCGAGCAGCGCGCGCAGGCCGCCGAACTCGCCGAGCAGGTGGCGCGCCAGATCTACCGCGCTTCGGCCGGCAACGCCGGTACGCAGGAAAATCGCCAGCAATTCGGCATCGGAAAGCGCCGCCGCGCCCTGTTCCAGAAGCTTTTCCCGCGGCCGCTCCGCCGTCGGCCAGTCACGTATGCTCATGTCTCCTCCCTGTCGAGCAGGCCCGCTTCTCCGTCGCGGACGCTGTGCTATCTTAGCCCGTCATTTTTCCGGGGTGCCCGCGCGGCTCCGACGCAGTTCTCACTCCGGCAATCCTCTACAAGAAACAAGGCAGGCCTATGCAGCGGCTGTATCGTAAACGCATCGTCCTGGGCGTCGGCGGTGGAATCGCTGCCTACAAGAGTGCCGAACTGGTACGCCGCCTGCGCGACCACGGCGCCGAAGTACGAGTGGTGATGACCCAGGGCGGCCGTGAGTTCATCACCCCGCTGACCCTGCAGGCGCTCTCCGGCCATCCGGTCCATCTGGATCTGCTCGACCCCGCTGCCGAAGCGGCGATGGGCCATATCGAACTGGCGCGCTGGGCCGACCTGGTGCTGGTCGCGCCGGCCACCGCCGACCTCATGGCGCGCCTCGCCCAGGGCACCGCCAACGATCTGCTGACCACCCTGGTACTGGCGACCAGCGCCCCGGTCGCCCTGGCGCCGGCGATGAACCAGGCGATGTGGGCCGACCCGGCGACCCAGGCCAACCGCCAGTTGCTCGAACAGCGCGGCATCCGCCTGTTCGGCCCCGGCTCCGGCAGCCAGGCCTGCGGCGATATCGGCATGGGCCGCATGCTCGAGGCCGAGGAACTCGCCCAGGCCGCCGCCGACTGTTTTGCGACCGGTCTGCTGACCGGCCTGCGCCTGCTGATCACCGCCGGGCCGACCCAGGAAAACATCGACCCGGTGCGTTACATCACCAATCACAGCTCGGGCAAGATGGGCTTCGCCCTCGCCGAGGCGGCCGCCGAAGCCGGCGCGCAGGTCACGCTGGTCACCGGCCCGGTGTTCCTGCCGACGCCTGATCGCGTGCAGCGCATCGACGTGGTCAGCGCGCGCGACATGCTCGCAGCCTGCGAAGCGGCGATGCCCTGCGACCTGCTGATCGCCGCTGCCGCAGTGGCCGACTACCGCCCCGAGGTGGTAGCGCCACACAAGCTGAAGAAGGACCCCACCACCGGCGACGGCCTGCTGCTGCAGATGGTGCGCAATCCGGACATCCTCGCCACCCTGGCGGCTCGTGCGGATCGCCCGTTCTGCGTCGGTTTCGCCGCCGAAACCGAGAACCTGCTCGACTACGCCATGCGCAAGCTGCGCGACAAGAATCTCGACCTGATCGTCGCCAACGACGTGGCCAATCCGAGCATCGGCTTCAACAGCGAAGAAAACGCGGTCAGCGTGATCGATCGCCAGCAGCACGTAACCCGCTTCGGCCGGGCCAGCAAGGGGCACATCGCCCGCGCGCTGGTGGCCTTCATCGCCGATCGCTACAGGCAGGCCTGACATGCACCAGCTACAAGCCAAGATTCTCGACCCCCGTCTGGGCCAAGACTTCCCGCTGCCCGACTACGCCACCTCCGGCTCGGCCGGTCTCGACCTGCGCGCCATGCTGCAGAGCGATACCGTGCTGCAGCCGGGCCAGACGCTGCTGATCCCCACCGGGCTGTCGATCCACATCGCCGATCCGGGCCTCGCGGCGCTGATCCTGCCGCGCTCGGGCCTGGGCCATAAGCACGGTATCGTGCTCGGCAACCTGGTCGGCCTGATCGACTCCGATTACCAGGGCGAGCTGATGGTCTCCTGCTGGAACCGCGGCCAGAGCGACTTCAGCATCGCCGTCGGCGAGCGCATCGCACAGCTGGTGCTGGTGCCGGTGGTGCAGGCGCGCTTCGAGCTGGTCGAACAGTTCGACAGCAGCGACCGCGGTGCCGGCGGCTTCGGACACTCCGGCAGCCACTGACGCAACGCCCCTTTTCAGGATGAATCGAGGAGCCGCATGGCACTCTTCAAGCGTACCGCCAAGGAACCGGACCTGTTGAACCCGGCCACAGCCGGCAACAAACGCCCCACTCGCGCTGCTCCCAACCTGCTGCTGAGCGGACTGCTGCCCGGCCTGCTCGGCCTCGGCGCCGCCGCCGTGCTGCTCTGGTTCGGCCTGCAGGACGCCCAGCGCCAGCAGCAGGCCGAGCTTGCCGCGGCCTTGGGCCAGAGCCAGGCCAGCGCGCTGCAGCAGGCCGTGCGCCAATTGCAGGCCGACACCCAGACCATCGCCGCCGACCCGCGCCTGCTCGAGGCGCTGCGCAGCGAGCAACCCGAACAGATCGCCGCCCTCGAACAGGCGCTGCGCCAGCAGCCGGGCGTCATCGACGTACATCTCAACGCACGCGGCCGCAGTCGCCCGGCACCTGAACGTGCGGGGCCGATGAACTTCGCCGCGCTGGACCTGCTGCAACGCGCCGAAAGCGGCGAGGCCCCGGCAGTCGAGGCCTATCAGGTCGGCAAGCGCTGGCTGCTCTACAGCGCGGCGCCGCTGCGCGCCTCCGCCGAGCAGGCCGCCCAGGGCACGCTGCTGCGCGTCATCGCGCTCGACCGTCTGCTCGCCACGCTGCCGCGCCTGCCCGCCGCCGCCGCCGGTCAGTGGCGCCTGACCCAGCAGTTCGACAACTCGCCCGAGCAGGTCCTGTTCCAGCAGGGCGACGGCAGCGGCCCGCTGCTGCCGCTGGCCAGCGGCAATCCGCACTGGAAGCTCAGCTTCCAGCCAGCCGCGACCGTGACCGCGACCTTCGACGCCCCGCTGACGCTGCTGGGTGCCGCACTGCTGGCGCTCATCGGCCTGCTGCTCGGCCTGCATCTGCTCGCCAGCGCCCAGCAGCGGCGCCTGCGTGACGACGTGCTGCAGATCAACCGCCTCGTGCAGGAACTCTCCAGCGGCCGGACCATCCAACAACCGTCCCTGAGCCTGCCGGCGCTCGACGCGCTGGCACGGAACATGGCCCGCCTGCCGCTCCGCCCCGCCGGACCGGCAGTCACGCAAGCCACGGCGGCGCCTGCCGTCCGACCGACCAAGAAGTATGTCGATCCGCGCGTGCCGGATACCGACATTCTCGACATCGATATTCTCGACGAGGACCTGGACCTGTTCGGCCTCGATACCAAGGAGCGAGAAACCGCAATGAGCAGCGCCAAAGCCCCCAAATTGCCCGCCAGCATCTTTCGCGCCTACGACATCCGCGGCATCGTCGGCGACAGCCTGACCAACGAGACCGCCTACTGGATCGGCCGCGCCGTAGGCTCGCAGAGCCTCGCGCAGGGCGAGCCGAACGTCTCGGTCGGTCGCGACGGCCGTCTTTCCGGCCCGGAGCTGGTCCAGCACCTGATCCAGGGCCTGGTCGACTGCGGCTGCACGGTCAGCGACATCGGCATGGTGCCGACGCCGGTGCTCTACTACGCGGCCAACATCCTCGCCGGCAAATCCGGCGTGATGCTCACCGGCAGCCACAATCCGCCGGATTACAACGGTTTCAAGATCGTCATCGCCGGCGACACCCTGGCCAACGAGCAGATCCAGGCGCTGCGCCAGCGCATCGAGACCGGTGAGCTGAGCGAAGGGGTCGGCCGCGTCGAGTCGGTCGACGTGCTGGAGCGCTACTTCGAGCAGATCCGCACCGACATCGCGATGGCCCGCCGGATGAAGGTCGTGGTCGACTGCGGCAATGGTGTCGCCGGGGTCATCGCCCCGCAGCTGATCGAGGCGCTGGGCTGCCAGGTGATCCCGCTGTATTGCGAGGTCGACGGCAACTTCCCCAATCACCACCCGGACCCGGGCAAGCCGGAGAACCTGGTCGACCTGATCGCCAGGGTGAAAGCCGAGAAGGCCGACCTCGGCCTGGCCTTCGACGGCGACGGCGACCGCGTCGGCGTGGTGACCAATGCCGGCAGCATGATCTACCCCGACCGCCTGCTGATGCTCTTCGCCAAGGACGTGGTGGCGCGCAACCCCGGCGCCGACATCATCTTCGACGTCAAGTGTACGCGCCGCCTGACCCCGCTGATCAGCAGCTACGGCGGCCGCCCGGTGATGTGGAAGACCGGCCATTCGCTGATCAAGAAGAAGATGAAGGAATCCGGCGCGCTGCTGGCCGGCGAGATGAGCGGCCACATCTTCTTCAAGGAACGCTGGTTCGGCTTCGACGACGGCATCTACAGCGCCGCGCGCCTGCTGGAAATCCTCAGCCAGGACAAGCGCGATGCCGAGCAGGTATTCGCCGCCTTCCCGAGCGACGTTGCCACGCCGGAAATCAACATCACGGTGACAGAAGAAAGCAAATTCACCATCATTGACGCCCTGCAACGCGATGCCCAGTGGGGCGAGGCCAACCTGATCACGCTCGACGGCGTGCGGGTCGACTATCCCAAGGGCTGGGGCCTGATCCGCGCCTCCAACACCACGCCGGTGCTGGTGCTGCGTTTCGAGGCTGACAGCGAGGAAGAGCTTGGCCGCATCCAGGACGTCTTCCGCACCCAGCTGCACAACGTTGCACCCGACCTCAAACTACCGTTCTGATCCTGCGGAGCCCTGCATGACCCTCAGCCGTGAAGCTGCCACCCAATTCGCCCAGGTACTGTCCGAGGCGTTGCCGTACATCCGCCGCTTCGTCGGCAAGACACTGGTGATCAAGTACGGCGGCAACGCGATGGAAAGCGAGGAGCTGAAGACCGGCTTCGCCCGCGACATCGTGTTGATGAAGGCGGTGGGCATCAATCCGGTGGTGGTGCATGGCGGCGGCCCGCAGATCGGCGACCTGCTCAAGCGCCTGAACATCGAGAGCCACTTCATCGACGGCATGCGGGTGACCGACAGCCAGACCATGGACGTGGTGGAGATGGTCCTCGGCGGCCAGGTCAACAAGAGCATCGTCAGCCTGATCAACCAGCATGGCGGCAGCGCCATCGGCCTGACCGGCAAGGACGCCGGACTGATCCGCGCCAAGAAGCTCAAGGCCACCCGCCAGACGCCGGAGATGACCAAGCCGGAAATCATCGACATCGGCCATGTCGGCGAGGTCACCAGCGTCAACAACGAGCTGCTGGAGATGCTGGTCAAGGGCAACTTCATCCCGGTGATCGCACCGATCGGCGTGGGCGCCAATGGCGAGTCGTACAACATCAACGCCGACCTGGTCGCCGGCAAGGTGGCCGAAGCGCTGAAGGCCGAGAAGCTGATGCTGCTGACCAACATCGCCGGCCTGATGGACAAGCAAGGCAACGTGCTCACCGGCCTCTCGACCGCGCAGGTCGATGCGCTGATCGCCGACGGCACCATCTATGGCGGCATGCTGCCGAAGATCCGCTGCGCCCTCGAAGCGGTGCAGGGCGGTGTAACCAGCGCGCACATCATCGACGGCCGGGTACCCAACGCGGTGCTGCTGGAAATCTTCACCGACGTCGGTGTCGGTACGCTGATCACCAACAATCAGCGCTGAACAGCGGCGGTCGGACAAAAAAGGGGAGCCATCGGCTCCCCTTTTTCATGCCCGCGCCGTCAGTGGTCGACGCGGAAGGACTCGAACATGGCCGGGATCCCCGGGAACATGCCGACGCCCAGCATCACCGCGCAGAGCACGGCGAACACGATGGACGGGATCACCCAGCGATGCATGTGGCTCAGCGCCTGGCCGCGCTCCTTGTCGCCGATCAGCCCGAGGTTATCCAACAGCATGGTCAGTGACCAGCCGAATACCGGGTTCACCAGCGCCGAGGAGAACACCACGATCGCCGCCGACTGCGAGGTCTTGCCCTCGCGGGTCATCTGCATGCCGGCTTCCAGCAGCGGCAGGTAGACCCCCACCAGCAGCGCCACGCTCAGCACCGGCGGCCAGATCGCCAGGTCCATCGGGTAGCCCCACAGCGCCGCGATCACGCAGAGCAGCCCGGTCAGCAGCGCACCCGCCGGAATCGGCCGCTTGGCGATCGCCGCCGGCACCATGTAAGTCCCCCAGGAAGAGGCCAGGTTGCCGCCGCCGAGCGCGGTTCCGAGCGCCTGCCGGGTAGCCGCCACGCACATGGTGTCGTCGATGTTCATCAACACCTTGCGCGCCTTGCGCGGGTAGTTCAGCTCCTGGAATACACGATGACCGAGGAAATCCGGCGACCACATGGCGACCGCGAGCACCGCGAACGGCGCCACCGCGACGAAGTGGTGCAGCTCCGGCAGACCCAGCTGCCAGCCGGTGCTTTCGCCCCACCAGTACGTCGGGTTGAGGTTGGGAATGCCCGGCTCGGTGGAGAACTCGAAGGGCGCACCGAGCAGGAGCGCGGTCAGCGCGGCCAGTCCGGCGCCAAGCGGGATCGCCAGCCAGCGCATGCGGATGTGTTCCAGGTAGGCATACATCACGATGGTGACGAACACCACGACGAAGGCCACATACCCCATGTCGAAACCATTGGCCCAGGCGAACAGTTGCTTGATCTGCGAGGTCACGCCGATGAAGCCGAGGTACAGCAACAGGCCGCCGCATACCCCGTCGCTGGTGAGCTTGGCCAGCAGGCTGCCACCCTTGGAGATCCCCAGCGCGAATCCCAGCACCCCAACCATCAGCCCCAGTGCCATGGGATGCCCACCCGACGCCACGATCAGCGGAATCAGCGGAATCAGCGGGCCGTGGGTGCCGGCCAGGTTGGCCGTGGGATTGAGGAAGCCCGAGAACAGCACCACGAACAGAATCGCGGCAATCAGCATCTCGAAACGCACGTTCTCGATGACGAAGTCGTTGGACAACCCCAGCGGCCCGGCGAACGCCGCCACCACCGCCGCGACCATGACGATCTTGCCGATCGTCGCCGCCATCGCCGGCACCCAGTCTTCGAGCTCGAAACGGTAGTCGCGAAACGGCAGGTTCACGCCCCAGCGGCGTGGCGCCATGATTTCCAGCTCGTGCTCGAGGTATTCGGCACGGGTGGAAAATTCTTCCTTTGGTCGATGAAGCTCCGCGTAACTGCTTAGGACCCTATCTTTCATGATGTTTATCACCCCATAAATCCGGGGCGAAGGGTACAGGCCGGATCGCGACAACTCACCACGACCATAACCCCATTGATTCAGAGCAATTTGCCTGTTATCGCGCGTACCGCGCGACAGCTTCAGCCGCCATCATCCGATGGCGGAACATCCGCAAGGGCAAGATAAGTGCGCGACATCTCAGCGCGAGCGGCCGAGCAGTTCGACCAACCTCTGGCGATCGCGGCCGAAGCTGGCGTCCGCCTCGGTCTTGGCCTGCTGGTAGCGCTGCAGATCGCGCTGCCGACCCGCCTGCTCCTGGTCCAGGTTGGCGATCTGCGCCAGCAGATTCTGCGGAACCTCGCGACCGGCACGCTCGTGCCGGGCAGCCTGGGCGCGCAGACTCTCCTGCTGCGTGCGCAGCGATTGCAGGTTGCTCTGGGTAATGCCGATGAGGCTGTCGAGCTCGGCCAACTTGCGCTTGCGGGCGCGCTCCACATCGCCGGGGCTGGCATACAGCCGCAGCAGCTGCGCATCCGCCGCGGCCTGCGCCTTCTCCTGCTGCAAGCGCTGCCTTTCCTCGGCCGTCGGCGCCGGCGGCACCACCCGGACCACCCGCCCCTGCTCGTTCAACACCTGGTAACCGCGGCCGATGTACTGCGGCGGCACGCCATGTCGGTCGAGCACCACTACGCCGCGCTCGTCGGTATAGCGATACAGCTCGGCGGCGTCAGCCAGCGTCGCGTTCAGCAATCCCAGCGCAACGAGCAAGCGAACGATTACCGGCTGGAGCATGCGAGACACCTATCCCTGATCAGATTCCGTACTGCGCGCGATAGGCCTGCACCGCGGGCAGATGCTGTTTGAGCTGATTATCTTCTTCCAGATACTCGAGCACCTGCGACAGCGACACAATGCTGATGACCGGCATCGCGTAGTCGCGCTCCACTTCCTGGATCGCCGACAGCTTGCCCTGGCCACGCTCCTGGCGGTTGAGCGCGATCAGCACGCCGGCCGCCTGCGCCTGTTGTCCCTGGATGATCTGCATGACCTCGCGGATCGCCGTACCGGCGGTGATCACGTCGTCGACGATCAGCACGCGCCCGGTCAGCGGCGCGCCGACCAGGGTGCCGCCCTCGCCGTGATCCTTGACCTCCTTGCGGTTGAAGCACCACGGCAGATCGCGCCCATGCTGCTCGGCCAGGGCGATCGCGGTGGCGGCAGCGAGCGGGATGCCCTTGTACGCCGGCCCGAAGAGCACGTCGAAATCGATGCCGCTTTCCATCACCGCCGCGGCGTAGAAGCGACCCAGCTGCGCCAGCGCGCTGCCGCTGTTGAACAGCCCGGCATTGAAGAAGTACGGGCTGGTGCGGCCGGATTTGAGAGTGAACTCACCGAAGCGCAGAACGCCGCGCTCGATGGCAAAACGAATGAACTCGCGCTGGTACGCCTGCATGAAGAAAATTCCCGGAAGCCACGGATTTAGCTAATTACAGAGAGCTTGGGTTATCATACACGGACGTGTTTTTAGGGGCCATTTATGCGGATCATCAGCGTCAACGTGAATGGCATTCAAGCGGCGGCACAGCGGGGTTTGCTCAGCTGGCTGCAGGCGCAGAATGCCGATGTCATCTGTCTGCAGGATACCCGCGCCTCTGTCTTGGAACTCGATGACCCGGCCTACCAGCTGGACGGCTACTTCCTCTATGCCTGCGACGCCGAAATCCCGGAACAGGGCGGCGTGGCGCTGTATTCGCGACTGCAGCCCAAGGCCGTGATCATGGGGCTCGGCTTCGAGACGGCAGACCGCTACGGGCGCTACCTGCAGGCGGATTTCGACAAGGTCAGCATCGCCAGCCTGCTGCTGCCGACTGGCCAGGATGGCGATGCCAGCCTGAACCAGAAATTCAAGTTCATGGACGACTTCGCCCACTACCTGGACAAGCAGCGTCGCAAGCGTCGCGAGTACCTGTATTGCGGCTCGCTGTATGTCGCGCACCAGAAGCTCGACGTGAAGAACTGGCGCGACTGCCAGCAAAGCCCGGGCTTCCTCGCCCCCGAACGCGCCTGGCTGGACGAGATCTTCGGCAACATGGCTTACGTCGATGCGCTGCGCGAGGTCAATCGCGAGGGCGACCTGTTCAGCTGGTGGCCGGATACCGAGCAGGCGGAGATGCTCAACCTGGGCTGGCGCTTCGACTACCAGATCCTCACCTCGGGCCTGCGTCGCTTCGTGCGTGGCGCCCGCCTGCCGCGCCAGCCGCGCTTCTCGCAGCACGCGCCGCTGATCGTCGACTACGACTGGACGCTGAGCATCTAGCGTCGCACTTCAGGACAGCCTGGCGCAGCGCATGCGCCAGGCTCGCTCCGCCCGGAGCGGGACCGGCGCTTCGCGGTTACTTGATCAGTCGCCAGCAGAACGGATAACGGTAGGGCTTGCCTTCATTGGCACGGATGCCGGCGATGATCACCAGCACCAGTGCCACCACACTGACCAGCGCCATCAGCGGAAAGCCGATGAGAATCCAGGCGAGCAGCCCGCAGATCATCATCACGATGCTGAAGGTGATCTGGAAGTTCAGCGCCTCCTTGCCCTGCTGATCGACGAACAGGTCCAGATCCTTCTTCAGCTGCCAGACGATCAGCGGGCCGATGACGTTGCCGATCATCGGCGCGAGAAACCAGAAAAACGCCGAATAATGGCAGAACATCGCCCATTGGCGCGCTTCGCGGCCGGGCAACGGCACCAGCTCCTGATCGCTCATGGCTGCCCCACTCAGTCGGCCAGCGCCGCGCGCTGCAGCTCGAACAGCTCGCGCATGCCGCTCTGGGCCAGTTCGAGCATGGCGCTCAGCTCGTGCGGCTGGAACGGCGCGCCCTCGGCGGTGCCCTGCACCTCGATGAAGCCGCCGGCGTCAGTCATCACCACGTTGAGATCGGTCTCGGCCGCCGAATCCTCGAGATAGTCGAGATCGAGCACCGGCTGGCCCTGATACATGCCGACGGAGACCGCGGCCACCATCTGCTTGACCGGATCGCCACCCTTCAGCCCGCCACGCTGCTTCAGCACCTTCAGTGCATCGACCAGCGCCACCATCGCGCCGGTGATCGACGCCGTGCGCGTGCCGCCATCGGCCTGGATCACATCGCAGTCGATGAACAGGGTGTTCTCGCCCAGCTTGCTCATGTCCAGCGCCGCACGCAGCGAACGGCCGATCAGCCGCTGGATTTCCAGGGTACGCCCGCCCTGCTTGCCACGCGCGGCCTCGCGCTGATTGCGCTCACCGGTGGCGCGCGGCAGCATGCCGTACTCCGCGGTCAGCCAGCCCTGCCCCTGCCCCTTGAGGAAACGCGGCACACCCGACTCGATGCTTGCGGTGCAGATGACCCGGGTGTCGCCGAACTCGACCAGCACCGAACCTTCGGCATGCTTGGTGTAATTGCGCGTGATGCGGATCGAGCGCAGTTGATCGGCGGCACGGCCACTGGGACGCTTCATGTAGGTACATCCTGCTTCGGGGTAAGAGTGCCGGGCATTATAGAAGGCTTGTCCGCAAAAGGGGCCGATTGCCGCCGCAACCCGGCTGGCGGTTTTTCCTTTACAATCCTTCGCCTTTCGCCATCCGCATCGAGAGGTCTCCCCGATGGTCCACAGCATGACGGCCTTCGCCCGCAGCGAGCTGGCCAGCCCCCACGGCACCCTCAGCTGGGAAATCCGCTCGGTCAATCATCGCTACCTGGAACCGCACCTGCGCCTGCCGGAGGCCTTCCGCGATCTCGAGGGCGCGGTGCGCGAAGCCCTGCGCAAAGGGCTGTCGCGCGGCAAGGTCGAATGCACCCTGCGTTTCGCCGAGGATGCCGGCCGCGGCGAGCTGCAGCTCGACCGCGAACGCGCCAGCCAGCTGATCGCCGCGGCTGAAAGCGTAGCCGCGCTGATCCGCCAGCCGGCGCCGATCGACCCGCTGCAGGTGCTCGGCTGGCCCGGCGTCCTGGTTGGCGATGCGATCGACCCGCAGGCGTTGAACCAGAGCGCCCTGCAACTGTTCCACGACGCCCTGGCGCAGCTCCGGGAAGGCCGCCAGCGCGAAGGCGCGGAACTGGCCAAACTGCTCAATGAGCGCCTGGACGGCATCCTCGTGGAAGTCGCCACGCTGCGCGAGCAGGTGCCGCAGATGCTCGCCACCCAGCGGCAGAAGGTGCTCGACCGCTGCGCGGAAATGCAGGTCGAACTCGATCCGCAGCGCCTGGAACAGGAAATGGTCCTGCTGGCGCAGAAGAGCGATGTCGCCGAGGAACTCGACCGCCTCGCCACCCACGTCGCTGAAGTGCGCCGGGTGCTCAAGGCCGGTGGCGCGGCCGGGCGGCGCCTGGACTTCCTGATGCAGGAACTCAACCGCGAAGCCAACACCCTCGGCTCCAAGGCGTTCGATCCGCGCAGCACCCAGGCGGCGGTCAACCTCAAGGTGCTGATCGAGCAGATGCGCGAGCAGGTGCAGAACATCGAATAACCCGCCGCCGCGCACAGCCGCCGGGCTATTGTCACAGTCAGATATTCATCGAGTTCCAGGAAACCCTCATGTCCGCCACAACCGGCACGCTCTATATCGTTTCCGCGCCTTCCGGGGCCGGCAAGACCAGTCTGGTCAAGGCACTGATCGATGCCCAGCCGCAGGTCCGGGTGTCGGTGTCGCACACCACCCGCGCCATGCGCCCGGGCGAGGTCGACGGGGTCAACTACCACTTCGTCAGCCGCGAGGACTTTCTCGAACGCCTCGAATGCGACGAATTCCTCGAGCACGCCGAAGTGTTCGGCAACCTCTACGGCACCTCGCAACGCTGGCTGGAACAGACCCTCGCCGAAGGCTACGACCTGATTCTGGAGATCGACTGGCAGGGCGCCCAGCAGGTGCGCCGGCTGATGCCGCAGGCCAAATCGATCTTCATCCTGCCGCCGACCCAGGAGGCACTGCGCCAGCGCCTGAACAACCGCGGCCAGGACAGCGACGAGATCATCGAGCGGCGCATGCGCGAAGCGGTCAGCGAGATGAGCCACTACGTCGAGTACGACTACCTGGTGATCAACGACGATTTCGCCCACGCGCTGATCGACCTGCAGGCGATCTTCCGCGCCAATCAGCTCTGCCAGCCGGCTCAGCAGCAGCGCCATATGCGCCTGCTGAGCGATCTGCTGGCCTAGACACGCAGAACCCCGGCGCCGTTGCCGACGCCGGGGTTCATTTCCTCACCGGCGGATCACACCTGGCGGTAGATCACCGACCCTTCGTCCCTGAAGCGCTCGGCCTGCTCGGCGAAGCCCGCCTCGATGGCCTTCTGCTCGTCGGTCAGACCGTTTTCGGCGGCGTATTCGCGCACCTCCTGGGTGATTTTCATCGAGCAGAACTTCGGTCCGCACATGGAGCAGAAGTGCGCGACCTTGGCCGAATCCTTGGGCAGCGTCTCGTCGTGGTAGCTGCGCGCGGTGTCCGGGTCGAGACCGAGGTTGAACTGGTCTTCCCAACGGAACTCGAAGCGCGCCTTGCTCAAGGCGTTGTCGCGGATCTGCGCGCCCGGGTGACCCTTGGCGAGGTCCGCGGCGTGCGCGGCGATCTTGTAGGTGATGATCCCGGTCTTCACGTCATCCTTGTTCGGCAGGCCGAGGTGCTCCTTGGGCGTGACGTAGCAGAGCATGGCGCAACCGAACCAGCCGATCATCGCCGCGCCGATGCCGCTGGTGATGTGGTCGTAGCCCGGCGCGATATCGGTGGTCAGCGGGCCGAGGGTGTAGAACGGCGCCTCGTCGCAGCATTCGAGCTGCTTGTCCATGTTCTCCTTGATCATGTGCATCGGTACGTGGCCGGGGCCTTCGATCATGCACTGCACATCGTGCTTCCAGGCGATCTTGGTCAGCTCGCCGAGGGTTTCCAGTTCGCCGAACTGCGCGGCGTCGTTGGCATCGGCGATCGAGCCCGGACGCAGGCCGTCGCCCAGCGAGAAGCTGACGTCGTAGGCCTTCATGATTTCGCAGATTTCCTCGAAGTGGGTGTAGAGGAAATTCTCCTTGTGATGCGCCAGGCACCACTTGGCCATGATCGAGCCACCGCGGCTGACGATGCCGGTGACGCGCTTGGCGGTCAGCGGCACGTAGCGCAGCAGCACGCCGGCATGGATGGTGAAGTAGTCCACGCCCTGCTCGGCCTGTTCGATCAGGGTGTCGCGGAACAGCTCCCAGGTCAGGTCCTCGGCGATGCCGTTGACCTTCTCCAGCGCCTGGTAGATCGGCACGGTGCCGATCGGTACCGGCGAGTTGCGGATGATCCACTCGCGGGTCTCGTGGATGTGCTTGCCGGTGGACAGGTCCATGACGGTGTCCGAGCCCCAGCGGATGCCCCAGGTCAGCTTGGCGACTTCTTCTTCAATGCTCGAACCCAGAGCACTGTTGCCGATATTGCCGTTGATCTTCACCAGGAAGTTGCGGCCGATGATCATCGGCTCCAGCTCGGTATGGTTGATGTTGGCCGGGATGATCGCGCGGCCGCGGGCGACTTCGTCACGCACGAATTCGGCGGTGATTTCCTTCGGAATGCTGGCGCCGAAGCTCTGGCCGGCGTGCTGCTCCTTGAGCAGGCCCGCCTCGCGGGCCTCGGCCAACTTCATGTTCTCGCGGATGGCGACGTATTCCATCTCGGGCGTGATGATGCCCTGCTTGGCATAGTGCATCTGGCTGACGTTGCGCCCGGCCTTGGCCCGGCGCGGGTTGCGCACGTGGGCGAAGCGCATGGCGGTCAGTTCGGCGTCGTCCAGGCGGCGCTGGCCGAATTCGGAGGAGAGGCCCGGCAGCTTCTCGGTGTCGCCGCGCTCCTCGATCCAGGAGCTGCGCACGTCGGCCAGGCCCTGGCGCACGTCGATGGTCACGCTCGGGTCGGTATAGGGGCCTGAGGTGTCGTAGACGGTGACCGGCGCGTTGATCTCGCCACCGAAGGCGGTCGGGGTGACGTCCAGGCTGATCTCGCGCATCGGCACACGGATATCCGGGCGCGAACCCTGCACGTAGACCTTCTGCGAACGCGGGAACGGCTGGATGGATTGCTGATCGACCTGGGCGCTTTCGCTCAGGTTCTTGCTGCTTTGCACGCTCATGGGCTTCTCCACGGGAAATGTCGGAGCGAACCTGAGCAACACGGCGGATCAAGGGCATCGGGGTGCGCCGGAACTGGCGCCGAGAGCCTCGCCGCGACTGGCGAGCACATCTTGTTCCCTACGCAGGCCTTAACCTGATCAGGTTCAACGGGATCCGGAATTGTCCGATCTCAGCCTTCGCATCAAGGCACCCCGACAAGAACGCCGTCGAGTCTAATCAAGAGCCGCAGGAAAAACCACGCCAACACCGCCACAAGCCGACAGTTCGGTCATTTTTCCCCGCAACGCGACGGACAATCGCAGCGCCTTGACCCTCCCTGGCCCGCCGCTTAGCCTTGCCCATCACGTCAATTCAGGATACGCCGAGATGCTGCACAGACTTCCCCTGGCAATCGCCGTGGCAGCCATCTTCGCCGGGACGGCCTGGGCCGAAACCCCGCTCGCCAGCCGTACCGATCTGGTCAGCGTCTACCAGCATGCGGTCGCCAACAACGCCGACCTCGCGGCCGCCCGTGCGCAGTTCCGCGCGCGCCAGGAGGTGGTGCCGCAGGCGCGCGCCGGGCTGCTGCCCAACCTCAGCGCCGGCGCCGAACTGAGCGACAACGAGGTGGATGTCGACACCCAGCTGGGCTCGCGCTCGCTGTCGCGCAGCGCCACCGCCTACCAGGCAACGCTGAGCCAGCCGCTGTTCCGCGCCGATCGCTGGTTCCAGCTCAAGGCCGCCGAGGCCATCAGCGAGCAGGCGGCACTGGAATACTCCATCGCCGAACAGGAGCTGATCCTGCAGAGCGCGCAAGCCTACTTCGCCGTGCTGCGTGCACAGGACAACCTCGCCGCATTGAAGGCCGAAGAGGCGGCATTCAAGCGCCAGCTGGACCAGGCCAACGAACGCTTCGAAGTCGGCCTGTCCGACCGCACCGACGTCCTCGAGGCCCAGGCCGGCTTCGACACCGCGCGCGCCAACCGGCTGATCGCCCAGCGGCAGGTCGACGATGCCTTCCAGGCACTGTTCACCCTGACCAACCGCGAGTACCTCGCGCTCGAAGGCATCCGCCACAGCCTGCCGGTGCTGGCACCGGTGCCGAACGAGGCCGGCGCCTGGGTCGATACCGCCAGCCGGCAGAACCTCAATTTGCTGGCGGTGAACTATGCCGTGACCGCCGCCGAGCAAACCCTGCGCCAGCGCCGCGCCGGCCATGCGCCGACGCTCGATGCGGTGGCGTCCTACCGCAAGGGCGACAACGATGCGCTGGGCTTCTCCAACAGCACGGAAATTCCGGGCGTGCCGCTGCCACGCTACACCGGTGATGCCGAGCAGCGCAGCATCGGCCTGCAGCTGAACATTCCGCTGTACAGCGGCGGCTTGACCCGTTCGCAGAGCCGCGAAGCCTTCCACCTGCTCAGTCAGAGTGAACAGCAGCGTGAGAGCCTGCGCCGCCAGGTCGTCGAGGCCACGCGCAACCTGCATCGCGCGGTGAACACCGACATCGAACAGGTACAGGCGCGCCGGCAGTCGATCATCTCCAACCAGAGCGCGCTGGAGGCCACCGAGATCGGCTATCAGGTCGGTACGCGCAATATCGTCGACGTGCTCGACACCCAGCGCCGGCTGTACGCCGCGGTGCGCGACTACAACGACGCACGCTACGACTACATCCTCGACAACCTGCGTCTGAAGCAGGCCGCCGGCACGCTGAACCCGGACGACCTGCAGCAGCTGGCCGCCTACCTCAAGCCCGACTACGACCCGGACCGCGACTTCCTGCCGACGGACCTGCCGCAGAGCATCGGCCAGCCGGTGCGGGTGGATTATTGAGCCGGGGGTTGCCGGGGTTCGCCTGAACCGTGAGGCGGTGGGCTGAAGCCCACCCTACGGTATGCCCGTGCTGGGGGCGGTTCCGTTGCGTTTTACCTCGCGGCGCAGGTGATGCGTGTCGCCTGGCCGTGGCGCAGCGTAGGGTGGGCTTCAGCCCACCAGCCGTCGCCGCAAGCACCACACCACCGCCAGGCCAGCCGCTACCGGCCAAGCAGGCGCTCCAATCCCGCCAACAGGCGCTGCAACGCACCCTGATTGGCCTTGAGCACCGCCAACCCGGCGTCACGCATCCGCTGCGCCGCAGCCGGATCGCGCCAGAGCGCACCAACTGCGTCAGCCAGCTGTTCGGCATCCTGCACTTCGCGCAGGGCGCCGGCATCGCGCAGCTGCGCGGCTATCTCGAGGAAGTTGAACAGGTGCGGGCCGCTGAGCACCGGCTTGCCCAGCGCCGCCGGCTCCAGCAGGTTGTGCCCGCCGTTGGGCACCAGGCTGCCGCCGACGAAGGCAATGTCCGCCAGCGCGTAGAGAAACAGCAGCTCGCCCATCGTGTCACCGAGCAGCACCTGGGTATGCGCGGTGACGTCCTCGCCCTGCGAGCGCCGGACGGTGGCGAAACCCTGCTGACGGCACAGCTCGGCCATCGCCGCGAAGCGCTCCGGATGCCGCGGCACCAGGATCAGCAGCGCCTGCGGATCTCGCGCCAGCAGCTGCCGATGCGCCGCCAGGGCGATCTCGTCCTCGCCGGCGTGAGTGCTCGCCGCAATCCACACGGGGCGCTGCGCCGCGCCCCACTGCGTGCGCAGCTCGCCCGCCCGCGCCAGCAGCGCCGGATCGATGGTCAGATCGAACTTGATCGAGCCGGTGACCTCGACGCATTCGGCACGCGCGCCCAGCGCGAGGAAACGTTCCGCCTCGGCAGCCGTCTGCACCGCGATCAGGCTCAGTTCGCTCAGCATCGGTGCGGTCAGGCGGGCGAAGCGGGCGTAACCACGCGCCGAGCGTTCGGACAGCCGCGCATTGGCCAATGCCAGCGGAATACCGCGCCGTGCGCATTGATGGATGTGGTTGGGCCACAGCTCGGTTTCCATCACCACCGCCAGCCGCGGCCGCGCACGCTGGAGAAAACGCGCCGCCGCCCAGGGCAGGTCGTAGGGCAGATAGCAGTGCTGCACGCGGCCGACGTCGATCTCGGCGCCGAACAGCGCACGGATGCGCTCCGAACCGGTCGGCGTCATGCAGGTGATGGTGATCGGCAGGTCGGGATGGCGCGCCAGCAGCTCGCGGATCAGCGGCGCCGCGGCGATGCTCTCGCCCACCGACACCGCATGCACCCAGATGCCGCCCGGCTTGAACGCAGGCAGGCCGATGGCGAAGCGCTCGCCGATGCGCCGCGCATAGGCCGGCGCCCGCCACGCGCGCCAGAGCAGACGCAGGAACACCAGCGGCAGGCCGAGATGGAACAGAACGGTATAGAGAGTGCGATTCATGGGGCCGCAGTTTACTCGAAAGCGCCGCCGCAGCCGCGGCCGCTTGCTCATCGGCGGCAGTCCGCTTCGTCACGGAACGCCTTCGGCAACGGCGCCGCGCAGCGCCCGAAATGGCGCGCCGCCCGACCGCCCGAGCCGCGAGTCTTGAGGCCGCCTCGCCTTTTCGTCTAGCCTGCCCATCCACCCGTTCTTTCCGGTGCCCCATGTGCCTGATCGTTTTCGCCTGGCGCCCCGGCCACGCCCTGCCGCTGCTGCTGGCCGCCAACCGCGACGAGTTCCACGCCCGCCCGAGCCTGCCGCTGGCCGCCTGGGAGGACGCACCGGCCATCATCGGTGGGCGCGACCTGCAGGCAGGCGGCACCTGGCTGGGCATCCGTCCCGATGGCCGCTTCGCCGCGCTGACCAACATCCGCAACGGCGGTCAGCCAGCCGGCCGACGCAGTCGTGGCGAGCTGGTGGAACGTTACCTGCGCGACGAGCTGGCGCCGGCCGACTATCTCGCCGGGCTGGCCGCAGGCATCGGCGACTATGCCGGCTTCAACCTGCTGGCCGGCACCGCACGGGAACTCTGGCATTTCAACTCCCAGTCCGGGGCGCCGCGGCGGCTGGAAGCGGGCGTCTATGGCCTGTGCAACGCCGACCTGGATACGCCCTGGCCGAAGCTGCGCCGGGCGCGCAGCGCCCTGGCCGCACGGCTGGAGCTGGCCGATATCGAAGCGCTGCTGCAACTGCTCGACGATCGTGAGCCGGCGCCCGACGCGGAGCTGCCGAGCACCGGTGTGTCGCTGGAATGGGAGCGCCGGCTGTCGAGCATCTTCATCACCGGCGCCGAATACGGCACGCGCGCCAGCACCGCGCTGCTGCGCTGGCAGGATGGCGCAGTGGATATCCATGAACGGCGTTTCGGCCCGGCCGGCGTGCTCGGCGATACGCGCTATCGCCTGCCGCCGCGCGACTGAACCAGCCGCGTCACACCGCGGCGGAGGGGTTGATCAGGCGATTCAGGCCGAGGTTGCGCAGCGTCAACTGCACGGTGGCGTGGATCACCTGCGGACTGTCGAGCACCATCACCCGTGCCAGCAGCTCGCGGGCGGTCTGCAGGCTGACCTGACGCAGCAGCCACTTGACCTTGGGCAGGTTGGTGGCGTTCATCGACAGGCTGTCGAACCCCATCGCCAGCAGCAGCATGGCGGCAGCCGGATCGCCGGCCATCTCGCCGCAGATACTCACCGGGCGGCCTTCGGCATGCGCCTCGTGAACCACGCGCTGCAGGGCCTCGAGCACGGCCGGATGCAGATAGTCGTAGAGATCGGCGACGCGCGGATTGTTGCGATCGACCGCCAGCAGGTACTGGGTCAGGTCGTTGGAGCCGACCGAGATGAAGTCCACCAGGCGCGCCATCTCGCGCGTCAGGTAAACCGCCGCGGGCACCTCGATCATCACGCCCACCGGCGGCATCTGCACGTCCAGGCCTTCGTCGCGCACCTCGCCCCAGGCGCGGTGGATCAGGTGCAGCGCTTCTTCCAGCTCGCGCAGCCCGGAAATCATCGGCAGCAGGATGCGCAGGTTGTTCAGCCCGACACTGGCCTTGAGCATCGCGCGGGTCTGCAGCAGGAAGATTTCCGGGTGATCCAGCGTGACGCGGATGCCGCGCCAGCCGAGGAACGGGTTCTCTTCCTTGATCGGGAAATACGGCAGCGACTTGTCGCCGCCGATGTCCAGGCTGCGCATGGTGACCGGCAGCGGATGGAATGCTTCCAGCTGCTCGCGATAGATCGCCATCTGTTCCTTCTCGCTGGGGAAACGCTCCTTGATCATGAAGGGCACTTCGGTGCGATACAGGCCGACACCCTCGGCGCCACGCTCCTGCGCGCGCACCACATCGGCGAGCAGACCGGTGTTGACCCACAGCGGGATACGCCGGCCATCGGTGGTCTCGCAGGGCAGCTCGCGCAGCACGTCGAGCCCTTCGGAGAGCTGGCGTTCCTGCTCGGCGAGCACTGCGTACTGCTCGCGCAGCACCTTGCCGGGGTTGGTGATGATCTCGCCGCGA
Source organism: Stutzerimonas stutzeri TS44 (assembly GCA_000263395.1). Lineage (GTDB taxonomy): Bacteria > Pseudomonadota > Gammaproteobacteria > Pseudomonadales > Pseudomonadaceae > Stutzerimonas > Stutzerimonas stutzeri_C. Next base: position 150,161 of record AJXE01000001.1, read on the forward strand.
TAGCCGTCGATGATCAGCTCGATACCATCGACCTTCGAATACGGCAGATCGACCGCGCCCATCACCGTCGGGATGCCCATCGCCCGCGCCAGAATCGCTACGTGCGAGTTGCTCGAGCCGAGCACCGAAACCATGCCGGCGAGCTTGCCTTCGGGCACCTCGCCGAGCATCGCCGGCGACAGCTCCTCGCTGACCAGGATGGTCTTGTCCGGGTAGGTCAGGGCCTGCTGGCGGGCCTCCTGCAGGTAGGAGAGCAGGCGCCGGCCGATGTCCTTGACGTCCGAGGCGCGCTCGCGCAGGTAGGCGTCGTCCATCAGCTCGAAACGCCGCACATGCTCGGTCACCACCTGGCGCAGCGCACCCTGCGCCCACTGGCCGGTACGGATGACCCTGGTCACCTCGCCGGCCAGCGCCGAGTCGTCGAGCATCATCAGGTAGACGTCGAACAGCGCGCGTTCTTCCTTGCGCATCTGGTTGGCGAGCTTCTCGGACAGCGTGCGCATGTCCGCGCGTACCGCTTCGAGCGCCGCCTCGAACAGCACCAGCTCGGCGCCGATGTCATCGACGGTCTTGTCCGGCACCACGTCCAGATCGGCCGGCGGCAGCACCACCACCGCCGTGCCGACGCAGGCGCCCGGCGCGCCGGGAATACCGACGAAGCGCGTTTCCTGGATGCCCTTGCCCTGCCGGCCGAGGCCGCGGATCGAGCCGGTCGCCTCGGCGTGGGCGATGACACCGGCGAGCTGCGCGCTCATGGTGACGAGAAAAGCCTCCTCACCTTCATCGAACTGGCGGCGCTCCCTCTGCTGGACGACCAGCACGCCCATCACCCGCCGGTGGTGGATGATCGGTGCACCAAGGAAGGAGGCGTAACGCTCCTCACCGGTTTCGGCGAAATAGCGGTAGCGCGGGTGTTCGGAGGCGTGCTCGAGGTTGAGCGGCTCCTCGCGGGTGCCGACCAGGCCGACCAGGCCTTCGTTGGGCGCCATGCTGACCTTGCCGATGGCGCGCTTGTTCAGGCCCTCGGTGGCCATCAGCACGAAGCGTTCGGTTTCCGGATCGAGCAGATAGACCGAGCAGACATGGCTGCCCATGGCCTCCTTGACTCTCAGCACGATGATGCCCAATGCCGCCTTGAGGTCCTTGGCGGCGTTCACTTCCTGGACAATCTTGCGCAGCGTGCCGAGCATGCTCAGAGGCTTTCTCCCCGATCTTTCATCAGTCCCGCACGGGTAGGCGCGGTGCGAGTTCTTTGAGTGCGCGACGGTAGACCTCGCGCTTGAAGGTGACGACCTGGCCCAGCGGATACCAGTAGCTGACCCAGCGCCAGCCGTCGAATTCGGGCTTGCCGGTCAGATCCATGCGCACCCGCTCCTCGGCGCCGGTCAGGCGCAGCAGAAACCACTTCTGCTTCTGACCGATGCACAGCGGCTGGCTATGCGTGCGCACCAGGCGCTGCGGCAGACGATAGCGCAACCAGCCACGGGTGCAGGCGAGGATGTTCACATCCCGCTCTTCCAGCCCGACTTCCTCGTTGAGTTCGCGGTACAGCGCTTCTTCGGGCGTCTCGCGCGGGTTGATGCCACCCTGCGGAAACTGCCAGGCGTCCTGGTTGATCCGCCGCGCCCACAGCACCTGGCCGACATCATTGGTGAGGATGATGCCGACATTCGGGCGAAAACCATCGGAATCGATCACGGCTAGCAACCTCGCAAACGCATGTCGCCGCATTGTTCCACAAAACGCCAATCAGCCGAAAGCGCGACAAGCCGCCAGCCGCGCATCGCCGAAGGCACCGAAGCGGCGACGAGGTCTGGCGCTGGCGCCACATTTGGTTATGCTGGCGCCGCCATTCATCTTGCGAAGGAATCCATCCGTGCGCCTGGCTCTATTCGACCTCGACAACACCCTGCTGGCCGGTGACAGCGATCATGCCTGGGGAGAATTTCTCTGCCAGCGCGGCCTGGTGGACGTCGACACCTACCGCGCGCGCAACGACGCCTTCTATCAGGACTACCTCGACGGCAGGCTCGACGTGCACGCCTATCAGAATTTCTGCCAGGAGATTCTCGGCCGCACCGACATGCCGCAGCTGGCGCAATGGCACGCGGACTTCATGCGCGCGCATATCGAGCCGATCGTACTGGCCAAGGGCGAGGCGCTGATACGCCAGCACCTGGAAGCCGGCGACCGCGTCGTCATCATCACCGCCACCAACCGCTTCATCACCGGCCCGATCGCCGCGCGGCTGGGTGTGCCGACCCTGCTGGCCACCGAGTGCGAAATGCAGGACGGCCGCTACACGGGGCGCCTGATCGACACCCCCTGCTTCCAGGAAGGCAAGGTGGAGCGCATCGAGCGCTGGCTCGCCGAGAGCGGGCAGTCACTCGAGGGCAGCTATTTCTACAGCGATTCGCGCAACGACCTGCCGCTGCTCGAGCGCGTCAGCCATCCGGTCGCGGTCGATCCGGACCCGACCCTGCGCGGCATCGCCGAACAGCGTGGCTGGCAGATCATCTCGCTGCGCTGATCTTCGCACCGCCCGGCTCAGGCCGGCTTGGCACCCATCAGCGCGCTGATCGCCAGCAGCACCAGCAGGATCAACCCGACATAGGTCAGGCTGAAACCCAGCAGCCGCGCCGATGCCGGCGCCTCGCCGAGCGCTGCCCAGGCGCGCAGGCGCCCGGCCAGCAGCAGCCCGAGCGGCAGCAGCAACACGAACAGCAGCGAGCTGAGCAGCAGCCACAGCTGGCCCAGCGGCCAGCCGGCCAGATGCACCAGCCACCAGCCGCTCACCGGCAGCGACAGACCGAGCAGCGCCAGCAACGGCAGCGACAGCCGGCGCGTGCGCCGCAGCTTGCCCTGCAGCGCGGCCGCATCGCCGCGCCGCCAGCTGCGCCAGAGCAACACCAGGTGCGCGACGACTCCGAGGATCAGCAGCACCGCCGAGGCGCCGTGGGCGATTCGCAGCAGCAGATAGTGGTCCATGCGCTCTCCTTGGGTCGCCCGATCAGCCGAGGAATAGCCGATAGGCCGGGTTGTCGCTTTCATCCCAGTAGCGATAGCCGATCTTGTCCAGCGCCGCCGGCAGCAGATGGCGTTCCTCGGCAGGTACCTGCAACCCGGCGACGACACGGCCATCGGCGGCGCCGTGATTGCGGTAGTGGAACATCGAGATGTTCCAGCGCCCGCCCAGCTTGTTGAGGAAGTTGAACAGCGCGCCGGGGCGCTCAGGGAATTCGAAACGCAGCACCATCTCGTTGCTCACCCCGGCCGCGTGGCCACCAACCATATGGCGGATATGCAGCTTGGCCAGCTCGTTGTCGGTCAGGTCGAGTACCGGGAAGCCCTTGTCACGCAGCCCCTCGACCAGCGCCGCGCGCGGATCGTTTTCCGGATGGGTCTGCACGCCGACGAAGATGTGCGCCTCGCGATCGGTGTGGAAACGGTAGTTGAATTCGGTGATCTGGCGCTTGCCGATCGCCTCGCAGAAGGCCTTGAAGCTGCCCGGCTGCTCGGGAATGGTCACGGCGATGATCGCCTCGCGCTTCTCGCCCAGCTCGGCACGCTCGGCAACGTGGCGCAGGCGGTCGAAATTGACGTTGGCGCCCGAGTCGATCGCCACCAGTACCTGGCCGCTGATGCCCTCGCGCTCGACGTATTTCTTGATGCCGGCCACACCCAGCGCGCCGGCCGGCTCGGTGATCGAGCGGGTATCGTCGTAGATATCCTTGATCGCCGCACAGATCTCGTCGGTGCTGACGGTGATCACCTCGTCGACGTAGTGCTTGCAGACATCGAAGGTGTGCTGGCCGATCTGCGCCACCGCCACGCCGTCGGCGAACAGCCCGACCTGCTCCAGCACCACGCGCTCGCCCGCCGCCAGCGCCGCCTGCAGGCAGTTGCAGTCGTCCGGCTCGACGCCGATCACGCGCGTCTGCGGATGCAGATACTTCACATAGGCGGCAATCCCGGAAATCAGCCCGCCGCCGCCCACCGGCACGAAGATCGCGTCGATCGGCCCCTGGTGCTGGCGCAGGATTTCCATCGCCACGGTGCCCTGGCCGGCGATCACGTCGGGGTCGTCGTAGGGGTGGATATAGGCCAGTCCCTTCTCCTCGACCAGCTTCAGCGAATAGGCCAGCGCCTCGGGAAACGCATCGCCATGCAGCACCACCTTGCCGCCGCGGGCGCGCACGCCCTGCACCTTGAGCTCCGGCGTGGTGCGCGGCATGACGATGGTCGCCTTGATTCCCAGTTGCCGCGCGGCCAGCGCCACGCCCTGGGCGTGATTGCCGGCCGAGGCGGTGACCACGCCGCGCGCCAGCTCCTCGGGCGACAGCTGCGCCAGCTTGTTGTAGGAGCCGCGCACCTTGAAGGAGAACACCGGCTGCAGATCCTCGCGTTTGAGCAGAATCTGGTTGCCGATGCGCTCGGACAACTGGCGGGCGGGTTGCAGCGGGGTTTCGACGGCGACGTCGTAGACGCGCGAGGTGAGGATCTTCTTGACGTAGTGTTCGAGCATTCTGGTTATCTTGGCGGGCATTACGGAGGGATCGCTCGAGTCTACTCCGCGATACCCGCGGCGACCACCGGCAATCGGCCGTCCCGCTACCGGCGCATCCGCCGGGCCAGCCGCCGCCGACTCCGGGCTATAATCGGTGCCTCGTCAATCCAGCCCCGGACCCTCCATGACCCAGGATCAGCTCAAGCAGGCCGTCGCCCAGGCCGCCGTCGACCATATCGTCCCGCACCTCAGTGATCGCAGCATCATCGGCGTCGGCACCGGCTCCACCGCCAACTTCTTCATCGACCTGCTGGCCAAGCACAAGGGCTTCTTCGACGGCGCGGTGGCCAGCTCCGAGGCTACCGCCGAGCGACTGAAAGGGCACGGCATCCCGGTCTACGACCTGAACTCGGTCAGCGAACTGGAGTTCTACGTCGACGGCGCCGACGAGACCAACAAGCACCTGGAACTGATCAAGGGCGGCGGCGCCGCGCTGACCCGCGAGAAGATCGTCGCGGCCGTGGCCCGGACCTTCATCTGCATCGCCGATGGCAGCAAGCTGGTCGAACAGCTCGGCGCCTTCCCGCTGCCGGTGGAGGTGATTCCGATGGCGCGCAGCCATGTCGCCCGCGAACTGGTGAAACTCGGCGGCGACCCGGTCTATCGCGACGGCGTGGTGACCGACAACGGCAACGTGATCCTCGACGTGCACAACATGGCGATCGGCTTCGCCCCGGAGCTCGAAGGCAAGATCAACGACATCGTCGGCGTGGTCAGCAACGGCCTGTTCGCCATGCGCCCGGCCGATCTGCTGCTGCTGGGCACCGCCAGCGGCGTGCAGACACTGACGCGCTGAAACGAAGCGGCATTTTCGGCCGCCTGCGGCTACGCTTGTGGTACTGCGCCGCCCGGCGCAGTCCATCACAGGAGGTGTCTCCATGCCCGGCAAGTTCCAGCTGAAGAAAGCCGCCAACGGCCAGTTTCATTTCAACCTGCTGGCCAGCAACGGCCAGATCATTCTTTCCAGCGAGCAGTACAAGGCTCATGCCTCGGCCATCAACGGCATCGACTCGGTGCGCAAGAACGCCACCCGCGAAGGCGCCTTCGAGATCAAGGAGTCGAGCAACGGCAAGCACTACTTCGTGCTCAAGGCCACCAACGGCCAGGTCATCGGCCAGAGCCAGATGTATGCCAGCCTGAGCAGCGCCGAGCATGGCTGCGAGTCGGTGCGCAATCACGCGCCGGACGCGGCGCTGCAAGATGAAAGTGCCGCACCGGTCGCATGATCCGCGGGGTTACTTGCGAAACACGTAGAACAGGTTCGGTTCGCTGACCAGGTACAACGTGCCGTCTGCCGACATGGCGATGCCTTCGGCCTGCGGCACGTCTGCTTCGAGTCCATGCCGGCCCGCCGTCAGCCGCAGGCTGCTGAGCGGCTGCCCGGCCAGATCCAGCTCGACCACCAGTCGCGACTCGTCCGACAGGGCCAGCAGATGGCCGCTCGCCGCGTCGTACTGCAGGCTGGAAAGGTCACGCACGAACAGGCCGGCATCGCGCCGGGGATCATCCTGCACGTGTACGGCATAGGGCTCGTTCGGGTCCGCATGCGGGAACCCCTGAATCTCGTAGATCCGCAGCGGGTCGCGTTCCTTGGCCACAAAAAGTCGCCGGCCAGGCGCATCGTAAGCCAATCCTTCGAAACCCTTGTTGCCGTTGCGACCGATCCCGATCGACAGCTGCCGGACACCGCTCGCATCAATCACCGAAGTCTGCTCGTTGACCTCCACCTGCAGCAGGCGCTGCTCGCGCTCGTCACTGATCACGTAGACGCCACGACTCACATACTCGATGGCTTCGGGATCACCAAACCCCTCCAGGCGGATCGAGCGCAGCAGGCGGCCATCCAGACTCAGCTCCAGCAAGCGCGGATTGCCATTGGTCACCGCGATCAGACTGTTGCGGTCCGGATCGTAGGTGAGCGCGGAAAGGTCATCTTCGACCCCCTCGATCACCTGCGCCTGCACCACCGCACGGTAATCCGGCAGCCATAACGAACGCTCCCGGCGCTGATCCGCATGGCGCCACTGCTGGTACTCGAACCAGGCGCGCTCGGGAAGCTGAAAATGCCAGGCGATGATGGCCGAGAGGGCGACCAGCAGAGCGGCCAGGATAGAAAATGCAACAGATCGTGAGGCTACGTGCATAAGCGGCTTGCTTCCAGACTGAAGTCGTCCAGCGTGCCACGCTCAGGCTTACGCCAAGCTGAACGGCATGCTCAGCGTGGACGGCGACTGAACACGTAGAAGCGATTTGGCTCGCCAACCACATAGATATTGCCTGCACCGTCCATCGCCACCCCCTCGGCCTGCTCGATGCCGTGCACCAGCCCGTTGAGCCCGCCGAACAGGCTGATGAAGCTGCGCGGCCGCCCCCGCAGGTCCAGCTCCACCAGCAACCGCGATTCGTCGGAGAGCAGCAGCGTATGGCCGCTGCGCGGGTCGATGGCCACCGAGGAGATATCGCGCACCAGCAGCGGTTGACGCGGCAGCGCTTCGAGCACCCCGACACCGCCGTCTTCCCCGGGGAACGGCAGCTCGAACAGGCCCTGCGGATCGCGCTCCTTGGCCAGCAGCAGGCGTTGCGTATGCGGGTTCCAGGCCAGCCCCTCGAAGCCTTTGTTGCCGGCATCGGCAAAGCCGAGGTCATGCACCGCCAGATCGTCCAGGTCGACGCTTTCCATGCTCGGTTCGGGGCGAACCACCGCCACCAGCCGACGGCGCTCGTCAACGATCGTCAGCCGCCCATCGTTCAGCGCTTCGACAGCCTCCGGGTCGGAGAAGCCGATCAGGCGTACACGGCGTAACACCACGCCACCCGGAGTGAACTCGACCAGCTGAGGATTTTGCCCGGTCACGGTCCACAAGGTGCCCGACAGCGGGTTCCAGGTCAGGCCGGAGATCTCATCCTCTTCCAGCCCCAGCAGGGTCGTTTCCAACGCCAGCTCGTAGTCAGGCAGCCAGATACTGGCAGCGCGCTGCTCGACACCAACCGACTGTTCGCGCCAGTAGAGCCGTAACTGGTCATCCCAGTGCAACAGGTGGCCGGCAACCGCCACGGCGATCAACACCAACAACAGGACGGCCTTGATGGTCAGGCGCCAGCGAGATGAGCGAGCGGGAACGGCGGGCATGGAGAGGGTTCCAGCGAAAGGCCGCGCATTACAGCACGGCGGCCATACGCTGGAAAACGTGGATTACGTCGCAATTGCTCGCAGAATGCTCAGAGCACCCGACTCTCGAAGCGTGAAAGTCCAACCAGCTCCAGTACCAGCTGATCACCGGACTGCAGCGGGCCGACGCCGGCCGGCGTGCCGGTCAGCACCACGTCGCCGGGTTGCAGGCTGAAGTGCCCGGCGATGTGCTGCAGCAGCGGCAGGATGGCGTTGAGCATCTGGCTGCTGTTGCCGTCCTGGCGCACTTCGCCGTTGATGCTCAGGCGGATGCCGATATCGCTCAGGTCTTCCACCGCGCTGGCGGGGACGAACGGCGCCAGCACGCAGGCGCCGTCGAAGCTCTTGGCGATCTCCCACGGATGGCCCTTTTCCTTGAGCTTCGCCTGCACGTCGCGCAGGGTCAGGTCCAGCGCAGGGGCGAAGCCGGAAATCGCATCGCGCAATTCCTCCTCGCCCGGCTTGCGCGACAGCGGCTTGCCGATCAGCACGGCGATTTCCGCCTCGTAATGCACCGCGCCACGCTCGGCGGGGATGCTGAAACCGCCGGCCAGCGGCACCGCGCAGCTGCCCGGCTTGATGAACAGCAGCGGCTCGCTGGGCACCGGATTGTTCAGTTCCCTGGCATGCTCGGCATAGTTGCGACCGATGCAGACCACCTTGCCCAGGGGATAGTGGATCGGCGTACCGTCGATGTACTGGTGTTGGTAATTCATGACTGTCCTCGGACGCAGGGTGGACGCTGCGCAGCGCTGCCACCGGGTAGCTGTCGTGGTGGCAAAGCACCGATGGTCGCTTTGCCACCCCACGGGTCAGAGCGGGAAGATCTTCCCGGGGTTCATGATGCCGTTCGGATCGAACACCGCCTTGACCGCCTTCATGTATTCGATTTCCGCCGGCGAGCGGCTGTAGTGCAGGTAGTCACGTTTGGTCATGCCGACGCCGTGCTCGGCAGAAATCGAGCCGTTGTACTTTTCGACGGTCTCGAATACCCACTTGTTCACCGATGCGCACTTGGCGAAGAACTCCTCCTTCGTCAGCGCCTCGGGCTTGAGGATGTTCAGGTGCAGGTTGCCGTCGCCGATGTGACCGTACCAGAGCACCTCGAAATCCGGATAGTTCTGGCCGACGATGGTGTCGATGTCGGCGAGGAAGGCCGGCACCTTGCCGACGGTCACCGAGATGTCGTTCTTGTACGGCGTCCAGTGGGCGATGGTTTCGGAGATGTACTCGCGCAGCTTCCACAGATTCTGCAGCTGCTGCTCGCTCTGGCTCATCACCCCATCGAGCACCCAGCCCTGCTCGACGCAGTGCTCGAAGGTCGCCAGCGCCTGCTCGGCGCGCTCTTCGGTGGTGGCCTCGAACTCCAGCAGCGCATAGAACGGCGCGCGGGTCTCGAACGGTGCCGGCACGTCGCCGCGGCCGAGGATCTTGTCCAGGCACTTGTCGGAGAAGAACTCGAAGGCGGTCAGGTCGAGCTTGTCCTGGAAGGCGTGCAGCACCGGCATGATCGAATCGAAGTCCGGCGTGCCCAGCACCAGCGCGGTGAGATTGCTCGGCTGGCGCTCCAGGCGCATGGTCGCCTCGACCACGAAGCCCAGCGTGCCCTCGGCACCGATGAACAGCTGGCGCAGGTCGTAGCCGGTGGCGTTCTTGACCAGGTCCTTGTTCAGTTCGAGCAGATCGCCCTTGCCGGTCACGACCTTGAGCCCGGCGACCCAGTTGCGCGTCATGCCGTAGCGGATCACCTTGATGCCGCCAGCGTTGGTGCCGATGTTGCCGCCGATCTGGCTGGAGCCGGCCGAGGCGAAGTCCACCGGGTAGTACAGCCCCTTGTCCTCGGCGAACTGCTGCAGCTGGGCGGTGACCACGCCGGGCTGGCAGACGACCGTGCGCTCCATCTCGTTGAACGCGACGATCTGGTTCATGTAGTCGAACGCCACCACCACCTCGCCGCTCGCTGCCACCGCCGCGGCCGACAGCCCGGTACGCCCGCCCGAAGGCACCAGCGCCACCTGGCGCGCGTTGGCCCAGCGCACGATCGCCTGTACCTGCTCGATGCTCTTGGGGAACACGATGGCCGACGGCGCCGGCGCAAAATGCTTGGTCCAGTCCTTGCCGTAGGCGTTCAGCGAATCGGCGTCGGTCAGCACCTTGCCGGGCTCGACCAAGGTTTGCAGCTCAGCGATCAGGGCGGGGTCGGTCATCACGGGAACACTCATCTGATTCATGGTCACCCTGAGAACGCTTCAGCTCGGGGATGGCTGATTCAGGGGGTGCGTATGCTAGCATAAGCACCCCTTCGAAACGTGCCTCGGCAGACTTCCGCCACCGCTTGCAGCCGGTGCGGCCAGCCTTCGCTGGACACTTGTCATCACCTCCGGCCTTAAAGGTTTTAATGCAGATGAGCCAGACTTCACTCGACAAGAGCAAGATCAAGTTCCTTCTTCTCGAAGGTGTCCATCAGAACGCCCTCGACACCTTGAAGGCCGCCGGTTACTCGAACATCGAATACCTCAAGACCGCGCTGACCGGCGACGAGCTGAAGGAAAAGATCGCCGACGCACACTTCATCGGCATCCGCTCGCGCACCCAGCTGACCGAGGAAGTCTTCGACGCCGCCAAGAAGCTGATCGCCGTCGGCTGCTTCTGCATCGGCACCAACCAGGTCAACCTCAATGCCGCCCGCGAGCGCGGCATCGCGGTGTTCAACGCGCCCTACTCCAACACCCGCTCGGTGGCCGAACTGGTGCTGGCCGAAGCCATCCTGCTGCTGCGCGGCATCCCCGAGAAGAACGCCGCCTGCCAGCGCGGCGGCTGGATCAAGTCTGCCGCCAACTCGTTCGAGATCCGCGGCAAGAAGCTCGGCATCATCGGCTACGGCTCCATCGGCACCCAGCTGTCGGTCCTGGCCGAGGCGCTGGGCATGCAGGTGTTCTTCTATGACGTGGTCGCCAAGCTGCCGCTGGGCAACGCCACCCAGATCGGCTCGCTGTACGACCTGCTGGGCATGTGCGACATCGTTTCGCTGCACGTGCCGGAGCTGCCGTCCACCCAGTGGATGATCGGCGAGAAGGAAATCCGCGCCATGAAGAAGGGCGGCATCCTGATCAACGCCGCGCGCGGCACCGTGGTCGAGCTGGACCACCTGGCCGCGGCGATCAAGGACGAGCACCTGATCGGCGCCGCCATCGACGTGTTCCCGGTCGAGCCCAAGTCCAATGACGAAGAGTTCGTCACGCCGCTGCGCGGCCTGGATCGGGTGATCCTCACCCCGCACATCGGCGGCTCCACCGCCGAGGCGCAGGCCAACATCGGCCTGGAAGTCGCCGAGAAGCTGGTGCGTTACAGCGACAACGGCACCTCGGTGTCCTCGGTCAACTTCCCGGAAGTGGCGCTGCCGTCGCACCCGGGCAAGCATCGCCTGCTGCACATCCACCAGAACATCCCGGGCGTGATGAGCGAGATCAACAAGGTCTTCGCCGACAACGGCATCAACATCGCCGGCCAGTTTCTGCAGACCAACGACAAGGTCGGCTACGTGGTGATCGACGTCGACAAGGAATACTCCGATCTCGCCCTGGAGAAGCTGCAGCGCGTCAACGGCACCATCCGCAGCCGCGTGCTGTTCTGATCGACCGCGGCGAACAGCTCGCCGCGCACCGCTCCGATGCCAGTCAGCCCCGCTGACTGGCATTTTTTTTGCGCCCACGAAAAACCCGGTGCGCTGATCCCGATCAGTCCGGCCGCGCCGGCGGCTGACTAGACTTACGTCCAATGTGCCCAAGTCCGGCCGCAGCCGAACATCAACAAAAACGGAATCCCGCCATGAGCACAGCTGACGCCCTCGCCGCCGCCGGCAAGACTGCCGTACTGCAGAACATCCACGGCATCATGGAGTTCCTGCGCAAGTTCCCGCCGTTCAACCAGATGGAAAAGGCCCACCTCGCCTACCTGGTGGAAAACTGCGAGCTGCGCTTCTATGCCGCCGGCGAGCACATCATCTCGCCCGACGACGGTGTGGTGCAGCACTTCTTCATCGTCAAGCAGGGCCGCGTGCACGGGCAGCGCCCGCACAGCGCCAAGCACGGCAGCGAAACCACCTTCGAGGCGATCGTCGGCGAGTGCTTCCCGATGGCCGCCCTGATGGCCGAACGCGCCACGCACACCACCCATCTGGCGGCCGAGGACACCTTCTGCTTCCTGCTGCACAAGACGGCATTCGTCCAGTTGATCTCGATCTCCAGCGCCTTTCGCGATTTCGCCATCCGCGGCGTCAGCAGCCTGCTCGACCTGGTCAACCAGCAGGCGCAGATGCGTGCCGTCGAGAGCCTGGGCGAGAACTACTCGCTGGATACCCGCATCGGCGAACTCGCCGTGCACCACCCGATCGCCTGTCTGCCGGGGCTGGCACTGCGCGAGGCCACCGCGCTGATGCAGCAGAGCAACGTCGGCAGCATCGTCATCGTCGACGAGCAGCAGCACCCGCTGGGCATCTTCACCCTGCGCGATCTGCGCCGCGTGATCGGCACCGGGGCCGCCGAGCTGGATGCGGCGATCTCCTCCTACATGACCCACGAGCCGTTCCACCTTCCGCCGGAGGCGACTGCCTTCGATGCCGCCATCGCCATGACCGAACGCCACATCGCCCATGTCTGCGTGGTCGACGCCGGCCAGTTGGTGGGCGTGATTTCCGAACGCGACCTGTTTTCCCTGCAGCGCGTCGATCTGGTGCATCTGGCGCAGACCATCGGCCATGCCGAGCGCGTCGAGGCGCTGGTGGCGATCCGCGGCCGCATCAGGCAGCTGGTCGACAACATGCTCGCGCATGGCGCGTCCTCGACGCAGATCACCCGCATCATCACGCTGCTCAACGACCATACCGTGCGGCGCGTGATCGAGCTGGCCATCCGCGACATGGGCGACCCGGGCGTACCGTTCACCTGGCTGTGCTTCGGCAGCGAAGGCCGCCGCGAGCAGACCCTGCACACCGATCAGGACAACGGCATTCTCTTCGAGGCAGCCGACGCCGCCGAGGCCGCGCAACGGCGCGGGCGGCTGCTGCCGCTGGCCGAACGCATCAACCGCGACCTGGACACCTGCGGCTTCACGCTGTGCCGCGGCAATATCATGGCCGGCAACCCCGAGCTGTGCCTGTCGCGCCAGGAGTGGGGGCGGCGCTTCAGCGCGTTCGTGCGCGAAGCGACGCCGGAAAACCTGCTGAACAGCACCATCTTCTTCGACCTGCGGGCGATCTGGGGTCCGCAGGAAGGCTGCGAACAGCTGCGCCGCGAGCTGCTCGAGGAGGTCGCCGACAATCGCATCTTCCAGCGCATGATGGCCGACAACGCCCTGCGTCACCGCCCGCCGGTGGGCCGCTTCCGCGATTTCGTGCTGGCGCGCAAAGGCGAAGGCAAGGACACTCTCGACCTCAAGGTCCAGGGGTTGACGCCCTTCGTCGACGGCGCCCGGCTACTGGCGCTGGCCAACGGCATCGGCGAATGCAACACACTCGAGCGCCTGCGCCGCCTGGTCGAGAAAGACATCATCGACGCCAAGGATGGCGCCGCCTACGAAGAGGCCTACCACTTCATCCAGCAGACCCGCATGCAGCATCATCAGCAACAGGCGCGCGACGAGACGCCCTATTCCAACCGGCTCGACCCGGATACGCTCAACGCTCTCGACCGCCGTATCCTGCGCGAATCGTTCCGCCAGGCCCAGCGTCTGCAGACGAGTCTGGCCGCGCGCTACCAGTTGTAGACCCGAGATGAAAATGACCTGGTTTCACCCGCGCGGGCCGAAGCTCACGCTCGATCAGCAACAACGCCTGGCCAAACTGAAGCGCCCCGCCGCCCTCGGCGAAACCCCGCTGCGCGAACAGCGGCTGGTGGTGCTCGACCTCGAAACCTCGGGCCTGCACCTCAAGCGCGACCTGGTCATTTCCATCGGCGCGGTGACCATCGAAAACGCCGCGATCGATTTCTCCCGGCAGTTCGAGTGCACGCTCAATCGCCAGATCAAGTTCAGCGAAAGCGTGCTGATTCACGGCATCGCGCCCAGCGAGCTGGCCAGCGGCCTGCCACCGCCCGACGCCCTGCTCGGCTTCATGGAATTCGCCGCTGACAGCGTGATCCTTGCATTCCACGCGCCGTTCGATGAGCGCATGCTGGGCCGTGCGCTGAAAAAAGAGCTGGGCTACACCCTGCAAAACACCTTTATCGATGTGGCCGACCTGGCGCCAATGCTGTTCCCGCACGCGATGATTCACCGTGGCGGACTCGATCACTGGCTGCAGTACTTCCACATCGACATTCCGCAGCGCCACCATGCCTCCGCCGATGCGCTGGCTACCGCGCAGATCGCCCTGATCCTGATGAGCCGCGCCCGTCGTCTGGGTATCGAACGCATCGATGAGCTGGCTCGGCGCGTCCGCTGCTGGAAGCGTGCACGGCAGGTCGCGCGGCACTCGTTCTGATTCAGCCTGCGCCACGCCGGTTGACGCACCTCGCCGCAAGCGGCACGACGGCCGCTCGCACGAGGTCAGGATAATCCTATGACCGGGTGCAGATGGTCTGGTAAAGCGGAGCGTCCGTTTCCAGTTCGGTCAGGGTTTCCATCCTAGCCTCGCCGGCATCGTTGAGCCGGAACATCGCCCTCTCGTTGCAGAGCAACTGGTACTTGCCGCTTTTCACCGTGGAGATCAGGTGCTGCTTCTCGAAGCGATACAGGACGAACCGGGCCAGGCGTCCCTGTGCGACGTCCTGGACTTGCACGTTGGTACTGTCAAGCACCGTGTAGGCCAGCGGCATGGGGAACAACAGTGTCCAAGGCCGCCACAGCATGTGGCCCTCCTCGCTGGATATCACCACGGAGCCTTGTGGCAGGCGGGCCTGCGATGTCTCGAACCAGGTGTACTCGTAGTAGATCGTGTAGCCGAACATGCCCAGCCCGGCGAATACCGGGATGATCCACATGGGCAACCGCTTGCCGGACAGGGAGCGCAGCAGCAACGCAACTCCTGCGCCCGCCAGGGCGGCAGCCACTGCTGCGATGAGATGCCAGAACATAGATCACTTCCTCAAAAAAATCGGGCTTCCAGATGGAAGCCCGATTCTTACTTCAACCTCGCGTCAGCCGCGCTGACGTCCGGCCGCATTATCGTTTAGTGGCCAATCGCCGCGCCAGCACCCTTCGGTGTACGAACGCTTTCGACCAGGTCCTGGATTTCCCGCGGCGGAGCCTCGGTAGCCATGGATACGGCGTAGGCGACGGCGAAGTTCAGGATCGCACCGACGGCACCGAAGGCCTGCGGGGAAATACCAAACATCCACTCGGCCGGTACGTTGGCGAAGGTGTTGGTGCCCGGGATGAAGAACCAGCCCAGGTACAGGAAGATGTACACGGCGGTACTCACCACACCAACCAGCATCCCCGCAACCGCACCTTTGCTGTTCACGCGCTTGGAGAAGATCCCCATCATCAGCGCCGGGAACAGGCTGGATGCCGCTAGACCGAACGCCAGCGCCACCACCTGTGCCGCGAAGCCCGGCGGGTTCAGACCCAGCCAAGTAGCCAGGATGATCGCACCGGTCATCGAGAGACGAGCGGCAATCATCTCGTTCTTCTCACTGATTTTCGGATTGATCAACGTCTTGATCAGGTCATGACTGAACGCCGAGGAGATCGCCAACAGCAGCCCCGCCGCTGTGGACAGCGCAGCAGCGATGGCACCGGCAGCAATCAGACCGACGACCCAGCTCGGCAGGTTGGCGATTTCCGGGTTGGCCAGCACGATGATGTCGTTGTTGACGGTCAGCTCGTTGCCGTTCCAGCCGCGCTCCTGCGCAGTCGGAGCGAAGGCCGCATTGGCATCGTTGTACATCTGGATCCGACCGTCGCTGTTCTTGTCTTCCCACTTGATCAGACCGGTATCTTCCCAGGTGTTGATCCAGTTCGGGCGCTCTTCATAGAGGATCGCCTGTCCTTTCGGACCATCCGGATAAACGGTATCTACCAGGTTCAGACGAGCCATCGAGGCCACCGCCGGAGCCGTGAGGTACAGCAGGGCGATGAAGATCAGCGTCCAGCCAGCCGACCAGCGCGCATCAGCCACCTTCGGTACGGTGAAGAAGCGGATGATCACATGCGGCAGACCTGCAGTACCGATCATCAGCGACAGGGTGAACAGGATCATGTTCAGCCGGTTGTCGGTGTCGGCGGTGTAGGCCGCAAAGCCCAGGTCCTTTACCACGGCATCCAGTTTCTGCAGCAGCGGCAGGCCGGTCTCGACGTCGTTACCGATCATGCCCAGCGACGGAATCGGGTTGCCGGTCAGCTGGAAGGCGATGAACACCGCCGGGATGGTATAGGCAATGATCAGCACGACGTACTGCGCCACCTGGGTGTAGGTGATGCCCTTCATGCCGCCGAATACCGCGTAGACGAACACGACCGCGGCAGCGATCCAGATACCGGCTTCGTTGCTCAACTCCAGGAAGCGCGAGAAGGCAATACCGGCACCAGCCATCTGGCCGATTACGTAGGTCAGAGAGATCAGCAGCAGGCAGAGCACCGCTACCAGGCGCGCACCACGGCTGTAGAACCGGTCACCGATGAAATCCGGTACCGTGAACTTGCCGAACTTGCGCAGGTAGGGCGCCAGCAGCATCGCCAGCAGGACGTAGCCGCCGGTCCAGCCCATCAGGTAGACCGAGGTGCCATAACCGCCGAAGGCGATGATGCCGGCCATGGAAATGAACGAGGCCGCGGACATCCAGTCCGCCGCGGTCGCCATACCGTTGGTCACGGGATGGACGCCACCACCGGCGACATAGAACTCCTTGGCGGAACCGGCACGGGCCCAGGCCGCGATACCGAAATAGAGCGCGAAGGACGCGCCCACGAACAGCATGTTTATCCAGTACTGGCTCATGGGTTACTCCTCAACGCCGAATTCTTTGTCCAGTTTGTTCATCCGCCACGCGTAGTGAAAGATGATCAAAAGGAACGCGATAATCGAGCCTTGTTGCGCAAACCAGAAGCCTATATCCGCACCCCCGATGTGGATACCCATCAACATCGGACGCAGGATTATGCCCAGTCCATAGGCTGCGAAGGCCCATGCCGCCAGGCTCCATACTATAAGGCGGACATTCGCCTTCCAGTACGCAGCCGCATTTTCTTTATTGTTGTCAGCCATTGACGCGTTCTCCATCTTATTATTATTGCAAGGGTATGGAATCCACATTGCCGAATCTAACAAAGGAGGCTTCGCGAATGAAAGCCCCGACTTTAGTCGGATAAACGAAACACTAGAACCGCCGCAGGACCAGGCCGAGATGCTGAATCCGGCCCGCGCCGGCAAGGCCGACCAGCGAGCTACCGCGAATATCCACCCCGCGGCAAGCAAACGCCAACAGAAACCGGCCAGTCACAAAGTTGACTCACGGGTTCGCAACGGCCGGGACGCTCGAGACCCGCAAAAACTCCAATCAAACAATTAGAAGCCAATAAAGCCAAAAGGCCTCAAGCAGCAAGCAATACTTCAATTTGACAACAGGACAACAATTAAAACCAAAAGCGCGGACATACCAGTACAAAGCTAACTGCCTTATATTTCTTCTTGATTAAACTTTGCATCGCCACGGATTCGCCTCATCGGCGACAGCATGTGTCGTTTGTAGATAGAAGGAGGGTTGACGCTCACGCACGGCAGAGGTCATCCACGATACCGGCCCGTCGGCACCGACACCCGCACCGGCTGCCTGCTAGACTGCCGCCCGCCTCCCCTGCGAAGACTCCCGCCGTGTCCAGTACCGACTTTTCCTCATTGCCGCTTTCCGCCGCCACCCTGGCCAACCTCGCCGCGCTCGGCTACACCGAGATGACGCCGATCCAGGCGCAGAGCCTGCCGATCATGCTCAAGGGCCGCGACCTGATCGCCCAGGCCAAGACCGGCAGCGGCAAGACCGCCGCGTTCGGCATCGCCCTGCTGGAGCCGCTCAATCCGCGTTACTTCGGCTGCCAGGCGCTGGTGCTGTGCCCGACCCGCGAGCTCGCCGACCAGGTCGCCAAGGAGCTGCGCCGGCTCGCCCGCGCGGCGGACAACATCAAGATCCTCACGCTCTGCGGCGGGGTTTCCATCGGTCCGCAGATCGCCTCACTGGAGCACGGCGCGCACGTGATCGTCGGCACTCCCGGGCGGGTGCAGGAGCATCTGAAGAAAGGCACGCTGAGCCTCGACGGGCTCAACACGCTGGTGCTCGACGAAGCCGACCGCATGCTCGACATGGGCTTCTACGACGCCATCGCCGAGATCATCGGGCAGACCCCCGCGCGGCGGCAGACTCTGCTGTTCTCGGCCACCTACCCGGCCGGCATCCAGCAACTCGCCACAACCTTCATGCGCGATCCGCAGTCGGTACAGGTCGCCGCCCTGCATGACGACTCCCAGATCGAGCAGCGCTTCTACGAGATCGCCGCCGAGCAGCGCCTGGAGGCCGTGCTGCGCGTGCTCGCCAGTTTCCGCCCGCAGAGCTGCGTGGCGTTCTGCTTCACCAAGCAGCAGTGCCAGGACCTGGTCGACTACCTCGGTGCGCGCGGCATCTCGGCGCTGGCCCTGCACGGCGATCTGGAGCAGCGCGACCGCGACCAGGTGCTGGCGATGTTCGCCAATCGCAGCCTGTCGGTGCTGGTCGCCACCGACGTGGCGGCGCGCGGCCTGGACATCGACGCGCTGGACCTGGTGATCAACGTTGAACTGGCGCGCGACGCGGAGATTCACGTGCATCGCGTCGGCCGCACCGGGCGTGCCGGCAATCGCGGCCTGGCGGTCAGCCTGGTGGCGCCGGCCGAAGCGCATCGCGCCCAGGCCATCGAAAAGCTGCAGCAGGCGCCGCTGAACTGGCAGCCGCTGGACAGCCTGAAGACCAAGCCCGGCGAACCGCTGCAACCGCCGATGGTGACGCTGTGCATCGCCGCCGGGCGCAAGGACAAGCTGCGCCCGGGCGATATCCTCGGCGCACTGACCGGCGAAGCGGGCATCGCCGGCAGCCAGGTCGGCAAGATCGCCCTGTTCGACTTCCAGGCCTTCGTCGCGGTCGAGCGTGGCGTGGCCCGGCAGGCGCTCAAACGCCTGAACGAGGGACGGATCAAGGGCCGCTCGCTGAAGGTCAGGCAGCTGTAGCAGACAAAGCGAAGCGCGAAAAACGCCGGCGCCGGGCTGCAGGACAGCGCCGGCGCCTGGCGTCAGTGCCTACAGCGAGCCACGCGCCCAGGGGCCCCAGATGGCAAAGGTGATGCCCGGGGTCTGCACGTTGACGAACAGGAAGTGGCCGCTGGGATCGAAGCAGGCGCCGCAGAATTCGCGGTTGCGGTAATCGCCACCGGAGGCCTGCTTGCCGGCCGCCGCCGCCTGCACATCGTCGAAGACGATGTTGTTCTTGGCGAAGATGTACGCCTCGCCGGCCGCGGTCAGCCCGAGCAGGCGCTCGCCGAAGCCGAAGTCGTCCTGCACGCCGCCGCCGTCCTCGCACAACAGCACGCCGCCGCGCGGGCTGACGGTGATGTTGTCCGGGTTGTTGGCGATCAGCGCATCACTGGAGACGAACAGGCAGGTCAGCCGGTCGCTGGCCAGGTCATGCACCCACACCGCGCCGTTGCCGTAACCGGCACGCCCCTGGGCGTCCGTGCCGGCGCTGGTGTCGACGATGTAGAGCCGCCCCTCGCTGTGCCAGATGCCCTCGCCGCGGCTCATGCTCAGCGCCCCGGCCTGCCGCGTCTGGACGAACGGGCCGCTGCCACCGGCCTGCGGCGCCAGATCGGGATTGGCCACCTCGACCCATTCCAGCTCGTAACTGTCACCGACCGCCGGGGTCAACAGATCCATGCCCGGACGGTTCTTCACCCGCGCCGCCTGCAGGATGCCGCCGACCACCAGCGAACCGGGCTGCTGGCTGGCATCGGTGGGAATGTAGCGGTAGTAGCCGGAGCGATTGCGCGCATCCTCGGTCAGGTAGGCGTAGCTGTTGCGCGGATCGATCGCCACCGCCTCGTGAGCGAAGCGGCCCATGCCGATGATCGGCTGCGCGGTGGTCAGCGCCGGATCGGCAGTCACCTCGAACACGTAGCCATGCGGACGCCCGCCGACCGCGCTGTAGTCGACGGTGGTTTCCTCGCAGGACAGCCAGGTGCCCCACGGGGTGACGCCGCCGGCACAGTTGGTGCGCGTACCGCCCAGGCTCGGCAGGGTCTGCACGTCCTGCTCGATGCCACGCGGGAAGTACAGGTTGGTGGTGCCGCCGGCCGGCTGCTGGCCGTTGGCCAGGACCACGTCGTCATAGATGCCGCGCGCGCCGATCCCCCGACCGGTGCCGGCCTCGTGGTTGCGCACCAGCACCAGCTCGCTGCCGTGTGCCCCGGCGCGCTCGCCGATGACCCCCATGCCGTCATGCGAGCCGGGCACCGGCTGGCCGCTTTCCATGAGATCGCCGGCCCAGGAGAAGCTCTTGTAGTTGAAGCCTTCCGGCAGCTGCAGCAATTCGAGACCGGTGCTCAGGTCACGGGTCGGGCGCAGCGCGCCGTAGCTGCTGCGGATCAGCTTGCCGTTGCGGCCCTGGGCCTGCTGCGCGGCGAAGGCCTGCAGGGTGCCGAGCAGCGGCGTGGTGGCGACGGCGGCAGCGATCATGCTGCCCTTGAGCAGATTACGGCGACTGGAATCGTGAACTTGACTCATGAAACGTTCCTCTGCGAAGGGTGGAGGGGGCGATGCAGCGCCATGAGTAGAGCAGTGCCGTTGCGGCAGTAAGATGACTGCGCGGTGGCGTCCCGGTGATACGAGACGGACGGTGC
The DNA here is from genome assembly GCA_000263395.1 of Stutzerimonas stutzeri TS44. Classification (GTDB taxonomy): domain Bacteria; phylum Pseudomonadota; class Gammaproteobacteria; order Pseudomonadales; family Pseudomonadaceae; genus Stutzerimonas; species Stutzerimonas stutzeri_C. Next base: position 170,749 of record AJXE01000001.1, read on the forward strand.
GGTATAAGCTTTGCTGCGAACGGTCCCGGCCACGCACGCCGGGCCGGCGTTTCGCTAGCCCCCCATCCGTCAAGGCCGCCCCTCCATGCCGACCCCATCGCTCCGTCAATCCCTGCGTCATCTCTGGGCCCTGGAGAAGTTCGGCTACAGCCTGCGGGTGCTGATCGCGCTGGCCGGCAGCATGGGCCTGAGCGGCTGGCTCGGGCAGCCGGCGCTGGTGATCCCGCTGTTTCTCGGCATCATCGCCAGCGCCCTGGCGGAAACCGACGACAGCTGGCGCGGCCGCCTGGGCGCGCTGCTGGCCACCCTGCTGTGCTTCAGCGTGGCGGCAGTCTCGGTGCAACTGCTGTTCCCCTACCCCTGGCTGTTCGCCCTCGGGCTGGCGGCCTCGGCGTTCGTGCTGGTGATGCTCGGTGCGCTCGGCGAACGCTACGCGACCATCGCCCAAGCCACGCTGATCCTGTCGATCTACAGCATGATCGCCGCCGACCAGCGCGACGGCGCCGACCTCGACTTCTGGCGCGATCCGCTGCTGCTGCTTGCCGGCGCCGCCTGGTACGGCCTGCTCTCGGTGCTGTGGAACGCGCTGTTCACCCACCAGCCGGTGCAACAGAGCCTGGCGCGGCTGTACCGCGAACTGGGGCAGTACTTCAAGCTCAAGGCGGCGCTGTTCGAGCCGACTCGCCCGTTCGACGTCGAGGAGCGCCGGCTGCAGCTGGCCCGGCAGAATGGCCGGGTGGTCAGCGCACTCAACGCCGCCAAGGAAACCCTGCTGCACCGCCTGGGCGACGGCCGCCCGGGCGCGCGGATCAACCACTACCTGAAGCTGTATTTCCTCGCCCAGGACCTGCACGAACGTGTCAGCTCCTCGCACTACCCCTATCAGGCGCTCGCCGAGGCGTTCTTCCACAGCGACGTGCTGTTCCGCTGCCAGCGCCTGCTGCGCCTGCAGGCCAGCGCCTGTGCCGGGCTCGGTGCCGCCATCCAGCTGCGCCAGGCATTCCGCTACAGCGAAGCCAACGCTCAGGCGCTCGACGACCTGCAGGCGTCGCTGGAACACCTGCGCGAGCAGCACAACCCGGCCTGGCGCGGGCTGCTGCGCTCGCTGCGCGCGCTGTCGGGCAACCTCTCGACCATGCAGCGCCAGCTCGCCAGCGCCAGCAACCCCGACTCCCTGGCCGGCGAGCAGGACAGCAGCCTGCTCGATCGCCAGCCGCAGACACTCGGCGAGGCGCTCAGCCGCCTACGCCTGCAACTGACGCCCACCTCGCTGCTGTTCCGCCACGCGCTGCGCATGAGCATCGCGCTGGTCTGCGGCTACGCGGTGCTGCACGCGATCCACCCCGAGCAGGGCTACTGGGTGCTGCTGACCACCATGTTCGTCTGCCAGCCCAACTACGGCGCCACGCGGATCAAGCTGGTGCAGCGGGTCAGCGGCACGGTGCTCGGCCTGCTGGCGGGCTGGGCGCTGTTCGATCTGTTTCCCGGTACGCAGGTGCAGGCACTGTTCGCGGTCATCGCCGGCGTGGTGTTCTTCGCCACCCGCAGCACGCGCTACACCCTGGCGACCGCGGCGATCACCCTGCTGGTGCTGTTCTGCTTCAACCAGATCGGCGATGGCTACGGTCTGATCTGGCCACGGCTGTTCGACACCCTGCTGGGCAGCGCCATCGCCGCGGCGGCGGTGTTCCTGATCCTGCCGGACTGGCAGGGCCGCCGACTGAACCAGATGGTGGCCGGCACGCTGAGCTGCAACGCCGCCTACCTGCGGCAGATCATGCGCCAGTACGAAAGCGGCAAGCGCGACGACCTGGCCTACCGCCTGGCGCGGCGCAACGCGCACAACGCCGACGCGGCGCTGTCCACCACCCTGTCGAACATGCTGCTGGAGCCGGGGCACTTTCGCCGCGACGCCGAGAGCGGCTTCCGCTTCCTAGTGCTCTCGCACACGCTGCTCAGCTACCTGTCCGGCCTCGGCGCGCATCGCGAAACACTGCCGGATGACGCCAGCGACGCGCTGCTCAAAGAGGCCGCCGAGCGTCTGGCACAGAGCCTCGACGAGCTGGCCGCGTCGCTGCGCGACGGTCACGCGCCGACCATCCACAGCGACGCGGAAGAAGCGCTGGCGCAGCAACTCGAACAGCTGCCGGAGGATATCGACGACGGCCACCGCCTGGTGCAGACCCAGCTCGGCCTGATCAGCCGGCAACTGGCGCCGCTGCGCAGCATGGCGGTGCACCTGCTCAAGCTGGGCAGCGCGCCGCCCGCCGGGCAGCCGTAACGCCGCCGGCACGGTAAGATGCGCGCCTTTTCGCCAACGAGGGCAAGCCGTGCGAACTACTGAGGTCATCATCATCGGTGCCGGCGCCGCCGGCCTGATGTGCGCGTTCAGCGCCGCGCGGCGCGGCCGCCAGGTGCTGCTGCTCGATCACGCCAACAAGGCCGGCAAGAAGATCCTCATGTCCGGCGGCGGACGCTGCAACTTCACCAACCTGTACACCGAGCCGGCGAACTTCCTCTCCAACAATCCGCACTTCTGCAAATCGGCGCTGGCGCGCTACACGCAGTGGGATTTTCTCGAGCTGGTCGGGCGCCACGGCGTGCCCTATCACGAGAAGAAGCTCGGCCAGCTGTTCTGCGACAACAAGTCCAGCGACATCCTCGAGATGCTGCTCGCCGAGTGCAGCGATGCCGGTGTCGAGCTGCAGCTGAACACGGCGGTGCAGGCGATCGAGAAAACCGCACAGGGCTATGCGCTCGCGACCGGCCTCGGCGCGCTGCACTGCCAATCGCTGGTGATCGCCACCGGCGGCCTGTCGATCCCGACGCTGGGTGCCAGCGGCTTCGGCTATCAGGTCGCTCGCCAGTTCGGCCACAGCGTGCTGCCGACGCGCGCCGGCCTGGTGCCCTTCACCATCACCGAGCCGGCGCTCAAGGCGCTGTGCGGCGAGCTGTCGGGGACTTCGGTGGATTGCCGGGTGAGCTGCAATGGGCAGAGCTTTCGCGAGAACCTGCTGTTCACCCACCGCGGCCTGAGCGGCCCGGCGATGCTGCAGATCTCCTCCTACTGGCAGGCCGGCGAGGCGCTGGCGATCGACCTGCTGCCCGAGCGCGATGCCGGGCAGTGGCTGCTCGACGAGCAGGCAGCGCGACCGAATATCGAGCTGAAGACGCTGCTGGGCGAGGTGTTCACCCGCAAGATGGCGACACTGCTCTGCGAGCAGTGGTTCGCCTCCAGACCGCTCAAGCAGTACACGCCAGCCGAGCTGAAAAGCGTGGCGGCGCGGCTGAGCGACTGGCAACTGGTGCCGGCGGGCACCGAGGGCTATCGCACGGCCGAAGTCACGCTCGGCGGCGTGGACACGCGCGAGGTGTCATCCAAGACGATGGAATCGCAGAAGTCGGCGGGGCTGTATTTCGTCGGCGAAGTGCTGGACGTGACCGGCCACCTCGGTGGCTTCAACTTCCAGTGGGCCTGGGCCTCCGGCCATGCAGCCGGACAGTGCGTCTGAGGCGAGGCGTTTATTCGGCGGGCGGCGTCGATGGCGGTGAAACCTCGCCGGGGCCGGCGGGATCGGTCGCGGTGTTGTGATACTCCTGCGCGTTTTCCTCGACGTTCTCCAGCGCGGAGTCCTGCTCGTCTTCCGGCGAACAGCCGAGCAGCAGACCGAGGGCACAGCACAGCAGTAGCGTTGTTGGCTTCATGGTGATCTCCGAGACAGCGCTGCGCATTGGTTGCGGGAGCCTCGCTCCCGCAACCAATCGGCTCACTGCGAGCCGGTACTGCTGCCGCCGGCCGGCGGAGTGCTCGTGTCACCACTGGTGCCCGTTCCGGTTTCCGGAGCCGGGGTCGGTGCCGGAGTTGGCTCTGGAGTCGGAGCCGGCGCAGTCGAAGGCGCGGCGGGCTGCTCGGTGGTCGCCGGCGGCGGAGTGGGTTCGGACTGCTTGTCTTCGCCACAACCAACCAGCAGCAGACCGAGCAGCGGCGGCAATAGATAGGTGAGACGCATGGATAACCTCCTTCGGATGAACCGGCAGCGGGCCGGCAAGTTCTGGAATCGTCAGATTCACGGAGAATAGACCGCCATTGCGACCAAGAGTGCCGCTGTCATGACAGTTTCCACGGCGGTAACCGCGCGCGCCGATTGCCAGCGCGCCACCGCTGCGAACAGCGGCTCCGTCAGCTCCGTAAGCGGACGGAGCACGGCTTCACTGACGAGACCTCAGGCCGCCTGCTTGGCGGCGAACTCCTTCTTCATGCGCGTGCGCAGTGTCTCCATCCGCTTGCCCATGTCCTCCAGCTTGGCCGCCTCGAACATCTCGCGCGCCTGGGGGAACATCTCCGCTTCCTCTTCCTCGAGGTGATGCTCGAGCAGCTCCTTGCACACCTTGGCGCGGCCGGAGAACTCCACGCTCGCCGGATCGGTGGCCTTGAGGTCGGGCAGCACCAGCGAATCCACCGCGCGATGCTCCTCCTTGGCCTCGTGGTACATCTTCAGTTCTTCCTTGCCGCCGGCGTCCTTATAGGCCGGGTAGAGAATCTGTTCTTCCAGCTGGGTATGGATGGTGACTTCCATCTCCAGCTTGTGCAGCAGCTCGGTACGGGTCTTGACCGCACGCTCGGTGGATTCGCTCAGACGCGTCAAAATCTCCTTCACGCGCTCGTGGTCCTGGATCAGCAGGTCGATGGCATTCATCAGGCTTTCCTCTCGTGACGGTGATACGGCGCCCGGCTCTGCGGCCCGGTCGGTCACCGGGCTGCGCCCCTTGCGGAGCCAGCCCGGCGGCGCCTCAGGCGTAGTCGTAGGTCGGCAGGGCCGTGCGGCTCTGGCTCTGCAGATGAGCGATGGCCGGCGACATTCCCGCTTCCAGCGCCAGGTCGCGGCGGACCGAGCTGACCACCCACTGCAACTGGATCTCTGCCTGGGTCTGGCCCTTGGACAGGGCGCGCTTGATGATGATCCGGTCATCGTTGCACAGGGTCAGCAGCAGGCCGCCATCCGGGCGGGGAGCGGTGAGCACTTCGAATTCGGGAAACGCGGCAGTAAGGAATCGTTGGGCTGCATTCATTGTTCTGCTCCGGTAGGGGTTCCAGCATCCGAAACAGCAGCAGCGATCATGCCAACCCACGCAAAGACAAGATAATCCCGTTAAATCAACAAGTTACAAAAATCAGCAAAACGCATGATCTTGCATTACGCATGATTGCCTGGCTTGCGGCTTGCATTCTGCGTGACTCAGCGGTCGCCTTCAGGCTTGCGCCAGACACTCGCCAGCCACGGTTGCTGCGCACGCGGCAGGCCGCTGGGGCGGTAGTAGTGTTGCAGTTCGAGGAAATCCGCCGCGCGCAGCAGCGCACGCCAGGTCGGCCAGTCGTACCAGCAACCGTAGCGGCCGCCGCTCCAGCCTTCCTCGTTGTGCCCGCGCGGATTGGAGCAGAACAGCACGCCGCCCGGCCTGAGCGCCGCGTGCAGCTGACGCAGCACCCGCGGCAGTTCGCGGCTGGGCAGGTGGAACAGCACCGCGTTGGCGAAGATGCCGTCGAATGCCGCATCCGGCAGCTCCAGACGCAGCAGGTCCTGCTGCCAGACTTCGCAACCGCTGTCGGCCCGCGCCATCGCGACGAACGGCTCGGCACCGTCCAGCCCCACGGCGACATGCCCAAGGGCGGCGAAGGTCTTCAGATCGCGCCCCGGGCCGCAGCCGAGATCGAGGATGCGCAGCGGTGCCGGCGCCTGGATATGCTGCAGCAGCGCGGCGATGTTCTGGCTGACATCATGGTCGCGCGTGCCGGCGCGGAACGCCTCGGCGCGTTGCCGGTAATGATCGAGGGTACCTTCGGCAATGGCTTGCAGCGATTCGGGTTCGCTCATCGCGACTCTCCGCAAAAGCCTGAGCCTAGCCGCGCCGGCATCCCGCAACCAGCCCTGCGCGCCGGCAGGCGGCACCAAGGTAGCGGTTGACGCCCGCGCGTCGATCACCGAACGTGCCGGGGCGGTCCCGTTCCACGTGCATGGCGCCGAACGCGCCATATGCCACGGTCGATACCGCAATCGTCATGAAACGCTCCGAGAATTGCGCCGATGCAGCCCGTCCCCCGCAACGTCGTCCTGCTCGTCGAAGACGAGCCGCACATTCTCTTTCTGTTGTCCGAGTACCTGACCGATGAAGGCTATCAGGTGCTGCAGGCCGACAGCGCCGCCCGCGCCTTCGAGATTCTCGCGACCAAGCCGCGCCTCGACCTGCTGATCAGCGACTTCCGACTGCCGGGCGGCGTGTCCGGGGTAATGATCGCCGAGCCGGCGCTGAAGCTGCGCCCGGACCTCAAGGTGATCTTCATCAGCGGCTATCCGATCGAGATCCACGAGTCCGGCAGCGAAGTGGCGCGCACGGCGCCGGTGCTGGCCAAGCCTTTCTCGCTGGATTCGCTGCGCAAGCAGATCCAGCGGCTGCTGGCCGACTGAGCGCGCCCGCGTCGCTTAACAAGCCGAACGCCAGACATGAAAAAGCCCGCACGCGTGCGGGCTTTCTTCGTTGCCGAATCGATCAGTTGATCTTCGGGTCCAGCTCGCCGCTGGCGTAGCGCTGGAACATGCCTTCCAGCGAGATCGGCTTGATCTTGCTGGCATTGCCGGCGGTGCCGAAGGCTTCGTAGCGGGCGATGCAGATATCGCGCATGGCCGCCACGGTCTTGGCGAAGTACTTGCGCGGGTCGAATTCGGCCGGATTCTTCACCATGAATTCGCGGATCGCGCCGGTGGACGCCAGGCGCAGGTCGGTGTCGATGTTGACCTTGCGCACGCCGTACTTGATGCCCTGGACGATTTCCTCGACCGGCACGCCGTAGGTTTCGCCGATCTCGCCGCCGTACTGGTTGATGATCTGCAGCCACTCCTGCGGCACCGAGGAGGAACCGTGCATCACCAGGTGGGTGTCGGGAATGCGCGCGTGGATTTCCTTGATGCGCTGGATCGACAGGGTGTCGCCGGTCGGCGGCTTGGTGAACTTGTAGGCGCCGTGGCTGGTGCCGATGGCGATGGCCAGGGCGTCGACCTTGGTGGCCTTGACGAACTGCGCGGCTTCTTCCGGATCGGTCAGCAGCTGGCTGTGATCGAGCACGCCCTCGGCGCCGACGCCGTCTTCCTCGCCGGCCATGCCGGTTTCCAGGCTGCCCAGGCAACCCAGCTCGCCTTCCACGGACACGCCGCAGGCATGCGCGAAGGCCACGGTCTGCTGGGTCACGCGCACGTTGTAGTCATAGTCGGCCGGGGTCTTGCCGTCTTCCTTCAGCGAGCCGTCCATCATCACCGAGCTGAAGCCGAGCTGGATCGAGCGCTGGCAGACGTCCGGGCTGGTGCCGTGGTCCTGGTGCATGCACACCGGAATGTGCGGGAATTCTTCGATGGCGGCGAGGATCAGGTGGCGCAGGAACGGCGCGCCGGCGTATTTGCGCGCACCGGCGGAAGCCTGGACGATCACCGGGGAGTCGGTCTTGTCAGCCGCTTCCATGATGGCGCGCATCTGCTCGAGGTTGTTGACGTTGAAGGCCGGCACGCCGTAGCCGAACTCGGCGGCGTGGTCGAGCATCTGGCGCATGCTGATGAGTGCCATGTTTTCCTTTCTCCCGGTCTGGGGTCGTTTGATCGTGTAAAGCCTGCCGCAGTGGCTGGCGCTGTTCAAGCGCCGCGCGCTGGGCGCGGCATTGTAGTGGCGGGCACGCCGATTACCAGCGCTCGCCACGGCTTTTCATGGGCGGATGCTAGAGGTTGATCAGCGAGGCACTGCAGCCGTGGGCCAGCGGCTTGTCGTCGGCCACCCGGTAGACCAGCGCCTCGTTACCCTTGTCGTGGAACGCAATCACGCCGTCGCTATAGAAACTGCCGTAGGTGGCAGGTTCCCTCCTGAGCGTATGAATGCGTGCGTCGTTGCCGATCTTCAGGTCGATGGCGGTCTTTGCGCTGTCGGCATAGCGCCAGCCGATGTGCTGCTGGCCATTGCATTTCCAGCGCACGAACGGCGCGTCCGGGCCGGACTGCCAGTGGCCGCAGCCGGTCAGCAGCAGCGCCAGGGCGAGAATCGACAGGCCTTTCATGACGGCTCCTTGGCAATGGAATCAGGGGCAATCCTGCAGATCGGTGCGGGTGGTCACCGTCGGGTCACCGCTGGCCTGCATCTCGACACGCTGCTCGCGCTCGGCCGTGGGACCGCTCGCCGCCGGCGGCTCGAACACTTCACAGGCGCTATCCGGTGGGTCACCGGCACAACCGGCCAGCCCCAGACAGCAAACAGCCAGAACGGCATAGCGCATGGTGCATCCCCTTTCCTCGTGTCTGACACAACACAGACCACAGGTGCCGGCCGGGGTTGCCATGCCGTTGCCTGCCGGGCAAGCCGCAGCCCGCCCGACAGATCGCCGCGATTACTCGGCGCCGCGCTGCTCCAGCACCTCGACGGCCGGCAGCACCTTACCCTCGACGAACTCGAGGAAGGCGCCACCGCCGGTGGAGATATAGGAGATCTGCTCGGCCACGCCGTACTTGTCGATCGCCGCCAGGGTGTCGCCGCCGCCGGCGATGGAGAACGCCGGGCTCTGCGCGATGGCCTGGGCCAGCACCTGGGTGCCGTTGCCGAACTGGTCGAACTCGAACACGCCGACCGGGCCGTTCCAGAGGATGGTCTGCGAGGCCGTGAGCATCTCGCCGAACATGGCGGCGGTCTGCGGGCCGATGTCGAGGATCATGTCGTCATCGGCGACATCGGCGATGGCCTTGACCGTAGCCTCGGCGGTTTCGGCGAACTCCTTGGCGACCACCACGTCCACCGGCAGCGGTACGGCGACCTTGGCGGCGATGGCCTTGGCGGTGTCGAGCAGGTCGGCCTCGTGCAGCGACTTGCCAACCTTGTAGCCGGCGGCGGCGAGGAAGGTGTTGGCGATGCCGCCGCCGACGATCAGCTGGTCGCAGATGTCAGCCAGCGAGGTCAGCACGTCGAGCTTGGTCGACACCTTGGAGCCGGCAACGATGGCCACCATCGGCCGCGCCGGCTGGTCCAGCGCCTTGCCCAGCGCTTCCAGCTCGGCGGCCAGCAGCGGGCCGGCACAGGCGACCTTGGCGAACTTGGCCACGCCGTGGGTCGAGCCCTGGGCGCGGTGCGCGGTGCCGAAGGCGTCCATGACGAAGACGTCGCACAGCGCGGCGTACTTCTGCGCCAGCTCATCGGTGTTCTTCTTCTCGCCCTGGTTGAAGCGCACGTTCTCCAGCAGCACCAGCTCGCCCGGCTGCACCTCGACGCCGTCGAGGTAGTCCTTGACCAGCGGCACCTCGCGACCCAGCGCCTTGGACAGGTAGTCGGCGACCGGCTTGAGGCTGTCTTCCTCGCTGTAGATGCCCTCTTCCGGACGCCCCAGGTGCGAGCAGACCAGCACGGCGGCGCCCTTCTCCAGCGCCAGCTTGATGGTCGGCAGCGAGGCGAGGATGCGTGCGTCGCTCTTCACCGCGCCATCCTTCACCGGCACGTTGAGGTCTTCGCGGATCAGCACGCGCTTACCGGCGAGGTCGAGGTCGGTCATCTTCAAAACGGTCATGTTGATCTTCCTTAAGGTCGAGAGCAGCGAAGCTCCAGAGCGCGCGCCGCTAGGGGCGATGGGCCACGCGCAGATAATGTTCGGTGACGTCCAGCATGCGGTTGGCGAAGCCCCATTCGTTGTCGAACCAGGCCAGCAGGTTCACCAGCCGCGGCCCGGAGACCCGCGTCAGGCTGCCGTCGACGATCGCCGAATGCGGGTCGTGATTGAAATCGCAACTGGCATGCGGCAGCTCGGTGTAGGCCAGCAGTCCCTTCAGCGGGCCGGCTGCGGCCGCCTCGCGCAGCACCCGGTTGATCGTCTGCGCATCGGTATCGCGCGCGGTCTGCAGGGTGATATCCAGGCAGGAGACGTTCACCGTCGGCACCCGCACCGCTTTGGCCTGAATCCGCCCGGAGAGTTCCGGCAGCAGCCGCTCGATGCCGCGCGCGAGCCCTGTGGACACCGGAATCACCGACTGGAAGGCCGAGCGCGTGCGGCGCAGGTCCTCGTGGTGGTAGGCGTCGATCACCGGCTGGTCGTTCATCGCCGAGTGGATGGTGGTGATCGAGGCGTACTCGATACCCAGCGCATCATTGAGTAGCTTGAGCAACGGCACGCCGCAATTGGTGGTGCACGAGGCGTTGGACACCAACCGTTCGGCGCCGGTCAGCTGCTGCTGGTTGATGCCCATCACCACGGTGGCGTCGATGTCGGCGGCGCCGGCCATCGGCTGCGAGAACAGCACCCGCGGCACGCCCGCGGCGAGAAAGCGCTCGCCATCGGCGCGACTGGTGTAGGCGCCGGAGCACTCCAGCACCAGATCGACATCCAGCGCCCGCCAGTCGATGGCCTCGGGGGTCGATTCGCGCAGCACCTTCACGCAGTGGCCGTTGAGGTGCAAGCAATCGCCATCCACGCTCACCTCGCCGGGGAAGCGGCCGTGGGTGGAGTCGAAACGGGTGAGGTATTCCAGGCTGGCCATGTCGGCCAGGTCGTTGAGGGCGACGAACTGGAAGTCGAACGCCGCGCCGCGCTCGTAGAAGGCACGCAGCACGCAGCGGCCGATGCGGCCGTAGCCATTGAGGGCGACGCGGTAGGGACGGGCGTTGGCCATGGGATCTTCGTCGGTTCTGGCGGTGGAAAACCGCTGCGCGGGCTTGCCACCCTACGCAAGGTGATTTACGTAGGGTGGATGACCGCAGCCATCCACCGAATCGTCGCGATCAGTCTTCCAGCAGCTCTTCGGCCACCGCGAGGATGTTGTCGACGGTGAAGCCGAACTCCTCGAACAGCTGGTTGGCCGGGGCCGACTCGCCGTAGCTGGTCATGCCGATGATGCGACCGTCGAGGCCGACATACTTGTACCAGTAGTCCGCGTGCGCCGCCTCGATGGCGATCCGCGCGCCGACTTCCACCGGCAGCACGGCCTGCTTGTAGGCGGCATCCTGGGCGTCGAACACGCTGGTGCAGGGCATCGACACCACGCGCACCTGGCGGCCCTGCGCGGCCAGCTGGTCGGCGGCCTGCACCGCCAGGCTGACTTCCGAACCGGTGGCGATGAGGATCAGCTCGGGCTCGCCGACGCAGTTCTTCAGGATGTAGCCACCGCGGGCGATGGCCGCTTCGGTCTCGTTGTCGCGCACATGGAACGGCAGGTTCTGCCGCGAGAAGATCAGCGCGCTCGGGCCGTCCTTGCGCTCGAGGGCGTACTTCCAGGCCACCGCCGATTCGACGGTATCGGCCGGGCGCCAGGTGTCCAGGTTCGGCGTGGTGCGCAGGCTGGTCAGCTGTTCGATCGGCTGGTGCGTCGGGCCGTCTTCGCCCAGACCGATGGAGTCGTGGGTGAACACGTAGAGCACGCGCTGCTTCATCAGCGCCGACATGCGCACGGCGTTGCGTGCGTATTCCATGAACATCAGGAAGGTCGCGCCGTAGGGAACCAGGCCGCCGTGCAGGGCGACGCCGTTCATGATCGCGCTCATGCCGAACTCACGCACGCCGTAGTACATGTAGTTGCCCGAGGCATCCTCGGCGACCACCGGCTTGCAGCCCTTCCACAGGGTCAGGTTGGAGCCGGCCAGATCCGCCGAACCGCCAAGCAGTTCCGGCAGCAGCGGGCCGAAGGCGTTCAGGCAGTTCTGGCTGGCCTTGCGGCTGGCGATGGTCTCGCCCTTGTCGGCAACTTCGCGGATGTAGGCCGACGCCTTCTCGGCGAAATCGGCGGGCAGCTCACCGGCCATGCGCCGCGTGAACTCGGCAGCCAGCACCGGGAATTCGGCCGCGTAGGCGGCGAAACGCTGGTTCCATTCGCTCTCGGCGTCGACGCCCTTCTGCTTGGCGTCCCACTCGGCGTAGATCTCAGCGGGAATCTCGAACGGCGGGTGGTTCCAGCCCAGCGCCTCGCGGGTCAGAGCGATCTCGGCATCACCCAGCGCGGCGCCGTGGGATTCTTCCTTGCCCTGCTTGTTCGGCGAGCCGAAGCCGATGATGGTCTTGCAGCAGATCAGCGTCGGCCGATCGCTCTTGCGCGCGGTGTCGATGGCGATCTGGATCTCGTCGGCGTCATGGCCGTTGACGTTGCGGATCACCTGCCAGCCGTAGGCCTCGAAGCGCCGTGGGGTGTCGTCGGTGAACCAGCCGTGCACCTCGCCGTCGATGGAGATGCCGTTGTCGTCGTAGAACGCGGTGAGCTTGTTCAGCCCCAGCGTGCCGGCCAGCGAGCAGACCTCATGGCTGATGCCTTCCATCATGCAGCCGTCGCCGAGGAACACGTAGGTGTTGTGATCGACGATCTCGTGGCCCGGACGGTTGAACTGCGCGGCCATGATCTTCTCGGCCAGGGCGAAACCCACGGCGTTGGCGATGCCCTGCCCCAGCGGCCCGGTGGTGGTCTCGACGCCGGCGGTGTAGCCGTACTCCGGGTGGCCCGGAGTACGGCTGTGCAGCTGGCGGAAGTTCTTCAGATCGTCGATCGACAGGTCGTAGCCGGTCAGGTGCAGCAGCGAGTAGATCAGCATCGAGCCGTGGCCGTTGGACAGCACGAAGCGGTCGCGGTCGGCCCACTTGGGGTTGGTCGGGCTGTGCTTGAGGTGATCGCGCCAGAGCACTTCGGCGATGTCCGCCATGCCCATCGGGGCACCGGGGTGGCCGCTGTTGGCTTTCTGCACGGCATCCATGCTGAGTGCGCGGATGGCATTGGCTCGCTCACGACGGCTGGGCATCGCTGATCTCCTGCGGGGTGTACGTAGAAAAAGGCGGCCATTTTCCCCTTTCGCGGGAGAGGGGGCAATGACTGAATGGCCGCGACCTCAGTCGAGCAGGCGCACACCCTGGCCCTGCACATCGGGTAGATGGGCAAGCAGGTAATCCTTCATCTGCGCCAGCACCGGATGCGCCGCGCCGTGGGCGGGCCAGACCAGGTAATAACTGTCGCCGGAACGCACCGCGGCGTCGAACGGCAGCGCCAGCGTGCCGCGCGCCAGTTCGGCAGCGACCAGCGCCAGGTCGCCGATCGACACACCGTGGCCCTGCGCCGCCGCGGAGATGCCCAGCTCCAGCGTGTCGAACAGCTTGCCCTGCTGCCAGGGCACGGCATCGGCCAGGCCGACCCGCGCCAGCCAGCGCCGCCAGTCGCGACGATCACGCGAGGGGTGGATCAGCTCGGCCGCCGCCAACCGCGCGGCGTCCCACGGTTGATCACCGAGCAACGCCGGCGCGCAGACCGGCACCAGCCACTCATCGAACAGCTTCAGGCAGCGGCCATCGGCGGCCAGCGCGGCATCGCCGAGCAGGATCGCGCAATCGAACGGCTCGCTGCTGAAGTCCACCGCATCGAGATCCATCCAGGCGCTGGTCAGCTGCACGCGTTGCTGCGGATAGGCCAGCTGGAACGCTTCCAGCGTATTCAGCAGCCAGCGCATGGTCAGCGTCGACGGGGCTTTCAGGCGCAGCGCGCCGCGCTGGCGGGTCACCGCGACGCAGGCGTTCTCGATGGTGCCGAACCCCACCTTCAGCTCCTGCGCCAGCCGCCGCCCGGTGTCGGTCAGCGTCAGGCGCGAGCCGCGCCGCTCGAACAGCTGGCAGCCGAGCTGCTGCTCCAGCGTCTTCACGTGGCGGCTGATCGCGCTCTGGGTGATGCACAGACTTTGCGCCGCCTCGGTGAAGGAGCCGAAACGCGCCGCCACCTCGAAGGCGCGCAAGGCATACAACGGCGGTAGCCGGATCGTCATCGGGTACCGCCGCTGCATGAGTAAAAGTCATCCCAGCAGGTCGTTTTTTCCATTTTTCAGCGCCTCGCTGCGTTCCGATACTGCACCACTAGCGGCCTTGTTCGCCGCTACGCCACCCGAGAGGGCGCACGACTCGATCAAAAAAACTCAAGGAAGGATGACATGTCCGCGGATAATTTCGACCCCCTGCTGGCCGCCAGCATCGAGCACGGCGGGCTGCACCGACAGCAGATCGCGCAGATCCTCAACTTCAAGCTGTTCGGCAACCCAGCGGGCTTCCTGCACCTGAGGCAGCTGCCGATCGGCGAGATTCCGCCCACCCCGGCCAGCCGCGAGACGCTGCGCAAAGCCGACGACAGCAGCGAACGCCTGCTGCTGCAGGCGGCCGTGCTGCTCGGCGAGCCGATCGGCTACCTGCAGGAATCCACCGGCGCGATCGTCAACAACTTCTTCCCGCAGCGCGGGCAGTCGCGCGCGGCGACTTCCGACAGTTTCGACACCGAACTGGACCTGCACACCGAGAACGCCTTCCACGCTATCCAGCCGGACTACCTGCTGCTGCTCTGCCTGCGCCAGGACCCGGCGGCAGAAGCGATCACCTATGTCGCCTCGGCCGAACGCATCCTCGCCAGGCTGAACTACGAGGAACAGCTGTTCTTCCTCAACGAGCCGTACAACTTCCTCTGCGACTACGGCCCGAGCGAAAAGAACCAGCGCATCGACATCGACAAGCACCAGACCGTGCTCTACGGCGACCCCGACGCGCCACTCCTGCGCTTCGATCCGCAGTTCATGCTCGCCTTCAGCAGTCGCGCCCAGGCCCTGCTGGAGCGACTGCGCGCCATCGCCTGGTCGGTGGTCGAGCCAATCCGGCTGTGCCCGGGCGATCTGCTGATCATCGACAACCGTCGCACGGTGCATGCGCGCAGCCGCTTCGACGCCCGGTTCGATGGCAGCGATCGCTGGATCCAGCGCGCCTTCGCCATCTGCAACCCGCGCTTCTATGCCGAGCGACTGGGCAAGCAGCAGCGGGTGTTCGGGCTGGTGACCGAGCTATGAACGCCACCTATCTCGCCTTCGCCTCGGCGGTCGCCCTGCTGATCGCCTCCCCCGGGCCGGTGGTCGCACTGGTGGTCGCCGATGCGCGGCGCGTCTGGCCGCTGTGGACGATTCTCGGCGGCGTGCTGTCGGCGCAGGTGCTGATGGTCGGCGCGCTGCTGGCGATCTACCTGGCGCTGGATCTCAAGCCGGTGGTCCTCGAGTGGGGTCAGGTCCTCGGCGGTCTGTATCTGATCTGGCTCGGCGCCGACGGCCTGTGCGGCGGCAACGCCGAGGTCGGGCAGCCGCGGCGCAGCCAGGCGCATCACTTCTGGCGGGCGATTGCGGTCGGCCTGTCGAACCCCAAGGACATCCTGTTCTTCCTCGCCTTCCTGCCCAGCTTCATCCTGCCCGCGCAGCCGTTCGCGCCGCAGGCGCTGACGCTGATCAGCATCTGGGCGGTCATCGATCTGTGCGTGCTGCTCGCCTACAGCCTGCTCTCGCGCCGGCTCGCCGGAACGGGCCAGGTGCAGCGGCTGCTGGATATCCTGCCGGGCTACTTTCTGGTCGGCCTCGGACTGGTCTCCTGCTCGCTCGGCGTGCTGCGCATGCTCGAGTGACCTTACGCCGCGCAGGGCAATATCAAAACTTTTTGATATTGCCCTTGCTGTACGAAAAGTGACCGACTAGACTGCGCGACCTATGAGCCTGCGCATACCCCAGATCCGTTTCGACGCCAGCGATTCGCTCGCTGCCCTGTGCAAGGCCGGCGGCGATCCGCTGCGCCTGAACGTGCTGCGCGCGCTGGCCAGCGACTCGTTCGGCGTGCTGGAGCTGGCGCAGATCTTCGCCATCGGCCAGTCCGGCATGAGCCACCATCTGAAGGTGCTGACCCAGGCGGGCCTTCTGGCCACGCGCCGCGAGGGCAACGCGATCTTCTACCGGCGCAACCTGCCGCAGGGCGACAGTCTCGGCGGCAAACTGCACACGGCGCTGCTCGAGGAAGTCGATCAGCTGCAGCTGGCCGACGCGGTGCAGGCACGCATCGCCGCCGTGCACGCGCAGCGCAGCGCCGCCAGCGAGGACTTCTTCGCGCGCATGGCCGGCAGCTTCCAGGCCCGCCAGGACCTGCTCGCCGGCCTGCCGCAGTACCGCGACAGCGTGCTGGCGTTGCTCGATGCGCTGAACTTCGAACCCACCGCCACCGCACTAGAAGTCGGCTCCGGCGACGGCAGCTTCCTGCCGGAACTGGCCAGTCGTTTCCGTCACGTGGTGGCGCTGGACAACAGCGCGGCGATGCTCGAGCTGGCGCGCAGCCGCTGCGAGCAGGCCGGCCTGGGCAACGTCGAGCTGAAGCTCGCCGACGCGCTGCACGACGACTGCCCGGCAGCCGATTGCGTGGTGCTGAACATGGTGCTGCATCACCTGGCGGCGCCCGGCGAGGCGCTCAAACAACTGGCACGGTTGGTCAAGGCGGGCGGCAGCCTACTGGTCACCGAGTTGTGCAGCCACAACCAGAGCTGGGCCAGGGAGGCCTGCGGCGATCTCTGGCTGGGCTTCGAACAGGACGATCTGGCCCGTTGGGCCGATGCCGCGGGGCTCACGCCCGGCGAGAGTCTCTACATTGGCTTGAAGAACGGTTTTCAGATCCAGGCCCGGCACTTTTCCCGGCCCGCCGCTGACGACCGACTCACACCCGGTAATAGGAACCGATAGATGAGCGAATACTCGATTTTCACCTCCGAGTCCGTGTCCGAAGGGCACCCGGACAAGATCGCCGACCAGATCTCCGATGCGGTGCTGGACGCCATCATCGCCGAGGACAAGCACGCCCGCGTGGCCTGCGAGACGCTGGTCAAGACCGGTGTGGCGATCGTCGCCGGCGAAGTGACCACCTCAGCCTGGGTCGACCTGGAACAGCTGGTGCGCGACGTCATCGTCGACATCGGCTACAACAGCTCGGAAGTCGGTTTCGACGGCGCCACCTGCGGCATCATCAACATCATCGGCAAGCAGTCGGTGGACATCGCTCAGGGCGTCGACCGCACCAAGCCGGAAGACCAGGGCGCCGGCGACCAGGGCCTGATGTTCGGCTACGCCAGCAATGAGACCGATGTACTGATGCCGGCACCGATCCGTTTCTCCCACGCCCTGGTCGAGCGCCAGGCCGAGGCGCGCAAGAACGGCCTGCTGCCGTGGCTGCGCCCGGACGCCAAGAGCCAGGTCACCTGCTGCTACGAGCACGGCAAGGTGGTCGGTATCGACGCCGTGGTGCTGTCGACCCAGCACAACCCGGAGGTCAAGCAGAGCGACCTGCGCGAGGCGGTGATGGAGCTGATCATCAAGCACAGCCTGCCCGCCGAACTGCTGCACAAGGACACCCAGTACCACATCAACCCGACCGGCCAGTTCGTCATCGGCGGCCCGGTGGGTGACTGCGGCCTGACCGGACGCAAGATCATCGTCGACACCTACGGCGGCATGGCCCGCCACGGCGGCGGTGCGTTCTCCGGCAAGGACCCGTCCAAGGTCGATCGCAGCGCCGCCTACGCCGGTCGCTACGTGGCCAAGAACATCGTCGCCGCCGGCCTCGCCGAGCGCTGCGAGATCCAGGTTTCCTACGCCATCGGCGTGGCGCAGCCGACCTCCATCTCGCTGAACACCTTCGGCACCGGCAAGCTCGGCGACGACAAGATCATCGCCCTGGTGCGCGAGCACTTCGACCTGCGGCCCTACGCAATCACCCGCATGCTCGACCTGCTGCACCCGATGTATCGCGCCACCGCGGCCTACGGCCACTTCGGCCGTAATCCCTATGAGATGACGGTGGGCAACGACACCTTCACCGCCTTCACCTGGGAGCGCACCGACAAGGCCGACGCCCTGCGCGCCGCCGCCGGACTGTAACGCGTCGCCTGCTGTGCACGAGCCCCGCCGGCATGCGCCGCGCGGGGCTTTTTATCGTCCGGAACTGCGTAAATTCTTGCGCAAGCGGTCCTCCTGATGCGAACCACCCCGTATAAATGCAGCCAGGGTTTGCGCTGGCCTTCACTCCTGATGCAAGGTGCCGCCTCGGATACCGATAGGGAGATTGGCCATGTCCGGCAAACCCGCCGCCCGCGTGGCCGACCTCACCGTCTGCCCGCAAACCGGGCACGGCAACAACCCGATCACAGCAGGCTCGCCCGACGTCCTCTTCGACGGACTGCCCGCGGCGCGCATGGGCGATCCCACCGGCTGCGGCAGCGCCCTGTCTGGTAACCTCATCGCCAACGTGCTGGTCAATGGCAAACCCGTCGCCACGCTGGGCAGCCTGGGTAACCACGGCAACGTCGTCATCGGCGGCTCCGGCACGGTCATCATCGGCAATACACATTCGCCAGCGCCCTTTAGCCTCCCCTCGCCGATACCTGGCTCCAGCACTTGCGCCACCCTGACAGCTACCGCACCGGCACTGCCGCAGCAAGCCTCACCGACGGCTGCCCGCGCCTGGCAGGCAGAGCCCGGCGACCCCGCGCCGTACGGATTGGAAGAGGAAGACGAGGAGGAAGAACTACCCACCCGCCAGAGCATCACTCTGCGCATCGGCGTGTTCTTCGACGGCACCGGAAACAATGCCGGCAACAGCGCCATCGGCGCCCAGTGCCGCGCAACGGCACTCGGTCTCGGCGAGCAGGAAGCCCTGGCCATGGCTCAGCGCTGCGAAGCGCATCACCTCGACCCGGACAGCAGCTATGCCAACGATGTGAGCAATATCTGGCGGTTGTATGAGCTGTACCGCGACGAGCCAATACCCGAGAAAGCAGAAGGCCCCAGCATTTTCCGCGTCTATGTAACTGGTATAGGCACGATCACGGGCAAACCGGACACCCTGTTTCCTGGCCAGGCCTTCGGTCGCGGCAAGACCGGCGTGCTGGCCAAGGCCGAGGAAGGCATGGCCCTTCTCGCGCAATCGCTGGACAGCTTCGAAGAGGAGAATCCCGAAAGCACAGTGTCCAGACTGGAGCTGGATATCTTCGGCTTCAGCCGTGGCGCGGCGGCGGCCC
Source organism: Stutzerimonas stutzeri TS44 (assembly GCA_000263395.1). Taxonomy (GTDB): domain Bacteria; phylum Pseudomonadota; class Gammaproteobacteria; order Pseudomonadales; family Pseudomonadaceae; genus Stutzerimonas; species Stutzerimonas stutzeri_C. Next base: position 189,627 of record AJXE01000001.1, read on the forward strand.
GGCATTTCGCCAATCAGATACTTCTGCGCGAGCAAGGCCCGCTGAAAAAACTGTCACAGCTCGGCCTGACACCCGACTTCGACTGGAAAAATGACGTCATTATCAATTTTATCGGCCTGTTCGATGCCGTGGCCGCCATCGGTGGCTGGGATGACTGGGGCGATCCCACCGATAACGTCAACGGCGATCTTGACCTGCATCTGGCAACCGATGCCGCCCGCCAGGTGGTGCACCTGGTCGCCCGCGACGAATACCGGCGCAATTTCGCTCTCAACCAGGTTTCCCCGCCGCACCGGGAGATCGCCCTGCCCGGCTCCCATTCGGATTTGGGCGGCGGTTACCAGCCGCTGGACAGCGAGCGGCTCTACCCGATACGTCCGCGCAGCAGTTGGGTCAGTCGGGCGGTCAGTCCATACCGTACACAGGCCTACCAGCAGGCGAAGCGGGACACCGAACTCGCCCACCAGGCCGACCTGCTCGACCCGCAGGACCGCAGCGCCCTGCTGGGAATCGACGTCTGGGAGCACTTCACGCCCTTCAGCGGCGAGCGCCGCGACTGGATGAAATACGTGCTGGCGGTGCCCTATCTGGAGCGCCGGGTCTATGGGCACCTTTCGCGGGTGTACCTGCGGGTCATGCATGCGCTGGCGGTGGAAGCAGGAGTTCCGCTCGATTTTATCGACGAACAAGATAGCAAGCTCTCCCTACCCGCCGAGCTTTTGTCTATCAAAGACAAGCTGCTGGCCTGGGCCAGAAGCGGCAGCGGAGCGCTGGAGGCGGAAGAAGAACGCCTGCTGCGCCAGCGCTATATCCACCTGTCGGCCAACTGGAACGCCGCTGCGGGACGGGGCGGCAGCGTACTCGATGTGGCCTTCGTCAACGCTCCCGCCGAGCGCGGGCGGATACGCCATGCCGATAGCCCCAAGGAGAACACCCAATGAGAACGCCGCTGCTTTTCCTGCTACTCCTGCTGCTCGCCGGCTGCGCCAGCGCCGAGAGAGGCCCCGGAAGCCTGCCTTACAAATACTGGCGCCTGGGCTTCCTGGCCCCGGACTATATGGAAGTCTGGGTGGAAACCGCCGATGTGGAGGACATACACGGCAACCTCTTTTATCGGATGGGCGGGGGCACGGTATCGATCGCCAGACTATCCGATGGCAGCGGGAACGCCGCTGGCTGGCGCAGCGGCCTAGGCTGGGGCGCGGGCCGCCATGTCAACGGCGCCGACCTGCCCAAGCGTATCTACGTGCGCTGGCAGTCCCTGGCCGAGCCCCAGACCTACCGGGTCACCCTCGAGATTCCCGAGCGTGCCCGGCAGTTGATGAGCGAGCGGCTCGATCCGCCCTGCCGCACCAGCGAATATCGCCACGCCCTCGCGCTGGGCCTGGCACCCGGCGGCGTGGTCAGGGGCTGGGTCATGAGCACCTGCGGCGGCCCCATCGAAGTGCTGCGCGCACAGGCGGAGACAGAACCCAAGGGGCCTTATGAAGGCAAGTCCAATGGCGGCCATCGGCCTCTTTCAGAAACCTCCAGGGCCTATATCGAAAAGCACGGCATCCCCTACGGATCATGGTGAGCAGGCAAGCGATCATGACCGTACGCAAACTATCGCCAGCCCTGGCTTTCCTGCTAATCGGCGGCTGCGCCAACGCCGAGAGAGGCCCCGGAAGCCTGCCTTACAAAGGCTGGCGCCTGGGCTTCCTGGCCCCGGACTATATGGAAGTCTGGGTGGAAACCGCCGATGTGGAGGACATACACGGCAACCTCTTTTATCGGATGGGCGGGGGCACGGTATCGATCGCCAGACTATCCGATGGCAGCGGGAACGCCGCTGGCTGGCGCAGCGGCCTAGGCTGGGGCGCGGGCCGCCATGTCAACGGCGCCGACCTGCCCAAGCGTATCTACGTGCGCTGGCAGTCCCTGGCCGAGCCCCAGACCTACCGGGTGATCCTGTAGATTTCCGATCGAGCCCGGCAGCTAATGAGCGAGCGGCTCAATCCGCCCTGCCCCGCCAGCGAATACCGTGAAGCCCTCGCATTAGGCCTCGCCCCCGGCGGCGTGGTCAGGGGCTGGGTCATGAGCACCTGCGGCGGCCCTATCGAAGTGCTGCGCACACAGGCGGAAATCGAACCCAAGGGGCCGTCCCAAGGCAGGACTGACGGCCAGTACGCGCTGCCCTTGGAGCCCGCATCCAGAGCCTACATCGAAAAACATGGCATCCCCTATGGATCATGGTGAACAAGCAATCATGACCGCTCGAATCCGATCGCCCATGCTAATTGGCCTGTTTGAACCGCCCCGGCAATTTCGTCTTCCTCCATGCCTGCGCACAGACTGCCGGTCACCGCAGCCCACCGGCGTCTGTCTCAGGCTCCCGCACACAACCTTGCGAGCCCAGCCAGCCCCTCTCTGCAGCTATCCTTGAGGCGAACGATGGCTGCACCGCAGCCTCCTCGCGAGTGCCCGTCATGCCTGCAGCCACCCAGGATTCCCCCACCGTCAGCTACGAAACCGCCGCCCACCACGCCAGCGCCAGCGTACCCGTGATGCTGCCGACGATGAGTGCCGGCGAGGCGCGGCGGGCGCTGGATGGCCGGCGTTACGACTGCGCCAGCCAGATCGTGGTTTGCGACGGCCAGCGGCGGTTCCTCGGCATCGTGCGCATCGAGGACCTGTTCGCCGCCGGCCACGCTCTCAGCCTGGAAGCGCTGATGGATGCGCAGGCGCCGATCGTCGCGCCCGGCACCGATCAGGAGGTCGCGGCCTGGCACGCGGTGCGCAACCGCGAATCGGCACTCACGGTGGTCGATACGCAGGGAACGTTCGTCGGCGTGATTCCGCCGCACCAGTTGCTCGCCGTGCTGCTCGCCGAACACGAGGAGGACCTCGCACGCCTGAGTGGCTTCACCCGCTCCAGCGAGGTGGCGCGCGCGGCCAGCGAGGAACCGGTAGCACGCAGTTTCCGCCATCGCCTGCCGTGGCTGCTGCTGGGCCTGGTCGGCGCGCTGGCGGCGGCCGATCTGGTCGGCTCGTTCGAGGCGCAGCTGCAGAGCGTGGTGATGCTGGCGTTCTTCGTGCCCGGACTGGTCTATCTGGCCGATGCGGTCGGCACGCAGACCGAGACGGTGATCGTGCGCGGGCTGTCGATCGGCGTGGAGATGCGCCGAATGGTCGTGCGCGAACTGCTGGTGGGCTTGGCGATGGGCCTAGTGCTGGCCGTCATCGCCCTGCCGCTGGTGTGGTGGCGCTGGGGCGACGGACAGATCGCGCTGATCATTGGCCTGAGCGTGTTCGCCGCCTGCTCGACGGCAACACTGACGGCGATGGCGCTGCCCTGGCTGCTGAGCCGACTGGGGCTCGACCCGGCCTTCGGCAGCGGGCCGCTGGCCACGGTGATTCAGGACCTGCTGTCGATCGTCATCTACTTCGCCATCGCCACGGCGCTGATCTGAGCGAGTGGCCTGCTTGGTTGATTCAGTTAGTCAATTTCGGCGTCCAGGGCCCCGATACGGCGTTGCCACTCCTCGCCATAGCCCTGCTATGACTCGTCGCGGCGCCTTGTCTCGCAACCCTGGTCATCCGAACTTGACTTAACCAACTAACCGCACAGGCCACTAGTTCTTCAGCCGGTAGCCGGTCTTGAAGATCCACCACACCGCCAAAAGGCACAGCACGAGAAAGCCGAGGATCATCGCCAGGCTGATGCCGACGCTGATGTCCGAGACGCCGTAGAAACTCCAGCGAAAGCCGCTGATCAGGTACACCACCGGATTGAACAGGGTGATCTTCTGCCACAGCGGCGGCAGCATCTCGATCGAATAGAAGCTGCCGCCGAGGAAGGCCAGCGGCGTGACGATCAGCGCCGGGACGATCTGCAGCTTCTCCCAGCCGTCGGCCCAGATGCCGATGATGAAGCCGAACAGGCAGAAGGTCACCGCCGTCAGCACCAGGAACAGCGCCATCATCAGCGGATGCTGGATCTCGTAGTCGACGAACAGCCGCGCGGTGATGAGGATGATCACGCCGAGGATCAGCGACTTGGTCGCCGCCGCGCCGACGTAGCCGATGACGATCTCGATGTAGGACACCGGCGCCGACAGCACCTCGTAGATGGTCCCCGAGTAACGCGGCATGTAGATGCCGAACGAGGCGTTGGAAATGCTCTCGCTGAGCAGCGCCATCATGATCAGGCCGGGGATGATGAATGCGCCGTAGGGGATGCCGTGCATCGCCTCCATGCGCGCGCCGATGGCCGAGCCGAACACCACGAAGTACAGCGAGGTGGAGATCACCGGCGTGGCGATGCTCTGCAGCAGCGTGCGCCAGGTGCGCGCCAGTTCGAACAGGTAGATCGCGCGGATCGCGTAGACATTCATGCGGTAATTCCTCAGCGACCGTGGACCAGATTGACGAAGATTTCCTCCAGCGAACTCTGGCTCGATTGCAGGTCCTTGAAGTCGATGCCGTGCTCGCCCAGGCGCTTGAGCAGTTCGGCGATGCCGGTGTGCTCGTGCTGGGCGTCGAAGGTGTAGACCAGCTGGTTGCCCTCGTCGGCCAGCGCCAGCGGATAGTCGGCGAACTCGCGCGGGATCGCCGCCAGCGGGCGCTGCAGCTGCAGGGTCAGCTGCTTCTTGCCCAGTTTGTGCATCAGCACCGCCTTGTCCTCGACCAGGATGATCTCGCCCTTGCTGATCACGCCGATGCGGTCGGCCATTTCCTCGGCCTCCTCGATGTAGTGCGTGGTGAGGATGATGGTCACGCCGCGCTCGCGCAGGCCGCGCACCATCGCCCACATGTCGCGGCGCAGCTCGACGTCGACGCCGGCGGTGGGCTCATCGAGAAACAGGATCGACGGTTCGTGGGACAGCGCCTTGGCGATCATCACGCGGCGCTTCATGCCGCCGGACAGCTCGAGGATGCGCGCATTGCGCTTGTCCCACAGCGACAGGTCGCGCAGCAGCTTCTCCAGGAAGGCATCGTCAGGCGCCTTGCCGAACAGCCCGCGCGAGAAACGCACCGTCGCCCAGACGCTCTCGAAGCCCTCGTTGTACAGCTCCTGCGGCACCAGCCCGATCATCGAACGCGCGGCGCGGTAGTCCTCGACGATGTCGTGGCCATCGACCAGCACGCGGCCGCTGCCCGGATTGACGATGCCGCAGATGATGCTGATCAGCGTGGTCTTGCCGGCACCGTTGGGGCCGAGCAGGGCGAAGATCTCGCCCTGGTGAATCTGCAGATCGATCTGCCTGAGGGCCGGATGGCCGGAGGCGTAGGTCTTGCTGAGCTGCTCGATGGCGATGACGGGAGGCACGGGCGCATCTCTTCGGAATCGGGAAACCGACGATTGTAGAGAAATCGCGGCAGCTCGGGCGCGCCGGCAGCACTGACCGTCGTCATTTCGTCCGCCGACGGAAAACGGCATGCTACGCGCCGCGACCCGATGGACGGCAAAACGCGAGGATCCGGCATTGAAACCCATCAAATTGACCTTTCTGGGCCTGTTCGCTGGCCTGACCCTGCTCTGGCTGCTGGTCGACAGCATTCTCATGGAGCAGTACCAGTTCTGGTCGATACGCACGGTGCTGGTGCACTACAGCGGCGTGCTGGCGATCGGCGCGATGAGCGTGGCGCTGGTCCTGGCCGCCCGGCCGAAACGCTTCGAACGCTTCTTCGATGGCCTGGACAAGACCTACCGCCTGCACAAGTGGCTGGGCATTGCCGCCCTGGCGATCGGCACGTTCCACTGGGCCTGGGGGCAGGTGCCGAAATGGCTGGTCGGCGCCGGCTGGCTGGAGAAGCCAGTACGCCACGCCGGGCCGCCGCCCGAAGGCATCTTCGGCCTGCTGCGGCGCTTTCGCGGGCTCGCCGAGGATATCGGTGAGTGGGCGTTCTACGCGACAGCGATCCTCATCGTGCTGGCATTGATCAAGACGTTTCCCTATCGCTGGTTCTTCAAGACCCACCGTTGGCTGGCACTCATCTACCTGGCCCTGGTGGTGCACTCGGTCATCCTCACGCCGCCGGCTTACTGGACCTCGCCGCTGGGCGTGACGCTGGCATTGCTGATGGGCGCCGGCTCGATTGCCGCCTGCATCTCGCTGCTGCGGCGCATCGGCCGCAAGCACAAGGTAGTCGGCTATATCGAGGAGCTGACCCATCACCCGGACAACCGCGTGCTGCGCGTCGGCCTGCAGCTCGAAGGCGCCTGGCCCGGACACCAGGCCGGCCAGTTCGCCTTCGTCACCTTCGACGAGAAGGAAGGCCCGCACCCGTTCAGCCTCTCCTCGGCGTGGTGCAACGACGGCAAGCTGATGTTCTCCATCAAGGGCCTGGGCGACTACACCAGCACCCTGCCGCATACCCTGAAGCGGGGCAACGCGGTCACCGTGGAAGGCCCGTACGGCTGCTTCGATTTCCGCGGGCGCAAGGACGGCCAGATCTGGGTGGCCGGCGGCATCGGCATCGCCCCCTTCATCGGCCGTCTGCAGGCGCTGGCGACCACCGGTGGCGGCGGCAATGTCGATCTGTTTTACAGCACCAGCGCGCCCGATCAGGCGTTCATCGACAAGGTTCAGCAACTGGCCGAGCAGGCGCGCGTTCGCCTGCACGTGCTGGTCTCCCAGCGCGATGGCCGCCTGACGCCCGAGCGCCTGCGACAACTGGCGCCGTCCTGGAAGGGCAGCGACCTCTGGTTCTGCGGCCCGGCCGCGTTCGGCCAGTGCCTGCGTGACGACCTGATCGCTCGCGGCCTGGCGCCGCAGGACTTCCATCAGGAACTGTTCAACATGCGCTAGCGCACGGCGCACGCACACCGGTCGCGGGACAATCGCGGCCTCTCCCCGAGCAAGGACGCTCGCCATGCAACGCCTCGTCGCGTCACTGTTGTTGCTTGTCTCACCGCTCTGCCTGGCCGCCTGCCCACCCTGGAACGCCGAGCGCGCGCGCAGCGAAATCACCGAACTGACGCAGCGACTGGCGGACTGGGACGACGCCTATCACCGCCGCGGCCTCGCGCCGATCGACGACGAACTCTACGACCAGGCCCGCGCGCGGCTGCAACAGTGGCAACAGTGCTTCCCCGCCCAGACCGGCACCTCGCAGCCGCCGCTGGCCAACGCCGGAGGCCCGTTGCGCCATCCGGTCGCGCAGACCGGTCTGGCCAAGCTGACCGACTTCGCCGAACTGCGCACCTGGATGGCGGCGCGCGAGGACCTGTGGATTCAGCCCAAGGTCGACGGCGTGGCGGTGACGCTGGTCTATCGCGACGGACACCTGCAGCAGGCGATCAGCCGCGGCGACGGGCGCAGCGGCCAGGACTGGACCGCGCGGGCACGACGACTGCCAGCGATCCCGACGCAGCTACCGCGCCGAGGCAAGGTGATTGTGCAGGGTGAGCTGTACTGGCGGCAGGACGCGCACGTGCAGGCCCGCGCCGGTAGCGCTGGCGCGCGCGGGCGGGTCGCCGGCGCCCTGCAGGGCAAGACGGCGGACCCGACCAGCGCGGCGCGTATCGGCCTGTTCGTCTGGGACTGGCCCAACGGACCGGCCGGCATGGCCGAGCGCCTCGCCGGGCTGGCGGCGATGGGCTTCGAAGACAGCGCGCGCTTCAGCCTGCCGATCGCGGATTTCGAGCAGGCCCGCCAGTGGCGCGAGCGCTGGTATCGCCAGCCGCTGCCCTTCGCCAGCGATGGCGTGGTGCTGCGTCAGGGCCGGCGGCCGCCAGCCGAGCGCTGGCAGGCGGCGCCGCCGCATTGGGCAGTGGCCTGGAAATACCCGCCGCGCGCGGCGCTGGCGCAGGTGCGCCGCGTCGAATTTCGCATCGGCCGGCGCGGGCGCATCACGCCACTGCTGCAGCTCGAACCCGTACAACTGGACGACCGCCGCATCGCCCGTGTCAGCCTCGGTTCGCTCAAACGCTGGCAGGCGCTGGACATTCGCCCCGGCGATCAGGTCGCCATCCGGCTCGCCGGGCTGACCATCCCGCAGTTGGACAGCGTGGTCTGGCGCAGCCCGCAACGCGCGGCGCTGCAGCCGCCGGATCCGCGCCGCTACCACGCGCTGAGCTGCTGGCAGGCGACGCCCGGCTGCGAGCAGCAGTTCCTCGCCCGCCTCGCCTGGCTGAGCGGCAAGCACGGCCTGGCGATTCCCGGCACCGGCCCCGGCACCTGGCGCGCGCTGCTGGACGCCGGCCTGCTGCCTGACCTGCTCGCCTGGCTCGAGCTGGATGCCGCGCGCCTGCAACAGCTGCCGGGCTTCGGGGCGACGCGCGCCACCAATCTGGTGCGCAATCTCGCGGCGGCGCGCCAGCGACCGTTCGCGCACTGGCTGACAGCGCTGGGCCTGCCGAACGGCGCGGCGCTCGCGCCGGACGACGACTGGCAGCGGCTCGCCGTGCGCAGCGAAGCCGACTGGCGCGCCGCCGGCATCGGTGCAGCCCGCGCGCGGCAACTGCGGCAGTTCTTCCAGGCCGACGCGACGCAGGCCCTGCGCGAGCGTCTGCGACAGGCCGGCATCCGCGGTTTCTGATGCCGCCCGTCAGTAGGCGCGGAATGCCTTGTGGCAGGTTTCGCAGGCGTCCTCGACGCGCTGGAATGCCGGCGCGACGTCCTGCGGCTGCAGCGGCGCGGCGGCGGTCGCGGCAACCAGTGCGGCGGTCTCGGCCTCCAGCGCACGGGCCAGCTCGTTGAAGCGCGTCTGCTGCTGCCAGACGTCGTCACGCGCGTCGCTCTGCTCTTCCTTCACCGGCGGATAGTGCTGCCAGGGCTGGCGCGACAGTTCGTCGAGCTTTGCCGCACCACTGGCGAACGCTGCGCCATCGAAGGCCAGCCGCCCGCGCAGCATGCCGCCCAGGTCTTCCTTGATGTCGAGCATCTGCTGGTAGATCGCCTTGCGCTTGCCGAGCGGTGAATTCGGATCGATACGGTCGCAGCCGGCCAGCGCCAGCAACGTCATCAGGGAAAGGCCCAACACTCGCAGCTTCATGTTTATCCGCTCACGCCATGCAAAGCGCGGGATTATCCGCGCTTGCGTCCGGGTGAACAAATCGCTCGGGTATCAGCGCGACCACTGGCCGCCGGCGCTCTCGCAATCCACCTTGGCCTGCGCGCGATCGCTGGCGTGATAGTGGTAGGTGATGATCTGCGCGCGCGCCGGCACCGTGGTCGGCAGGGTGCCGTTGGCCGCCTGGCTGCCGCCGGCCTGCTCGTTGGCCAGGGTTGCCGGCGTCACCGCGGCGACACAGACGCCGAAATGGCCGCTCGGACAGGTCTGACGCAGTTCGCGCCGCGCGCTCTTGACGCCCTCCTCGTTGCGACAGAGCCAGTCCATCGAATCGTCCCCCGGCTGCATGCCACGCAGCTCGAAGCATTTCTCGGTGACCACCGGCGCGGGCACGGCGCCCGAGGTTTCGCTGTGCACGTAACACGACTGCGCCGCCGCGGGCAGGCTGACGACCGCCGCGAGCAGGGCCAGGGTGAGGCGAAGCGTGGGATTCATCGGAGTCTCCTTGGGCATTCGCGCCCGGCGCGACGCGCCAGGCCCTGCAGGTACGACCCGTGCGCCGCCAGCGGAGTTCGCCCGGCGCGGGCTTGGGATTGCCGGCAGGCGCAGCTATAATCGCCGGGTTTTTTCGCGGCCGACTCCGCTTCGGCCGTGCCCGCCACCCATCCGAGGGGCGCTGCAGCAGGGCGAACGCCTGTTTTGAATCTCGCAAGCCACACGGCTTACCGCAGATCCAGATCAGGTTTCACCTGTCAGGCTCGGATGGGGCGTTTCCAGAACGCATCAACGGCGCCCATTCGCATACCTACGAATGGAGAACTCTTCGATGAGTGCTGTCATGACGCCTGCCGGTTTCACCGATTTCAAGGTCGCCGACATTTCCCTGGCCGCCTGGGGCCGCAAGGAAATCATCATCGCCGAATCGGAAATGCCCGCGCTGATGGGCCTGCGCCGCAAGTACGCCGCCGAGCAACCGCTCAAGGGCGCGAAGATCCTCGGCTGCATCCACATGACCATCCAGACCGCCGTGCTGATCGAGACGCTGATCGCCCTCGGCGCCGAAGTACGCTGGTCGTCTTGCAACATCTTCTCCACCCAGGACCAAGCCGCTGCCGCCATCGCCGCCGCCGGCATCCCGGTGTTCGCCTGGAAGGGCGAGACCGAGGCGGAGTACGAGTGGTGTATCGAGCAGACCATCCTCAAGGACGGCCAGCCGTGGGACACCAACATGGTGCTGGACGACGGCGGTGACCTGACCCAGATCCTCCACGACAAGTACCCGCAAGTGCTGGAACAGGTCCACGGCATCACCGAGGAAACCACCACCGGCGTGCACCGCCTGCTCGACATGCTCAAGGCCGGCACCCTGAAAGTCCCGGCGATCAACGTCAACGACTCGGTGACCAAGAGCAAGAACGACAACAAGTACGGCTGCCGCCACAGCCTCAACGACGCCATCAAGCGCGGCACCGACCACCTGCTGTCCGGCAAGCAGGCGCTGGTGATCGGTTACGGCGACGTGGGCAAGGGCTCGGCGCAGTCGCTGCGCCAGGAAGGCATGATCGTCAAGGTTTCGGAAGTCGACCCGATCTGCGCCATGCAGGCCTGCATGGACGGCTTCGAGCTGGTCTCCCCCTACAAGAACGGCATCAACGACGGCACCGAAGCCAGCGTCGACGCCGCGCTGCTGGGCAAGATCGACCTGATCGTCACCACCACCGGCAACGTCAACGTCTGCGACGCCAACATGCTCAAGGCGCTGAAGAAGCGTGCCGTGGTGTGCAACATCGGCCACTTCGATAATGAGATCGACACCGCCTTCATGCGCGCCAACTGGGGCTGGGAAGAGGTCAAACCGCAGGTGCACAAGATCCATCGCACCGGCAAGACCGTCGATCCGGCCAACGACGACTACCTGATCCTGCTCGCCGAGGGCCGCCTGGTGAACCTGGGCAACGCCACCGGCCACCCGAGCCGGATCATGGACGGCTCCTTCGCCAACCAGGTGCTGGCGCAGATCCACCTGTACAACGAGAAGTTTGGCGATCTGCCAGCGGCCGAGAAGACCAAGAACGTCACCGTCATGGTCCTGCCGAAGAAGCTCGACGAGGAAGTGGCACTGGAGATGGTCAAGGGCTTCGGCGGTGTCGTGACCCAACTGACGCCCAAGCAGGCCGAGTATATCGGCGTGACCGTCGAAGGGCCGTTCAAGCCGGACACCTACCGTTACTAACAGCTACCGCCACCAAGAGCCTCAAGCTGCAAGCCACAAGCTGCAAGTCGAGCCTGTCTCGCTTGCGGCTTGACGCTTGAAGCTTGCCGCTGCAGGGAACCGTTGCCATGTCTCAAGAACCCCGCTACAGCTTCGAGTTCTTCCCGACCAAGACCGAAGCCGGGCATGAAAAACTGCTGAACGTGGCCCGCCAGTTGGCCGGCTACCACCCCGATTTCTTCTCCTGCACCTACGGCGCCGGCGGCTCGACCCGCGACCGCACGCTGAACACCGTGCTGCAGCTCGACGGCGAGGTGAAGGTGCCGACCGCGCCGCACCTGTCCTGCGTTGGCGACAGCAAGGCCGAGCTGCGCGAACTGCTGGAAATCTACCGCAAGGCCGGCATCCGCCGCATCGTCGCCCTGCGCGGCGACCTGCCGTCCGGCATGGGCCTGGCCAGCGGCGAGCTGCGCCACGCCAACGAGCTGGTGGAGTTCATCCGCAGCGAAACCGGCGAGCACTTCCACATCGAAATCGCCGCCTACCCGGAGATGCATCCGCAGGCGCGCAACTTCGAGCACGACGTGGCGAATTTCGTGCGCAAGGCCCAGGCCGGCGCCAACAGCGCCATCACCCAGTACTTCTTCAACCCCGACTGCTACTTCTACTTCGTCGAGCGCGTGCGCAAGCTCGGTGTGGAGATTCCGGTGGTGCCGGGGATCATGCCGATCACCAACTACAGCAAGCTGGCGCGCTTCTCCGATGCCTGCGGCGCGGAGATTCCGCGCTGGGTGCGCAAGCAGCTCGAAGCCTACGGCGATGACATCGACAGCATCCAGGCCTTCGGCGAGCAGGTCATCAGCGAGATGTGCGAGAAGCTGCTGGCCGGCGGCGCGCCGGGCCTGCACTTCTACACGTTGAACCAGGCCGGGCCGAGCCTGGCGATCTGGAACAACCTCGGGCTGCCGCGCCAGGCCTGAGCGCGCCGGCTTCGCGCCCCAGGCGAAGCCGGTGAATGAACCCATGACCTGCGACACTGTCAGAGCAGTGCGCAGTGAACAGGCTCTGTTATACTCCGCGCTTCCGCCAGACTTACGTCCGGATGCCGCATCAGCAAAATCGCGGCAGGACCGGACGGGATCGCACGCCAGCTGCGATTCGAGCCAGGCACGATCATCCCAGGGCCACGCCCTCTACAAGACAGGATTACTCATGTCCTTTGCTTCCCTCGGTCTCTCCGAGGCTTTGGCCGGTGCCGTCGAGGCCGCCGGTTATACCCAGCCTACTCCCGTGCAACAGCGGGCCATTCCCGCCGTGTTGCAAGGCCGCGACCTGATGGTTGCCGCCCAGACCGGTACCGGCAAGACCGGCGGCTTCGCCCTGCCGGTACTCGAACTGCTGTTCCCCGGCGGCCACCCGGACCGCGAGCATCGCCACGGCGCGAAACAGCCGCGTGTGCTGGTGCTGACGCCGACCCGCGAACTCGCCGCCCAGGTGCATGACAGCTTCAAGGTCTACGCCCGCGATCTGCCGCTGAAAAGCGCAGTGATCTTCGGTGGCGTCGGCATGAATCCGCAGATCCAGGCCGTGGCCAAGGGTCTCGACGTGCTCGTCGCCTGCCCCGGTCGCCTGCTCGACCTGGCCAACCAGAAGGCCATCGATCTGTCGCACGTGGAAATCCTCGTGCTCGACGAAGCCGACCGCATGCTCGACATGGGCTTCATCCACGACGTCAAGAAGGTGCTGGCCAAGCTGCCGGCCAAGCGCCAGAACCTGCTGTTCTCAGCCACCTTCTCCAAGGACATCACCGATCTGGCCGGCAAGCTGCTGCACGACCCCGAGCGCATCGAGGTCACGCCGCCGAACACCACCGTCGAGCGCATCGAGCAGCGGGTGTTCCACATCGCCGCCAGCCACAAGCGCGCGCTGCTCGCGCACCTGATCACCCAGGGTGCCTGGGAGCAGGTGCTGGTGTTCACCCGTACCAAGCACGGCGCCAACCGCCTGGCCGAGTACCTGGAGAAGCACGGCCTGCCGGCCGCCGCGATCCACGGCAACAAGAGCCAGAACGCCCGTACCAAGGCGCTGGCCGACTTCAAGGCCAACCAGGTGCGCATCCTGGTCGCCACCGATATCGCCGCCCGCGGCCTGGACATCGACCAGCTGCCGCACGTGGTCAACTTCGAGCTGCCCAACGTCGAGGAAGACTACGTGCACCGCATCGGCCGCACCGGGCGTGCCGGGCGCAGCGGCGAAGCCATCTCGCTGGTGGCGCCGGACGAGGAGAAGCTGCTCAAGGGCATCGAGCGCCTGACCAAGCAACGCATTCCCGATGGCGACCTCCTGGGCTTCGACGCCAGCGCCATCGAGGCGGAAAAGCCCGAAGTGCGCGAACCGCGCCAGCCACGCCCGCAGCGCGGCGAGCGCAAGGCCCGTGGCGAGAACAAGCCGGCGGAAACCGCCGAGCAGAAGGAACGCAACCGGCGCAACCGCAACAAGGCCAAGCCAGCCCGCAGCGCCGGCGAGGCCGCGCAACCGGTCAGCCGCCCACCGCGCCTGCCGGCCGATCGCGACCCGGAAGAATTCCTCGATGACGAGGTGGACAACTTCGGCAACCGCGTCGATTACGTCAGCCCGTACCAGAACAAGCAGGGCCGCGGGCGCCGCCCCGGCGCGCCGGCCCAGCCGGGCAGCGCGCAGCCACGCACAGCCGGTGGCGGCGGCGCCCAGGGCCGCGGCAAGCGTTCGGGCCAGGCTCAGGGTCAAGGCGGGCAGGCCCGCAATGGCCAGCCACGGCGCAAGAGCGAAGGCCGCCGCAGCGAAGAGCCGGCGGTGTCGCGTCAGGACGTCGCCAAGCCGCGCGAAAAGCAGCCGGTGATCATCCACAAGGAGTCCAAGGCCGACCGCCTGCCGAGCCTGGAGCAGCTCGAGCAGCTGCCGAGCCGCCCGCGCGGCGAGAAGCCGGCGCTGCTGACGCGCAATCGCTGAGTCAGCGCACCAACGAAAACGCCGCCCCTTCGGGCGGCGTTTTCGTATCCAGCGTACGCCTGGCGGTGCGTTCAGCCCTCCTCGGGAGAAGGCGCACCCGCCGCCTGCCAGCCGCCACCGAGCGCCTTGAACAGATTGACCTCGCTGACCAGCTGCGCCAGGCGATCGCCGATCAGCTGCTGCTGGGCGCTGAACAGCTGGCGCTGTGCATCGAGCAGGGTCAGGTAGCTGTCCACACCGGTGCGGTAGCGCCGTTCGGCGAGGCGGTAGTAGTCCTCGCTGGTCTGCAGCAGGTCGCGCTGCGCCTGCACCTGACGGGTGTAGGTAGCCTGTGCCGCGAGACCGTCAGCCACTTCGCGGAAGGCAGTCTGGATCGCCTTCTCGTACTCGGCGACCTGGATATTGCGGCTGATCGTGGCGTAGTCCAGATTGGCGCGCAGTTGGCCGGCGTTGAAGATCGGCACGCTGATGCTCGGCGCGAAGGTCCAGTAACCGGAACCGCCGTCGAACAGCCCGGACAGTTCGCGGCTGGCCGTACCGGCCGCGCCGGTCAGGCTGATGCGCGGGAAGAAGGCCGCGCGCGCCGCACCTATGCTGGCGTTCTGCGCCTTGAGCTGGTGCTCGGCCTGGAGGATGTCCGGACGCTGCTGCAACAGCGCCGACGGCAGCCCGACCGGCAACTCGGCCAGCTGTTCGCGCGCCAGCTCCCCGGGCACCTGCAGATTCGCCGGCATGCCCTGGCCGAGCAGCAGTGTCAGCGCGTTACGGTCCTGCGCCACCTGGCGGCTGTACTGCTCGATGCTCACCCGCGCGCTTTCCACCGCACTGCGCGCCTGGCGCAGTTCGAGCGCCGAAGCGACGCCAACATCGAAGCTGCGCTGGGTCAGCCCGTAGCTTTCTTCATAGGTCTTGAGCGTGTCCCGCGTGACCTGCAGCAGCGCCTGGTCGGCCTGCAGGGTCAGCCAGGCGTTGGCGACGCTGGCGATCAGGCTGATCTGCGCGCTGCGCTGGGCGGCCTCGCTGGCGAAGTATTCCTCCAGCGCCTGATCGCGCAGGCTGCGCAGCCGGCCGAACAGATCCAGCTCCCAGGACACGCCGAAGGTGGCGCTGTACTGGCTGCTGATCGTCGGCTCGCCGCTCATGCTCAGATCGCCCGGGGTGCGGGTGCGCATGCCGCCGCCATCGGCCGTGATGGCCGGCAGCAGGTCGGCGCGCTGGACGCGATAGAGCGCGCGATAGGCCTCGACGTTCAGCGCGGCCACGCGCAGATCGCGGTTGTTGTCCAGCGCCACCTCGATCAGTTGCTGCAGCGCCGGATCGCGGAAGAATTCGCGCCAGCCCGGCACCGCGGCTGCCTGCTCGCCGCCGGCCGGGTAGGCCTCGCCCTGCGGCCAGTTGGCCGCCACCGGGGCCTGCGGGCGCTGGTAGTCGGGAATCAGCGAACAGCCGCTCAATGCGGCAAGCAGTGCGATGCTCAACAACGACCGGTTCATTGCACCTCTCCCTCCCTGTTCGCGGCTGGCGCCTTGCGGCGGCCGGCGAGCGAGGTCACCAGCACGAAAAATAGCGGCACCCAGAAGATCACCAGCACGGTGGCGGTGATCATCCCGCCGATCACGCCGGTGCCGATGGCATGCGAGCTGCCCGCCCCGGCACCGGCGGCCAGCGCCAGCGGCACCACGCCGAGGGTGAACGCCAGCGAGGTCATGATGATCGGGCGCAGGCGCATGCGGCAGGCCTCGACGGCGGCGTCGAACAGGCTCTTGCCGTCGGCATGCAGGTCCTTGGCGAACTCGACGATCAGGATCGCGTTCTTCGCGGTCAGGCCGATCGTGGTCAGCAGGCCGACCTGGAAGAACACGTCGTTGCTCAGCCCACGCCCCATCGTCGCCAGCAGCGCGCCGATCACGCCGAGCGGCACCACCAGCATCACCGCGAACGGAATCGACCAGCTTTCATACAGCGCCGCCAGGCAGAGGAACACCACCAGCAGCGAGAGCGCGTAGAGCGCCGGCGCCTGCCCGCCCGACAGGCGTTCCTCGAAGGACAGGCCGGTCCAGGACACCCCGACCCCCGCCGGCAGCTGCTGCGCCAGCCGCTCGACCTCGGCCATCGCGTCGCCGGTGCTGTAGCCGGGCGCCGCCTCGCCGAGGATTTCTATCGCCGAAACGCCGTTGTAGCGCGACAGCTTGGGCGAGCCGTAGATCCACTCGCCGCTGCCGAAGGCACTGAACGGCACCATCTCGCCGGTATCGTTGCGCACGAACCACTTGTCCAGGTCCTCCGGGCCCATGCGCGCCGGCGCGTCACCCTGCAGGTAGACCTTCTTCACCCGACCGCGATCGATGAAGTCGTTGACGTAGCCCGAGCCCCAGCTGATCGACAGCGCGCTGTTGATCGCGTCCAGGGAAACCCCGAGCGTACGCGCCTTCTCATCATCGATCAGCAACTGGTACTGCGGCTCGTCGTTCAGCCCGTTCGGCCGCACCGCCTGCAGCACCGAGCTCTGCGCCGCCAGCCCGAGGAACTGGTTGCGCGCATCCATCAGCGCCTCATGGCCGAGGCCGGCACGGTCCTGCAGGTAGAAGTTGAAGCCGGTGGCGTTACCCAGCTCCATCACCGCCGGCGGCGCGAAGGCGAACACCATCGCGTCGCGGAAGCTGGCGAAGCGCTGCTGGGCACGACGGGCGAGGGCGAACACGCCGTCCTCAGCATCCGGACGCGCGTCCCACGGCTTGAGGTTGACGAAGGCGATCGCCGAGTTCTGCCCGCGGCCGGCGAAGTTGAAGCCGGTGACGGTGAACACCGAGCCGACCGTATCGCCCTCTTCGTTGAGCAGGTATTCGCGCACCGCATCCACGGTCTGCTGGGTACGCTCGGCGGTCGAGCCCACCGGCGTCTGCACCTGGATGAACAGCACGCCCTGGTCCTCGTCCGGCAGGAACGCGCTGGGCAGACGGCTGAACAGCACCGCCAGCGCGGCGACGATGGCCAGGTAGACGATGATGAACGGCAGCTTGCGCCGCAGCACCGCGACCACGCCCCTCTCGTAACCGCGCACGCCGCGCTCGAAGGTGCGGTTGAACCAGCCGAAGAAGCCGCGCTTCTCGTGATGATGGCCCTTCTCGATGGGCTTGAGCAGGGTCGCGCACAGCGCCGGGGTGAAGATCAGCGCCACCAGCACCGACAGCGTCATCGCCGAGGCGATGGTGATCGAGAACTGCCGGTAGATCACCCCGGTGGAGCCGCCGAAGAAGGCCATCGGCAGGAACACCGCCGACAGCACCAGGCCGATGCCGATCAGCGCGCCCTGGATCTGCCCCATCGACTTGCGCGTCGCCTCCAGTGGCGACAGCCCTTCCTCGGCCATCACCCGCTCGACGTTCTCCACCACCACGATGGCGTCGTCCACCAGCAGGCCGATGGCCAGCACCATCGCGAACATGGTCAGGGTATTGACGCTGAAACCGAATACCGCCAGCAGGCCGAAGGTGCCGAGCAACACCACCGGCACCGCCAGCGTCGGGATCAGCGTGGCGCGGAAGTTCTGCAGGAACAGGTACATCACCAGGAACACCAGGGCGATGGCCTCGAACAGCGTGTGCACCACGTTGGTGATCGACGCCGAGACCACCGGCGCGGTGTCGTACGGGTAGACGACCTCCATCCCCGCCGGGAAGAACGGCTGCAGTTCGTCGATGGTCTGGCGGATCGCCTTGGCGGTGTCCAATGCGTTGGCGCCGGTGGCCAGCTTGATACCGATACCGGCGGCCGGCTTGCCGTTGTACTGCGCGGTGATCGCCGCGCGCTCGGCGGCCAGCTCGACGCGGGCGACGTCCTTGAGGCGCACCTGCGAGCCGTCGCCGTTGACCTTGAGCAGGATCTCGCGGAACTGCTCGGGCGTCTGCAGGCGCGTCTTGCCGATGATGGTGGCGCTCAGCTGCTGTCCCGGCACGGCCGGCAGGCCGCCGAACTGGCCGGCGGAGACCTGCACGTTCTGCACGCGGATGGCGCTGGCCACGTCGGTGGGCGTGAGCTGGAAATTGTTCAGCCGCGCCGGATCGAGCCAGATGCGCATGGCGTACTGCGAGCCGAACACCTGGAAGTCGCCGACGCCGCTGGTGCGCGACAGCGGGTCCTGGATGTTGGAGACGATGTAGTCGGCCAGGTCGCTCTGCGTCATGCTGCCGTCTGCCGAGACGACGCCGACCACCATGAGGAAGTTGCGCACCGACTTGGTCACGCGGATGCCCTGTTGCTGCACTTCCTGCGGCAGCAGCGGAGTCGCCAGCTGCAGCTTGTTCTGCACCTGCACTTGGGCGATATCCGGATCGGTGCCCTGGTTGAAGGTCACCGTGATCTCCATGCTGCCGTCGGAGTTGCTCGCCGAGGAGATGTAGCGCAGGCCGTCGATCCCGTTCATCTGCTGCTCGATGACCTGCACCACGGTGTCCTGCACGGTCTGTGCGGAAGCGCCCGGGTAGGTCACCGAGATGCCGACGGCGGGCGGCGCGATGCTGGGATACTGGTTGACCGGCAGGCCGAGAATGGCCAGCCCGCCGGCGAGCATGATCACCAGCGCGACCACCCAGGCGAAGATCGGGCGATCAATGAAGAACTTGGACATCGTGATTGATCCTCGGGCTCAGCCTCAGTTGGCTTGTGGCTGGGCAGCCGTGACATTGCTGGCGGGCGCGGGGTCGACCTCGTCACCCGGGCGGATGAACTGCAGCCCCTCGGTGATCAGGCGATCACCGGCGGCGAGGCCTTCGGCGATCAGCCAGCGGTTGCCGACGGCGCGATCGGTCTTGACCTGGCGCAGCTCGACCTTGTTCTCGGCGGTGATCACCAGGGCAGTGGCCTCGCCCTTGGGGTTGCGCGTCACGCCCTGCTGCGGCGCCAGAATCGCTTCGCTCTTGAGCCCGGCGACCAGTTGCGCATGCACGAACATACCCGGCAGCAGGATGCGATCCGGGTTGGGGAAGACCGCACGCAAGGTCACCGACCCGGTGGTGGAGTCGACCGACACCTCGGAGAACTCCAGCTTGCCCTCGTGCGCATAGCGGGTGCCGTCCTCCAGCGTCAGCGTCACCTTGGCCGCATCATCGCCGGCCTTCTGCAGACGGCCTTCGGCCAGGTCGCGCCGCAGGGCGAGCAGATCGCGCGCCGGCTGGGTGACATCGACATAGATCGGATCGAGCTGCTGGATGGTCGCTAGTTCCTGCGCCTGGCCATTGCTGACCAGCGCGCCCTCGGTTACCGCCGAGCGGCCGATACGCCCGGAGATTGGCGCCAGCACCTTGGTGTAGCGCAGGTTGATGCGCGCCTGCTCGAGATTCGCCTCGGCCTGCAGGCTCGCCGCGCGCGCCTCGTCATAGGATTGCTTGCTCACCGCCTGTTCCTCGACCAGCAGCCCGTAGCGGTCGGACAGCGACTTGGCCGACGCCAGGCTGGCCTGCGCGCTCTTCAGCGTGGCCTCGTACACCGACGCATCGATCTGGTAGAGCTGCTGCCCGGCCTTCACTTCGCTGCCTTCGGTGAACAGCCGCTTCTGGATGATGCCGTTGACCTGCGGACGCACCTCGGCGACCCGATGCGCGCGAGCACGTCCCGGCAGCTCGGTGGTCAGTGCGAACGGCTCGGCCTGCAGCGTGACGAAGCCGACCTTGGGCGTCGGTTTCGCCGCCGGCGCCGCCGATTCCTCCTGGCAGCCGCCCAGCAGTAATGCCGCGGCAACGAGTGAAACCAGGGCGGCGGCATTGGCTGACTTACGTGACATGGAAAGAACCTCTTGAGGACGGACAGGCCAAGGCAGCGGGCGCCCGGCAGACTCGAATGGCAGGGTCCGGAATATACTTACGTTCAAAGATGTTTGTAAACACAAAAAACCGCCTGCCGGACAACGCTACAGGGTGGCGCAAAACCGGCCGTACGAGTAGGTGCAGACCATCGCAAGCATTTCGATTCGTTACGCTCCGATCGCCCAGCCGCCATACGCCGAATGAGTCGCCACAACGCAGAACGCCGGCAATGAGCCGGCGTTCTGGTCGATCTCACGAGCGTATTACTGACGCACGCCCTCGACCGAAATGATCAGATCAACAGTCTGCGAAGCCGGGCCGAGATCCATCTTGATGTCGAAATCTTTCAGCTTGAGCGTCGTGCTGCCCTCGAAGCCGGCGCGGTAGCCACCCCAGGGATCGTCGCCTTCGCCGAGGAACTTGGCGGCGATCACCACCGGCTTGGTCACGCCGTTGAGGGTGAGGTTGCCGGTGATATCGGCAGCGCCTTCGCCGGTCGACTTGACCGAGGTGGACTCGAAAGTCGCCGTCGGGTGCTTGGCCACGTTGAGGAAGTCCTCGCCACGCAGGTGCTTGTCGCGCTCGGCGTGGTTGCTGTCGAGGCTGGCGGTCTTCAGCGTGACGCTGACCTTGCTCGCTTCCGGCTTGGCAGCATCGAAACTGAACGTGCCGTCGAAGTCCTTGAAGGTGCCCCACAGCCAGCTGTAGCCCAGATGGCTGATCTTGAAGTTGACGAAGGCATGCTGGCCTTGCTTGTCGATGACATAGTCGGCGGCCATAGCCTGGCCGGCGAGCAGCGCGGAACCCAGGGCAAGTGCGGTGAGCGTTTTCTTCAGCATCATGTGTCTCCTTGGTGAGTCGAGTCAGGCATCGGCACGGCCGAACATGCGCAGCAGGGTCGGGTCGCGGTCGATGAAGTGGTGTTTAAGGGCGGCCAGGCCATGCAGGCCGGCCAGAATGACCAGCCCCCAGGCGAGGTATTCGTGGACCAGGCCGGCAACGTCCTCCTGGTTGGGTATCGAGGTCAGCAGCGCCGGCACCTCGAACCAGCCGAAGACGCTGATCGGCCGGCCGTCGGCGGTGGAAATCAGATAGCCAGACAGCATGACCGCGAAGATGCCCAGGTAGAGCAGCCCATGGCCCAGACGGGTCATCAGCCGGATCGCCGCGCCGTGCGAAGCCAGGGGCGCCGGACCGGCGCTGAGAAAGCGCCACAGCAAACGCACCAGCATCAGCAAGAACAGCAAGATGCCGATGCTCTTGTGGATGTTCGGGGCGGTGCGGTACCAGCTGCTGTAGTAGTTCAGCCCGACCATCCACAGGCCCAGACCGAACAGACCGAAGACCGCCAGCGCGCCGATCCAGTGCAGCAGGATGCTGGTCAGACCGTAATTGCGGGAAGTGTTGCGCCACTGCATCGTCAAGCTCCCAGTTGAAAGTGGAACAAGCCTACCGGCTTACCTATCGGAAAAGCGCGCATAAATTCGCTCTAAACAATTCAGATATTCGATAACCCGAACAGCCGCATCGGCTTGCCTGAGGCAGCCATCTGTTAGGCTGCGCGCAGATCAGAGGAGGACCCCATGAGCCTGAACGATAGTTGGATGCGCCGCGACCTGGCCGTGCTCTGGCATCCATGTACGCAAATGAAGGACCACGAGCAGCTGCCGCTGATTCCGATCCGTCGCGGCGAGGGTGTCTGGCTGGAGGATTTCGACGGCAAGCGCTACCTCGATGCGGTCAGTTCCTGGTGGGTCAATGTGTTCGGCCATGCCAATCCGCGCATCAACCAGCGCATCAAGGACCAGCTCGACCAGCTGGAGCACGTGATGCTCGCCGGCTTCAGCCACCAGCCGGTAGTAGAGCTGTCCGAGCGTCTGGTGGCGCTCACCCCGCCAGGCCTGGAGCGGGTGTTCTACACCGACAACGGCTCCACCGGCATCGAAGTCGCGCTGAAGATGAGCTTTCACTACTGGCGCAACAGTGGGCGGCCACGCAAGCAGCGCTTCGTCACCCTGACCAACAGCTACCATGGCGAAACGGTCGCGGCGATGTCGGTGGGCGATGTCGCGCTGTTCACCGACACCTACAAACCGCTGCTGCTCGACACACTCAAGGTGCCTAGCCCGGACTGCTACCTGCGGCCGGAAGGCATGAGCTGGGAAGAACACTCGCGCCACATGTTCGCGCACATGGAGCAGACCCTCGCCGAGCACCACGAGGAGGTCGCCGCGGTGATCGTCGAGCCGCTGATCCAGGGCGCCGGCGGCATGCGCATGTACCACCCGATCTACCTCAAGCTGCTGCGCGAGGCCTGCGACCGCTACGAGGTACACCTGATCCACGACGAGATCGCCGTCGGCTTCGGCCGCACCGGCACGATGTTCGCGTGCGAGCAGGCCGGCGTCAGCCCGGACTTCCTCTGCCTGTCCAAGGCGCTCACTGGCGGCTACCTGCCGATGGCCGCGGTGCTCACCACCGACCGGCTCTACCAGGCCTTCTACGACGACTACTCGACTCTGCGCGCCTTCCTCCACTCGCACACCTACACCGGCAACCCGCTGGCCTGCGCCGCGGCCCTGGCGACGCTGGACATCTTTGCCGAGGACAACGTCATCGAGGCGAACAAGGCGCTGGCCGCGCGCATGGCCAGCGCCACGGCACACCTCGCCGATCATCCGCACGTTGCCGAGGTACGTCAGACCGGCATGGCGCTGGCCATCGAAATGGTGCAAGACAAGGCCAGCAAGAGCGCCTACCCATGGCAAGAGCGCCGCGGCCTGCAGGTATACCAGCACGCGCTGAAGCGCGGCGCGCTGCTGCGGCCGCTGGGCAGCGTGGTGTACTTCCTGCCGCCCTACACCATCACGCCGGAACAGATCGACTTCCTCGCCGAGGTCGCCAGCGAAGGCATCGATATCGCCACCCGCGCGGCGGTCAGCGTAGCGCTGCAACGCGGCGCACCGAGCAACTTCCACGATCCGGGTTGAAAGCAGCGACCAGCTTCAAGCGGCAAGCCCCAAGACAAGCACTGCGAGCCAGACCAGCGATGCTTTAAACTTGCCGCTCCCGACCTGACGCGACTACCCGTCCCATGCGCCTATCTCGCTTCTTCATCGACGCCCCGCTCGCACTCGGCTCGCACGCGCTGCCCGAAACCGCCGCGCACTACATCGGCCGCGTGCTGCGCCTGAGCAGCGGCAGCGCGGTGCAACTGTTCGACGGTAGCGGCCAGGAATACCTCGGCGAGCTGGTCGAGGTCGGCAAGAAGCAGGCCCGCGTCGAACTGCGCCAACAATTCGACGGCCAGCCCGAATCGCCGCTGCAGATACACCTCGGCCAGGGCCTGTCGCGCGGCGAGCGCATGGACTGGGCGATCCAGAAGGCCACCGAACTCGGCGTGGCGCAGATCACCCCGCTCATCAGCGAGCGCTGCGAAGTCCGCCTGAATGACGAGCGCGCCGACAAGCGCCTGGCCCACTGGCGCCAGATCGCCATCAGCGCCTGCGAGCAGTGCGGGCGTTCGGTAGTGCCGATGATTCATCCGCCGCAGTTGCTCGACGACTGGCTGCAGGTGGAAGCCGAGCTGAAGCTGGTCCTGCATCCGGTGGCCGCGCCGCTGACCAGCCATGCGCAACCGCGTACGCTGGCATTTCTCATCGGCCCGGAAGGCGGGCTCAGCGAGCGCGAAGTCGAACAGGCGCAGCAGGCCGGTTTCCAGGCCGCACGGCTCGGCCCCCGCGTGCTGCGCACCGAGACCGCGCCAGTGGTGGCGCTGAGCGTGGCCCAGCAACTCTGGGGCGACTTCTGAGCGGTGCCGACGGCACCGGCTGCACAGCGCGTCAGATCAACCCGGCATCCGCCAGTCGCTGCTCGAGTCTGACCAGATCGGGAATACGCGCCTGCACATCGCCCAGCTCCACCGCCTCCAGCTCCAGCGGCGCCAGCGTTACCTCGGCGC
Source organism: Stutzerimonas stutzeri TS44 (assembly GCA_000263395.1). Taxonomy (GTDB): domain Bacteria; phylum Pseudomonadota; class Gammaproteobacteria; order Pseudomonadales; family Pseudomonadaceae; genus Stutzerimonas; species Stutzerimonas stutzeri_C. Next base: position 213,589 of record AJXE01000001.1, read on the forward strand.
GCGCCAGATCCGCATCGACCTTGATCGAGCGCGGAATACCCTGCACCAGCAGCGCGATGAAACGCACATGCTCCCGGCCGCCGACGGCATTGAGTACCGCGATCCGGGCGTCGGTGCCGACCTGCGCCGCCCCATCGGAAGCTGCCTCGAACGACAGCAGCGGCAGATTCAGGTCGCGCCACTGCACCTGACCGAGGAACCAGGCCGGCGCGCCCGGCGCCACCTGCGGCGTGCGATAGGAAATCAGCTCGGCCACCGCGACGTTCGGCACCAGCAGGGTGCGATCAGCAAGCGGCACCAGCAGGCCAGTGAGGCTGACGGGACTTTCCTGGGAGACGATCGCTTGACTCATGACAGATCCCTTTCGATGGACGTGGCGGCCAGGCGAGCCTGCTCCGCAAGATGGTTGACCAGGGCTTGGGCGAGTTCGCGCGGGTCGCCAGTGAACGAGCTGTAGCCGCCCTCGCGCAGATTGTCCGGCATGCTCGAACAGGCGCAGGTGTCGGCGCGCTGGGTCCAGATCCGCCCGCCCTGGCGCAGCAGATAGGCCGCCGCGGCGCTGCCGTCGCTGCCCATGCCGCTGAAGACAATGGCGCCGCAGCGCTCGCCGTAGTGCTGGGCGAGATTGAGCATCATCTGATCGATCGACGGGCTGTACGGCTCCGGCCAGCTGCGGCCGCTGCTGCGCAGCAGGCCATCGGAATCGAAGCCCAGCTCCTGCGCGATCGGCGCGATGACCACTTCCCCGCAACGAATGTGCTCGCCGACCCGGCTCTGCCGGACCACCCAGCCGCTGTGCCGGCCAACCGCCTGGGACAGCGCCGCCTCGAAGCTCGCCTCGATATGCTGGGCATAGATGAACCCGACCGGCAGTCCTTCCGGTAGCGCATCGAGGAACGCCTTGACCGCCTCTGGCCCGCCCAGCGAGGCCGCCAGCAGCCACACCTGCGGCGCTACCTCGCCGGCAGTCGGCGGATGCTCGGCCAACGCCCCGGGCAGGGTCAGTTGTGCACTGCGCGCGGTGTCGCCATCGAGCGCCCCCAGGCGCGGGCCAACCGCCACCGCCGGATCGCCGACCAGCCGCTTGAGCTTGCCGAACAGCCGGCGCTCCCAGCGCGGATAGTTCTCCGAGCTGCGCTCCGGCGCATGCCCTTCGCCGAACAGCACCAGCGTGCTGTCGCGTTCGAGCAGCGCATCGACCAGCGGCGAATCCTCGGTCTGCGCCAGGTCCACCAGCCAGAGATCGGCCTCGGTATGGTCCAGATCGGCCAGCTCCATCCGCGCCGGATCGTTGTTGAGCACCACCCGATAGCCACTGGCGCCCAGCGCCTGCTGCAGTACGTGGCGCTGCAGCGAGGTATCGGCCAGGACCGCGATGCGGGCGGCGGCTTCAGACATCGGCATGCACCAGCCGCTGGATGTGTTCCAGCAGCACCGATTCCTGGTATGGCTTGCCCAGGTACTCGTTGACGCCGATCGCCAGGGCGCGATCACGGTGCTTCTCGCCGGTACGCGAGGTAATCATGATGATCGGCAGGTCCTTGAGGCGCTCGTCGTGGCGCACCAGCGTGGCCACTTCGAAGCCGTCCATGCGCGGCATCTCGATGTCCAGCAGCATGATGTCCGGGCGCCGCTCCTGCAGTTGGGTGATGGCATCGACACCGTCCTTGGCGGTCAGCACGTTCATGCCGTTGCGCTCCAGCAGACGGCTGGTGACCTTGCGCACGGTGACCGAGTCGTCGACCACCATGACCAGCAGCGGGCGATCGGCTTCGACTTCCGCCGCCTCCGGCGACTGCAACAGCTGCTGTGGCCGCTGCTGTGTCAGCAGGTGGGCATGGAGGACACGAATGGTCGCCAGCAGGTCGAGAATCACCACCACCCGACCATCACCGAGGATGGTCGCGCCGGAAATCCCGTGCACGCCGGCGAACTGCGGCCCCAGGCTTTTCACCACGATCTCGCGTGAGCCGGCCAGGCTGTCCACCTGCACCGCGACGCTGTGCTCCTTCGAGCGCACCAGGATCACCGGCAGCGGCAGGCTCTGGCCGACCAGCTTGGGCCGCTGCCCGTTGTTCAGCAACTCGCCGAGATAGCGCAGCTCATAGGTCTGCCCGGCGTACTCGAAACGCGGTGCATCCGGCTGGTAGTAGGCCTCCAGCTCATAAGGCGACACCCGCACGATGCCTTCAATGGTGTTCAGCGGAATCGCATAGAGGTCCTCGCCGGAATAGACCATCAGCGCCCGGTTGACCGACACGGTAAACGGCAGGCGAATCAGGAAGCGCGTGCCCTGACCCTGCGTCGACTCGATGCTCATCGAGCCGCCGAGCTGCTTCACTTCCGAGTGCACCACGTCCATGCCGACGCCGCGACCGGAAATTTGCGTCACCCGCTCGGCGGTGGAGAAGCCCGCCTCGAGGATGAACTGCAGGACCTCGTGGTCGGTGAGATCGTTCTGCGCCGCCAGCAGGCCGCGCTCGATGGCCTTGCGGCGCACGGCCGCCAGGTTGATGCCCGCGCCGTCATCGCTCAGCGTCAGCACGATGTCGCCGCCTTCGCGCGCCAGGTCGAGGCGAATGGTGCCCTGCTCGGGCTTGCCTACCGCGCGTCGTGCCTGCTGCGATTCGATGCCGTGGTCGACGGCGTTGCGCAGCATGTGCTCCAGCGGCGCGACGATCCGCTCGAGGACACTGCGGTCCATCTCGCCGGTGGCGTTGCCAACGAGGAACTCCACCTGCTTGCCCAGCTCGCCGGCGACCTGCCGAACGATGCGCCGCAGCCGCGGCACCAACCGCTCGAACGGCACCATGCGGGTGCGCATGAGACCTTCCTGCAACTCGGTGTTGACCCGTGCCTGCTGCAGCAGCAGCGTCTCGGCATCGCGGTTACGCGCGGCCAGGGTTTCCTTCAGATCCAACAGGTCGGACGCCGATTCGAACAGCGCGCGCGACAGTTGCTGCAGTTGCGAGTGGCGGTCCATCTCCAGCGGGTCGAAATCGTCGTAGCCGGCACGCTCGGCCTCGGCCTGGTAGCGGCTGAGTATCTGTGCCTGGGTTTCGGTGTCCAGGCGACGCAACTGGTCACGCACCCGCTCGATGGTGGCTTCCATCTCGCTCAGGGTGAAACTGACGTCACTGACCTGCTGCTCGACTCGACCACGAAAGATCGAGGTCTCGCCCGCCAGGTTGACCAGCCCCTCGAGCAGTTCCGCAGGCACCTTGACCAGTTCCTGCGGAGCGCGCCGCGCCGCGGCATCCTGCGCGGCCTCCCGGGCGCGCAGGACGAACGGCAGGACTTTCGCCGGTGCGGCATTGCTCACAGGACGCGCGCTGGCGGCGACGATGGGTTGCGCCAGAGGCAACGGGGTCACGGCGTCCGCCGCGGCCTCCACGATCTCCTGCGCCGCCGGGCCTGGTGGCATATCCGCGGCGAGCAGCGCCCTGAGTCGCTCGACTTCCTTGTGCAGGCCGTCGTAACCCTGCTGCACATCGAGGAACAGGCTCTCCGGCCACGGCGCACCCAGTTGCCGGGCCTCGCCCAGATGCTGCTCGAGGTCATGCGCCATGTTGCCCAGGCGCGCCTGCCCGGCCAGCCGTGCGCCGCCCTTGAGCGTATGCAGCACGCGCAGCATGTCCGCCAGAGGAGCGGCGTCGGCGCGCTGCGCGTCCCAGCGGCCAAGCGCCGCTTCCATTTCCTCGAGCAGGTCATCGGCCTCCTCGACGAAGATGTCGAGAATCTCCGATGCCTCGGACTCCGGCGTCGTCGCCTCTGGTGCGGCCTTCAGGGTGATGCTGCTGGGCGCATTCAGTTGCTGCTGCGGATTGCTGCGAAAGCCGCGAATCGCCTCGATCAGCGCCGCGCCATCGGGCTGCGAACGCCTGGCGCGCAGCGCGTCGAGCATCTCGGCCAGGCGGTCATGACAGGCCTGCAACAGCCCGAACAGTTGCTCGGTTGCCCGGTACTTGCCCGCGCACAAGCCTTCATAGAGGTATTCGAGTTCATGGGCGAGATCGCCGATCGCGCGGCTGTCGGCCATCCGCGCACCGCCCTTGAGGGTGTGCAGGTCGCGCTGCAGTGCCTCGAGTTCGAAGCTGTTGTCGACGTCGTCCATCCAGCGCTGCAAGCCGGCGGTAACGCTTTCCATGATGTCGAAGCCTTCCTCCAGGAAGATCTCGACCAGTTCCGGATCGGGTTCGTCGTGCGAATCGCCCACCACCGCAGGCGGCATCTCGCCCATTCCCCCCGCGGACGCCTCTACGCCGTCTGCGCCATCAATGCCGGCTTCGGCTTCGGCTTCGGCTTCGGCTTCGGCTTCGGCTTCGGCTTCGGCTTCGGCTTCGGCTTCGGCTTCGGGGATATTCGACACCGCGCTATCGCTGGCCTCGATGTCGATGTGCGGCTCTTCACGCTGATCGTCTGTGCTCGGCTGCCCGCTCGCAGCGGCGGCATCGGGCAGCGGCTCGGCGGCATCCTCCTGCGGCACCACCGGCACGCCGACCAGTGCGTCGGCGGCGACGCCAGGCCGGTCGCCCTGTCGATAGGCGCGGATCGAACTGACCAGCTCGTCGGCGGCGCTCATGGGCAGACCCGCCTGCAACTGCTCGAGCTGCTGCGCCAGTTGATCGTGACTGCGTTGCAGCAATGCGGCCAGCTCCGGCGCGTACCCGTAGCGTCCGTCGGAGAGTCCTTCGTAGAGCGATTCCAGCTCATGCGCCAGATCGCCGACCGGGCGCACACCCGCCATCCGCGCGCCGCCCTTGAGCGTATGCAGGTCTCGCAGCAGCGCCGACAGCGCCCGCTGGTTGGCCGGCTCGCCCAGCCAGCGCTCCAGCGCCTCACCGGCGCTGTCGAGCAGGTCAACGGCCTCGTCGAGGAAGATGTCCACCATGTCCTGGTCGAAACCGTCTTCGGCGGCAGTACTCTCGTCGCGTGCATTCGCGGGCGTCGGGGCTTCGGCGGCCAGCAGCGGCTGCGCGGCCGGCACCTGCTCGGGCGTGCTGACCGCCTCGGTCGCTTGCGCGGCCAGCGCCTGGAGGCGCTCGACCAGTGCCGGCTGGGCACTCACCTGCAGCGCCGCGGCGACCTGATCCATCATGCCGACCAGCGCCTCGTGCCCCTCCTCGGCGGCATCGAAGAAGCGCGCGTCGACCGCCAGGCGTCCGTCTTCCACCACGCTGTACAGCTCGAGCAGCGCCTGGCAGAGCGCATCGACCTGCGGCAGGTCGGCCATCTGCGCGCTGTGGCCGAGGCTGGTCAATTCCTGCAACAGCGCGGAAAGCTCCTGACGTTCGGTCGGATGCTCGCGCCAGCGCTGCAGCAGATCCTCGGCGTCGAGCAGGATGTTCATCCCCTCGGACAGGAACGCCGCGATCAGACTCGGATCACGGGCCTCGCCCTTGGCGCTCTCGCGCCGCACGCCGGCCTCGGCAAGGCGCGCCTGGTGCAGCGCCTGCACCCGTGCAAGAAACTCCGGCGCACCGTCGATCGGCGCGAGCGGCCGCTCCTGCAGATTGTCCAGGCCCTGACGCAGCAGTTGCTCGGCATCGTGCAGCAGCTGGGCTTCGGCGAGTTCGATCTGGATCAGGTTGTTCTTGAACTCCTTGACCAGCTTCTCCAGCGGCGTGGCGATTTCCGCCATCGGCAGGATACCCGCCATGTGTGCGCTGCCCTTGAGGGTATGCAGCGCACGCTGCAGCGCATCGGTCACCGGTTGCGGCAGGCGTTGGGCACAGTCGGCGAGATAGTCGACCAGCGTGGTCAGGTGAGCCTCGGCCTCGTTGCGGAAGATCTCCAGCAGCTGCGGATCCAGTCCGTCCGCGACCGGGTCGTCGCGCTCGTCTGCGCCCGCCTCGGGCTGCTCCGCAGCAGTGGCGGGCGCCAGGTTCGGTAACGACTCGCCCTTGGCCAGGGCATGTGCGCGGGCGGCCAGCTGGTCGACATCGCTGCGCTGACGCTGGGTCCGGGCGGCAAACTCTTCGACCAGCGTCGGCAACAAGGCCACCACGTCGACGACCGCCTGCTTGACCGCCTCGTTCGTCTCGATGCTGCGATCCAGCACGCGATTGAGCAGGTTCTCGATGGACCAGGCCAGTTCGCCGACGATCAGTGCGCGCACCATGCGCCCGCTGCCCTTGAGCGTATGGAAGGCGCGACGCACTTCACCGAGCACGGCCTTGTCGTCGGGCTCGGCCAGCCACGCCGGAAGCTGCTCGCGGATCGTCTCCAGAACCTCCGTTGCCTCCTCGATGAAGACCTCGGCCAGTTCGTCGTCGACCGGTTCCTCGTCGGCCGGCGGCGGGAGCAGGCTCGGCGGCACGTCCTGCGCCGGCGGATTGATCGCCAGCACCGGGGCGGCCATGATCTGCTCCAGAGCCGGCGCCGCTTGCGGCGTTTCGATGCTCTCGTGCATGGGCGGCAGACTGATTTCCGGCAGCCCGAGATCGGCGATCTCGACCTCGCTCCAGCCTGCGGCCGGGGCGTCATCATCCAGCAGTTCGAACTCCAGCGCCGGCAGCTCCGGCGCCGGCTCGTCGAGTTCGACTGCGGACGGCAGGCCTTCCAGCGCAACGCTGTCGTCATCCGCTGGCAAAAGCGCCGCCGGCAGTTCATCCATTTCGAGCGTTGTGTCGCCGGGAGTCTGGTCCTCGTGCCGCTCCTGCTGGTGCAGCGGCGCCCTGACCGGCTCGAACTCGGCTTCGGGTAGCAGGAACTCGATCTCGTCCAGCGGATCGCCATACGGCTCGGGTTCCGCCGGCGGTTCCTCGCTGACCAGCGGGTCGCTGATCGCGAGCGCATAGCCCAGATGCTGCAGGCTTTCCTGGGCGACATCGAGAATCAGGTCGCCCTGGCTGCTGCAGTCCTCGCTGAGCCGCTCCAGGTAGTACTCGACGCTGGTGATCGCATCGGCCAGGGTATCCAGGCTCTGCCAGTCCGGCACGGCCCGCAGTGCCAGCAGCTGTTCCTGAATGTAGCGGTTGCAGGCGTCGAGCAGCGCCGCGGCACGTTCCAGCGGGATCATCGCCAGCCCGCCACGCGCCTGGGTCAGCAGCTCCGGAACGCGGGCCAGATGGTCGTGATTCCACTGCGACGCGATGAATTCGATGATCGCATCCTTGGCCTGCTCGAGTGCCGTGCGCGCTTCCTTGATCACCAGCTGGTGGATCTGCGCGACATCGGTCGTCGGCAGATGGCGCGCCTCGTCCTGTTCCTCGGCGGTGGTGCCGACCATGCCGGCCAGGGTGGCCTCGACGTAAAGCAGCGCGCCGGCGATATCCATCAGCGTCGCATCGTCTGGCTGGCGCATGCCCGAGGTCAGTGCCTGGATCAGCCCGGTCTGGTCGACGATGATCTTGCGCGGCTGGGCGAAGCCCAGCACCGCGAGGGTATCGGCGATCTGTTTCAGCGGCGCGTGCAGGCTGGCCAGATCGTCCAGTGCGCGGCGGTCACTGCGCACGAACAGGTCGAGGCTGTCCTTTACCCGCACCAGCTCCTCGCACAGCGCCGCGACCACCGAACGCATGGCGCCACGATCAGGCCCGGCGAGTTGTGCGCGTTCCTGATCGACGATCGTCATGTCGGGCAGCGCATCGTCGAGCCGATAGAGCTCTCTCAGGGCACGCAGGCGCGGCGTATCGGCCGGAGCCTTGGCCACGTAGAACAGCATGTTCTTGATCAGCTCGTCGGGGGCCGGCTGGTTCAGTCCGTCGGCACCCTGCTCGACCAGGCGCTTGAACTCCTTGTCCACCTGGCGCAACAGCGTGCGCACCGAGGCCCCGTTGCTGACCGCGCCGCTGGCCAGCCCTTCGATCATGCCCGAGGTGATCTGCCAGAGCGCGCCGAGCGGCGCGTCCTTGCACAGCGACTCCAGGCGCGCGAATACCCGTGCCATGTAGCCGAGGTTGGTCGGCAGATCCTGGTTGCGGATCACCCCGACCAGGGCCACCTGCAACATCTGCCGCAGCTTGCGCAGCAGCGCCGGCAGCTCCTCGGTCCGCAGGCGTTCAACGGATTCGCTGGGCAGCACCGGCGTACGCCCGGACAGATCGGGTGCGAACAGGCTGGTTTCCGACAGCAGCTTTTCGCCCCGCGCAGCCCGCAGGTCGTTGAGCAGCGGCAATACCACCATCGGCAGATCGCGCCGGGCGCTCTGGATACGCTCGAGATAGACCGGCATCTGCAGGATCGCCTGCATCAGCACCTCGAGCGCCTCGCCCCGATTGGCGACCCGCTCCTCCAGCAGTGCGCGTGCAAGCTGTTCCATCTCCTCGGCCAGCAGCGCGGCGCCGAAGAACTCGACCATCTGCAAGGTGCCATGCACCTGATGCACGTAGGTCATGCAGAAACGCATCCGCGTCGAATCCTGCGGAGCCTCGACGTAGGCCTCCAGGGCTTGACGTGCCTGCTTGAGGGTCTCGGCGATCTCGCCTTTCACCCACTCCAGGGCGACATAATCGTGCCGATCACCCATAGCGACTCCGCTCATAAACTCTTCCGGGTAAAGGCCAGAACCTGATCATCGGCCACCGGCACCAGGTCCGGATGCTGCCAACCCACCACCTCGCCGACGCCGACCACCAGCAATCCACCCGGCGCCAGTCGCTCGGCCAGACGGTTGAGGATCTCGCGGCGGCGCCAGCGACGAAAATAGATCAGCAGGTTCTGACAGAAAATGACGTCCAGTCCTGCAAGCGGCGCGCTGGCCAGCTCCAGAACGTTTAGCTTGGCGAAGCAGACCCGAGCGGCCAGCTCAGGCACGACCTGCGCACGGTTGTGCGGCATGTTGAGGAAATAGCGCTCGCGCAACGGCGCCGCCACCTGCCCCAGGCGCCGCGCGTCGTAGATGGCGTTGCGCCCCTTGTCCAGAGCGCTGAGGCTGATATCGGTGCCGGTCACGCCGAAACGATCGGCTGCGGCGCAATCACGCAGGACTTCGGCCGTGCTGATGGCCAGCGAGTAGGTTTCCTCGCCGCTGGCGCAACCGACGCTCCATAGCGCCCAGGGCCGCTCGATACCCTCGCGGCGCAGGCGCTGCGCCAGATAGTCTTCGAGCAGCGCAAACGACTCGGGATGCCGAAAGAAGCGGGTTTCCTGCACCGTCAGGCGATCCATGAGCAGCGACCACTCCACCGCGCCACGCGGACCTGCCGTGACCTGGCGGTAATAGCTGGCATAGTCGGTGGCGCCGATCTCGCGCATGCGGGCAGTGAGATTGGCCTGCAGGAAGATGCGCCGACCCTCGGAAACCACCATGCCCGAGCGCTCTTCGAGCAGGGCCTGCCAGGCATGGAATTCCGCTGCCGACATTTCGGCCAACGGCTCCAAAGCCCAGTCCAGTCGTGACTGCATGCTGCCCTGCCTCTCGCTCATGATCATACGCGGCGACCGTCAACGGCCGCCGCCGCGGTCGAATCAGGCTCGATCCTGAGCATCCGGCAGAGTGAAACCGGAAACCGACTGGCGCATCTCGTTGGCCATCTTGGCAAGGTTACCAATGCTTCTGGCGGTGGCGCTGGTACCGGACGAGGTCTGCGAGGTGATCTCCTGAATCACGTTCATGGTGTTGGAGATGTGGCCGGCGGAGGAGGCCTGCTGGCGCGCCGCGTTGGAAATGTTCTGAATCAGCGCCGCGAGGGTCTTGGATACCTTCTCGATCTCCTCCAGCGCCACACCGGCATCCTGCGCCAGGCGCGCACCGCGAACCACTTCGGAGGTGGTCTGTTCCATCGAGATCACGGCCTCGTTGGTATCGGTCTGAATCGTCTTGACCAGTGCCTCGATCTGTTTGGTCGCCGCGGAGGAACGTTCCGCCAGGCGCTGCACCTCGTCCGCCACCACCGCGAAGCCGCGGCCCGCGTCACCGGCCATCGATGCCTGGATCGCGGCGTTGAGGGCGAGGATGTTGGTCTGGTCGGCAATGTCGTTGATCAGGCTGACGATGTCACCGATCTCCTGGGACGACTCACCCAGGCGCTTGATCCGCTTGGAGGTATCCTGGATCTGTTCGCGGATGTTATCCATGCCGGTGATGGTGTTGTGCACCACCTCGTTGCCCTTGTTGGCGATCGCCACCGAGCGCTCCGCCACCGCGGACGATTCGGCGGCGTTGGCCGATACCTGGTCGATGGAAACGGCCATCTCGTTGATCGCCGCCGAAGCTCCGGCGATTTCCTGCGCCTGATGCTCGGACGCCTCGGCCAGGTGCATGGCGGTCGCCTGGGTTTCCTGCGCCGCGCCGGAAACCTGTACCGCGGTCTGGTTGATGGTTTCCACCAGTTCGCGCAACTGGTCGATGGAGTAGTTGATCGAGTCGGCGATGGCGCCGGTGAAGTCCTCGGTCACGGTCGCCGCCACGGTGAGGTCACCGTCGGCAAGGTCGCCGATTTCATCGAGCAGACGCAGAATCGCCGCCTGGTTGCGCTCGTTTTTCTCGGCCGTCTCGCTCAGGCGCCGACGTGCCTCCTGCACCATCACCAGACCGATCAGGATGATCGACGCCAGCGCCAGCGCACCCAGCACGTAGCCGGCGAGGGTGTTGAGGTAGCGGGCATCGGCGCGGTTCTGCAGGCCCTCACCAAGTGCGGAGGTCTTGTCGAGCAGCGTCTGCGACACCTCGAAGATGCTGTTAGCCGACTCGCGCACCTGGAACAGCTCGGGCGAGGTTTCCAGAATCTCGTCCACCGAACCCGAGACGAACTGGAACAGTTCGGCAATCTCGGCCAGGCGATCGAGCGCCTCGGCATCGGTCGCGCGGCTGATCCCCATTGCCACATTACCTTCGATCATCGCATTCAGAACGCGGCCGAAGAGGCTGGCATCGCGACCGAACATGTCGGCGGCCTGTACCGAATCCTGGTCGCCGGAAAGCACCTTGTTCACCGAGCCGAGGATACGTTCCGCCAGCAGCGACTGGCGCTGCGCGACCGACACCTGGGCGGCAGGCGCACCGCTTTCCAGCAGGATGTCGACGACCTCTTCGTACTCGACCTGCAGCTGCGGGATGGTTTCGGCCAGGGTGGTTGCCACCTGGTGCAGCGACAGCACGGTCTGCTCACTGGCGAGGATGGCATCGGTGTTGCGACGCAGGGTGTTCCAGTCCTGCTGCACGGCATCGATCTCGGCCTGCAGGGTCTGTGGTACGGCGGGTAGATCGATGCTCTCGTCACCCTTGGACAAATAGCCCCAGCGCCGGTCAAAGTCGTTGCGCGCCGCCTTCAGCGAGGCGAACGCCTCCTGGGTACCGGCCGCAGCTTCCACCGCGTTCTTTGCGATGTGCTGCGACAGTACGCGCAACTCCCCGGCGTGCGCGATGTACTCGTTATCGTGATCGGCCTGCCGATTGACGTAGGCGAAATTCGCGAACAACAGCATGATCGAAACGATCAGAACAACGAACAGCCCGGTGATGAGCGTATTGCTACGCAGGCCGCTCAACAAAGCAATCGCATTCATTTTTTTCATTATCCGGCCCCCGCCTGGACCTCAGTGCGCTTCCATCAAAAACCAAAAGGCCGGCACCTGCCGGCCCACCAACATCAGAAAGCGACATCCATGAACGTCGGATGCGCCGCCAGCGCGTGCGGGCTGAATACCAGCCAAGGCTGCTCCCGCTGAAACACGCCGTGAATAAAGGGCTGGATTGCCGCCTCTACCGGGGGCACCTGTTCCGAGAAGGCTTCGACCGGAAAGTGCTGCATGCCGAAGACCTCGTCGACCGTGAGTCCAGCGAAGACGTCCTGGTGATCGACGACCAGCAGCCGGCGCTGCTTGCGCAGTGGCGACAGCTCATAGCCCAGGTAGCCACACAGATCCATCACCGGTAACAGTCGTCCGCGCACATTGGCGACGCCCTTGACCCAATTCTTGACGCCAGGCAGCAAGGTGTAGCGCGGTTCATGCAGGATTTCGCCGACCTCCCCCATCGGTGCGACGAACAACCGCCCGCCCATGCGAAAACCGATCCCGCCCCAGGTCTGCACCACCTCCTGCTGGGAGGGCAAGCCCGCCGCCAGCTGGCGACAACGACCATCGATCTCCAGCAAGCGCTGAAATGGCGTCTGCTTATTCGACATCTCCGACCACTCCCCTTGCCCTGTCAGGTTGTTGAAACCACCTGCAATCGGGATGATCCGGTGTCAGCCAGCCAGCACGGCGCTCAAGGTCTGCAGCAGCGTCGCCTCGTCCACCGGCTTGGTCAGGTAATCCTTGGCCCCCTGGCGCTTGCCCCAGACCTTATCGGTTTCCTGATCCTTGGTGGTGACGATGATCACGGGAATGTGACTGGTTTCCGAATCTTTGGTCAGCTGCCGCGTCGCCTGGAAACCGTTGAGTCCGGGCATGACGATATCCATCAGCACCGCGTCCGGCTTTTCCTGCCGAGCCAGCGCTACGCCGTCGGCGCCATTTTCGGCCTTGAGCACGACGTGTCCGTGTTTTTCCAGCATGGCAGCCAGCTTGTACATTTCGGTCGGCGAGTCATCAACAATCAGAACGCGAGCCATGTTTTCTCCATTAGAAGGCTTCAACAGCACACAACACGGGGATCAGGAGGCCTGCTCGACAGGTACGAAATCAGGTACGTGAGCCTTGATGGCGCCGAGCAGCTCTTCCTTGCTGAAAGGTTTGGTGAGGTATTGATCGGAGCCGACGATGCGCCCTTTCGCCTTGTCGAACAAGCCGTCCTTGGACGACAGCATGATCACCGGCGTCGACTTGAACGAGCTGTTGTTCTTGATTAGCGCGCAGGTCTGATAACCGTCGAGCCGCGGCATCATGATATCGACAAAGATGATTCGCGGATGGGTGTCGGCGATCTTGGCCAGCGCATCGAAACCATCCACCGCCGTGATGACGTCGCAACCTACTTTCTTCAGCAGGGTTTCAGCGGTGCGACGAATCGTTTTCGAATCATCGATCACCATGACCTTCAAGCCCTCGGAGTGCTGTTCCATTTCGCCCTACCATCGCCTCGGTGAGTCGTAATTGTTCGTTAAGCCAGAGCGTCGCAAGGCCCTGAAACCGACAGGCCCCGCCCATTGCGCGACCTTTGTAGCACACTCATTCTGCACAGGCTATCGACCGGAAAATCACGCGGATTTTCCTTGACCCAGCGCACAACCGCCGCCAATCTGCGTCGGCATTTCATGCCCCGGCGGCGTCGACCGCCACACTGCGGAGAACCGATATGACCGTTCGCGTCGGGATCATCATGGACCCTATCGCGCAGATCTCCTTCAAGAAGGACAGCTCGCTGGCCATGCTGCTGGCCGCCCAGGCCCGCGGCTGGGAGCTGCACTACATGGAGCAGTGCGACCTCTACCAGCAGGGCAGCCAGGCCCGGGCGCGAACCCGCCCGCTGCAGGTCTTCAACGACCCGGCGCGCTGGTTCGAAGCCGGCGAGGAGCGCGACATCGCACTGGCCGAACTGGATGTGATCCTCATGCGCAAGGATCCACCGTTCAACAGCGAGTACGTCTACGCCACCTACCTGCTCGAACTGGCCGAACAGGCCGGCGCCCTGGTGATCAATCGCCCCCAGAGCCTGCGCGACTGCAACGAGAAGTTCTTCGCCACGCAGTTTCCGCAATGCACGCCACCGACGCTGGTCAGCCGCCGATCGGACATTCTGCGCGAGTTCGCCCGCGAGCAGCGTGATGTCATTCTCAAACCCCTGGATGAAATGGGTGGCGCCTCGATCTTCCGCCACCGCGAAGGCGATCCGAACCTTTCGGTGATCCTCGAGGTGCTGACCGAGCACGGCAGCCGCCAGATCATGGCGCAGCGCTATATCCCGGCCATCAAGGATGGCGACAAGCGCATCCTGATGATCGACGGCGAGCCGGTGCCGTATTGTTTGGCCCGCATCCCCGCCGCTGGCGAGACGCGCGGCAATCTCGCCGCCGGCGGCCGTGGCGTCGCCCAGCCGCTGTCGGAGCGCGACCGCGAGATTGCCGCGATCGTCGGCCCGGAACTGCGCAAGCGCGGCCTGCTGTTCGTCGGGCTGGATGTCATCGGCGACTACCTCACGGAAATCAACATCACCAGCCCGACCTGCATCCGCGAGATCGACAACGCCTTCGACACGCGTATCGCCGAGCGCCTGATGGAGGCCATCGCCGCCAAGCTGCAAGCTTGAACCAGCTAACAGCTTTGAGCTTGAAGCTTGCGGCTTGAAGCTCAAAGCCGGCAGACTGCGCGGCACTTCGAGCCGACCGAAACGCGATGAACGCAGCAATCCGCCAGCACACCCCAGTAACACCTCGCGTTCGCCCGGCCGACCGACTAGGTTTCACCCTGTTCCTCGCCGCCGTCCTGCACATCGCCCTGATCCTCGGCCTGGGCTTTTCCCTCGCCGAACCGCAGCAGATCAGCAAGACCCTGGAAATCACCCTGTCCACCTTCAAGAGCGAGGAAAAGCCCAGGGAGGCGGACTTCCTCGCCCAGGACAACCAGCAGGGCAGCGGCACGCTCGAGCACAAGGCAGCGCCCAAAACCAACGTACAGGCGCCGTTCCAGGACACCGAGGTACGCAAGGTGTCCCCGCCGCCCAGCCGCCCGCAGGCGACCCGCCAGGAGGCGCCGAAGGCCGCGGTCGCCACCCGCAGTCCGCAACCCGACAAGACCCCGACCAAGCAGCAACGCCAACCGCAGCCCAAACCGCAAGCGGCGCCTGCATTCGACAGCGCCCAGCTGAGCGCCGAGATTGCCAGCCTGGAAGCCGAGCTGGCGCAGGATGTCGAGCGCTACGCCAAGCGCCCGCGGGTCAGTCGGCAGAACAGCGCGGCAACCATGCGTGATATCAGCGCCTGGTATCGCGACGAATGGCGCAAGAAGGTCGAGCGCATCGGCAACCTCAATTACCCGGACGAAGCCCGCCGCCAGCGCATCTACGGCAGCCTGCGCATGCTGGTCACGATCAATCGCGATGGCACGGTGCAGGAATTGCGCGTGCTCGAGTCATCCGGCCAGCCGGTGCTGGACGAAGCCGCGCTGCGCATCGTACGTCTGGCTGCGCCCTTCGCGCCGTTCAGCGGTGAGCTGGGGCAGAAGTTCGACCAGGTCGAGATCATCCGCACCTGGCGCTTCGAGCGTGGCGATCGGCTGTCCAGCCGCTGAGCCGGCGCGTCACTCTGCCTCGGTGCGGAGCATGCCAGTAGCCTGTCGCCCCGGCAGGCCTTAAGCTAGCCGGCATGAAAAGCACCGCGCCCAGCTACCTCAAGCATCATTTCCTGATTGCCATGCCACACATGGCCGACCCGAACTTTGCCCGGACGCTGATCTACCTGATCGAGCATGGCCCGCAGGGCGCGATGGGCCTGGTGATCAACCGCCCCAGCGGCCTCAACCTGGCCGATGTGCTCGAACAGCTGCGCCCCGAAGAGTCCATCGCACCGGCCTGCCATGCGCTGACCGTCTACAGCGGCGGCCCGGTCCAGAGTGATCGCGGCTTCGTCCTGCACCCATCCGAAGAGCAGTTCCAAGCAACCCTGGCGCTCGGCGAGTTGGGCATGTCCACCTCGCAGGACGTGCTGTTCGCCATCGCCGACGGCCACGGCCCGCAGCGGCAGTTCATCGCCCTCGGCTACACCGGCTGGGACGCCGGCCAACTGGAGGCCGAACTGGCCGACAACGCCTGGCTGAGCTGCCCGGCAGATCCCCACATCCTCTTCGAATTGCCTGCCGAGCAGCGGCTGCAGGCCGCCGCGGCCAGCCTTGGCGTCGATCTGCGCCTGTTGAGCAGCCAGGTGGGCCACGCATGAGCGCACCGCGCCTGCTGCTCGGCTTCGACTTCGGCACCAAGCAGATCGGCGTGGCGGTCGGCCAGGCCATTACCGGACAGGCCCGCGAACTCTGCGTGCTGAAGGCGCAGAACGGCACCCCCGACTGGAGCCGGATCGAGGCACTGCTGCGCGAATGGCAACCCGACGCGCTGGTGGTGGGCCTGCCGCTGAACATGGACGGCAGCCCGAGCGAGATGAGCGCCCGCGCGGAAAAATTCGCCCGGCGCCTCGCGGGGCGCTTCAATCTGCCGGTGCACACCCACGACGAACGCCTGACCACCTTCGAGGCCAAGGGCGAGCGTCTGCGCCAGGGCCAGCACGGCGGCTATCGCGAACAGCCGGTCGATGCGCTGGCCGCCGCACTTTTACTGGCGGGCTGGCTGAGCGAGCACGCCACGGCCTGACCCGCACGAGCGAGGAGAACCCATGACCCTGCCCAATCCCGAGCAGCTGCTACCCGAGATGGCGGTCGCCCTGCGCCAGCACCTGCACAACCGCGACATCGCCGCGCCGCGCTTCATCGGTATTCGCACCGGCGGTGTCTGGGTCGCCCAGGCGCTGCTCGACGAAGGCAACTGGGACGAGCCGCTGGGCATCCTCGACGTGTCCTTCTACCGCGACGACTTCACCCAGAGCGGCCTGCACCCGCAGGTGCGGCCGTCGGAGCTGCCGTTCGAGATCGAAGGACAGCATCTGGTGCTGATCGATGACGTGCTGATGACCGGCCGCACCATCCGCGCAGCGCTCAACGAACTGTTCGACTATGGCCGCCCGGCCAGCGTGACGCTGGTCTGCCTGCTCGACCTGAACGCTCGCGAGCTGCCGATCCGTCCGGACGTGGTCGGCGCCACGCTGTCGCTGGCACCCCAGCAGCGCATAAAATTGCTCGGCCCCGCACCGCTCGCCCTCGAGCTGCAGACCCTCGATTCCGCCAACTGAGACCTTGCGATGACGCAACCCGACGTTAAGCGCCCGCTGCAGCTGAACGACAATGGCCAGCTGCGCCACTTCCTCTCGCTGGACGGCCTGTCCCGCGAGCTGCTCACCGAAATCCTCGACACCGCCGACTCCTTCCTCGAGGTAGGCGCGCGGGCCGTGAAGAAGGTCCCGTTGCTGCGCGGCAAGACGGTGTGCAACGTGTTCTTCGAAAACTCCACGCGCACCCGCACCACCTTCGAGCTGGCCGCCCAGCGGCTGTCGGCGGACGTGATCACGCTCAACGTGTCGACCTCCTCGACCAGCAAGGGCGAGACGCTGACCGACACCCTGCGCAATCTCGAGGCGATGGCCGCCGACATGTTCGTGGTGCGCCATGCCGATTCCGGCGCCGCGCACTTCATCGCCGAACACGTCTGCCCCAACGTGGCGGTGATCAACGGCGGTGACGGCCGTCACGCGCACCCGACTCAGGGCATGCTCGACATGCTGACCATCCGCCGGCACAAGGGCAGCTTCGAGAATCTTTCGGTGGCGATCGTCGGCGACATCCTGCACTCGCGGGTGGCGCGCTCGAACATGCTGGCGCTGAAGACCCTGGGCTGCCCGGACATCCGCGTGATCGGTCCGAAGACCCTGCTGCCCGGCGGGCTCGAGCAGTACGGCGTGCGCGTGTTCCATGACATGAACGAAGGCATCCGCGATGCCGACGTGGTGATCATGCTGCGCCTGCAGCGCGAACGCATGCAGGGTGGCCTGCTGCCCAGCGAGGGCGAGTTCTACAAGCTCTATGGCCTGACCGCACAGCGCCTGCGCCTGGCCAAGCCGGACGCCATCGTCATGCATCCGGGGCCGATCAACCGCGGCGTGGAGATCGAATCGGCGGTGGCCGACGGTCCGCAGTCGGTGATCCTCAACCAGGTCACCTACGGCATCGCCATCCGCATGGCCGTGCTGTCGATGGCCATGAGCGGGCAGGCGACACAGCGCCAGCTCGAGTCCGAATTCGTCTCCGAGGAGCAGAACTGATGCTTACCCACATCCTCGGCGCGCGCGTGATCGACCCGGTCAGCGGGCGGGACGAAGTCGCCGATATCTATATCGATGCCGGCAAGATCGTCGCGATCGGCGCCCAGCCCGCCGGCTTCGTCGCGCAGCAGAGCATCGACGCCAACGGCCTGATCGCAGCGCCGGGGCTGGTCGATCTGTCCGTGGCTCTGCGCGAGCCCGGCTACAGCCGCAAGGGCAGCATTGCCAGCGAAACCCTCGCCGCCGCCGCCGGTGGCTGCACCACGCTGTGCTGTCCACCGCTGACCAAGCCGGTGCTGGATACCGCGGCGGTAACCGAGCTGATCCTCGACCGTGCGCGCGAATCCGGCCACACCAAGGTCTATCCGATCGGCGCGCTGACCCGCAATCTCGCCGGCGAACAGCTGTCCGAGCTGGTCGCCCTGCGCGAAGCCGGCTGCGTCGCCTTCGGCAACGGCCTGGCCGACTTCGCCAGCAACCGCAACCTGCGCCGCGCGCTGGAATACGCCGCGACCTTCGACCTGACCATCGTCCTGCACTCGCAGGACCACGACCTGGCCGAGGGCGGTCTCGCCCACGAAGGCCCGGCGGCCAGCTTCCTCGGCCTGTCGGGCATTCCCGAAAGCGCCGAGACCGTGGCCCTGGCGCGCAACCTGCTGCTGGTGGAGCAGGCCGGCGTGCGCGCGCACTTCAGCCAACTGACCAGCGCGCGCGGCGCACAGATGATCGCCGATGCCCAGGCACGCGGCCTGCCGGTTACCGCCGACGTGGCGCTGTACCAGCTGATTCTCACCGACGAGGCGCTGCACGGCTTCTCCAGCCTGTATCACGTGCAGCCGCCGCTGCGCAGCCGTGCCGATCGCGATGGTCTGCGCGAGGCGCTGAAAGCGGGTGTCATCTCGGCGATTGCCAGCCATCACCAGCCGCATGAAGTCGATGCCAAACTGGCGCCGTTCGGCGAGACCGAACCGGGCATCAGCAGCGCGGAAATTCTCCTGCCGCTGGCCATGACCCTGGTGGAAGACGGCCTGCTCGACCTGCCGACGCTGTTGGCGCGCCTATCCAGCGGCCCGGCCGCCGCCCTGCGCCTGCCGGCGGGTCGCCTCGCCGTCGGCCAGGCCGCGGACCTGGTGCTGTTCGATCCGCACAGCTCGACGCTGGTCGGCGAAAGCTGGCTTTCCAAAGGCCGCAATTGCCCGTTCATGGGCCACTGCCTGCCGAGCGCGGTGCGCTACACCATCGTCGACGGGCACATCAGCTTCCAGGGCTGAATCCACGGAAGTGGCCGGCGCGCAGACCCGCCCGGCCCACCTCTCCTCACCTTGGACCGACGCCAGCCGCCGCGCGGGCGAGCGTCAGCGCTGCTGTGCGTTGCGCAGGGAGACCTGGTCGTTCAACGTCCAGAAGTCATAAAGCACGCCGAGGAAGAACAGCCCGCCGGTGCACAGGTAGATGATCCCGCTGATCCACTTGCCCTGGTACATGCGATGTACGCCGAACACGCCGAGGAAGGTCAGCAGGATCCAGGCGACGTTGTAGTCGATGGCGCCGCTCTGGAAACGCAGATCGGCCGCGCGGTCCATCGAGGGAATCAGGAACAGGTCGATGATCCAGCCGATGAAGAACAGGCCGAGAGTGAAGAACCAGATGGTCCCGGTGATCGGCCGACCGTAGTAGAAACGGTGCGAGCCGAGAAAACCGAATATCCACAAGAGATATCCGATCACCTTGCTGTGGGTGTCCTGCTGCACGATTGCCCCCTTGGCTACGATTGATCAGCGTCTCGACTGTATCGCCGTGCCGATGTCCGGCACAACCGCAGCGGCGCTAGCGGAAGCTGCGACCCGGATCGTCGTCGCTGACTTCCAGACTCAACCCCTGCGACACGCTGGTCAGATGCTCGCCGTCGGTTTCCGAACCCAGCTTGATCATCAGGCGCAGGTCGTTGGCCGAATCGGCATGCGCCAGCGCATCCTCATAGGTGATCTCGCCTTGCACGTAGAGGTTGTACAGCGCCTGGTCGAAGGTCTGCATGCCCAGCTCGGTGGAGCGCTTCATCAGATTCTTCAGCTCGTGCACCTCACCCTTGCGAATCAGGTCGGCGGCCAGCGGGGTATTGATCAGCACCTCGATGACCGCGCGGCGACCCTTGCCATCCGGGGTCGGTACCAGTTGCTGGGCGACGATGGCCTTGAGGTTGAGCGACAGATCCATCCACACCTGCTGCTGCCGGTCGGCGGGGAAGAAGTTGATGATGCGGTCCAGCGCCTGGTTGGCGTTGTTGGCGTGCAGGGTGGCCAGGCACAGGTGACCGGTCTCGGCGAAGGCCACGGCGTAGTCCATCGTCTCGCGGGTACGCACCTCGCCGATGAGAATCACATCCGGCGCCTGGCGCAGGGTGTTCTTCAGCGCCACGTCGAACGACTCGGTATCGATGCCGACCTCGCGCTGGGTGACGATGCAGCTCTGGTGCTGGTGGATGAACTCGATCGGGTCCTCGATAGAAATGATGTGGCCGCTGGAGTTCTTGTTGCGGTAGCCGATCATCGCCGCCAGCGAGGTGGACTTGCCGGTCCCCGTGGCACCGACGAACAGCACCAGACCGCGCTTGGTCAGCGCCAGCTTCTTCAGCACTTCGGGCAGCTTGAGGTCTTCGAGGGTTGGGATGTTGGTTTCGATGCGGCGCAGCACCATGCCGGCCAGGTTGCGCTGGTAGAAGGCGCTGACCCGAAAACGCCCGATGCCGCGGGCACTGATGGCGAAGTTGCACTCGTGATTTTCGGTGAATTCGCGGCGCTGCTGCTCGTTCATCACGCCGTGCACGGTTTCGCGGGTCATCTCCGGCGACATCGGCGTCTTGCTCACCGGCATGATTTTGCCGTTGATCTTCATCGACGGCGGCACACCGGCCGTGATGAACAGGTCGGAGCCGCCCTTTTCCACCATCAGGCGCAACAGTTTCTCGAATTCCATCGTCGTACTCGCAAGCGTGGCGCCGCTGTATCCAGGCGGGCGCGACGGGTGATTGTCAGAAGTTTTCCGGCTGCTTGGCCTTTTCCTTGGCGCTGTCGCGGCTGATCAGCCCCTTTGCGAGCAAGCCCTTGAGGCACGCATCGAGGGTCTGCATGCCCAGCGCGCCGCCGGTCTGGATCGACGAGTACATCTGCGCGACCTTGTCCTCGCGGATCAGGTTACGAATCGCCGGCGTGCCGATCATGATCTCGTGCGCCGCCACCCGGCCGCCGCCGACCTTCTTCAGCAGGGTCTGCGAGATCACCGCTTGCAGCGATTCGGAAAGCATCGAGCGCACCATCGACTTCTCCTCGGCAGGGAACACATCGACCACGCGGTCGATGGTCTTGGCCGCGGAGGTGGTGTGCAGCGTGCCGAACACCAGATGACCGGTTTCCGCGGCGGTCAGCGCCAGGCGGATGGTTTCCAGGTCACGCAGCTCGCCGACCAGGATGATGTCCGGGTCTTCACGCAGCGCCGAACGCAATGCCTCGGCGAAGCCCAGCGTGTCGCGGTGCACCTCGCGCTGGTTGACCAGGCACTTCTTCGATTCGTGGACGAATTCGATCGGGTCCTCAATGGTGAGGACGTGGTGGTACTTGGTGCTGTTCAGGTAGTCGAGCATCGCCGCCAGCGTGGTCGACTTGCCCGAGCCGGTCGGGCCGGTGACCAGCACCAGGCCGCGCGGCACGTCGGTGATCTTGCGGAAGACCTCGCCCATGCCCAGGTCTTCCATCGTCAGCACCTTGGACGGAATGGTCCGGAACACCGCGCCGGCGCCACGGTTCTGGTTGAACGCGTTGACCCGGAAACGCGCCACGCCGGGCACTTCGAAGGAGAAGTCGGTCTCGAGAAATTCTTCGTAATCCTTGCGCTGCTTGTCGTTCATGATGTCGTAGATCAGCGCGTGCACCTGCTTGTGGTCCATCGCCGGCAGGTTGATCCGCCGCACGTCGCCGTCGACGCGGATCATCGGCGGCAGGCCGGAGGAAAGGTGCAGGTCGGACGCGCCCTGCTTGGCGCTGAAGGCCAGCAGTTCTGTGATATCCATGGGACTCCCCAATTACAGGCAAGCGGGTAGAATGCCGCGCAGACCCTATAGGCCGCGGGCGCAGGTAATGTCCACGATAGAGAACAATATTGCAAAGGTCGCAGCGCGCATCCGTGAGGCGGCGCAAGCTGCGCAGCGCGATCCGGCCACGGTCGGGCTGCTGGCCGTCAGCAAGACCCAGCCGGCCAGCGCCGTGCGCGAAGCATTCGCCGCCGGCCTGGGCGATTTTGGCGAAAACTACCTGCAGGAAGCGCTGGAAAAGCAGGCGCTGCTCGCCGACCTTCCGCTGACCTGGCACTTCATCGGCCCCATCCAGTCGAACAAGACCAAGGCGATTGCCGAGCATTTCGCCTGGGTGCATTCGGTGGACCGGCTGAAGATTGCCGAGCGTCTGTCCGACCAGCGTCCCGCGCATCTGCCGCCACTGAACGTCTGCCTGCAGGTCAACGTCAGCGACGAACAGAGCAAATCCGGCTGCAGCGAAAGCGAGGCGCGGGAACTGGCCGCCGCCATCGCCGCCCTGCCGCGCCTGCGCCTGCGCGGGCTGATGTGCATCCCCGCGCCGAGCGACGATCCCGCCGTGCAGCGCGCCGCCTTCGCCCGCCTGCGTCGCCTGCGCGATGAACTGGGTGCGGATCTGGACACGCTGTCGATGGGCATGAGCCAGGATCTCGAAGCCGCCATCGCCGAAGGCGCCACCTGGGTGCGCATCGGCACCGCCCTGTTTGGCGCCCGTGATTACGGCCGCCCTCAATAAAGGAATCGCTATGACTTCTCCCCGCATCGCCTTCATCGGCGCCGGCAATATGGCCGCCAGCCTGATCGGCGGCCTGCGCGCCCAGGGCGTCGCCGCTGACGTCATCCGCGCCAGCGATCCCGGAGCCGAGCAGCGCGCGCGGATCAGCGCCGAGCATGGCATCCAGACCTTCGCCGACAACCGTGACGCACTGGCGGGTGCCGATGTGATGGTGCTGGCGGTCAAGCCGCAGGTGATGCAGGCCGTCTGCCGTGACCTGGCAGCGCAGCTCGCGCCAACCGCGCTGATCGTCTCCATCGCCGCCGGCATCAGCTGTGACAGCCTGCAGCGCTGGCTCGGTCCACAGCCGCGCGCCATCGTGCGCTGCATGCCGAACACCCCGGCACTGCTGCGCCAGGGCGTCAGCGGCCTGTTCGCCAACGCACAGGTCAGCGCTGCGCAGAGGCAGCAGGCCGAACAGCTGCTCTCGGCGGTCGGCGTGGCCCTGTGGCTGGACGAAGAGCAGCTGATCGACGCGGTCACCGCCGTGTCCGGCAGCGGTCCGGCGTACTTCTTCCTGCTCATCGAAGCGATGACCGCAGCCGGCGAACAGTTGGGCCTGCCGCGCGCAACGGCGGCGCAGCTGACGCTGCAGACCGCCTTGGGTGCGGCGCGCATGGCCTGCGAGAGCGACGTCGACGCCGCCGAACTGCGCCGCCGCGTCACCTCGCCGAACGGAACCACCGAAGCGGCGATCAAAGCCTTCCAGGCTGGCGGCTTCGAGCAACTGGTGCAGCAGGCGCTGAACGCCGCCGCGCACCGCTCGGCCGAGCTGGCCGAACAACTGGGCCAATAAGGAGCATTCATGTCCCAACTTTCGCAAGCCCTGATTCTCGTCATCCAGACCCTCGGCAGCCTCTACCTGCTGATCGTGCTGCTGCGCTTCATCCTGCAGCTGGTGCGCGCCGACTTCTACAACCCGCTCAGCCAGTTCATCGTCAAGGCCACCCACCCGCTGCTGCGGCCGATGCGCCGGGTGATTCCGAGCATGGGCACGCTGGACCTGTCGTCGCTGCTGCTCGCGCTGATCGTGCAGATCGTGCTGATGGCGCTGATCCTGCTGGTGGCCTACGGCACCATCGGCAACCCGATTCTGCTGCTGATCTGGGCGCTGATCGGCATCATCGGGCTGTTCCTCAACATCTTCTTCTGGGCACTGATCATCAGCGTGATCCTCTCTTGGGTCGCGCCGGGCAGCCACAACCCGGGCGCGCAGCTGGTCAGCCAGCTCTGCGAGCCGCTGCTGGCTCCCTTCCGGCGCCTGCTGCCGAATCTCGGCGGGCTCGACATCTCGCCGATCTTCGCCTTCCTGGCGATCAAGTTGCTGGACATGCTGGTGATCAACCAGCTCGCCACCATGACCCACATGCCCAACATCCTGCGCATGCTGATCTGAGCCTGACGACCGTCCGGGGCCTTCGCAGGCCCTCCGGGCGGCCAGCCGACGGTCGTGGATTGACCGTCTGTCAGTGAATCGGATAAATCGCCGTACCACTTCCCCAGGGACCCGGGATGAGCATGGAACGACTCGATCGACAGGTGGACGCCTACGTCACCTGGAAACGCGATCTGATCCGCGAGATCACCCGCTATCGCAGCTGGCTGCTGCACAACCGCCTGAGCCACGAGGCGGCCGACACCCGTCTCGAGCGCGCACTGCGCATCCTGCGTACCGACCAGATCACCCTGGCGTTCGTCGGCGAGTATTCGCGCGGCAAGACCGAGCTGATCAACAGCCTGCTGTTTTCCGGCTACGGCCAGCGCATCCTGCCGTCGCGCGCGGGGCGCACCACCATGTGCCCGACCGAGCTGTTCTTCGATCCACGCGCCGAGCGCTGCTACATCCGCCTGCTGCCCATCGAGTCGCGTCTGGACGACACCAGCATCGCGCAGCTCAAGCGCACGCCGGGGCACTGGCTGAGCATTCCGCTGTACCCGCACGATCCGCAGAGCATGGTCGAGGCCTTCACCCAGGTCGCCCGCACCAAGGCCGTACCGGTCGCGCAGGCCATCGAGCTGGGCTTCCAACCTGAGGCACTGGAGCGCGCCGAAGGCACCGAGCAGGTGCTGGTGCCGGCCTGGCGCCATGCACTGGTCAATTTCGACCATCCGCTGCTGCGCCAGGGCCTGCGCATCCTCGACACCCCGGGGCTGAACGCGCTGGGCAGCGAGCCGGAGCTCACCCTGTCGATGCTGCCCAACGCCCAGGCCGTGCTGTTCATGCTGTCCGCCGATGCCGGCGTCACCGCCAGCGACATGGACATCTGGCGAAGGCACGTCTGCCAGCTCGACAGCGATACCCGCGGCAACCTGTTCGCCGTGCTGAACAAGATCGACGTGCTGTGGGACGATCCCGCTGGCGAGGAGTTCGTCAGCGAAGCGATTCGCCAGATGCGCGCCAGCACCGCCCAGCAGTTGGGCATCGACAGCGCCCAGGTGCTGCCGCTGTCGGCCAAGCAGGCCCTGCTGGGCAAGGTGCGCGGCGACCAGGCGCTGCTCGAACGCAGCCAGCTCAAGGCGCTGGAGCAGCTGCTCGCCGCGCGCATCCTGACGCAGAAGGAGCGCCTGCTCGAAGAACAGGTGGTACGCCAGGTACTCGCCCTGCTGCACAGCAGCCAGCAGGTGCTGCAGCTGCGTCGCGACAAGGTCGGCGAGCAGCGCGCCCTGCTGGAGAATCACCAGGAGGGCAACGGGCGCATGCTGCTGGAACTGACCGCGCGCACCCGCCATGACCACAATCGCCACCACAAACGCCTGCTCGAACTGCGTACCAACCAGCACCTGCTGCAGCGCCAGGGCGAGCTGCTCGGCGCGGCCATTCGCGCCGAGCGCCTGGAGGAACACCTGGCCCGGCTGCGGCGTAGCCTTACCGGCAGCCTGACGACGCTGGGCATCAACCTGGCCATCCTGCATTTCTTCCGCTGTGTCGCGCAGGACCTGCACGCGCTGGAACTCGAAGCCGCACACGCCAACAAGGTGGTCGTCGCCATCTATCAGCGGCACAACGAGGAAAACCCGCTGCAGGGCCTCGACGCGCCGCTGTTCGAGCTCCAGCCGTTCCAGCATGAGCTGCGCAGCCTGCAGAGCAAGGCCGACCAGTTCCGCCTGCAGCTCAAGACCCTGCTCACCGAACAGAGCGCGCTCACCCGGCGCTTCTTCGCCACGCTGGTGCAGGAGGTGATCGGCCTGCACCAGCGCCTGCGCCAGGAGGCCAAGGGCTGGGCTGGCGACGCGCTGACGCCCTTGCTGCAGCATGCGCTGGAGAACAAGCAGCAGCTGGAAACTCACATGCTGCGCCTCAAGACGCTGGCGCAGACCAGCCAGCAGGACAGCCAGCGCGCCCAGCTGCTGACGCGCTATTGCGGCGAACTGGACCAGCAGCTGGCCCAGGCCGCGGAAATGCTGCGCGTGCTGCGACTACCGGCGCCGCTCAGGCGCCAGGCCAAGGTGGTCAGCCTGACGGATGCGGCTCGATGCTGATCGGCCGCAGCGATTGCAGATGAATTGCGGCGCGCTTCCCTTTAGACTTTGCTGCCTTCTTTTCGCAAGAGCCAGGGTCGATGCCCACTGCCATTCCAGCCGATTCCGTTGGCCTGGTGAGTCCGAAGGTCGCGCATTTTGCCGAACCGCTGGCACTCGCCTGTGGCCGCACGCTGGCCGACTACCAGCTGATCTATGAAACCTACGGCCAACTGAACGCCGCGCGCAGCAATGCCGTGCTGATCTGCCATGCGCTGTCCGGCCATCACCATGCTGCCGGCTACCACAGCCCGGACGACCGCAAGCCGGGCTGGTGGGACAGCTGCATCGGCCCCGGCAAGGCCATCGACACCGAGCGCTTCTTCGTCGTCAGCCTGAACAACCTCGGCGGTTGCAACGGCTCGACCGGGCCGAGCAGCCTCAACCCGGCGACGGGCAAGGTCTACGGCGCCGACTTCCCGGTGGTCACCGTGGAGGACTGGGTGCACAGCCAGGCACTGTTGGCCGATCAGCTCGGCATCGCGCAATGGGCCGCCGTGGTGGGCGGCAGCCTCGGCGGCATGCAGGCGCTGCAATGGACCATCAGCTGTCCCGAGCGCGTGCGCCACTGCCTGGCTATCGCCTCGGCGCCCAAGCTGTCGGCGCAGAACATCGCCTTCAACGAAGTCGCGCGCCAGGCGATTCTTTCCGACCCGGAATTCCACGGTGGGCACTTCCAGGACATGGGCGTGATTCCCAAGCGCGGCCTGATGCTGGCGCGCATGGTCGGCCACATCACCTACCTGTCGAACGATGCGATGGGCACCAAGTTCGGTCGCGGCCTGCGCAGCGAGAAGCTCAACTACGACTTCAACAGCGTCGAGTTCCAGGTCGAGAGCTACCTGCGTTACCAGGGCGAGGAATTCTCGGCGCGCTTCGACGCCAACACCTACCTGCTGATGACCAAGGCGCTGGACTACTTCGACCCGGCGGCGGCGCACGACGACGACCTGGCCAAGACCTTCGCCGACGCCAAGGCCGATTTCTGCGTGATGTCTTTCACCACCGACTGGCGCTTCTCGCCGGAGCGCTCGCGGGAAATCGTCGATGCGCTGCTCGCCGCGCGCAAGAGCGTCTGCTACCTGGAGATCGACGCGCCGCAGGGCCACGATGCCTTCCTGATCCCCAATCCCCGCTACCTGCAGGCCTTTCGCGGTTACATGAACCGCATCGCCGTATAAGGAACCCAAGATGCGCGCCGACCTGGACATCATCCAAGACTGGATTCCTGCCGGCAGCCGGGTGCTCGACCTCGGCTGTGGCAACGGCGAGCTGCTGGCCTGGCTGCGCGACCACAAGCAGGTCAGCGGCTACGGGCTGGAGATCGACCCGGACAACATCGCTGCCTGCATCGAAAAGGGCGTCAACGTCATCGAACAGGACCTGGACAAGGGCCTGGGCAACTTCGCCAGCGACAGCTTCGACATGGTGGTGATGACCCAGGCGCTGCAGGCCGTGCACTACCCCGACCTGCTGATGAAGGAAATGCTGCGCGTCGGCCGCCAGTGCATCATCACCTTCCCCAACTTCGGCCACTGGCGCTGCCGCTGGTACCTTGCGAGCAAGGGCCGCATGCCGGTTTCCGAGTTCCTCCCCTACACTTGGTACAACACACCGAACATTCACTTCTGCACCTTCGAGGATTTCGAGCGGCTCTGCCATGAACGTGGCGCGCGGGTGCTGGAGCGACTGGCGGTGGATCGCGATCACCGGCACGGCTGGGGCAGTCGCCTGTGGCCCAACCTGCTGGGCGAGATCGGCATCTACCGCGTTACCGGACCGGCCCGATGACCGGCTGCACTGCTGGAGGAGAACGACCATGAAACGAGTCCTGATCTGCCTGCTGGTCGCGCTGTTCGCGCTGCCGGCGTTCGCCGAGCGCAAGCACAGCGTCGGCGGCTACGACATTCACTACATCGCCTTCAATTCCGGCTTCCTGCAGCCGGACGTCGCCGCCGCGGCCGGCCTGGTGCGCAGCAAGACGCAGGGCGTGGTCAACGTCTCCGTGCTCAAGCAGGGCAAGGCGGTGCCAGCACAGGTCAGCGGCACGGTGAAGAACCTGCTCGGCCAGGACCGCCCACTGACCTTCAAGCAGCTCAAGGAAGGCGACGCGGCGCTGTACTACCTGGCGCAGTTCCCCATCGACGCCCAGGAAACCCTGCGCTTCAGCCTGACGGTCAAGCCGCAGGACGGTGAATCGGTCACCTTCGACTTCAACCAGGAAATCTTCCCCGACGAATGATGCCTTTCAACGAACTGGTGCTCGCCAGCCACAACGCCGGCAAGCTCAAGGAACTCCAGGCCATGCTCGGCGATGCCGTGCGCGTGCGCTCGATCGCCGAATTCAGCAGCGTCGAGCCGGAAGAGACCGGCCTGTCGTTCATCGAGAACGCCATCCTCAAGGCGCGCAACGCCGCGCGGCTATCCGGGTTGCCGGCGCTGGCCGACGACTCCGGCCTGGCGGTCGATGCGCTGGGCGGCGCGCCGGGCATCTACTCGGCGCGCTACGCCGACGGCCAGGGCGACGCAGCGAACAACGCCAAGCTGTTGCAGGTGCTGCAGGATGTTCCCGACGCCGAGCGCAACGCGCAGTTCGTCTGCGCGCTGGCGCTGGTGCGGCACGCCGAGGACCCGCTGCCGATCCTCTGCGAAGGCCTGTGGCACGGACGCATCCTGCATGCGCCGCGCGGTGAACACGGCTTCGGCTACGACCCGCTGTTCTGGGTACCCGAATGCGACTGCTCCAGCGCCGAGCTGCCGGCAGCCGAGAAGAACCGGCTGAGCCACCGCGCGCGGGCCATGTCGCTGCTCAAGCAGCGCCTGGGCATCGCGTGATCATTGCCTCGGACACGACAACCAGAGCGGTATCCGGACACCCCCTGACGGCGCCGCTGGACCCGTTGCCACCACTGGCGGCATACGTGCATATCCCCTGGTGCGTGCGCAAATGCCCGTACTGCGACTTCAATTCCCACGCCGCCGGCCCCGAGCTGCCGGAAGCCGCCTATGTCGACGCGCTGCTGGCCGACCTCGACGAGGATCACGAACAGGTGCAGCAGCGCCGGCTGAGTTCGATCTTCTTCGGCGGCGGCACCCCGAGCCTGTTCAGCGCGTCGGCGCTGGGGCGCATCCTCGACGGGCTGGAGCGCCGCATCGGCTTCGCCGATGACATCGAAATCACCCTCGAGGCGAATCCGGGCACCTTCGAACAGGCCAAATTCCGCGACTATCGCCAACTCGGCATCAATCGCCTGTCGATCGGCGTACAGAGCTTCCAGGCCGACAAGCTCAAGGCGCTGGGGCGCATCCATGACGGCGACGAGGCCATCCGCGCCGCCGACATGGCGCGTGCCGCCGGCTTCGACAACTTCAACCTGGACCTGATGCACGGCCTGCCGCAGCAGAGCCTGGACGATGCGCTGGCGGACCTGCGCACCGCCATCGCCCAGCAGCCGACGCACCTGTCCTGGTACCAGCTGACCGTCGAGCCGAACACCGAGTTCTGGAGCCGGCCGCCGCAGCTGCCGGACGACGACATCCTCTGGGACATCCAGGAAGCCGGCCAGGCGCTGCTCGCCGAACACGGCTATCGCCAGTACGAAACCTCGGCCTACGCACAGCCCGGCCGGCAGGCGCGGCACAACCTGAACTACTGGACCTTCGGCGATTTCCTCGGCATCGGCGCCGGCGCCCACGCCAAGCTCAGTCACGCCGACGGGCGCATCCTGCGCAGTTGGAAGACCCGCGCGCCGAAGGACTACCTCGACCCGGCCAAGCCCTTTCGCGCTGGCGAGAAGCAGTTGCTGGCGGAGGAATTGCCCTTCGAATTTCTGATGAACGTGCTGCGCCTCACCGACGGCGTGCCCGCGCTGCTGTTCACTCAGCGCACCGGTCTGTCGCTCGACCTGCTCGCCGTCGGGCGCCGCGAAGCCGAGGCGCGCGGACTGCTGGTCGCCGATCCGCAGCGGCTGGTGGCGACACCCAAAGGCCAGCTGTTTCTCAACGACCTGCTGCAACTCTTTCTGCCCTAAGGACCCCGCATGGATTTGCTACTCGACCTGATCGCCAGCCTGTCGCGCTGGAGCCGCAGCCACCTCTCGGACATCTCGCTGGCGATCATGGCCACGCTGTTCGTACTGTTCGGCCCGGCGCTCAACGGCTGGGTGCAGAAGAACATCGGCGGGCTCAACTTCGTGCTGCGCACGCTGCTGTTCGTGATCTTCTGCGCGATCGTCTACGGCCTCGGCATCATCTACCTGAGCCCCTGGCTGGCCAAGGGCTTGGCGCAGTTCAACAACTACACGCTGGCGCCGGTGCTGCTGGTGGTGCTGTTCATCGTCGGGGTGATCGCCGACCGCAACTGAGCACGGTGTTCGCCGCACATGAAAACGCCGCCCTCGGGCGGCGTTTTTCGTGGCATCCGAATCAGTTGCCGCTGCGGCGCAACGCCTGCGGCGAGAAGTCGTGGGGACTCAGGCGCACGCCGAAGTCGTACATCGGCTCGCCGTTGTCCAGACCGTCGACGAAGTAGTTGCCATCCTTGAGGTGATACAGCGTCTCCAGGGTGCTGTTGAACATCGGCACCTCGTAGTAGCTGATCGGATGGCTTTCCTGCAGGCCGATCAGCTGGCCGCCGGCATCGAACAGGTCCACGGCGAGAATCTGCCAGCTGTCCTCATCCAGATAGAAGCGCCGCTTGGCGTAAGGATGGGCGAAGCCGGTGCGCAGGGTCGCCTCGACTACCCAGACGCGATGCAGTTCGTAACGCAGCAGTTCGGGGTTGAGTGTGCGCGGCAAGACGATGTCGTCATAGGGAATGCCCTGCTGGTGCACCGCATAGCTGTTGTAGGGCACCAGCATCTCGCGCTTGCCCAGCAGCTGCCAGTCGTAGCGATCGGGCGCGCCGTTGAACGAGTCGACCACGTCGGCCGTGGCCAGCCCGCTGGTATCCGGCTGCACCGAATCGTAGGCCAGCGACGGCAGGCGTCGCACCCGACGATCGCCCGGGCTGTAGCGCCAGGCCTTGCGGGTGGTCAGCACCTGGTCGAGCGGGTCCTGCACCACCAGCGCGGTGCCAGCCAGCTTGGCCGGCGCGGTGACCCGGTACTTGTAGTACAGCAGGGTGTTGTTCAGCTCGCTCGGCTGCAGTCCCTCGCGGTTGTACACGTAGTACACGTGACGATCACGCTTGATGTAGTTGACGCGGCCGCCGATCACCACCGCCTGGTGGTTGATCATGTGGGTCTGCTCGCCCTTGTAGTGCAGGACGTGGTTCCAGATCGCCTCCATGCCGTTCTGCGGAAACGGGAAGGGAATACCGGCCGTCGCGCCCTGGAAACCGTTGCCGTTGGCGATCAGCTCGGCGGACTGCGCATTGGCGCGGGTCGCTTCGTAGATGCGCTGCGGCGCGGCGGCGCTGCGGCGGGTCGGGAACACGCGCAGGTGGAAGTCGGGATAGCGCTCGAGCAGCGCCACAAGCCCCTCGGGGAGGCGCTCGGCATGCTCGGCCAGGTTGCTCTTGTCGACGCGGTAGAGCGGCGCGTCGCCGGCGAAGGGATCGGGATGGTGCATGCCCGGCTGGTAGTTCGCCGGCGGGGCGATACCGCCGGTCCAGGCCGGGATCGTGCCGGCGGCGTTGCCGGCCCGCTCGGCACCGAGCGGCGTGAGGTCCTGTCCCAGGCGCGCCGCCTGGCCCGCGTCCACCGCGGCGAACGCCGGCCAACTGGCACAGGCCGTCAGCAGCACTGCAATCTTCACGTACATCGTCTACTACCCCCTTGTGGCGGACGACGACCGTGCATGTGCAGGCTAGCCATCCGCTGGCATTGTTGTTCGGTTCGGGCAGGCGAGCCGTCCTGGCGTTGTGCATCCTGCGACCGCTTGGCGGCGGCTCTGGTGAGGCGGTGCGTGCGCTTAGTCGACGCGCTGGAACTTCAGGTCCCAGACGCCGTGGCCGAGACGCTCGCCGCGACGCTCGAACTTGGTCACCGGGCGCTCCGCGGGCCGCGGCACGTAAGCGCCGTCGGTCGCGAGATTGCGATATCCCGGCGCCGCGCTCATGACCTCGAGCATGTGCTCGGCATAGGGCTGCCAGTCGGTCGCCATATGCAGCACGCCACCGACCTTGAGCTTCTGCCGGATCAGCTCGGCGAAAGCCGGTTGCACGATTCGGCGCTTATGGTGACGGCTTTTGTGCCAAGGATCGGGGAAAAACAGCAGAACCCGATCAAGGCTAGCGTCGGCGACGCATTCACGCAGGACCTCGAGCGCGTCGCAACTGTAGACGCGAACATTCTGCAGGTTTTGTGACAGAAGTCCGCCAAGCAGCGCGCCGACCCCCGGCTTGTGCACTTCGACGCCGATGAAATCCTGCTCCGGCGCGGCCGCCGCCATCTCCAGCGTCGAATGGCCCATGCCGAAGCCGATCTCGAAGGTGCGCGGCGCTTGGCGACCGAACACCTGGTCGAAGTCGCGCAGACCGTCGCTCAGCTCCAGGCCGAATTGCGGCCAGCCCAGCTCGATGCCGCGCTGCTGGCCGAGGGTGGTGCGGCCGGCGCGCATCACGAAGCTCTTGATGGTGCGTCGATGTTCGAGCGGCTGCTCGGGCGTGGAGGTCGGTTCAGTCATGGGATACCTGCGCAAACAAAAAAGCCGGCCCCGACTCGACATCGGGACCGGCCACGAGAGGAATCAGCGGATCAGCCCTTCCAGGGGCGACGAGGCGCTGGCGTAGAGCTTCTTCGGCATGCGCCCGGCGAGATAGGCCAAGCGCCCGGCCTCGATGGCGTACTTCATCGCCTGGGCCATCAGCAGCGGGTTCTGCGCATGGGCGATGGCGCTGTTCATCAGCACCGCCTCGCAACCCAGCTCCATCGCGATGGTGGCATCCGAAGCCGTACCCACGCCGGCATCCACCAGCACCGGCACCGTCGCTTCCTCGAGGATGATGCGCAGGTTGTAGGGGTTGCAGATGCCCAGGCCCGTGCCGATCAGGCCGGCCAGCGGCATCACCGCGATGCAGCCCATCTCGGCCAGTTGACGGGCGATGATCGGGTCGTCGCTGGTGTAGACCATCACGTCGAAGCCGTCCCTGACCAGCACTTCGGCGGCCTTGAGGGTTTCGATCACGTTGGGGAACAGGGTTTTCTGGTCGGCCAGCACTTCCAGCTTGACCAGCTTGTGGCCGTCGAGCAGCTCGCGCGCCAGGCGGCAGGTGCGCACCGCCTCCTCGGCGTCGTAGCAGCCGGCGGTGTTCGGCAGGATGGTGTAGCGCTCGGGGCTGATCACGTCGAGCAGGTTCGGCTCGCCGGGATTCTGGCCGATGTTGGTGCGGCGCACGGCGACGGTGACGATCTCCGCGCCGGAGGCCTCGATAGCGTCACGTGTCTCGTCGAGGTCCTTGTATTTGCCGGTGCCTACCAGCAGCCGTGATTGATAGGTGCGGCCAGCCAGGGTAAAGGGCTTGTCGTTCGGAACTGCGCGCATGGGTAATCCTCGTTCGGAGGTTGAACAGCACAACGACCGCCGTCACGGCAGCGGACGCTTCGAATCTGGTTGGCTGGAAGCGCTAGCCGCCGCCGATGGCGTGCACCACTTCGACGCGGTCGCCCTCGCTGAGCGCCGTCGTGGCATGCGCACTGCGTGGCACGATGTCGCGATTGAGTTCGACCGCCAGGCGCCGCCCGCTCAGCTCCAGGCGCACGAGCAGATCGGCGACCGTCTGGCCGGCGGGCAGCTGGTAGGGTTCGCCATTCAACTGAATCAGCATGGGGTTCGCCGCCGTTGCGAAAGGGGGTCGGCATTCTAGCCCGAACCACCCGGCGCACCAAGGCGCCGGCGGCAGCCGTTCATCCTGCTCGACGAGGCAGGCGCCAGCCGGCCAGCCCCAGGCACAGCCAGCCGGCGAGGAAGGCGCTGCCGCCCAGCGGCGTGACGATGCCGAGCTTGCCGATGCCGGTGAGGGTCAGCAGGTAGAGGCTGCCGGAGAACAGCACGATGCCGACGCCGAACAGTGCCCCGGCCGCGCTCAGCAGCCGGCCCGGCGCATGCAGGCCGAGCAGCGCCACACCGAGCAGCGCCAGCGCGTGGATCAGCTGGTACTGCACGCCGGTGTGGAAAATGGCCAGGTACTCGGCGCTCAGGCTGGCTTTCAGGCCATGCGCGGCGAAGGCGCCGAGCGCCACGCCGGTGAAGCCGAACAGCACGGCGAGCAGGACGAAGGGACGCGGCATCGGGAACTCCACTGACTGACGGGACCACCATGATCACCCCGCGCCCCGCGCCAGGCAAACCGGCAGCATGGGCAAGCGGATGTCGATTGCAGACAAGTCGCCCGCGCGCGGATCGCTATGGTGGAAGGCCACTCACCCGATCACCAGGGAGCCTCCATGCACCAGCCAATCACCCTGCTGCGCGACACCCGTCCGGTTCCCGTCCTCGACGCCTCCAAGTGGCAGATCGTCGAGGGCGAGCCGCGCACGGTGAACCTCAACGCCTACACCTCGCCCGACGGCCGCAAGATCATGGGCACCTGGATCTGCACGCCGGGCAAGTGGCAGGTCAGCTACGACAAGTGGGAGTACTGCCACTTCCAGGAGGGCTACTGCATCATCACCCCGGAAGGCAAGGAGCCGATCCACCTGCGCGCCGGCGACATCTTCATGATCGAGCCGGGCATGCGCGGCACCTGGGAAGTGGTCGAGACCGTGCGCAAGTACTTCATCTTCGTCGCCGACTGAGTCCGCATCGCCGGGTGGTCAGCCGCCCGGCACCCCACCTGTCCCGCTGCGGCCGGGCGGCCTCTATAATGGTCGCCCCTCCAGCCGCCTCTCGCCTCCATGTCACCCCGCCGCCTGCTTCGCCGTACCGTCCGAGTCCTGCTCTACAGCCTGGCCGCCAGCGCGCTGCTGGTGCTGCTGCTGCGCTGGGTGCCACCGCCGTTCACCGCGCTGATGGTCGAGCGCAAGATCGAATCCTGGGTCGACGGCGAGCCCATCGACCTGCAACGCGAATGGCGACCCTGGCAGGAGCTGCCGGACGACCTGAAGATGGCGGTGATCGCCGCCGAGGACCAGAAGTTCGCCGGGCACTGGGGCTTCGATATCGCCGCGATCCGCGCCGCCTTCAGTCACAACGCCAGCGGCGGCTCGCTGCGCGGCGCCTCCACGCTGAGCCAGCAGGTGGCCAAGAACCTGTTCCTCTGGTCCGGCCGCAGCTGGCTGCGCAAGGGCGTCGAGGCCTGGTTCACCGCGCTGATCGAACTGCTGTGGCCGAAGCAGCGCATCCTCGAGGTCTACCTCAACAGCGTCGAATGGGGCGAAGGCATCTTCGGTGCGCAGGCAGCCGCGCGGCAGCACTTCGGTGTGGGCGCGCCGTACCTGTCGACCCGCCAGGCCTGCCTGCTCGCCGCGGTGCTGCCCAATCCGCGCGAGTGGAGCGCCGGCCGCCCCAGCACCTACGTGAGCAATCGGGCCAACTGGATCCGCCGGCAGATACGCCAGCTCGGCGGCAGCCACTACCTGCTGCAGCTGGAGACACGGCGCGCCCGCTGAGGAGCCGAAGGCGGAGAAAGCGCCCTGCGGCCACGTGACATCCTGCGCCCTTCCAGCGTCTAGTGGCATAGCGCCATCTATACGACCCAAGCGCCTTGCCTCCACGCTCGGCTTTCTTCGTGCAGCACCTTTCTGGATCGAAGCAGGACATGAACACGCCGTTGCTCCGAATGAGCCTGGGTTATTTCACCCTGGCCCTGCTGTGGATTCTGCTCAGCGATCCACTGCTGCAGCTGCTCACCGACGGCCAGTCCGCCGGATGGCAAACGGCCAAGGGCGTAGCCTTCGTGACGCTCACCAGCGCCCTGCTGTACCTGTTCGGCCGCCGCTACTTCCGCCAGCTCGCCGCACAGCAGCAGACCCACCGCCTGCAGGCGAGCAGCCTGCGCCAGGCCGCCGCGGTGTTCGACAGCACCCAGGAAGGCGTGCTGGTGACCGATCCCGAACAGCGCATCGTGCACGTCAACCCGGCCTTCAGCCGCATCACCGGCTACAGCATCGACGAGGTGCTCGGCCAGACGCCCAGGCTGTTCGCCTCCGGCCAGCATGGCCGCCCCTTCTATCGCGACATGTGGCGAGCGCTGCACGGCACCGGCGCCTGGAGCGGCGAGATCTGGAACCGCCGCAAGAGTGGCGAGGTGTACCCGCAATGGCAGAACCTGCGCGCCATCCATGACGAGCACGGCCAGCTCAGCCATTACGTCGCGGTGTTCTCCGACCTCACCGCGCTCAAGCGCTCGCGCGAGGAGCTGGAGCAGCTGGCGCACTACGATCCGCTGGTGCAACTGCCCAACCGCCTGCTGTTCAGCGAGCGCGCCAAGCAGGACATCGAGCGCGCCCGTGCGCACAAGCGTGGCGGGGCGATGCTGCTGATCGACCTCGACCACTTCAAGGACATCAACGAAAGCCTCGGCCCCAGTCTTGGCGACGCGCTGTTGCAGGCCGTCGCGCGGCGCCTGGGGGAGCTGGTACGCGAGGGCATGACCCTGGCCCGCCTGGGCGGCGACGAGTTCGCCCTGCTCTGCGAGAACTGCGGCGCCGACCAGGCCGCGTCACTCGCGCTACGCATCCTCGGTGCGCTGAACCAGCCCTTCCGCCTCGGCGAGGTCGAGCTGTTCAGCAGTGCCAGCATCGGCATCGTGCTGTATCCCTCGCCGACCAACGTGCAGAACGTCGAGCAGCTGATGCGCAACGCCGATTCCGCGCTGTTCAAGGCCAAGCACGACGGCCGCGGCAGTTATGCCTTCTACTCCGAGGAGTTGACCCGTCAGGCCCGCCAGCGCGTCGAACTGATCACCGCCCTGCGCCAGGCACTGGAGCAGCAACAGCTGCAGGTGCACTACCAGGCGATCTACGACCTGCCCGGCGGCGGCATCGTCGGTTTCGAGGCGCTGGTGCGCTGGACGCATCCGCAGCAGGGGCCGATCTCGCCGGCGGTTTTCATCCCCCTCGCCGAGGACAGCGGGATGATCGGTGCCATCGATAACTGGGTGATGGCCCAGGCCTGCCGGCAGATGCGGGACTGGCTGAACGCCGGCCGGGCGCTGCACTTCATGGCCGTCAACGTCTCCAGCCGCACGTTCAGCCACGGCGAACTGGATGCGCAGGTGGCCGGCATCCTCGGCGAAACCGGCCTGGCGGCACGACATCTGGAGCTGGAAATCACCGAAAGCGCGATGATGCAGGACCCGGACGCCGCCAGCGAGCAGCTGCGCCGGCTGCGCGAACTCGGCGTGCGCCTGGCGATCGACGATTTCGGCACCGGCTATTCGTCGCTGCTGCGCCTCAAGCGCATGCACGTGCACAAGCTCAAGCTCGATCAGGGCTTCGTCCGTGGCCTGCCGCAAAGCCTGGAAGACGCGGCGATCACCCGCTCGGTCATCAGCCTGGCGCACAACCTCGGGCTGCAGGTCGTCGCCGAAGGCATCGAACAGGCTCACCAGGCAGCCTTCCTGCTGGAGCACGGCTGCGATTATGGCCAGGGCTACGGCTTCGCCCGCCCGCGTGCCGCGCAGGAGATCGACTGGCAGATTGCCGACATGGAGTATGGCCAGTCGCAAAGCGCGCCGGGCGCCATATGTCAGTCTGACATCATCCATGGGTAGGCTTTCTCGCGCCGGTGCACTACCCTGCGCCGAGGGCAGGGCTGCGCACGGCTGAACCAAAACGCCCGAGCAGCCCATTGAATCCGTCTCCATTCGCGTCTGGTGGCGCCTAGCAGTCAACTATGGGCGATTCCGTACCCGACAAGGCCTCCTCGACCGGCTGGCGCCAACTGATCGGCTGGCGCACCGGCATTGCCTGGCTGGTCCTGCTGTTCACCCTGCTGGTGCAGCTGGTGGTGTTCCAGCACCTGCGCAGCAACGAGGAACAGGCGGCCAACCAGCAGTTCGACCTGCTCAGCGAAAAGGTCATCGAGGCCATCCGGCGCCGCCTGCACAACCACGAGCAGATCCTGCTCGGCGGCGCCGGCCTGTTCGACGCCAGTGGCCTGGTCAGCCGCGCGCAGTGGCACACCTATACGCAGCGCCTGCGGCTCGCCGAGCGTTACCCGGGCATCCAGGGCGTCGGCTTCGCCCAGGCGATCCGCCCCGCCGAGCGCGCGATGCACGAGGCGACGATACGCGCCGAAGGCTTTGCCGACTACGCCATCCACCCCGCAGGTCAGCGTCCGCTGTACACCTCAATCATCTACCTGGAGCCGTTCGATGCGCGCAACCGCGCCGCCTTCGGCTACGACATGTACGCCGAACCGGCGCGCCACCAGGCGATGCTGCGGGCGGCGCGGGAGGGCAAGACCAGCATCACCGGCAAGGTCACCCTGGTGCAGGAGATCGACGGCAACGTGCAGGCCGGCGTGCTGCTCTACGTGCCGGTGTACCACCCAGGGCTACCGTTGACCACCGCCGAGCAGCGCATGGCGGCGCTGCTCGGCTTCGTCTACAGCCCCTACCGGCTGGGCGATCTGATGCAGGGCATTCTCGGCGACGTCGACCTGCCGCTGGAGCTGAGCGTCTACGCCAGCGACCGCGAACAGGCCGAGCACCTGCTGTTCACCACCCAGCAGGCGCCCGAGAATGCCCACCAGCCCGTCTACAGCCGTCTGCAACAGCTGCAGCTGTACGGCCAGACCTGGACGCTGCGCCTGAACAGCCTGGCGGAACTCGAGGCGCGCTTTCACACCAACGACGCGCTGGTGATCGGCCTGGGGCTGCTCCTGAGCCTGCTGCTGTTCCTCCTTATCGCCGCGCTGGCGCTGCGTCACCAGCGCGCCCAGGCGCTCGCCGAACAGATGACCCGGCACATCCGCCGCAACAAGCAGGCCCTGCGGCTGAGCGAGGAGCGCCTGTCGCTCGCGCTCAAGGGCAGCAATGACGGCCTCTGGGACCTCGACCTGGAAGCCGGCACGCTCTACGCCTCGCCTCGCGCCTGGGAAATGCTCGGTTATCGCCCCGGCGAACTGCCTTCCGATCTCAAGCTGTGGGAACGGGTAATGGTCGCCGAAGATCTCGCGCGCGAACGTGCCCGTCTGGCCCGGACGATACTGTCGAACGTCGACCACTTCACCACCGAACTGCGCCTGCAGCACAAGCACGGCGAGGTGGTGCCGGTCCTGCTGCGCGGTTACATCCAGCGCGACGCGAACGGCCAGGCGCAACGCCTCAGCGGCACCCTGATGGACCTGACCGAACGCAAGCGCATCGAGCAGATGAAGAACGAGTTCGTCTCCACCGTCAGCCATGAGCTGCGCACGCCGCTGACCTCGATCAGCGGCGCACTCGGGCTGATCACCGGCGGCGCCCTGGGCGAAGCGCCGGCGGCGATGCAGCAGATGCTCGAGATCGCCTACCGCAACAGCCAGCGCCTCGGTCACCTGATCAACGACCTGCTCGACATGGAGAAGATGGCCGCCGGCAAGATGACCTTCGACCTGCGCGAACACCCCCTGGCGCGCCTGCTGGAGGATGCCGTGGCGAGCAACCAGGGCTTCGCCGAACAGCACGGCGTACGCTGCGTGCTCGACGCGCCGCCGCGGGTCAACGTCTGGGTCGACGGCCTGCGCCTGCAACAGGTGCTGAACAACTTCCTTTCCAACGCCATCAAGTTCACCCCGGCGCACGGCGAAGTGCGCGTGCACGCCAGCTTGCGCGGCAACCAGGTGCGCGTCTGCGTCAGTGACCAGGGCCCGGGCATCCCGCCGGCGTTTCGTCAGCACGTGTTCGAGAAGTTCGCCCAGGCCGATGCCTCGGACAGCCGCAAGAGCGCCGGCACCGGCCTGGGCCTGGCGATCAGCAAGGAACTGATCGAGCGCATGGGCGGCAGCATCGGCTTCGAGTGCGTGGATGGCCAGGGCACCACGTTCTGGTGCCAGCTGCCGCTGCAGACCTCGCTGTACGGCGACGGCAGCGACGACGGGCGCCCGCGGCTGCTGGTGGTCGAGGACGAACCGGACACCGGCCGCCTGCTGCACCTGATGCTGCGCGAGGGCGGCTATGCGGTGGATCGCGTGCAGAGCCTGTACCAGGCGCGGGAACGGCTGGCGGCCGGCGGCTATCAGGCGATGACCCTGGACCTGCACCTGCCCGATGGCAGCGGTCGTCAGTTGATCGAGGAAATTCGTCGCGATCCGGCGCTGCGCAGCCTGCCGGTGATCGTCATTTCCGCCGCCAACCAGCCCGACTCCGGCATTGCCGACGCACACACCGTCTGGCTGCACAAGCCGATCACCAGCACTCAACTCCTGACCACCGTGCAGCGTGCACTGACACCACCGTCGCGCTGAGCGGCGATGACCGATCGTCCATGAAAAACGCGGGAGGGTCGTCAGACCACTCCCGCGTTCAACAGAACCTTCGCCGCGTCGTGCGTCAGGCCTGGATCGAGCCCTTGAGCTTGTTCATCGCATTCTTTTCCAGCTGACGGATGCGCTCGGCGGAGACGTTGTACTTGGCCGCCAGATCATGCAGGGTCGCCTTGTCCTCGCTCAGCCAGCGCTGCTGGAGAATGTCGCGGCTGCGCTCGTCGAGGCCTTCCAGCGCCTGGTGCAGGCTGGAGGTGGAGCTGTCGCTCCAGTCGGCATCTTCCAGCTGGCGCGCCGGGTCGTAGCGGTGGTCTTCCAAGTAGTGCGCCGGCGACTGGAAGGCGCTGTCGTCGTCGGCATCGGCAGCCGGATCGAACGCCATGTCGTGGCCAGTCAGGCGGCTTTCCATCTCGCGCACCTCGTGCGGCTCGACGCCGAGGCTGTCGGCCACGCGGGTGACTTCCTCGTTGTTCAGCCAGGCCAGACGCTTCTTCTGGCTGCGCAGGTTGAAGAACAGCTTGCGCTGCGCCTTGGTCGTGGCGACCTTGACGATGCGCCAGTTGCGCAGGATGAACTCGTGGATTTCCGCCTTGATCCAGTGCACGGCGAAGGACACCAGGCGCACGCCCATCTCCGGATTGAAGCGCTTGACCGCCTTCATCAGGCCGACGTTGCCTTCCTGGATCAGATCGGCCTGGGCCAGGCCATAGCCGGAATAGCTGCGGGCGATGTGCACGACGAAGCGCAGATGCGCCAGAACCATCTGCCGCGCGGCCTCGAGATCCTGCTGGTAGAACAGCCGCTCAGCCAGCTCGCGCTCCTGCTCGACGGTAAGCAGCGGCAGGCTGTTTACAGTGTGCACGTAGGCCTCGAGATTGGCTCCCGGGACCAGCGCGTGAACAGGTTGCAGAGTCGTGGTCATGCAGTTCCTCCAGTAATGAAGCTGCAGCAGTTTAGCACTGCCGGGTGAGACTTCAAGCACCCCGAAAAGTTCACTTACGTTATCGATAAATCATTATATTTCAATTACTTATCAGCGTGGAGCAAGTTCGTTGAGGTGCCTCGCCACCGCCAGCCAGGCGCCGATGTAGCCCAGCAGCACGGCGCCCAGCACCAGCGAGAAGCCATCCTCGGAGGGCACACCGCCGAGACCGAAATCGCTGCCGTAGAGCCCCG
Organism: Stutzerimonas stutzeri TS44; assembly: GCA_000263395.1. Lineage (GTDB taxonomy): Bacteria > Pseudomonadota > Gammaproteobacteria > Pseudomonadales > Pseudomonadaceae > Stutzerimonas > Stutzerimonas stutzeri_C. Next base: position 255,239 of record AJXE01000001.1, read on the forward strand.
CCAGACGGGTCACCGCCTCGTTCAGCCAGCCTAGCCCGTAGGCCAGCAGCAGCCAGGCGATAAGGCCGGCGCCCAGGCCATAGAGCGCGCCCATGTAGAGGAACGGCCGGCGCACGTAGCCGTCCGTGCCGCCGACCAGCTTGACCACCTCGATCTCGGTGCGGCGGTTCTCGATATGCAGGCGGATGGTGTTGCCGATCACCAGCAGCAGCGTGGCGATCAGCAGCAGGCTGAGGCCGAAGACGAAGCGGTCGCCGAGCTTGAGGATCGCCGTCAGCCGCTCTACCCACAGCAGGTCGAGCTGCGCCTGCTCGACGCCGGGCAGCGCCGCCAGACGTGCGCGCAGGGCTTCGAGCTTGTCCTTGTCGACCTCCTCGGGCGTGACCAGCACCACGCCGGGCAGCGGGTTTTCCGGTAGTTCCTTGAGCGCCTCGCCGAGCCCGGACAGCTGCTGGAATTCCTCCAGCGCCGCCTCGCGGCTGATCCACGACGCCTCGGCAACATCGGGCAGCGCCGCCACTTCGTCGCGCAGCTTCTCGCCGCCCGCCGCATCGACGTCCAGCTTGAGGAACAGCGAAATCTGCGCCGCGCGCTGCCAGGAGCCGCCGAGGCGTTCGACGTTGTCCAGCAGCAGCGCCAGGCCCATCGGCAGGCTCAGCGCGACCGCCATCACCAGGCAGGTGAAGAAGCTTCCGATCGGCTGCTTGAACAGCCGGCTGACGCTGTCCACCAGACTGGCGCGATGGCTTTCCAGCCAGGCATGCAGCAGCGTCCGGAAATCCGGCTCGTCGCTCTTGTGCTCGGCCTTCTTCACCGAGCCGCCGACGCGTTCGGCCGCGCTGGTGTTGGATTTGGCTTTGCGTTCGTCGCTCATCGGCTGGCCTCCCCGTCGCCGATCAGGCGACCCCGCTGCAGCGTCAGCATGCGATGGCGCATGCGCGCGATCAGCGCCAGATCGTGACTGGCGATCAATACCGTGGTGCCAAGGCGGTTGATGTCCTCGAACACGCCCATGATCTCGGCCGCCAGTCGCGGGTCGAGGTTGCCGGTGGGTTCGTCGGCCAGCAGCAGCGCCGGCCGGTGCACCACCGCGCGGGCGATGCCGACGCGCTGCTGCTGACCGGTGGACAGGTCCGCCGGGTACTGCAGCGCCTTGTCCTTGAGGCTGACGCGCTCCAGCGCGGTCATCACCCGCTGGCCGATCTCGCGCTTGTTCAGCCCGAGGATCTGCAGCGGCAGCGCGACGTTGTCGAATACTGTGCGATCGAACAGCAGCTGGTGGTTCTGGAACACCACGCCGATCTGCCGGCGCAGGAACGGAATCTGCGCCGTGGTGATGCGCGACAGGTCCTGTCCGGCCAGCAGCAGCTTGCCGCTGGTCGGCCGCTCCATCGCCAGCAGCAGGCGCAGCAGCGTGCTCTTGCCTGCACCGGAATGGCCGGTGACGAAGAGGAACTCGCCGCGCTGCACGTGGAAGGACAGCTCGTGCAGCCCGACGTGGCCGTTGGGGTAGCGTTTGCCGACCTGCTCGAAACGGATCATTTGCCGTCCTGCTGGCCGAACAGCGCCCGCACGAAGGCATCCGCCTCGAAGGTGCGCAGGTCATCGATACCCTCGCCGACGCCGATGTAGCGGATCGGCGTGCCGAACTGCTTGGCCAGGGCGAAGATCACCCCGCCCTTGGCGGTGCCGTCGAGCTTGGTCAGCGCCAGCCCGGTGAGTTCGACCGCCTGGTTGAACTGGCGGGTCTGGTTGATGGCGTTCTGTCCGGTGCCGGCGTCGAGCACCAGCAGCACCTCGTGCGGCGCCGTCTCGTCGAGCTTGCCGATCACCCGGCGGACCTTCTTCAGCTCCTCCATCAGGTTGTCCTTGGTATGCAGGCGGCCGGCAGTGTCGGCGATCAGCACGTCGACACCACGGGCCTTGGCGGCCTGCACCGCATCGAAGATCACCGAGGCCGAGTCGGCGCCGGTGTGCTGGGCGATCACCGCGATGTTGTTGCGCTCGCCCCACACCTGCAGCTGCTCGACGGCGGCGGCGCGGAAGGTGTCGCCGGCAGCGAGCATGACCTTCTTGCCCTCCTGCTGCAGCTTGCGCGCCAGCTTGCCGATGGTGGTGGTCTTGCCGACGCCGTTCACGCCGACCACGAGAATCACGTAGGGCCGCGCCTGGCTGTCGATGATCAGCGGCTGCTCGACCGGTTGCAGCAGGCTCGCCAGCTCTTCCTGCAGCGCCTTGTACAGCGCACCGCTGTCGGCCAGTTCCTTGCGCGACACGCGGCGGGTGAGGTTCTGCATGATCACGCCGGTCGCCTCGACGCCGACGTCGGCGGTCAGCAGCCGGGTTTCCAGCTCTTCGAGCAGGTCGTCGTCGATGGCCTTCTTGCCGAGGAACAGGCTGGCCATGCCCTCGCCGATACTGGCGCTGGTCTTCGACAGGCCCTGGCGCAGGCGGGCGAAGAAGCCCAGCTTGGCCGGCGCCTCGGGTGCCAGCACGGCAGCGACTGGCTGCGGTTCGGATTCAGGCTCGGGCTCTGCCACGACCGGCGCCGCGGATGCGCTGGGCTGCTCCGGCTCGGCCATCTGCTCAGGCTGCGCGGCGAGCTCATCGGCCGTCTCGGCAGCCTGGATATCCGCGTGTTCGGCCAGTGGCTGGCTGTCTTCCGGCGGCTCGCTGGCAGGCGGTTCGGCGGCCGGCGCCTGCGGCTTCTTGCGCAGCCAGCCGAACAGGCCCTTCTTCTCGCCGGGCTCGGCCGGCGTCTTCTTGTCGTCGTTGGAACCAAACATGGAGAAGATATTCTCAAGGATGCGAAACGCCGGCAGCCACGCCGCCGGCTGGACGGGCGCTATCCTAGCACCTCCCCGCCGGGGTGCGCTAAGCACGGGCGCAGGCCCCACGGCACTGCGCGCTTTGCCTGTTCCGTCCTCGCCAGTACCATGTTCGACGCTTTAGCAGGCTGCTGAAAAACTACCTGCGTAGCCATTGCGGCGTTAAAAACAGGCTCAAAATGCTCATTTACAACTCGTAAACTGCGCTTTTTCGCCTGTTTTTGCCTTGCACCGGCTGCCTCGCCTACGTTTTTCAACAGCCTGCTCCCCGCCCTGCCAGCCGCTTCGGCGCCATTGACCCGGGAAACCTGCTATGCACCTGACGTTACGCCGCGCTGCGGCCCTGTTGCTCGGCGCGCTGTACCTGCCGCTGGTCGCCGCGACCGACAGCCAGCCGACCCACGAATTCTTCCTCGATAACGGCCTGAAGGTGATCGTGCGCGAGGACCACCGCGCGCCGGTGGTGGTCTCCCAGCTCTGGTACAAGGTCGGCTCCAGCTACGAGACGCCCGGCCAGACCGGTCTTTCGCACGCGCTCGAACACATGATGTTCAAGGGCAGCCGCAAGCTCGGTCCCGGCGAAGCCTCGCGCGTCCTGCGCGAGCTGGGCGCCGAGGAAAACGCCTTCACCAGCGACGACTACACCGCCTATTACCAGGTGCTGGCGCGCGATCGCCTGGCGGTGGCCTTCGAGCTGGAAGCCGATCGCCTGTCCAGCCTCAAGCTGCCGGTCGAGGAATTCACCCGCGAAATCGAGGTGATCAAGGAAGAGCGTCGCCTGCGCACCGACGACAAGCCCAACGCGCTGGCCTTCGAGCGCTTCAAGACCCTCGCCTACCCGGCCAGCGGCTACCGCAACCCGACCATCGGCTGGATGGCCGATCTCGAACGCATGCAGGCCGACGAGCTGCGCGCCTGGTACGAGCGCTGGTACGCGCCGAATAACGCCACCCTGGTGGTGGTCGGCGACGTCACCCAGGACGAGGTGCGCGGCCTGGCCGAGCGCTACTTCGGCCCGATCGCCAAGCGCCCGCTGCCGTCGGCCAAGGCGCCGCTGGAGCTGGACGAACCCGGCGAGCGGCGCCTGCAGCTGCACGTCAACACGCAGCTGCCGAGCCTGCTGATGGCGTTTAACGTGCCGAGCCTGTCGACCGAGACGGACGCCCGCCAGATCCACGCCCTGCGCCTGATCGCCGCGCTGCTCGACGGCGGCTACAGCGCGCGCCTGCCGGAACGCCTGGAACGCGGCGAGGAGCTGGTGACCAGCGCCTCGGCCTGGTACAACGCCTACGCCCGCGGCGACAGCCTGTTCATGCTCTCGGCGGTGCCCAACGTGCAGAAGGGCCGCAGCCTGGCCGATGTCGAAAGCCGCCTGTGGGTCGAGCTGGACCTGCTCAAGCAGCACGCGCCGAGCCGCGAGGAACTGGAGCGCGTGCGTGCCCAGGTGATCGCCGGACTGGTCTACGAGCGCGACTCGATCACCCAGCAGGCCACCACCATCGGCCAGCTGGAAACCGTCGGCCTGTCCTGGCGACTGATGGACGACGAACTGGCCGCCCTCGAAGCGGTCACCCCCGAGGACATCCAGCAGGCGGCGCGCACCTACTTCACCCCCACGCGCCTGAGCGTCGCCCACGTGCTGCCCGAGGAAAGCGCCGATGAATGATTCCCGCACCCTGCGCCGCAGCCTGCCTGGCCTGCTGCTGGCCGCCTGCCTGGCCCTGACCGGTTGCGATCAGGACGCCCCCGTCCCGCCACCCCAGGCGGCGCCGGCGGCCACCGAGACCCGCCCGGCAACGACCAACGGCGACACACCGCGCCTGGAATCGCTGGCCAGCCTCGACGAGCAGCCACTGGCGCGACGCAAGCTCGACATCCAGACCTGGCAGACTGCCGAAGGCGCCAAGGTGCTGTTCGTCGAGGCCCATGAGCTGCCGATGTTCGACCTGCGGCTGACCTTCGCCGCCGGCAGCAGTCAGGACGCTGGCACACCAGGGCTCGCCCTGCTGACCAACGCGATGCTCAACGAAGGCGTCGCCGGCAAGGATGTCACCGCCATTGCCCAGGGCTTCGAGGGGCTCGGCGCCGACTTCGGCAACGGCTCCTACCGTGACATGGCGGTGGCCAGCCTGCGCAGCCTGAGCGCGGCGGACAAGCGCACGGCGGCGCTCGAGCTGTTCAGCGAGGTGGTCGGCCGCCCGACCTTCCCCGAGGATTCGCTGCAGCGGATCAAGAACCAGCTGCTGGCCGGCTTCGAATTCCAGAAGCAGAACCCCGGCAAGCTGGCCAGCCTCGAACTGTTCGAGCAGCTCTACGGCGAGCACCCCTACGCGCACTCCAGCGAAGGCACCGCCGAGTCGGTACCGGGCATCGGCGTGCAGCAGCTGCGCGAGTTCCATGCGCGCGCCTATGCCGCTGGCAATCTGGTGATCGCGCTGGTCGGCGACCTCGACCGTGCCCAGGCCGAGGCCGTCGCCGCGCAGGTGTCCGCCGCGCTGCCGCAGGGCCCGGCTTTGCCGGCGACCCCGGCACCCGAGGCACCACCGGCCGGCAAGCACCACATCGAATACCCGTCCAACCAGACCCACCTGCTGCTGGCTCAGCTCGGCATCCCGCGCGGCCACCCGGACTATGCGGCGCTGTACCTGGGCAACCAGATCCTCGGCGGCGGCGGTTTCGGCACCCGGTTGATGGAAGAGGTGCGCGAGAAGCGCGGCCTGACCTACGGCATCTACTCCGGTTTCAGCCCGATGCGCGCCGCCGGGCCGTTCATGATCAGCATGCAGACCCGCGCCGAACTGACCGACGGCTCACTGCAGCTGGTGCAGCAGCTGGTACGCGACTACCTCGCCGAAGGCCCGACCGAGGCCGAGCTGGAGCGCAGCAAGCGCGAAATCGCCGGCAGCTTCCCGCTCTCGACCGCGAGCAACGCCGACATCGTCGGCCAGCTCGGCAGCATCGGTTTTTACGACCTGCCGCTGACCTATCTGGAAGATTTCATGGGCGAAATCCAGACGCTGACAGTCGAACAGGTCAAGGCGGCGATGAACAAGCACCTGCAACCGGACGGTTTCGTCATCGTCACCGCCGGCCCCAGCGTCGAGCAGCAACCGCTGCCGCCGCCCACCGAACGATCTGTCGAACAGCCCAGCGCGGTTCCGGAGCATTGATGGCCAACCCACCGATTCGACCCAGCGCCCACGGCGGCCAGGGCCAGCTGCGCATCATCGGCGGCGACTGGCGCTCGCGCCGCTTCAGCTTCCCCGATGCCGAAGGACTGCGGCCGACGCCCGACCGCGTGCGCGAAACGCTGTTCAACTGGCTGATGCCGTACCTCTCCGGCGCGCGGGTGCTCGACCCGTTCGCCGGCAGCGGCGCGCTCTATCTCGAGGCGCTGTCGCGCGGCGCCGGCATGGCGCTGGCGCTGGACCTCAACGCCAACGCGATAGCCAGCCTGCGCAAGCACCTCGACACGCTGAATTGCGGTAACGGCCAGCTGCTGCAGAGCGATGCCCTGCGCTACCTGGAAACCCAGGCGCCGACGCCGTTCGATCTGGTGTTTCTCGATCCGCCGTTCAACAAGAACCTGCTGCAACCGGCGTGCACGCTGCTCGAAGACAGGGGCTGGCTGGCCGAGCGCGCCTGGATCTATACCGAAAGCGAGGCGGCGCCGTCGAGCCTGGGGCTGCCGGGCAACTGGCGCCTGCATCGCGAGAAAAAGGCCGGCAAGGTGTATTACGCGCTGTGGGAGCGCACGGCCTGAGTGGATCAGGTGCCGCGGCTGACGCGCGGCACCGTGCGGTTCAGTAGAAGTCGACCGTCTGCCCGTCGCGGTCGAACGCCAGGAAGCGACCGATGTTGCCGGTCTCGATGGCAGCGACCATCATCTTCAGCGGCTCCTCGGCGTCGTCCGAGCCGGGCGTGATGCCGGCCAGCCCCGGCAGTGCGGCGGCGAAGAACAGGTCCCAGGCCACGCCGGTACGCCGCGACTCCTCGCGCAGCGCGGCGAAGCTGCTCAGCTCCTCGGGCAGCTTGTCGACGCAGAGCACCGGCTTGAGCGAGCCGCCGGCATTCTCCTCGAAGCGCTGGCGCTCCTCCTCGGTGGCGTCGTCAGGCAGTTCCGCCGTGACGAAAACGAACAGCAGCCGCTGCGGCTCGCGTTCCTGCCGCGCGGCATTCAGGAGTTCATCGAACGGGGTGGTGGTCATGGCTTGGTTTCCAGGCTGCGAATTCACCGTGCACTGTTTACCCGCGGCGGCGCGCTGGCCATATCTCCAAAGGTGTACGTCCGCCGAAAGGCCGGCACCATTCAAGCCGCTGGCGCTCCCTTCACATTCCGCCACCGCGCGGCGGAAACCGCCGGGTGGTCAGTCGCCGAACGGCAGCCACGCGTGGGGAAATCGCGCCTTGAGGCCAAGGCGGTCGATGCGCCACTCCGGCGGCAGCCCATCCTGCACCCGTGCTATCACCCGCAGGCTGCGCGTCGGTGCGCTGAACGGCGGGCGCAGTTCGACCGGCACCGGCGCGGCGTCGTCCACTGCCTGGATCACCACCGCCTGGCGCTGGCTGTGGTCCGGGAAGATCACCGTCAGCGCCTTGCCGGGCATGGCCTCGGCGGCATGCCGCGGGTCGAGATAGACCCACACCTGCGGTTCGCCATCGCTTTCCACGCGCAGCAGCGGCGTACCCGGTCCGACGTTCTCGCCAGGCGCAACGAGGATTTCGCCGACGCGGCCATCGTTCTCGGCGCGCAGCTCCAGCCCCTGCAAACGGCTATCCAGCCAGGCCAGCTCAAGGTCGCGCTGACGCTGCTCGGGGCCGACCTCCGGCTGGCGACGCTGCTCCAGCTGATACAGCTCGCGCTGCCGCGCATCACGCAGGTCGGTCGCCGCCAGCAGCTCGCCACGGGTGGCCGCGCCGGCATCGAGCAGCTGCCTGACCTGCCGCACGCGCGCTTCGGCGCCCGCCAGCGATTCCTGCAGCAGGGCACGTTCGGCGGCCAGGCTCGCAGCATTCGGGCTTTCCGCCGGCGTGCTCGCCGCCTGCAGCAGGAAGCGCCGTGCCCGCCACTCCGGGTTGTCCAGACGCACCAGCAGCTCGCCGGCCGTAACCCGCTGCCCCGGCTGTACCAGCAGCTGCTGAACCTGCGCGCCGTCACGCGCGCGCAGCTCGCTGCCCGGCAAATGCAGCTGTGCCGGCGCCTCGATCAGCCACAGGGTGAGCGCCCAGCGACCGATCAGCCACAGCAGCGGACTGAGTACCGCCAGCAGAATGAGGTACCAGCGCAGCCGGAAGGCCAGGCGCTTGCCCGGCGCATAGAGCACCTGCAGGCCTTGCTCCTGGGTGGGTTGGTGCTCCTTGGCGCTGGAGAATTTGATCTTCATGCGATGTGCTCAATGGGGGTAGTGAGACCAGTCTTGCCAGTCGATGCCGGAGACAGCCTGTGGCTGCAGCTGCTGGCGCCAGCGCTCGGTCTGCGCCTGCAGTTGCGCGCGCGAGGCAGCGCTCCAGCTTTCATCCGCCGCCAGCTGCGGCTCCACGCTCTGCGCCAGGCGGAACGACAGTCCCGGCCAGCGGCGCGCGATATCCGCCGCCAGCTCGGCGCTGCGTGCGGCGTTGCGGGTGTAGATCATCAGGCTGACCTGGCGCACACCGCGCTGGCGCAGCTCGCAGGGCACGCAGTACGCACCGGCGCGCGGTGCGGCGAACCAGCGGTGATGGCTGGACAGTTCGAGCGGCCAGGGACTGACACGCGCGACCGCCGCCAGCGTGTCGACCCAGTCGTGCAGCCGTGCCTCGGGCACCGGCCAGCCGAGCTGCTCGACCTCCAGATCCAGATGCAGACCGGCGAACGGCAGCGCGCGCAGTTCGCCGAGCAGATCGAGCAGCCCCTTACGCCCATTGGGCTGCAGCCAGTGCGGATCGCCGAGCAGCAGCAGCACCTCGAAGCCCTGTGCGCGCGCGGCCTCCAGCAACCCGCGCAACTGGCCGCGCAGGCGCTCTGGCTCGGCCACCTGGGCGGCGTCGAGGCCGGGATAGAGACGCTGCATGCCGGCCGCGCGCAGTTGCGCCAATGCCTCGGCGCGGCGCTGTTGATCGAGCAGCGCGTGGCTGTCCCAGAGGTAGACACCCTGCTGCCATTGCACGGCCCGGGGGGCCGCCGCCGTGCGTGCGGCCGCCGCCGGTGCCTGCCAGTCAAGCGTGGCCGGGCCGAGCAACGGCGCGTGCGCAACATCGCCGTCCACGAACAGGCGCAGAGCCGCCTCCTGCAGCCACAAGCCGTGCCAGGCGGCGATCAGGCGCAACCCGGCGTAGCCGTGCTCCAGCTCGGCCGCCAGGCTGCCCAGATAGGCCTGATCGACGTCGCCAGCGCGCCGCAGACGTTGCTCACGCACGGCCAGCGCCGCCGTTTCCAGCTGCTGGCGCGCCTGCAGCAGGTCTTCGGCGGCCGCGCGCTGCGCACGCAGCGCCTGGCCAAGGCCCTGCACCAGGCGCTCGCGCTCGGCATCGAGCTGCGCCAGCGCCATCTGCTGACGTGCCGCGCCCTCATCGCCGCGCGCCTGCCCGTAGGACAGCGGGTCGAAGGGCGCCGACAGGCTGATGCTGGCCACCAGTCCATTGCCCGGCTCGTTGCCGCCGCTGCGGTCTTCATAGCTCTGCGCGACGCTGAAGCTCGAATCGACCGCCGCGTACCACGGGCTCTGCCGATTGCGCTCGGCCTGACGCAGCTGCTCGCGGCGCTCCTGCAGCCGCGGATGCCGCTCGAGCTGCTGCAGCCAGGCGCCCAGCGGCTGCGCGGCGTTCGCCAGCGCCTCGGCACGGGCCTGCTGGCGCGCCTCGATCGACTGTCCACTCAGCGCCTGCAGGCTGTAGCGGGTTTCTTCCAGCAGCGGCCCGGCGGCGGCGCAACGGCGCTGCAGCGCCTGCCAGCGGCCGTCCTGCAGGCGCGCCTCGGAAGCCAGCAGCCAGCCTTCGCGCAGGCGGGCCGCCAGCTGCTCGCGCGCGCGTTGCGCAGGCTCGGCGATGCCGTCACACCAGCGCAGCTCCTCCTGCGCCCGCCACCAGTCGGCATAGGCGCTGCGCAGTGCCAGGCGCTGCTCGAGGCGCGCCAGCTGCAGCCGCGCCTGCTGTTGCTGGCGCTGGTCTTCGACGCTGCGCAGCGCATCCTGCTGACGCTTCAGGCTGCCCAGCAGCGGATGGCGCAAGCCGAGTGCCAGATCGCGGCCGTAGTAGTCGTCGCGCACCTCCTCGGTTACCAGTTCGCGGTAGCGGCCGGTGCCGGCCGAGGCGAACCATTGCCAACCGGCTTCGGCCTCGCGCTGGCGGCGCAGCGCCTCGAGCGCCGCGCCTTCAGCCTCGGCCGCGCGCAGCAGCGGCGTAGCGTCGGCGCCATCGAGCAGCGCCGGCAGTGGCAATACGTCGGCCAGGCAGGATGAACCCAGTCCCAGCAGACCCAGCAATACAAACACTCGCCGCATCAGAACCTCTTCGCCTTGCGCAGCACCCACCAGGGCGCCATCGAGGTTTCCTCATGGCCACGCCGGATCATTTCGTTGAGGATCGCCACCGCGCTCCAGCAGCGCATGACGAACATGAACAGCGGAAACAGCGGCACGACCCAGCACAGCCACAGGTCCTGCCGTGGCCGCTCGGATACCATGCACACCGCTACCACGTAGGCCAGCAGGGTGTTGGCCAGGTACACCAGATAGACCAGCCAGGCGAGCACGAGGAAGGTCGATAGCGTCAGCGCGTACAGCCCGACGATGAAGTAGCCGAGGATGATGAACGGCAGCACCAGCTGGAAGAAAAAGCCGCTGACCAGCGTCGCCAGGAAGTTCGGCCAGCCGAGCAGGCGCGGCGTGAAGCTGTGGCGATGCTTGCGCACATAGAGGAAGAACAGATCGCCATCCCAGCGCAGGCGCTGCACGAGGAACTGGCGCAAGCTCACCGGCGCGTCGGTATGGCCGATGGCGCACGGCTCGAAGGGTATGCGCAGCGGGCGGCGGCCGAAGTAGTTCTTGATGCGCAGGGTGATGTCCAGGTCCTCGGCGGTATGGGTGTCCCAGCCGCCGATCTTCTCCAGAAAGCTGCGGCGAAACGCGCCGAACGCGCCGGAGACGTTGTTCACCACGTTCCATTCGCTGAGACCGGTCTTGGCCAGCTGAATCGACAGCAGGTATTCCAGCGCCTGCATCGCCGTGGTCAGCGAGGCGCGCGCGTTGCGCACCCGCAGGCTGCCGGCCACCGCCGGCACGTCTGGGTCCTGAAAATGGCGCACCATGTTGACCAGCATGTCGTTGTCGAACGAGGTGTCGCCATCCAGCGCCATGACGATCTCGCCGGTGCAGTATTCGAGCCCGGCGTTCAGCGAGGACACCCGGCCGCCGCGCTGCCACTTGGCGATCGGCCGCAGGAAGCGCCGCGGATAGAGCTGCGCATCGAGGCGGAAATCCCGCACCGCCTGCATCGTCGCGCGGTTGGCCGCCGCCCCGTCGACCACCGGGATGATCTCGATCTCGCCGCGATAGGTCTGCTCGCACAGGCTCAGCAGCGTGGTCTGCACGTCGCGCCCCTCGCCGTAGCAGGTGACGATGCACGACACGCGCGACTGGTAGCTGTTGCCCTCCGGCAGCTCGAACGGCTTGCGCACGAACCAGCGCAGCACGCCGAACATGATCACCAGGCTGAACGGCACCTCCAGGACAAGAAAGGCCGGAAACAGCATCACCAGCAGGTAACCCGGCCCGTCGGGCTTGTCGATTTCGCCGAGAATCCCCAGCCACTGCAGCCAGAAACCCTCCATTTCAGCCCAGCTCCCCGTTCAGGCGCGCCAGCAGCAACGCGGCATCCTCCTGCTCGAGCAGGTCAGCCGGTGCGGTGAAGCCGATCTGGCGCAGCTGCAGCTGGCCGATCTGCTCGCTGGCCAGACGCTCGGCGCCTTCCTGCAGGCGTTTGCGCACGACTGCCAGGCCGGCCGCATCGGTGTGCGGCATCATGATCCAGAGAATCTCTTCGCTGACCCGGCTGCAACGGTCGGTGTCGCGCACGGCTTCCTGCAGACGCTCCACCAGGCTGTCCACCAACGCATGGCCGCGCAGCTCGCCGAGGGCACTGATGGTCGCCGCCAGGTTGACGAACCGCAGCCCCAGCAGGGAGAACGCCGGCTGCTTGTAGCGCCGCACCAACTGCAACTGCCAGTTGAGCAACTCGTGGAAAGACTTTTGGTTGAGCAGGTTGAGCGTGCCGAACTGATCGGTCTCGGCGACGCTGCTCGAGTAACCCTGCCGACAACGCAATCGCCCGGCCTCGGCGAGGCGGAAGTGACGGACTTCGCGCACCCGCAGCTTGTCCGGCGCGTGGGCCTGGCCACAGTCCAGGCAACGCGCCTCGACTTCGGCATCGACGAAGAACGCCTGGCAGCTGCGACAGCGATAGTTCTCCAGCGGCCGGTCGTAATCACTGCCGATATGACGCAGGCGCGAGAAGCAGTTCGGGCAGAGCAGCAGACCGTCCTTGAGAAAGTGCTCCTGGGCGCCGACGTGGCCGCAGGTGAAGCAGTGCAGCGACGGCTGGCGGGCAATCTCCAGCGTCTGGCACTCGGGGCAGACGTCCACATAGTTCAACCGCCCGGAGCCGCAACCGACGCACAGGCGCACGCGATCGACCAGCTCGCCCTCTTCCAGCCAGCCCTGCTGGGTCATCAGCTGTAGCCAGGCGAAGGCATTCGGCGACTCGTCGTCTTCCAGCGCCTCCAGCAGCGGGTAGTGATAGTGCTGCGCAACACCGGCATCGCGCACCGCATGGATGGCACCGTGCGGCCGCAACCACAGCCAGGCGAGCACGCGCGACTCGAAACGCTCCGGCGCCACGCCACGATTGAACAGCGCGAAGCGCTCCTGCCACAGCCGCCAGAGCGGCACCAGTGCGCTCAGGTCATCCGGCGGCGCGCCGTCGCCCAGCGCCTGGCACGCCGCATCCTGCTCCTGGCAGCAGTAGATCAGGCTGAAGCGGTAACGCCTGTCCATGCGCAGGCTGCGTAACGCCTCACCGGCGCGGCCGGCCGGCAGGTCCAGCAGGACGATGTCGTAGGTTGGCAACGTCGCGAGCGCGGCCGGCTCGGCGTGCCGGTCGTAATCGATACCGACGACAGGAGAGATGGACGCACCGATCAGGGCGACGCGCGGCATGGGCATGAGAAGGACCGAAGGCGAGCGGAATGATGCCGAATGGCCACCATTATATCGATCCAATGGTGTCGGTTAGCCATCTATTTGTCGCCTCGTTGCCTTTACCTGACCCTCGTCATAACACCGTCATGGCGCACGATGGCCAAACGGTACGCGATAGCGCTGCAGCAGGGCGGCCACCTCCGCCGCGGCCCCGGGCGCAACGAAACCGCTCTCCAGCGCCAGCAACTGGTAGATGCCGCGCCGCATCAGCTGCGGATTCAGCTGCGCCGCCGGCTCGCCAACGGTGCCGAGAAACCGCACCCAGGAGGTGAGGATGATCCAGGCATTGAGCGCCAGCGCCTCGACCTCGCCCGGCTGCATGCGCAGGATGCCGGCATCGACGAAGCCCTGATAGATCGCCCGCGCGCTGTCCAGGCAGCGCGCGGCGAAGGCGCGGTAGCGCTGCGCCAGCGCTTCGTCGGCGGCGAGCAGCGCTTCCAGGTCACGGTGCAGGAAGCGGAAGTCCCACATCGCCGCCAGCAGAGCCTCCAGGTAACCGACCTTGTCCGCCACCGTCAGCGCGCGCTGCGGCGGGCGCAGAAAGTCGTCGATGCGGGCCTCGTAACGCCTGAACAGCTCGGCGACGATCGCCTGCTTGTTGGCGAAGTGGTAGTAGAGGTTGCCCGGTGAGATCCCCAGGTGCGCGGCGATATGGTTGGTCGTCACGCCCCGCTCGCCCTGGGCATTGAACAGCTCGAGGCTGGCGTCGAGGATGCGGTCGCGGGTCTTTGCTCGGGGCGCCATGCGCGAATGCTCTCGCTGATGGAAACGAAGGCCGCCACGGTAGCGCCACGCGGCGGCACAAGCGAGTCGTTGACACTCTAGAGCAATTACTCTAGAAATTCGCCTGTCCACCCGCACCCTGGAGGCCGCATGCCCGCCGCTACCCCGGATACGCCTGTCCCGCTGAAATCGCTGCTGGCTCGCCAGCGCGCGGCCTGCGCCACCGCACCGCTGCCCGACGCGCAGACCCGGCGGCAATGGCTGGACGCGCTGCGCGAGGTGCTGACGGGCAACCAGCAGGCGCTGATCGAGGCGATCTCGACGGATTTCGGCAACCGCTCGGCCGACGAGACGCTGCTGGCCGAGATCATGCCGAGCCTGCATGGCATCCGTTACGCCCGCCGCCATCTGCGTGGCTGGATGAAACCGTCGCGGCGCCGCGTCGGGCTGGCGTTCCAGCCGGCCAGCGCGCGGGTGATCTACCAGCCGCTGGGCGTGGTCGGCATCATCGTGCCGTGGAACTACCCGCTGTATCTGGCCATCGGCCCGCTGGTCGGCGCACTGGCCGCCGGCAACCGGGTGATGCTGAAGATGAGCGAAGCGACCCCGGCCACCGGCGCGCTGCTCCAGCGGCTGCTGGCGCAGGTCTTCCCGGAGGATCAGGTGGCCGTGGTGCTCGGCGATGTCGAGGTCGGCAAGGCCTTCGCGCGCCTGCCGTTCGATCACCTGCTGTTCACCGGCTCGACGCATATCGGCCGCGAGGTGATGCGCGCCGCTGCCGACAATCTCACCCCGGTGACGCTGGAGCTGGGCGGCAAATCGCCGGCCATCGTCTCGCCCACGGTGCCGCTGGCCGACGCCGCCGAACGCATCGCCTTCGGCAAGACGCTCAACGCCGGGCAGACCTGCGTCGCACCCGACTACGTGCTGGTGCCGCGCGCACGCCTGGACGCCTTCGCCGACGCCTACCGCGCGGCGGTGCGCCGCCTGCTGCCGAAGCTGGCGGACAACCCGGACTACACCACAATCATCAACGCACGCCAGCTCGCCCGCCTGCAGGACTATCTGGACGACGCACGCAGCAAGGGCGCCCGCGTGCTGCCGCTGTTCGACGACAGCGCCCCGGGCCGCCTGGCGCACCACCTGCTGCTCGACGTCAACGAACACATGCGCGTGATGCACGAGGAAATCTTCGGCCCGCTGCTGCCGCTGGTGCCCTACGACGATCTCGACGCGGCCATCGCCTACGTCAATGCCCGGCCGCGGCCGCTGGCGCTGTACTTCTTCGGCTACGACCGCGCCGAGCAGCAGCGCGTGCTGCAGGGCACGTTGTCCGGCGGCGTGTGCCTGAACGACACCCTGCTGCACGTCGCCCAGGACGACCTGCCGTTCGGCGGCGTCGGCGCCTCGGGCATGGGCCACTATCACGGGCACGAGGGCTTCCTGACCTTCAGCAAGGCGCGCGGCGTGTTCAGCAAACCGCGCCTGAACGCGGCGCGACTGATCTATCCGCCCTACGGCAAGTGGTGGCAGAAGCTGCTCTACCGCCTGCTGGTGCGCTGATGAGCGGCCTGCCGCTGAATCGCCGCGGGCTGCTGCGCATCGGCTTGCTCGGTGGCGCGCTGCTGACCACCTCGGGCCTGGCCGCCAGCCTGAGCGGCTGCAGTCGCGAGCTGCCGGCAACAAGCTTCGCCATGTTGCGGCCCAGCGACCTGCCGCTGCTGCGGCGATTGATTCCCGTGCTGCTGGCCGGCGCGGTGGCAACGCCGGACGCGCCGCAGGTGGTCGAGGGCACGCTGAGCAGCCTCGACCGCAACCTGCAGCAGCTGTCGCCGGCACTGGCCGCGCAGGTGCTGCAGCTGTTCGACCTGCTCAGCCTGCCACTAACCCGCGGCCCGCTGACCGGCATCTGGGGCAGCTGGGAAGCGGCGAGCGATCAGGCCATGCAGGATTTCCTGCAGCGCTGGCAGAACGCCCCGCTGGCGCTGCAGCAGCAGGGCCACGCCGTCCTGCTGCAGCTGGTGCTGATGGCCTGGTATGGCCGGCCCGAAGCCTGGGCGCAGTGCGGCTACCCCGGCCCGCCCACGGTCTGACCCTCTGGAGCTAACGATGCCCGTCCCCGATCTCTTCGCCGCCGGCCTCGCCCGTGGCTGGCAGACCCACGATGGCTCGCGCCTCGCCGGCGACCTCACGCTGGAGGCAGATATCGCCATCATCGGCAGCGGCGCCGGCGGCGCCACCAGCGCGGAAATCCTCAGCGCGGCCGGTTTCAAGGTGCTGCTGATCGAGGAAGGCCCGCTGCGCACCAGCAGCGACTTCGATCTGCAGGAGCCGCGCGCCTACCGGTCGCTGTACCAGGAAGGCCTCGGGCGGATGAGCAAGGACGGCGCCATCACCATCCTGCAGGGCCGCGCGGTGGGCGGCACCACGCTGGTGAACTGGACCTCGAGCTTTCGCACACCGCCGCAGACGCTCGAGCACTGGGCGCGCGAACACGCCGTCAGCGGCCTGTCCACGGAGCAGCTGGCGCCCTGGTTCGCGCGCATGGAAGAGCGCCTGGGCATCGCACCGTGGGCCATGCCGCCGAATGCCAACAACGCGGTGCTGCAACGCGGCTGCGAACGCCTCGGCTATCGCTGGGCGGTGATTCCGCGCAACGTGCGCGGCTGCTGGAACCTCGGCTACTGCGGCATGGGCTGCCCGACCAACGCCAAGCAGTCGATGCTGGTCACCAGCATTCCGGCACTGCTCGATCACAGCGGCGAACTGCTCTATCTGGCGCGCGCCGAACGCCTGCAGATCCGCGCCGGGCGCATAGAAGGGCTCGACTGTATCGGCATGGATGCGCGCGGCGTGGCGCCCAGCGGCCGGCGGATTCACGTCAAGGCGCGGCATTACGTGCTGGCCGGCGGCGGCATCAACAGCCCGGCGCTGCTGCTGCGCTCCGATGCGCCGGACCCGCACGGGCGCGTCGGCAAACGCACCTTCCTGCACCTCACCAACTTCTGCGCGGCGCAGTTCGACGAGGTCATCAACCCGTTCTACGGTGCGCCGCAGTCGATCTACTCGGATCATTTCCAGTGGCGCGACGGCGCGCGTGGTCGCATGTCCTACAAGCTCGAGGTGCCGCCGCTGCATCCGGCGCTGGCGGCGACCCTGTTCGGCCGCTTCGGCGTCGACAATGCCCTGCGCATGGCGCAGCTGCCGCACACCCACGCGATGATCGCGCTGCAGCGCGACGGCTTTCACCCGGACAGCGCCGAAGGCCGGGTCGAGCTGCGCGGCGACGGCACGCCGGTGCTCGACTACCGCATGACCGCCTACAGCTGGGACGGCATCCGCCGTGCCTTCCACAGCATGGCCGAGATCCAGTTCGCCGCCGGCGCCCGCGCCGTGCTGCCGCTGCATGCCGATGCGGACTATGTGCACACGCCACGCGCCGCGCGTGAGCTGATCGACCGCCTCGATCTGGCGCCCTACCGCACGCGCCTCGGCAGCGCACACGTGATGGGTGGCTGCGCGATGGGCGACGATCCGCGCCAGGCGGTGGCCGACAGCCGCGGACGGCATCACCAGCTGGAGAATCTATCGATCCACGATGGCTCGCTGTTTCCCACCAGCGTCGGCGCCAACCCGCAGCTGTCGATCTACGCACTGTGCGCGAAACTGGCCAACGAGCTGAGCGATCACCTGCAAAAGGCCTGAAATTGCCTGCCGATCAGCGCAGATCGCCACACGACCATTGAGACTTTACGCTGCCGACGTGCAGCCGCTACCATCCACACCCCCACGCCTGCGTCAGGACGCCGCGATGAATCGAGTGTTGTATCCGGGAACCTTCGATCCCATCACCATGGGCCACGCCGATCTGGTGGAGCGCGCTTCTCGCCTGTTCGATGAGGTGATCATCGCCGTGGCAGCCAACCCGAAGAAGAACCCGCTGTTCCCGCTGGAACAACGCGTCGAGCTGGCCCGCGAAGTCACCCGGCACCTGCCCAACGTGCGGGTGATGGGTTTCTCCACGCTGCTGGCACACTTCGTCCGCGAGCAGAACGCCAACATCCTGCTGCGCGGCCTGCGCGCGGTGTCCGACTTCGAGTACGAATTCCAGCTGGCCAACATGAACCGCCAGCTGGCGCCGGAGGTGGAGAGCATGTTCCTCACGCCGTCGGAGAAGTACTCCTATATTTCCTCCACGCTGGTGCGCGAGATCGCCTCACTCGAGGGCGACGTGTCCAAGTTCGTCCATCCGGCGGTGATGGACGCGCTCAAGGCGCGCTTCGGCCAGCGCTGAACGATTCGCCGGTGGGCAGGGTGCCCGCCGATGCGGCACAATTGCACGTCGTTATCTGCTGTGCCACGGCCGAGCCGTGGCAGGAGTTCGCTGGATGTCCCTGAAAATCACCGATGACTGCATCAACTGCGACGTGTGCGAGCCCGAGTGCCCGAACGGCGCAATTTCCCAGGGCGAGGAAATCTACGTCATCGATTCCAACCTCTGCACCGAATGCGTCGGCCACTACGACGAGCCGCAGTGCCAGCAGGTCTGCCCGGTCGACTGCATCCCGCTCGACGAAAACAACGTCGAGAGCAAGGACGAGCTGATGCAGAAGTACCTGATCATCACCGGCAAGGCCTGATGCACGCGGTGCGACCCGCTCGCCGACGCGCACTGCGCGAGAGCGTGCGGGCCTGCCTCGCCGCGTTCCTGCTGCTCTCCTTCTGCGTCCAGGCGCAGCCGCCGGCGGCGGGCGCCGTTGCCACCGCACATCCGCTGGCCAGCGAAGTCGGCCAGGAAATCCTTCAGGCCGGCGGCAATGCCTTCGATGCCGCCGTGGCGGTCAGCGCCGCGCTGGCGGTGGTCAAACCCTATGGTTCGGGCCTCGGCGGCGGCGGTTTCTTCCTCCTGCGCGAAGCTGGCGAACCGGCTCGCTTCAACTTCCTCGACGCCCGCGAGCGCGCGCCGCTGGCAGCCACGCCCGATCTCTACCTGCGCGACGGCCAGGTGCAGCGCCAGCTGTCGCTGGATGGTGCGCTGGCGGCGGCGATTCCTGGCATCCCGGCGGCGCTGACGGAACTGTCGCAACGGCGCGGCCGCCTGCCGCTGGCGCAGACCCTGGCACCGGCGATCGCCCTGGCCCGCGAGGGTTTCGTCGTCGATGCGGTCTATCGCCAGCGCGCCAGCTGGCGTCTCGATGCGCTGCGCGCCGATGCCGAGAGCGCGCGGCTGTTCCTGCGTGACGGCGAGTTGTCGGCCGAGGGGCTGCGCCTGCGTCAGCCGGAGCTGGCTGCCACCCTCGAACGCCTGGCCCGCGACGGTCGTGACGGCTTCTATCGCGGTGAGCTGGCCGAGCGTCTGGTGCAGGGCGTGCGCGCCGCCGGCGGTATCTGGACGCTGCAGGACCTGGCCGCGTACCAGACCGTCGAACGCGCGCCGCTGCGTTTCCCGCTGGCCGAAGGCCGCGAGCTGATCGGCGCGCCGCCGCCATCCGCCGGTGGCCTGATCCTCGCGCAGAGCCTGGGCATGCTCGAACGCCTGTCCTGGCGCGAAGCCGCGCCGCTGCAACGCAGCCATCTGGTGGTCGAGGCGCTGCGCCGCGCCTATCGCGACCGCAGCCTGCTGGGCGATCCGGACTTCGTCCACGCGCCGCTGCAGCGACTGCTGTCGGCGAACTATCTGCAGGCGCTGGCGGCCGGCATCGATCCGACGCGCGCCACGCCGAGCAGCGCCCTGCCGCCGGCGCCGCGCTGGCGCGAGGGCGAGCACACCACCCACTTCGCGGTGCTCGATACCGAAGGCAACGCGGTGGCGGCCACCCTCTCGCTGAACATGATGTTCGGCGCCGCGTTCACCGTGCCCGGCACCGGTGTGCTGCTCAACGACGAGATGGACGACTTCGCCGCCGACATCGCCGGCAGCAACGCCTATCAGCTCAAGGGCAGCAGCGCCAACGCGATCTCCGGCGGCAAGCGCCCGCTGTCGAGCATGAGCCCGACCTTCATCGAGAGCCCCGGCGAGTTCACCAGCTTCGGCACGCCCGGCGGCAGCCGCATCCCGAGCATGGTGCTGCTCT
Organism: Stutzerimonas stutzeri TS44; assembly: GCA_000263395.1. Taxonomy (GTDB): domain Bacteria; phylum Pseudomonadota; class Gammaproteobacteria; order Pseudomonadales; family Pseudomonadaceae; genus Stutzerimonas; species Stutzerimonas stutzeri_C. Next base: position 275,096 of record AJXE01000001.1, read on the forward strand.
CGGTGCTGGCCTACCTGGATGGCGAGCCGGTATCCGCCTGGCCGGCCGCGCCGCGCTACCACCACCAGTACCTGCCCGACGTGCTGCAGTACGAGGCCGCCACCTTCAGCCCGGCGCAGCTGCAGGCGCTGCGCGCGCTCGGCCACCAGCCGAAGCTGATCGAGCGCGATTACGGCAACCAGCAGGTGCTCTACTGGAACAAGCGCAGCGGCGCGGTCGACGCCGCCAGCGATCCGCGCGGCATCGGCCGGGCGCTGCTGGTGTCGCCGCCCGCGGAGTCGCTCAGGGCCGCTGAATGATCGGGCCGTCGTCGGCCGTCAGCGGGCGCAGCTGGCGGATCGGCTCCTGCCCGTCAGCCAGCAGCAGGGCGTTGCGCAGGCTCTGGATGATGCGGCTGGCGTAACCCAGGTCGTTCATCAGCGAGCTGGTCTGCAGGCCGTCCAGATCGCGGCTGCGCACGGCGACGAACAGGCGCTTGCGAAACGCGCCGTCGAATTCGGCGGCACGCTCGTCGAGCCACTGCAGGCGATCGCGCCAGAGCTCCTCCGGCAGCTCCGAATGGGTCAGCGCACGTATCTCGCGCAGCGCCTCGAGCAGGTGCCGGCGCAGCTCGACGTAGGCGCGGCGCACCGTCGAGGCATCCTCGCGCAGGTAGTGGCCGAGGTTCTTCTGCAGGTGCTTGGCGTCCTTGACCGCATCCACCAGCTGCAGCGCGGCGATCTGGCAGCTCAGCCAGAAGGCCTGGCGCTGCTCGTCCAGCGGCACCTCGAGGCGACCCATGAAGCTCAGCAGGTCGGCGTACACACCCTTGATGTGGCGCTGGTAGAGCTGCTCGGCATCCAGCGCGCCAGGCTCCGGCGGCGCGGCCAGCAGCGCCTCGTCGATGCGCCCCTGGTGCATCAGCTGGTCCACCGGCAGGAACAGCGCATGGCAGATCACTTCCAGGCTCAGCCGGGTCATGTGCTGCAGTTCCTGCGCCACCGCGCTGGTGGCGGCATCGGCCGAATCCAGCGCGCGGGCGTTGAGGTAGCGCGCGCGGGTACGCTGCTGCGGTTCGGCCGGCTGCGCCAGCTCGGTGATCAGCACCGTCGGCTCGACCCGGTCGGGCAAGAGGCGAATCAGCAGCGCCGCCAGACGCGCCTGCCACGGCCAGAACAGCAGCACGCCCAACCCATTGAACAGCGTGTGGAACAGCGCCAGCTGCAGCAGCGCGTTGCCGCCCAGGCCGACCTCCTGCACCAGCGCGGTCGCTGGCAGCAGCAGGGCCAGCGCCACCAGCGCCGTGAGCGCATTGAACAGTACGTGCGCCAGCGCCAGACGCTGCCCGCTGCGGTTGCCGCCGAGCGAGCCGACGAACGCGGTGGTGACGCTGCTGCCGACGTTGGCGCCGATGGCGATGGCCAGTGCCGGGCCGAGCGTCAGCTGGCCGGCACCGAGCGCGGCGAGCGTCAGCATCAGCGTCGCGTGGCTGGACTGCAGCACCACCGTGGCCGCCAGGCCGATGCCGACGAACAGCAGCTGGCCGATCAATCCTTCGGCGCGGAAGGCCGACATGTCCACGTCGCTGCCGAAGCTGGTGAAGCCATCCTTGATCTGATCGATGCCGAGGAAGATGAAGGCGATCCCCAGCACGATGCGCCCGGCCGCCTTGCCCTTGTCGCCGAGGAAGCTCGCCAGCACGCCGAACACCAGCAGCGGCAGTGCCAGCGGCGACAGGCTCAGATTGTGTCCGGCCAGCGCCAGCAGCCAGATGCCGCTGGTGGCACCGAGATTGGCGCCGAACAGGATCGGGATACCGCCGGCCAGCTTGATCAGTCCGGTACTGATGAAGGCGATGGTCAGCAGCGACACCAGCGTGCTCGACTGCAGCAGCATGGTGCCGCCGACGCCGAACAGCAGCCCCTTGAACGGCGTCGCGGTGGTCCGCGCCAGCAGCTCTTCGAGCTTGCCGCCAGCCAGCTGGCGCAGCCCCTCCTCCAGGCACTGCATGCCGAACAGGAACAGCGCCAGGCCGGCGCACAGCTCCAGCCAGGGCTGGCTGCTCCAGAACGCCACCCCGAGCAGAATGCTCCCCGCCACGATCAGGAGCGTCCTGACGTGCTTCTTGAACGTGCCCATGTGTATTTTTCGCTACCTGCCGCGTGCCATGAGGAAAGAGCCGGTCGCCACTGCGGCACCGGCGCACGACCGTCGGGCATTCTAGGAGATTCGCCGGGCGGCGACGATGCCTCGCCGCGGTGGCGGGCCGGGCGCGGACAAGAGCGGCGGGGTGGTCAGGAGAATGCAGCCTGCGCGACAGGCTGCGCGATGCGGGATTTCAGCACTGCGCGCAGCGGGCGCCGCGCGCCACCGGCATCAGTAGGCGTTCTGCGCCGAGCTGCTGCAGCTCAGGCAGCGCACGAAGGCCTCGCGCGCCGGATCGGCCACCAACGCCTGGCCGGCTTCCTTGACGTTGCCGCCCAGCGCTGTGAACGGCAGGCTGACCACGAAGGCGGCCACGCCGATCACCGTGGCGCCGATCAGCAGCGGGCGGGCGATGATCAGGTCGCCGAGCATGGAATACGCAGGCGGCGCCTCGACCGTGTAGGCCGGATCGCCACTGGCGTTCTGCGGGACTGTTTCCGCCTGCGCCGGCATTGCCAGCAGGCCGGTGGTCAGAGCCAAGACAGCAGCGGTGGAGCGGAACAGATTCATGGTGTGGTCCTTCAGCTGGGCGAAACGCGGCATTTTCAAGTTATGCCCGGCACTATAGCAGTGGCCGCCGCCCCACAAGCGTGAACGCCGTCAACGCCCCGCGCAGCGATCAGCGCTGGCAGCGGCTGCAATAGACGCTGGCGCGCTGGCCGAGGCGAACCTCACGCAGGGTCGTGCCGCAGTGCTTGCAGAACTCGCCGCCGCGCCCGTAGACGAACAGCTCCTGCTGGAAGTAGCCCGGCTTGCCGTCGCCGCCGACGAAATCGCGCAGCGTGGTGCCACCGCGCTCGATGGCCAGCGCCAGGATGCGCTTGATCTCGTCCGCCAGCTTCAGGTAGCGCGCCCGCGAGATGCTGCCGGCCGGGCGGCGCGGGTCGATGCCGGCGGCGAACAGCGCCTCGCTCGCATAGATGTTGCCGACGCCGACCACCACCGCGTTGTCCATGATGAACGGCTTGACCGCCATGCTGCGCCCACGCGACAGCTGGAACAGCCGTTCGCCATCGAACGTCTCGCTCAGCGGTTCCGGACCGAGGCGGGCGAGCAGCACGTGGTTGAGCGGGTCGTCGCTCCACAGCAGCGCGCCGAAGCGCCGCGGATCGGTGTAGCGCAGCGCCTGGCCGGATTCGAGCAGCAGATCGACATGCTCGTGCCTGGCCGGCGGCAATGTGCCCTCGACCAGCCGCAGGCTGCCGGACATGCCCAGGTGCGCGATCAGCGTGCCGGCCTCGAAGCGGATCAGCAGGTACTTGGCGCGCCGCTCGACCGCCTCGATGCGCTGTCCGGACAGGCGCACGTCAAGGTCCTCGGGAATCGGCCAGCGCAGCCGCCGCTCGCGCACGATCACCCGACTGACGCGCTGACCGACGAGATACGGGACGATACCGCGACGGGTGGTTTCGACTTCGGGGAGTTCAGGCATGACGGCGGGACGCGGGGCGACGAAAGGGGAGCGCATCCTAGCACGGGCCGCCGGCGCCGCCCGGCCGGCCCCCGCAAGGCACCGGGGCATTCCCGCCCCAAGCTCCAAGCTTCAAGCTCCAAGCTCCAAGCTCCAAGCTTCAAGCTTCAAGCTCCAAGCTCCAAGCTCCAAGCTCCAAGCTCCAAGCGCGAGGCTGCAGGCTTTTCCTTGCCGCTTGAGGCTTGTGGCTTGCAGCTCCTATACAATGCCCGCCCCCTCACCCGGAGCCCCGCCGATGACCCTGCCCAGCCTGCGCCTCAAAGCCAACGCCGACCGCCGCCTGCGCGCCGGCCACCTGTGGGTCTACAGCAACGAGGTGGACACCGCCGCCACGCCGCTTGCCGGTTTCGCCGCCGGCGACCAGGCGATCCTCGAAGCCGCCGGCGGCAAGCCGCTGGGCATCGTCGGCGTGTCGCCGAACAACCTGATCTGCGCGCGGCTGCTGTCGCGCGACCTCAAGCACAGCCTGGACAAGTCGCTGCTGGTGCATCGCCTGCAGGTCGCCCTGAGCCTGCGCGAGCGGCTGTTCGAGCAGCCCTGCTACCGCCTGGTCTACGGCGACTCGGACCTGCTGCCGGGCCTGGTGGTCGACCGCTTCTTCGACATCCTCGTCGTGCAGCTCGCCTCGGCGACCATGGAGCGCAACAAGGACGCCGTGCTCGAAGCGCTGGTGCAGGTGCTCAAGCCCAGCGGCGTGCTGTGGAAGAACGACTCCAGCGCGCGCGACGCCGAAGGCCTGGAGCGTTACGTCGACACCGCCTTCGGCGTGGTGCCCGAATGGGTGGCGCTGGAGGAGAACGGCGTGAAGTTCGAGGCGCCGGTGATCGCCGGTCAGAAGACCGGCTGGTTCTACGACCACCGCATGAACCGCGCGCGCCTGGCGCCCTACGTGAAGGGCAAGCGGGTGCTCGACCTGTTCAGCTACATCGGCGGCTGGGGCGTGCAGGCGGCGGCGTTCGGCGCCAGCGAAGTGTTCTGCGTCGACGCCTCGGCGTTCGCCCTCGACGGCGTCGAGCGCAACGCGGCGCTCAACGGCGTGGCGGACAGGATGACCTGCGTCGAGGGCGATGCCTTCGAGGCGATGAAGGAACTGAAGAACGCCGAGGAGCGCTTCGACGTGGTCATCACCGATCCGCCGGCCTTCATCAAGCGCAAGAAGGACCTGAAGAACGGCGAGGCGGCCTACCGCCGGCTCAACGAACAGGCCATGCGCCTGCTCAACAAGGACGGCATCCTGGTCAGCGCCAGCTGCTCGATGCACCTGCCCGAAGACGACCTGCAGAACATCCTGCTCGGTAGCGCCCGCCATCTGGATCGCAATATCCAGCTGCTCGAACGCGGCGCGCAGGGCCCGGACCACCCGGTACACCCGGCGATCCCGGAAACGCGCTACATCAAGAGCCTGACCTGCCGCATCCTGCCCAACAGCTGAGGGCGCAATTCACGGTGCGCACTCTACGACGCCGGACGTAGGGTGCGCCCTTGCCGCCCGATGCACCCTCCCGCCAATCGCGCTATCCTGCGCAGTCTCCGTACAAGCCTGCTTTCCGGGAATCCGTCATGCCTGACTATCGCTCGAAAACCTCCACGCACGGCCGCAACATGGCCGGTGCCCGCGCCCTGTGGCGTGCCACCGGGATGAAGGACGAGGACTTCAAGAAGCCGATCATCGCCATCGCCAACTCCTTCACCCAGTTCGTGCCCGGCCACGTGCACCTCAAGGACATGGGCCAGCTGGTCGCCCGCGAGATCGAGAAGGCCGGCGGCGTGGCCAAGGAATTCAACACCATCGCGGTCGATGACGGCATCGCCATGGGCCACGACGGCATGCTCTATTCGCTGCCATCGCGCGAGATCATCGCCGATTCGGTGGAGTACATGGTCAACGCGCACTGCGCCGACGCCATCGTCTGCATCTCCAACTGCGACAAGATCACCCCCGGCATGCTGATGGCCGCGCTGCGCCTGAACATCCCGGTGGTGTTCGTCTCCGGCGGGCCGATGGAAGCCGGCAAGACCAAGCTGGCCGCCCACGGCCTGGACCTGGTCGACGCCATGGTCGCCGCCGCCGACGACTCCTGCTCCGACGAAACCGTCGCCGAATACGAGCGCAGCGCCTGCCCCACCTGCGGCAGCTGCTCCGGCATGTTCACCGCCAACTCGATGAACTGCCTGACCGAGGCCCTCGGCCTGTCGCTGCCGGGCAACGGCACCACGCTGGCCACCCACGCCGACCGCGAGCAGCTGTTCCTGCGCGCCGGGCGCATCGCCGTCGAGCTGTGCAAGCGCTACTACGCGGACGGCGACGCCTCCGTGCTGCCGCGCAACATCGCCAATCGCCAGGCCTTCGAGAACGCCATGACGCTGGATATCGCCATGGGCGGCTCGACCAACACCATCCTGCACCTGCTGGCCGCGGCCCAGGAGGCCGAGGTCGACTTCGACCTGCGCGCCATCGATGCGCTGTCGCGCAAGGTGCCGCAGCTGTGCAAGGTGGCGCCGAACATCCAGAAGTACCACATGGAAGACGTGCACCGCGCCGGCGGCATCTTCTCCATCCTCGGTGAACTGGCGCGTGGCGGCCTGCTGCACACCGACGTCTCCACCGTGCACAGCAAGAGCATGGCCGAGGCCATCGCGCAGTGGGACATCACCCAGACCAATGACGAAGCGGTGCATACCTTCTTCAAGGCCGGCCCGGCCGGTATCCCGACGCAGACCGCGTTCAGCCAGGCCACCCGCTGGCCGAGCCTGGACCTGGATCGCGCCGAAGGCTGCATCCGTTCGGTCGAACACGCCTACTCCGAGGAAGGCGGCCTGGCCGTGCTCTACGGCAACATCGCCCTGGACGGCTGCGTGGTGAAGACCGCCGGCGTCGACGAATCGATCCACGTCTTCGAAGGCACGGCGAAGATCTACGAAAGCCAGGACAGCGCCGTGAAGGGCATCCTCGCCGACGAGGTGAAGCCAGGCGACATCGTCATCATTCGCTACGAAGGTCCGAAGGGTGGCCCGGGCATGCAGGAAATGCTCTACCCGACCTCCTACTTGAAGTCCAAGGGGCTGGGCAAGGAATGCGCGCTGCTCACCGACGGCCGCTTCTCCGGCGGCACCTCGGGCCTGTCCATCGGCCACGCCTCGCCGGAAGCCGCCGCGGGCGGCGCCATCGGCCTGGTGCGCGAAGGCGACCGCATCCACATCGACATCCACAACCGCAGCATCCAGCTGCTGGTCAGCGATGAGGAGCTGGCCCACCGCCGCATCGAGCAGGACAAGCTCGGCTGGAAGCCGGCCCAGCCGCGCGCGCGCAAGGTCTCGACCGCGCTCAAGGCCTACGCCCTGCTCGCCACCAGCGCCGACAAGGGCGCGGTGCGCAACAAGGCGCTGCTCGGCGACTAATCCGGCGGCAAAGAAAAAGCCCGGCCATGTGCCGGGCTTTTTCGTTCTAGCCAACCCCTCAGGGCGGGCGGCAGCTCAGCCGCGCCGGGCAGCGAGGATGCTCGCCACCTGGTTCGGCTTGCAGTTCAGGTAGGCCGAGGAGCGCAGCCACTTCTGGTCGGGATACCAGGAAAACATGAATTGCCCGCCCTTGAGGCTGTCGACCACCATCCGCGCGACTTCCGGACGCACCGCCGGGCAGCCCTGGCTGCGGCCGATGCGGCCCTGGGTGGCGATCCAGGCGGGATTCACGTAGGCCGCCGGGTGGATGACGATGGCGCGCTCGCGGGCACGATCGTTGATGCCCGGCTCCAGGCCGTCCATGCGCAGCGAATAGCCATGCTTGCCGCTGTAGCTCTCGGCGGTGCGGAACAGACCGATGCTCGACTGATGGCTGCCCACCACGTTGGAGAAGCGCGTGGCGTGGTTGTCGCCGGACTTCTGCCCGTGCGCGACCAGATCGCGCAGCAACAAAGTGCTGCGCTGCAGGTCGAAGATCCACAGACGCCGCTCGGACGAGGGCAGCGAGAAATCGATGACCGCCAGGCGCTGGGCCGGCGTCGCGCCGTTGTTCACCGCGCACTGCATGGCGGCAACGGCATGGGTCAGGACCTGGCGGTCCAGCGTCGGCGCCACGCGCGCGAGGCTGTCGACCAGGGGTTGGTAGGCGGGAGCGGTCGCCCAGGCGGGCACCGACAGGAAGGACAGGCCTGCCAGCAGGCAGAGTCGTCGCAATAACGGACGCATGCAGAAAACCTCATCGGGCACGACCTTGCGACTTCCTGTCCGGCCGGCGCCTTAAACTCACTACCCAAGCGTAGCGGCACAACACGGACCAGGCTGCATCGCCTGGCCCGACACGGTATGTTCTAGTGGTCGGATCGCCCCGCGCCGCCGCTGCGGCTCGGGTCGAATGCCGCGCAGTCTAGCAGTCGAACGGAACGCGGGGGGCGCAACGTTGTACAAAAAACACGCATTTCGTCTGGCTGCCGGGCTGTTGCTGCTGCCGCTAGCGGCCCTCGCCGCCCCGGCTGACGCGCCGGTCGCGCCGCTGCGCACGGCGCTCGAACAACTGCCGGCCTCCTGCGCGGACTACCTCCCGCCGCTGAACCCGGCCGCCCGCGAGCGCCTGCAGGGCTTCTACGCACGGCAGGATTTCGCCCCGGTGTGGCGCTCCTACCGACAGATCGACGGTCTGCTGCAACAGCTCGAACAGCTGGCCGACGACGGCCTGGCCCCGGCCAGCTACCACCTCGAACGCATCCGCCAACTCACGCACAGCGCCAGCGCCGCGCCGCAGCACCGGATCTGCAGCGACCTGCTGGCCAGCCACGCCTACCTCAGCGCCCTGCACGACCTGGCCCACGGCCGCCTGCCGCGCGAGCAGCTCGAACCACTGTGGCGCAGCCCCGACTGGCCGCTCGAGGACGATCACCAGGCCGCGCTGGAACTCGCCAGCAGCGGGCTGAACGACCTGGCCGATGCCTTCGCCCGGGCGCGCCCGGACCTGCCGCAATACCTCGCCCTGCGCGCCGCCTATGCACGTCTGCGCAGCCAAGCGCTGGCGCAATGGCCGACGATCCCCGCCGGGCCGACGCTGCGCCCGCAGATGCTCGACGCCCGCGTGCCGCTGCTGCGCGAGCGCCTGCTCGGCCACGCCGGGCTGGGCCTGGTCGGCGACGCGAGCCGGCGCTACGGCCCGGTACTGGTCGCCGCGGTCGAGGCGTTCCAGCGCCAGCACGGCCTGGAGCCCGACGGGCTGGTCGGTCGCGGCACGCTGGCGGCGCTCAATGTCAGCCCGGCCAGCCGCCTCGACCAGTTGCGCATCAACCTCGAGCGCCTGCGCTGGATCGCCCGCGACATCGAGCCGCGCTCGCTGCTGGTGGACATCGCCGGCGCCCGCCTGATCCTGTTCGAGGAATGCCAGGTGCAATGGCAGACGCGCACCCAGGTCGGCCGCGAGGGGCGACGCACGCCGCCGCTCAAGTCCACGGTCACCCGGCTGACGCTGAATCCGACCTGGACCGTGCCGCCGACCATCCTGCGCGAGGACAAGCTGCCGCGCATCCGCGAGGACCTCGGCTACCTGGAGCGCAACCGCCTGCGCGTGCTCGATGCCCAGGGCAACCGCCTCGATCCGCAGAGCATCGACTGGAGCAGCCCGCACGGCATCTACCTGCGCCAGGACGCCGGCCCGGAAAACCCGCTCGGGCGGGTGGCGATCCGCTTCGCCAACCCGTTCTCGGTGTACCTGCACGACACCCCCAGCCAGCGCCTGTTCAGCCAGGCGGCGCGCACCACCAGTTCAGGCTGCGTACGCGTCGAGGGCGCACTGCAGGTCGTCGACCTGCTGCTCGAGGAGCGCGAGCGCACCGAAGTCGCGCGCCTGCTGGAAACCGGCAAAACCCACGAGTATCGGCTGGCGCGACCGATACCGATCCTCATGGCGTACTGGACCGCCGAGGCGGACGAACAGGGCGAGCCGCATTACCGCCCGGACATCTACCGCCAGGACGCCGCGCTGCTGGCGGCGCTGAACCGCGCACAGGCCGACTGAGCGGCGCCGGCAGGCGGCTTTTCGCCGTCGCGGCTTGAACCAAAGCGCTTGCGCCGCAGTCTCTTGCTGACCCCCGCGCGGGTTGCATGGCCCATGCGGACCGACTTACCGACCGGCCAGCCGATGGCCGGCTCAGCGCCACGGATAGCCGAGCAGAGCTCTTCTTGAACGCCGATCACAGCACGCCCGCCCGTGGATGGACCGAAGCGCAGCGCCTGAGCGCACTGGCGTGTCATTTCATGCCGGGCAGCCTGTGCCAGGCGGATTTCGACGATCTGCTCGCACTCGCCGCCGAGCTTTGCGCTGCACCGGCGGCCGCGCTGCACCTGATCACCGCCAAGCAGCAGCACTGCCCGGCCGCCCTCGGTCTCGAGCGCGCCAGCGTGCCGCGTGCCGGCACGGTGAGCGCCTGGGCCATCGAGCAGGACGAAGCGCTGGTGCGGCTGCAGGCCGATCGCCTGCCCGATGGCGTCACCCTGCCGCGGCTGGCCGACGGCACGCCGGCCGCCTGTTACGCCGCCGCCATCCTGCGCACCGCCGACGGCCTGCCGCTGGGCACGCTGTGCGTGCTCGACCGCACGCCGCGCACGCTCGACGCAGCTGCGGAGCGACACCTGCAGGCGCTGGGGCGCCAGGCGGTGACGCTGCTGGAGCTGCGCCGCCACGACAGCCGGGCCCAGGGCTGCGGCGCACAGGCGCAGCAGCTGGAAAGCGAAGCCTTCACCCGCCTGCTGCTCGACTCCGCCAGCGAAGGCTTCTATTCCATCGACCGCAGCGGCGCCCTGACCCTGTGCAACCAGGCGTTCCTCACCCTGCTCGGCTTCGACAGCCACGACCAGGTGCTCGGGCGGCGCCTGCACCGGATCATCCATCACAGCCATCCGGACGGCAGCGACTACCCGCTGCGCGACTGCCCGATCCAGCACACCGCCACCACCGGCGAGCCATGCGAGATCGACTACGAGCTGTTCTTTCGCCAGGACGGCAGCAGCCTGCCGGTGGCCTACCGGGTCGCGCCGATCTACCGCGACGGCGAGCTGCAAGGCGCGATCTGCACCTTCACCGACATCAGCGAACGCACCCACGGCGACGCGCTGCTGGCCTTCCTGCTGGAGATCAGCGACCGGCTGCAGGAGGACGAAACCCAGGTCGACATCGGCTGCGTGCTGGATGAGCGTCTCGGCCGGCTGACGCGCACCGACTGCATCGCCTATGGCCATCTGGAGGACGCCACCACGCTGGTGATCAGCCAGCAATGGCGCGGCGTGAACAGCCCCGACCGGCTCGGTCGCCACCCGCTCGGCAGCAGCGCCGCGGTGCTGGCCCAGCACCTGGCGCAGGGCAGCATCCTGATGCTGGAGAACCTGCTCGACGCCGCCGCCGACCCGCAGCCGCGGCAACTGCACGCCAGCCTGGCCAGCCAGAGCCTGCTGTTCGCCCCGCTGCCGATCGCCACGCAGCAGCCCAACCGGCAGTTCCTGCTGTTCGCCAGCCGGCTGCCGCGCCACTGGAACCAGAGCGATGTCGCGCTGGTGCACGACGTGGTCGAGCGCATCCGCAACGCCAGCCAGCGCGTCAGTGCCAACCGCGCGCTGCGCGAGGCGCAACAGCGCGTCAACCTGGCCAACGAAATCGCCTCGATCGGCGTCTGGGAATACAACGACAGCCAGCACAGCCTGCACGGGGATGCCCAGTTCAAGGCGCTGGCCGGGCTGACGCCGGAGCAGCCGCTACCGCGTGTCGACGAGGTGCTGGCGCGCGTGCACCCGGACGATCGCGCCGAGCTGCTGGCGGCCCTCGGCCGCGCGCTGCAGGGCAAGGACGGCGGCGAGTTCCAGCTCGACTACCGGGCGCAGGACCCACGGACCGGACAGTCCCGCTGGCTGACCAACCGCGGCCGCCGCGTGCTGGATGCCAACGGCGACGTGCGGATTCTCGGCACCGCGCGCGACATCACCGCCGAGCGCAATGCCGCCGAACGCATGCTGCGCATGAACGCGCTGCTCGAGCAGCAGATCGGCGAGCGGCACCTGGCCGAGCGGCGCCAGACGGCGCTGATCGAGCTGGGCGATCTGCTGCGCGAACAGCACGACAGCCAGACCATCGCCCATGCGGCGGTCAGCATCATCGGCGGCACCCTGGACGTGGCGCGCGTGCTGTTCGCCAGCATCGAGCCCGGCAGCCTCTACGCCACCATCGAGCGCTACTGGAGCGACGGCGCCTCGAGCGACAGCAACGAGCGGGTGCATTTTCCCGACTTCGGCGATCTCTACTACGACCTGCAGAACAACGACCTGGTGGTGATCGACGATGTGCTGCACGACGCGCGTACCGTCGCCCAGGCCGGCCTGTACAGCGAACGGCAGATCCGCAGCCTGATCTGCGTGCCGCTGCTCGAGCAGGGCCGGCTCACCGCCGCGCTGATGCTGCTGCACGGCGAGCCGCGCATCTGGCTCGACGACGACATCTCGTTCATCCGCGAGGTCGCCGATCGCGCCTGGAACGCCGACGAGCGCATGCGCGCCGAGCGTGCCCTGCGCGAGAGCGAGGAGCAGTTCCGCACGCTGGCCGACAACATCAGCCAGTTCGCCTGGATGGCCGACCCCGACGGGCGCATCTACTGGTACAACAAGCGCTGGTACGACTACACCGGCACCACCTTCGAGGCCATGCGCGCACTCGGCTGGCGCGCGGTGAACCACCCCGCCCACCACGAGCGGGTCAATGCCTCGCTCAAGCGCGCCTTCGCCATCGGTTCGGTCTGGGAGGAGACCTTCCCGCTGCGCGGCAAGGACGGCGTCTACCGCTGGTTCCTCTCCCGCGCGCTGCCGATCCGCGACGACTTCGGCCAGGTCACCCAGTGGTTCGGCACCAACACCGACATCACCGCCCAGGTCGCCGCCGAGGACGCCCTGCGCGAACTCAACGAAAGCCTGGAGCGCCGCGTCGCCGAGCGCACCCGCGAGCTGGCGGCGATCAACAGCCGCCTGCACATCGAGATGGCCGAGCGCGAACGCGCCGAGGAGGCGCTGCGCCACGCGCAGAAGATGGAAGCCATCGGCCAGCTCACCGGCGGCCTGGCGCATGACTTCAACAACATGCTCACCGGCGTGCTCGGCGCCCTGGACCTGATCCAGCGGCGGATCGACAACGGCCACGGCAATGACCTGCACCGCTACATCGACGTCGCGATGACCTCGGCCAATCGCGCCGCGGCGCTGACCCACCGCCTGCTCGCCTTCGCCCGCCGCCAGTCGCTCGACCCCAGACCGGTGGACGTCAACCAGCTGGTGGTGTCGATGGAGGACATGCTGCGGCGCACCATCGGCGAACACATCCGCCTGCATACCCAGCTGCGGGCCGATACCTGGCTGGCGTACACCGATGCCCACCAGCTGGAAAACGCCCTGCTCAACCTGGTGATCAATGCCCGCGACGCCATGCCCAGCGGCGGCGACCTGCAGGTGCGCACCCGTTGCGTGCAGATCGACAGCGCGCAGCCGAACGGCCCCGAGCCCGGCGACTACGTGGTGCTCAGCATCGCCGACAGCGGCGCGGGAATGTCCGCGCAGGTGATCGCCAAGGCCTTCGATCCGTTCTTCACCACCAAACCCATCGGCCAGGGCACCGGCCTCGGCCTGTCGATGGTGTACGGCTTCGCCAAGCAGACCGGCGGCCACGTGCACATCGACAGCACGCCCGGCGAAGGCACGCGGATCACCCTCTACCTGCCACGCAACCACGCCGCGCTGGAGGAAGCGGCAGGCGCCCCCGAATCCGCCGAGGTGCCGCAGGCGCAGCACGGCGAGACGGTGCTGGTGGTCGAGGACGAAGCCGCCGTGCGCATGCTGGTGATCGAGGTGCTGCACGAGCTGGGCTATGCCGTGCTCGAAGCCTGCGACGCCGCCAGCGCCCTGCCGTACCTGCAGAGCGAGCAGCGCATCGACCTGCTGGTCAGCGACTTCGGCCTGCCCGGCCTCAACGGCCGCCAGCTGGTCGACCTCGCGCGTCAGCACCGCCCGCAGCTGAAGGTGCTGTTCATCACCGGCTATGCGCCGGACGCCACGGTGCGCGGGAATTTCCTTGGCCCGGGCATGGACATGCTGGCCAAGCCATTCAGCATCGAGGCCCTCGGCCAGCGCATCCGCCAGTTGATCGAGCGCGACGGCTAGCAGCCGGTGCCCGACGCAGCGGAACTCGGCCGTGGTCGGTGGACTCTCAAGCGCACGTACACTCGGAGCTGTCGATCATGCGACATACATCACTGGCGATCCTGGCGTTCGCCACCCTGCCTCTCGGCAACGCCCTGGCGGACGGTCTGGTCCGCGACCTGCTGTCCTCGGGTGCGACGACCGCCTCCACCTACCTGACCTTCAAGGACGACAAGCTGATTCTGCCGGCGCGCGCGGATGCCAGCAGCTTCGTCGCCAGCGCTGGCGCCATCCGCGGTCCCTATCTGGAAGCCATGCTCCACCAGCTGCGCGCCGAGCAGCCGCAGCTGCAGGCCAGCGACATGGAGCTGGCCAGCGCGATTCTCGCCGCCGAGCCGACCCACTGAGTCACGCGCCGCCCGGCGCCGGCATTTTCATCCACCCATCGCAGGAGGATTGCACATGAAGAAGAGCGCATCGGCCGTCTGGCAAGGCGGCCTGAAGGACGGCAAGGGCACCATCAGCACCCAGAGCGGCGCGCTGAAGGACAACCCCTATGGTTTCAACACCCGCTTCGAGGACGCCCCGGGCACCAATCCGGAAGAGCTGATCGGCGCCGCGCATGCCGGCTGCTTCTCGATGGCGCTGTCGTTAATGCTCGGCCAGGCCGGGCTCACCGCCGAGCGCATCGAGACTCACGCCGAGGTAACGCTGGACAAGGATGGCGATGGCTTCAGCATCACCGCCGTCGACCTGACGCTGCAGGCGAAGATTCCCGGGGCCAGCGACGCGCAGTTCCAGCAGATCGCCGAGCAGGCCAAGCAGGGCTGCCCGGTGTCCAAGGTGCTCAACGCGCGTATCAGCCTGAACGCCACGCTGCTGGGCTGAACTCCGTGCGCGCAAACGAAAACGCCACGGCGCAGGCCGTGGCGTTTTCGTTGCGGTCAGCGATCAGCCGCGGATGTTGTAGATGTCCTTCTCGTTCAGCTCGGCGTAGGCGTACAGGCGCTTGAGATAGGCGCGCTGCTGCTCCCAGACCTTGCCCGCCGCCGGATCGGCCGCGGCGGAGGCATCGACCACTTCGGCGGCGACTTCCTTGAGCCGCGCCAGTACCTCATCGGGCAGTCGACGCACTTCCACGCCCTGCTCGCGCAACTGCTCCAGCGCCTCCATGTTCTTGGCGTTGTAGTCGTCGAGCATGTCGCCGTTGACGTCGCGCGCGGCGGCGCGAACGATGGCCTGCAGGTCATCCGGCAGGGATTCCCAGGCCTTGAGGTTGACGTCCAGCTCGAAGGTGACGTTCGGCTCCTGCCAGCCCGGCGTGTAGTAGTACTTGGACGCCTTGTGCAGGCCGAGGGCCAGGTCGTTGTACGGGCCGATCCACTCGGTGGCGTCGATCGCCCCGGTCTGCAGCGCGGTGAAGATCTCGCCGGCCGGCATGTTGACCACGGTGCCGCCCATCTTGGTCAGCACCTCGCCGCCCAGGCCCGGGGTGCGCATCTTCAGGCCCTGGAAATCCTCGACCGAGTTGATTTCCTTGTTGAACCAGCCGGCGGTCTGCACGCCGGTGGCGCCGCAGGCCATCGGCAGCACGCCGAACGGCTTGTATACCTCTTCCCACAGCTGCATGCCGCCGCCACGGTGCAGCCAGGCATTCATTTCCTGCGCATTCGGGCCGAACGGCAGCGCACAGAAGAACTGCGCGGCCGGCACCTTGCCCTTCCAGTAGTACGGCGCGCCGTGGCCCATCTCGGCGGTGCCGCGCGACACCGCGTCGAACACTTCCAGCGCCGGCACCAGTTCGCCCGCGGCGTAGACCTTGATCTTCAGCCGACCGCCGCTCATTTCGTTGACCAGCGTGGCGAAGCGCTCGGCACCGACGCCGACGCCGGGGAAGTTCTTCGGCCAGGAGGTGACCATCTTCCAGTTGAAGGTCTGCTGCTCGGCGGCGGGCGCGCCGGCGGAGGCGGTCTTTTCGCTCTTATCATTGCAGCCGGCCAGAGCGGTGGCGGCCAGGCCGACACCCGCGGCGGCGAGAATGTCACGACGTTTCATGTGGTGCTCCTTGTTATTTGTCTTATTGCACAACGACTTGGCTGAACACGAGCGACCAGGCAGAACCGCGCGGGGCAACGCCCCGGCGCCAGGACAGGCAACCGTGCAAGCAAGGTGAAGAAAGCTAGCGATAATTGCGACTCAAGCCTAGTCCATCCCTCTAAAAGTCGTATGCCGATTGCTGCAAAGCGCCACTACTGCAAGAATCCTTCTGCGCAACATTCCTTGCGCCCAACAAGAAGGACTCACCAATGTCCCATCACGCCCCGCCGCTACTGCGCGTGGCTGGCTTCATCGATGCGCTGAATCGGCGTTTCGGCCAGTTGTGTGCCTGGTTCACGCTCTTCCTCGTTGCCGGTACCGCGATCGTCGTGGTGCTGCGCTATGGCTTCGGCATCGGCGCCATCGCCCTGCAGGAAGCCGTCATGTACGCCCATGCGCTGGTCTTCATGGGCGCCGCCGCCTGGACCCTGCAGCGCAACGGCCACGTGCGCGTCGACATCTTCTACCAGAAGCTGATCCCCCGCCGGCAGGGGATCGTCGACGGCCTCGGCCACCTGCTGTTCCTGATCCCGGTGTGCCTGTTCCTGGCGTGGAACAGCTGGGATTACGTCGCCAACTCCTGGGCCACGCACGAAGGCTCCAACGAATCCGGCGGTCTGAAGTTCGTCTACCTGCAGAAGAGCATCATTCTGGTGATGATCATCAGCCTTGCGCTGCAGGCCGTCGCCGATCTGATCAAGCTCGGTTACCGCCTCGCCGGCCGCCTGCCGCAGGACGAGGAGGTGCAGCATGGCTGAAGTCATGGCAATCGCCCTGTTCGTCGCGATCTGCATCGCACTGATGTCGGGCTACCCGGTGGCCTTCACCCTCGGCGGCATGGCACTGCTGTTCGCCGGCGTCGGCGTGGTCACCGGCACGTTCGACGTCGGCTTCCTGCATGCGCTGCCCAACCGCATCTTCGGCATCATGAACAACCAGACGATGCTGGCGGTGCCGCTGTTCGTCTTCATGGGCGTAATGCTGGAGAAATCCAGGGTCGCCGAAGACCTGCTGGAATCCATGTCGCGGCTGTTCGGCACCCTGCGCGGCGGTCTGGCGATCTCGGTGTGCGTGGTCGGCACGTTGCTCGCGGCCTCGACCGGCATCGTCGGCGCCACCGTGGTGACGATGGGCCTGCTGGCCCTGCCGACCATGCTGCGCCGCGGCTACGACCCGGCGATCGCCACCGGCACGCTGGCGGCCACCGGCACGCTCGGGCAGATCATCCCGCCGTCGATCATCCTGGTCCTGCTCGGCGATGTGATGTCCAGCGCGTTCCAGCAGGCACAGCTGAAGATGGGCATCTTCTCGCCGAAGACCGTCTCGGTCGGCGATCTGTTCGTCGGCGCGCTGCTGCCGGGGCTGGCGCTGGTCGGCCTGTACATCGTCTACCTGATCATCATCGCCATCTTCCAGCCGAAGAAGCTGCCCGCGCTGCCGCAGGAAGAGCTCGGCCCGATCGAATGGGGACGGCTGATCAAGGCGCTGCTGCCACCGCTGGTGTTGATCGCCGCCGTGCTCGGCTCGATCCTCGCCGGCTATGCGACGCCCACCGAAGCCGCCGCCATCGGCGCGCTGGGCGCGACAGCGCTGTCGCTGGCCAAGCGCCAGCTGAGTTTCAGCCAGTTGAAGGAAGTCGCCTTCGGCACCACCGAGATCACCTCGATGGTGTTCCTGATCCTGATCGGCGCCTCGCTGTTCTCCCTGGTGTTCCGTGGCTTCGGCGGCGAGGTGCTGATCGAGGACGCCCTGCATTCGCTGCCCGGCGGCGTGCTCGGTGCGTTCCTGGTGGTGATGCTGGTGATCTTCCTGCTCGGCTTCATCCTCGACTTCATCGAGATCATCTTCGTCGTCGTACCGATCGTCGGCCCCATCCTGCTGGCAATGGGGCTCGATCCGGTCTGGCTCGGCGTGATGCTCGCGCTCAACCTGCAGACCTCGTTCCTCACCCCACCGTTCGGCTTCTCGCTGTTCTACCTGCGCGGCGTCACGCCGCGCAGCGTGCCGACGAGCACCATCTATAAGGGCGTGGTGCCATTCATCGGCATCCAGTTGCTGATGCTGGTGATCGCCTATCTCTGGCCGGATCTGATCACCTGGCTACCCGAGCAGGTGTACGGCCGCTAGTCTCAAACAACGCCTGTCGACGACGGGCGTTGTGTCTGGCGGGCGCCGATCGCCGTTACAATCGGCGCCCGCCCGACCGACACTCACCCCGATGCGCGCTCACGCCAGCTTCACCGATCATTTCCTCGCGCTCGACCGCTTCCTCACCGAGCACCAGCCGCTGTGGCAGCCACGCCCCTTCGTCCAGCACCGGCTGGAATGGGAAGCGGCGCATCCGCCATTGGCCGCCTGGCTGCGCGCACGCTCGCTGGCCGACGCCGAAGCCGCGCACAACCACCCGGGCGAACTCGATGCGCCGGCGCCCTTCCCCCAGCTGGCGGCCGAGGCACGGGCGCTCGGCGAGCTGGCGGAACTGCCAGCCCAGCCGCTGCCCACGCCGGACAGTCGCCTGCAGGTCGACGTACCCGGGCGCAAGTGGCAGCAGATCCGTGCGTTCGCCGCGCACTTGCAGTTCCGTCAACCGACGCGCCACTGGCTGGACTGGTGCGCTGGCAAGGGCCATCTGGGCCGCCAACTGGCGCAGGACGGCAGCGCCCTGACCTGCCTGGAGTGGGACGCCGCGCTGGTCGAAGACGGCGCCCGCCTCAGCCGGCGCCTGGGCATCGATGCCTGTCATCTTCAACAAGACGTGCTCGGCGCCGACTGCGCCGAGCGCCTGCACGCCGACCACACGCCGGTCGCCCTGCACGCCTGCGGCGACCTGCACGTACGCCTGCTGCAACTGGCCATCGCTGCTGGCGTCCACCAACTCGCCGTCGCGCCCTGCTGCTACAACCGGACCCAGGCCGACAGCTATCAGCCGCTGTCACGAGCCGCGCAGCAATCCAGCCTGCGGCTATCGCGCGACGACCTCGGCCTGCCACTGACCGAAACCGTCACCGCCGGCGCCCGCGAACGCCGCAACCGCGACCAGTCGATGGCCTGGCGACTCGGCTTCGATTTGCTGCAGCGCCGCCTGCGCGGGCAGGACGACTACCTGCCCACCCCCTCGCTGCCCAGCGCCTGGCTGCAGAAAGACTTCGAACGCTACTGCCACGACCTCGCCGCACTCAAGCAGCTGCCCGAGCCAGGCACCGAAGACTGGCCGGTGCTGGAACGGGCCGGCTGGCAGCGCCTGGCCGAAGTGCGCAACCTCGAACTGCTGCGCGGCCTGTTCCGCCGTCCGCTGGAAGTCTGGCTGCTGCTCGACCGCGCCCTGCTGCTGGAAGAAAACGGCTACCAGGTGCGCCTCGGCCGCTTCTGCGCCAGCGACCTCACCCCCCGCAACCTGCTGCTGCTCGCCGAACGCCACTGACCTCTCGAACCGACGCAAGTGCTTGGCAGAGAACGGTTTACTCGCCGCCCGCAATCGCTATAATGGCGCCCGGTTTGCCGGTATAGCTCAGCTGGTAGAGCAACTGACTTGTAATCAGTAGGTCCCGGGTTCGACTCCTGGTGCCGGCACCACGAACACAAAGGCTCGCAGAAATGCGGGCCTTTTTCGTTTCTGGAGCAGGCTAGCACCAGAACGCAAAGACCACCCTCAACCCAGCTCCCATGCAATTGGCACTCCAGTACCCGGTCCGCACTTGGTCTGGCATCATCCGAGAGACTGTTGGCTCCCGAACGACTGAAATGGATGACTTCAAGGGAAGAAACGTGGCCGGGAGCCAATACGCCGCCGCGCTCAAGGCCAGGCGCGGAAGCAAAGCGTCAACCTAAGCAGGCAAGGATCCATCATGAGCAGCCGGCGCACGGTGCCTCGTGCCCATCCACGAACAGGAAGTCATTCATGCCCATTCCGGATTTTCAGAGCGTGATGCGGCCCGTCCTGGCCGCCGCCAATGGCGAGCCGCTGGAGCTCAGCGAGCTGCGCGAACGGATCGCCAGCGAGTTCCAGCTCAACGAAGAGGAGCGTAATGAGCGCCTGCCCTCCGGCAAGCAGACGGTGATCAACAACCGCGTCGGCTGGGCGCGCACCTACCTGAACAAGGCGGGACTGCTGAGCATTCCGAGTAAGGGGCTGGTGCAGATCACCGAACGCGGGCGCGAGGCGCTGATCAATGGCCCAACACGCATCACCGTCAGTTGGCTCAAGCGCTACCCGGAATTCGCCGCCTTCCACACCGCCAAACCGGCAGACAACGCGGCGGCCAGCGCAGAGGTCGAAGCGGTCGAAGCGGTCGAAGCAGCGACTCCCGACGAACAACTGGCCGCCGCACATCAGGCGCTGATGCTGTCCCTAGCCGACGAGCTGCTGGCCCAGGTGCGCGCGGCCTCACCTACCTTCTTCGAACAACTGGTGGTCGACCTGATGATCGCCATGGGCTACGGCGGCTCGCGCAAGGAAGCCGGAAGCGCTACCCAACAGACCAACGATGACGGCATCGACGGCATCATCAAGGAAGACAAGCTCGGGTTGGACGTGATCTACCTGCAGGCCAAGCGTTGGACCAACACGGTGCATCGCCCGGAGATCGACAAGTTCATCGGTGCCCTGACCCGCCAGCGCGCCCGCAAGGGCGTGTTCATCACCACCTCGGACTTCTCTACCGGTGCCCGCCAGGCGGCGCTGGGCCTGGACATCAAAGTGGTGTTGATCGACGGCCGGGAACTGGCCCGGCTGATGGTGGAGAACAACCTCGGCTGTAGCGTGAAGCAGGTCTACGAGGTCAGGCAACTGGATAGCGATTACTTCAGCGAAGACTGACCATTCCTTCAATCCAGCGGTAACATCCCGCCTCAACGAGGACGAAAGCCAGCGCACCTGGGCTACCAGGCTCGCCTGCTGGACGGCAGCAGACGGGCCACTAGCCACTCAAAACTGCTCGGCCTCCAGGCCGTAGAGCGCGGCGCTGCCGGCGCGGATGCTGCCTTCCAGCCCCAGCGTGCGCGGCAGCAGGCGCTCGAAATAGAACGCCGCGCTGCCCAGCTTGGCGCGGTAGAACGCGTCGTCGGCTGCGCCGCGGGCAGCGCTGGCCGCCATGCGCGCCCACATGTAGGCATAGGCGGTGTAGCCGAACAGCTGCAGATATTCCACCGACGCCGCGCCGACGGCGTTGGCATCGTCGCGGGCCTGTTCCTGCAGCCAGGCGCTGACGCGCTGCAGACGCTCGACCGCCTCGTGCAGCGCGGCGTTGAACGGTGTGTCATGGGTCGTGGCGAAGGCGCGGACCTCATCGGTGAACAGCCGCAGCGACGCGCCACCGTTGGCGACCACCTTGCGCCCGAGCAGGTCGAGCGCCTGGATGCCGTTGGTGCCCTCGTAGATCTGCGCGATGCGCACGTCACGCACCAGCTGCTCCTGCCCCCATTCGCGGATGTAGCCGTGGCCGCCGAACACCTGCTGGCCGAGAACACAGCTCTCGAACCCGGCATCGGTGAAGAACGCCTTGGCCACCGGCGTCAGCAGCGCCACCAGGGCCTCGGCCCGCTCCTTCTGCACCGGGTCGTCGGCGTACTTGGCCAGGTCCAGCTGCTGGCCGACGTAACAGGCGAAGGCGCGTCCGCCCTCGGTCATGGTCTTCATGGTCAGCAGCATGCGCCGCACATCGGCGTGGACGATGATCGGGTCGGCGCTCCGCTCGGGCGCGACCGGCCCCGTGGCCGCGCGGCTCTGCAGGCGTTCGCGGGCGTAGTCGCGCGCCGCCTGGTACGAGGCCTCGGCGCAGCCGATGCCTTGGATGCCGATGGACAGCCGCTCGTAGTTCATCATGGTGAACATCGCCGCCAGGCCCTTGTTTACCTCGCCGACTAGATAGCCGCAGGCGCCGTCGAAGTTCATCACGCAGGTGGCCGAAGCCTTGATGCCCATCTTGTGCTCGATGGAGCCGCAGGACACCGCGTTCGCCGCCCCGAGGCTGCCGTCCTCGCCGACCAGCACCTTCGGCACGAGGAACAGCGAGATGCCTTTCGGCCCCGCCGGGGCGTCAGGCAGCTTGGCCAGCACCAGATGGATGATGTTCTCGGTCAGGTCCTGCTCGCCGCCGGTGATGAAGATCTTGGTGCCGCTGATGCGGTAGCTGCCGTCGGCCTGCGGCTCGGCGCGGGTGCGGATGATGCCCAGGTCGGTGCCGGCGTGCGGTTCGGTCAGGCACATGGAGCCGGCCCAGCGGCCCTCGTACAGCGGCGGCAGGTAGCGCTGCCTGAGGGCTTCGCTGGCATGCGCGTCGATGGCCAGGCAAGCGCCGGAACTCAGCGCCGAATACAGCGCGAAGCTCGAATTGGCCGCGTAGAGCATTTCCTCGAAGGCCACCGCGAGCATCTTCGGCATGCCCATGCCGCCGTATGCGGGATTGCCCGCCAGGCCCACCCAGCCGCCCTCGGCATAGGTGGCATAGGCCTCGCGAAAGCCCACCGGGGTGCGCACCCGGCCTTCGAGCCACTGCGCGCCCTCCTCGTCGCCGCTGCGGTTCAACGGTGCCAGCAGCTCGCCGGTGACCTTGGCCGCCTCGTCGAGAATGGCGTTGGCGGTCTCGGCATCGATCCGCTCGGCCAGCGCCGGCAGGCGCGCCCACAGCGCAGGCGCAGCGAAGACTTCGTGGAGGATGAAGCGGGCGTCACGCAGATCGGCCTTGTAGCTGGGCATGGTGGATTACCTCGGTCGGCAGGATGGGTTCTGGGCAGGGCAGCTGGCGCAGGCCGGGAAGGCTGCCGAGCAGCAGCGCCTCGACCTGCCGGGTCTGCTGCTCGACCGTGAGGCCATGCGCGGCCAGCCAGAGCGGCAGATGCTCGATGAGTTCGAGCAGCACGCGACCCGCCGTCGGCGACTCGCCGTCCTGCAGCCAGGTAGCGAGCTGCTCGGCGATGCGTCGGCGCAGGCTGTCGATGCGACGCCGGTGGCCATCGCGCAGGCAGTGCCGCTCGCGCGTGGCCAGCAGGAAGCGCGACGGACAGTGTCGATAAAGCTCGACCAGCGCCCGGCTCAGCCGCTGCACGCGCGGGCGCACGGCCGGTTCGCCACGCACACCGCGCTCGGCGAGCAGCAGCAAATGCTCGTAATGCTCCTCCAGCGCGTCGAACAGCAGCTCTTCCTTGCCGGCGACGTGCGTGTACAGGGTCGCGGTGGAAATGCCCATGTGGCTGGCCAGCCGGCGCAGGCTGACCTGGCCGAAGCCCTCGTCGGCGAACAGCTGCAGCGCACGCTCGCGGCTGATTTCAAAGGTTGCGGCGGATCGGGCGTGCATGGCAGCCTCCACGGAGATGGTCGGGCCTGCGCGCAGGCGACGGTGGCAGCCAGTCTAGGCAGGCGCCGGGGGTGCTTGCTATGCCCAAAACCGTCGTTGCAGCGGCATAGATTCGGCCACCCGGCGCCAGCAAATGGATAGCGAAACCCATGCGTGAACAGGATTCGGTGGCGGCCTACCTCGTCCAGGCCGCGCTTCATCGTCTGCGCGACAACCCGGCGCGCCTGCAGCAGGTGCTCGCCGCCGCGGGCATCGACGCCGCCGCGCTGGCCGCGCCGCACGCTCAGGTGCAGGCCGCCGCGGTCAGCCGCCTCTGGCTGGCGATGAGCGCCGAGCTGGGCGACGAATTCTTCGGCTTCGATTCCCACGGCCTGCCCAGCGGCAGCTTCGCCCTGATCTGCCGCGGGCTGATCCAGGAAACCAGCCTGGGCAAGGCGCTGCCGCGCTGCCTGCAGTACCTCGGCCTGTTCATCCACGACATTCGCGCGACGCTGGAGGTGCGCAACGGCCAGGCCGTCGTCAGGCTGAGCAGCGAGCTGGCCGACCCGACGCTCAAGGGCCCGGCCGAGGAAATCTTCCTCAGCATCGTGCTGGGCGTGATGTGCTGGCTGGTGGGCCGGCGCATCCCACTCAATCGCAGCCAATTCAGCACCCCCGCGCCGGCCGGCCAGGCCACGCCGTGGCACTGGGGGCCGTTGGTGGAATATGACGGCGCGCAGACCGAGGTGGTCTTCGAGGCCAGCTACCTGCGCTTGCCGGTGATCCAGGATGGCGCCTCGCTGCGCGCCTTCCTGCGCAGCTGTCCGCAATGGCTGGTGGTGCGTTTTCGCAACGACAGCGGCCTGGCCTCGCAGATCTTCCGCGTGCTGCGCGACCAGCCCAGCGATCAGTGGCCGACGCTCGCCGCCATCGCCCGCGCGCGCGGGCTTGGCGAGCAGGTGCTGCGGCGGCAACTGGCCAAGGAAGGCTTTAACTATCAGGAGATCAAGCATGAGGTGCGCCGCGCTCTGGTGTTCAACCTGCTGCGCGACCGCCAGCTGAGCATCAGCGAAATTGCCGTGCGCGCCGGCTTCCAGGAGCCCAGCGCGTTCCACCGGCTGTTCCGCCGCTGGACCGGCCAGAGTCCGGGGCAATTTCGCAGCCAGCTGCACCCGCCGCCGCGGAGTTGAGCGTCACGGCACGAATAAACTGTATGCATATACAGATTTTCAGTTGCCGGCGCCGCGCTTTCTGCCCATGCTTGACGCTCGTTGCAGCCATCGATGACCAGCATGCGGCTCTTTCTCTGCGAAAAACCCTCCCAGGCCAAAGACATCGCCAAGGTGCTCGGCGCCAACCGGCGCGGCGACGGCTGCTGGCAGGGCGCCGGCGTGAGCGTGACCTGGTGCATCGGCCACCTGCTGGAGACCGCACCGCCGGATGCCTACGACGCCCGCTACAAGCGCTGGAACCTGGCCGACCTGCCGATCGTGCCGCAGCAGTGGAAGATGCAGGTCAAGCCGAAGACCGCCAGCCAGTTCAAGGCGGTCAAGCGCCTGCTCGGCGAGTGCGCGGAGCTGGTGATCGCCACCGACGCCGACCGCGAGGGCGAGATGATCGCCCGCGAGCTGGTCGAGCACTGCCGCTATCGCGGGCCGATCCAGCGGCTGTGGCTGTCGGCGCTGGACGAGGCGTCGATCCGCAAGGCACTCGGCGCGCTCAAACCGGGCGGCGAGACCTTCAACCTCTACCAGGCCGCGCTGGGCCGCTCGCGCGCCGACTGGCTGATCGGCATGAACATGAGCCGGCTGTTCACCCTGCTCGGCCGCCAGTCCGGCTACCAGGGCGTGCTCCCGGTGGGTCGCGTGCAGACGCCGACGCTGCGCCTGGTGGTCGACCGCGACCGCAGCATCGCCGACTTCGTGCCGGTGCCGTTCTGGGCCATCGACGTGCAGCTGCTGGCCGATGGCACGCCGTTCACCGCGCAGTGGCGCGCCCCGGAAGAGGCCTGCGACGAGCAGGGCCGCTGCCTCAACCCCGAGCTGGCGCGCGACGCCGCCGAGGCCATGCGCCGCGCCGGCAGCGCGCGGCTGGTCGAGCTGAACACCGAACGGATGCGCGAGGCGGCACCGCTGCCGTTCGATCTCGGCACGCTGCAGGAGGTCTGTTCGAAGAAGCTCGGCCTCGGCGCCCAGGAAACCCTCGACATCGCCCAGGCGCTGTACGAAACGCACAAGCTCATCACCTACCCGCGCAGCGACTGCGGCTACCTGCCGCTCAGCCAGCACGCCGAAGCCCCGGCGATCCTCGTCGCGCTGGGTGCTGCCGATCCGGCGCTGGCTGCCCTGGCGCCGCACCTCGACGCCCGGCGCCGTTCGCGGGCCTGGAGCGACGCGAAAGTGAGCGCACACCACGGCATCATCCCCACCGTCGCCGCGCAGGCCTCGGCGCGCCTGAGCGGCAAGCCGCGCGCCGTCTACGGGCTGATCCGCGCGCGCTATCTGGCGCAGTTCCTGCCCCACCACGAGTACGACCGCACCCAGGCCGACTTCACCTGCGCCGGCCAGACGCTGCGCGCGGTGGGCAAGTGCATCGTCGAGCCGGGCTGGCGTCGCGCGCTGCCCGAGGCACTGACGCCGGCCAAAGGCCGCGAAGCGCCCGCACCGCAGGCACTGCCGGCACTCGCCGCGAACCAGGACTACGCGGTGGCCGAGGTGAAGCTCAAGGACCAGCAGACCCAGCCGCCCAAGCCATTCACCGAGGGCGAACTGATCAAGGCGATGAAGAACGTTGCCAAGCTGGTCGACGACCCGCGCCTGAAGCAGAAGCTCAAGGACACCACCGGCATCGGCACCGAGGCGACGCGCGCCGGAATCATCCAGGGTCTGCTCGAACGCGGCTACCTGAGCAAGCAGGGCAAGGCGCTGGCCGCGACCCCGGCGGCGTTCGGCCTGATCGACGCAGTGCCGCGGCCGATCGCCGACCCCGGCACCACGGCGATCTGGGAGCAGGCGCTGGATATGGTGCAGAACGGCGAGATGCCGCTGGAGGAATTCGTCGTCAAGCAGTCGGCGTGGATGAGCAAGCTGGTCGAACGCTGCGCCGGGTTGCGCCTCACCATCAGCGGGCCACCTGCGCGCGGCGGCGCGCCCTGGAAAAACAAGCGCAAGGCCGCCGCAAACAAAGGCACCACCGGCAGGCGCCGCAAGGCCGCGGCCGCCCCGCGTTGAGAGGCCGCCTCAGCCGCCGCCGCCGAGCAGGCTGAACAGAAACGCCGCGCCGACGCCGAGCGCCACCAGGCTGGCGACCAGCACCGCCGCGGCGGCGATGTCCTTGGCCACGCCGATCTCCGGATGCTGCTGCGGATGCAGGTGATCCAGCAGGGTTTCCAGCGCGCTGTTGAGCAGCTCGGCGATCACCACCAGGCCTACCGTCAGCGTCAGCAGCGCCCACCAGACGGCCGCTGGGCGCGTCAGCAGCAACACCAGCAGCACCAGCGTCGCGGCCAGCAGGTGCGTGCGCAGGCTGCGCTCGCGGCGCCAGGCCTGCGCCAGCCCGTGGCGGGCGAACCGCAGGCGGCGGTAAAACGGTTGTCCTTTCATGACAGCTCCTTGACTGGCGGGCTTCTCATGCTCCCAGCAGATCAGCGGCAATTCCAGCGGCACGCGCGGCGCCGGTGACGACTGCGGAACATGCCGGCGCCGCCGCGCTCTGAATGCTGACGGTACCGCGCGCCTGCGCCGGACACCGCCATGCGCCGCGGCCTGCGCCGTTCGACGGCCTCGCCGGGGCATTTGCCGATTCTTTCGCAAGAGGACATTCCCATGCGCAAGCTGCTTCTGCTTTCTCTCGCCCTCGCCAGCCCGCTGGCCCTGGCCGAACCCGAGTGCACCAGCGCCGACAAGGCGCAGTGGCAGGATCAGGACAAGTTCCAGGCCGATCTCAAGGCCCAGGGCTACGAGATCAAGAAGTTCAAGGTCACCGACGGCAACTGCTACGAGATCTACGGCTGGAACAAGGACAAGCAGAAGGTCGAGATCTATTTCGACCCGGTAAGCGGCGAGGCGGTCAAGACCGAAATCGACGACTGACATGCAGCCCGACCGCGTCACGCTCTGGGACCCGCTGGTACGCCTGTTCCACTGGTCGCTGGCGGGCGCCTTCATCGCCAACTACTTCTTCACCGAGGAGGGCGAGGCGTGGCACCGCTGGCTCGGCTACTACGCCGTGGCCTGGCTGGCGATCCGCCTGGTGTGGGGGTTCGTCGGCACGCCGGCGGCGCGCTGGGCCGACTTCTGGCCCAGCCGTGCGCGGCTGGCCGAACATCTGGGCGCGCTGCTGCACGGCCGGCCCTACCATCGCCTCGGGCATTCGCCGCTCGGCGCGCTGGTGATGATTCTGATGATGCTGCTGATGCTCGGCCTGGGCGTCACCGGCTTTCTCATGGAGGAAGTCGACTACTTCTGGGGGCTGGACGGCCCTCTGATCGTGCACGATGCTTTCGCCAACGCGCTGCTCGGACTGGTCGGCCTGCACCTGCTGGCCGCGCTGGTGGAAAGCCTGCGACTGCGCGAAAACCTGTTTCTCTCGATGGTGACCGGACGCCGACGCCGGCTGTGAAGGTCACCATCCGTATTCTGGAGCGACCATGAGCAAAGCGATCTACGTTCAACCCGGCGGCGGCTACGGCAAGGTCATCGTCGGCAGCTGCCCGGCGCGCGAACCGGCGGCCGGCGAAATCACCGTGCGTCTGCGTGCCAACTCGCTCAACTACCACGACTTCGCGGTGGTCAGCGGCATGTGGGGCCCGAGCGCGCCGCGCATCCCGATGGCCGACGGCGCCGGTGAGGTGATCGCGGTGGGTGCCGGGGTCAGCGAGTTCGCCGTCGGCGATCAGGTGGTCAGCACCTTCTTTCCCGACTGGCTGGACGGCGAGCCGCTGGTCGAAGGCTTCGCCACGGTGCCGGGCGACGGCATCGACGGCTACGCGCGCGAGACGGTGACCGCCCGCGCCACTTCGTTCACCCGCGCGCCGAAGGGCTGGAGCCATGCCGAGGCGGCGACCCTGACCACCGCCGGCCTGACCGCCTGGCGCGCGCTGATGGTCGACGGCGCACTCAAGCCCGGCGAGACGGTGCTGGTGCAGGGCACCGGCGGCGTGTCGATCTTCGCTCTGCAGTTCGCCAAGCTGGCCGGCGCCACGGTGATCGCCACCTCTTCCAGCGACGACAAGCTCGAACGCCTGCGCGGCCTCGGTGCCGACCAGCTGATCAACTACCGCAGCACCCCGCAGTGGGGCCAGCGCGTGCTCGAACTCACCGATGGCCGTGGCGTCGACCACGTGATCGAGGTCGGCGGGCCGTCGACGCTGGGGCAGTCGATGACCGCCACCCGCATCGGCGGGCACATCGCGGTAATCGGCATCCTCACCGGGGTGGCCGGCGAACTGCCGCTGGTCACCGCGCTGGTACGCCAGCTACGCCTGCAGGGCGTGCTGGTCGGCAGCCGCACCCAGCAGCAGGAGATGATCCGCGCCATCGACGCCAACGGC
The DNA here is from genome assembly GCA_000263395.1 of Stutzerimonas stutzeri TS44. GTDB lineage: Bacteria > Pseudomonadota > Gammaproteobacteria > Pseudomonadales > Pseudomonadaceae > Stutzerimonas > Stutzerimonas stutzeri_C. The sequence continues at coordinate 303,816 of AJXE01000001.1, forward strand.
CTGCGCCCGGTGATCGACCGGCATTTCCCGCTGGAACAGATCTGCGACGCCTTCCGCTATCAGGAGAGCAACCGCCACTTCGGCAAGATCTGCCTGGATATCTGAGCCTTCAGACCACTGGCGGCGCGCCGATTGCGAGCGCCGCCAGGCGTGCCTGCAGCAGCGCGGGAAAGCGCTTGAACCAGAGCTGATTGAGCGGCGAAGGATGCGGCAGCGGATGCAGGACGAAGTCCCGCAGCGCGCCGTGTTCGTCGTGCAGCTGCACGTCGATGCTCGCGCTGAAGCGGTCGTCGCGCCGCCAGAACGCCTCCAGCCGCTCGCGCACCGCGCGCGACTGGTCGATGCCAAACCAGAGAAACGCCTCGCGACCGAAGGTGACGATGTGCCGGCCGTGCCATTCGCTCAGCAGCAGCTCGCGCAGCAACGGCTGGAAGCGCCGCTTGACCGCCATCGACCAGGCCCGGTTGCCCTGCGGCTTGTACGGCACGGTGCCGAGCCAGAAGAACCCCCGCCCCACCGCCAGCGCCGCGTCGAAGTCCGCCGGCTCCGTGCCGTACAGCTGGCGATGCAGCGCCCGGCGCACGCTCTGCCCGCTGGCACCGACGAACGGCGCGCCGTGGCGCACCTCCTCACGGCCCGGATCGCGACCGAAGAAGCACAGCGGCGCGGCCGCCTCGCCGAGGCCGAGGATCGGCTCCAGCGGGTCTTTCCCTAACTGGCGGTAGACCTCGACGTCGATGCCCGCGGTGTCGGCCGCGAGCCGGCGAAACGCCTCGCGGCGCCGGGCGTCGAGCACTCAGAAGTCCGCTTCGTCGACCGGCTCCACCGCATCGGCCGGGATGACGTAGGCGGCGTCGGCGAGTTCGTTGCTCACCTTCTCGATCTTCAGCGGGCCGTCGACCCACAGCGGCGTGTAGATGTCGTCGAGCTGGATGCCGCGCGGGTAGCGCACCAGCACGATCTGGTTCGGTGGTGGTGGCGGCACGTGGATGCAGGCGCCCGGATAGGGCACCAGGAAGAACAGCGTGCTGCGGCCCTGCTCGTCGCTCTCCAGCGGCACCGGATAGCCGCCCAGGCGCACCGGTTTGCCGTCGAGCGCCGGCACCGTCTTGGCCGAATACATCACCGCCGGCAGCCCGGCGCCCTGCTTGAGCGCGCCCTGGGCACTGAAGCCCGGGTCCTCGGTGCCGCCGTGGTCGATCTCCGGCATGTCTTCCAGCGCCTGGCGATCCTCGGGCGGCATCAGTTCCAGCCAGTCGAGTTCCGCCGGGGCAGCGTGGGCGAGCAGAGAACAGCAGAGCAACAATGGCAGCAGCAATCGGGGCATGGCGGGCGGTTCGGTGGAGGGATGGGCCGCCGCGACAGCCCGCGGCGAATCAGTGGTTGCGGCGGGTCAGTACGCCGTAGATGACCAGCAGGATGATCGCACCGACCACCGCGCCGATAAAGCCCGCGCCCTCGCCGGCTTCGTACAGGCCCAACGCCTGGCCGCCGTAGCTGGCCAGCAGCGAGCCGCCGATACCGAGCAGGATGGTCATGATCCAGCCCATGCTGTCGTTGCCCGGCTTGAGGAAGCGCGCGATGAGCCCGACGATCAGGCCGATGAGGATGGTGCCGATGATGCCCATGTGGTTCTCCCGGGTCCGTAGGTGGTAACCGATGGACCCGGGCGACGGCGGTTGCGTTCGGCGCCGCCGGACGACCGGAACGTCAGGCGTGGTTGATCAGCGTCTCGACCGCGGTGATCTGCCGGTCCAGCGTGGCGCGGTCGGGGCAGCGCAGCGTGGCGTGGCCGACCTTGCGCCCGGTCTTGAACGCCTTGCCGTAGTGGTGCAGATGGCAGTCCTCGACGGCGACGACCCGGGCCACCTCCGGCACCTCACCGATGAAGTTGAGCATGGCGCTCTCGCCCAGCTTGGCGGTCGAGCCCAGCGGCAGGCCGGCGACGGCGCGCAGGTGGTTCTCGAACTGGCTGCACTCGGCGCCTTCGATGGTCCAGTGCCCGGAGTTGTGCACGCGCGGGGCGATCTCGTTGGCCTTCAGGCCGCCGTCCACCTCGAAGAATTCGAAGGCCAGCACGCCGACGTAATCGAGTTTCTCCAGCACGCGGCCGACATAGTCCTCGGCCAGCGCCTGCAGCGGATGATTGCTGCTGGCGACCGACAACCGCAGGATGCCGCTCTCGTGGGTGTTGTGCACCAGCGGGTAGAAGCAGGTTTCGCCGTCACGGCCGCGCACGGCGATCAGCGAGACTTCGCCGGTGAACGGCACGAAGCCCTCGAGGATGCACGGCACGCTGCCCAGTTCGGCGAATGCGCCGGCGACGTCGGCCGGCTTGCGCAGCAGCTTCTGGCCCTTGCCGTCGTAGCCCAGGGTGCGGGTCTTGAGCACCGCCGGCAGGCCGATGGCGGCCACCGCGGCGTCGAGATCGGCCTGCGACTGGATGTCGGCGAATTCCGGGGTGGAAATGCCGAGCTCCTTGAACATGGATTTCTCGAACCAGCGGTCACGGGCGATGCGCAGCGCTTCGGCGCTCGGGTAGACCGGCACGAACTGCGAGAGGAAGGCCACGGTCTCGGCCGGCACGCTCTCGAACTCGAACGTCACCAGATCGACCTCGTCGGCCAGCCGGCGCAGATGCTCCTTGTCGTCATAGTCGGCGCGGATGTGCTCGCCGAGCGCCTGGGCGCAGGCGTCCGGCGCCGGGTCGAGGAAGGCGAAGCTCATGCCCAGCGGAGTGCCCGCCAGCGCCAGCATGCGGCCCAGCTGGCCACCACCGATCACACCAATTTTCATAACTCACGGCCCTTCGTTAGGCAGCCATCCGCGCGCGCCGATGGCAAGTGTAGAACCCGCTCAGCCGCGCGGGTCGGGGTTGTCCAGCACGCTCTGGGTCTGCTCGTCGCGGAATTTCTTCAGCGCGGCGTGATATTCCGGGAATTCGTGGCCGATGATGCTCGCCGACAGCAGCGCCGCGTTGATCGCGCCGGCCTTGCCGATGGCCAGGGTGGCGACCGGCACGCCCGCCGGCATCTGCACGATCGACAGCAGCGAATCGACGCCCGAGAGCATCGACGACTGCACCGGCACGCCGAGCACCGGCAGGTGCGTCTTGGCCGCGCACATGCCCGGCAGATGCGCGGCGCCGCCGGCACCGGCGATGATCACGCGCAACCCGCGGGCTTCGGCCTGTTCGGCATACTGGAAGAGCAGATCCGGGGTGCGGTGCGCGGAAACCACCGTCACCTCATGGGGAATGCCCAGCTTTTCCAGCATCTCGGCGGTGTGGCTGAGGGTGGACCAATCGGACTTCGAGCCCATGATCACGCCTACCAGTGCGGTCATCGTCGTGCCTCTTTGCTCGCGCCTGCCGGCGCATCAGGAACAACGGCCGCGCTGGGGGCAGCGCGGCCGTTAGGAAAAGGGCCGGAAACGCTCCGACCGAGGACCGCGCAGTATATCGCAAGCCCCGCCGCGCCGGCACCCGCGCTTGTCCGCCAGGCGCTGACTGGCCGGAATCCGCCGACGCCGGTTCTCGCGCAGCCGGCAGGTGCCTCAGGCTTGCTATGCTCGCCGCGTACTGTGAGCGGAGGTGCCGTGTTCTCGTTGAAGCGCCAGGGCGATTTTCGCCTGCAATTGAGCCGAACCCTGAGCCAGCCGGGCCGGCATCTGGTCGAGCTGTACCTGTTCACACCCCACGAGACGACCTTTTCCGCCCGCACCCTGAGCGAGGAGCAGTTCTTTCACGGCGCGCTGATGCACCGTTTCCGCCTGCTCGGCCAGCCCACCCAGGACCGCGCCAGCAAGCTGGACACCTCCTTCTCGCTGCTCTCGCCGCACTACGAGATCATGCACGGCGCCTGGTTCTTCCGCTTTCAGGCGTCGCTCGACCGCCTGCGCCAGCAGCTGCAGGGCAAGGCCGCCGCCGAGCCGCTGGCGCGTGCGCTGCGCCTGAGCCAGAACTTCGCCCAGCGCCTGCGCAAGGGTGAGCCGCAGCAGAGCAAGCAGTCGCGCTACTTCCGCCAGCTGGACGTGTACTTCTCCTGGCTGGCCGAGCAGTTCCTGCTGGAAAGCATGACCCTGGAAGGCTACGACGAGCTGGACGACGAGCTGCAACAGGCGGTGCTGGCGTTCATCCAGCAGGAGCGCCGCTACCGCGCCGAGCGCGGCTACCAGGGCGACTTCAAGGGCGCGCCGACCCGCGTGTGGAACCGCATGAGCCTCTACCTGCGGTTGCTGGAATACCCGGTGGTGCTGCGCCAGCAGCTGATCGAGCTGGGCGCCGGCACCCGCAAGCTGGTGAAGGCGGCGTCCACCATGCTGATCATGTCGCTGTTCACCTACTTCCTGTTCAACGTGCGCGACGCCAGCCAGAAGCTCTCCTTCGCCCTGCTGATGGGCATCGCGCTGATCTACGCGATTCGCGACCTGTTGCGCGACGACCTGATCGACACCGCCACCCGCTGGCTGCGCAAGGGCAAGCCGCGCTGGAAGCTGCGCCTGCTGATGCCCTACACGCAGAAGGTGATGGCCCAACAGCTGCTCTGGCTCGACTACCGCAAGCTGGGTGAGCTTCAGCGTGCGGTGCGCGAGCATTCCGGCAAGTGGGCCACCAACGAGGAGCGGCAGATCGTCTGCTACCGCTCGCGGCTGCTGCTGGACAAGGCGGCGCTGACCCAGAATCAGATTCAGGAGCGCCTGACGCTGGATTTCGAGCCGCTCTGCGCGCTGATCCAGGCCAGCCACCAGCAGCTCTACGAATGGCAGGAGGAAGACGGCCAGCCGCCGGTCGTCCAGGCGCATGCCATCGAAAAGCAGCACGACTACAACCTGCTGCTGGTCAGCCGGCAACCCGGCGAGCCAGGCGAGATCGCCCAGCGCTGGACCTTGCGCCTGAGCGCCGGCGGCATCGTGCGCTGCGAGAACAAGGCGCTGTCCTGGCCGGAAGCGGCGGCGCGCTCGCGCTGGTGGTGGCGGGACTGAGGGCGCGGTTGCCGCCAGGTCCTTAACGCTCAGTCGTCGCCTGCGCCGTCCCAGCGCCCGGCGCCGCTCTCCAGCTTGCGCCAGAGCAGGCGCACCGGTGCCTTGCGCACCAGCGCGCAGCGGTACAAACGAATCTCCAGCGGCACGCGCCAGTGCTCGCCGCCGCAGATCACCAGCTCGCCGCGCGCCAGTTCGGCGGTCACGCTCAGCCGCGGCACCCAGGCCAGGCCGAGCTTCTGCATCGCCATGCTCTTCAGGCTGTCGGCCATGGCCGTCTCGTACACGGTGGTCGAGCGCAGCCCGCGCTGGCGCAGCAGCGCATTCACCGAGCGCCCCAGCGAGGCGCCGGCGCTGTAGGCCAGCAGCGGCACGCTCTGCCCGCTGTCGGGATCGAACAGCGGCGCGCCGGCCTCATCCACCGCGCACACCGGGACGATCTCGGTGCGCCCCAGCACCAGCGAGGGGAACAGCTCGGGGTCCATCTGCAGGGTCGCTTCCGGGTCGTGGTAGGCGAGGATCAGGTCGCAGGCGCCCTCGCGCAGCGAATGCACCGCCTCGCCGACGTTGGTCGCCACCAGCCGGCTGTTGACCGGCACGCCGTCGCGCCCCAACTGCGCCAGCCATGCCGGGAAGAAGCCCAGCGCCAGCGAGTGCGCGGCGGCGATGCGCAGCACCTCGCCGCGCTGGCCCTCGAGGTTGTGCAGGTAGCGCACCACCTCGCCGACCTGCTCGACGATGTTGCGCGCAGTGATCAGGAACAGCTGGCCAGCCTCGGTCAGCTCCACCGGCGTGCGCGCGCGGTTCACCAGGGTCAGCCCCAGCGTGCTCTCAAGGCTGCGGATGCGCCGGCTGAACGCCGGCTGGGTGACGAAGCGCCGCTCGGCCGCCTGCGAGAAGCTGCGGGTAGCCGCCAGGGCGATCAGGTCTTCCAGCCATTTGGTTTCGATGTTCATGCCATCTCCGCTGCGTCATCCGGTCACAGGATAACGCTCACCGCCGAGTCTACGTCACAGCCATCGTATGCCGATTCGGCATGAGCCAGCGGATAACGGCATTGGCTGGCGAACGGCCGCAGGCCTTATGGTAACTGACATCGCGGTCATCACCGCCTTTCCCCTGGATGAGAGTCATCATGTCCTGTGCTGCATCCTTTCGCCTCGAAAAAGACCTGCTCGGCCCCCTCGAAGTCCCCGCCGATGCCTACTACGGCATCCAGACCCTGCGCGCGGTGAACAACTTCCGCCTGTCCGGCGTGCCGCTGGCGCACTATCCCAAGCTGGTGGTCGCGCTGGCGATGGTCAAGCAGGCCGCCGCCGACGCCAACCGCGAGCTGGGCCACCTCAGCGAGGCCAAGCACCAGGCGATCAGCCAGGCCTGCGCGCGGCTGATCCGCGGCGAGTTCCACGAGCAGTTCGTGGTCGACATGATCCAGGGCGGCGCCGGCACCTCGACCAACATGAACGCCAACGAGGTGATCGCCAACCTGGCGCTGGAGCACATGGGCCACACCAAGGGCGAATACCGCTACCTGCACCCGAACAACGACGTGAACATGGCGCAGTCGACCAACGACGCCTATCCGACCGCCATTCGCCTGGGCCTGCTGCTCGGCCACGACACCCTGCTGGCCAGCCTCGACAGCCTGATCCAGGCCTTCGCCGGCAAGGGCGAGGAGTTCGCCCACGTGCTGAAGATGGGCCGCACGCAGCTGCAGGACGCGGTGCCGATGACCCTCGGCCAGGAATTCCGCGCCTTCGCCACTACCCTCGGCGAGGACCTCGGCCACCTGCGCCGCATCGCCCCGCAGTTGCTGGTCGAGGTCAACCTTGGCGGCACCGCGATCGGCACCGGCATCAACGCCGACCCGCGCTACCAGGCCATCGCCGTGCAGCGCCTGGCCGAGATCAGCGGCCAGCCGCTGCAACCGGCCGCCGACCTGATCGAGGCCACCTCGGACATGGGCGCCTTCGTGCTGTTCTCCGGCCTGCTCAAGCGCACCGCGGTCAAGCTGTCGAAGATCTGCAACGACCTGCGCCTGCTCTCCAGCGGCCCGCGCACCGGGATCAACGAGATCAACCTGCCGCCGCGCCAGCCGGGCAGCTCGATCATGCCGGGCAAGGTCAACCCGGTGATTCCCGAAGCGGTCAACCAGGTCGCCTTCGAAGTCATCGGCAACGACCTGGCGCTGACCATGGCCGCCGAAGCCGGGCAGCTGCAGCTCAACGTCATGGAGCCGCTGATCGCCTACAAGCTGTTCGACTCGATCCGCCTGCTGCAGCGCGCCATCGACATGCTGCGCGAGCACTGCATCGTCGGCATCACCGCCAACGAGGGGCGCTGCCGCGAGCTGATGGAAAACTCCATCGGCCTGATCACCGCGCTCAACCCCTACATCGGCTACGAAAACGCCACGCGCATCGCCGGCCAGGCGCTGCTCGGCGGCCGCGGCGTGCTGGAGCTGGTACGCGAGGAGCAACTGCTGGACGACGCCACGCTGGACGACATCCTGCGTCCGGAGAACATGATCGCCCCGCGGCTGGTGCCGCTGGCGGGCTGATTGCCGACGCGGGTGGTACCAGAGAACGAGGAATGGTTTCGGCCATTCCTTGTTCGTGGGGTATCGTGCTGTGGGGATTTTGACCGGTTTGGGTGTGTTGCCTGCGCGTTTTGCTTCATGGCGCCTGGCGCGTGGCCTGAGCGCCCGGTTTCGCCCTGCTGGGCGACTCACTTTTTTCAGTCGCGAAAAAAGTAGGCAAAAACGCTTGCCCCTGCATCCGACCCCGGCTGCGCCGGGGTTCCCTCGCTCCATCGCCGCTCCGGGGGCCGGCGTAAAGGGGCGGTTGGTGTTGCCTGCCAGGTCGTGCAGGAAAAGCAAAGCCGGCTTCTCGATCTTCCGGGCAACCCGGACTCCTATCCCGCCAGGAAACCGAGTGGAGATGTCCCCGATCTCCAGGCGCATCCCTGAACGAACTACCTCCCAATCCTGTCGGCCCGGGGTCAATTCCCGCTGCCCCGGGAAATCCCGATGAATCGGCTTTCCCCGATCGCTCGTCGTTTCGCGGCACGCAGTTCAATGCGCCACAGGAATCAAACGCGGATACTGTTGCGAATTATTATCACTAGAATATGATAATAGCTCCCGACCAGTGCCCTTCCGGCCGGTCGCTCCCGTCCTCACCCGCGTCCGCTCAGGTTTACCCATGTCCATGCCCCGCTTCTCGCGTAAAGCAGCGCTGCTGCCCGTCTGTCTTGTCGCCAGTTTCACCGGCTTCCCGGCCAGCGCCGAGGAACCTTCGAGCAGCCAGGTCGAGGAGCGCGCCACGACAAAGCGGCCGAGCCACTGCAGCTGCCCACCAGCGAAGTGGTCGCCAGTGCCGATGCTTCCGCCGACGGCCTGCCCCAGCCCTACGCCGGCGAGCAGGTCGCCCGCGGCGGCCGGGTCGGCATCCTCGGCAACCGCGACTACATGGAAACGCCGTTCACCTCGACGTCCTACACCTCGCAACTGATCCAGGACCAGCAGGCGCGCAGCGTCTCCGACGTGCTGCAGAACGACCCGTCGGTGCGCGTGGCGCGCGGCTTCGGCAACTTCCAGGAGCTGTACGTGGTGCGCGGCTTCCCGCTGTTCTCCGACGACATTTCCTACAACGGCCTCTACGGCCTGCTGCCGCGCCAGTACGTGGCCGCCGAGTTCATCGAGCGCGTGGAAGTGTTCCGCGGCGCCAACGCCTTCCTCAACGGCGCCGCCCCGGGCGGCAGCGGCATCGGCGGGGCGATCAACATCCTGCCCAAGCGCGCGCCCAACGAGCCGCTGACCCGCCTGACCCTCGGCGCCGAGAGCGGCGGCCAGGCCATGACCCACGCCGACATCGCCCGCCGCTTCGGCGCCGAGGAACGCTTCGGCGTGCGCCTGAACGCGGCCAAGCGCGCCGGCGAGACCACCGTCGAGGACGAGGAGCGCAGCCTCGACATGTTCGCCCTCGGCCTGGACTACCAGGGCGACAACTTCCGCCTGTCCGGCGACATCGGCCACCAGTACCACTTCATCGACCAGCCACGGCCGAGCGTCACCCCCAACGGCGGCATCCCCAGTGCGCCGGACGCCGAGGACAACTTCGCCCAGCCCTGGACCTACTCGAAGGAGAAGCAGACCTTCGGCACCTTGCGCGCCGAATACGACTTCTCCGACGCGGTGACCGGCTGGCTCGCCGCCGGCGTGCGCGAGGGCGAGGAGAAGAACCGCCTGGCCAGCATCAAGGCCGGCCGTTCCGGCGCGGGCACCTTCTACCGCTTCGACAACGTGCGCGAGGAAGAGGTATTCACCAGCGAAGTCGGCCTGCGCGCCCGCGGCAACACCGGTGCCGTCTCCCACGAGTGGGTGATGTCGGCGGCGATGTTCGATCTGCAAGCCCGCAACGCCTACGGCATGTCCGGCAGCTATGCCGCGGACATCTACCAGCCGTTCGCCGCGGCGCTGCCGGATACCCGCTGGACCGGCGGCTCGATGTCCGACCCGCACGTCACCGAACGCACCCAGACCCAGAGCCTGGCCATCGCCGATACCCTGGGCTTCCTCGACGACCGCCTGCTGCTCACCCTCGGCGCGCGCCGCCAGGGCATCGAGGCCAAGAGTTACGACTACAACAGCGGCGACCGCCTGTCCTCCTACAACCGCTACAAGACCAGCCCGGTCGCCGGCGTGGTCTACCAACTCACCGACGAGCTGTCGGTCTACGCCAACTACATCGAGGGTCTGGTCAAGGGCGACATCGCCCCGGCAATCAGCGGCGGCGTGGCGATCGTCAATGCCGGCGAGGCGCTGGAACCCTACGTCTCCGAGCAGACCGAGGTCGGCATCAAGTACGACGGCGGCAACCTGGGCGGCAGCCTGGCGCTGTTCACCACCGAGCGGCCGTTCAGCACCGTGGAGAATGGCGTGTTCACCGACGGCGGCGAGCAGCGCAACCGCGGTATCGAGCTGTCCGTGTTCGGCGAGCCGACCTACGGCGTACGCCTGCTCGGCGGCCTGACCCTGCTCGACGCCGAGCTGACCAGTACCCAGGACGGCCTCAACGAGGGCAACCGCGCAATCGGCGTGCCGCGCACCCAGGCCAATATCGGCGGCGAGTGGGACGTGCCGGGCAGCAACGGCCTGACCCTGACCAGCCGCGAGGTCTACACCAGCAGCCAGTACGCCGACGTGGCCAACGATATGCAAGCGCCATCCTGGACCCGCCTGGACCTCGGCGCGCGCTACCGCATGGTCATCGACGAGCGTGACGTGACCCTGCGCGCGCGCCTGGACAACGTCACCGGCCGCGACTACTGGGCCTCGGTGGGTGGCTACCCGAACGCCAACTACCTGGTCCTCGGCGCCCCGCGCACACTGTCGCTCAGCGCCACGGTCGACTTCTGATGCAGGCACGCACCCTGCGTGGCTGGGGCTGGGTCCACAAGTGGTCCAGCCTGGTCTGCACGCTGTTCATCCTGCTGCTGTGCCTGACCGGCCTGCCGCTGATCTTCTCCCACGAGATCGAACACCTGACCGGCAGCGAGATCGCCGCGCCGCCGATGCCGGCCGGCACGCCGCATATCGCGCTCGACCGGGTCGCGGCCGAGGCGGTCAACGCCTATCCGAGCCTGGTGCCGCTGTACTTCTTCGCCGAGGAGGACCTGCCCGACCTCTGGTATCTCAAGCTCGACACCCGCGTGGATACCGACGAAAGCGCGTCGCGGCTGATCCTCTCCGACGCGCGCACCGGCGCCGTGGTCGACGTGCCGGCGTTCGACGAAGGCTTCATGAGCGTGATGTACCGCCTGCACGTCGACCTCTACGCCGGCCTGCCGGGCAAGCTGTTCCTCGGCGTCATGGGCCTGCTGCTGGTAGTCGCCATCGTCTCCGGCGTGGTGCTCTACGCGCCGTTCATGCGCAAGCTGCGCTTCGCCGAGGTACGCCGCGAGCGCGCGCCGCGCACGCGCTGGCTGGACCTGCACAACCTGCTCGGCATCGTCACCCTGGTGTGGGCGCTGGCGGTGGGCTTCACCGGGGTGATCAACACCTGGGCGGACCTGATCTTCAAGGGCTGGCAGGCCGAGCAGGTCGCCGCGCTGCAAGCCGGCGAGACGCGCGTGCTGCTGGCCGCCGAGGCCAGTGGCGCACCCGCTGCGGACGGCTCGCTGCAGACCGCCGTCGAGCGCGTGCTGGCCGCGGCGCCGGGCATGGCGCTCTCGATGATCGCCTACCCCGGCACCCTGCGCGCCACGCCCGCACACGTCGCGGTGATCCTGCGCGGCGACACGCCGCTGACCTCGCGCCTGACCCAGGCGCTGCTGGTCGACCCGGCCAATGGCGAGGTGCTCGAAGCCAGCGCACGGCCCTGGTATGTCACCGCGCTGCAGCTGTCCGAGCCGCTGCACTTCGGCGACTACGGCGGCCTGCCGCTGAAGCTGCTGTGGGCGCTGCTCGACGTGCTCACCGTGGTGGTGCTCGGCAGCGGCCTGTACCTGTGGCTCAAGCGTGGTGCGACGGAGGTGCGGGGATGATGCGCATCTGGAGGTGGCCGCTGATGATCGGCCTGCTCTCGCTGCTCGGCCTGCTCGCCGGGCTGGTTTCCGACGGCACCGGCGACTGGCTGAGCTGGGCCGCGCTGAGCCTGCCGGTAGCCATCGGCGCCAAGGCGCTGGGCGGCGGCCGGCAGACGCGCCGCGTCGGCTGAGGCTCCGGCGGAACCAACCCGCGTCGCGGCAGCGAGGGCAATGCTGCCATTCACCCGCGCCAGCCGCGCCAACGGTACGCCGCGCGGGCGGTGCTGCACCGGCCGAGCTGCTAGCATGCTGACTGTCGCCATCGGCGCGACGCCCACGCAGGCTGGACGGACAGGCCCTTCATGCACCCGACCTCATCGCCTCCCGGCACGCTGCAGCTGCATCCCGCCGCCCGGCCCGCGCACCTGCGCATCGCCGGCGACTGGACGCTGGCGCACTACAGCGCGCTGCGTGATGCGGTGCAGCGCATGCGCCCGCAGCTCGATGCGCACAGCACGGTGGAGCTGGACGGGCTGGGCGCGCTGGATACCGCCGGCGCCGGCCTGCTGGTCGAGCTGCTCGGTCCGCAGCGCATCGCCGCCGTGGCGCAATGGGCGCCGCAACTGGCGGCCGAACGCCTGGCCCTGCTGCATACCGTGGCCGCGGCGCTGGATCGCCCCGCCGCCGCGCAGCCGGCTCAGGGTTACGAGTTCGGTGATCTGCTGGCGCACATCGGCCGGACCATGCAGAACATCGGGTGCCAGCAGCGCGAACTGCTCGGCTTCATCGGCCTGACCCTGCAGACGCTGCTGAGCGTCCTGCTGCGCCCGCAGCGCTGGCGCCCGACGCCGCTGGTGGCGCACATCGAACAGACCGGGCTGGATGCCATCCCCATCGTCGCCCTGCTGACGTTCCTGGTCGGCGCGGTGGTGGCGTTCCTCGGCGCCACGGTACTGGCCGACTTCGGCGCCAGCATCTACACCGTCACGCTGGTCGGCTTCGCCTTCCTGCGCGAGTTCGGCGTGCTGCTGGCGGCGATCCTGCTCGCCGGGCGCAGCGCCAGCGCCTTCGCCGCGCAGATCGGCTCGATGAAGGCCAACGAGGAGATCGACGCGATCCGCGCGCTGGGCCTCAACCCGGTGGAGCTGCTGGTGCTGCCGCGGGTGCTGGCGATGCTGATCACCCTGCCGATCCTGACGTTCATCGGCATGCTCAGCGGCATCCTCGGCGGTGCGGTGGTCTGCGTGCTGGCGCTGGATATCTCGCCGACGCTGTTCATCACCATCCTGCAGCGCGACATCGACCTCAGCCATTTCCTCGTCGGCATCGGCAAGGCGCCGGTGTTCGCCTTCATCATCGCCGTGATCGGCTGTCTGGAAGGCTTCAAGGTCAGCGGCAGCGCGCAGTCGGTGGGCGAACACACCACCTCCAGCGTGGTGCAGTCGATCTTCATGGTGATCCTGCTCGACGCCATCGCCGCGCTGTTCTTCATGGAGATGGGCTGGTGAACGGCGAGGCGCTGATCCAGGTGCGCGGGCTGGTGAACCGCTTCGGCCAGCAGACGGTGCACGAGAATCTCGACCTGGACATCCGTCGTGGCGAAATCCTCGGCGTGGTCGGCGGCTCGGGCACCGGCAAGTCGGTGCTGCTGCGCAGTATCGTCGGCCTGCGCCGGCCGAATGCCGGCAGCGTCACGGTGTTCGGCGAGAACCTGCTGCAATTGCCTCCCGAGCGGCGCTCGCAGGTGGAGCGACGCTTCGGCGTGCTGTTCCAGCGCGGCGCACTGTTCACCTCGCTGAACCTGCAGGAGAACGTCGCTTTGCCGCTGATCGAACATGCCGGCCTCGCCCGTGCCGACGCCGAGCACCTGGCGCGGCTCAAGCTGGCGCTGGCTGGACTGCCGGCCGATGCCGCCTGCAAGTACCCCGACGAGCTGTCCGGCGGCATGGTCAAACGTGCGGCACTGGCCCGTGCGCTAGCGCTGGACCCGGAGGTGCTGTTTCTCGACGAGCCCACCGCCGGCCTCGACCCGATCGGCGCGGCGGCCTTCGACCAGCTGATCCTGACCCTGCGCGACGCGCTGGGACTCAGCGTGTTTCTGGTCACCCACGACCTCGACACGCTGTACACCATCTGCGACCGCGTCGCGGTGCTGGCGCGCAAGCGCGTGCTGGTGGCCGACCGCCTGGAGGCGGTGCAGGACACCGACGACGCCTGGATTCGCGACTACTTTCACGGCCCGCGTGGCCGGGCGGCGCAGCAGGCCGCTCTCGTGCAGGAGAACGCCTGATGGAAACCCGCGCCCATCACGTACTGATTGGCCTGTTCACCGTGCTCGCGGTCGGCGGCGCCCTGCTCTTCGCCCTCTGGCTGAGCAAGGCCAGCATCGACCGCGAGTACAACTATTACGAGGTCGGTTTCAACCGCGCGGTCAGCGGGCTGTCCACCGGCAGCTCGGTGGAGTACAGCGGCATCAAGGTCGGCGACGTCGAACGGCTGTGGCTGGAGCCGGACGACCCGCGCAAGGTGCGCGCGCGCATCCGCGTCTACGCCGGCACGCCGATCAAGCAGGACACCCGCGCGCGCCTGGCGCTGGCCAACATCACCGGCAGCATGGTCATCCAGCTGCACAGCGGCACGCCCGAGAGTCCGCCGCTGGTGGGCACGCGCGGCGAGCCGCCGCTGATCATCGCCGATCCCTCGCCGCTCTCCGCGCTGCTGGAGAACGGCGAGGACCTATTGAGCAACATCAACAACCTGTTGCGCAGCGCCAACCTGATGCTCTCCGAAGAGAACGCCGGGCGCATCGGCCAGACCCTGGCCAATCTCGAACAGGCCACCAGTGTGCTGGCCGAGCAGCGCGGTGACCTCAGCCAGGCGCTCAGCCAGCTCGCCGAGCTGGGCCGGCAGACCAACACCGCGCTGGAGGAAATCACCCGCCTGACGCGCAACGCCAACGGCCTGCTCGACGACGAAGGCCGCCAGCTGCTGGCCAGCGCCGGCCAGTCGATGGCCGCGCTGGAGCGCAGCACCTCGCGGCTGGACGCCCTGCTGGAAGACAACCAGGGCGCGCTGAACAGCGGCGTGCAGGGGCTGGGCGACATCGGCCCGGCGCTCAACGAGCTGCGCGGCACCCTCGGCGCGCTGCGCCGGGTCACCCAGCGGCTGGAAGACGACCCCAGCGGCTTTCTGCTCGGCCGCGAGAAGATCGAGGAATTCGCCCCATGATCCGCCCAACGCTGCACCGCTTCACCCTGCCCGCTCTACTGACGCTGCTGACCGCCTGCTCGGTGCTGCCGCAGGCCGAGCCGGTGCGGGTTTTCCTGCTGCCCGGCGCGCCCGTCACGCCGAGCGCCACGCCGTCGCCCCAGGCTGACCTGGCGCTGCGCGTGCACGCCCCGCAGGCCAGCCGCATGCTCGCCAGCCCGCGCATCGCCGTGGTGCCGCAGGGGCATCAGCTCAGCGCCTACCAGGGTGCGCGCTGGGCCGATCCGGCGCCGCAGCTGCTGCGCGACCGGCTGATCGAAGCCCTGCGCGCCAGCGGCCGGCTGGCTTCGGTGAGCAGCGACGACAGCAACCTGCAGGCCGACCTCGAGCTGATCGGCGATCTGCGCGCATTCCAGAGCGTCTATCAGGATGGCACGCCGCAGGTGCTGATCCGCCTCGACGCCACACTGGTGGACAGCGCCAGCCGCCGCGGCCTCGCCAGCCGGCACTTCGAGATTCGCCAGCCCAGTACCGACGCGCAGCTGGAGAGCGTGGTCGAAGCCTTCGGCCAGGCCAGCGACGAGCTGAGCCGCCAGCTGCTCGCCTGGGTGCTGGCGCAGCAGACCCGCGAGCGTTGAGCCGCCGGCGCCGCCTTGGCGGCGCTTCCTTGATCTGGATGAACTACCTGTAACCCGTCCTCGCCTAGCATGGGGGCGGTCGTAATCGCGCAAGGACCCCGCATGAAACCCTCAGTCAAGAAAACCCTCACCCGCTGCGTGCTGGCACTGGCGGCGCTCGCGGCGGTCGGCCTGATCGTCTGGTCGGAGCTGCGCCCCAACGGCCTGGGCGAAGGCTTCGCCAGCGGCAACGGGCGCATCGAGGCCACCGAGATCGACGTGGCGACCAAGCTCGGCGGGCGCATCCGCGAGATCGCCGTCGACGAGGGCGACTTCGTCCAGCCCGGCCAGGTGCTCGCGCGCATGGACACCGAAGTGCTCGACGCCCAGCTCAACCAGGCCCGCGCGCAGGTACGCCAGGCCGAGAACGCCATCCTCACCGCGCAGGCGCAGGTCGCCATGCGCGAGAGCGAGAAGGCCACCGCCGAAGCCGTGGTGCGCCAACGCCAGGCCGAGCTGACCGCCGCGCAGAAGCGCCACAAGCGCACCGAAACCCTGGTGGCGCGCAACGCGATGGCGCGCCAGCAGCTGGACGACGACCTCGCCGCCATGCAGAGCGCGCAGGCCGCGCTGGCCGCCTCGCGCGCCCAGGTGCTCTCGGCCGAGGCCGGCATCGCCGCCGCGCGCTCGCAGGTGATCGAGGCGCAGTCGGCGCTGGAAGCCGCGCAGGCCAGCGTCGTGCGCCTGCAGGCGGACATCGCCGACAGCGAGCTGAAGACCGACCGCGTGGCGCGCGTGCAGTACCGCGTGGCGCAGCCGGGCGAGGTGCTGGCCGCCGGCGGCAAGCTGCTCAACCTGGTCGACCTGGCCGACGTCTACATGACCTTCTTCCTGCCCGAGCGCCAGGCTGGCCGCGTCGCGCTGGGCAGCGAGGTGCACATCGTCATCGATGCCGCGCCGCAGTACGTGATTCCGGCCCGGGTCAGCTATGTCGCCAGCGTCGCGCAGTTCACCCCCAAGACCGTGGAGACCGAGAGCGAGCGCGAGAAGCTGATGTTCCGCGTCAAGGCGCGCATCGACCCCGAGCTGCTGAAGAAACACATGGAGCAGGTCAAGACCGGCCTGCCCGGCATGGCCTACCTCAAGCTCGATGACGCCGCCGAGTGGCCGGCGCACCTGCAGGTCAACGTCAGGCCATGAGCGAGTCGCTCGCGCCGGTGGCGCAGATTGCGGGCGTCACCCTGCAGTATGGCCAGACCCGCGCGCTGGACGCTCTCGACGTCGAGCTGCCGGCCCGCCGCATGGTCGGCCTGATCGGCCCGGACGGCGTCGGCAAGTCCAGCCTGCTGGCGCTGATCGCCGGCGCGCGGCGCATCCAGCAAGGCAGCGTGCGCGTGCTCGACGGCGACATGGGCGACGCCGGCCATCGCCGCGCCGTGTGCCCGCGCATCGCCTACATGCCGCAGGGACTGGGCAAGAACCTCTACCCGACGCTCACGGTCGCCGAAAACCTGGAATTCTTCGGCCGGCTGTTCGGCCAGGACGCCGCCGAGCGGCGCTGGCGCATCGCCGAGCTAACCCGCAGCACCGGCCTCGCGCCGTTCCTCGAGCGCCCGGCGGGCAAACTCTCCGGCGGCATGAAGCAGAAGCTCGGGCTGTGTTGCGCGCTGATCCACGACCCCGACCTGCTGATCCTCGACGAGCCGACCACCGGCGTCGACCCGCTGTCGCGCGCGCAGTTCTGGGAGCTGATCGCGCGCATCCGCGCCGAGCGCCCGCAGATGAGCGTGCTGGTAGCCACCGCCTACATGGACGAAGCGCAGCGCTTCGATCATCTGGTGGCGATGGACGCCGGACGTATCCTCGCCACCGGCTCGCCGGCCGAGCTGCTGGCGCGCACCGCCAGCGACAGCCTCGAAGAAGCGTTCATCGGCCTGCTGCCGGAAGACAAGCGCCGCCGCCACCGCACGCTGGAAATCCCGCCGCGCGAGGCCAGCGACAGCATCGCCATCGAGGCGCACGACCTGACCATGCGCTTCGGCGACTTCGTCGCGGTGGATCGCGTCAACCTGCGCATCGAGCGCGGCGAAATCTTCGGCTTCCTCGGCTCCAACGGCTGCGGCAAGACCACCACCATGAAGATGCTCACCGGCCTGCTGCCGGCCAGCGAGGGCCGCGCGCTGCTGTTCGGCAAGCCGGTGGACCCGCACGACCTGCAGACCCGCCAGCGCGTCGGCTACATGTCGCAGTCGTTCTCGCTGTACAGCGAACTCACCGTGCGGCAGAACCTCGATCTGCACGCGCGGCTGTTCCACATTCCCGCCGAGCGCCGCGAGTCGCGCATCCGCGAGATGCTCGAGCGCTTCGAGCTGGCCGCCGAGGCCGACAGCCTGCCCACCGCGCTGCCGCTGGGCGTACGCCAGCGCCTGTCGCTGGCGGTGGCGGTGATCCACGCGCCGGAGATGCTGATCCTCGACGAGCCGACCTCGGGCGTCGACCCGGTGGCGCGCGACGGCTTCTGGGAGCTGCTGGTCCAGCTGTCGCGCGAAGACGGCGTGACCATCTTCATCTCCACCCACTTCATGAACGAGGCGCTGCGCTGCGACCGCATCTCGCTGATGCACGCCGGCCGCGTGCTCGACAGCGACACGCCGCAGGGGCTGATGGCCAAGCGCGGCCTGGCGACGCTGGAACAGACCTTCATCGCCTACCTCGAGGACGCCGTGGCCGAAGGCGCGGCTGCCGCCCCGGCGAGCGCAGCGCCGACACGCGTCGCGCCACCGCCGGCCGGCAATGGCAATGGCGCCGCGCAGAACCGCTTCAGCCTGCGCCGGCTGCTCAGCTACAGCCGCCGCGAGGCGATGGAGCTGCGCCGCGATCCGATCCGCGCCACGCTGGCGATGCTCGGCACGGTGATCCTGATGTTCATCATGGGCTACGGGGTCAGCTTCGACGTGGAGAACCTGACCTACGCCGTGCTCGACCGCGACCAGACCACCACCAGCCAGGGCTACCTGCTGAACATCGCCGGCTCGCGCTACTTCATCGAGAAGGCGCCACTGGCCAGCTACGACGAACTGGACCGGCGCCTGCGCAGTGGCGACATCAGCCTGGCGATCGAGATTCCGCCGAACTTCGGCCGCGACCTCAAGCGCGGGGCGGTGCCGCAGGTGGCGTTCTGGATCGACGGTGCCATGCCGATGCGCGCCGACACCATCAAGGGCTACGCGCAGGGCATCCACCTCACCTACCTGCAGCAACTGGCGCGCGAGGCCGGCGTCGAGGCGCAGCTGTCGCCGGCCGACGTGGCGATCCGCTACCGCTACAACCCGGACGTGCAGAGCCTGCCGGCGATGGTGCCGGCGATGATCCCGCTGCTGCTGATGATGATTCCGGCGATGCTCACCGCGCTCGGCGTGGTGCGCGAGAAGGAGCTGGGCTCGATCACCAACTTCTACGTCACGCCGACCACCCGCCTGGAGTTCCTGCTCGGCAAGCAGCTGCCGTACATCGCCCTGGGCATGTTCAACTTCGCCACCCTGGCGCTCTTGGCGGTGTTCGTCTTCGGCATTCCGATCAAGGGCAGCATCCTCACCCTGTGCCTCGGCGCGCTGCTCTACGTCGCCTGCGCCACGGGCCTCGGCCTGCTGATGTCGTCGATCCTCAACAGCCAGATCGCGGCGATCTTCGGCACCACCATCGTCACGCTGCTGCCGGCGATCCAGTTCTCCGGGCTGATTCACCCGGTCTCGGCGATGGAAGGCGTCGGCGCCTTCGTCGGCAAGCTCTACCCGACCAGCCACTTCCTGATCATCAGCCGCGGGGTGTTCTCCAAGGCGCTCGGGCTGGTCGAGCTGTACCCGTATTTCATCCCCATGCTGCTGGCCATTCCGCTGCTGACGGCGCTCAGCGTCGCCGGTCTGCGCAAGCAGGAGAAATGACATGGGCCACACCGCACGCAAGCTCAGCAACATCCTCCAGCTCGGCCTCAAGGAGCTGCGCAGCCTCTACCGCGACCCGGCGATGCTGGTGCTGATCATCTATTCGTTCACCGTGGCCATCTACGAAGGCGCCACCGCAGTGCCGGAAGCGCCGCACCGGGCGAGCATCGCGGTGGTCGACGAGGACCGCTCGCAGGCCTCGCTGCGCATCATCAACGCCTTCCAGCTGCCGTATTTCATCCAGCCCAAGGCCATCGATCTGGCGCAGATGGACAGCGGCATGGACGCCGGCCTGTACACCTTCACCCTGAACATTCCGCCGGGCTTCCAGGAAGACCTGCTCGCCGGGCGCCAGCCGAGCATCCAGCTCAACGTCGATGCCACCCAGGTCAGCCAGGCGTTCACCGGTGCCGGACACATCCAGCAGATCATCGCCAGCGAGACCGGCGAGTTCGTCCGCCGCTACCGCGGCGGCGACGCGCTGCCGGTCGAGGCGGTGGTGCGCACGGCGTTCAACCCCAACCTCAGCCGCGCCTGGTTCGGCGCGGTGAACGAGGTGATCAACCAGATCACCATGCTGGCGATCATCCTCACCGGCGCCGCGCTGATCCGCGAGCGCGAGCACGGCACCATCGAACACCTGCTGGTGATGCCGGTGACGCCGTTCGAGATCATGGTCGGCAAGGTCTGGGCGATGGGGCTGGTGGTGCTGGCGGCATCGGCGTTCGCCCTGCGCTTCGTCGTCGAGGGCTGGCTGGACATCCCGATCCAGGGCTCGCTGCTGCTGTTCGCCGGCGGCGCCGCGCTGCACCTGTTCGCCGCCACCTCGATGGGCATCTTCTTCGGCACGGTGGCGCGCTCGATGCCGCAGCTGGGCCTCTTGGTGATCCTCACGCTGATCCCGCTGCAGATTCTTTCCGGCGGGGTGACGCCGCGCGAGAGCATGCCCGAGCTGGTGCAGCAGGTGATGCTGTTCGCCCCGACCACGCACTTCGTCGAACTGGCGCAGGCCATCCTGTTCCGCAGCGCCGGTGCCGCGGTGGTCTGGCCGCAGCTGCTGGCCCTGGCGGCGATCGGCGCGGTGTTCTTCGTCGGCGCGCTGTCGCGGCTGCGCAAGTCGCTGCGCTGACGCACCGTTCGTCCCGCCAAAGCGGACCCGGCGCGAGATTCCGGGCCTGCTCCGCCGCCGCAACTGCAGCCAGGCGCCCGCTTCCCTGAACCCTGCGCGGCGCCTCGCCCGGCGCATCTTCCACGGTCCGCCGCCCGGCACGCTACCTGGCGCCTGGCCAGCATCCTATACTGCGCGGCGTAACCAAACGGTCATGGCCGGCGCCGGGCGCCCATGGGAATTTTTGTAGCGCTGCCCGGTCTATCCAGCCGACACATGCTCAGAGCCTGCTGCTCCAGAGCACGCCAAGGAAGCCCGATCACCATGCGCATTCTCGTAACTGGCGGGGCCGGATTCATCGGCTCGGCACTGATTCGCCACCTCATCCACGATACCGAGCACAGCGTGCTCAACCTGGACAAGCTGACCTACGCCGGCAACCTCGAATCGCTGGCCGCCGTGGCAGAGCATCCGCGCTATCAGTTCCTCCAGGCCGACATCGCCGATCGTGAGCGGGTCAGCGAGGCGCTGCTGGACTTCCAGCCGGACGCCATCATGCACCTGGCCGCCGAATCGCACGTCGACCGCTCCATCGACGGCCCGGCCGAATTCATCCAGACCAACATCGTCGGCACCTACCAGCTGCTCGAAGCCGCCCGCGCCTACTGGCAGAGCCTGCCGGCCGAGCGCCGCGAAGCCTTCCGCTTCCACCACATCTCCACCGACGAGGTGTACGGCGACCTGCACGGCACCGACGATCTGTTCACCGAAACCACACCCTACGCGCCGAGTTCGCCCTATTCGGCAAGCAAGGCCGCGTCCGACCACTTGGTGCGCGCCTGGCAGCGCACCTACGGCCTGCCGGTACTGATCACCAACTGCTCGAACAACTACGGGCCGTTCCACTTCCCCGAGAAGCTGATCCCGCTGGTGATCCTCAACGCGCTGGACGGCAAGCCGCTGCCGGTCTACGGCGACGGCGCGCAGATTCGCGACTGGCTGTTCGTCGAAGACCACGCCCGCGCGCTGCTCACGGTGGTGAGCAAGGGCGAGGTCGGCGAGACCTACAACATCGGCGGCCACAACGAGCAGAAGAACATCGACGTGGTGCGCGGCATCTGCGCGCTGCTCGAAGAGCTGGCGCCGCACAAGCCGGCTGGCGTGGCACGCTTCGAGGACCTGATCACCTTCGTCACCGACCGCCCAGGCCATGACCTGCGCTACGCCATCGACGCCGGCAAGATCGAGCACGAGCTCGGCTGGGTGCCGCAGGAAACCTTCCCGAGCGGCCTGCGCAAGACCGTGCAGTGGTACCTCAACAACCTCGAATGGTGCCGTCGCGTCCAGGACGGCAGCTATCAACGCGAGCGCCTCGGCGCCCTGGAGAACATCGCATGAAGGGAATCATCCTCGCCGGCGGGTCCGGCACGCGCCTGCACCCCATCACCCTCGGCGTGTCCAAGCAGCTGTTGCCGATCTACGACAAGCCGATGGTCTATTACCCGCTGTCGGTGCTGATGCTCGCCGGCATCCGCGACGTGCTGATCATCTCCACCCCGCACGACCTGCCGCAGTACCAGAACCTGCTCGGCGACGGCAGCCAGTTCGGCATCCGCCTGCAGTATGCCGAGCAGCCCTCGCCGGACGGCCTGGCCCAGGCCTTCCTGATCGGCGAGGAGTTCATCGGCAGCGACCCGGTGTGCCTGATCCTCGGCGACAACATCTTCCACGGCCAGCACTTCACCGAGAAGCTGCAACGCGCCGCACGCCAGGACAAGGGCGCCACGGTGTTCGGCTACTGGGTCAACGACCCGGAGCGCTTCGGCGTGATCGACTTCGACGAGAACGGCAAGGCGCTGTCGATCGAGGAGAAGCCGAAGAAGCCCAAGTCCAGCTACGCGGTGACCGGCCTGTACTTCTACGACAACGACGTGATCGAGATCGCCAAGTCGATCAAGCCCTCGCCGCGCGGCGAGCTGGAGATCACCGACGTCAACATGGCCTACCTCACGCGCGGCGACCTCAACGTCGAGCGCTTCGGCCGCGGCTTCGCCTGGCTCGACACCGGCACCCACGACAGCCTGCTGGAAGCCGCGCAATACGTGCAGACCATCGAGCACCGCCAGGGCCTGAAGGTCGCCTGCCTGGAGGAAATCGCCTATCAGCACAAGTGGATCGACCGCGAGCAACTGCTGCGCCGCGCCGATGCGCTGGGCAAGACCGGCTACGGCCAGTACCTGTTCAAGCTGGCAGGTGAGGACGCATGAAGGTCATCGAAACCAGCATTCCCGAGGTACTGATCATCGAGCCGAAGGTGTTCGGCGACGAACGCGGTTTCTTCTACGAGAGCTTCAACGCGGCCGCCTTCGAGGCGGCCACCGGACTCAAGCGCCAGTTCGTCCAGGACAACCACTCCAAGTCCCAGCGCGGCGTGCTGCGCGGCCTGCACTACCAGATCCGGCAGCCGCAGGGAAAACTGGTGCGCGTGGTGGCCGGCGAGGTGTTCGACGTCGCCGTCGACCTGCGCCAGAGCTCGCCGAGCTTCGGCCACTGGACCGGCGTGCGCCTGAGCGCCGAGAACCAGCGCCAGCTGTGGATTCCCGAAGGCTTCGCGCACGGCTTCGTGGTGCTCAGCGAGAGTGCCGAGTTCCTCTACAAGACCACCGACTACTACGCCCCGGAGCACGAGCGCAGCCTGCTGTGGAACGACCCGGCGCTGGGCATCGAGTGGCCGCTCGACGAGGCGCCGCAGCTGTCGGCCAAGGACATCGCCGGCAAGCTGCTGCGCGATGCGGAGCTGTTCCCATGAAAATCCTGATCACCGGCAGCCGCGGCCAGCTCGCCCGTGAGCTGCAGCTGGAACTGGCCGGCGAGGGCAAGGTGCTCGCCCTCGGGCACAACGTGCTCGACCTGGCCGATCCGGCGCAGATTCGCGAGCAGGTGCGCCTGCTGCGCCCCGATCTGATCATCAACGCCGCCGCCTACACCGCGGTCGACCCGGCCGAGCGCGAGCGCGAACAGGCGTTCGCGGTGAACGCGCGCGGCCCCGGCGTGCTCGCCGAGGAGGCGGCACGGCTCGGCGTACCGCTGATCCACTATTCCACCGATTATGTCTTCGACGGACGCAAGCCCGGCGCCTACACCGAGCAGGACATGCCACGCCCGCTGGGCGTCTACGGCGCCAGCAAGCTGGCCGGCGAGCAGGCGATCCAGGCGGTCGGCGGCGAGCAGCTGATCCTGCGCACCAGCTGGGTCTACTCCCGGCACGGCAAGAACTTCCTGCTGACCATGCAGCGCCTGCTGCACGAGCGCGACCAGCTGTCGGTAGTCGCCGACGAGATCGGCGCGCCGACCTGGGCGCGCAGCATCGCCCGCACCAGCGCGGCGATGATCCGCCGCTGGCGCGACGGCCAGCGCGCGCTCGACGGCCTCTACCACCTGAGCGCCGCGGGCGAGACGTCCTGGTACGGCTTCGCCTGCAGCATCGCCGAGCATCTGCAGAACGAGGGCAGGCTGCGCGCGCGGATCGAGCCGATCCGCTCGCAGGACTACCCCACCGCCGCCGAGCGCCCGCTCAATTCGCGGCTCGACTGCTCACGCCTGCAGCAGGACTGGGACCTGCAGCTGCCGGACTGGGAAAGCGCCCTGCACGAATGCCTGAACGCCCCCTGCGCGATCCAGCTGGCGCACCACGCCGCGCAGCAGCAGAGCCTCTGAGCGCCCGGCCGACGGACCGGGCAACGGTGCGGCACTGAATCTCGCGCCGCCGAACGTGCATAATGCGCCGGACCCACAGGCGCCCTCATGACCGCATCCGCACTCACCCACCGCCCCCGCTGGCGCAACCTCGCGCTGCTCGCCCTGCTGCTGGCGCCGCTGCTGTGGCCGCTGCAACAACTGGCCGAGCGCTACTACCGCAGCGAACTGACCGAACAGAATCGCCAGACCCTCGACCTCTACGTCGCCAACCTGCTCGGCACGCTCAACCGCTACGAAGTGCTGCCGCGCATCCTCGGCGAGCTGCCGCAGATGCGCTCGGCGCTGCACAACGCCGGGGTGCCGCAGGTCCGCGACCGCGCCAACCGACTGCTGCGGCAACTGCAGCAGCGCACCGGCGCCGATGTGATCTACCTGATGGACACCTCGGGCACCACGCTGGCGGCCTCCAACTGGGATGCCGAGGACAGCTTCGTCAACCGCAACTTCGCCTTCCGTCCGTACTTTCGCCAGGCGATGGAAGGCCACCTCGGACGCTTCTTCGGCCTCGGCAACACCTCGGGCAAGCGCGGCTATTACTTCGGCTCGGCGGTGCGCGATGGCGAGCAGATCCTCGGCGTGCTGGTGGTCAAGGTCGATCTGGACCATACCGAAACGCTGTGGGGCAACACCCCGGAGCAGCTGATGGTGACCGACGCCTTCGGCGTGGTGATCCTCACCTCGCGCGCGGACTGGCGTTTTCGCGCCAGCCGCGCGCTGAGCGCCGAGGAGCGCGAGCAGATCGCCTTCGACCAGCCCTACACCACGCTCGAACCGCGCGACCTGACGCTGGACATCGATGCCTGGCTGATCCAGAGCCGCGAACTGAAGGAGACCGGCTGGAGCGTGCGCATCCTCGCGCCGATCGCGCTGGTCGAGCGGCCGGTGCGCACCGTGGTCGCCATCGGCGGCGCCACCCTGCTCGCGCTGTTGCTGCTGCTCGGCCTGCTGATGCAGCGCCGGCGGCACTTCCTCGACCGCCTGGCGCTCGACGTGCAGGCCCGCCGCGAGCTGGAGCAGCGCGTGCAGGAACGCACCCGCGACCTGGAGGCGCTGAACAGTCGCCTCAAGGTCGAGGTGCTCGAACGCGAACAGGCCCAGCAGGAGCTGGTGCGTGCCCAGGACGAGCTGCTGCAGGCCGGCAAGCTGTCGGCGCTGGGCACCATGAGCGCCAGTATCAGCCACGAACTGAACCAGCCGCTGGCGGCGATCCGCAGCTATGCCGACAACGCCGGCGTGCTGCTCGACCAGCAGCGCAATGCCGAGGCACGCGACAACCTCCGGCTGATCAGCGAACTGACCGCGCGCATGGCCTCGATCATCGCGCACCTGCGCGCCTTCGCCCGCCGCGACCAGCATGCGCCCGAACGCGTCGCCCTGCAGCCGGCGCTGGACGATGCGCTGGCGCTGGTCGCCAAGCGCCGCCAGGCGCTGGGCGTGGAGCTGGTGCGCGACCTGCCGGAAGCCACGCTATGGGTGCAGGCCGGCGAGACGCGGCTGCGGCAGATCCTCGCCAACCTGCTGGCCAACGCCCTCGACGCCCTGGCCGAGCGCCCGCCGGTCAGGCGCATCTGGCTGCGCGCCGAACTGCAGGACAACGGCGTGCTGCTGACCCTGCGCGACAACGGCCCGGGCTTTTCCGCCGATGCGCTGCGTCGCGCGCGCGAGCCGTTCTTCACCACCAAGACCAGCACCCAGGGCCTCGGCCTCGGCCTGGCGATCTGCGATACGCTGGTGCGCGCGCTGGGCGGCGAGCTGAACCTGGCCAACCACCCCGAGGGCGGCGCCCAGCTGGGCCTGTTCCTGCGCAGCGCCGAACCCGGCACCGCCTTCCCGAGCGAGGATCACCTGCAATGAGCAGCGACAACCCGATCAGTGCCGACACCCAGGTGCTGCTGATCGACGACGACCCGCACCTGCGCAAGGCGCTGAGCCAGACCCTGGATCTGGCCGGCCTGCGCGTGGCCAGCCTGGGCGATGCGCGCGGGCTGGGCGCACGGCTGCCGGCCGACTGGCCGGGCGTGGTGGTCAGCGACATCCGCATGCCCGGCATCGACGGCCTGGAGCTGTTGCAGCAGCTGCGTGGACGCGACGCCGAGCTGCCCGTCATCCTCATCACCGGCCACGGCGACATCCAGCTGGCGGTGCAGGCCATGCGCGCCGGCGCCTACGATTTCCTCGAAAAGCCCTTCCCCAGCGAAGCCCTGCTCGACAGCGTGCGCCGTGCCCTGGCGCTGCGCCAGCTGGTGCTGGACAACCGCAGCCTGCGCCTGGCGCTGGCCGATCGTCAGCAACTGACCGCGCGTCTGCTCGGCCATTCGCCGGCGATGCTGCGCCTGCGCGAGCAGATCGGCGCGCTCGCCGGCACCCAGGCCGACGTGCTGATCCTCGGCGAAACCGGTGCCGGCAAGGAGGTGGTCGCGCGCGCGCTGCACGACCTGTCGAGCCGGCGCAACGGCCCGTTCGTGGCGATCAACGCCGGCGCGCTGGCCGAGTCGGTGGTCGAGAGCGAGCTGTTCGGCCACGAGCCGGGCGCCTTCACCGGCGCGCAGAAGCGGCGCATCGGCAAGTTCGAGTTCGCCAACGGCGGCACGCTGTTCCTCGACGAGATCGAGAGCATGAGCCTGGACGTGCAGGTCAAGCTGCTGCGCCTGCTGCAGGAGCGCGTGGTCGAGCGTCTCGGCGGCAACCAATCGATCGCGCTGGACATCCGCGTCATCGCCGCGACCAAGGAAGACCTGCGCGTGGCCGCCGACCAGGGACGCTTTCGCGCCGACCTCTATTACCGCCTGAACGTCGCGCCACTGCGCATTCCGCCGCTGCGCGAGCGCAGCGAGGACATCCTGCTGCTGTTCCAGCATTTCGCCGAAATCGCCGCCCAGCGCCACGGCCTGCCGATCCGTGATCCGCAGCCGGAGCAGCGCGCACTGCTGCTGCGCCACGACTGGCCGGGCAACGTGCGCGAGCTGCAGAACACCGCCGAGCGCTTCGCCCTCGGCCTCGGCCTGGGCCTGGAGCAGGCCGCCGCCGGCGCGTCGATGCCGGGCGGCGGCACGCTGGGCGAGCAGGTCGACGCCTTCGAGCGCGCGCTGATCGCCGCCGAACTGGCACGCCCGCACGGCTCGCTGCGCAGCGTCGCCGAGACGCTCGGCCTGCCGCGCAAGACCCTGCACGACAAACTGCGCAAACACGGCCTGAGTTTCGCCGAAGCTGGCGGAAGTTCGCCCGAAGATACGGACTAGCTGGCGGTTTTCCGCCATTCCGTCCGCGCACGTCCCGCCTGCGACGAATTGCCTCGAATCCTCCCCCCGGCGCCGCCAGCCGCGCCGTGCGCAAGGCGCAAAGCTGCGACCCAGACGGCTTTCCTGGCATCCACCCATTCAAAGCTTCATGCGCAGCTGGTACAAGCTTTGCCCACGCAAGGATGCAATCTCTGGCTGGCACAGGCATTGCTAACCTACTGGAGCCTTGCGGAACATGTCGCTCGACGGCAGCAGGCATCGCCAAATGCTGCCTAGACTCATCGCAGGCCACTGCCGAATCGTCGCGCGGCGATTCATCACAACAAGAGGGAAACATCTAATGTTCAAACTGACTGCCAAGGCGCTGGCTTGCGCCCTGTCGCTGAGCATCGCCGGTCTGGCCCAAGCGGCCGATCCGATCACCATCAAGTTCTCCCACGTGGTCGCCGAGAACACGCCGAAAGGCCAGGGCGCCCTGCTGTTCAAGAAGCTGGTGGAAGAGCGCCTGCCGGGCAAGGTCGAGGTTCAGGTTTACCCGAACTCCTCGCTGTTCGGTGACGGCAAGGAAATGGAAGCCCTGCTGCTGGGTGACGTGCAGCTGATCGCGCCGTCGCTGGCCAAGTTCGAACACTACTCCAAGGGCGTCCAGGTCTTCGACCTGCCGTTCCTGTTCGATGACATCGCCGCGGTTGACCGCTTCCAGAAGGGCGAGGCCGGCCAGAAGCTGCTGCGCTCGATGGAAGACAAGAACATCACCGGTCTGGGCTACTGGCACAACGGCATGAAGCAGCTGTCGGCCAACAAGAAGCTGATCGAGCCGAAGGACGCCCGTGGTCTGAAGTTCCGCGTACAGGCTTCCGCCGTACTGGACGAGCAGTTCAAGGCCGTGCGCGCCAACCCGCGCAAGATGAGCTTCGCCGAGGTCTACCAAGGCCTGCAGACTGGCGTGGTGAACGGTGCCGAGAACCCGTACTCGAACATCTACTCGCAGAAGATGCACGAAGTGCAGAAGTACATCACCGAGTCCAACCACGGTCTGCTGGACTACATGGTGATCACCAACACCAAGTTCTGGAACGGTCTGCCGGCTGACATCCGCGGCGAACTGGAAAGCATCCTGGCCGAGGTCACCGTCGAGGTGAACAAGCAGGCCGATGCGCTGAACCAGGGCGACAAGCAGCGCATCCTCGATGCGGGCACCACCGAAATCATCACCCTCACCCCGGAGCAGCGCGGCATGTGGCGCGATGCGATGAAGCCGGTGTGGAAGAAGTTCGAGGGCGAGATCGGTGCTGACCTGATCAAGGCCGCCGAAGCCGCCAACCAGGCGAAATAAGCTGTACCAGGGGCGGGCTACCCGCCCGCCCCTGCTGTAATTCCGGAAGTACCGACAGCCCAGTGAAAAAACACAGCAGCTAGCGAAGACGACGCCCGCACCAAGGGCAGGACGGCAGAGGCCCAGGCGATCCCGGCCACACCGCTTCTCTGGCGACAACAAGAGTTTTCATTGTGCTGTTACTCCAGCCGCCCCGGCTGGTTCATGGCGCACGTTCCGTGTTCGCCCACCGTAAACTTGCAGTCCATCGGGAGATGTCATCCATGAACGCCCTGCGGCGCGTCTGGGACCACTTCGAGGAGAGCTTCATCGCTTTCCTGCTGGCGGCCATGACACTGGTGACGTTCGTCTACGTCATTCTCAACAACCTCTACACGCTGTTCTACGACCTGGGCGATCGGTTCGAGGGCAGCGCCGATTTCTGGTTCGCCATCGGCGACTTCATCATCGGCCTGGCCCAGTCCATGACCTGGAGTACCGCGCTGACCAAGGCGCTGTTCGCCTGGCTGATCTTCTTCGGCCTGGCCTATGGCGTGCGCACCGCCGGCCATATCGGCGTCGATGCGCTGGTCAAGCTTGCGCCGCGCCACGTGCAGCGCATCATCGGCATCATCGCCGGCCTCATCTGCCTGGGCTACGCCGGGCTGCTGAGCGTCGCCAGCTTCGAGTGGATCCACACCCTGTTCAACGCCAACATCGGCGCCGAGGACCTGGGCCACGTCGGCGTCAAGCAGTGGCACATCGGCCTGATCGTGCCGTTCGGCTTCGCGCTGATGTTCATCCGTTTCGCCGAGATTTTCGTGCGCATCCTGCGTAATCAGCAGACCGGTCTGGGGCTCGCCGACGAAGCCGCCGATGCGGTCAAACTGACCGAGCACGAGGAGCACAAGTAAATGACCATCCTGTTTCTGTTCGCCCTGCTCTTCCTGCTGATGTTCCTCGGCGTACCGATCGCCGTGTCGCTGGGCCTGGCCGGCTCGCTGACCATCATGATCTTCAGCGAGGACTCGGTGCGCTCGCTGGCGATCAAGCTGTTCGAGACCTCCGAGCACTACACCCTGCTGGCGATCCCGTTCTTCCTGCTTGCCGGTGCATTCATGACCACCGGTGGCGTGGCGCGCCGCCTGATCGACTTCGCCAATGCCTGTGTCGGCCATATCCGTGGCGGCCTGGCCATCGGCGCGGTCCTGGCGTGCATGCTGTTCGCCGCACTGTCCGGCTCCTCGCCGGCCACCGTGGCCGCGGTCGGCTCCATTGCCATCGCCGGCATGGTGCGCTCCGGCTACCCGCAGGCCTTCGGCGCGGGCATCGTCTGTAACGCCGGTACGCTGGGCATCCTCATCCCGCCGTCGGTGGTGATGGTGGTCTATGCCGCCGCGACCGAAACCTCGGTCGGCAAGCTGTTCATGGCCGGCGTGGTGCCGGGCCTGCTGCTCGGCACGGTACTGATGGTGGCGATCTACATCATCGCGGTGAAGAAGAACCTGCCGGCGCTGCCGCGCGCGACCTTCCGCGAGTGGCTGTCCTCTGCACGCAAGGCGATCTGGGGCCTGCTGCTGATGGTGATCATCCTCGGCGGCATCTATTCGGGCATGTTCACCCCGACCGAAGCGGCCGCCGTGGCAGCGGTGTACTCCGGCTTCGTCGCGCTGTTCGTCTACAAGGACATGACCATCCGCGAATGCCCGAAGGTGATCCTGGAGTCGGCCAAGCTGAGCATCATGTTGATGTTCATCATCGCCAACGCCATGCTGTTCGCCCACGTGCTGACCACCGAGCAGATCCCGCAGACCATCACCGCCTGGGTGCTGGAAGCCGGCCTGCAGCCGTGGATGTTCCTGCTGGTGGTGAACATCGTGCTGCTGGTGGCCGGTGCCTTCATGGAGCCGTCGGCGATCATCCTGATCCTCGCGCCGATCCTCTTCCCGATCGCCGTGCAGCTGGGCATCGACCCGATCCACCTGGGTGTGATCATGGTGGTGAACATGGAGATTGGTCTGATCACCCCGCCGGTGGGCCTGAATCTGTTCGTCACCTCGGCAGTGACCGGCATGAGCGTCACCCAGGTGATCCGCGCCGCCATGCCGTGGCTGATGCTGCTGCTGAGCTTCCTGGTGATCATCACTTACGTGCCGTGGATCTCCCTGGCACTGCCCGAAGCCCTGGGCATGTAGCGCCCGGCTTCTTCAGCTTTCCTTTTGCCCGGCCTTCGTGCCGGGCTTTTTTTGTGCAGAGAAATTTTGCTGCGCAAAACTCCCTCGCACCGCTGCCGGATGGCAGGGCAGGACTGCTTGCTTCCTTTACGGACGATGGCCAACAGGAACTCGCCAAGCACCATGAAGCAAAACGCTCGGGCAGCCCCCGCACCTGCCAGCGCAATATTGCCGCACCCCCGGAAAGCGCGACGAACCATTTTCCCAGATGTCTGCCGAGAATCAGCTAACACTCGAACACGTTCGGCGCAATTACAAACGTCAGGATCAGTGTTGCGGACCTGGTAAAGCACCGTTCTTTATTTCTTAATAAATGAAAACTACGGTTCATTCATCGCCAAAAAGTCTAATTAATTCTTCAATCGGCCCAGTCTTGGCTACACTGCCAGCAGGCGTCAGCGACGTACTGACGCACAAGCCTGAAAGAAGGAGAACCACGATGGACATGAATCGTCGACAGTTCTTCAAGGTCTGCGGTGTAGGCCTTGGGGCGTCGAGCATGGCGGCATTGGGGATGGCACCGCCGACGGCTTATGCCGAGTCGATTCGGCATTTCAAACTGACCAACACTCGGGAAACCCGTAACACCTGCCCCTACTGCTCGGTCGGCTGCGGGCTGATCCTCTACAGCCAGGGCAGTGGCGGCAAGAACGTCTCGCAGAACATCATCCACATCGAAGGCGACGCCGACCATCCGGTCAACCGCGGCACCCTCTGCCCGAAAGGCGCCGGCCTGCTGGACTTCGTCCACAGCCCGAACCGCCTGCAGTACCCGGAAGTGCGCGAAGCCGGCAGCAACGAGTGGAAGCGCATCGAATGGGATGAAGCCCTCGACCGCATCGCCAAGCTGGTCAAGGACGATCGCGACGCCAACTTCGTCGAACGTAACGACAAAGGCCAGACCGTCAACCGCTGGATGACCACCGGATTCCTCGCCGCCTCGGCATCCTCCAACGAGGCCGGCTACATCACCCACAAAGTAGTGCGCTCACTCGGCATCCTGGCATTCGACAACCAAGCACGTGTCTGACACGGCCCGACGGTGGCAAGTCTTGCCCCGACGTTTGGCCGTGGCGCCATGACCAACCACTGGTCCGACATCAAGAATGCGGACCTGGTCCTGATCATGGGCGGCAATGCCGCCGAAGCGCATCCGTGCGGGTTCAAATGGGTGACCGAAGCCAAGGCCCACAACAAGGCCCGGCTGGTCGTGGTCGATCCGCGCTTCACCCGTTCGGCCTCGGTGGCCGACCTCTATGCGCCGATCCGTACCGGTACCGACATCGCCTTCCTCGGCGGCCTGATCAACTACCTGTTGGAGAACGACAAGATCCAGCACGAGTACGTGCGCAACTACACGGACGTCTCGTTCATCGTCAAGGAAGGCTTCGGCTTCGAGAACGGCCTGTTCAACGGCTATGACGCCGACAAGCGCAGCTACCCGGACAAATCCGCCTGGGGCTACGAGCTTGACGAGCAGGGCTTCGCCAAGGTCGACCCGACCCTGCAGCACCCGCGCTGCGTCTTCCAGCTGCTCAAGCAGCACTACAGCCGCTATACGCCCGACGTGGTGAGCAACATCTGCGGCACGCCGCAGGACAAGATGCTCAAGGTCTGGGAAACCATTGCCGAGACGTCCGCGCCCGGCAAGGCGATGACCATCATGTACGCCCTGGGCTGGACCCAGCACTCGACCGGTTCGCAGATGATCCGTACCGGTGCGATGGTGCAGCTGCTGCTGGGCAACATCGGCATGCCCGGCGGCGGCATGAACGCGCTGCGCGGTCACTCCAACATCCAGGGCCTGACCGACCTCGGCCTGATGTCCAACCTGCTGCCGGGCTACCTCACCCTGGCCCAGGACGCGGAGCAGGACTACGCGGCGTACATCACCAAGCGCACCGCCAAGCCGATCCGTCCGGGGCAGCTGTCCTACTGGCAGAACTACGAGAAGTTCCACGTCAGCCTGATGAAGTCCTGGTACGGCGACAACGCCACCGCCGAGAACAACTGGGGCTACGACTGGCTGCCGAAGCTGGATATCCCCGGCTACGACGTACTCAAGTACTTCGACATGATGTACCAGGGTCAGGTCAACGGTTACTTCTGCCAGGGCTTCAACCCGATCGCCTCGTTCCCCAACAAGGCGAAGGTCAGCGCGGCGCTGGCCAAGCTGAAGTTCCTCGTGATCATGGACCCGCTGGTCACCGAGACCAGCGAATTCTGGCGCAACGCCGGCGAGTTCAACGACGTCGACACCGCCAGCATCCAGACCACGGTGTTCCGTCTGCCGACCAGCTGCTTCGCCGAGGAAGACGGCTCACTGGTCAACAGCGGCCGCTGGCTGCAATGGCACTGGAAGGCGGCCGAGCCGCCGGCACAGGCCAAAACCGACGTGGTGATCATGGGCGCCCTGTTCCATCGCCTGCGCGAGATGTACCGCAAGGACGGCGGCGCCTACGCCGAGCCGCTGCTGAACATCGACTGGCCCTACCAGCGTCCCGATGAGCCGAGCAGCGAGGAAATCGCCCGCGAATTCAGCGGCAAGGCGCTGGCCGACGTCACCGATCCGGCCACCGGCGCGGTGCTGGCCAAGGCCGGCGAACAACTGGCCGGTTTCGGTCAGCTGCGCGCCGACGGCTCGACCGCCAGCGGCTGCTGGATCTTCTGCGGCGCCTGGACCCAGGCGGGCAACCAGATGGCGCGGCGCGACAACGCCGACCCCTACGGCATGGGCCAGACCCTTGGCTGGGCCTGGTCCTGGCCGGCCAACCGGCGGATCCTCTACAACCGCGCCTCGGCCGACGTCTCCGGCAAGCCGTGGGACCCGGAGAAGAAGCGCCTGGTGTGGTGGGACGGCAAGACCTGGGGCGGCACCGACGTGCCCGACTTCAAGGTCGACTCGCCACCGGAAGCCGGCATGAACCCGTTCATCATGAACCCGGAAGGCGTGGCGCGACTGTTCGCCGTGGACAAGCTGAACGAGGGGCCATTCCCCGAGCACTACGAGCCGTTCGAGACGCCGATCGGGCGCAACCCCATGCACCCGGACAATCCGCAGGCCATCAGCAACCCGGCCGCGCGGGTGTTCAAGAACGACATGGAGCTGTTCGGCAACGCGGAGGAATTCCCCTACGCGGCGACCACCTATCGTCTGACCGAGCACTTCCACTTCTGGACCAAGCATTGCCGTCTCAATGCGGTCACCCAGCCCGAGCAGTTCGTCGAGATCGGCGAAGTGCTGGCCAAGGAACTGGGCATCGCCGCCGGCGAGCGGGTCAAGGTGTCGTCCAACCGCGGCTACATCAAGGCGGTTGCGGTGGTGACCAAGCGCATCAAGCCGCTGACCGTGGACGGCAAGACCGTGCACCACATCGGCATCCCGCTGCACTGGGGCTTCGCCGGGCTGGCGCGCAACGGCTACCTGACCAACACGCTGACGCCGTTCGTCGGTGACGCGAACACCCAGACGCCGGAGTTCAAGTCGTTCCTGGTCAACGTGGAGAAGGCATGATGGCTACTCAAGACGTGATTGCCCGCTCTGCCACGACCACCGAGCGGCCGTCGATCCGCGAGATCGGCGAAGTGGCGAAGCTGATCGACACCTCCAAGTGCATCGGCTGCAAGGCCTGCCAGGTCGCCTGTTCGGAATGGAACGACCTGCGCGACGAGGTCGGCACCAGCCCGGGAACCTACGACAACCCGATCGACCTCACCGCCGAGTCCTGGACGGTGATGAAGTTCGCCGAGTACGAGAACCCGGGCAGCGGCAACCTCGAATGGCTGATCCGCAAGGACGGCTGCATGCATTGCGCCGAGCCGGGCTGCCTCAAGGCCTGCCCGAGCCCCGGTGCGATCGTGCAGTACGCCAACGGCATCGTCGACTTCAACCAGGACAAGTGCATCGGCTGCGGCTACTGCATCACCGGTTGCCCGTTCGACATCCCGCGCATTTCGGAGAAGGACAAGAAGGCCTACAAGTGCACGCTGTGCTCCGACCGGGTCTCGGTCGGGCTGGAGCCGGCGTGCGTGAAGACCTGTCCGACCGGCGCCATCGTCTTCGGCAGCAAGGAAGACATGAAGGAGCATGCCGCCGGGCGCATCGCCGACCTCAAGGAGCGTGGCTTCGACCAGGCCGGGCTGTACGACCCGGACGGCGTGGGCGGTACGCACGTGATGTACGTGCTGCACCACGCCGACCAGCCGTCGCTGTACAGCGCCCTGCCCAACGAGCCGACCATCAGTCCGCTGGTCAGCCTGTGGAAAGGCGTCACCAAGCCGCTGGCGCTGCTCGGCATGGGTGCGGCGGTGCTGGCCGGGTTCTTCCACTACACGCGTGTCGGTCCGTCGCGCGTCGAGGAGGATGAGTCCGAGGGCGAACTCAGCGAACCGGTCGTGCACAAGGTCGATCCGACGGTGCATGTGGTCGATCCGAAGGAGCCTCGTCCCTGACGAATGCGGCCCTGCACGCAGGGCCGTCTTTCCCGGGGCAGCCGAATGCTCAAGGAGCCAGCTATGAATAACCAAATCGAACGCTACACACCGTCCCAGCGATCCAATCACTGGGCCGTCGCCATCCTCTTCGTGCTCGCTGCACTGTCGGGGCTGGCGCTGTTCCATCCGGCGCTGTTCGGCCTTTCCGGGCTGTTCGGCGGCGGCACCTGGACGCGCATCCTGCATCCGTTCATCGGCGTGGCGATGTTCCTGCTGTTCCTGGTGCTGGCGCTGCGCTTCGCTAGCCATAACCGCATCGAGCCGCGCGACCGCCAGTGGCTGCGGCAGATCGGCGACGTGGTTAACAACCGCGAAGACCGGCTGCCGGAAGTCGGGCGCTACAACGCCGGGCAGAAGCTGCTGTTCTGGATGCTGATCGTCTGCATGCTGGTGCTGCTGCTCAGCGGCATCGTCATCTGGCGCGAGTACTTCGCCAGCGCCTTCGGCATCGTCACGCTGCGCTGGGCCAGCCTGCTGCACGCGGCAGCCGCGTTCGTGCTGATCGTCAGCATCATCGTGCACATCTACGCCGCGATCTGGCTGAAGGGCTCGATGGGCGCCATGCTCTACGGCACGGTCAGCCGTGCCTGGGCGCGCAAGCACCATCGGGCCTGGTACCGCGAGATCAACGAGCGCAAGTAAGTCCCTCGCCGCACCACTGCGGCCGCCGGCGAATAGCGCCGGCGGCCGCAGTGCGCTTTACGCATGCAGCAACCCGCCACGGGCTATGCTGTCCCGCAACGCCATAAGAAAAGGAGTCCTGCGTGGCAGGCACCATTCTCGAACCCGGGCAGATCGAAGCCGCTGCCAGCAAACCCCCTTTCCTCGACCTGCCGCCGCGCGAACTGTTCGTCCTGCGCGCCGAACGCCTGGACAAGCTCGCCGCCGATCACCCGCTGGGCGATTACCTGCGGCTGCTGGCCGGCGTCTGCCGTGCACAGCAGCAGGTGCTCGACAATCCCCCCGCGCTGCCGCCGCTGGACGCTCACCGCACCCGCGAATGCCTGACGCACGATCTGCCGCCGCTGGCCGCCGACACGCTGGTCCGCGAGGACGCCTGGCTCGCGATGCTCGACGCCTGGCTGGAGGCCTTCGGCACGCCGGACAGCCCCACCGTGGCCGCCGCCCTCGAGCAGTTGCGCAACGCCGACGCCGGCCAGCGCAAGGCCTGGGCCGTGGCCCTGATCAGCGGCCAGTACGACAGCCTGCCGGCGGCGCTGGTGCCGTTCCTCGGTGCCGCGCTGCAGGTCGCCTGGACTCACTGGGCGCTGTCGCTCGATCCGACCGCCGTGCGCGAGCGCGAAGACCAGACGCATTGCCCCTGCTGTGGCGCACCGCCAATGGCCGGGGTGATCCGCCACCGCGGCCAGCGCAACGGCCTGCGCTACCTGGTCTGCTCGCTGTGCTCCAGCGAGTGGCACTACGTGCGGTTGAAGTGCAGCCACTGCCGCAGCACCAAGAAGCTCGACTACCTGCATCTCGAGGGCTCGCCGCAGGGCGTCAAGGCCGAGGTCTGCCCGTCCTGCAACGGCTATCTCAAGCAGCTCTATCTGGAGCTGGCAGCGGCTGGCGAGACACTGTCGGCCGACCTCGCCACGCTGGACCTGGACATGCTGCTGGCCGAGCAGGGCTTCCAGCGCATGGCGCCCAACCTGCTGCTGGCACCGGGCGGCGAAGGATGAGCAGCGCGCACCTGCCTTCGGTCGACCGGCTGCTGCGCGCTCCGGCCTGCCAGCCGCTGCAGCAGCGCTATGGCCGTCAGGCGCTGCTCAACACCCTGCGCGACCTGCTCGACGAGCTGCGCGAGCCGGCCCGCAACGGCCAGCTCGCCGCGCTGGAGCTGTCCGAGGCAGTGCTCGCCGGGCGTGCCGGCGAACGCCTGGCCAGCCAGCATCGCAGCCGCGTGCGCCGCGTGTTCAACCTTACCGGCACGGTGCTGCACACCAACCTCGGCCGCGCGCTGCTACCGGACGAGGCCATCGAGGCGATCACCCTCGCCGCGCGCTATCCGCTCAACCTGGAATTCGACCTGTCGACCGGCAAGCGCGGCGATCGCGACGACCTGATCGAAGGCTTGATCCGCGAGCTGACCGGCGCTGAGGCCGTCACCGTGGTCAACAACAACGCCGCCGCCGTGCTGCTGGCGCTGAACAGCCTGGGCGCACGCAAGGAAGGCATCATCTCCCGCGGCGAGCTGATCGAGATCGGCGGCGCCTTCCGCATCCCCGACATCATGGCGCGCGCCGGCGTGAAGCTGGTGGAAGTCGGCACCACCAACCGCACCCACGCCAAGGATTACGAAGCAGCGATCACCCCACGCTCGGGCCTGCTGATGCGCGTGCACACCAGCAACTACAGCGTGCAGGGCTTCACCGCCAGCGTCGCCACCCGCGCGCTGGCCGACATCGCCCACGCCCACGACCTGCCGCTGCTGGAGGACTTGGGCAGCGGCAGCCTGGTCGACCTCTCGCGCTGGGGCCTGCCGAAAGAGCCCACCGTGCAGGAAGCGCTGCGCGACGGTGCCGACATCGTCACCTTCAGCGGCGACAAGCTGCTCGGTGGCCCGCAGGCCGGGCTGATCGTCGGCAGTCGCGAGCTGATCGCGAAGATCAAGAAGAACCCACTCAAGCGCGCCCTGCGCGTCGACAAGCTGACCCTCGCCGCGCTGGAAGGGGTGCTCAACCTCTATCGCGACCCCGACCGTCTGGCCGAGCGCCTCACCAGCCTGCGCCTGCTCAGCCGACCGCAGACGGAGATCCGCGCCCAGGCCGAACGCATCGCGCCGGCGCTGGCCACCATGCTCGGTGAAACCTGGCAGGTCGCGGTAACCGATGCGCTCGGCATGATCGGCAGCGGTGCGCAGCCGGTGGCGCGCCTGCCCAGCGCCGCCCTGTGTATCCGCCCGCAGCAACCCAAGCGCCTACGCGGCCGCAGCCTGCGCCAGCTGGAAGAAGCCCTGCGCTGCCTGCCGATTCCCGTGCTCGGGCGCATCGACGACGACGCGCTCTGGCTCGACCTGCGCCAGCTCGACGACGAGCCGGCCTTTCTCCAGCAACTGGTGCACCTGCAAGAGGAGCTGGCGATTTGATCGTCGGTACCGCCGGCCATATCGACCATGGCAAGACCGCGCTGCTCAAGGCCCTGACCGGCCAGCAGGGCGACCGCCGCCGCGAGGAACGCGAGCGCGGCATCACCATCGACCTCGGCTATGCCTATGCCGACCTCGGTGAAGGCACGCTGACCGGCTTCATCGACGTGCCCGGCCACGAGCGCTTCATCCACAACATGCTCGCCGGTGCCAGCGGTATCGACTGCCTGCTGCTGGTGGTCGCCGCCGATGACGGCGTGATGCCGCAGACCCGCGAGCACCTGGCCATCGTCGAACTGCTCGGCATCCGCCGCGCGCTGGTCGCGCTGACCAAGATCGACCGCGTCGAGCCCGCACGCAGCGTCACCGTGCGCCAGCAGATCGATGACCTGCTGGCCAGCGGGGCGCTGGCGGGCGCGCCGGTCTTCCCCGTTTCCAGCGCCACCGGCGAGGGGGTCGACGCCTTGCGCCAGGCGCTGGTCGCCGAGGCTGCGCGCGCCGAGGCACGTGGCACCGACGGCCATTTCCGCCTCGCCATCGATCGCGCCTTCAGCGTCAGCGGCACCGGCGTGGTGGTCACCGGCACCGCCTTCGCCGGGCGCGTGCAGGTCGGCGATGAACTGCAACTCAGCCCGAGCGGCCGCAGCGTGCGCGTGCGCGGCCTGCATGCGCAGAACCGCGAAGCCGGGCAGGCCCATGCCGGCCAGCGCGTGGCCCTGAACCTGGCCGGCGAGCGGCTGGCGGTCGAACAGATTCATCGCGGCGACTGGTTGCTGCAACCGCTGCTGCATGCGCCGACCCAGCGCATCGATATCCAGTTCCAGCTGCTGCCCGGCGAGACCCACGAACTCAAGCACTGGACGCCGGTGCACGCCCACCTCGGCGCGCAGGACGTCACCGCACGCATCGCCCTGCTCGAAGGCGAAAGCCTTGCGCCCGGTGCATGGATGTTCGCCCAGCTGCTGCTCAACGCACCGATCCACGCCGTGCACGGCGACCGCATCGTGCTGCGTGACCAATCCGCCCAGCGCACCCTCGGCGGCGGCCGGGTGCTCGACCCGTTCGCGCCGCCACGCAACCGCCGGCGCGAAGCACGTCTGGCACAACTGCGCGCACTCGATGCCTCCTCGCTGGAACAAGCCCTGCCCGGCCTGCTCGCCGAAGCCCACAACGGCCTCGAACCGCAGGCTCTGGAGCGCCAGTTCAACCGCCCGCGCGATGGCTGGCAGCTGCCGGCCAGCGCAGTGGCGATCGCCACGCGCCAGGGGCCGCGGCTGTTCGATCAACCACGCTGGCAAACCCTCGGCGCGCTGCTACTCGCCGCCCTGCAACGCTTTCACGAGGAGCAACCCGACGAACTGGGACCGGACCGCGACCGCCTGCGCCGCTTCGCCCTGCCGCAGCTGGAGCGACCGGTATTCATCGCCCTGCTCGAGCA
Organism: Stutzerimonas stutzeri TS44; assembly: GCA_000263395.1. Taxonomy (GTDB): domain Bacteria; phylum Pseudomonadota; class Gammaproteobacteria; order Pseudomonadales; family Pseudomonadaceae; genus Stutzerimonas; species Stutzerimonas stutzeri_C. Next base: position 343,764 of record AJXE01000001.1, read on the forward strand.
GGCTCTGGCCGCTGGCGAGATTGCCAGCAGCGGCCCCTGGCTGCATCGCCCCGACCACCAGGTCCGTCTGACCGCACAGGAAGAAGCGCTGAAGGCGCGTCTCTGGCCGCTGCTGGAAGCCGGCCGCTTCGACCCGCCCTGGGTCCGCGACCTCGCCAGCGCGCTCGGCGCCGAAGAACTGCAGACGCGCCAGCTGCTGCGCAAGCTCGCCCGCCTGGGCCTGCTGCAACAGGTGGTCAAGGACCTGTTCTACCCCGAGCTCACCATCCGCCAGCTCGCCGGGCACGCCTTGCAGCTCGAAGCACAAAGCGGCGTGATCCGCGCCGCCGCCTTCCGCGACCAGATCCAACTCGGGCGCAAACGCAGCATCCAGCTGCTCGAACACTTCGACCGCATCGGCCTCACCCGCCGCTTCGGCAACGAACGCAAGATCCGCCACGACAACGCTCTGGCGACAGAGGCACCGCTCGGGTAGTCTGGCAGCCGTTCGCTGACCTATCGGTCAGCCATGACCCTTCACAAGGAAGGCAATCGCACCCGGTGGTGCGGCCGGGCTTCAAACCCGGTTGGGGGCGGCAGCCGTTCCCGGGTGGGTTCGACTCCCACTGCCTTCCGCCATTTTCCTGCCCCGTCCATCCCGCCTGGCTGAGCGCAATGCGTCGGCTCGCCATGCGATATCAAAAAGCCATCGCAAACGAACGCAAAGTTCGTCAAAATCACCTCGTTCTTTCCATGGATAGGAGAGGTGCGATGAGCAACCCAACCGACGAACGCCGCACGCTGCATGCGTTGCGCGACCATATCGATTGCCTGCTGGCGGCAGGTGCTTCGCTGACTGGCCGGGACCCGGTGCAATTGAATCTGCAGGGCCGTACCCTGACGGTTCGGCACGGCATGCTGGTCAACGAGAATGGTCATCAGGATCTGATGCCGGGCAGGAATGGACGAACACGCGCACGCGCGATCTGGCGATCGAAATCTGCATCAGGCAGCTCGACCACACCCTCAAGCAAAACCAGCTCAAGGTTTGCGACAGCTCGGAGCCAGACGAATCCTGATACGCGCGACTGTCGTCGTCCGCATTGGCTTCATTTCCACTGCAACGCCTGGACGTGGACGTTGGCCGGGTCGAAATTGTCCAGGCGCATGCGCTCGGCGATAGCCGCCAGCGCCGCCTCGCCTTGCGGAAACTGGTCGCGTATCGCCGGCCAATCCACCGGTTGCAGGCGCGCCATCCAGCCTTCGCCATAGCAGTCCCGGTTGATCAGGCTGGGACGCTCGCGCAGTGCTTCGTTCACGGCCAGCAGCTCGCCGGCCAGCGGGCTGCGCGCCGAGGCGGCGGCCTTGGCGAACTCCACCACGCCGAAGCCGCGGTCGCGCTCGATGCGCATGCCGACGCGCTTGGGGGTGAAGGCGAAGATCTGCCCGTACAGCGCACAGCCGTATGCCGTGAGGCCGAGCGTCACGCTGCCGTCGTCTTCCTCGCGCAGCCACAGGCTGTGCTCGGGGGCGTAACGCAGGGTGTCGGGGAACTCCAGGCCGTGCAGGTTCATAGGGTCAGGACTCTTTCGTATTCAAGGATCATCTGCGCCAGCTCGCCGCCGCTGGAGATCTCGTCCAGCTCGTCGATCAGCGCGACGCCGGTCAGATCGACGCCCGGCTGGCGGCACATCAGCAGGCGCGCACCGGCCAGCCGGGCATTGCGGATGAAGTGCAGCAGCGGCTCGCCGGCGGCCACCGCGCGCAGCGACTCGGCCACGTCGCGGCGCGCCAGCTGCGTTCCTTCACCGGTGAGGTAGAGCGTCACCTCGGCGTCCATGCAGGCCAGCAGCGTGGCGATATGGAACGGCGCCGCGCAACGCGCCGGCGTGCTCGGCCCGCTGGCCACCAGGATCAGGACCCGCTGCTGCGCAGGCACGTGCATGTCATCGCTCCACAATGAAGCCGGATCATCCTCCGACGCATAGACGGAAACTATCACGCCCCTGACCTATAGTTTCAACTTGTTGGACTACGATTCTTCGATGGATGACAGGAGATCCCGGCATGCTCGCCTCATTGCTTCCGACCCTGAAAGACCTTCAGTTGCCGTTACGCCTGCGCCTGTGGGACGGCAGCGACATCGATATCGGACCGTCCCCGTCCGTCACCCTGGTGATCCGCGATCCGCAACTGGTAGCGCAGCTAGCCCGGCCGAGTCTCGATCTGCTCGGCACCGCCTATGTCGAGGGACTGATCGATCTGCAGGGGCCGGTCGCCGAGGTGATTCGCATCGGCGATACCATCACTCGCGCGCTGGGCGAGGATAATCTGTCGCTGCCGACCCGCGAGGCCCACGACAAGGCCACCGACGCCGAGGCCATTTCCTACCACTACGACCTGTCCAACGCGTTCTACCAGCTCTGGCTGGACCGCGACATGGTCTACTCCTGCGCCTATTTCGAAAGCGGTGACGAGGACCTCGAACAGGCGCAGCAGGCCAAGTTGCGCCACCTGTGCCGCAAGCTGCGGCTCAAACCCGGCGAGCGGCTGCTGGATGTCGGCTGCGGCTGGGGCGGGCTGGCGCGCTACGCCGCCCGCGAGTTCGGCGTTCAGGTGCTGGGCATCACGCTCAGCCAGCAGCAGCTCGATCTGGGTCGCGAGCGGGTGGCGGCCGAGGGGCTGGCTGGGCAGGTGATGCTGGAACTGATGGACTATCGCGACCTGCCGCGCGATGGCCGCTTCGACAAGGTGGTCAGCGTCGGCATGTTCGAGCATGTCGGCCATGCCAATCTGCCGCTGTACTGCCAGCGGCTGTTCGATGCCGTGCGCCCGGGCGGACTGGTGATGAACCACGGTATCACCGCCCACCACATCGACGGCAGGCCGGTGGGCCACGGCGCCGGCGCATTCATCGACCGCTATGTCTTCCCGCATGGCGAGCTGCCGCACCTGGTGAATATCGGCAGCTGCATCAGCGAGGCGGGGCTGGAAATCGTCGATGTGGAAAGCCTGCGCCTGCACTATGCACGCACACTGGAATTCTGGAGCGCGCGCCTGGAGGCCAACCTGGAGCAGGCGCGGCAGCTGGTGCCCGAACGCGCGCTGCGCATCTGGCGGCTGTATCTGGCCGGCTGCGCCTATGGCTTCCGGCACAACTGGATCAACCTGCATCAGGTCCTCGCCAGCAAGCCGCATGCGGATGGCTCGCACGAGCTGCCCTGGAGCCGCGCCGACCTGTATCGCTGAGCGAGCATTCGACGGAACGGGCCAGACCTGCGGCGCCGACATTTGCTCTACTATCGCCCGATAGCCCGAGCGAGCGTCCATGCCCAGCCCACTTCAACATCTGCGCGTCATCCTCAGCGTTGCGCTGATCGTTCTCGGCCTGCTGCTCAGCATGCACTGGGCGGGACGTCTGGCCGAGCAGCGCGCCCTGCTCGAACGCAGCCAGGAGGCGCGCGGCCAGCTGGAGCTGTACGCCCAGGCCATCCACACCCAGGTCGAGCGCTTCCGCTCGGTGCCGGCGCTGCTGGCGCTGGACAGCGACATCCAGGCGCTGCTCACGGCACCCGACGATCAGCGCCTGCGCAAGCAGCTCAATCGGCGCCTCGAACAGCAGAACCAGGCCGCCGGTTCCTCGGTGCTCTACCTGCTCGACCGCAACGGCGACACCCTCGCGGCCAGCAACTGGCGCGAATGGAGCAGCTTCGTCGGCAATAACTATGCGTTTCGCCCGTACTTCAGCGACGCCCTGCAGCGCGGCAGCGGCCGCTACTTCGCCGTCGGCGTCACCACCGGCATCCCCGGCTACTTTCTCTCCAGTGCGGTGAAGAACGCCGCCGGCGAGGTGCTCGGCGTGCTGGTGGTCAAGCTGGAACTCGAAGACATGCAGCGCGAGTGGGTCGGCCAGCCGGGCATCCTGCTGGTCGCTGATTCGCTGGACATCGTCATCCTCAGCAACCGCCCGGCGTGGCGCTTCAGCCACCTGCGCCCGCTCAGCGACGCGGCGCGCAGCCGTCTGGTGGCGGCACGCCGCTATGCCGAGCAGACGCTGCGACCGCTGCCCAGCGAACAGCTCGAGCGCATCGACGCGCACGGCGACCGGCGCCGGGTTGATGGCCCGGATGGTCGTCAGGACTACCTCTGGCAACGCCTGCAACTGCCGCAGGAGAACTGGACGCTGCATCTGCTGCTGGAGCCGCAAGCGGCGATCGCCAGCGCGCGCAGCTATCGTCTGGCCGCCGCTGGCGTGTGGATGACCCTGGCCTTCCTGCTGCTCTATCTCGCCCAGCGACGCAAGACGCGGCGCGTCGAACAGCGCAGCCGCAACGAGCTGGAGCGTCTGGTGGCCGAACGCACTCGCGAGCTGCACACCGCCCAGGACGAACTGGTGCACGCCGCGCGCATGGCGGCGCTGGGGCAGATGTCCGCCGCGCTGGCGCACGAAATCAACCAGCCGCTGACGGCGTTGCGCATGCAGCTGGCCAGCCTGCGCCTGCTGCTCGACAGCGGCCGCGATGCCGACGTGCGCCAAGGCCTCGGCCATGTCGAAGGGCTGCTCGAACGCATGGCCGCGCTGACCGGTCATCTCAAGACCTTCGCCCGCAAGAGCCCGGCCGGACTGCGCCAGCGCCTGCGTCTGGCCGAGGTGCTGGAACAGGCGCTGCAGCTGTTGGCGCCGCGCATTCGCAGCGAGCAGATCGAGGTGCAACGGCAGATTCCGTCCGAAACCTGGATCGAGGGCGACGCCATCCGCCTCGAACAGGTGCTGATCAACCTGCTGAACAACGCCCTGGACGCCATGAGCGGACAGCCGCAGCCGCGCCTGCGCATCGACTGCCAGCGCCGCGGCGACAGCTGGCAGCTCTGCGTCGCTGACAATGGCGGCGGCATCGGCGGCGAGCACCTGGAGCAGGTCTTCGAGCCGTTCTTCACCACCAAGCCGGTGGGCCAGGGGCTTGGCCTCGGGCTGGCCGTCTCCTACGCCATCGTGCGTGACTTCGGCGGCACCCTCGCGGTGCACAACGACGAGCACGGCGCCGTCTTTACCCTGACCCTGCCGGCTGCCGAGGCCGGCACGACCGCGTAAACTGCCGCGGCTGGGCAGACGAGGAAAGAAGCATGGGCGCACAGGTGGTCTTCATCGACGACGAAGCGGCAATTCGCCAGGCCGTGCAGCAGTGGCTGGAACTGTCCGGCTTCGAGGTGCGCACCTTCGCCCGCGCGCGCGAGGCCCTGGCCGTCATCGACCGCGACTTTCCCGGCGTACTGATCAGCGACGTGCGCATGCCGGATCTTGACGGCCTCGGCCTGCTCGAACAGCTGGTCGAACTGGACCCCGACCTGCCGGTGATCATGGTCACCGGCCACGGCGACGTGCCGATGGCCGTGCAGGCACTGCGTCAGGGCGCCTACGACTTCATCGAGAAACCCTTCACCCCCGAGCGTCTGCTCGACAGCGTGCGCCGCGCGCAGGAGAAGCGCCGGCTGGTCTGCGAGAACCGCCAGCTACGCGAACAGTTCAACCGCCGGGGACGCATCGAATCGCAACTGCTGGGCGTTTCCCGCGCGATGGAAAACCTGCGCCGGCAGGTGCTGGAGCTGGCCGGCACCGATGTCAACGTGCTGATCCGCGGCGACACCGGCAGCGGCAAGGAACAGGTGGCGCGCTGCCTGCACGACTTCAGCCCGCGCGCCAGCGGCCCGTTCGTCGCGCTGAACTGCGCGGCGATCCCGGAGACCATCTTCGAGAGCGAGCTGTTCGGCCACGAGAGCGGCGCCTTCACCGGCGCGCAGGGCAAGCGCATCGGCCGCATCGAACACGCCGCCGGCGGCACGCTGTTTCTCGACGAGATCGAAAGCATGCCGCTGGCGCAACAGGTCAAGCTGCTGCGCGTGCTGCAGGAAAAGACCCTGGAACGCCTGGGCTCCAACCGCAGCATCGAGGTCGACCTGCGGGTCATCAGCGCCGCCAAGCCGGATCTGCTGGACGAAGTGCGCGGCGGGCGTTTTCGCGAGGACCTGCTGTACCGTCTGAACGTCGCCGAACTGCACATTCCGCCGCTGCGCGAACGCCGCGAGGACATTCCGCTGCTGTTCGAGCACTTCGCCCACCAGGCCGCCGAGCGCCACGGCCGCAGCGCGCCGGCGGTGTCACCCGGTGAACTGGCACGCCTGCTCGCCCACGACTGGCCGGGCAACGTGCGCGAACTGATCAACGCCGCCGAACGCCACGCCCTCGGCCTCAGCGCGCCGGCGCCGGCCAGCCGCGGCGGCCAGTCGCTCGCCGAGCAGCTGGAAGCCTACGAGGCGCAATGCCTGCACAACGCCCTGCAACACTGCAAAGGCAACATCGCCGAGGTCATGGCCCAGCTGCAGCTGCCGCGCCGCACGCTCAACGAGAAGATGCAGCGCCACGGCCTCAGCCGCAGCGACTACCTGCCAGCCGGTAGCGACGACCGTAGCGGCGGAATCCCATCGTGACCGTGCGGTCATAGCCTCGCTCATCCAACCGATTTTCCGAGAACGCACATGCCCATCGACATCCAACGCATCGACATGGATCAACTCGTCTGCTGGCGCATCCGCCGTGGCGACGCCGAGCTGCTGGTCGCCGAACAGGGCGCGCAGGTGCTCAGCTATCGCCAGGGCGACGCGGCGCCGCTGATCTGGCTCAGCGAACAGGCGCAGTTCCAGCAGGGCCAGTCGGTGCGCGGCGGCGTGCCGATCTGCTGGCCGTGGTTCGGCGATCTGGCACGCAATCCGCCAGCGGTGCAGGCGGATTACCACAGCGAGCAGCCCGCGCCCTTCCACGGGTTGGTACGCGCCCTGCCGTGGCATCTGGCCGAGCAACGTTGCGAGGGCGATGTCGCGCTGCTCGAGTTCCGCTGCACGCAGGCGCAGCTGCCTGGCTGGCCCCACGCCGTCGAGCTGACGTTGCAGATTCGCCTTGCCGATCGGTTGCGGCTGACGCTGACCAGCCACAACCGCGGCGACCGGCCGGTTGCCATCAGCCAGGCACTGCACAGCTACTTCGCCGTCAGCGACATCCGTCAGGTCGAGGTCGAAGGCCTCGACGGTCGGCCCTATGTGGAAACTCTGGCGGACTGGGAAACGCGCCGGCAGCAGGGCAACCTGCGTTTTTCCGGGGAAACCGACCGCATCTACCTCGACCTGCCGGCGAGCCTCAGCGTGATCGACCACGGCTGGAACCGTCGCATTCTACTCACCAGCAGCGGTTCTTCATCGGCGGTGCTGTGGAATCCGTGGATCGACAAGGCGCAGCGTCTGTCGAGCTTCGCCAACGACGCCTGGCAACGCATGCTGTGCATCGAAACGGCGAATGTCCTCGGCGATGCGCTCGAACTGCAACCTGGCGAACAGCATGCGATGTCGGTGGAAATCCATTCGCAGAACGACGCGCTATAACAAACTTCTCCGGCATTCCGTGACGCAGTGGCCGTTTGCCTGTAAGCCATCAGCCATATATAACGGGCATATCTCGCACATTGAAAGTTGCAATACGCCAGCCAATCAGAACCTGCTTTTCAATTAGTTCCGCTGTGCCCCGATTAATCTTTTCCAATGTTAGTCGGGTCACACTTCTCGCCTTGAATGCCCCCTCCCATCCGCCTAGGATGCCCACCCCATGAGGCCGCTGCGCAACTAATTGCGCAACGAAAAGTGCGCAAGAAGTTGCGCAGCCTACTCGCGGAGTGCTCCTGAACACATATAAAGGTGCACTCCATAAGTTCACGGATCGAACTTGAGCGTCACGGAAGACTCAATGCATGCCAGCGCACTCAGCCAGCATTATCTGGAACTCGCCAGAAAGCCGGTCAATGACAGCAATTTCGCCGGCGACGATATTCGCTACAGCAGCGAATTCGAACTGCTGGAAACCGAGCTGGCCAAGGCCGGGGCGCTGCACCAGACCACCGGTATCGACTGGCAGAAGGTCCGCGAAGGCAGTGAGCTGCTGCTCACCTCGCTGTCCAAGGATCTGCGCGCCGCCGCCTGGCTGACCTGGAGCCTGTTCCAGCGCGAATCCTTCGCCGGCCTGCAGGCCGGCCTCAACCTGCTGCAATACCTGTGCAGCAATCACTGGGATGAGCTGCATCCGCGCAAGCCGCGCACCCGCGCCGCCGCGATCAACTGGTTGCTGCCGCGTCTGGAACAGACCTTTTCCGAAGACGTGCCGGTCGGCGAGCAGCTGCCACTGTTCCGCAGCCTCGCTGAGCAATTGCATGCGCTGGAACAATGCCTGTCCGATCATCTGGGCGAAGACGCACCGCTGCTGCTGCCGCTGTGCCGCCAACTCGACGGCATGGTCAAACGCGCCAGTCAGGGGCAGGCCCAGCCCGGGACGGTCGGCGCGGCTATCGCCCAGGTGAAGCAGGTCGCCAGCCAGGTCTTCGCCCCCGGCTCACCGGTCGAGAATGACAAGGAAGCGCTCAAGGCCGTGCGCAATCTGCAGGAGCAGGCACGCCCGCTGACCGCCTGGTGGCTCAAGCAGCGCACCAGCGATCTGCGCCCGCTGCGCCTCTCACGCACGCTGCTGTGGCTGAGCATCGACAGCCTGCCGGAGCACAACGGCGAGCAGATCACCGCCCTGCGCGGGATACCGGCCGACAAGCTGGCCAACTACCGCGAACGCTTCGCCCAGGGCCTGTACGCGGACCTGCTGGTGGACCTGGAAAACAGCACCGCGCGTGCGCCATTCTGGCTGGATGGTCAGCGCTTGGCCTGGGAGTGCCTGCAGGAGCTGGCGGCCGAACAGGCCATGCGCGAGGTGGAGATTCAGCTCGCGCTGTTCCTGCAGCGGCTGCCGCGCCTGGAGGAGCTGCGCTTTCACGACGGCAGCCCGTTCGCCGACGCCGAAACCCGCGCCTGGATCAGCGGCCAGGTCATGCCCCATGTGCAGCCGGCCACGGCCGCCCGACCGGAAGAGCCACCTGCCGCCGGCAGCATCCAAGCAAGCTGGGAGCTGGCATTGCAGGAAGCGCTGCCGCTGTTGCGCAAGGAAGGACTCAAACCCGCCGTGCAGCAGCTCAAACAGGGCCTGGCTCGCGCCCGTGGCGGCCGCGAGCGCTTCTTCTGGCAGCTGAGCCTCGCCCGCCTGTGCTACCAGGCGAAGAAATACGAGCTGGCCAAAACCCAGCTCGAAGCACTCGACCAGCAGCTTGAGGCCAGCGGCCTGGGCAGTTGGGAACCCGATCTCGCCCTCGAGGTACTGCGCCTGCTGCACAGCTGTTGCGAGCTGCTGCCGCAGAACCACGCCGTGCGTGAAAGCAAGGATGAGATTTACCGCAGGCTGTGCCACCTCGATCTCGAAGTGGTGCTGGATTAACGCAAAGGAGAACACCATGGCCAAAGAAGGCTCGGTTGCACCCAAGGAACGCATCAACGTCACGTTCAAGCCGGCCACCGGCAATGCTCAGGAAGAGGTCGAGCTGCCTCTCAAGCTGATGGTGCTGGGCGATTTCACCCAGCGCGCCGACGACCGCAAGATCGAAGACCGCAAGCCCATCGCCATCGCCATCGACAAGAACAGCTTCGACGAGGTCCTGGCCAAGCAGGAGCTGAACCTGACCTTCGGCGTGCCGAACCGTCTGCAGGACGAGCAGACCGACGACGAGCTGGCCGTGCAGCTGCGCATCAATTCGATGAAGGACTTCAACCCGGCCAATTTGGTCGAGCAGGTTCCGGAGCTGAAGAAACTGATGGAACTGCGCGACGCCCTGGTCGCCCTGAAGGGTCCGCTGGGCAACGCCCCGGCCTTCCGCAAGGCCATCGAAAGCGTACTCGCCGACGACGATTCGCGTGACCGCGTACTCGGCGAACTGGGCCTGGCGGCCAAAGAGAAGCTGGACGCCTGATATCACCGACAAGGAAGCACATCTACATGACCACTAGCTCAGCCGCCGTCGAGCACGGCAATCACCTCGCCGAAGGCGGCATCCTCGACCGCATCATCGCCGAAACCCGCCTGACCCCGGACGACGAGGCCTACGACATCGCCAAGCGCGGCGTCTCGGCCTTCATCGAGGAACTGCTCAAGCCGCAGAACGAAAATGAGCCGGTGAAGAAGGCCATGGTCGACCGCATGATCGCGGAGATCGACGCCAAGCTCAGCCAGCAGATGGACGAGATCCTCCACCACCCGCAGTTCCAGGCGCTGGAGTCCTCCTGGCGCGGCCTCAAGCTGCTGGTCGATCGCACCAACTTCCGCGAGAACATCAAGCTCGAGCTGCTCAACGCCTCCAAGCAGGACCTGCTCGACGACTTCGAGGACAGCCCGGAGATCGTTCAGTCCGGCCTGTACAAGCACATCTACACCGCCGAGTACGGCCAGTTCGGTGGCCAGCCGGTCGGCGCACTGATCGCCAACTATTTCTTCGACCCCAGCGCGCCCGACGTGAAGACCATGCAGTACGTCGCCAGCGTCGCCAGCATGTCCCACGCGCCCTTCATCGCCGCTGCCGGCCCGAAATTCTTCGGCCTGGAGAGCTTCACCGGCCTGCCGGATCTGAAGGACCTCAAGGATCACTTCGAGGGCCCGCAATTCACCAAGTGGCAGAGCTTCCGCGAACAGGAAGATGCCCGCTACGTTGGCCTGACCGTGCCACGCTTCCTGCTGCGCAACCCCTACGATCCGGAAGACAACCCGGTGAAAAGCTTCGTCTACAAGGAAAACGTCGCCGGCAGCCACGAGCACTACCTGTGGGGCAACACCGCCTACACCTTCGCCAGCCGCCTGACCGACAGCTTCGCCAAGTTCCGCTGGTGCCCGAACATCATCGGCCCGCAGAGCGGCGGCGCAGTGGAAGACCTGCCGCTGCACCATTTCGAAAGCATGGGCGAGATCGAAACCAAGATCCCGACCGAAGTGCTGGTTTCCGACCGCCGCGAGTACGAGCTGGCCGAGGAAGGCTTCATCGCCCTGACCATGCGCAAGGGCAGCGACAACGCCGCGTTCTTCTCCGCCAATTCGGCGCAGAAGCCGAAGTTCTTCGGCAACAGCGAGGAAGGCAAGACCGCCGAGCTGAACTACAAGCTCGGCACCCAGCTGCCGTACCTGTTCATCGTCAACCGCCTGGCGCACTACCTGAAGGTGCTGCAGCGCGAGCAAATCGGCGCCTGGAAGGAGCGCACCGATCTCGAGCTGGAACTGAACAAGTGGATTCGCCAGTTCGTCGCCGATCAGGAGAACCCAAGCTCCGAAGTACGCAGCCGCCGTCCGCTGCGCGCCGCCCAGGTCAACGTCAGCGACGTCGAGGGCGAACCGGGCTGGTACCGCGTAAGCCTCAGCGTGCGTCCGCACTTCAAGTACATGGGTGCGGATTTCACCCTGTCGCTGGTCGGCAAGCTGGACAAGGAATAAGCACTTGAACGGATACGGCGGCCTCTTCGAACGCCTCGGCGGTGACGCCGCGCGACGTTCCGGCTGGAGCCGCGAGGTCGCGGCGATGGCCTCGGTGGCTGCCCATCTGGCCAAGATGCTCAGCACCCGGGCGGGCAGCGTGCAGACGCTGCCCGACTACGGGTTGCCCGATCTCAACGATATGCGCCTGTCGCTGCATGACTCGCTGCAGCAGGCGCGTATCGCCATCGAACGCTTCATCGAAGCGTACGAACCCAGGTTGACCCAGGTGCGCGTGCTGTCGCTGCCGCGCACCCACGACCCACTGACCCTCGCCTTCACCATCGAAGGCCTGCTGGAAGTGGATGGCCTCAAGCGCCAGGTCAGCTTTTCCGCCAGCCTGGATGGCAGCGGACAGGTCAAGGTCCAGTAAGGAGACAACGGATGTCCGGCAAACCCGCAGCCCGCCTCGGCGACCCTACCGCCTGCCCGAAGACGGGCCACGGCACCAACCCCATCGCCGCCGGCTCGCCCGACGTGCTGTTCGACGGTCTGCCGGCCGCACGCATGGGCGACGCCTCCGCCTGCGGCGGAGCGATGGCCAGCGCCGTGATTCCCAACGTGCTGATCGATGGCAAGCCGGCAGCAGTGGTGGGCAGTGTGGGGAGTCATAGCAATGTCGTGACCGCGGGGTCGGGGACTGTAGTGATTGGGACCAGTGGGGGTGGCGCGGCGTTTACGGCTCCGCAGCCGCTGACCTTTGGGCGGGTATTCGACGAGCAGTTTCGTGTGCTCAGCGACGAAGGCCAGCCGCTGGCCAATGTCCCTTACTTCATCCGTGATGCTGCAGGAAACACCTACCAAGGCTTTACCGATACCGCCGGAAGAACACCTCGCATCGCCACCCCGAATCAGCAAAGCCTGTTTGTTTCGGTCGGCGTGCATGCCCTGGAACAGTGGGGACAGGTATGAGCCAGTACCAATGCACTGCCGAAACCAGCCAACAGCCAGGATCGACACGTGACTTGCCTGGCTATCTGATGCCGGCACGAGTATTTTTTTTCGTAATCGTGGAAGAACCTGGAAAGGACGGTTTTCTGGTTCGCAAGATCTACGCCTCGGGGAATAGTCCGTACCTGCGTAATATGCAACTGTCTCCCCTGCAGAGCCTGAGTGAATTGCACCCCGAGCGCTACGGGCTGATGCCGAAGAACCCGGGAGCGGGTGTCAGTATCGCGGAGCATGTGCTCGGCAAGAACCAATCCCCCTTCATCTCGACCAGCTCAATCTTTCCGCAAGGCTCGCCACGCTTTGATGGGCGCAGCATCTTCATTGATATGCACAAGGCCCGGCAGGCTGGAGCTCGCCTGGTATCGACCGAAGAAATCCTGCGCGACCTGGCCGCATACAAAGCCCAGCATGTGCACCTTGCAAAGCGGATCGACAAAATTTCCTCGTATGTTCGGGACATCGACAAGGAGGTTCTGGTTCACGGCAAGAAGGTCCCTGCTAGCGCGATCTTCACCCCTGAATCCCTGCAAACAACACAGGGCATCGTGAAAGGCGCCCGTGTTGTTCAAGTACTGGGTATTGCCTTTACCGCCTACGACCTGACAACGGCAACACAGGAGTCCATTCGTGTCGGTAATGCCAAGCCGATAAGCGCCGAAGCTATCCGGCAGGCCGGCGGATGGGGAGCGGCATGGGCCGGCTTCAAGGTTGGAGGTGCAGCCGGTGCCGCATTAGGCGTTGAAACCGGCCCCGGGGCCATCGTTACTGGCCTGATTGGCGGCATCGTAATCGGCGCGGCCGGCTATTTCGGCGCTGACTGGGTCGCCGACCACATTTATGAGAATTGAGCATGAACCCCTTTGCATTTCTGCGCCGCAAGCGCTCGGCTGAACAGGTTCTTCGAGAAGGCCGTGACTCCGGGCTTCAGGAGTTAGTACCTATCTACCCTGCCCTGGATTTAGCGCTGCCTGCACAGGATCAGCATTATCCGATAGCCGTATCGCTAAAAGCAGATGGCCTCGGAGCCTATCTGCTGGATGTGCATTTAGGACCGGGACGCCTCACCCAAATCGAGCAACTGATAAAGCGTCTTGGTTTTTGCCAAAAACTGCAGACCGTCTCATTCGAAACTTTTTCTCGTGAAGGAAAGACCGGCAAAAGCGAAGCCGTTTCGATTCAAAAAGAACCCTTGGGTAACGGCACGACCCTGCTGTTGATCAGCAACAGCATTGAGCTCCTGCAGAACCTGCCTGACTTGGCGCCACCCCTCCCCTGGGATGTGTTCCCGGAGGTAGATGCAGACGGGCTAGGAGCCCTACAAGGCAGCCTCGAACACTGGTGGAACCACTACTGGTGGCCTTACTGGATGAGCCTTACTCCGCAGCAACATGAGCATTGGCTGGGTAATGCCAGCCATCGGCATGGCTGGTGCGAGTACATCAGGCTACAAGCCGACCTCAACAACAATGAAGCGCAATAGGCGCCCCTGCCATTCATGGAAGAGCAAGTCAGTGTGCCCCTAAGCGAGTTTTCACTATTTGTTGGTGCGCTCAACGCTCCCATATTTCTTCTAGCCGACAGACGCTGACTGCGCACTCAAGGAATGAGGCCTGATGTCCTTCAACCATTACTACCAGAGCGAGCTCACCGCCCTGCGCCAGCTGGGCAAGCGCTTCGCCGAGCGCAGTCCGGCGCTGGCGCCGTTCCTCGGGCAGGCCGGGCGCGACCCGGATGTCGAGAGGCTGCTCGAAGGGTTCGCCTTTCTCACCGGGCGGCTGCGGCAGAAGCTCGATGACGAGCTGCCGGAGCTGACCCACTCGCTGATGCATCTGCTGTGGCCGAACTACATGCGTCCGCTGCCGGCCTTCAGCATGCTGCAGTTCGATCCGCTGAAGCGCCCCGGCCCGGCGCTGACGGTGCCGCGCAACACGCCGGTAGAATCCAATCCTGTGCAGGGCGTCAGCTGCTGCTTTCGTACCGCCTACGCCACCGAGGTGCTGCCTCTGGCATTGCAGGCGCTGGAGTATTCGGTCAAGGGCACCGGCGCGCTGCTCAGCCTGCGCCTGCAGATGAGCGCCGATGGCCATCTCGGCGAGATCGGCCTCAGCCACCTGCGTCTGCACCTGGCGGGCGAGCCCTATATCAGCCAGCTGCTCTACCTCAGCCTGTTGCGCCATCTGGGCGGCATCGAGCTGGTGCCGCTGAACGAGCAGGGCCACCCGCTGACCGGTCCCGATGGCCGACCGCTGACGCCCTTGCAGCTTAACGCCAAGCAGGTCGAACCGGTGGGATTCGCCGAGGATGAGGCGCTGATCCCCTACCCGCTCAACACCTTCCGCGGCTATCGCTACCTACAGGAATATTTCGCCTTCCCGGACAAGTTCCTCTTCGTCGACCTCAAGGGCCTAGAGATCATCCAGCGCATCCCCGAGGATCTGCTCAAGCAGGCCCGCGGACTGGAGCTGCGCTTCGACATTCACAAGGCCGGCGTGCAGCGCATCCGCCCGACGCTGGACAACGTGCGCCTGTACTGCACGCCGGTGGTTAACCTGTTCCCGCACGATGCCATCCCGATCCGCCTGGACGGCAAGCAGGACCAGTACCTGCTGCTGCCGGCCGAGTACGACTCGCAGCAGTGCGGTGTGTTCTCGGTGGACCGGGTCACCGGCTGGAAACCCGGCGGCATGGGCTACGAAGAGTACGTGCCGTTCGAATCCTTCGAGCACGATCCGAGCTTCGACGTGCCGCTGGCGCGCCCGCATTACAGCGTGCGCCAGCAGCCTTCACTGCTGGGCGAAGGCCAGGAAACCTGGCTCAGCTTCGGTCTGCGCAACCTCGACCAGCATGAGACGCTGTCCATCGAGCTGACCTGTACCAACCAGAACCTGCCGCGCCAGCTGAAGCTCGGCGACATCTGCAGGCCCAGCGAAGACACCCCGGAATTCCTCAGCTTCCGCAACATCTCGGCGGTAACCCCGAGCTACGCGCCGCCGCTGCAGCGTGACTATCTGTGGAAGCTGATCAGCAACATGTCGCTGAACTACCTGTCGCTGGCCAACGTCGAGGCGCTCAAGGTGATCCTCGAGACCTACGACCTGCCGCGCTATTACGACAAGCACGCCGAGAACGTCAGCCGGAGGCGCCTCGGCGGCCTGACTCATATCGCCCACCAGCACGTCGATCGCCTGCATCGCGGGCTGCCGGTGCGCGGCGTACGTACCGAACTGACCATGAACCAGGACGGCTTCATCGGTGAGGGCGATCTGTTCCTCTTCGCCTCGGTGCTCAACGAATTCTTCGCCCTCTACGCCAGCCTCAACTCGTATCACGAGCTGCGCGTGCAGAGCACACAGGGAGAGGTGTACCAATGGACGCCGCGCATGGGTCAGCAACCGCTGCTCTGAAACCGCTCAACCGCGGCATCCGCGAGTACAGCCTGTTTCAGGGCGTGCTGCTGGTGCTCGATCGCCTGCGCCAACTCAACCCCGGCCTCGACGACGAGGCGCTCTACGAGCGCTTGGAGTTTCAGGCCAACCCGAGCCTGGGCTTTCCCGGCAGCGATATCGAGCAGGTGCAGTTCTTCCAGGAGCACGACGAGTGGCGCGCGCGCCTGCGCATCAACCTGGTCAGCCTGTTCGGCGCCGGCTCGCCGCTGCCGGCTTTCTACGGTGAACAGGCGCTTGGCGACAGCGAGGACGGCAACCCGACCCGCGATTTCCTCGACCTGTTCAACAATCGCCTGCAGCGCCTGCTGCTGCCGATCTGGCAGAAATACCGCTATCGCGCGCGCTTCACCAGCGGCGCCCATGACCCCTTCTCGGAGCAGCTGTTCGCCCTGGTCGGGCTCAGCGGCGAGGCGATCCGCAACGCGCCGGAGCTGAACTGGAAGCGCCTGCTGCCCTATCTCGGCCTGCTCAGCCTGCGCGCACACTCGGCGGCATTGATCGAATCGGTGCTGCGCTACTACTTCAAGCACGCCGAGCTGAACATCGAGCAATGCCTGGAGCGCCAGGTGGAAGTCCTCGGCGAGCAACGCAATCGTCTCGGCCAGGCAAACAGCCAGCTGGGCGGAAGCCTGGTGCTCGGCGAGCGGGTCCGCGACCGCGGCGGCAAGTTCCGCATCCATATCCGCCAGCTGGACTGGAATCGCTTCCACGAATTCCTGCCCATCGGCAGCGGCTACCAGCCGCTCTGTGCGCTGGTGCGCTTCACCCTGCGCGATCCGCTGGATTACGACCTGCGCCTGGAGCTTCGCCCGGACGAGATCCGTGAGCTGCGCATCGGCGCCGACAACAACTGCCACCTCGGCTGGACCAGCTGGCTCGGGCGCGACCGCGCCGACGGCCTGGTCACCCTGGGCAGCAAGACTCATTAAGGAAGATGAAAATGATCAACGTCGATCTGCAACAGCTGGTACAGGCGCTGGACGCCGAGACCAAGCGCGATCTGGAAGGCGCAGCCCAACGCTGCGTGGTACGGGGCGGCAGCAAGGTTCTCGTCGAGGACCTGCTGCTCGGCCTGCTCGAGCGTTCCGATGGATTGCTCAAGCGAGCCTTGCTGGATGCCGAAGTGGATGCCGGCGCGCTGGCGCAGGCGCTGCAACCGCGCGGCGAGCACAGCGAATCGCGCAACCCGGTGTTTTCCACCGAACTGGTGCAATGGCTACAGGATGCCCTGCTGGTGGCGAGCCTGGAGCTGGGGCAGAGCCAGATCGACCAGGCTGCGCTGATCCTCGCCCTGCTGCGCAATCCGCTGCGCTATGCCGGCAGCCATTACCAGCCATTGCTGGCCCGACTGGATGCCGAGCGCCTGCGCGACTTCTCCCTCAGCCAGCAGCCGCAGGCCGCGAACGGCAAGCCGGCCGCCGGTGGCGAGTCGAACCTGGCGCGCTTTACCCACAACTTCACCCAGCAGGCCCGCGACGGCAAGCTCGACCCGGTGCTCTGCCGCGACTCGGCGATCCGCCAGATGATCGACATCCTTGCCCGGCGGCGGAAGAACAATCCGATCGTGGTCGGCGAGGCTGGGGTCGGCAAGACCGCCATCGTCGAAGGCCTGGCGCTGCGCATCGCCGCCGGCGAAGTGCCTGCGGCACTCAAGGGCGTCGAGCTGCTCTGCCTCGACCTCGGCCTGCTGCAGGCCGGTGCCAGCGTGAAGGGCGAATTCGAACGCCGTCTGCAGGGGGCGATCGACGAGGTGAAAGGCTCGCTGAAGCCGATCATCCTGTTCATCGACGAGGCGCACACGCTGATCGGCGCCGGCGGCCAGGCCGGCAGTGGCGATGCCGCCAACCTGCTCAAGCCCGCCCTGGCGCGCGGCGAGCTGCGCACCATCGCGGCGACGACCTGGAGCGAGTACAAGAAATACTTCGAGAAGGACCCGGCACTGGCCCGGCGCTTCCAGCCGGTGCAACTGCACGAGCCGAGCGTTCCGGAAGCCGTCACCATCCTGCGCGGGTTGGCGCCGGTCTACGAAAAGAGCCACGGCATCTACCTGCGCGACGATGCGGTCACGGCCGCCGCCGAACTGTCGGCACGCTACCTGGCCGGCCGGCAGCTGCCGGACAAGGCCGTCGACGTGCTGGATACCGCCTGCGCGCGGGTGCGCATCAGCCTAGCCGCTGCGCCCGAGGCGCTGGAACGCCTGCGTGGCGAGGTAGCCGAAGGTGAGCGCCAGCGTGAAGCCATGCGCCGCGATCTGGCCGCCGGCCTGCCGGTCGACACGGCTGCCCTGAAGCGGCTGGAGCAACGCCTGATCGTGGCGGGGGGCGAGATCGAGCTGCTCGAATCTCGTTGGGCCAAGCAGCGCCAGCTCGCCGAGTGCCTGCTCGACCTGCGCAAACGCACCGCCGAAGCGCGCAGCGATGCGAACGAGAGCGGCGAGGCCCCATCGCTCGATGAGCTGGAGGCCGAGCTGCGCGCCGTGCAGACCGCACTTGCCGCAGCCCAGGCCCAGCAGCGACTGGTCAGCCATGAGGTCTGCCCGCGCCTGGTGGCCGAGGTGATCAGCCACTGGACCGGCGTGCCGCTGGCGCAGCTGGCCCGGGAGCACAATGCGCAGGTCGCCAACTTCGCCGCCGATCTTCGCGCCCGGGTGCGTGGACAGGAACAGGCCGTCGAAGCGCTGGATCGTGCCATGCGCGCGGCAGCGGCCGGGCTGAACAAACCCGACGCTCCGGTGGGCGTGTTCCTGCTGGTCGGCCCCAGCGGTGTCGGCAAGACCGAAACCGCCCTCGCTCTGGCCGACCTGTTGTACGGCGGCGAGCGTTTCCTCACCACCATCAACATGTCCGAATTCCAGGAGAAGCATAGCGTTTCCCGCCTGATCGGCGCGCCTCCGGGTTATGTCGGCTACGGCGAAGGCGGCATGCTCACCGAAGCGGTACGGCAGAAGCCCTACTCGGTGATCCTGCTCGACGAGGTGGAGAAGGCCGATCCGGATGTGATGAACGTCTTCTATCAGATCTTCGACAAGGGCGTGGCGAATGACGGCGAAGGTCGCGAGATCAACTTCCGCAACACGCTGATCCTGATGACCAGCAACCTTGCCAGCGAACGCATCGCCAGTTTCTGCGCGGCCGGGCAGCGGCCGGCGGCCGAGGATCTGGAACTGGCCATCCGCCCTCAGCTGTCGCAGCACTTCAAGCCGGCCCTGCTGGGGCGCATACGTGTGGTGCCCTACTACCCGATCGCCGGCGAGGTGCTCGACGAGCTGGTCATACTCAAGCTGGCACGCTTCGGTGAGCGGTTGCAGCGGCGCCAGCTGCAGTTCAGCCACTGCCCGGCGTTGGTCACGCACCTCGCCGAGCGCTGCGGCGACAGCGACAGCGGTGCGCGCCTGATCGACCATCTGATCGAGCAGCACCTGCAACCGCTGGTGGTGGACCGCCTGCTCGATGCCATGGCCAGTGGCGAGCCGCTGCAGCGGGTGCATGCCACGCTGGATGGCGACGGCGCGCTGGTCTGTGAGCTCGCCTGAGATGTCCGCGATGTTCAATCAGGTGCCACAGCCGCTGCGCTATGCCGAGGCCCTGCTGGGTCGCTTCGCCGGGCTGGCGCGCGCGGCGAATGCCGACAGTCTGCTCGGTGGGCTGGTGGAAACCGCGGCGCAGCTGAGTGACTGCCAGCTCAGCCAGCTCTATCTGCTGGACGCCACCCATACCCGCCTGACGCTCTCGGCCGAGTGGCACAACGGCCTGCTGCAGCCACGCGAAGCCACCAGTCTGCCGAGCGATTATGACGGTGAGCAGCTGCTGCAATACTGCCTGTGCCAGAACCAGACCCTCTGCCTCAGCGAACTGGACAGCAGCCTGCATGCTTCGGGTTTCCTGCCGGATAGCCCGAAACCGTGGCGCAGCCTGCTCTGCCTGCCGCTGCAGGACGAGCGGCAGCGCGTTGCCGGCCTGCTGCTGACGGCCAGTACCGAGTCGCGTGAGCTGCATGGCTTCAGCGGCTCGCTGGCTCAGCTCGGCGGCTTCGGCCTCGCCCAGCTGCATCTGCTCCAGCGCCTGCGCGCGCCCGGCAGCACCGCGCCGCCCGCCGCACCGGTCAGCCCCTGTGCCAGCGGTTACGGCCTGATCGGCGACAGCCCACGCATGCGCGCGGTCTACCAGTTGATCGGCAAGGTGCTGCACAGCCCGGTCAATGTGCTGCTCACCGGTGAGACCGGCACCGGCAAGGAACTGGTGGCGCGCGCCATTCACGATTGCGGGTTTCGCCGCAGCAAGCCCTTCATCGTGCAGAACTGCGCTTCGCTGCCTGAGCAGCTTTTGGAAAGTGAGCTGTTCGGCTACCGCAAGGGCGCCTTCACCGGCGCCGACCGCGACCGCAGCGGCCTGCTCGATGCGGCGAACGGCGGCACGCTGTTTCTCGACGAAATCGGTGACATGCCATTGCTGCTGCAGGCCAAGCTGCTGCGCGTGCTGCAGGAAGGCGAAGTGCGCCCGCTGGGCTCCACCGAAACCCACAAGATCGACGTGCGCATCGTCGCCGCCACCCACCGTGACCTGCGCAGCCAGGTGGAGAACGGCCTGTTTCGCGAGGATCTGTTCTACCGCCTCTCGCACTTCCCCATCGAACTGCCGCCGCTGCGCGAGCGTGACGAGGACATCCTGCGCCTGGCCCGGCATTTCGCCGACAAGGCCTGCGCTTTTCTCCAGCGCGATCTGTGTCGCTGGTCCGACGCCGCGCTCGAGCGTCTGGCAGGCTATGCCTTCCCCGGCAACGTGCGGGAATTGAAAGGGCTGGTGGAGCGCGCCGTGCTGCTCTGCGAGGGCGGTGAGCTGCTACCGGAACACTTCAATCTGCATGTGGAGGCGAGCCTGGACAGCAGCCTGAACCTGCGCGAACGCATGGAGCGGGTCGAACGCAGCCTGCTCATGGATTGCCTGCGCAAGAACGGCGGCAACCAGAGCCAGGCCGCCCGTGAACTCGGCCTGCCGCGGCGCACGCTGCTGTATCGCATGGAACGGCTGAATATCAGCCCGGCCGATCTCTGATGCAGCACGCACGCCCAGGCACGCGCCGCATCGGCGCCGACATCCGCAACCGCGCGGACATATCTGACCGTCTGCGCGTTTCAACAGCATCCGGCGGATGTTCTGTGAACCGGATCACCTGCCAGACACCACAACTGAACTTCAATGTGCCGCCCGTGCCGCGCCGCCAGGCGCACCTCGCTCCCCACACACGACTTCAAGGAGGAAATCGCGTGCCCGTGCGCTATTACGCCCTCGTTTCGCTCATCGCCGCCGCGCTGCTCGCCGGTTGCTCCGGCAACTACAGATTCGACGATGACCACTATCGCCCGCTGGGTGATCCGCAAGCCTTGAATCGCGGCCAGTAACCGCAAGGAGCGACACGACCATGGAACTGGTCTTCGATATGGTGGGCGCCCAGCAATTCGTGCCCGGGCTGCTGACCACCAAAACCTTCAAGCAGGCCGGCGGCGTGATCGGCCGCGCAGAGGGCTGCGACTGGGTGATCCCCGACCGCAAGCGCGTTCTCTCCGGGCGTCACGCGGTGATCAGCTATCGCGACGGCGCGTTCTTCCTCACCGATACCAGCAGCAACGGCATCCAGCTCAAGGACAGCGGCGCCAGCCTGGTCAAGGACCAGCCACAGCGCATCGAGCATGGCAGCGTCTACTGCCTGGGCGACTTCGAGATCCGCGCCCGGCTGATCCAGGACCCGGCGCTGTTCGAAGGCGACATCGGTCGCCCGCAACCGGCTGGCAGCATCATCCCCGACGACGCCTTTCTCGACCTCGATCCACTGGTGGCCATGGAACAGCAGGAGCGCATCTATGCCGAGGTCGACGACCTCGATCTGGCGCTGGTGGCGCCACAACGCCAGGCCCAGCAGCGCGACTACGCCCGCATCGACACCGAAAGCCTGCCGTTGCCGGAACTGGTCATGCCCGCGGCCGCGACCGCACCCAGGCGCGAACCAGAGCCTGAGCGCCTGCCGCCGTCGTTCTGGGAGCGTTTCGGCGAGGCGCTGGGCATCGAACTCGACGACCTCGACGAGGAGCAGCGCCAGGCTTTGGCGTTGAACGCCGCCCGCCTGCTCAAGCAGAGCGTCGGTGGCCTGCAGCAGAGCCTGCGCACCCGCAGCGAGCTGAAGAACGAGCTGCGCCTGGCGCTGACCACCGTGCAGAGCGCCGGCAACAACCCGCTCAAGCACAGCGCCGATGCCGGCGAGGCCCTGAGCGCCCTGCTGCGCGGTGGCAAGCCCGGCCAGCTGTCGGCCGAACAGGCCATCGGCCGCGCCTTTCGCGATCTGCAGGCGCATCAGGTGGCACTGCTGGCCGCCAGCCGCGCGGCGGTGCAGGCGATGTTCGAACAGCTGGCACCGGAGCAGCTGGCGCTGCGTTTCGAACGGGAAGGCCGCAAGCCGCTGATCGCCACCGCCGGCAGCCGCTGGCGCGCCTATCGCCGGCTGCATCACAGCCTCGGCCAGGATGCCGACTGGAGCGAGCGCCTGTTCGCCCGCGACTTCGCCAAGACCTATGAAGAGCAGGTGCGCCTGATCGCCACGCTCGATTCTACCCATCAAGGATGATCCCATGCCTCGTCGCATCACCCTGGCCATGCTGGCCTCGCTGCTCGTGCTGGGCGGCTGCTCGGCGCTGTCGCCGTACTCCAAACTGACCAAGCTGGACCTCGAGCTGCACGGCAGCGACCGTCTCAACCCCGACCTCAACGGCCGGCCGTCGCCGATCGTGCTACGCCTGCTGGAGCTCAAGCATCCGGTGGCGTTCGAAAACGGCGACTTCTTCGCCCTTTACCAACGGCCCAAGGAAGCCCTGGCGCCGGACCTGGTGACCTCCGAGGAACTGGAACTGCGTCCCGGCGAGAGCCGTGAGCTGAAGCTCTCGGTGCAGGACGGCAGCCGCTACGTCGGCGTGCTGGCCGCCTACCGTGACCTGCCGGAAGCCAGCTGGCGCTACGTCATCGCCGTGCCGCCGCAAGAGCGCACCCGCGTCGCCCTGAGCCTGGACGAGCGCGGCATCGCGCTGTTCGACCCGCTCGCCGCAGAAGGAAAATAAGCATGAGCCTGCACAAGGTTGTCTGGCAGGAAGGCATGCTGCTGCGTCCGCAGCACTTCCAGCAGAGCGATCGCTACTACGATCACCAACTCAAGGCGCGCACCCAGAAGCTGGGCAGCTACGCCTGGGGCTTCTTCAACCTGGAGATCGACCGCCAGTTCCTCAACATGGGCAAGCTGGTGCTCAGCCAGGCCAGCGGCATCCTCCCGGACGGCACGCTGTTCGAGCTGGGCAGCGAGCGCGAGCCACTGGCGCTGGACATCCCGCCGAACACCGGCAGCACACCGGTCTATCTCGCATTGCCGCTGGTCACCGGTAACCACATCGAGACCCGCCGCCCTGAACAGAAGGACGTGCTGGCGCGCTACACCGCCCATGAGCTGGAGGTCGCTGATTCCAATGCCGGCGACAGCAGCACCAGCCAGGTCAGCACCGGCCTGCCGGATTTCCGCCTGCTGCTGGGCGAACAGCAGAGCGACCAGGCCTACGTGAAGCTGCAGCTGTGCGAGGTGCTGGACACCACGCCGGACGGGGTCATCAGCCTCGACCCCGAGTTCATCCCCACCTACGTCAACTTCCAGGCTTCCGGCTATCTGCTGTCGTGCCTGAAGGAAGTAATCAGCATGCTCGCTCACCGCGGCGACACCCTCGCCGAGCGCATCAGTGCCACCGGCAAGGTGGGTGGCGCCGAGGTCGGCGACTTCATGATGCTGCAGCTGATCAACCGTCACGAACCGGTGCTGCGTCACTACCTCGGCGTGGAACAGGTGCATCCGGAGCAGATCTACCGCGATCTGCTTGGCCTGCTCGGCGAGCTGGCGACCTTCTCCAGCGAGAGCAAGCGCCCGCGCCTGGACGGTCGTTACCAGCACAGTGACCAGGGCGCGAGCTTCCGCAAGCTGATGGACGCGATCCGCCAGGTGCTGTCGATGGTGCTCGAACAGCACGCCATCGAACTGCTGCTGCAGCAGCGCCAGTACGGCATCCAGGTATCGCCACTGCACGATCACAAGCTGCTCGGCACGGCGTCCTTCGTGCTCGCCGCCAGCGCCCAGTGCGATTCGGAAACCCTGCGCACGCGGCTGCCGGCGCACCTGAAGATCGGCCCGGTGGAGCGCATCCGCCAGCTGGTCAACCTGCATCTGCCGGGCATCCGCCTCAAGCCGCTGCCGGTGGCGCCGCGGCAGATTCCCTTCCATGCCGGCAAGACCTATTTCGCGCTGGAGCTCAGCGCCGAGGACCAGGCGCAACTGGAGCGTTCCGGCGGCTTTGCCTTCCATGTGTCCGGTGACTTCGCCGGGCTCGAACTGAAATTCTGGGCGGTCAGGGACTGAGCGACATGATCAAGGAAATGGATTACGGACAGGACGACCGCACGGTCATCGTCAATCGAGCGGGAGAGGCCCCGGCACAGAGCCCGCTGACCGACTTCGACACCCCGCCGCGCTTCGAGCAGCTGGAAGAGCGGATGATCTACGCCGCGCGCCTGCGCCCGGCGGAAACTTTCAACATCAGCCTCAATCCGCTGGTGGCCGCCGCCTCGCCGCTGCTGTCGGAAGTGGTGCGCTTCAAGCACAACCTGGAAAGCGAGGACCTACAGGCCCTGCACGGCCAGTTGAGCAGCGCGATCAAGCTGTTCGAGCATCGCGCGCTGCATGACGGCGCCGAAAGCAGCCAGGTGATGGTCGCGCGCTACGTGCTCTGCACCGTGCTCGACGAGGCCGTGGTGACCACGCCCTGGGGCAACGAGAGCGAATGGTCGCAGATGAGCCTGCTGTCCTCCTTCCACAACGAGACCTTCGGCGGCGAGAAATTCTTCCAGCTGCTCGAACGGCTGTCGCGCAACCCGGTCAAGCACCTGCCGATGCTCGAGCTGATGTACCTCTGCCTGTCCCTAGGTTTCGAGGGCAAGTACCGCGTGCTGCCGCGCGGCATGCTCGAACTGGAAGCGGTACGCGACAGCCTCTACCGGCAGATCCGGCAGATGCGCGGCGACATCCCGCGCGAGCTGTCGCCGCACTGGGAAGGCCTCAAGGACACCCGCCGGCGCCTGGTGCGCATCGTGCCCTGGTGGATGGTCGCGCTGTTCACCCTGATGTGCCTCGGGGTGATCTACGGCGGCTTCGCCTGGGTCCTCGGCGAACAACGCGAGACTGTGCTGCAGCCCTATCGCTCGCTGGACATGGATGCCGGCGGTTCCACCTTTTCAGGGATGAAATGAGATGAAGACGTTCTTTGGCAAGCTCGGCGCCGTGCTGCGCCGGACCTGGGTCTGGAGCCTGCTGCTGGTCCTGCTGCTGGCGGTTGTGGTGTGGTTCGTCGGGCCGCTGCTGGCGGTCAACGACTACCGCTTCTGGGAATCCTCGACCGCCCGCCTGCTGAGCATCAGCGTGCTGTTTCTCGGCTGGGGCCTGGCCATGGTCTTCGCCAGCTGGCGCGCCAGCGCGCGCAAGAAGCGCGACGCCGAGGATCAGGACGTCCAGGAGCAGCTGCGCCGCGACGGCCTGATCGGCGAGGAGCAGCAGGAGTTGCGCCATCGCTTCAGGCAGGCGCTGCGTACCCTGAAGACCTCCAGCCTCTATCGCGGGCGCAGCGAGAAATGGCGCAGCGAGCTGCCCTGGTACCTGCTGATCGGCCCACAGGGCAGCGGCAAGACCAGCCTGCTGGACTTCTCCGGGCTGGATTTTCCGCTCAACCGCAGCGAACAGCAGCGCCTGACCAAGGACGTCTCCGGTACCCGCTATGCCGACTGGTATTTCGCCGATCATGCGGTGCTGATCGATACCGCCGGCCGTTACCTGACCCAGCCCGACGCCGCCGTCGACGGCAGCGCCTGGGACACCCTGCTCGGCCTGCTGCGCAGGCGCCGCGCACGGCCGCTCAACGGCGTGCTGGTCAACCTGCCGGTGGACCAGCTGCAGGGCGGCAGTGAACTGGAGCTGGAAAGCCTGGCCCGCCAGACCCGCCAGCGCCTGCACGAGATCCATCAGCGTCTGAACCTGGACGTTCCGGTTTACCTGGTGCTGAGCAAGGCCGATCGGATTCTCGGTTTCGACGACTTCTTCGAGCAGCTGTCGCGGGAGGAAAGCGACCAGGTGCTCGGCGCCAGCTTCCGCAAGGAGCAGAACGGCAGCGATGCGCAGGTGGTCCGCCAGGAGTTCGAGGAACTGCTGCGCCGGCTGAACAGCCAGGTGATCCTGCGCATGCACCAGGAGCGCGATACGCAGCGCCGCGGCCGCATCCTCGACTTCCCGCATCAGCTGGGGCAGATCGGCGAGCGCCTGAGCCTGTTCATCGAGCTGGCCTTCGCCGGCAACCGCTACCAGCGTGCCAGCCAGCTGCGGGGCTTCTACCTGACCAGCGCGCCGCAGCTGCGCGATACGCTCGACCCGCTCACCGCCGGCATCGGCCGCCATCTCGGCCTGGCCAGCAGCGCGCTGCCGACCTTCCGCAGCGGCCGCGCACGCTTCATCAATCAGCTGCTCAGCCAGGTGATCTTTCCGGAAGCCGAACTGGCCGGCCTCGACCAGCGCGAGGTACGCCGCATCGACTGGGGCCAGCGTGCCCTCTATGCCGGCGCCTTCGGCTGCCTGCTGCTGATCGGCGGCGCCTGGGCACTGAATTTCTCCGGCAACCATGAGCGTCTGGAACAGCTGCGCGATATCGCCCAGCAGCTCGGCAGCGAGCGCAAGGCCATCGAGGCGGGAGACGAGGCACTGCGCACCCTCAAGGCCCTGGATGCGAGCTATGCGGCGACGCAGGTGTTCCCGCCGAAAGACGAGGTGTCCTGGCTGCGCCGGGGCGGCCTGTATCAGGGCGAGGCGGTCGACCCGACGTTGCACGAGGCCTACCGCCGCGATCTGGAAAAGCTGCTGCTGCCACGCGTCGCCCAGCAGCTGGAGACGCAGATCCGCGCCAACCTGAACGACCGCGAGCAGCTGCTCGGCAGCCTGCGCGCGTACCTCATGCTGAACCTGGCCGAGCGCCGTGATACGGCATTCCTCAAGGACTGGCTGGCCGCCGACTGGTCGCTGCGTCATTCGGGCAATGCCGTGGCGCAGCAGGGGCTCAACACGCACTTCGCACGTCTGCTGGAAGAATCCTTCGCGCCGTATCAGCTGAACGACAATCTGGTGGCCAAGGCCCGTGCCCAGCTGCGCAGCGAATCGCTGGCGGCAGTGGTGTACCGCATGCTGCGCGACCAGGCACGCAACCTTCCCGACTATCGGCTGAACACCCAGCTCGGCCCGCAGGCATCCCTGTTCGTCGGCGGCGACTACAGGATTCCCGGCTTCTACACCCAGCAGGGCTACCAGAAGCTGTTCGTCGCCCAGGGTGCCGATCTGGTCAGCGAGATCCTGCGCGACAATTGGGTGCTGGGCGAAGGCGACAACCTCAGCGCCAAGGACCTCAGCCGCCTGCTGGTGGAAATGGAACAGCTGTATTTCCGCGACTACGCCGCACACTGGAGCGAGGCAATCGCCCAGCTGAACATCCTGCCGGCCGATAGTGCGGCCCAGGGTGCCGCGCAGCTCGCCGGGCTCACCGCCGCCAACTCGCCGCTGCTGCAACTGCTGCTGGAAGTCCGCGAGAACACCCGCTTCGCCGGTTTCGCCGACGCGACTGCGGAGGCGGGCGAACTGGCCAATGCCGCACAGGACGCAGGCAGCAAACTCGGCAAGGCGGCCAAACTGGCCACCGCCGCCGCCGAGCAGGCGCAGGCTGCGCTGCTGAAGAATCTGCCGGACACCGCACGCAAGGCCCTGGAGCGCCGCTTCGCGCCGCTGCACCAGCTGCTCGACGAAAACGGCGCCGCCGGCCCCGAGCTAAGCGCCAGCCTGCAGGCCCTCGACGCCCTGCAATTGCAGCTGGCCTCGCTGGCCCATGCCAGCGCACCGGAACAGGCCGCCTTCGAGATGGCCAAGGCACGCATGGGCGGCCAGCGCGATGCCATCAACCAGCTGCGCAACAGCGCTGCACGCCTGCCGCAGCCGCTGGGCAAGTGGCTGGGGCTGCTGGCCGAGGACAGCTGGTCGCTGGTGCTCAGCGATGCCTATCACTACCTCAACCAGCGTTATCGCAACGAGCTGTACGCCAGCTACCGCGGTTCGCTGCGCGAGCGCTATCCGTTCAGCGCCCACAGCGCCAGCGACGTCGCCATCGCCGACTTCCGCGAGTTCTTCAAGGCCCAGGGCCTGGCGGACAGCTTCTTCGAGCGCTACCTCAAGCCCTTCGTCAGCGGCAGCGCTGGCCAGTATCAACTGCGCCGGGTCGACGGTCGCGGCCTGCCATTGTCCGAGCAGTTCCTTGCACAGATGAGCCGGGCGCAGACCATTCGCCGCAGCTTCTTCGCCGAGAACCCCAACGAGCCGCTGATCCTGTTCAAGCTCGAGCCGTACTCGCTGGATTCCAGCCTCGGCCGCGCCGACTTCCGCTTCGGCAACCAGCAGCTGGAATATCGCCACGGGCCGATCGTGCAGACCGCGTTCCGCTGGCCGGCCGAAGCCGACGACGGACGCACCAGCCTGGTCGTGGAAGAACTCGGCGGTCGCCGCGTGGGTATCGAGAAGAACACCGGGCCCTGGTCGCTGTTCCGCCTGATCGACCTGATGCAGGTCGACTACCACAGCGGCCGTGACGTGCTGATACTCAAGGCCGACCTCAGCGGCCTGCGCGCCAACTACCTGCTGCACGCCCAGCGCTCGCCGAATCCGTTCGACCTCGCGCTGCTGCGCGGCTTCAAGCTGCCGGCGACGCTGTGATGAACGCAACGGCATGCAGTTGGCGCAGCGCCGCGCGCACCGACACCGGCAAGGTACGGGCGCGCAACGAGGATGCCTTCCTCGACCTGCCCCAGGCCGGGTTGTGGGCCGTCGCCGACGGCATGGGCGGACACCAGAACGGCGCCCTGGCCAGCCGCCTGATCATCGAGCAGCTGGCCGAGCTTTGCAGCGGCGGCGAGCTGCCGGAGCGGCTGCTGGCACTGCGGCGCTGCCTGCATGAGCTGAATCGCCGGCTCAGCCAGGAACTGACGGTCACCGCCGAACGCCCCGATCCGGTGATCGGCAGCACGGTGGTCGCCCTGCTCATGGAGGGTGACCGCGCCGCCTGCATCTGGGCCGGCGACAGCCGCTGCTACCTGTGGCGCAGCGGCCGGCTCTATCAGCTTTCCCGCGACCACTCGTTGCTGCAGCAACTGATTGACGAGCAGCAACTCAGCCCCGAGCTAGCCGCCAAACACCCGGCCGCCCATGCGTTGACCCGTGCCATCGGCGCCAGCGAAAAACTGGAGCTGGATATCCTCGAATTCGCCGTGTTCCCCGGCGACACGCTGCTGCTGTGCAGCGATGGTCTCTACCAGAGCATGTCCGCTGACGCCCTCGGTGCCGCGCTCAGCCTGCCGTCCACGCAGCTGGCGCTGGAGCGGCTGTTTCGCCAGGCGCTCAAGGGCCCGGCGCGGGACAATCTCAGCGCCGTGGTGATCCGCCGATGAACGCCCAGCCCGCCTGCGATCTCACCTATTTTGCGCTGGCCTCCACAGCGGCCGCGCCAGCGGCGGTCGAGCCGAAGACAGTCCCCGGCGAGCTGCCGGACGTACTCGGCGGCCGCTACCGGATCGAACGCCTGCTCGGCGTCGGCGGCATGGGCGCGGTCTATCGCGCCCGTGACCTGCTGCGCGAACAGTTCGGCGATCCGGAACCCTACGTGGCGCTGAAGACGCTCAGCGAGGATTTCGCCGAGTACGCCGATGCCAGCGCCCTGCTCTACAGCGAATACGCACTGACCACGCGCCTCAGCCACCGCCATGTGGTGCGCCTGTACAACTTCGACATCGACCCAGGCAGCCAACGCGCCTTTATCACCCTGGAGCTGCTCAAGGGGCCGACCCTCGACCAGCTGCTGTGCGAGCGCCCGCAGGGCATGGCCTGGAGCGAACTGCAGGGTATCGCGTTGCCGCTGCTGGAAGCGCTGACCTACTCCCACAGCCTGGGCGTGCTGCATGGCGATCTGAAACCGAGCAACGTGATGCTCGCCGAGGACGGCCTGCGCCTGTTCGACTACGGCCTCGGCCAGCCGCTGGAAGGCCTGCTGCCCGGTCTGCCGCGCCTGTGCCGCACGCGCTTCGCCGCCTGGACACCGCGTTATGCCGCGCTGGAACTGCTCGATGGCGGCGAGCTGACCGCCGCGGCGGATGTGTACGCCCTGGCCTGCGTGCTCTATGAACTGGCCAGCGGCAGCCATCCGTTTCGCCGGCTCAGCGCCCGTCAGGCCAAGGCGATGGAACTGGATCGCACCCTGCAGCGCCCGCCGCAGCTACCGGTGCATTGCTGGCCGGCGCTGCGTCTGGCGCTGGCATTCGACGAAGCGCAGCGCAGCATCGATGCGGCGGGCCTGTTGCAGGCCTTCAGCCGCCCCGTACCGAGCCGTTGGCAGCGCTGGTTCGGCCATTCCCACGGATGACATCAGGACAAGGACAGCCCAATGTTCAACGCCGCCAATGAAACCCACTTCAGCCTGACCCTGGAAGGCGTCGAACACGACTTCCAGGTGCTCGAATTCCGGGGCCGCGAGGCCATCAGCCAGCCCTATCGCTTCGACCTGGAAATGGTCAGCGAGCGCCCCGACCTGGATCTGCAGGCACTGCTGCATACACCTGCCTTTCTCGCCTTTGACCCCGCCGGCATGGGCATCCACGGCCTGGTCCACCGCATCGCCCAGGGTGAATCGGGCAAGCGCCTGACCCGCTATCGGCTCACGCTCGTGCCGCAGCTGGCCTACCTCGCCCATCGCACCAACCAGCGCATCTTCCAGCACATGAGCGTGCCGCAGATCGTCGCCCAGGTGCTCGAAGAGCATGGTATCCAGGCCGACGCCTACCGCTTCCAGCTCGGCCCGGTGATCTACCCGCCGCGCGAGTACTGCGTGCAGTACGACGAATCCGACCTGCACTTCATCCAACGCCTGTGCGAGGAAGAAGGTATCCATTACCACTTCGAGCACAGCACCAGAGGTCATGTGCTGGTCTTCGGCGATGACCAGACCAGCTTCGCCCGACTCGGCCAGCCGACCGCCTATCTGCAGGACAACGGCATGACGGCCGACGAGCCGGTGATCAAGCGCTTCGCCGTGCGCGTCGCGACACGCACCAGCCGGGTCGGCCGTCGTGATTACGACTTCGAACAACCCAGGCTGCTGATGGAGGCAACCCACCGCGGCGAGTCAGCGGCGAACGCCATGCCGCAACCCGACCTGGAGGACTATGACTACCCGGGCCATTTCACCGAGCGCGCCCGCGGCAAGCACCTCGCGCAACGCGCGCTGGAGCGCCATCGCCACGACTACCGCCTTGCCGAGGGCAATAGCGATCAACCTGGGCTGGTCAGCGGCCATCTGCTGGAAATCTCCGACCACCCGCGCCGCGAATGGAACGACCTCTGGCTGCTCACCGAAGTACTGCACGAAGGCAAGCAGCCGCAGGTGCTGGAGGAATCGGTCACCAGCCATGTCGCGCCTGGCGATGGTTTCGTCCAGGGCTACCGCAACCGCTTCAGCGCCACGCCCTGGGATATCCCCTTCCGCCCAGCCCTTCACCATCCGAAACCGAAGGTGCTCGGCAGCCAGACCGCCGTGGTCACCGGCCCTGCCGGCGAGGAAATCCACTGCGACGAGTACGGTCGCGTAAAAGTCCAGTTCCACTGGGACCGCATCGGTGCGGCCGACGACAAGACCAGCTGCTGGCTGCGCGTCAGCTCCAGCTGGGCCGGCGACCGCTACGGCCGCATCGCCATTCCGCGGGTCGGCATGGAAGTGCTGGTGACCTTCCTCGAAGGCGACCCCGATCAACCACTGGTCACCGGCTGCCTGTACCACAAGGAACACCAGGTCCCCTACGGCCTGCCGGCGAACAAGACCCGCACGGTATTCAAGACCCTGAGCAGCCCGGGCGGTGGCGGCTACAACGAACTGCGCATCGAAGACCGCAAGGGCGCCGAACAAATCTATATCCACGCTCAGCGCGACTGGGACGAGAACATCGAGCACGATCAAAAGATCCGCGTCGGCCACGAACGTCACGATACCGTCGAGGCCAACAGCTACAGCGAATTCCGGGCCGAGGAACACCAGACCGTTGCCGGCGACCGCCAGGTGGAAGTCAAACCCGATGACCACCTCACCATCGCCCAGACCCAGCACATCAAGCTCGGCACCGCCCAGCTGACCAAGGCCGGCCGCGAAATCCACCTCAAGGCCGGGCAGAAAATGGTCATCGAAGCCGGCATCGAACTCACGCTCAAGGCCGGCGGCAGCTTCATCAAGCTCGACCCAGGCGGCATCACCGTCTCTGGCCCGCTAGCGCGAATCAACGCCGGCGGCGCACCGGGCAAGGGCTCTGGAATCAAGATCAAGCCGCCGGAACTGCCGGGCATGGCGGATAAAGACAAGGCGGGGAGCCTGTTGGAGCGGGCACAGCCGGGCGAAGCGATCAAGCCAACCAGCAAACGCAAGCGCTCGCTCAATTTCTCGGGCTAAGAACAGAGCCGGCTGCGCAGCTGGCTCGAACGCAAGGAAGCATCGAACATGGCCGAACACAAGCCGATCAACTGGGCTTATCCGTTTCCCAGCAAGGACACCAGCAACAATCCGCTGCAGCTGCTTACGCATATGGCCCAGGCCAAGGGCGGCTTCTACCCCACCGGCGACAACGGCTTATGGCATGGCGGCGTGCACTTCGACGATGGCACGGCCGCTGCATTCGACCAGTCGAGCGTGCGCTGTATCGCCGACGGAGAGGTGATTGCCTACCGTATCGACGAGCGCTACCCGGTCAGCGAATTTACCGAGGAGATCCCGCGCGTCAAACGAGCGCCCTTTTCCACGGGGTTCGTGCTCGTCAAGCACAGCCTCCAGCCACCGCCACTGAAGAACGCTGACGGCAGCATCGCCGAAAGCCCGCCCCCTCCAGGCCTGACCCTCTACAGCCTATACATGCACCTGCTCGACTGGGCAGGCTATCAGGCTCAACCGAACTTGCAGCGCCCCGCTTTCTGGGAAACCAGCCGCTGTACGGTGAATACGCAGAATCAAGGTCTGAGCGTCCGCGCAGGCCCCAGCAAAAACGCCGCCAAGCTATCGGAGCTGTCCAAGGGCGCTGAAATTGTCGTTGGCAAAACGCAAGGTGAGTTCAGCAAGCTGGTCAGCTTGATCAGCGGCACGGTACAACCCGCACTAGCAAGCGACGATAAGGGGCAACTGCCCGGCTATGTATTCACCAGCTTGCTTAAACCGCAGAGCGAGCCAGCGGAATACGATAGGGTTGTCGTACTCGACAACGGGCTGCCGATCAAGGCGGGTGATCTGATTGGCCATCCGGGCCTGTACCAGAATCACGACAGCGCCGCTCAGCACATGGTCCATGTCGAACTGTTCAGCTGCGACGATGTGCCCGCGTTCGTCGCCCGGAGCCGCGCCTGGGCCAGCCGTTTGCCGGACGACCAGAAAACCCTGCTCAAGGTCTATAAAGGTGCGAGCAAACTGATTCCGCACCGGGACGATATCAATGCCGAGAACCCGCCCAAATTGGACGACGACGGCACGCAGATCGGCGTCGACCTGATCATTCCGCAGTCCCTGTTGGATGGGCTCCCCGCTTCGAGAAAAATCCAGGTCAAGGATGGCGCTGACAACACTATGCACTGGTGGCGGCTGGACGGCCTGTTCGCCGACGCTAACGGCCACCCCATCGACGGCTGGCTCGCCGAGCAGCAGCTGATCACTACTCGTCACAGTCCGTGGGAGTGGGAAGGCTTCCAGTGCATCGAGGAAACCGGAACGCCCGTTGAGAAACTCGCCTATTCCTTTAATGCCAAGGGCCTGCTGAGCGCAGAGGAGCAGCAAAACTACCGTGTCCAGATCAGCAACGCTGACGGCGGGCCTCTCACAACCATTACCCGCCTTTACGATATCGTCGACGCAGACAAAGACGGCACGCTGACGAGTCGCGAAATCCAAGCAGCGCTGGCCAAACCCTGGCACGCCCAGATGCTCGGCCAACTGGTCACCAAGTATGAAAGCGAGTGGTTCTGGAACAAAAGCAAGTGGGATGAGCTTGATCCGTTACTGGCGGAAGAACCCGGAACGCCGAATCTTGTTTGGGAAGCGGAAAAGCAGCGGATCGAGAAGTTGAGCTGGTGGGGTGATCTAGCTGGCAAACATGGGATTCCTACGAACGGAATAATGTGGAACTTTTCACCGAGCGGTTGCTTATCAACTTTTGCAATGAGGAATATGCTGGTTTCTCGAAGAGTTCTTGCGCAAATCATGAAATCAGCTTCCGACAAAATAATAGATAAGTATCTACTGCCGATCAACAAAACGCTTGAATTATTTGAAATAAATACGCCTCTTCGCATAGCACATTTTTTGTCCCAAATAGGACACGAAACGGGAGAACTGCAATACGCTGCCGAGCTCAGCTCTGGCAAACAGTACGAAGGCCGATCAGACTTAGGCAACACTGAGCCTGGTGATGGGCCAAAATTCAAAGGTCGCGGGCTACTCCAGATAACCGGACGATCCAACTATGAAGCATGCGAAGCTTTTTTAAAGACAACAATAAAATTCAACAACCTCGACATTACAAGCTCGACTGAACGTGCTGAACAACTGGCGAGCGATCCCGAACTAGCAGCACTTGCATCTGGATACTATTGGGCGCAACTAAAATCCAAACTAAATTCAGCCGCTGACAGCGATGATCTATTTTGGGTATCAGTATATGTGAACGGATGGGCAAAGCAAAAAAATCCTTATTACCCACAAAAGGGCAGAGAGCCTAACAACATGCATCATCGCGCTCAAATGTTAGAACGAGCAAAGCGAGCCATAGGAATTTTATGAAGACCATCATTATTTCTATTTTTACCTTGGCGTATTTTCATATATGCCATGCTGAAAATACGTCTATTACAGAAACAATAGCCTACAAAGGCAAAATTACCGACAGCGCAATTTTTCTAAGATTATCAGAAACCAACGGATCCATATCGGGAGGTTACCATTATGAAAAGTATGGCACCGCTATACCGCTGCGAGGTTCAATCGCAAAAAACCGCGTTACATTGCAGGAAAAGACAGACCTTAGCGACGCGAAAATAATCGCCGAACTCAATAATCAATTGATACATGGCGTCTGGCGAAGCAAAAAATCCACACATGCTTTTCGTGCTAAGGCATTAAGCCAAAGCTACAAAAAACTTATAAGCAGTATAGATACTTCCAGCCATAATCATGGAAAACAAATCACTATCACCTTTAAAGACAAACGAACTCAAACTTTCGAGATCGAAATATTAACAGAAACCATAACAATTATTTTTGAAGACCAAAACTTCGATGGCCTCCCTGACATGAGAGTACTTGAGAACGATAGCACAGCGAATACCACTTATATCGCTTGGAACTACAACCCAACCAAAGAAATATTTGAACCCGCCAAGGACATATCCACACTTCCGAACCCCAAGATTCTACATAGCGAAAGAGCAATACTATCTTTATCTCGGGACGGATGCTGTCATTATATCGCCTCAAAGGCCGTACAACGTGAGACGCACTCCGCTGAGTTTGACTATGCGGAACACATCGGAACTGAGCATATAACCAACACTAAAACAAAAGAAACCCAAAAAAAATCAATTGACAAAGAGTACTTCGAAAAAAAATACCTAACCCCGATGGGTGCCGAAGGGCTGTAGGCCGCAATAAAAATGAGAGAATTTAATCTTCTAGATACCTATTGCAAGCTGGCAGCATTTAAAGCAGAAGAAACTCCAGAGACATATCAAACAACGATCAACAACTGCGCTTCGAGAATTAGCGAAAACCGCACAGCTTACTTAAAAACCATCGCCCCCCTGATATATAAATATTAACGAACTGAAGATATAAGAATCGCACTTCCACACCTTCAATATTCGAAGATTTAACCAGAATGTACGTAAAGCCGGACCATATCGGCAATCTGCGCAATGTGACAATAAAACGATCATGGGTGGCGCAATAGCTTAGAGATACGCAGCGAAGTGGTTCTAACTAAGGCGCCTGCTTCAAGCTTCGAAGTGACTGAAATAAGGTGGTCAGCGAGAAAAGCACCTTGAGCGTTACTCCTGGGCGGTGCCTGCCACCACACCACGTAGCATCGCTCGCGAGGTCGTCAAATCCCGCCGAAGCAGCTACGCCGACAACAGGCTGACGACGGCAAACCGGCCGATGTTGGCCTGCGCCACTACGGTCTGGGTGACCGCGGCGCAGTTCGCGCAAGGAATCCAGTTGCGGCTCGGCGGGCAGACTGAGCGCCTGCTCCTCCTCGCTTTGCAGGCGCTGATAGGCGCCTTTGGCGAACAGCTTGCCCTCGCCCTGAACCGCCAGCTGGCCCTTGAGCTGCAGCCAGTCGCTCTCGCGCGCCGAGAATTTCAGTTGACCGTGCTTATCCAGCTCGGCACGGATGCCGGCATTGCCAAGGGTGGCATTGAAGCGACGCAGGATCTGTTCGTCGCTGAGGTTGTCGTCCAGCACCACCGCCACCGGCTCGGCCAGCGGGCGGCCACCACTGAACAGCAGCGTCTCGCGGCCGGGCTGGCGGATGGTATCCAGCGAGTCCAGCCCCTGCAGGCTGAAGCGGCTGCGCACCGGCTCGGTGAGCCGCAGCTTGAGGTTGGCATCCAGCGTATTGCCCGAACGCGTGCTGCGCTGTTACAGCAGCTCGTCGACCTGCTGGAACTGCTCGCGGATGGCCTCCTGACTTGCCGCCTGGCCCGGCGCACCGAGTTCGCGGCTGAGGCTGAGCTTGAGCTGCGACAGCCGGGTGTGCAGGTCGGCCAGGTAGCTTTCGGCGGTCTGCATCGACGACAGCTGCTGGTTGAGCTGCAGGCTGAAGCTGGTGCTCTTGCGCTGGCCGGCTTCGGCGATCGCGGCTTCGCTGGCCGCGACGCGGCGCGACGTCGCCGGCGCGTCGGGTACCAGCACCTGACGCCGTTCCTGCGGGCTGGCGGGGGAAACGGCGGGCAGCTGCTTGCCGATCTTAATTCAGGCATCCCTCGCTCAGAGCATCCCGAACAGGGACAGGCCATTGATCTTCAGATAAGTCTTCTGGGTCGCCTGCAGCGCCAGCTGGTAGTTGTTCAGGTCGATGCTGGCACCGGCATAGTCGAGGGTCGACAGCTCGCCCTCGATCTTCTGGTTGACCAGCGACACGTCCTGGTTACTGCTGGTCAGCAGGGTCAGGGTGTTCTGCCGGCCACCAAGTTCGGTGACAGCACCGAGCAGTTCGCTGTGGGTGGCGTCGAGGCTGTTCATGCTGGCGGCGATCTGCGCGCCGACGGCCGGATCACTGGCGTCCAGCGCCGGGTCTTGCAGCTGCTGAACCAGCGCGTGCAGCTGGTTGAGCATGTCCACGCCGGCGCCGAACACCTGCGCGGCGGTGGCGTTCTCCTCCATCAGCACGCCGTTGGCGACCGCGACCTGCCGGTGCTGATCGTTGCCGGTGAGGCTGTTGGTCTCGGTGACGGCGTCGAAGGTGATCGCCGGGCGGTCACTAAGGCGACCGTGTTGGCGCATGTCTGTTGCTCCGGCGGATAGGCGAGGGCAGGGTCGTAACCATGCGGCCGATATCTGACAGCAACAGGCGACCGCGCATGGCCGGCACTTAAGCCCCGGCGGGAACACGTCCTCCAGCTAGCGCCCCTCATCCTCGCCGCGATGCTCCCGCAGCGCCTGCTCGTCGCTGAGCTCTTCGGCCAGCTCCAGCGGCACGTTGTAGGTACCGCCCGGCACGTCGGCCTCGTCGCCGCCGGCGACTTCACCGTGGGTGCTGGTGGTTTCCGGATTCTGCTCGTGAGCGTCACCGCTCTGATCGATGGACTCGATGCTCTCGCGGCCGCTGTGCTCGGTATTCATGCTGGTGCCTCCGGCTGTCCGCGCGGCGCCGACGGGCTGCCGCTCACCGGTTTAGTGATGACCCGCGCCCGGGAAGTTGCAAGCCGTATAGCGGCCGCTCGGCGGGCGGGCTGAACTAATGGTCGCGGCGGTCGGCCCATATCTGCATACCACTGCCGCCGAACCAGACCATGCCGATGACCCTGCACAGCCTGCCCGCCACGCCGCGCGCTGCCGATCCGCGTTCGTCGCAGGGGTCGCGCGAGCTGTATTTCGCCCTGCTCGATGGCGCCAGCCGCGAAGACGCCGCGCACTACTTGCAAGGCCAGCTGCAGCACGCGGCCGCGCTGCCGTGCGACCTGCCGGACGATCCGGCGGAGCTGGACGCCTGGGTCATGCAGCGCACCGAAGCGGTCGGCCACCAGTACCGCGCCTATCTGGAGCAGCGCCGCGCTGGCGGGGCACGCCGCTACTTCTCGAGCAAGGCGCATGCCCTGCACTTTCTGCGCGGCGTGGCGCCGACCAAACTGGTCGACGGCGCCTGGCTCTACGGCCTGCTGCAGCGCTGGGACGATGGCCGCTTTACCGCGCTGATCCAGACCTATCTGGAGGAGCTCGGCGAGGGCCTGCCGGAAAAGAACCATGTGGTGCTCTACCGCAAGCTGCTCGCCAGCCAGGGCTGCGACGACTGGCAGCAGCTGGACGACGAGCACTTCGTTCAGGGTGCCATCCAGCTGGCGCTGGCCGAGCACGCCGAGCGCTTCCTGCCGGAGGTGATCGGCTTCAATCTCGGCTACGAGCAGCTGCCGCTGCACCTGCTGATCACCGCCTACGAGCTGACCGAGCTGGGCATCGATCCGTACTACTTCACCCTGCACGTCACCGTCGACAACGCCGACAACGGCCATGCCTGCAAGGCCGTGCAGGGCCTGCGCGCCGCCTGGCCACAGATGGGCGACGGCGCGGCGTTCTACCAGCGCGTGCGCAACGGCTATCGGCTCAACGATCTGGGGGCCAGCAGCGTCTCGGTGATCGGCGACTTCGACCTGTCGACGCAGGTGCAGCGCATCTTCGAGAAGAAGGCCGCGTTCGGGCAGTTCGTGCATTCCGACTACTGCCGTTTCGAAGGCCGCACGGTCAATCAGTGGCTGGCCGAGGACGTCGAACAGTTCCTCGCCGTGCTTGAGACGCGCGGCTGGATCAAGCGCGGCCACGACCCGCAGGAGAGCCGCTTCTGGCAGCTCATCGTCGGCGAACAGGCACCGATGTTCGGCGTGTTCAGCGCCTATGAGCAGCAGATGATCCACGACTGGATCGCCGGCGGCTGGCGCGCCGACGGCAAGCGCAGCCCGCGCGGCGCGCTGCTCAAGGGTCAGGCGCGGTTCCACACGCGTCGCCCGGCGGCGGACTCGATTCCACCGCAGATGCCCGCCGGTAACGACTTCGACGCGGAGCTGCAGTTGCTGGAGCAGCAGCTCGCCCGCCAGCCGGACCGCGCCGCGCGCATGCGTCTGCTGCTGCCGCTGCTGGCACCGCAACGCCACCACAGCGCTGCCGGCCTGCTGGCCACGCGGCTGTTCAACGAACTGTTCAACTGAAGGCCTCAAGGGACGCATCATGACCATGGAAACCGCGCAAGACCGCGCGTTGCTGCATCTGGGCCAGGCCCTGCGCGAGCGCGGCTATCACTTCATCACGCCCACGCCGCTGACCCATGAACGGGTCAACCAGCGTCCGCAGAATGCACTGGCCGGCGACCTTCCCGGGGTATTCGGCTGGAGCCGGCCGTTCCAGCACGAACTGCTGCCGCCGCCGCTGTTCAGTCTGATGGATCAGGCGCAGGTGCTCGAGCCGTGCGGCCCGCGCTGGCGCGCGCGGGTCCGGCTGTCGAGCCTCGATGGCCAGCTGTTCGTGCATTCGGCGTTTCCCACCGACTCGGCCGACGCGGTGTTCTTCGGCCCGGATACCTACCGCTTCGCCAGCGCCATCCGCTGCCACCTCGACCGCCACACTGGCGAGATCCGCCGCGTCGTCGACATCGGCTGCGGCTCCGGCGCCGGCGCGATTCTCACGGCGCTGGCGCGGCCGCAGGCCGAAGTGCTGGCGGTGGATATCAACCCGGCGGCGCTGCGCCTGACGCGCATCAACGCGGCGCTGGCAGGCGCCGACAACCTGCGCGCCGAGCACAGCGACCTGCTCAGCGCCGTCGACGGCGAGTTCGATCTGATCCTGGCCAATCCGCCCTATCTGGTCGATCCCGGCGAGCGCGCCTATCGCCACGGCGGCGGGCCGTTGGGCGCCGGGCTGTCGCTGGCGATCCTCGATGCGGCGCTCGGCCGGCTGGCGCCGGGCGGCACGCTGCTGCTGTATACCGGGGTCGCGATGCTGGACAACCAGGACCCGTTCCTCGCCGAAGCCTGCCAGCGGCTGGCGCCGACACCGCTGAGCTGGCGCTACCGGGAAATCGACCCGGACGTGTTCGGCGAGGAGCTGCTCGGCGGTGCCTACGTCAAATGCGATCGCATCGCCGCGGTGGTGCTGGAAGTGACGCGGCCACTGAGCTGACCGGCAGGTGGCCGCATGGAAAACGCTTCGCGGCTTTCCACCCTACGCGCGATCAGGCACACCGCAGGCTATCCACGTGCCGGCAGCAGCATCAGGCACAGCGACAGCGTCAGCAGCGAACCGAGCGTCGACAGCAGCACCACGCGCGACACCCGCGAGCCCTCGCGGCCGTAGAACTCGGCGAGCATGTACGGGCCGGTGCCGGTCGGCAGCGCGCTGAGCAGCAGCGCGGAGTAGGCCCACAGCGGCTCCAGTTCGAACACCCGCGCGGCGAAATACCAGGTCAGCGCCGGCTGCACGATCAGCTTGAGCAGCACCAGCGGCCAGACACCCTGCACCCGGCCGCCGGGCTGCGGCTGGGCGAGGAACAGCCCGAGCGACACCAGCGCACAGGGCGCGGCGGCGGCGCCGAGCAGCTCCAGCAGCGTGTCGATCCCGCGCGGCAGTTCGCGCCCGCCAGCCGCCCAGGCGGCGCCGAGCAGCGGCGCCAGCACCAGCGGGTTGCCCAGCAGCGCGCGGGCGACCTTGGCCAGCGTCCTGCCGATGCCCTGGCCGGCGTGCAGCCCGGTCTCGACGCAGGTCAGGGCGATGGCGAACAGCACGCAAACCACCACCAGCGTGGCCACCAGTGCCGGCTGCAGCGCGGCCTCACCGAGAATCAGCAGGCA
Organism: Stutzerimonas stutzeri TS44; assembly: GCA_000263395.1. Lineage (GTDB taxonomy): Bacteria > Pseudomonadota > Gammaproteobacteria > Pseudomonadales > Pseudomonadaceae > Stutzerimonas > Stutzerimonas stutzeri_C. The sequence goes on from AJXE01000001.1 coordinate 384,834, forward strand.
CAGCGGAAAGCCGACGTAGCCGGTGTTGGCGTACGAGGCGCCGAGCGCGTCGAGGCTGGCATCGACCAGCGGCTGCCGCTGCCACAGGCGATAGAACAGGGTGAAGGCGAACACGCCGAGGCAGCCGATGGCAAAGGCGGCGATGAAGCCCGGCTGCCAGACCTCCTCCCAGCGCGACGTCGCGGTGATCCTGAACAGCAGCGCCGGCAGCCCCAGCCAGACCACGAAGCGATTCAGCTCCGAGGCCGCCGTCGGCCCCATGCGGTTGCTACGCCGGCACAGATAGCCGAGGAAGATCAGCGCGAAGACAGGCAGGACGACGTTGACGACCGGGGACATGGAATCTCGACTGCAGCTTGAGCGATACCGCCCGCGGAGAAGGTGCGGACGTGCGGAACGGCCGGTCACCTTAGCAAAAACGCGCCACCGCGCAGAACCACCGGCGGCGGCCGGTTGCCTGCCATCAACCCGACACGCCGCCCACCAGCAACCAGCCACCGAGCACCAGCAACAGCGCGCCGCAGACGCGGTCGAGCGTGCGCACCCGCCGGCGCAACCCGTTGCGCCAATGCGGGTGACCGAGCAGGCGCACCAGCGCCAGATCCCAGCCGAGCACCACCGCGCTCATCCACAGCATCGCCAGGGCCAGCGCCCAGTCCGGCGCGGCAGCCTCGCGCAGCACACCGAACAGCCCGGCATAGAACAGTGGCAGCTTGGGATTCAGGCTGCTGGCCAGCAGGCCCTGGACGAAGCCACTGCGCCAGCGTCCGCCGGTCTCGCCGGCGCCATCCGGTAGCCGCAGCGCGCGCCGGGCCAGCAGCGCCTGGCTGCCGAGCCAGCAGAAATAGCCGCCGCCGAGCAGTTGCAAGCTGCGCCACAGCCAGCCGTTGGCGCCCGGCAGCGCCGCCAGGGCGAGCAGCACCAGCAGCATCGACAGCAGATTGGCCAGGGCGATGCCGGCCGCGCAGCCATCGGCCTGGCGCCGACCGTGCAGCAGCGCCGCGCGGATCAGCAGGAAGAAGTCCGGCCCCGGCGACAGCAGGGCGGCGAAATGCGTACCGGCAACCAGCAGAAACAACCCGAGCATGACCGCCTCCTTCGACAGGGGCGGCCAGATTGCCGACAGCGGCCGGCGGCAGTCTTGGAAGAAACTCAGGCCCGCGCGGTGGCGCGGAACTGCCCCGGCGTGACGCCGGTGAAGCGGCGGAAGGTGCCGCTGAAGTGCGCCTGATCGTAGAAGCCCAGGCCCAGCGCCAGTTCGGTCAGCGCCTCGCCGTCGAGCAGGCGGCGTTTGGCCTCGCGGATGCGCCGCTGCAGCAGCCAGGTGTGCGGCGGCACGCCGTAGGTGCGGCGGAAGGCTTCGATCAGATGGCGCGGATGGCGCTGCAGCTGCTCGGCCAGCGCCTGCAGGCTGACCGCCTCGCTGTAATGCTGCTCGAGGTAATCGCGCAGCGCGGCGACCGTACCGCCGTCGCGCCGCGCGGCCTGCATCGGTCGCAGGCCGCCGTGGCGGGTGAACACCAGCTCCAGCAGCTGCAGCAGGCGACTCTCCAGGCCCAGCGCGTCGCCGTGCTGGAAATCGCCGGCCAGTTGCGCCAGGCCGGCGGCCACGGCGCCATCGTCGGCCGGATTGAGCTGGCGAAAGCCTCGCGGCAACTGCTTGCGCCCGAGCAGTGCCGGCAGCCGCGCCTCCTCGACATAGAGCATGCGGTAGATCAGCCGCGGTGACTCGGCATGGCCGGTGTGCGGCTCCTGCGGATTCATCAGCGACAGCGTGCCGGCCGGCAGCGCATGGCGCGCGCCGCGGCACTGGTAGCCGCCAACGCCGTGGAGGATGGCGCCGATGGCGAAGGCATCGTGACTGTGACGCCCGAACGGCTGGCCGCAGAAGTCGGCATGGAACAGCTCCACGCCCGGCAACCAGAGCCGCGCCAGCAGGCGGTTGCCGTCAGTCACGCCGCTCGCCGAGCGCGGCATAGCCGTTGCGATAGCTGGGGTACTGCGGCGCCCAGCCCAGCGCGCGGGCGCGGGCGTTGCTGCAGCGCTTGCTGCCGGCGCGGCGGGTCATGCTCTGCTCGGCCCACTGGGTGACGCCCAGGCGCGCGCGCAGCCAGTCGACCACTTCGTGCAGCGGTGCCGGGTCGTCATCCACGCCCAGGTAGCAGTCGTCCAGCGGCTCGCCACGCGCGTCGGCCTGCAGCAGGAACGCCAGCAGCGCGGCGGCGTCGTCGCGGTGCAGGCGGTTGCTGTACTGCGGCGGATCGCGCTCGACGCGTAGGCCGGCACGCACCTGATTCTGCAGCCACGGCCGCACCGGATCGTACAGCCCGCCCATGCGCACCACCGTCGCCGGCAGCCCGCAGCCGAGCACTTGGCGCTCGGCCTCCAGCATCACCCGGCCGGTGTAGCCGCCGGGGTCGGTGGCCGAGGCCTCGTCGATCCACTCGCCGTCGTGCTGGCCGTAGACGCCGGTGCTGGAGATGAACAGCAGCCGCCGCGGGCGCTGGTCGCGCTGCTCCAGCCAGTCGAGCACATGGCGCACGCCGTCGACATAGGCCTGGCGATAGCCTGCTTCGTCGTGCTGGCTGGCCGAGGCGGCGTAGACCAGATAGTCCAGCTCGCCGTTCGGCCAGCTGCGCGGGCAGGCCGGCGCGGCGAGATCGCCGCTGATCGGCAGGATCGGCACCGGCAGCTGCGCAGCCTCACGACGCATGCCGTAGACCGTCCAGCCGGCCCGGCTGAGCTGCAGGCCGAGGCGACTGCCGACATCGCCGCACCCGGCGATCACCACTGAAGAACGTGTGCCCATCTTTCCCTCCGGCGCTCCATGCGGCCATCGTGGCCGGCATCCCGCGCAGTGTAGCGCCGCCGAGGCAGCGGCAACGCAGTTGGTTAGATGCAGCGCAAAGGCTATGCTTGCTGGCAACCTAATGGACGCTGACTATGACCCTGACCGAACTGCGCTACATCGTCACCCTCGCCCAGGAACAGCACTTCGGCCGCGCCGCCGAGCGCTGCCATGTCAGCCAGCCGACCCTCTCGGTCGGGGTGAAGAAGCTCGAGGACGAGCTCGGCGTGCTGATCTTCGAGCGCACCAAGAGCGCCGTGCGCCTGACGCCCGTGGGCGAAGGCATCGTCACCCAGGCGCAGAAGGTACTGGAGCAGGCGCAGAGCATCCGCGAGCTGGCGCAGGTCGGCAAGAACCAACTGGCCGCGCCGCTCAAGGTCGGCGCCATCTACACCGTCGGCCCGTACATGTTCCCGCACCTGATCCCGCAGCTGCACCGCGTGGCGCCGGACATGCCGCTGTACATCGAGGAAAACTTCACCCACGTCCTGCGCGACAAGCTGCGCACCGGCGAGCTGGACGCGATCATCATCGCGCTGCCGTTCCAGGAAGCCGACGTGCTGACCAAGCCGCTCTACGACGAGCCGTTCTACGTGCTGATGCCGGCCGACCATCCGTGGACGGCGAAGGCCACCATCGACGCCGAGCTGCTCAACGACAAGAGCCTGCTGCTGCTCGGCGAGGGCCACTGCTTCCGCGATCAGGTGCTCGAAGCCTGCCCGACCACGCGCAAGGGCGAGGCGCCGAGCCATACGACGGTGGAATCCAGCTCGCTGGAAACCATCCGCCACATGGTCGCTTCGGGCCTGGGCGTGTCGATCCTGCCGCTGTCGGCGGTGGAGAGTCATCATTACGCCCCGGGCGTGCTGGAGACCCGTCCGCTGACGCCGCCGGTGCCGTTCCGTACCGTGGCCATTGCCTGGCGCGCCAGCTTCCCGCGGCCCAAGGCCATCGAAATCCTCGCCGATTCGATCCGCCTGTGTTCGGTAGGCAAGCCGCCGTCGGCGAAAGCCTGAGGCCATGAGCGAACTGGCGAGCATCCCGGTCACCGCACTCAAGGGCGTCGGCGCCGCGCTGGCCGAGAAGCTCGCTAGGGTCGGCCTGGAAACCCTGCAGGATGTGCTCTTCCACCTGCCGCTGCGCTACCAGGACCGCACCCGCGTGGTGCCGATCGGCGCGCTGCGGCCGGGGCAGGATGCGGTGATCGAAGGCGTGGTCTGCGGCGCCGACATCGTCATGGGCCGCCGGCGCAGCCTGCTGGTGCGCCTGCAGGACGGCAGCGGCACGCTGAGCCTGCGCTTCTACCATTTCAGCAACGCGCAGAAGGAAGCCCTGAAGCGCGGTACCCCGCTGCGCTGCTACGGCGAGGCGCGTCCCGGTGCCTCGGGCCTGGAAATCTACCACCCGGAATACCGCGCGCTGACCGGCGAACCGGCGCCAGTCGAACAGACCCTGACGCCGATCTACCCGACCACCGAAGGCCTGACCCAGCAGCGTCTGCGCAACCTCAGCGAACAGGCGCTGGCGCGGCTTGGCCCGCACAGTCTGCCGGACTGGCTGCCCGCCGAACTGGCGCGCGACTACCAGCTCGGCCCGCTCGATCAGGCGCTGCGCTACCTGCACCGGCCGCCGGCCGACGCCAATCTGGAAGAACTCGCCGAAGGCCGGCACTGGGCGCAACATCGGCTGGCCTTCGAGGAACTGCTGACCCATCAGCTCTCGCTGCAGCGCCTGCGCGAACGGGTGCGCGCCCAGCAGGCGCCTGCGCTGCCGCCGGCGAAAACTCTGCCGCAGCGCTTTCTCGCCAACCTCGGCTTTGCCCCAACCGGCGCGCAGCAACGCGTCGGCGCCGAGATCGCCTACGACCTCGCCCAGCACGAACCGATGCTGCGGCTGGTGCAGGGCGACGTGGGCGCCGGCAAGACGGTGGTCGCCGCCCTCGCCGCCTTGCAGGCGCTGGAAGCCGGCTATCAGGTGGCGCTGATGGCGCCGACGGAAATTCTCGCCGAGCAGCACTTTCTCAACTTCAGCAAGTGGCTCGAACCGCTCGGCATCGAGGTCGCCTGGCTGGCCGGCAAGCTCAAGGGCAAGGCCCGCGCCGCCGCGCTGGAGCAGATCGCCGGCGGCTGCCCGATGGTGGTCGGCACCCACGCGCTGTTTCAGGACGAGGTGCTGTTCAAGCGCCTGGCGCTGGTGATCATCGACGAGCAGCACCGCTTCGGCGTGCAGCAGCGCCTCGCCCTGCGACAGAAGGGCATCGACGGCCGGCTCTGCCCGCACCAGCTGATCATGACCGCCACGCCGATCCCGCGGACCCTGGCGATGAGCGCCTACGCCGATCTCGACACCTCGATCCTCGACGAGCTGCCGCCCGGGCGCACGCCGGTGAACACCCTGGTGATCGCCGACAGCCGCCGCCTGGAAGTCATCGAGCGGGTGCGCATCGCCTGCAACGAGGGGCGCCAGGCCTATTGGGTGTGCACGCTGATCGAGGAATCCGAGGAGCTGACCTGCCAGGCCGCCGAAACCACCTACGAGGACCTCTCGGCGGCGCTCGCCGGCCTGCGCGTCGGGCTGATCCACGGGCGCATGAAGCCGGCCGAGAAGGCCGCGGTGATGGACGAGTTCAAGCAGGGGCGCCTGCAGCTGCTGGTCGCCACCACAGTGATCGAAGTCGGTGTCGACGTGCCCAACGCCAGCCTGATGATCATCGAGAATCCCGAGCGTCTGGGCCTGGCCCAGCTGCACCAGCTGCGCGGCCGGGTCGGCCGTGGCAGCGCGGCCAGCCACTGCGTGCTGCTGTATCACGCGCCGCTGTCGCAGCTGGGCCGCGAGCGCCTGGCGATCATGCGCGAGACCTGCGACGGCTTCGTCATCGCCGAGAAGGACCTGGAGCTGCGCGGCCCCGGCGAGATGCTCGGCACCCGCCAGACCGGCCTGCTGCAATTCAAGGTCGCCGACCTGATGCGCGACGCCGACCTGCTGCCGGCGGTGCGCGACGCCGCCCAGGAACTGCTGGCGCGCTGGCCGCAGCACGTCAGCCCGCTGCTCGAGCGCTGGCTGCGGCATGGCCAGGAATACGGCCAGGTGTGACAACCACCCGTCAGCGCAATTTCCCCGTCCGAGGGCTTCGCTATACTCGGGCAGGTCACCATCACGGGCCCGCTCATGAATTCTGCTGTTGATACCGAAAGCGGCTCCGAACTGCCGCTGCTGATCACCAAACTGTTGAAAGACCTCGGCGTGCGCTACCAGATCCTGCGCGACCACGCCGCCTTGCCGGCCGCGCAGCGGGTCCAGGCGGTGCTGCTGGAAGACAGCATCGGCGCCCTGCTGGTGCTGTTTCCCCAGGATCACCTGCTCGACCTGCCGCAGCTGACCGAACTCACCGGCCGCCCGCTGCGGGCGACAAAACCGGAGCGTCTGGCGCGCATGCTCGCCAGGCACGAGCTGAGCCGCCTGCCCGGCCTGCCGCCGCTGACCAGTTCACCCTGCCTGTACGAGCGCAGCCTGCTGCAACAGCCGCGGCTGCTGGTCGAATCGGGCCAGCCGGGGCTGCTGCTGGAACTGGCGGCGGAGGACTTCCAGCGGCTGCTGAGCAAGGCCAGCGCCGGCAGCTTCGCCGTGCCGCTGAGCCGCATCCAGCCGAACCTCGACCGCCCGCACGACGACCGCGAGGAGATCAGCCAGGCGGTGCAGAGCTTCACCGCGCGGCGCATCCAGAAGCGCCTGGAGGAAACCATCGAGATTCCGCCGCTGCCGCAGACCGCACAGCGCATCATCAAGCTGCGCGTGAGCCCGGAGGCCACGATCGACGACATCACCGGCGTGGTGGAAACCGACCCGGCGCTGGCCGCGCAGGTGATCAGCTGGGCTGCCTCGCCGTACTACGCCGCCCCCGGGCGCATCCGCTCGGTGGAGGACGCCATCGTCCGCGTGCTGGGTTTCGATCTGGTGATCAACCTGGCGCTGGGCCTGGCGCTGGGCAAGACCCTCAGCCTGCCCAAGGACCGCCCGCAGGAGGCGACGCCGTACTGGCAGCAGGCGGTCTACACCGCCGCGGTGATCGAGGGGCTGGCGCGCGCCATCCCGCGCGAAACACGACCGGAGATGGGCCTGAACTATCTCGCCGGGCTGCTGCACAACTTCGGCTATCTGGTGCTGGCGCACATCTTTCCGCCGCATTTCTCGCTGATCTGCCGGCATCTGGAGGTCAACCCGCACCTGGGCTCGAGCCATATCGAGCAGCACCTGCTGGGCATCACCCGCGAGCAGATGGGCGCCTGGCTGATGCGCCTGTGGGGCATGCCGGACGAAGTGGCCAATGCCCTGCGTTTCCAGCGCGACCCGGACTACGCCGGCGAGCACGCGGCCTATCCGAACCTGGTCTGCCTGGCCGTGCGCCTGCTGCGCCAGCGCGGCATCGGTGACGGCGGCCCGCAGGACATCCCGCAGGCGCTGCTGGATCGGCTCGGCCTCAGCCGCGACAAGGCCGACGAGGCGGTGGCCCGCGTGCTCAGCGCCGAGGCCGCATTACGCGCGCTGGCCATGCCGTTTCCGCACCAGTGACCGTGCGCGGGCGGCGCCTCAGCCGCCCGCGCGCAGCCCCACTCGCGCGTCCACCTGGCCTTCGCCGGCGCGCTCCAGGCTGACCTCGCCGACGCTCACCCCCAGCGCCTGCAATTCGGCGAGCCAGCGCAACAGCAGGGCGAAGGACGCGCCCGGCAGGCTGACCTGCAGGCCGCCGTCGGCGCTGCTGTCGAAGCTCTCGATGCGCAGGTTGCTCTGCTGCGCGCTCTGCGTGACCAGCCCCTGCAGCTCCTCCGGCGCCAACACCACCCCATCGCTGCGACCCATCTGCCGCGCCAGCTCGCTGTTCTGTTCGAGGTAGGCGTAGAGCTCGCGCTGCGCCTGGTAATGCTCGCGCGCGGCGGCCGCGTGGCGCTGCGCCGGCAGCCATAGCCAGAGGTAGAACAGCAGGGCGACGAGGAATGCGCCGAGCAGGCCGAGCGCCAGCCGGTCGCGCGGCGGCAGACGCTGCCAGCGGCGCCACAGCGGTGAATCGCTCAGGCGCACGGCCAGTTGCTGTTTGAGATTCATCATCAGCCTCCGATCACCACACGGGCGCTGACGGCATCACCGTCGCGACTCGCCGAGCCCAGCTGCACGCTCTGGCCCTGCTCGTTCAAACGCTGGCGCAGCTGCTCCAGCGCGGCGAAATCGGCGGCGCGCACTTCCAACGCCAGATCGCCGCGTGTCTCGTTGTAGTCCAGCCGCTGCACCGTCACCGGCGCGCCGTCGGCGACCGCCGTGGCGGCCTGTTCCAGCAGACGGGTGAAGCCGGCCCGGGCGCCGCTGGCCTGGGCCAGGTGGTCGTCGAACTGCGCGCGCAGGTTGACGATGCGCGTGTCGGCCGGAAACAGCTCGCGGTACAGCGCCAGGCTGGCGTCGGCATGCAGGTCGCCCTGACGCTGGAAGTACCAGCCCTGCGCCAGGTTGAAGCCCAGCTGCACCAGCAGGATCAGCCCGAGCGTGGCGAACAGCGGTTTCCAGCGCGCCAGCCCGCTGCCGCCGAGATCGATGGCGAACGCGCCCTGCGCCAGATTGACCGCCGCCGCGCGACCGCCGGCAAGCCAGGCATAGGGGTCGTCGAGGCGCTGATAGTCATCCACCCCGGGCGGCGCCGTCTCGTCGACGCCGTGGACCTGGATTGGCGCCGGGCAATGCTCGGCCAGCGCCGGCCACTGCCCGGCGGCGAAGGCCAGGCGCGCCTCCACGCTGCCGCCGAGCAGCCCGCGCGCGCCGAGCAGCAGAATCTGGCTGCCCACGCGCGGCAGCAGGTCGGCGTCGACATGGATGGCGACAATCGGCAGGCCCAGCCCGCGCAGTTGTTCGAGCCAGCCCTGCAGCAGGCTGCGGCGGATGGCGATGACCCGCTGGCGGCCGTCGTCCAGCACCTCGCCGAGACTCAGGTGCAGCTCGTCGACGTTCTCCGCCAGCAGCTCCTCGGCGGCGTAGGCCAGCGCCTGCTGCAGCCAGCGCGCCTTGCGCGTCGGCAGCGCCACGGCGAAGGCGCTGCAGTGCTCGGCCGGCAGCACCAGCGTCACCGCGCCCGGCGCGGCGGCGGCGCACTGCGCCAGGCTCAGCCAGCCGCCGGCGCCCTCACGCGGCAGCCAGTAACCAGGCGTCTCCGGCTGCAGATGCGCGCCACAGTCGGCGGGCAGGAACAGGCAATCCATGATCTAGCGTTCTCCCTTTGCGGATGGTTCGGGCAGCCGCGGCGGCTGCCCGAGGTTGCGTGCCAGCACGCGCACGGTGCCGTCCTGCTCACGCTGCAGCAGGCTGACCAGCGCCAGCCGGCGGTCGCCCAGATGCACTTCGCTGGTGACCTGGAAGTATTGACTGCCGACCGCCAGCGCGGTGCCCTTGAGCGTGTTGCCGGCCATGGCCGGCTGCGCGAGGAACGCCGCGGTGTCGCGAAAGGGGCTGGCGCGGCGTACCTCCACCAGCGCTTCGGCGGCGCCGAGGCTGAGGTTGTCGCCCAGACTCGATAGCACCAGCGCGCCGGCGGTGTTGACGTTCAGCCCGTGGTCGGCCGGCAGCGCGGCGACGTAGGGCGCCAGACGCTGGAAATCCTCGTCACGCATGTCCAGCAGCAGGCGCAGCTCGGAGAGGTCGAACAGCCGCCGTCCGGCCGTGCGATACGGCGGCTCGAGCAGCAGGTAGGCGTTGTCCTCGGCGCCCTGCTCGGCGCTGGGTTGCTGGTCGACGTCCAGCCAGTCGACCAGCCGTTCGGCATAGGGCGCGGCGATCTGCAGGCGCAACAGCAGCCGGCGGAACTGCGCCAGCGCGGCGGCATCGGCCTGGCCGTTCTTCACCAGGCTGTTGAGGTTGAAGCGCCCGGCGAGGTCCTCGATGTGCACGCGGATCTCTCCTTCGTCGACGGCGAACGCCGGTCGCGGCAGCGCCCAAGCCTCGCCGAGATGATCGACCGGCGCCTGCCCGCCTTCGCGCACATCGCGCTGCAGGATCGACTGCGCCAGCGCCTCGCCGCCCAGCGCGTAATGCCAGGCCTGGCGGGCCTGCAGCTGATTGCTGCTGGCACGGATCGCCAGCTGCTGGCGCGCCACCATCGCCGCGCTGACCACGGTGACGATCGCCACCACCAGCAGCACGGTGATCAGCGCGACGCCGCGCTGACGCTTCATTGCGGCTGCTCCCCGTCGAACGGCTCCGGCACGCCCTCGGCGCCCGGCAGCTGCATCTGCGCCTGCTGCGGCGGCCCATCCGGCAGGCGCAGCAGGCGGCTGATGCGGCCGTAACGCGGGTGTTCGAGGCTCAGCTCGACGGCGATCGGCAAGCGCTGCGCGGCCTCCTCGCCGCCGCCGCGGCCGTAGTCGAACGGCGGCCACTCCTCGTGCCAGACGTGCTCCTCGTCGAGGTAGCGCAGCTGCAGCGCACGCACCGCGTCGAGCGCGATCTGCACGCGCGGCTGGCTGTCGACGTCGCGGTCGAGCACCACCCAGTAGGTGCGCTCCAGCCGCTCGCCGACCAGCCGCCAGCGCACCCGCTGCAGGTTGGCGCGGTGCAGGCCGGTGGGGTTGCGCCAGCCGCTGCGGGTCAGCTCCAGCACCGGCGCGCCGTCGTCGCCTTCGAGCTGGCCAATCAGCGCGTTGCGCTCGTCACCGTAGCCGTCGCGCACCGGCCGGTCGATCACCTGCAGCAGGTCGCGCTCGAACAGCCACAGCGCCCGGCTCAGCTCGCGCAGGCGCTGCTCCTGCGCGGCGGTCGCCGCATCGCTGCGCAGCACCGCTTCGAGCATGCGGTAGGTGCCCAGGCCCAGCAGGGCGAACAGGGCGATGGCGATCAGCAGTTCGAGCAGGGTGAAGCCGGCCATGCGTCGCGGCAGCTGTACGTTCATTGCGCCAGCCCCGGCTGGCCGCTGCCGGCCTGACGCACCGCGATGAAGCCGCTGAGGCTGGTCACCGCGCGCTCGGCCAGCGGCCGGTTGCGCGCGCGACGCTCGTCCAGCGCGACCCAGACGGTGACGCGCAGCAGGCCGGGATCGCTGCTGGGCGCGATCTCGCTGAGCGTCTGCCACTGGCGGCCGGCGAACTCCAGCTCCAGCGTCTCGCGGCCGGGCGCCGGCGTGCTCGGCTGCAGCTGCAGTTCGCTGAGGCGGTTGTCGGCGATCCAGCCGGCCAGGGTGAGTTCTTCCAGCCGCCCGGCATTGCTCAGGCTGCGCCCGGCGGTGGTGAGTACCACGGCGGCGACGGTGGCGAAGATCGCCAGCGCCACCAGCACTTCGAGCAGGGTGAAGCCGCGGCCGGCCCTGGCCATCGACGCACTCATCGCCTGTGCTCGAGCAGTTCGGCCTGCGGCAGGCGCAGGCCGTCGCTGGCGATCAGCCAGGTGCTGCCGTCGGCCTTGCGCTCGGACAGGCGCAGACTGAACGGCGACAGTTCGCCGCTGGAGAGGATCAGCAGCTGCGGTTCCAGCCGCGGGCCGCTCTTGCGCGCGCGGCTGTCGGCATCGCTGAGGCCGGCGCGGTCGTCCGTCTGCCTGAGCGGCGCCACCAGCTCCAGCGGCGTGCCGTCCAGTTCCAGCTCCAGGCGCATCCACTCCGGCAGCCGGTGCACCTTGCGCCGCTCGACCTCACGCCAGCGCGCGTCGGCTTCGTCATAACGCAGCACGCGGTAGCCCTCGTGGTTGACCAGCAGGCCGTATTCGCGGCTGTCGAGCACCGCCTCGTCGCTGAGCACGCCGATCAGCGCGGCGATCCGCCGGGCCTCGTCACGCAGCTCGCGCGAGGTGCTCGAACTGCCGGTGGTGAGCACCGCCAGGCTGACCAGGATGCCCAGCAGGACGATCACCACCAGCAGTTCGATGAGGGTGAAGGCGCGGGCGCGCCGGCGCATCGGTCAGAGGTCCCAGCTGCCGATGTCCGCGTTGAGGTCCGAGCCGCCGGGCTTGCCGTCGGCGCCGAAGGAGTACAGGTCGAACTGGCCGCGGGTGCCCGGCGACAGGTACTGATAGTCGTTGCCCCAGGGGTCCTTGGGCAGGCGCTTGAGGTAGCCGTCGCGGTTCCAGTTCTTCGGCTGCGGGTTGCCGGTGGGCTTGCTCACCAGCGCCTCCAGCCCCTGCTGGGTGCTCGGATAGGCGAAGTTGTCCAGCTTGTACATATCCAGCGCGGCGGCGACGGCCTTGATGTCCCCCTTGGCGACGGTGACCTTGGCCTGCTCGGGGCGGCTCATCACCTGTGGCACCACCAGCGCGGCGAGGATGCCGAGAATGACCACCACCACCATGATCTCGATGAGGGTGAAGCCCCCTTGCGTGCGTCGTTGCAACTTCATTGTCGTTACCCCACCAGTTGGTTGAGAGAAAGGATCGGCATCAGGATCGCCAGCACGATGACCAGCACCACCGCGCCCATGAACACCAGCATGAACGGTTCGAACAGGCCGACCAGCAGAGACACCTGGGCGGCGAGGTCGTTCTCCTGATTGCGCGCGGTGCGCGCCAGCATCTGATCCAGTTCACCGGATTTTTCGCCGCTGGCGATCATGTGCAGCATCATCGGCGGGAATTCGCCGGTGGCCTCCAGCGCGCGGGTCAGGCTGCTGCCTTCGCGGACCTTCTGCGCCGCTTCGACTACCCGCTCGCGGATGCGCAGGTTGGCGATCACCGCGGCGGCGATGGACAGCGCGTCCACCAGCGGCACGCCGCTGCGCGTGAGGATCGCCAGGGTCGAGGCGAAGCGCGCGGTGTTGGTCGCCCGGCTCAGCCGGCCGATCAGTGGCAGGCGCAGGATCAGGGCGTGCCAGCGCAGGCGTAGCGCCGGATCGCGCAGCGCCGCGCGCATGGCCAGCACGAACGCGGCGATGCCGAGCACGATCAGCCAGCCCCAGTTCTTCACCACGTCGCTGCTGGCGATCAGCCCGCGGGTCAGCGCCGGCAGCTCCTGGCCGGTGTTGACGAACACCTTGACCACGTCCGGCACCACGTAGCCGAGCAGCAGCACGACGATGGCCAGTGAGGCGACCATCAGGATCACCGGGTAGAGCAGCGCCAGCTGGATCTTCTGCCGCGACTGCTGGCGCTGGTCGGTGTAGTCGGCGAGCTGGTCGAGCACGAGGCCGAGGTGGCCGGCATGCTCGCCGGCCGCCACGGTGGCGCGGTACAGCTCGGGAAACGCCGACGGGTATTCGCGCAGCGCCGCGGCCAGGCTGTGGCCTTCCATCACCCGCGCGCGCACCGCCAGCAGCATCGACTTGATCTTCGCCGAGGTGGATTGCGCCGCCGCGGCGCGCAGCGCTTCCTCGATCGGCAGCGCCGCCTGCACCAGCGTCGCCAGCTGGCGGGTGACCAGCGCCAGGTCACGCGCCGACAGCCCGCGACCGAAGCTGAAGCCGCCGCGGCTGGTGTCTTCGCGGGACTTGGCCTGCTTCACCTCCAGCGGCGCCCATTGCTTGTCGCGCAGCAGCTGGCGCGCCTGACGCGGACTGTCGGCTTCGATCAGGCCCTTCTGCTCACGGCCGCGGGGGTCCAGCGCGAGGTATTCGAAGGCGGCCATCAGCGGTGTTCTCCACAGCGCGCCGGACGGCGCAGGCCGTCATTCTTCACGGGTCACCCGCAGCACTTCCTCGATGGTGGTCACACCTTCGCGCACCTTGCGCAGGCCGTCGTCACGGATGCTCGGGCCGAGCAGGCGCGCGTGCTGCAGCATGTCCTGCTCGCTGGCGCGGGTATGCACCATGCTGCGCAGCGCATCGTCGAACAGCACCAGCTCGTAGATGCCGGTGCGCCCGCGATAGCCGATGCCGCGGCAGTGCTCGCAGCCTTCGGCGTGGTACAGCGTCGGCGCCGCGTCCGGCGGCACGCCGAACAGCGCACATTCGGCGGCATCGGCCACGTAGGGGCGCTTGCAGTCGTGGCACAGCACCCGCACCAGGCGCTGGGCCAGCACGCCGAGCAGCGACGAGGAGATCAGGAACGGCTCGACGCCCATGTCGACCAGCCGCGTGACGGCGCCGATGGCGCTGTTGGTGTGCAGCGTGGAGAGCACCAGGTGGCCGGTGAGCGAGGCCTGCACCGCCATGTCGGCGGTTTCCTGGTCGCGGATCTCGCCGACCATCACCACGTCCGGGTCCTGGCGCAGGATGGCGCGCAGGCCGCGGGCGAAGGTCATGTCGACCTTGGTGTTGACCTGGGTCTGGCCGATGCCCTCGAGGTGGTATTCGATCGGGTCCTCGACGGTGAGGATGTTGCGCGTGCGGTCGTTGAGCGTGGTCAGCGCGGCGTACAGCGTGGTGGTCTTGCCCGAACCGGTGGGACCGGTGACGAGGATGATGCCGTGCGGCTTCTGCACCGCCTGCTCCAGCTGGCGGCGGTCCTGCTCGTTCATGCCCAGGTGGCGCAGGGTCAGGCGCCCGGCCTGCTTGTCGAGCAGACGCAGCACCACGCGCTCGCCGTTGGCCGAGGGCAGTGTGGAGACGCGAATGTCGACCTCGCGGCCGCCGACGCGCAGGGAAATGCGCCCGTCCTGCGGGATGCGCTTCTCGGCGATGTCCAGCCTGGCCATGACCTTGATCCGCGATACCAGCAGCGCCGCCAGCTCGCGCTTGGGCTGCACCACTTCGCGCAGGATGCCGTCGACGCGAAAGCGGATCACCAGACGCTTCTCGAAGGTTTCGATATGGATATCCGAAGCGTTCTCGGCAATCGCCTCGCCGAGGATGGCGTTGATCAGGCGGATGATCGGCGCGTCGTCCTCCTGCTCCAGCAGGTCCTCGGTTTCCTGAATCTGGTCGGCCAGGCTGGCCAGATCCAGATCGTTGCCCAGGCCCTCGACCATCAGCATCGTCGCCGAGGAATCGTGCTGGTAGGCGGCGCTCAGCGCCTGCTCGAATTCGGCCTGCGCCAGCCAGTGCAGCGCCAGCGGCGCGCCAACGAGACGCTGCGCCTCCTGCACGGCAGTCAGCGCCGCGTCTTCGCGCAGGCACAGGCTCGCCGCGCCGTCCTGCTCGCGCAGGAACACGCCGTGACGGCGGGCGAAGGCAAACGGCAGGCGGCGCTGGGCCGGTGCTTCCGGCAGCGCGGTTATCTCGTCCACATCGGCTTCGAACATCGTGCAACTCCAGCAGGTTACGCAGCGGCATTTTGTCGCCACGCACGAAACGCTCCAGACAACGGGAACGACCAGAGCGCTTTGACTACAGGAATCGAACGACATTTCAACCGCTGTATCGCTGCATCAACACTAGCAGGTAGTTTTCAACAGCCTGCCGGACCACCGGCACCAAGGTCGCAGTCGGCCGGCACCGCCGGGGAATACCGTGGTCGTGGCGGGTCATTCATGATCCGCAGGTTTTTTTCGCAGGCACCGCACTTTTAACCGAAGCGCTCCCCTAAGCTGCGCGGGTTGGCGCGACTCTGTGCGAACCTTGAGTCGGCTTGCGACCGGTGCGTCAGCGGCGATCTGGCCGATTGAAACAGTTGTTCGATTTTTTCCGTGCTTGCAGAATGCCGCGCCGGATCGGTTGTTTAGCGCAGTCGCCGAGGTAGCTTCACCGTTGCAAAACCCGTTCGCCAGAGTAGCGACCGGGAGATAAAAAATTCGTCGGAGCAGCGGCTCACCGCGCTCCGGCCAAGATCACGCAGGAGAACAACAAAAATGCACATCGGTGTTCCACTCGAAACCCATGTCGGGGAGACGCGCGTCGCCGCGACTCCGGAAACCGTCAAGAAACTAATCGGCCAAGGGCACCGGGTGACGCTGCAAAGCGGCGCCGGGTTGCTTTCCAGCGTGCCGGACAGCGCCTATGAAGCGGTCGGCGCGACCATCGGCGATGCCGCCGCGGCGTTCGCCGCCGAGCTGGTGCTGAAGGTCAATGCGCCGGATGAAGCCGAACTGGCGCAGATGCAGTCGGGCAGCGTGCTGCTGGGCATGCTCAACCCGTTCGACAATGCCTGCATCGCGCGCATGGCCGAACGCGGCATCACCGCGTTCGCGCTGGAAGCCGCGCCGCGCACCTCGCGCGCGCAGAGCCTGGACGTGCTGTCGTCGCAAGCCAACATCGCCGGCTACAAGGCGGTGCTGCTCGGCGCGCATCACTACCCGCGCTTCATGCCGATGCTGATGACCGCCGCCGGTACGGTGAAGGCCGCACGCGTGCTGATCCTCGGTGCCGGTGTCGCCGGCCTGCAGGCTATCGCCACGGCCAAGCGCCTGGGCGCGGTGGTCGAAGCCTCGGACGTGCGTCCGGCGGTGAAGGAGCAGATCGAATCGCTCGGCGCCAAGTTCGTCGACGTGCCGCTGGAGACCGACGAGGAGCGCGAATGCGCCGAAGGTGTCGGCGGCTATGCGCGGCCGATGCCGGCCTCGTGGATGGCGCGTCAGGCGCAGGCGGTGCACGAGCGCGCGCTGCAGTCGGACATCGTCATCACCACCGCGCTGATCCCGGGCCGCAAGGCGCCGACGCTGCTGCAGGAAGCCACCGTCGAGCAGATGAAGCCCGGCTCGGTGATCGTCGACCTGGCAGCCGGCCACGGCGGCAACTGCCCGCTGACCGAGATCGATCAGGTGGTGGTGCGCCACGGTGTGACCATCGTCGGCCACGCCAACCTGGCGACGCTGGTGCCGGCCGACGCCTCGGCGCTGTACGCGCGCAACCTGCTGGATTTCCTCAAGCTGGTCATCGACAAGGACGGCCAGTTCCAGCTCAACCTCGAAGACGACATCGTCGCCGCGTGCCTGATGTGCCGCGACGGCCAGGTCGTGCGGACCAACGGTTAAGGGAGACGCGAACATGGATCTGATTTCCGACGGCATCTACAACCTGATCATCTTCGTGCTGGCGATCTACGTCGGCTACCACGTGGTCTGGAACGTCACCCCGGCCCTGCACACACCGCTGATGGCAGTTACCAACGCGATCTCGGCGATCGTCATCGTCGGCGCCATGCTGGCCGCCGCGCTCACCGTCACCCCGCTGGGCAAGGCGATGGGTACCCTGGCCGTGGCGCTGGCCGCGGTCAACGTCTTCGGTGGCTTCCTGGTCACCCGACGCATGCTGGAAATGTTCAAGAAGAAGGACCGCAGCGCGGCCAAGGCAGAGGGCAAGTAAGCCATGAGCATGAACCTCATCACCGTTCTCTACCTCATCGCCTCGGTGTGCTTCATCCAGGCACTGAAGGGCCTGTCCCACCCGACCACCTCACGCCGCGGCAACCTGTTCGGCATGATCGGCATGGGCCTCGCGGTACTGACCACGGTCGGCCTGATCTTCAAGCTCGGCAGCGAGCTGGCCACCGCCGGCATCGGCTACGTGATCGTCGGCCTGCTGATCGGCGGTACCGCCGGTTCGATCATGGCCAAGCGCGTCGAGATGACCAAGATGCCCGAGCTGGTCGCCTTCATGCACAGCATGATCGGCCTGGCCGCGGTGTTCATCGCCATTGCCGCCGTCGTTGAGCCGCAGTCGCTGGGCATCGTTGCGCAGCTGGGTGACGCGATTCCGGCCGGTAACCGCCTGGAGCTGTTCCTCGGCGCGGCCATCGGTGCCATCACCTTCTCCGGTTCGGTGATCGCCTTCGGCAAGCTGTCGGGCAAGTACAAGTTCCGCCTGTTCCAGGGCGCCCCGGTGGTGTTCAAGGGCCAGCACATGGTCAACCTGGCCGTCGGCCTGGCGATCGTCGGTCTGGGCCTGGTCTACACCTTCACCGGCAACCTGAGCGCGTTCGCCATCTTGGTGGCACTGGCGTTCGTCATCGGCGTGCTGATCATCATCCCCATCGGCGGTGCGGACATGCCGGTGGTGGTGTCGATGCTCAACAGCTACTCGGGCTGGGCGGCCGCCGGTATCGGCTTCTCGCTGAACAACTCGATGCTGATCATCGCCGGCTCGCTGGTGGGCTCGAGCGGCGCGATCCTCTCGTACATCATGTGCAAGGCGATGAACCGCTCGTTCTTCAACGTGATCCTCGGCGGCTTCGGTGCCGATGCCGACGCCGGTCCGGCTGCTGGCAGCCAGGAGCAGCGGCCGGTGAAATCCGGTTCCAGCGATGACGCGGCGTTCCTGCTGACCAATGCCGACACCGTGATCATCGTCCCCGGCTACGGCCTGGCGGTGGCCCGCGCGCAGCACGCGCTGATGGAACTGGCCGAGAAGCTGACCCACCGTGGCGTGACCGTGAAATACGCGATCCACCCGGTCGCCGGCCGTATGCCCGGGCACATGAACGTGCTGCTGGCCGAGGCCGAGGTGCCGTACGAGCAGGTGTTCGAGATGGAGGACATCAACTCCGAGTTCGGCCAGGCCGACGTGGTGCTGGTGCTCGGTGCCAACGACGTGGTCAACCCGGCGGCGAAGAACGATCCGAAGTCGCCGATCGCCGGCATGCCGATCCTCGAGGCCTACAAGGCCAAGACGGTCATCGTCAACAAGCGCTCCATGGCCAGCGGCTATGCGGGCCTGGACAACGAGCTGTTCTACATGGACAAGACCATGATGGTCTTCGGCGATGCCAAGAAGGTCGTCGAGGACATGGTCAAGGCCGTCGAATAAGCGCCGCGTCCGCCCCACAGACCCCTCCCGGCGTTGCCGCGAGGGGTTTTCTTTTGCCCATTCAGGCTTCGCCGAGGAACACCTTGAACGCCTGCCACAGCGGGCTGCGGTAGCGCTGCGGGTGCCAGACCAGCGAGAAGCTGCGGTTCAGCGGCAGGTCGCTGGCCAGCGCCACCAGCTCGCCACGGGCGAGCTCCTCGGCGACGCACAGCTGCGACAGGCAGCCCAGGCCGAGCCCCGCGCGCACCGCCTGCTTGATCGCCTCGTGCTGGTTCAGCGCCATGCGCACCTGCAGCCGCGGCACGCGCAGGCGCGCCGCCGCCTCGAACACCGCACGCGAGCCGGAGCCCGGCTCACGCAGGATCCACGCCTCGCCGGCGAGATCCTCGTCGCTCAGCCGACCGCCCGCCGCCAGCCGGTGCTGCGGCGCGCAGACGACCAGCATGCGGTCTTCGCGCCAGACCTCGGCACTCAGCCGCGGCTCGTCGCAGGGTCCTTCGATCAGGCCGAGATCGGCTTCCAGATGCAGCAGGTCGGCGATGACCTCGCCGGTGTTGCGCAGCCGGGTGGTCACCACCGCGCCGGGATAGCGCTCGGTGAAGCGCCCGACCAGCGAGGGCACCAGGTGCGTGCCGATGGTCGCGCTGGTCACCAGACTCAGCTCGCCGTGCAGCGCGCCGTCCGGTTCGCGGGCCGCCTCGACGAAGGCCTCCAGCTCATCCAGCAGCCGCTCGGCACGCGGCAGCAGGCGGCGCCCGGCCTCGCTGAGCTGCAGGCGCTTGCCGAAACGGTCGAACAGCGGCACCTCCAGGCGCCGCTCCAGCTCGGCCAGCGAGCCACTGCAGGCCGATTGCGACAGGCTGAGCCGTTCCGCCGCGGCGGCCAGGCTGCCGGCACGGGCGACGGCGACGAAGACCTGCAACTGACGAAAGCTGATGGCGGGGTGCATGTCGGTTTTTCCGTTGAGTTATATCGTTATAACCATTTTTACAGTGCTCTACCTTGCCCCTAGCCTGTGCGAACCACAAGCAGGAGCAAGCAACCATGTGGCAAGGCCTCATCCTCTGCGCGGCGCTGACCGGCGCCGGTTACGCCCTGATCCAGCTGCCCGGCGTGCACGACCTGGGCATCAGCCCGCTGGTCTGCGCCCTGCTGCTCGGCTTCGTCATCGGCAACCTGCCCGGCGGCACGGCGCTGGCCACCCGCGCGCGTCCGGGCCTGCAGTTCTCCACCCGCTGGCTGCTGCGCGGCGGCATCGTGCTGTTCGGCCTGTCGCTGACCTGGCAGCAGATCGCCGCGCTGGGACCACGCGTGCTGCTGCTCGACACCCTGGTGGTCGCGGCGGTGCTGCTGATCGGCTACCAGGTCGGCACCCGCCTGCTCGGGCTCGATCGCGAAATCGCCCTGCTGACCTGCGCCGGCAGCGCGATCTGCGGCGCCGCCGCCGTGCTGGCCACCGAGACGACCATCCGGGCGCGGCCCGCCTCGACCGCGATGGCGGTGGCCACGGTGGTGCTGTTCGGCAGCCTGGCGATGCTGGTCTATCCCCTGCTCTACCCGCTGACCGGGCTGGATGAGGGGCTGTTCGGCATCTACATCGGCGCCACCGTGCACGAGGTCGCGCAGGTCGTCGCGGCAGGCGATGCGGTCGGCCCGGCGGCGCTCGATACGGCGGTGATCGTCAAGCTGCTGCGGGTGATGCTGCTGGTGCCCTTCCTGCTGATCGTGGATCGCTGGTGGGCCAGCCGCGGCGCCAGCGAGGCCCCCGGCCGCCTGACGATCCCCTGGTTCGCCGTGGGTTTCCTGGGCATGGTGCTGTTCAACAGCCTGATCCGGCTGCCAGCGGCCTTGCACAGCGCGCTCATCCTCGCCGGGCAACTGGGCATGACCATGGCCATGGCCGCGCTGGGCTACGAGACCCGCCTGGCGCGCCTGGCCGACCTGGGGGTGCGGCCGTTCCTGCTGGCCCTGGGCCTGTTCGTCCTGCTGAGCGGCGGCGGCCTGCTCACGGTGAGCGCGCTGCTCGGCGCCTGATCGGCGCGAACAGTTGGCGCCGCCGCGAGCCATACAGTTGCCCGGCCGAGCACACCTGTACCGCTACCATCGGCCGCCCCTGTGGCTGTTGCGCCGGCCCCGCCGACGCCACCCTGTACGCTCCGCAACATACCCCCGCCACGCGCGGGAAGGAGCGCCCTCATGCAACGCACCCTGCCTCGTCTGCGCACCGCGGGCCCGGCGCGCGAGCGCCTGCATGAGCTGCTCGCCCTGCTGCGACTCTGGCAGCAACGCGCGCGTAGCCGCCGTCAGCTGGCACAGCTGGACGCGCGACTGCTGGCGGATACCGGCATCAGCCCCAGCGAACGCCAGGAGGAGTTGCGCCGGCCGTTCTGGCGCTGACGGCACGATCCGCTGTGCAGGCCGCATCCGGGTGCCTGCCAGGCTGTTGAAAAACTACCTGATAGCCATTGCGGCGCCCAAAACAGGCTCAAGATGCCCATTTACAGCGCGTAGACTGCGCTTTTTCGCCTGTTTGACTCGTTGCACTCGCCCTTCGGGCCAGCCTTCGGCTGTTACTTCCGTTGGTCGTTGCGCCTTGCACTGGCCGCCTCGCCTACGTTTTGCAACAGCCTGATATGCTGCGCCCTGCCGGCCGCGGGGCGGAACATGCCGCAAGCGGTACGGTCTAGAGTGCACATCTGGAGACTTGCCATGCACCGCTACCTGCTTCCCTTCTGCGCCGCCGGCCTGCTGCTGGCCGGCAGCGCCTCGGCCGCCAGCTTCACCGGCACCACCGACATGGTGGTCGGCGGTCTGATCAACACCGTCGATGCGACCTCCGACCTGACCTCCTCGCTGCGCGACGACAAACTCGTGCTCGACGCCCGCGACGATGCGGCGCGCTTCGTCGCCAGCCAGGGTGAGCTGCGCGGTGCGCATCTGGAGGCCGCGCTGCTGCACATCCGCGAGCAGCAGCCGCAACTGGGTGCCAGCGACCTGCAACTGGCCGAGGCGATCCTCGCGCTGTGAGGCGAAAACGGCGGGCGCTGGCCCTGACGCCGGCGTTTCGCTAGCCTTGGCGCCGTTTTTTGCTGCCAGGGTTCCCATGCGTCCGCTTCACTTCGTATTCGCCATCGCCTGCTGCGCCACCGGCCCCGCGCTGGCACTGGACACCACCATCGCCAGCGTCGCGAAGACCACCTTCGTCGCCAGCCAGCTGACCAGCGCACCGTTCGACAACAAGCTGGTCGCCGCCGCCCGCGACGATGCCGCCAGCTTCGTCGGCAGCGCCGGGCAGCTCCGCAGCGCGCGCTTGGAAGCTGCGCTGCACTGGCTGCGCGAGCAGCACCCCGGCCTGACCGCCAGCGACCTGCAGCTCGCCGAGGCCATCCTCGTTCAATGATCCGGCGCCCGATGCCGCGTCGCGCATCGCCCGCCTCAGCCGTGAGAATCGCACCATGCCCAGACTGTCGATTGCCCTTCCCCTCGCCCTGGCGCTGTGCGCCGGCGCCGCCCAGGCCCAGACCCTGGTGGCGACCAGCAACATCGTGGTGCGCGCGCTGGACCGCAGCCTCGACTTCACCTCCGACACCACCACCTCGATCCGCGACATGAAGGTCGTGGTCGCCGCCCGCGACGAGGCCGCCAGCTTCGTCGCCAGCGCCGGCGAAATCCGCGGCGCGCGCCTGGACGCTGCGCTCGGCTCGCTGCGCAGCGAATTCCCGACGGCCCGCGACGCCAGCGATCTGGCCCTGGCCGAAGCCATCCTCGCCCTGTGATTCGCGCCTGGCTGCTGGCGAGCTGCCTGGGTCTGGCCGCCACCGCCCAGGCCGACCTGCGTCTGACGCTGGCTACCGCCGACCTGCAGCCCGACGAGCGTCAGGCCAGCCAGGCGCTGCTGGACGAGGCGCTGGCCGCGCTGCCGCCGCGCCTGCTGCAGCGGCTGGATCGCGACGTGCAGGTGGTGTGGCACGACGGCCTGCCAGCACAGGCCTACGGCCGCGCCGGTGGCGATCGCCTCGAGCTTAATCGTCGGCTCCTGCCGGCCCTCGTCGACGGCTCCGCCGCCAGCCAGCGCACCGGGCGCACGCACGGCACCGTTCGCCGCGAACTGCTCGCCACCGTCATCCACGAAATCGCCCACCTCTACGACCGCGCGCGCCTGTGGTCGCCCGGGCAGTTCCTGTTGCAGGCGCAATGTCGCCAGCGTGCCGACAGTCTCGGCCTGGTCGGCCTGCCGGACGACTGCCGCGGCCAGGAGCGGCGCCGCTTCACCCTCAGCGACGACCCGCGCCTGCTCGACCTTGCCGGCTGGCCGCAGCGGGTCGGCCGCCGCGGCGCGCGCGAACTGACCAACGCCCAGATCGCACGCAGCCCGGATCGCTACGAGCTGAGCAATCCGCGCGAGTTCGTCGCGGTCAATCTCGAATATTTTCTGCTCGACCCCAACTACGCCTGCCGCCGCCCTTCGCTGCAGCGTTACTTCAGCGAGCACTTCGGCTGGACCCCGGCCAGCGCTGCCGCCTGCGCGGCGGGCTATCCCTTCCTCAACGCCGGCCGCGACTTCGGCCGCACACCGCTGCTGAGGCTCGATCCGGCACGCGTCTATGAGGTCGACTACCTGTTCGCCGAAGCCAACGAGGCGTGGGTCAGCCGCTGGGGCCACAGCATGCTGCGCCTGGTGATCTGCGCCCCCGGCCGCACGCCCGGGCCGGAGTGCCGGCTCGATCTGGAGCATCATCTGGTGCTGTCCTTCCGCGCCTTCGTCGATGATGTGCAGCTGTCCAGCTGGGATGGCCTGACCGGCGCCTACCCGTCGCGGCTGTTCATCCTGCCGCTGGGTCAGGTGATCGACGAGTACACCAAGGTGGAGCTGCGCGGCCTCGCCTCGGTGCCGCTGAAGCTGCGCCACGCGGAAATCCGCCAGCTGGTCGAGCGCAGCGCCGAACTGCACTGGAGCTACGACGGCGACTACTACTTCCTCTCCAACAACTGCGCGGTGGAAACCCTCAAGCTGCTGCGCGGCGGCACCGCGCGCGACGAGCTGCGTACACTGGACAGCATCATGCCCAACGGCCTGCTGGAGGTGCTGATTCACCGCGGCCTGGCCGACGCCAGCGTGCTCGACGATCCGCGCGAGGCGCTGCGCCTGGGCTACCGCTTCGATTCCTACCGCGACCGCTATCAGGCGATGTTCGTCGTACTCAGGGAACGCCTTGGCCTGCCGCAGGACAGCGTCGAACAGTGGCTGGAGCTCGACGCGGCCAAGCGCCGGCCGTGGATCGAACGCGCCGACCTGCGCGCCGCTGCGGCGCTGTTGCTGGTCGAGCAGGCCGCCCTGCGCAAGCAGTTGCTGCTGGCCCAGGACGAGCTGAAGAACCGCTACCTCGGCGGCCGCGGCCACGACGCCCGGCTCGACAAGGCCGACGGCGCACTGCAGGAAATCCTCGCCAGCAGCGGCTACCTCAGCCGCCCGGCCGAACTGCTCGACGGCGACGGCTACGGCCTGCCGCAGGCCAGCGAATGGTCTCGCCTTGAACGCGAGAGCGAACAGCGCCAGCTGCGCCTGAATGAGCTAAGCGAAAAACTGGACCGCGAAGTGCGCATATTGCTGGGAGACGAGCGGCGGGAGGAACTGGAAGCGATCGAAGCCAACCTGACGCAGATCGGTGAGCACCTGCGCGGGCTGCATAAGGCCGGGGGTGGGTTGGAGTTGCCGTGAGGCCCCTACAGCCAGCTGCTGTGATGAGCCCATGCCATCTAGGCGCTGCACCAAGCTAACCGTGGAGAGCCACAGCATCGTCGCCGCCCTTGCGGGCGACATGGATGCCCCTGGCCTGCTGGCAACGGTAGTAGTCTTCGATGCTAAGGCTTGCATCGATCCTGGCGCGCAGGGTGCAGGGTTGCTGCTGCCAGGGATGGCTGGCCAGTTTCTCCCGCAGCGTCCTGGAAGCGGAATTACGTTTCCAACCTTCAAGGGTACGGTCGCGCCAGTAGCGCTCGGGACGGCCGATGGCGGCATCGTGGGCGGCAGTGACAGGATCGAGATGGCGGCTCTGCTCCAGCACGGGCAGGTCGGGCAGCGGCTGCTCGACGTCCATATAGCGCTGCAGGGTATCCCAGAAGGCGTAGAGGTTGGCTTTATCGAGACCCAAGCTGTGCATCTTCATGCCCAGGCAGACCTTGGTGTCGGTGTAGCGGTGATGCAGCCAGAGCACGTAGTCATGCCCACCATGGGGCGTGATCTGCAGTTGCATGACCGGATCGAACTCGTAGAAGGGCGCGACGAAGGGGGAGCGCAAGCGCCTGCCGATGCGCAGCATGCCGTCACGCCGGTTGAAGCCGCTGCCGTCGTGGGTATAGATCAGGGAATACAGGCCTATCAGCAGGTCGACGCCGATGACCGCCATAAAAAGCAGAATGGCTCCAAACCAGAAAGAGCCTTGTTCGCCCCAATAGCCCCAGAGTGCACCTTGATCCCAGGCAATGGTTCCGGCGGTGATTGCTCCTAGCATTCCACCAAACATATAAGCCAGCCAAGGCCTGGATGTGCCATAGAGACCTAAACTGACAAATGTCGCGATAACACCCAGCGTGGTAACTAGAAAGTCGCTATTAAAAACATCCGCCAGCTTTAACGTCCAAGGAAGTACATAGGCGCAAATAAGCATTATTTTTGATATAAATAAAAAATGCAGAAATTTACTGCTATTTTCAAAAATCCAGCGCTGCGCATCACAATAAATCTGCTGTTTGCGTTTCTCTTTTTTTTGCCTCTCATAAGCCAGATGAGCCTCGCCCATCAGTTGGCCTTCGATTTCGGATATCGAATCCAAGTTGGCGTAATTCCCCCATTTCAAGGCGGTGTCGAACAGGCCCTGCTTGTCACGAATCGGCGGCGGTAGCGTGGGCAGTGCACTGCCACGATAGGCGGCAGGGCCGTAGGTTTCAGTCGTCATACCTTGAATTCCAGAGTTTCGATCTGCCAGTAGGGAACTTGGTCGGTCCTGGCATTTAGCCCCGGCGGCTTGGCGAAGGCGGCTTGATAAGGTTGCCAGGTTTTCGGGTTGGGTTGTGGCAACACCAGCTCGTCGGAGCGGTCGGCCTCCTTGGCGAGGCGGAATTGACCGAAAACCTTAAGACGCTGGGTAACCTTCTGCCCATGACGTTGCAACGGAGTGAGCGCCATCACAGGAAATTGCTTCGGCAGGATATAGAGCACCGAAGCACTATCCAGGGGCTGCGCGGCCAGCTTAGCCTCGTCGATCGGACGCCGCTCGGTGCGCTCCGCATTGAAGGCGCCCGAGAGAGACAAAACACCCAGTTCCTCCCTGGCGTAGAACTGAAAATGCTGGGCATCGAACATGCCCAGCAGGGGCGAATGGATGCGCACCGCCCAGTCGTCGCGCTCGAAGGGTTGGGCCGCGGCGCGGCGGCACTCCAGGCTGGAGTTCACTGGGCGGCGCTGCTGGTTGATGCTGCCGATGCCTGCGCGTACACCCGGTGGTGCCTGATCCAGCCAGTCGCCCAGGCGGCTGACTTGGATCATGGGCCTGCCGAGGATGCCGAGCAGTTGCTGGTAGGCAACCTGCGGATCGCCGAGATGGGCAAAGCGCTGGTCGTCACCCAATACCTTGCCGATCATGCTGGTCTGGCCATGATCCTTGCCAAAAGGCCCATTCTTCATCAGAGCCTCGATATCGCTGTCGACCAGCCAGCCGGCCAGAATGCTGCCGCCGATAAACAGCACCGCTCCCGCCACCAGCACCACCGGGTTGATGCACATGCCAAAGGCATAGGCTGTCCAGGCCGCACCACCCGCCGCCGCTACGCCATAGGCCAGGGCTGCATCGTGGTCGCCTTGGTGCCAGGCGCGTTTGGCATCCCAGGCGGTAGCAACAGTCGTCACGAACATGGCCCACCCTGAAGCAGCACGCAGTATTGGCAGGCGAGAGCTACCCGTCTGCTCGGCCAGATTAATGGCCCAGCGGGTAGAGATTCTGGAAACATTCAGGCGAGGTTCATTGATGAGGGTTACGAGCTTGTTTTCACCACCAAGAGTAAATTTGGAAAGGTTGCCTAAAGCAACCGCAAGATCAAAAGCTGCTGATATGTATCCGAGGCGGTATCGGCCTCGACCATCCCCCGCCTCCCTTTGCAGACTCGTCATCTCAACCTGCGCACTCAAGTTGTACATGGCGCAGGCCACCGCAACCAATGGCAGAGAGGGCGACTGAGCGGCAGCATCCAGCTTGCTGGCGACCGCATGCCTCCAGGCACTGTACTTGATCACTTCCGGATGGTCGGCCGGTGCGGCCAAGATAACGCCACGGCCATGATTCGGCAGCCCCTGGCCCACCTGGCGCGGGCTGGTGGAGCCGATGATCCGCCCTTCAGGGTTGGTGACGTTCATGTACAGGTAGTTCTTGCGCGTGAGGGCCGCCCGCTCCGTGGCGGTCAGGCCGTTTCTCAGCCCCTCGCCCTCGACGCCGATGATTCTCAGGTTTGCTGCCTTGGCCTGAGTCTCGGTTACCAGTTGTACGCCGTGCCAGCTTGGCGAGAGCTTGTCGAGCACGCCGAGTGTTGGTGCGAACAGGCGATTGAACTGGATGGCCACCGTTACCTCGGCTGCATTCAGGCGCTGAACCTGGGTCAGCACGGCCATGGAGAAGGTGGTTGTGAAATCGTCGATCAGCGCGTGCAGGTTCTTGTAGACCAGGCCCTTGTCCGTATCCTGCGGGTCGATATCGGCGATATGCAGCAGGCTGCTCATGCCCATGTATTCCGGGTCGGGTTCGCGCGCTTGCGCGGCCAGGGCGACGAGCCGTTGCACGGCCTCGGGCAGGGCGCCATCCGCCTGTGCCAGGAATGGCCGGGTAATGGGATGGTGGCCGGTCAGGAGGCGCTCGCTCAGTTGGGCAATGCGGGGTAACAGCGAATTGCTGGAGCCGGCCTGGGACAACGCATCGACGTGTTCCGGCAGTTTCCCCAGCGTGGTGAATATGTCGCTGAACAGTAGACAGGGTTCCAGCAGGCGTTCATCGTGCGTGTATTGCCAATCCCACAGACTTGCAGCCAGCGGCACATCCGATAACAGATCAGTGAGGCGTTGAAGTTGCGAGGCAAGATGGTTTCGGGCGTCCTTGCGCTCCCCCTCGAACACGGTGTCCTGAAGTTGTTCAATATGGAGGTGTGTCTTGAGCTTACCCAGCGGGCTGTTCGGGCTCTGCATGACCGAACTGTATAGCGCATGGGCGTATTGGCCATTCGGACGATGCGGCACCAATGCATTGAGGGTAAGCAGGTAGGATTCCGCCAGGCGTGCTTGCGCACACGCGTGTCTGAGCGCGAACAGAGGGTCATCGAGCATGAGCCCGACCAGCCTGGGATAAGAACGCAGATTGCGGTCTACAAGCACATCCTTGCCGGCTTCCAACGTTGGCAGCGGCTGCGGGGGTGGGCTCTGTGTCGCGGCAGCAAGCTCCTCCAGGCGCATCTGCATGCGGCTGCTCATTTCGTTCGATGGGAAACTGCCAAGGCTGGGAGTGAACAGGGAGGGGTCACCCAGCAAGCTTTCGATACTGAAATTTCGTGGCCTGTAACCTTCCGTCTGGGCACTGATCACGACTGCCGGCATGGCTTGCGTCGGGCGCCATTGTCCTTGGCCGACGACGGCCGCTGACCAGGCGAACCCCACATTCTGCGCACGGCTCTTGACTCTGTTTTGGTCAGCCTCCAGCCATTGGATGTATTCCCACGTCCAAGGCTTTTCGCTGTAGGCCATCAGGTAGTTATTGGCGACGGATTGGCCCTGTACCAGTATCGGGATCAACAGAATCTGCTGTTGCTTGCCAACGGATCGACGATCATCGGCAGGAGCCTTGTTCTCGGCCTGCTTGCGCCAATGGGCAAGGTCGACATCCTTCATGTTGCCCTGGCCGTCGCATAGCACCTCGCGCCAGAGCTTTCCGCTCTGGAATACGTAGATACGACCAGAGCGCGGCAACGCGCCCTTGGGAGCTTCGTTATAGGCGTTGTAACCCGGAAGTCTGGCCAGCGGCATTACCGCTAGAAGCGTGTTCTGCTGGATGTTCTCTTCTTCATCATGGCTGCGCATGTCCACGGCAATGGGCAAAGAAAGTTCGCCACCGTCCTCGCGCTCGATGCTCAGCGCGAGTCTCTTGCGTTGCGAGTCGTCATACTGGGTTCGTTTGCGAACGCCCTGATCAATGGGGTGATCCGTCAACTCGCTCATGCGCCTTCCTCCGGGTCGAGCAACTTGACTTGCCCGCCTTGCTCCGGGTCACCCCAGACGTCCACGATCAGTTGCTGCGGCCCCTTGCCCTCCTTTTCTGGAAGTAGAGACGGTAGGTTGATGGTGGCAGTGCCGGTTTTCTCGCCCACCGGTGCGGTATCTGCTGGTTTGGGCAAGTCAGGTGATATCGGCGCCGCGCCCGCCCCGCTCCCCGGCGTACCACCCGAATTCACCCTGACCACCGGCCCCACCAACGTCACGCCGCTGGCGTCGAGCTTCACAAAGCTGCCGCCTGCCTTGAAGGTGAGTTCGCTGCCAGCCTCCAGCACCACTTTGAGGCCGCTAGAGAGGTGAATCTCGTTGCCAGCCTCGACAAACTGCCCGCTGCCGATCTTCAGGTGCTGACTGTTGCCGACAGTCAGGTGATCGCTGGCGCGGATTTCGCTCTTGCGGTCGGCGTGGGTGGTGCGGTGTTCTTCGGCGCGGAATTCGCTGTGGCTGTTGGCCTCGACGGTATCGTGACGTTCGTGGCCGACGCGAATCTTCTGGTCGTGCTCGATGTTCTCGTCCCAGTCGCGCTGGGCGTGGAGGTAGATCTGTTCGGCGCCCTGGCGGTCTTCGATACGCAGTTCGTTGTAACCGCCACCGCCGGGGGAACTGAGCGTCTTGAACACCGTGCGGGTCTTGTTCGCCGGCAGGTCGTAGGGGACCTGGTGCTCCTTGTGGTACAGGCAGCCGGTCACCAGTGGTTGGTCGGGATCGCCTTCGAGGAAGGTCACCAGCACTTCCATGCCGACCCGCGGAATGGCGATGCCGCCATAGCGGTCGCCGGCCCAGCTGGAGCTGACACGCAGCCAGCAGCTGGTCTTGTCATCAGATTGGCCTTCGCGGTCCCAGTGGAACTGAACTCGCACGCGGCCGTACTGGTCGCAGTGGATCTCTTCGCCAGCCGGGCCGGTGACCACGGCGGTCTGGCTGCCCAGCACCCTCGGCTTTGGATGCCTCAGCGCAGGGCGGAAGGGAACGTTCCAGGGCATGGCGCGGAAGCGGTTGCGGTAGCCCTGGACGAAGCCATCGCCGGTATCGACATGACTGGTGACCGACTCTTCCAGCACCTGCGGCTGCTTGCCCTCGTGCAACACCTCGGTGAGCAGCCAGAGTTGGTTCCAGTCGGCGCGAGGGTGCTTGCCCAGATCGAGAAAATGTCCGCTCAGCAGCCGCGGCTGGTCGCTCTCGCCCTCGGCCAGCTGATAGTCGTGGCGATGGCGCTCCAGCGCGCGTTGCGACAGGTGTTTGCCGCGGGCACGCTCGCTGAAGCGGCCGGGGTAGTCGTAGTCCTCGAGATCCGGCTGGAAGTCGCTGTGGAACGCGGCCTCCATGGTCAGGCGCGGCTTTTCGAAGTCGTAGTCGCGGCGCGTGACGCGACTGGTGCGGGTTTCCAGGCGCAGGCCGAAGCGCTGGATCACCGGCTGGTCGGCGACCAGGCCGCTGTCCTGCTGATAGCTGGTGGTAGCGAGCGTAGAGAAGACCGTCTGGTCGTCGCCGAACACCAGCACATGGCCGGCCGTGCTGTGCTGGAAGTGATAGTGGATGCCCTCTTCCTCGCACAGGCGCTGGATGAAGTGCAGGTCGGATTCGTCGTACTGCACGCAGTATTCGCGCGGCGGGTAGATCACCGGGCCGAGCTGGAAGCGGTAGGCGTCGGCCTGGATACCGTGCTCCTCGAGTACCTGGGCGACGATCTGCGGCACGCTCAGGTGCTGAAAGATGCGCTGGTTGCTGCGATGGGCGAGGTAGGCCAGCTGCGGCACGAGCGTGAGCCGATAACGGGTCAGGCGTTTGCCGGATTCACCCTGACCAGCCTGATGCACCAGTCCGTGGATGCCGCTGCCGTCCGGCGCGAAGGCGAGGAAGGCCGGACGGTGCAGCAGGCTTTCCAGCTCCAGATCGGGCCGCTCGCTGACCAGTTCCAGGTCGAAGCGATAGGGCTGGCTGATGGCCTCGCGGCCTTGGAATTCGAGCACCTTGAAGTCGTGCTCGAAGCCGTCAAAAGTGAGGTTGAAATGGGCCTGGTTGGCTGGGGCGAACATCCATGTTCCTCCTGTTCAGTCCATGTATCGGCGCAGGGGCGCTGCGGAGCGTCGATGTAGCACAGACCGGCCGCTCTGCAACGCGCGCTTTACGCATTCCGCAACGGCAACCTCGGATTCTGTTCGGTGCTTCGCAAAAAGACGTTCGGCCAGGCAAGCCTGGCCGAAGCGGGTCCGCGGCGAATCAGCCGGCGATCGGGGTACGCCAGTCGTCGGAGCCGGAGGTGCCGGAGACTTCGTGGGTCCAGACGATCTTGCGGTAGGTGAAGTACACATCTTCCAGATGGGTGAAGTGCGACATGTTCGGGTCCTGGCAGTTGGGCATGCGCGACTGCACGTCGACGATCACCGCGTCTTCCAGTTCGATGGTGAAGTAGTGTTCCTGGGTGCCGGTCGACGAGGTGCGGTACCACTCCAGGCGGCACTTGTTCAGGCGCTCGCCGGAAGTCAGCGCGTTGAAGATCAGCGGCGACGACTTGTCGAACACCTTGGTGATCATCAGCGGCTTGTGCACGCGCTGGCCGGTCGGCTGGCCGGACTGCGGATCGCGCGGAATGATGACCTGATGCTGGAAAGCCTGGACCAGGATCTGGTCTTCATGGCCTTCCTGGAAAATGTTACCCACCGAGTCCTCGGTGAAGGTGCCGGCAGTGATCAGGCCTTGCTTGGTGCCTTCCAGGGACAGGTACGCGGGTGTTGGCATGGGTGCTCTCCTTGCTGAATGAAATGCCATTGTTGGCAATCCCACTTGGTACAAGCGCCATGCCAAATAAATAAATATCTTTTAATTCAATAAGTTATAGATAAACCAACCGAAAGCCGCGCACCTCGGCGGAAGCGCATCACAGAAACCTGCGCAAGATCTGGCACAGCCGTGAGAAAACCTTGCGCAACGGCGCGCGCGCTGCGTACCACAAGCGCTACACAGACCTTTCCACAGAGTTATCCACAGGCAAGTGCGCCACTTCTTGCGCAGATGAGTGACGACGCGAAGGTTTTTTCAAGACAAAAAAAACCTCGAACTTCATTGGGGGAGGGGGAAGTTCGAGGTCCAAATCCGGACCGCTAGGGCGGGGTCCAGAGATCTGCCAACACTTAACACAACAAGGAGCATCGAAGGGCTTTTACACCCTTCGCATGCATTGACCAGCGGGTTCCGCGATTGGTTCCGCGGGTGTGCGAAAAAAATACGGCCTCAGTGCGCCTCGTCCCAATTGGCGCCGACGCCCGCCTCGACCAGCAGCGGCACATCCAGATCGGCCGCTGCGCTCATCAGCGGACCGATGCGCTCGCGCAGTGTCTCGACCTGATCCTCGCGGACCTCCAGCACCAGTTCATCGTGCACCTGCAGGATGATGCGCGCGTCCAGCCCCGATTCCTGCAGCCAGCCGTCGACGGCGACCATCGCGCGCTTGATGATGTCCGCCGCGGTGCCCTGCATCGGCGCGTTGATCGCGGTGCGCTCGGCGCCCTTGCGCATGGCGCCGTTCTTCGAGTTGATCTCCGGCAGGTACAGGCGCCGGCCGAACAGCGTCTCGACGAAGCCCTGCTCAGCAGCCTGAGTGCGGGTGCGTTCCATATAGGCGAGCACGCCCGGGTAGCGCGCGAAGTAGCGGTCGATGTACTCCTGCGCCTCCTTGCGGCCGACGCCGATCTGCTTGGCCAGCCCGAACGCGCTCATACCGTAGATCAGGCCGAAGTTGATCGCCTTGGCGCTGCGCCGCTGGTCGCTGCTGACCTGCTCCAGCGGCACGCCGAAGACCTCGGCGGCGGTGGCGCGGTGCACGTCGAGGTTGTTCTGGAAGGCGTGCAGCAGCCCGGCGTCCTGCGCCAGGTGGGCCATGATGCGCAGCTCGATCTGCGAGTAGTCCGCCGCCAGCAGCCGGTAGCCGGGCGCGGCGACGAAGGCCTGGCGGATACGCCGCCCTTCGGCCGTGCGGATCGGGATGTTCTGCAGGTTCGGGTCGCTGGAAGACAGCCGCCCGGTGGCGGTGACGGCCTGGTGGTAGCTGGTGTGGATGCGCCCGGTGCGCGGGTTGATCTGCTGCGGCAGCTTGTCGGTGTAGGTGCCCTTGAGCTTGCTCAGGGAGCGGTGCTGCATGATCACCTTGGGCAGCGGGTAGTTCTGCTCGGCCAGTTCGGCGAGCACGCTTTCGGCGGTGGACGGCTGGCCGCCGGCGGTCTTGGAGAGCACCGGGCAGCCGAGCTTTTCATAGAGGATCGCGCCGAGCTGCTTGGGCGAGCCAAGGTTGAACGCCTCGCCGGCAATATCGAAGGCCTCGCGCTCCAGTTGCACCAGCTTGTCGCCGAGTTCGACGCTCTGCTGGCCGAGCAACTGCGCATCGACCAGCGCGCCATTGCGCTCGATGCGCGCCAGCACCGGCACCAGCGGCATCTCGATCCCGGTCAGTACCCTGAGCAGCGACGGCGTCTGCTCCAGCCTGTCGAGCAGGGTCTGGTGCAGGCGCAGGGTGATATCGGCATCCTCGGCGGCATAGGGGCCGGCCTGTTCGAGGGCGATCTGGTCGAAGGTCAGCTGCTTGGCGCCCTTGCCGGCGATGTCCTCGAAACGGATGGTGCTGCGCCCGAGGTATTTCAGCGCCAGGCTGTCCATGTCGTGGCGGGTGGCGGTGGCGTCGAGCACGTAGGATTCGAGCATGGTGTCGAAGGTCATGCCGCGCATCTCGACGCCGTAGTGCATCAGCACGTTCATGTCGTACTTGCCGTTCTGGCAGATTTTCACTTTCGCCGGATCTTCCAGCAGCGGCTTGAGCGCGGCGAGCACGGCGTCGCGCTCGAGCTGCGGCGGCACGCCCATGTAGCTGTGCGTCAGCGGCACGTAGGCCGCCTGACCGGCCTCGATGGCGAACGACAGCCCGACCAGCTCGGCGCGCTGGGCGTCGACGCTGGTGGTTTCGGTGTCGAAGGCGAAGCACTCGGCGGCCTGCAGGCGCGCCAGCCAGCGCTCGAAGTCGGCCTGCTCGAGCAGGGTTTCATACTCCACGTCAGCCTGGATCGCGGCCTCTTCCCCACTATTGCCGTCACTTTCGTCGGCTTTCGCCTCGCGCAGCAGCTCATCGAGCCAGTTCTTGAACTCCAGCTCGCGATACAGCGCGATCAGCGCCTCGCGCTGCGGCTCGCCGGGCATCAGGTCGCCGACCTCGACGTCCAGCGCCACGTCGAGCTTGATCGTCGCCAGCTGGTAGGACATGAACGCTGCCTCGCGATGCTCGGCGAGCTTGGCGCCGAGGGTCTTGGCGCCGCGGATCGGCAGCGCCGCGACCTGCTCGAGGTTGTCGTAGAGGCCCTTGAGCCCGCCCTCGATGCCGTTGAGCAGGCCGCAGGCGGTCTTCTCGCCGACGCCCGGCACACCGGGAATGTTGTCGACCTTGTCGCCCATCAGCGCGAGAAAATCGATGATCAGCTCGGGGCCGACGCCGAACTTGTTCTGCACGCCCGCGATGTCGTAGACGCTGCCGGTCATGGTGTTGACCAGCGTGACATGCGGGCAGACCAGCTGCGCCATGTCCTTGTCGCCGGTGGAGATCACCACGTCGCGACCGAGCGCCGCGCACTGGCGCGCGAGGGTGCCGATCACGTCGTCGGCCTCGACCCCTTCCACGCACAGCAGCGGCAGGCCGAGGGCGCGGACGCTGGCATGCAGCGGCTCGACCTGCACGCGCAGGTCGTCCGGCATCGGTGGGCGATGGGATTTGTAATTCTCGAACAGTTCGTCGCGAAAGGTCGGCCCCTTGGCATCGAAAACCACGGCGAACGGGCTGTGCGGATACTGCCGGCGCAGCGCCAGCAGCATGTTCAACACCCCCTTCACCGCGCCGGTCGGTTTGCCGGTGGAGGTGGTCAGCGGCGGCAGCGCATGGAAGGCGCGGTAGAGGTAGGACGAACCGTCCACCAGGACGAGGGGCGCTTGGCTCATGAGCGGAATAACCTTTTCGGCGGGCCCGGCGCTAGAATGCGCAGAACCTCTTATCGACAAAGGGACAAGGTTATCATGCGCGCTCTCAAACCCCTGATGCTGGCCGCCCTG
The DNA here is from genome assembly GCA_000263395.1 of Stutzerimonas stutzeri TS44. GTDB lineage: Bacteria > Pseudomonadota > Gammaproteobacteria > Pseudomonadales > Pseudomonadaceae > Stutzerimonas > Stutzerimonas stutzeri_C. The sequence continues at coordinate 419,641 of AJXE01000001.1, forward strand.
CTGGCGTGCGTGCCCCTGGCCGGTGTCGCCCAGGAATCGGTCGACGGCGAGCCGGACGTGACCATCCGCCAGGAGGGCGATCGCACCGTCGAGGAATACCGCGTCAACGGCTTCCTCTATGCGGTCAAGGTGACCCCCAAGCACGGCAAGCCGTACTTCCTGGTGCGCGCCGACGGCAACGACGGCAACTTCGTGCGCGCCGACCAGCCGGACATGCTGATCCCCTCCTGGAAAATCTTCAGCTGGTAAGCGGAGTCGATCATGTCGGTATTCACCCCACTGCAGCGCGACGAGCTGGAAGCCTTCCTGGCGCCCTACGGGCTCGGACGGCTGCGTGATTTCCAGGGCATCGCCGCCGGTAGCGAGAACAGCAATTTCTTCGTCAGCCTCGAGCAGGGCGAATACGTGCTGACGCTGATCGAGCGCGGCCCGACGCAGGACCTGCCGTTCTTCATCGAACTGCTCGAGCGCCTGCACCGCGCCGGCCTGCCGGTGCCCTACGCCCTGCACGACGCGAGCGGCGAGGCGTTGCGTGAGCTGGCCGGCAAGCCCGCGCTGCTGCAGCCACGCCTGTCCGGCCGGCATGTGGTCGAACCCAACCCGCACCACTGCGCCGAGATCGGCCGCCTGCTGGCGCGCCTGCACCTGGCGACCCGCGAGCAGATTCTCGAACGCGCCAGCGACCGCGGCCTGGACTGGATGCAGGAGCAGGGCCCGAGCCTGGCGCTGAACCTGCCCGACGAGCAGCTACCGCTGCTGCGCGATGGCCTGGCGGAAATCGCCGAGCTGCGCCCCAAGTTCCTCGCCCTGCCGCGCGCCAACCTGCACGCCGACCTGTTCCGCGACAACGTGCTGTTCGAGGGCACCCACCTGACCGGGGTGATCGACTTCTACAACGCCTGCTCCGGACCGATGCTCTACGACCTGGCCATCGCCGTGAACGACTGGTGCTCGCACCCCAACGGCGAGATCGACCCCGAGCGCAGCGAGCCGCTGCTGGCCGCCTACTCCGCGCTGCGCCGCTTCACCCCGGCCGAGGCCGAGCTGTGGCAGCCGATGCTGCGCGTGGCCTGCGTGCGCTTCTGGCTGTCGCGCCTGATCGCCGCGCAGCACTTCGAGGGCACGCCGGACGTGCTGGTGAAGGACCCCGGCGAATTTCAGCGCCTGCTCGCCGCACGCCAGCAGCCGGCGAGTGTCCTACCCTTTGCCTTCTGACGAGGCGACCGCGCGGTCGAGTAGCGGACCGCGCCCGGGTAAGATGACGCACTTTTTCCAGCGGCCACGCTGATACCCGCGGCCCGGTGCGACGCTGAGCGTCACCGGCCGCCCGCCCTTTCGCGCCTAGCGGCGCCCCACTCTCGCGCTGCGACCGGCATCGCCCTCGCCGCAGCGCCTTCAGGGAACGACGAATGACCCAACGCCACGTAATCAATGCCTCGGTCAGCCCCAAGGGCAGCCTGGAAACCCTCTCGCAGCGCGAAGTCCAGCAATTGAGCGAAGTCGGCGCCGGGCGTGCGCACAAGCTGTTTCGCCAGTGCGCACTGGCCATCCTCAACACCGGCGCGCGCATCGACAACGCCAAGACTATCCTCGAGGCCTATGCCGACTTCGAGGTGGAGATCCGCCAGCAGGACCGCGGCGTGCGCCTGGAACTATTCAACGCCCCGGCCGACGCCTTCGTCGACGGCGAGATGATCGCCAGCACCCGCGAGATGCTGTTCAGCGCGCTGCGCGACATCGTCTACACCGAGAGCGAGCTGGGCAACGCCCGCATCGACCTGGAGAGCTCGCAGGGCATCACCGACTACGTCTTCCACCTGCTGCGCAACGCCCGCACGCTGCGTCCGGGCGTGGAGCCGAACATGGTGGTGTGCTGGGGCGGCCACTCGATCAGCCTAGAGGAATACAAGTACAGCAAGCGCGTCGGCCACGAGCTGGGGCTGCGCAGCCTGCACGTCTGCACCGGTTGCGGCCCGGGCGTGATGAAGGGCCCGATGAAGGGCGCGGCGATCGGCCATGCCAAGCAGCGCCTGACCGGCAGCCGCTTCGTCGGCCTCACCGAGCCAGGCATCATCGCCGCCGAGGCGCCGAACCCGATCGTCAACGAGCTGGTGATCCTGCCGGACATCGAGAAGCGTCTGGAGGCCTTCGTGCGCGTCGGCCACGGCATCATCATCTTCCCCGGCGGCGTCGGCACCGCCGAGGAATTCCTCTACCTGCTCGGCATCCTGCTGCATCCGGCCAACCGCGAGCTGCCCTTCCCCGTGGTGCTCACCGGCCCGCGCGAGGCGGCGCCTTACCTGCAGCAGCTGCACGCGTTCGTCGGCGCCACCCTGGGCGAGGATGCGCAGAACCGCTACCAGGTGATCATCGACAATCCGAGCGAGGTGGCGCGGCTGATGGTCGAGGGCATGCACGAGGTGCGCCGCTTCCGCCGCGAGCGCAACGACGCCTTCCACTTCAACTGGCTGCTGAAGATCGACGAGAGCTTCCAGCACCCGTTCGACCCCACCCACGAGAACATGGCCAGCCTGCAGCTGCGCCACGACCTGCCGGCCCACGAACTGGCCGCCAACCTGCGCCGCGCGTTCTCCGGCATCGTCGCCGGCAACGTCAAGGACAAGGGCATCCGCCGCATCGAGCAACACGGCCGCTACCAGATCCACGGCGACGCCACGATCATGCAGCCGCTGGACGAGCTGCTGCAGGCCTTCGTCGAGCAGCACCGCATGAAGCTGCCGGGCGGGATGGCCTACGAGCCGTGCTACAACGTGGTGAGCTGAGCGCCACACCAACAAAAAGCCCGGGGCATCGACCCCGGGCTTTTTTTGTCAGGCGCAGCGTTCGGCCGGCGAACTCAGCCGCACTTGGAGTGGCCGCAGTTGAGGCAGGTGGCGCAACCGTCCATCTGCACCACCGCCTGGGTGTTGCACTTGTTGCACAGCTGCGCGCCGGCCGGAAAACCCTCGCCCGGCTCGACCGCCACCGCACCCTGGCTGGCCTCGTAGGCGGCGCGCTTCTCGGCCAGGTACTTGAGCTGGGTCTCGTCCAGCGCCTGGCCTTCCATCATGCCGATGGCGATCAGGTGGCGCTCCAGCACCGCGCCGATCTCGGCGACGATCGACGGCATGTAGACGCCGCCCTTCTTCAGGTAGCCGCCGCGCGGATCGAACACCGCCTTGAGCTCCTCGACCAGGAAGGTGCAGTCGCCACCCTTGCGGAACACCGCGGACATGATGCGGGTGAGCGCGACGATCCACTGGAAGTGGTCCATGTTCTTCGAATTGATGAAGATCTCGAACGGCCGGCGCTGCTCGTGCGGCGTGCCGGCGTTGAGCACGATGTCGTTCACGGTGACGTACAGCGCGTGCTCGAACAGCGGCGACTTGATCTTGTAGGTCATGCCGATCAGGGTTTCCGGGCGTTGCAGGCTCTCGTCCATCTCCACCACCTTGACGGGCTTGGCTGCCTTGCTGTCGTTGGCGGGTGCAGGCGCGGCGGGACGCTCGAGGGTCTCGTCGACGACCTTGAAGCCCTTGATGCGCTGGGTGATCTTTACAGTCATGGGTGCGGTCTCTCCTGCCGGGCGGCGCTGGCGGCCCGGCAACTATTCAGTTGGCGGCCCGGCTCAGTACTTGCCGTAATAGCCTTCCTTGAGGGCGTCGAACAGGTTGGCGGCGGTGTTCACCTCGCCGTCGTATTCCACTTCCTGGTTGCCCTTGAGTTCGACCACGCTGCCGTCCTCGAGGGTGAAGCGATACAGGGTCTTCTCCAGATCGGCTTCCTTGACCAGCACGCCCTGGAACGCCGCCGGGTTGAAGCGGAACGTGGTGCAACCCTTCAGGCCCTGGCGCCAGGCGTAGCGGTAGATGTCCTTGAACGACTCGAACGGGTAGTCGGTCGGCACGTTGGCGGTCTTGGAGATCGACGAGTCGACCCACTTCTGCGCGGCGGCCTGGATGTCGACGTGCTGGGTCGGGGTGACGTCGTCGGCGGTGATGAAGTAGTCCGGCAGCTTCTCGCCCGGCTCGTCGGAGCCCGGCTTGGCGCGCGCATTGATCAATGTGCGGTACGCCAGCAGCTCGTAGCTGTAGACCTCGATCTTCTCCTTGGCCTTGCGCCCGGTGCGGATCAGGTTGCGCGAGTAGTGGTGCGCAAAGCTCGGCTCGATGCCGTTGGAGGCGTTGTTGGCCAGGCTCAGGCTGATGGTGCCGGTCGGCGCGATGGAGCTGTGGTGGGTGAAGCGCGCGCCTTCGGTGGCCAGCGCCTCGATCAGCTCGGGGGCGTACTCGGCGATCTTCTGCATGTAGCGCGAATACTTGGCGTGCAGCACGCGGCCGGCGACCTGATCGCCGACCTGGTAGCCGTCACGGGCCATTTCCGGGCGCTTGCGCAGCATTTCCGCGGTGACCGTGAAATTCTCGCTCAGCAGCGGCGCCGGGCCCTTCTCGCGGGACAGTTCGAGCGCCTGCTCCCAGCCGACCAGCGCCATCTCGCGCGCGACTTCTTCGGTGAACACGCAGGCTTCCGGGCTGCCGTAGCGCAGCTTGAGCAGCGTCAGCGTCGAGCCGAGGCCGAGGAAACCCATGCCGTGGCGGCGCTTGGTCTCGATCTCGTGGCGCTGCTGTTCCAGCGGCAGGCCGTTGATTTCGACGACGTTGTCCAGCATGCGCGTGAAGATGCGCACTACTTCGCGGTACTTGTCCCAGTCGAAGCGCGCCTCGGCGCCGAACGGGTCGATCACGAAGCTGGTCAGGTTGACCGAGCCCAGCAGACAGGAGCCATACGGTGGCAGCGGCTGCTCGCCGCAGGGGTTGGTAGCGCGGATCGCCTCGCACCACCAGTTGTTGTTCAGCTGGTTGACGCGGTCGATGAGGATGAAGCCCGGCTCGGCGTAGTCGTAGGTGGAGACCATGATCATGTCCCACAGGTGCCGCGCCTTGACCCGCCCGTAGATCTTGCAGGCCACCAGGCCGTCGTCGCGCACGATGTAGTTGTCGTGCACCGGCCATTCGCGCCAGAGCACGTGCTCGGCGTCGGCCAGGTCCAGCTCGTCGGCTTCCTTGGCGTGCACCGGGAACACCAGCGGCCACTCGCCGTCGGCTTCCACCGCCTGCATGAATTCGTCGGTGATCAGCAGGCTGAGGTTGAACTGGCGCAGCCGGCCGTCCTCGCGCTTGGCGCGGATGAACTCGCGCACGTCCGGATGCCCGACCTCGAAGGTGCCCATCTGCGCGCCGCGGCGGCCGCCGGCGGAGCTGACGGTGAAGCACATCTTGTCGAAGATATCCATGAACGACAGCGGGCCGCTGGTGTGCGCGCCGGCACCGGAGACGAACGAGCCGCGCGGGCGCAGCGTGCTGAACTCGTAGCCGATGCCGCAGCCGGCCTTGAGCGTCAGCCCGGCCTCGTGGACCTTGCCGAGGATGTCGTCCATCGAATCGGTGATGGTGCCCGAGACGGTGCAGTTGATGGTCGAGGTCGCCGGCTTGTAGTCCTGCGCGCCGGCGTTGGAAATGATCCGCCCGGCCGGAATCGCGCCGTTGCGCAGCGCCCAGAGGAAGCGCTCGTGCCAGTGCTCGCGCTGCTCGGCCGGCTCGACGTCGGCCAGGGCGCGGGCGACGCGCTGCCAGGTGGCGTCGACGCTGTCGTCGATCGGCGTGCCGTCCTTGTTGGTCAGGCGATACTTCTGCGCCCAGATATCTTCGGAGGCCACCTGCAGGGGGATGCTGGAGGTGATGTTGCTCTCTGCCGCGACCGGCCCACCCGTCTTCGCCATGCGCTGCACGTCCTTCGTCGATTGGATAAAAAAGATCGCGAAGCTTATGCCATGCGCGCGGCGGACGCACATGATGGATATCAATCGAGGGCGGGAGCCAACATGAAAACAGCGCAATTCCCGACGGCTGGCGTCCGCCGAATCGGCCACGCACGCCGCCTGCCGCTGCGCGGATAGCCGCGCGCAGGCAGGTTTTCGGCGCGCCTGTCACGATCCGTCAGAGCGCTTGCAGGCAGTCGGCCAGGGTGTCGCCCAATCCCTCGACGAGCTGTTCGTAGCCACGTGCGCCGACCGTCAGATTGACGCCGAGCACGTCCAGTTCGGCCATCCGCACCGGCAGGTTGCGGGTCAGGGTTTCGGCCAGGCGCGGGCGGGACGGTGGCTCGCTGAACACGCAGCTCGGCCCGGCCTGCTGCAAGCGTTCGCGCATCGTCGCGACATGCCGGGCACCCGGCTGCGCCTCGCCGCCGGCGCTGAAGGCGCCGGCATGACGCAGGCCGTAGGCGGCTTCGAAGTAGTCGTAGGCTTCGTGGAAGACGAAGAATGGCTTGTCCCGCAGGCCGGCGAAGCGCTGGCCGAGGCGACCGTCGAGCGCCTCGAGGCGCTGCGCGAAGGCCACGCTGTTGGCCTGATAGCGCGCCGCGTTGGCCGGGTCGGCGGCGGCGAAATCGCTGGCCATGCGTTCGGCGATCACCCGCGCATTGGCCGGCAGCAGCCACAGGTGGGCGTCGAGGCTGCCGAGGCGATGGTCGTGGTCGTGCTCGTCTTCGTCGTGCGCGGCAGCCTCTTGCGCATGCTCGTCGTGCCCGTGCTCGTCGTGCTCGTCATGCTCCTCGGTCTCTTCGCTGGCCGGCGCATCACCGAAGTGCCGCAGCGTCAGCCCCGGCAGCTGCTGCACCGCCAGCGTCGCGCCACTACGCCCGTCCAGCACCGCCGGCAGGAAGGTCTCCAGTTCCGGGCCGATCCAGTAGAACAGCTCGGCCTCGCGGATGCGCCGTACGTCGGACGGGCGCAGCGCGTAATGATGCACCGAGGCGCTGGCCGGCAGCAGCACGTCGGGCGTGCCGGCGCCGTCCTGCACCGCCGCTGCGATCAGCTGCAGCGGCTTGATGCTGGTCAGCACACGAATCTCGGCCTGGGCGCCGGCGCTGCCCACAAGCAGCGCGGCAAGCAGCGGGAGAGAGAAAAGACGCTTCACGGGTTATCACTCTGGAGGATGGAAATGGTACATAATAACGTCTCTCCATCAGAACGTCGCCGCCCATGTCCAAGACTCCGCTGGCCTGCACGCCCCACGACCACGACCATTGCGTCAGCCACGCGCTGGCCGAAGCCGATGCGCTCTGCGCGCGCCTGGGCGTGCGCCTGACCGCTCTGCGCCGGCGCGTGCTGGAGCTGGTCTGGCAGAGCCACCGGCCGCTCGGCGCCTACGACATCCTCGCCGTGCTGAGCGAGCAGGACGGCCGCCGCGCCGCCCCGCCGACCGTCTACCGCGCGCTGGATTTCCTCCTGGAAAACGGCCTGGTACACCGCATCGCCTCGCTCAACGCCTTCATCGGCTGCATCCATCCGGAGCATCCGCACCAGGGCCAGTTCCTCATCTGCCGCCGCTGCCACACCGCCATCGAGCTGGAGCAACCGGCCATCGGCGAGGCCATCGAGGCCGCGGCGCGCACTGTCGGTTTCGCCGTCGAAGGCCAGACCGTCGAAGTGGTCGGGCTGTGCACGCCGTGCCGGAGCGCGGCATGAGCGATTCGCTGCTGCGGCTGGACGATATCCATGTGCGCTTCGCCGGCCAGGACGTGCTCGAAGGCGCACAACTGCAGGTGCATCGCGGCGAGATCGTCACCCTGATCGGCCCCAACGGCGCCGGCAAGACCACCCTGGTGCGCGTCGTGCTCGGCCTGCTCAGGCCCACGCGCGGCGAGGTCTGGCGCAAGTCGAAGCTGCGCGTCGGCTACATGCCGCAGAAGCTGCATGTCGATGCCACGCTGCCGCTGTCGGTGCTGCGTTTCCTGCGTCTGGTGCCGGGCGTGGATCGTGCTCGCGCGCTGGCGGCGCTGGGCGAGGTGGGCGCCGAACAGGTGATCGACAGCCCGCTGCAGAAGATTTCCGGCGGCGAGCTGCAGCGCGTGCTGCTGGCCCGCGCCCTGCTGCGCGAGCCGGAGCTGCTGGTGCTCGACGAGCCGGTGCAGGGCGTCGACGTCGCCGGGCAGGCCGAACTGTACCGGCTGATCGGTCGCCTGCGCGACCGCCACGGCTGTGGCGTGCTGATGGTCTCGCACGACCTGCACCTGGTGATGAGCGCCACCGACCAGGTGGTCTGCCTGAACCGCCACGTCTGCTGTTCCGGCCATCCGGAGCAGGTCAGCACCGACCCGGCGTTCGTCGAGCTGTTCGGCCAGGACGCCCGCAGCCTGGCGATCTACCACCACCAGCACGACCATCGCCACGACCTGCACGGCAGCGTGGTGACCGGCAAACCCCACGTCCACGGCCCGAACTGCAAGCACTAGACAGAGCCCCAGATGCCTGACTTCCTTCTCAACGCCCTGCTCGCCGGGCTCGCCCTGGCGCTGGTCGCCGGCCCGCTCGGCTCCTTCGTCGTCTGGCGGCGCATGGCCTATTTCGGCGACACCCTGTCCCACGCCGCGCTGTTCGGCGTCGCCCTCGGGCTGATGCTCGACGTCAACCTGACCCTGGCGGTGACCGTCGGCTGCGTGCTGCTCGCCCTGCTGCTGGTCACCCTGCAACAGCGCCAGCCACTGGCCTCCGACACGCTGCTCGGCATTCTCGCGCACAGCACGCTGTCGCTGGGGCTGGTGTCGCTGAGCTTCATGGACGACGTGCGCATCGACCTGATGGGCTACCTGTTCGGCGACCTGCTCGCGGTCGGGCCGAGCGATCTGCTGTGGATCGTCGGCGGCAGCGCGCTGGTGCTGCTGATGCTGATTCCGCTGTGGCGGCCGCTGCTGGCGATCACCGTGCACGAGGAGCTGGCGCGCGTCGAAGGCCTGCCGGTGGCGGCGATCCGTCTGGCGCTGATGCTGCTGATCGCCGTGGTGATCGCCGTGGCGATGAAGATCGTCGGCGTGCTGCTGATCACCTCCCTGCTGATCATCCCCGCCGCCGCGGCGCAGCGCCATGCGCGCACGCCGGAGCAGATGGCGCTGGGTGCGAGCGTGCTGGGCATCGTCGCGGTGTGCCTGGGGCTGACGCTGTCCTGGTACGAGGACACCCCCGCCGGCCCGTCGATCGTGGTCAGCGCCGCCGCGCTGTTCCTGCTCAGCTTCGCCTGGCCGAAGCGCGCATGACCGATATCAAGTACCTGCGCGGCTACCCCGAGCCGTTGCTGGCCCAGGTGCGCCAGCTGATCGCCGAGCAGCGCCTGGGCGACTACCTCTCGCGGCGCTATCCGGGGCGGCACGAGGTGCAGAGCGACAAGGCGCTGTACGGCTACGTGCAGCAGCTCAAGCAGGAGCATCTGAAAAGCGCGCCGCCAATCGACAAGGTGCTCTACGACAACCGCCTGGACCTGACCCACCGCGCGCTGGGCCTGCATACCGCGGTGTCGCGGGTGCAGGGCGGCAGGCTCAAGGCGAAGAAGGAAATCCGCGTCGCCGCGCTGTTCCGCGAGGCGGCGCCGGAGTTCCTGCAGATGATCGTGGTGCACGAACTCGCCCACCTGCGCGAAAGCGAGCACAACCGCGCCTTCTACAAGCTCTGCGAACACATGCTGCCGGGCTACGCGCAGATCGAGTTCGACCTGCGGCTGTTCCTGCACTGGCGCGAGCTGGCAAGCTCCTGAACGCCGCGCGCGCAGGCTGGAAAACCCGCGCAGCGCTTTTCCACGCGGGACGCTCGGCACAGGCGAGCGACGTCACCGCCGAACGGGTAGAATGCCCGCCTTTCGCCGCAAATCCCGGCACCAAACGACCGTACCCACAAGGTTCGCCCGTGATCGAATTCCAGCAAGTCCATAAAACCTACAAGGTCGCCGGGCGCGATGTCGCCGCGTTGCGGCCGATCGATCTGACGATCGAGTCCGGCGAGGTATTCGGCCTGATCGGCCATTCCGGCGCCGGCAAGAGCACCCTGCTGCGCCTGATCAACCGCCTGGAGGAACCGTCCGGCGGGCGCATCCTGGTCAACGGCGAGGACGTCACCGCGCTGGACGCCGACGGCCTGCGGCGCTTCCGCCAGCGCGTCGGGATGATCTTCCAGCACTTCAACCTGCTGATGTCCAAGACCGTGGCCGACAACGTCGCCATGCCGCTGCGCCTGGCCGGCAGCTATTCGAAGGCCGATATCGAGCGCCGCGTCGCCGCGCTGCTCGAGCGCGTCGGCCTCGCGGACCACGCGCGCAAATACCCGGCGCAGCTCTCCGGCGGGCAGAAGCAGCGCGTCGGCATCGCTCGCGCGCTGGCCACCGAGCCGAGCATCCTGCTCTGCGACGAGGCCACCAGCGCGCTCGATCCGCAGACCACCGCGCAGGTGCTGCAACTGCTGGCCGAGATCAACCGCGAGCTGCAACTGACCATCGTGCTGATCACCCACGAGATGGACGTGATCCGCCGCGTCTGCGACCGCGTGGCGGTGATGGATGGCGGGGCGATCGTCGAGCAGGGGGCGGTGACCGACGTGTTCCTCCACCCGCAGCACGCGACCACCCAGCGCTTCGTGCTGGAAGACGAAGCCGTGGATGAAGGCGAGCAGCACGACGACTTCGCCCACGTGCCGGGGCGCATCCTGCGCCTAACCTTCCAGGGCGAGGGCACCTATCAGCCGCTGCTGGGCACGGTGGCGCGCGAGACCGGGGTGGACTTCTCGATCCTCTGCGGGCGTATCGACCGCATCAAGGACACGCCCTACGGCCAGCTGACCCTGGCGCTCAGCGGCGGTGATCTCGAGGCCGCGCTGGCGCGCTTCGACCGCGCCGACGTCCACGTGGAGGTACTGCGCTGATGGACGCCCTTTTCGGTTCCCTGTTCACCAACGTCGACTGGTACGACATCTGGCAGGCCACGCTGGACACCCTGCTGATGCTCGGCGGCTCGCTGCTGTTCACCATCCTGCTCGGCCTGCCGCTGGGCGTGCTGCTGTTCTTCAGCGGCCCGCGTCAGCTGTTCGAGAACGGCCCGCTGTATGCCGCGCTGTCGTTGGTGGTCAACGTGCTGCGCTCGCTGCCGTTCATCATCCTGCTGATCGTGATGATCCCCTTCACCGTGCTGCTCACCGGCACCTCGCTGGGCGTGGCCGGGGCGATTCCGCCGCTGGTGGTCGGCGCCGCGCCGTTCTTCGCGCGGCTGGTGGAGACCGCGTTGCGCGAGGTGGATCGCGGCATCATCGAGGCGACCCAGGCGATGGGCGCGAGCACCCGGCAGATCATCTTCAGCGCATTGCTGCCGGAGGCGCGGCCGGGCATCATCGCGGCAACCACCGTCACCGCCATCACCCTGGTGTCCTACACCGCAATGGCCGGCGTGGTGGGCGCCGGCGGCCTCGGCGACCTGGCGATCCGCTTCGGCTACCAGCGCTTCCAGACCGACGTGATGGTGGTCACCGTGGTCCTGCTGCTGGTGCTGGTGCAGCTGCTGCAGAGCGCCGGTGACAAGCTGGTGACCCACTTCTCCCGCAAATGAACCCAGGGCGCGCGAACCCTCGCACGCCGCTCCATCCAAGGAACCGAACGATGAAGAAACTGATTGCCGCCCTGGCCACCGTCGCCGCCTTCTCCGCGCAGGCGGCCGAAGAACTGAACGTCGCCGCCACCGCGGTGCCGCACGCCGAGATCCTCGAGTTCGTCAAACCCAAGCTGGCCGAGCAGGGCGTGGAGCTGGAGATCAAGGTCTTCACCGACTACGTGCAGCCGAACATCCAGGTCGCCGAGAAGCGCCTGGACGCCAACTTCTTCCAGCACCAGCCGTACCTGGATGAGTTCAACAAGGGCAAGGGCACCGAGCTGGTCAGCGTCGCCGGCGTGCACATCGAGCCGTTCGGCGCCTATTCCAGCAAGCTCAAGTCGCTGGAAGAACTGCCCGACGGCGCCACCGTGGTGATTCCCAACGACGCCACCAACGGCGGTCGCGCGCTGCTGCTGCTGGCCAAGGCCGGGGTGATCACCCTCAAGGACGGCGCCGGCATCACCGCCACGCCGAAGGACATCGCCGAAAACCCCAAGCACATCAAGGTGCGTGAGCTGGAAGCCGCGACCCTGCCGCGCGTGCTGACCCAGGTCGACCTGGCGCTGATCAACACCAACTACGCGCTGGAAGCCAAGCTCAACCCGACCGAGGATGCGCTGGTGATCGAGGGCAGCGACTCGCCGTACGTGAACATCCTGGTCGCCCGTCCGGACAACAAGGACAGCGCCGCCATGCAGAAACTGGCCGCCGCGCTGCACAGCGAGGAAGTGCGCCAGTTCATCGAGGAGAAGTACAAGGGCGCGGTGGTGCCGGCGTTCTGAATGTCGCCGCTGTGACCGAAAACCCCGCCGCGGCGGGGTTTTTCGTTTTCCCGCTGGGGTTATGGTGGGCTGAAGCCCACCCTACAGGGGGGCAGCCGGGACGTAGGGTGGGCTTCAGCCCACCAGTAACCCATCGCGAAACCAACGGCGCCGACCGCACCCGCTCGGCTCGCTCAGGGTTGCGCCTCAGCCTGGCGCAGCGCCTGCTCCACCTCGCGCTCCAGCGCGTAGGCGGGGCTTTCCACGGCGCGGTGATCCTGCGTGTAGCGCCGCGCGAACTCGGCCACGCCCCAGTCCAGATACTGTTCGACGTGCTTGAGCTCATGCGCCCACAGCGCAAGGTTGCCCTGCGCGTCCGCCGGGCGGCGGAACACGATGACGTCGATCAGGGTGACCGCATTGACGTCCGGGTTGCGCAGCAGCGCGTTGCCGGCATCCAGCGCGACCTGATCGCCGACGCGAAAACGCGCCGTCTCCAGCACCGCCAGGTCGAAGTAGGGCTCCAGTTGCAGGCGCAGGTGCAGCGGGATCGGCTCGGCGCCGACGCCGATCAGCTGGTCGCGCGACTGCTGGATCCAGCTCTGCAGCGCCACCGCGCTCATCTGCTGCACGCGCTCGAGCACCACCTGGGCATCGGTGGCCGCGCCGGGCACGCAGAAGCAGTTGCCGCCCAGGCAGAGCGACTGCTCGCCTGACGGGCAGCTGGTCTGCGCCACAGCGGCGGCGCTGCCCAGCGCCAGCAGCGTGAACAGGCCCCGGGTCAGGCGGAGGAAGGGCTTGAGCGGCACGGTGGTTCTCGCAGAGGGGAGGCGATCGGCGCCGCGCACTATAGCGGCGCGGCGTCGGCGCGCGAAGGGCCGCTCAGACTGCCGGCCGCCTGGCCCTGACCGACTTGCGCCGCAGCCGCCGCCAGCCGAGCAGCACGCCGCTGGCGCCGAGCAGCAGCACCCCGGCGCTGCCCGCCAGCAGCAGGCCGTCGCGCAGCCACGGACGCTGCAGCAGCGGCAGCCAGTCCCAGCTGTGCAGCAGCTTGAACACCCAGCGCACCGCACGCCGGCGCTCGTCGAGCTGCTCGATCACCGTGCCACTGTAAGGATCGATGTGCAGCCAAGTCGCGGCCGGATCGTCGAAGCGCACGCGCAGCACCGGCAGGCGCCGCGGCAGGTCGCTGTAGAGGCTGGGTTCGCTGCGCGCGTAGTAGTGCCGGTCGGCCTGCTCGAGCCAGTCGAACTGTGGCGCCTGCTCGGGCCAGGCCTGCTGCACGGCGCGCTCCAGCTCGGCGCGCGGCAGGCGCAGGCGCGCCGCTGCGGCGTCGCCCAGCGCCAGTACGCGCGTTGCGCCGCGGGCATCGCGGCCGAGCAGATACGGCTTGCCGGCGAGCATGTACCAGTCCAGCTCGACCGCCTCGATGCCGACCTCGCGCAGGCGCTGCAGGCTGGCGCGCAGGTCGTCGGTCAGGGCGCCGGCCGCCAGCGGCGCGCCCGCCAGCGCCCCGGCATTGATGCCCGACCGGTTCTGGAACAGCCCCCAGGGTTCCATCGACAGCATGCCGCTGAGCAGCCAGACCAGCAGCACGCCGCCGCCAAGCAGGCCGCCGAGGTGATGCACGCGGCCGGCACCGCCAGGGTAGGGCGAGCGCGAGCCGTTGCGGTAGCGACCGGCGAAGCGCCAGCGCAACACGCCGATCAGCAGCCCGAGCAGCACCATCAGCCCCGCCAGCAGCGCGCCGTAGACCAGCGCCACAGCCCACGCCGCCTTGGGCAGCACCTCGCGCAGCGGATACAGCCAGTGCAGCCAGGCGCCCAGGTAGTTCCAGGCACGTTCCCGCGCGGTCGCATCGCGTACCACCAGCCCGGTCTGGCTGGAGACGTAGAGCAGACGGCCTTCGGCATCCGCGCTCTGCACGCGATACAGCGGTCGCTCGCGCGCCAGCGCGTGGTTGCGCGTCCAGGCGTCCTCCTCGATCAGGTCGATGAGGCGAACCGCGGCGCCACCGGCGAACTGCCGCGCGCTGGTCAGTGCCTCGGCCGGACCGATCCGCTCGAGGCGTCGACCACTGCGTGCATCGACCGCGACCAGCGGACCCTCGCCATGATCGAGCAGGTAACGCGGCGAGCCGCCGGCGCTGGTCAGGCGCAGACGGCTCGCCGGGCGCGCACCACCCGCGGCCGCCAGCGCCACAGCCGGCGCGACGCAGCAATCGCCGGTCAGCGGTGCCAGCCGCGCCAGGTGCTCGCCGCTGGTCAGCTTGGGATAGCCGACGTAGAGCATCACCACGCCGCTGACGATCCACAGCAGCACGAACACGCCGAAGACGATGCCGAGCCAGCGGTGCGCCAGGAACAGGTAGCGCTTCATGCCGCTCAGAAGTCCAGGGTCACGGCGGCGTACAGCGCGCGGCCGTCACCCGGCGCGTGCAGCGACTGCACGCCGTCGTACCAGACGTACTCGTAGTAGCGGTCGGTGAGGTTCTTCAGCTGCAGGTCGACGGCCAGCTGCTCGGTCAGCTGGTAGCTGGCGCCGAGGTTGAACAGCACATAGCCGCCGTAGGTGCCCTGGGTGTTTTCGCGCTCGAGGTAGTAGTCGGTCTGGCCGTTGAGCCAGGCGCTGAGCTGCAGGTCCGGCGTCGCCTGGTAGGTGCTGCCGGCCGAGTACAGGCGCTGCGGCACATGGTCGATCTCCTGGCCCTGGCTGGCCGGCAGGCTGGGGTCAGCCTTCTCGATTTCGGAGAACTGCCAGGAGTGCGCCAGCCACAGGCTCAGCTCCGCGCTCGGGTAGAGGTTGAGCTGCGCGTCATAACCCCAGCGCCGCGTCTGGCCGAGGTTTTCCGATTCGCCGCTGGGGTCGTTGAGCCGGCGGCGCACCTCGTCGGAGGCCACCTGCTCCCAGTAGGCGATGCGACCGTCGAGCCAGGGCGTCGGGTTGAACTTGAGGCCGGTTTCCCAGCCGTCGTTGATCGACGGCGACAGGTCGGCGGTGCGCGGCGGCACCTTGTAGGCCGCGGCGCCGGTGCCGATCTGGAAGGTCCGGCCCCAGTTGCCGTACAGGCTGAGCGCCTTCATCGGGGTGTAGACCAGGCTGATCTTCGGCTGCTCGATGCTGCCGTAGTCGTTGACCGCGTAGTCGTTGCCGGTCAGCTCGTCGGTGTAGTCACCCTCGATGCGATCGACGCGAAAGGCCGGGATGATCTTCAGCGACTCCAGCGGCTGAATCACCGCCTGCAGGTAGGCGCCGTAGCTGTCGTAGTCGAAGCGCTGGTCGCGGGTCTGCGCCACCGGCTCGCGTTCAACGCTGGTGTAGCGCTCGCTGCGGTTGCGCTGCTGCTCGGTGTCGAGCCCGCCTTCGAGGGAGAAGTCATACAGCCAGGCCACCTGCGGGCGGTAGGTCAGCGAGCTGCGCGCGCCGTAGTGGCGTTCCTCGGTGGTGCGCTGCTGCTGCGGCGCCGATTGCGAGAAGCGTACCCAGCGGTCGTCGTCCAGGGTGTTGAGCCAAACCTTGGTGGCCCACGACAGATCGGCGGCCAGCTCGCTGTCCAGATGCAGGCTGAGCTGGTTCATCTCGCGCTCGCCCATGTCGGTGGCCGACAGCGCGTAGGACTCGCGCGGCGAATGGCGCGCATCCTCGCGTGACAGGTAGCCCGGCTCGTTGGCATCGGCCTCGTAGTGGCGGGCAATCAGGCCCAGGCGCCAGGCACCGGAGTCCGGCTGGTAGAACCACTTGCCGGACAGGCTGGTGCGCTCGGCATCGGCGTGATCGCGATAGCCGCCGCTCTTCTGCTGGCCGATGAAGTAATTCTGCGTCCAGTTGCTGCCCTCGATGCCCTTGGCCACTTGCAGTTCCTGGGTGTCGTAGCTGCCGTAGCGCAGCCGCGCCTTACCGTAATCGCCGCCGGTACGCGAATGCACGGTGACGTTGCCGGCGATGTTGTACAGGCCATAGCGCGGATCGTTGGTGCCGCGCACCACCTCGATGCCGTCGATTTCCAGCGGGAACAGCATGTCCAGGTAGGGCATGTTGCCATCGTTGCTGTTGCTGGGGATGCCGTCGATCAGCAGCTTGACCGCGTTGACCTCGCCCTCGCCATTGAAGCCGCGGAACGACAGCTTGCCCGAGGTCGTGCCCTGGCCGAATTCGGTGAGCATCACCCCCGGCGCGCGGCGGAACAGCTCCCAGCTGTAGAGCACCGGCTGCTGTTCGAGGATGTCGCCGCCGAGCAGGTCGACCGAGCTGATGACGCTGCTGGTCTGCAGCGGGCCGCTGCTGTCGGCGGTGACCGTGGTGGTGCCCAGGCTGAGGGCGGAATCGGCGCGGCTGTCGGCGTGCGCCGTCGCGCAGAGCGTCAGCAGGGCCGAGCCGGCCAGCACGCAGGGCAGAGTGGAGCGGCGCGGGGCGCGCAGGGAAAATGGCATCGCGGTTTATCCTTGAAGCGGATTCGTTGCCCGACGGCACAGGCGCAGGGCGATCGGGCACCGGCGCGCGGTCGCTGCCGCGCTGTCGGTACGGTTCGATATCGAAAGGGCCGGACGGCCCGCTTCAGGCGCTGGGTGAGGCGCGGGGATTGAGCGCCGGCCATTGCTGGCGCGGTGCTGGCAGCAGTGCGGGCTCGGCGGGCAGGCGCACCCGCACCAGGGCACGCGGATCGGGCAGCGGCGGCGTGGCGCTGGGCAGCGCGGCGAGCCCGGCGAAACCGGCGCCGCAGCAGCACTGCGGCATGCCGGCGTGGTGCGCGGCCGGGCCGGAGTCATCCCCGGCATCGGCCGCCAGCACCGCATGGCCGGCATGTTCGAGCGGCTGCGCCAGCGGGCAGTAGCCACCCCAGCCGAGCAGGCGCCTGGTCTCGGCCGCCAAACCACCGGCGAAGGCCATCGCCAGCACATGCAGGAGCATGGCCGCAAGGGCGATCCGGGCTGTCGTACGGCTACGGCGCATGGATGATCCACCAGGAAGGAATGCGAGCGATCTTAAGAACTAATATCAATTAATAGAATTGCGCAAACGCAAGAAATTCGCACATGATCGTCGCCAGGTGCGGCATTGCGTCGCAACAGGGGCGGGGCTAGAGTGCAATCGAGCGCGGCGTTTCACGAGCCGCCTCGTCAGCGCCACCCGCAGCGTCCTGCGGATGACGGCCGAGCTCTCTGGAATAAGGATCGCAGCCATGAAATCTTCATCTCCACTGGCTTCCCTGCTGATCAAGCGCCCGCTGGGCGTGGTGTTCTGGCTCTATGGCGTGATCCCCAGCCATGTTCTCTGGGGCATGGCGCTGTTCGCCTACTTCAACGGCGCCTCGCTGGCGACCAACCTGCTGATGTTCGGGCTAATCCTCGGTTATACCGCGTGGATCATCATGGAAATCTGGCTGTGCGCCGACAACGTGCGCAACAAGCTGTACGGCGACATGGCGCGGCTGCTGACCGCCGCCTGGGCCATCAACAGCGTGTTGCTGGTGTTCTTCCTGTTCGTCCAGCGGTTCGCCGCGCTCTGAGTCTTAAGCCATAAAAAAACGCCGCATCGCGGCGTTTTTTCATTTCCCGGGCCGCTATTGCGCAGCCTGCAGCAACTGTTTGCGCTGGGCCATCTTCTGCTGCTTGTAGGCCAGCGCCGCCGCCGGAACCGGCGTGATGGCGCCAGTCTCGACCCACTTCTTCAGCCGGTTGGCATCGGCCATGTGGGTGTACTTGCCGAACGCATCCAGCACCACGAAGGCCACCGGACGCCGGTTCATGGTGGTACGCATCACCAGACAATGACCGGCGGCGTTGGTGAAGCCGGTCTTGGTCAGCTGGATGTCCCAGTTGGGTTTGCGCACCAGCGCGTTGGTGTTGCGAAAACCGAGGGTGTAGCTCGGCTTGCGGAACGCCACGGTCTTCTCGGTGGTGGTGCTGAACTGCTCGATCAGCGGGTACTGCTGGCTGGCGCGGATCAGCTTGACCAGATCGCTGGCGCTGGAGACGTTGCGCTCGGACAGCCCGGTCGGCTCGACGTAGCGCGTGCTGCTCATGCCCAGCGCCCGCGCCTTGGCATTCATCGCCTGGATGAAGGCGCCGTAGCCGCCCGGGTAATGGTGCGCCAGGCTGGCCGCCGCGCGGTTCTCGGAGGACATCAGGGTCAGCAGCAGCAGGTTGCGCCGGCTGATCTCGCTGCCCAGGCGCACCCGCGAATACACCCCGCGCATCTCGGCCACCTCGCGAATGGTGACCGGCAGCACCTGGTCCAGCGGCAGTTTGGCGTCGAGTGCCACCATCGCGGTCATCAGCTTGGTCACCGAGGCGATCGGCACCACCAGGTCGGGATTGCTCGAATAGAGCACTTCGCTGGTCCGCAGGTCGACCAGCAGGGCGCTGCCGGATGCCAGTTCCTGCTGGCCCTTGGGCGCGGCGCAGGCCAGCGTGGCCAGCACGATACCGCCGCATCCCAGCAGCAGCCCCAGGAACGATTGACGTAGCTTCACGGATTTCACCCACGGGAAAGGTTCGGAAACGGGACGCGCCGCAACGACAGACGCGGCGCGCAGTATATGCGCACCCCAGGCCTGCCGCAGCTTTCGCATGCGCCACGTCGGGGGCCGCAAGCATCGACTATCCTGAGCGTAGCGCGGCCAGCCCAATCGCGCCGCTCCAGCCCTTGGCGTAGTGGCACTTTTGCAAGGGCGCAGAGTCCAAATTTGCTCACATCGATTGCAGGGGAGGCCTCACATGTCGCGATTCAGCCACACACCCACCACCCGCGCCGAAGTCCAGCACGAGATCGATACCCTCATGCGCGCGCTGGACGAACTCAAGCACGAGGCCGCGCGCGGCTCCCGACATGGCCTGCAGGATCTGCGCGCGCGCGCCGAAACGCTCTGGCACGACGCCCACTTCGACGAACACTGCGCCGACCTGTCGCGGCGCACCCGCGATGCCGGCCGCGTCGCCAGGGACTGCGCCCGCGCGCATCCGTGGACCACGGTGGCACTGGCCGCCGGTGCCTGCGCGGTGATCGGCTATCTAGTCACTCGTCGCTAAGGGATGGCCGCCATGCTCAACGCCGAAACGCCGCGCCTGAAGTTCGCGCTCTACGGAGCGCATTCCAGCCTGGGCAGTGCCGTGCTCTGCGAACTGCTGAGCCGGCAGCACGAAGCCGTGGCCGTGCTCAACGACTGCAACTCGATCGCCGCGCGTCCCGGGCTGCACACCAAGGCCGGCAATCTGTTCGACATCGCCAGCGTGGCGCGCAGCATCGCCGGCACGGACGGGGTGATCTGCCTGTTCGACAGCCCGTCGGTGCCCAGCGCCCCGGACGCCGCCATCGTCGGCCAGCCGCAGGACCTCTACCAGGCGGTGTACACACTGCTCAACGGCATGACCGAGGCCGGTGTCGAGCGGCTGATGCTGGTGGCCGACTTCGCGGCGCATGCCGAGGAATCGGAACTGGAAGCCGCGCTGAAGCTGATCGCCGCGCACCCGCTGAAATGGACGCTGGTGGACGCCGGCACGGCGGGCGAGGAGCTGTCCATCGATGAGCTGAGCGACGTCACCGGGCTGCCGCGCAACGATCCGCGCGTGCAGCTGCGGCGCATCGCCGCCGGCATGCTCGACGAGCTGGAGCGCCCGCAGCACCTGCATCAGCAGATCCAGTTCCGCCTCTGAGCACCGCTCAGCCTTCGAGCTGGCGGCGCAGTTCGGCGAGCACCGGCGCGGTTTCCGGGCGCACGCCGCGCCACAGCTCGAACGCCGCGGCGGCCTGTTCCACCAGCATGCCGAGACCGTCGCGCACCCGGGCGCCACGCGCGGCCGCCCACTGGCAGAACGCCGTCGGCGCGGCGGCGTACATCATGTCGTAGCAGAAGGTTCGGTCCGGAACGATCAGCCCGTCGGCCAGTGGCGGCACGTCACCGCCGAGGCTGGCCGAGGTGCCGTTGATGATCAGGTCGACCGGGGTCGGCACCTCGGCGAAGGTGCAGGCGGAGATCGGCCCGAGTTCGGCGAATTCGGCGGCCAGCTGTTCGGCCTTGGCCGGGGTGCGGTTGGCGATCAGCAAGGCGGCGGGGCGCTGCGCCAGCAGCGGTTCGAGTACGCCACGCACGGCACCGCCGGCGCCAAGCAGCAGGATGCGCTGGCCGGCCAGTTCGACACCGGCGTTGCGCAGATCATTGACCAGCCCGACGCCATCGGTGTTGTCACCGAGCAGGCGTCCGTCGGCCAGCTTCTGCAGGGTATTGACCGCACCGGCGCGGCGGGCGCGCTCGGTCAGCTGGTCGGCGAGGCGATAGGCCTGTTCCTTGAACGGCACGGTGACGTTGGCGCCCTGGCCGTCCTCGAAGAACGCCCGGGCAAACGCCGGAAACTCCTCCAGCGGCGCCAGCAGCGGGTCGTAACGCAGCGCCTGGCCGGTCTGCGCGGCGAACAGGGCATGGATCTGCGGCGACTTGCTGTGGCCGATGGGGTTGCCGAAGACGCCGTAGCGGTCCATCCAGAATTCCTTCTACATCAATGAGTTATTTTTGTTTACGGGCGCTGCGCCGCCACGTTGCACTCAGGCTCGCCCGGCCAGCCAGTCGCGATCCTTGAGGAAGTATTCGGTCAACCGCGCTTCGGCCGAACCGGCCTGCGGCTGCTTGTCGTAGCCCCAGCTGACCCGCGGCGGCAGCGACATCAGGATCGATTCGGTGCGCCCGCCCGATTGCAGGCCGAACAGCGTGCCGCGGTCGTAGACCAGGTTGTACTCGACGTAGCGGCCGCGGCGCAGGGCCTGGAAGTCGCGCTGACGCTCGCCGTAGGGCGTGTCCTTGCGCTTGCGGACGATCGGCAGATAGGCCTCCAGGTAGGCATCGCCGACCGCGCGCAGGAAGGCGAAGCAGGTATCGAAGTCCCACTGGTTGAGATCGTCGAAGAACAACCCGCCGACCCCGCGCGGTTCGTTGCGGTGCTTGATGTGGAAATAGCGGTCACACCATTCCTTGTAGCGCGGATAGACGTCGGCACCGAACGGTGCGCAGGCGTCGCGCGCGACCCGGTGCCAGTGCACGCAGTCTTCCTCGACGCCGTAGTAGGGCGTCAGGTCGAACCCGCCGCCGAACCACCAGACCGGCTCCTCGCCTTCCTTCTCGGCGATGAAGAAGCGCACGTTGGCATGCGAAGTCGGTACGTGGGGGTTTTCCGGGTGGATCACCAGCGATACGCCGAGCGCCTGGAAGCCGCGCCCGGCGAGCTCCGGCCGATGGGCGCTGGCCGACGGCGGCAGGCCGTTGCCGAACACGTGGGAGAAGTTGACCCCACCCTTCTCGATCAGCGCGCCATTCTCGATCACCCGGGTGCGACCGCCGCCACCGCCGGGCCGCGTCCAGGCATCCTCGACGAAGTGCGCGCGGCCGTCTTCGGCCTCCAGGGCGGCGCAGATGCGGTCCTGCAACGAGAGCAGATAGGCTTTGACGGCTTCGGTTCGGACGTTCACGAATCACCTTGCGAATGACGGCACCGCGCGCGGGCGGAGCCGGGCGCAGGGGTGTCGGGGCGTGGATCGGGCCGGCAAGCATAGCATCCGCTCGATTGACTAAAGCAGGCGCGGCAGGTTGGATAAGCCTCTTTGATCCCCAGCAGGAGCCCTGAGATGTCGCAGCGCATTCAATTCCGCCAGCACGGCGGCCCCGAGGTTCTCGAACTGGTCGACGTGCCGGCGGCCGAGCCGGGGCCGGGCGAAGTCCGCGTACGCAATCACGCCATTGGTCTGAACTTCATCGACACCTATTTCCGCAGCGGCCTCTACGCACCGCCGAGCCTGCCCTCGGGGCTAGGCAACGAAGGCGCCGGGGTGGTCGAGGCGGTGGGCGAGGGCGTCAATGCCTTTCAGCCCGGCGACCGCGTCGCCTATGGCACCGGCCCGCTGGGCGCTTACGCCGAGCACCATGTGCTGCCGGCGGGGAATCTGGTGAAGCTGCCGGACTCGATCGGCTTCGAAGAGGCCGCCGCAGCGATGCTCAAGGGCCTGACCTGCCAGTACCTGCTGCGCCAGACCCACCCGCTGCAGGCCGGCGATACCGTGCTGTTCCACGCCGCGGCCGGTGGCGTCGGCTCGTTCGCCTGCCAGTGGGCCAAGGCGCTGGGCGTACGGCTGATCGGTGTGGTCGGCTCCGCCGAGAAGGCCGAGCGCGCGCGGGCGCTGGGCGCCTGGGCGACCATCGACCGCAGCCGGGAAGATGTCGTCCAGCGCGTGCTGGAGCTGACCGATGGGCGCAAGTGCCCGGTGGTCTACGACTCGGTGGGCAAGGACACCTGGGAAATCTCGCTGGACTGCGTCGCACCGCGCGGGTTGCTGGTGAGCTTCGGCAACGCCTCCGGTGCCGTCACTGGGGTGAACCTCGGCGTGCTGGCGCAGAAGGGCTCGCTGTTCGTCACCCGGCCGACGGTCGCCGGTTATGCCGACACGCCCGAACGCCTGCAGGCGATGGCCGATGAGCTGTTCGCGATGATCGAAAGCGGCCGGATCCACATCGAGATCGGTCAGCGCTATCCGCTGCGCGACGCCGCCGAAGCCCAGCGCCGCCTGGCCGCGCGGGAAACCACCGGCTCGACCATCCTGCTGCCGTAACGGCGCAGCGCGCGGGCGCTTCAGGTCGGGGAACGATGAGCGGCTACTAACTCGCGCGGATCACCTCGCCGCTGCGCACGTCGCGGATCGTGCTCGGATTACGCCGGCCGCCCAGCGAGCCGTTGAGTACCGCATCCAGCTGGCCGGGGAAGTACTGCTCTACCCGCAGCCGTGAGCGCGCCGCCGGGCGCCCGGCAGGGTTGGCCGAGGTCGACACCAGCGGCCCGGTCAGCGCGCAGAGCCGCGCCACCAGCGGATGCGCGCTGACCCGCAGCGCCACGCTGTCGTGCTGGCCGGTGATCCACTCCGGCAGCCGTTCACGGTGTGGCACCAGCCAGGTATTCGGCCCCGGCCAGGTGCCGGCGAGGCGATCGAGCCAGCGCTCGGGCAGATCATCGAGGAGGAAGTCGAACTGGTCGATGTGCGCGGCGACCAGGATCAGGCCTTTCTCCATCGGGCGCATCTTCAGCTCCAGCAGCCGCTGGACGGCGGCCGCAGCCCACGGATCGCAACCCAGCCCCCAGACGGCCTCGGTCGGATAGGCGATCACGCCACCGGCCCGTACTACCCGGGCGACCTGCTGTATACGCCAACTGCCGATCATGGCGACCTCCACGCAAAAGACCGCGGCAGTGTACCCAAGCCCACGGGAAAATCACCTGAAGCTCAAGGTTGGCGCGCGCACCAGAGCCCGTTCTCGTTGGCAACCAGGCCGTCCAGCTCGAGCTCGGTGAGCTGGGCCAGCAACTGCGCCAGCGGCAGCTGTGCGTCTGCCGCCAGCGCCTCGCTGGTCATCGGTGCGGCAAGCAGCGCGGCAAGCAGCGGATGCGTCGGCGGCGCGGCCGCCGGCAGGTCGGCCGTTGCCAGCTGCCGCCAGCCACGCAGGCCTTCGAGCACGTCCTCGACGCTTTCCACCAGCGTCGCACCCTGGCGGATCAGCTGGTGGCAACCGCGCGCGCCCGGATGATGGATCGAGCCCGGTATGGCGTAGACCTCGCGACCCTGCTCCGCCGCCAGGCGTGCGGTGATCAGCGAACCGCTCGACGGGCTCGCCTCGATCACCAGCACGCCGAGCGCCAGGCCGCTGATGATCCTGTTGCGCCGCGGGAAGTTGCCGGCCTGCGGCGGACAATCCAGCGGCAGCTCGGACACCAGCGCACCACCGCCCGCGACGATGGCTTCGGCCAGCCGCAGATGGCGTTGCGGATAGAGCCGCTGCAGGCCGGTACCGAGCACGGCGACGGTCCTGCCGCCCGCATCCAGCGCGCCCTGATGCGCGGCACCATCGATACCCAGCGCCAGTCCGCTGGTGATCACGAAACCGCCGCCGGCCAGGCTGCGCGCAAACGCCCGGGCATTGTCCAGCCCCGGTCGCGACGCGCGGCGGCTGCCGACCATCGCCAGCTGCGGCTGTTCGAGCAGGGCCGGATCGCCGGCGACGAACAGCAGCGGCGGCGCATCGGTCAGTTCGCCGAGCAGCGCCGGGTAGTTCGGATCGTCCCAGCACAGCAGGTGATGGTCCGGTTGCTCGAGCCAGGCCAGCGCGGCACTGGCGCGCTCGCGCACTGCAGCGCTGCGCCGCGCTTCGGCACAGCCGGCCGGCAACCCCAGCGAACGCCAGGCGCTGGCCGGCGCACTCAGCGCCGAAGCGGCATCGGCGAAGGCACCGAGCAGGCGCTGCCAGCGCCGCGGTCCCAGTTCGGGCAGCAGGTGCAGGCGTAGACGGGCGTCGAGTTCGGCAGGCGAGAGGGATGACATGGGCGAGCACTCCTTGCTCAGCACACCGCGTCCGTGCGGTGTTCTTCGGTGGCGGATAGAACAAGCCCCGCATCGGCGGGGCTTGTGACTTCAGGGGTTGCGGACCTTGTCGCGCACCGCCAGCGAGCGGGTGGCCTGCAGCACCAGGCCGTAGCTGAGCTTCTCGTAGGTGCGGAAGATCATCAGCAGGCCGGAGCGCTCGTCGGGAATCTTCACGTTCTCGCCGGTCACCCGGTCGCGCACGGTTTCGCCGGTCTTGTACACGGCCAGTACGTTGCCGTCCTGCAGGCCGTCACGGCGGCCCTTGTTCAGCGTCACCACGTCGAACTGGCCGATCTGCGTCACGCCGCGCGGGACGTCGATGATCAGTCCATTGACTTCGCTGGCCGGCGCGCTGGGCAGGAAGGTGGAATTCACCGAACGCTCCTCGCTGGCGAACAGCCGGTCGCCGAGGCGCACTTCCTGGCTGGTGCGGCTGAGCTGCAGGGTGGCGATGTCACCTTCGCGCTCGACAATTTCGGCGGTGCCGACGTCGTCGGCGTTGATGCCGAGGAACTCGCCGCTGTCCGGATCGGTGTAGCTCTTGCCCTGGCGGAAGATGCCGTACACCGGGATGTCCTCGGCGAACGCGCCGCGTCCGTAGACGCGGTCACCGGCACCGCTGACCACGCGCTCGGCGTTGCCGGCGACGATGTACGGCGCGCCCTTGAACTGTTCTTCGCTGTCGACGATGCGGTTGCTCAGCAGGAAGCTGTTGATCGCCTCCAGCGGAATGGTCGGGATGGCGTCGGCCATCGGCGTGGTGCGCACCGTCGGCGACAGTTTGATGGTGCCGCGCGAGGCGCCGCGGTTGAGCACCAGCCGCGGCTGGCCGTCGATGTAGACCAGGCTCAGACTGTCGCCGGGATAGATCAGATGCGGGTTCTCGATCTGCGGGTTGGCGTGCCAGAGTTCCGGCCATTTCCAGGGTTCCTTGAGGAAGCGCCCGGAGATGCCCCACAGGGTGTCACCCTTCACCACGGTGTAGCGCTGCGGATGGTCGTCCTTGAGCTGTACCGCGGCCTGGGCGATACCGCCCAGCGCTACCAGCAGCAGGGCGAGTAGTGATTTCCTCATGTGGTGAATCCCTTTATGATGTGCCTTCGCCTGAAGCGCCCTAGCGCCGCGCAACCCTTGTGGAATGCGGCGTGAAGCCGGTTTCCGAGCTGCCGGGCATCTTAGCAGCGGCTTTTGACTTTATTCCATAAGTGCATCACAAACGCATATGGCCATTCTGAACATCCTTGAGTTTCCCGATCCGCGCCTGCGCACCCTCGCCAAACCGGTGAAAGTGGTCGATGACGGCATCCGCCAGCTGATCGACGACATGTTCGAGACCATGTACGAGGCACCGGGAATCGGCCTGGCCGCGACGCAGGTCAACGTGCACAAGCGCGTGGTGGTGATGGACCTGTCCGAGGACCGCAGCGAGCCGCGGGTGTTCATCAATCCCGAGTTCGAAGCGCTGACCGAGGAGCTGGACCAGTATCAGGAAGGCTGCCTGTCGGTGCCCGGCTTCTACGAGAATGTCGATCGCCCGCAGAAGGTCAAAGTCAGGGCACTGGACCGCGACGGCCAGCCCTACGAGCTGATCGCCGAAGGCCTGTTGGCGGTGTGCATCCAGCACGAGTGCGATCACCTCAACGGCAAGCTGTTCGTCGACTACCTGTCCAGCCTCAAGCGCGACCGGATCAAGAAGAAGCTGGAAAAGCTGCACCGCCAGCAGGCTTGATCACCGTTCCCCGAAAGGCTTGCTGCGGCAGGCCTTTTTTCTTAGCGAGCCCCCCATGACCCAGCCCATGCGCATCGTTTTTGCCGGTACCCCGGAGTTCGCCGCCCGCCATCTGCGGGCCCTGCTCGATGCCGGCCGCAACATTGTCGCCGTCTACACCCAGCCGGACCGCCCCGCCGGGCGCGGGCAGAAACTGATGCCCAGCCCGGTCAAGCAGCTCGCCATGCAGCACGGCATTCCCGTGATGCAGCCGCAAACCCTGCGCGACCCGGCGGCGCAGGCCGAGCTGGCCGCGCTGCAGGCCGATCTGATGGTGGTGGTCGCCTACGGTCTGATCCTGCCGCAGGCGGTGCTCGACCTGCCGCGCCTGGGCTGCATCAACAGCCACGCCTCGCTGCTGCCGCGCTGGCGCGGCGCGGCGCCGATCCAGCGGGCGATCGAAGCCGGTGACGACGAATCCGGCGTGACCGTGATGCAGATGGAAGCGGGGCTGGATACCGGCCCGATGCTGCTCAAGGTCAGCACGCCGATCACGGCCGAGGATACCGGCGGCACGCTGCACGACCGTCTCGCCGCACTCGGCTCGCAAGCCGTGGTGCAAGCGGTCGAAGCGCTGGCCGCCGGCACGCTGCAACCCGAGCCCCAGAATGATGCACTCGCCACCTATGCGCACAAGCTGAGCAAGGACGAGGCGCGCATCGACTGGAGCCGCCCGGCCGTCGAACTGGAGCGGCTGGTCCGCGCCTTTCATCCGTGGCCGATCTGCCACAGCACGCTGGGCGGCGAGGCGCTGAAGATTCACGCCGCACGCTTGGGCGCCGGGCAGGGCGAGCCGGGACGAATCCTCGAATCGAGCAAGACCGGGCTGACCGTCGCCTGCGGCGAGGGCGCGCTGAGCCTGACCCGTCTGCAGTTGCCCGGCGGCAAGCCGCTGGACTTCGCCGACCTGTACAACAGCCGCCGCGAGCAGTTCGCCGCCGGCCTGGGCCTCGGCCAATGAATCCGCGCCTGGCGGCGGCCCGTGCGCTGGCCGCGGTGCTTGCGGGCAAGGCCTCGCTGGGCAGCAGCCTGCCTGAGGTGCTCGGCAAGGTCGACGCGCGCGATCGCGGCCTGACCCAGGAGCTGGCCTTCGGCACCGCACGCTGGCAGCCGCGCCTGGCCGGGCTGGCCGAGAAGCTGCTGCAGAAACCGTTCAAGGCCGCCGATCGCGACGTCGAGGCGCTGCTGCTGGTGGGCCTCTACCAGTTGCTGCACACCCGCATCCCCGCGCACGCCGCGATCGGCGAGACGGTCGGCTGCGTCGACAAACTGAAGAAGCCCTGGGCCAAGGGTCTGCTCAATGCCGTGCTGCGCCGCGCCCAGCGTGAAGGCGAGGCGCTGCTGGCCGAGCTCGAGCATGATCCGGTGATCCGCGTTGCCCATCCGCGCTGGTTGCAGAAGGCGCTCAAGGCGCACTGGCCCGACCAGTGGGAGGCGATCTGCGCGGCCAACAACGCGCATCCGCCGATGATGCTGCGGGTCAACCGGCGCCAGGGCAGCCGCGAGCAGTATCTCGCCGAGCTGCAGGCCGCCGGCGTCGAGGCCTTCGCCTGTGATTTCAGCGAAGACGGTATCCGCCTGGCCAGCCCCTGCGACGTGCAGCAGCTGCCCGGCTTCGCCGACGGCCGCCTCAGCGTGCAGGATGAAGCGGCGCAGCTGGCGGCAGGCTTGCTCGATCTCGCGCCGGGCCAGCGCGTGCTGGACGCCTGCTGCGCGCCGGGCGGCAAGACCTGCCACCTGCTCGAACGCGAGCCGCAGCTGGCCGAAGTGGTCGCCCTCGACCTGGAACCCAAGCGCCTGGCGCGGGTGCAGGAAAACCTCGACCGCCTGCAGCTCAGCGCCCGCCTCGTGGCCGCCGACGCCCGCGCCACGGAACAATGGTGGGACGGCCAGCCGTTTCAGCGCATCCTGCTCGACGCACCCTGTTCGGCCACCGGGGTGATTCGCCGGCATCCGGACATCAAGCTGACCCGCCAGGCCGACGACATCCCGCCGCTCGCCGCGCTGCAGGGCGAACTGCTCGATGCCTTGTGGCCGACGCTGGCGGTCGGCGGCGTGCTGCTCTACGCCACCTGCTCGGTGCTGCCGACCGAGAACCGCGAGGTGATCGGCGCCTTCCTCGCCCGCACCCCGGGGGCGCGCGAGCTGGATCTGCCCGCCGGCTTCGGCGTGACACAGCCGCACGGCCGCCAGTTGCTGCCGCAGAACGACGGCCACGACGGTTTCTACTATGCCAAGCTGATCAAGATCGCCGCGCAGCCACGCGCTGTCGCCGGCGCCAACGCCGTTTCGGGAGTCCAGTCTTGAAGATCATCATCCTCGGCGCCGGCCAGGTCGGCGGCACCCTCGCCGAACACCTCGCCGGCGAAGCGAACGACATCACCGTGGTCGACACCGATGGCGACCGCCTGCGCGACCTCGGCGACCGCCTGGACATCCGCACCGTGCAGGGCCGCGCCTCGTTCCCCACCGTGCTGCGCCAGGCCGGCGCCGACGACGCCGACATGCTGGTGGCGGTGACCAACAGCGACGAGACCAACATGGTCGCCTGCCAGGTCGCCTACACGCTGTTTCACACCCCGACCAAGATCGCCCGTGTGCGCGAGCCGGCCTATCTGGTGCGCACCGGCCTGTTCAACAACGAGGCGATTCCCGTCGACGTGCTGATCAGCCCCGAGCAGGTGGTCACCAACTACATCAAGCGGCTGATCGAACATCCCGGCTCGCTGCAGGTGATCGACTTCGCCGGTGGCAAGGCCCAGCTGGTAGCGGTGCGCGCCTATTACGGCGGCCCGCTGGTGGGCCAGGAACTGCGCCAGATCCGCCGCCACATGCCCAACGTCGATACCCGGGTAGCGGCGATCTTCCGTCGCAACCACGCGATCCTGCCGCAGGGCGACACGGTGATCGAGGCCGACGACGAGGTGTTCTTCATCGCCGCCAAGGGCCACATCCGCGCAGTGATGAGCGAGATGCGCCGGCTCGACGAGAACTACAAGCGCATCGTCATCGCCGGCGGCGGGCACATCGGCGAACGCCTGGCCGAGGCCATCGAAAGCCGCTATCAGGTGAAGATCATCGAGATGAATCCGGCACGCTGCCGCTACCTGTCGGACACCCTCGACAGCACGGTGATCCTGCAGGGCAGCGCCTCGGACCGCGATCTGCTGGTGGAGGAGAACATCAGCGACGCCGACGTGTTCCTCGCGCTGACCAACGACGACGAGGCCAACATCATGGCCTCGCTGCTGGCCAAGCGCCTCGGCGCACGCAAGGTGATGTGCATCATCAGCAACCCGGCCTACGTCGACCTGGTGCAGGGCGGCGATATCGACATCGCCATCAGTCCGCAACTGGCCACCATCGGCACGCTGCTCACCCACGTGCGCCGCGGCGACATCGTCAGCGCGCATTCGCTGCGCCGCGGTGCGGCCGAGGCCATCGAGGTGGTCGCCCACGGCGATGCGCGTTCGAGCAAGGTGGTCGGGCGCATGATCAGCCAGATCGCCCTGCCGCCCGGCGCCACCATCGGCGCGGTGATCCGCGACGAGGAGGTGCTGATCGCCCATGACGACACGGTGATCGCCTCCGGCGACCATGTGATCCTGTTCCTCGTCGACAAGAAGCACATCCGCGACGTGGAGCGGCTGTTCCAGGCCGGCCTGACCTTCTTCTGAGCAGCGCCACCCCAGACCAATGGCGTATGCTGCCGGCCTTGCCCGACCCGGGCCGTGCACTACAGTGTGGGAAAGCACCGCGCATGCTGCGCTAAAGGTCCGATGATGCTCGAATCCCTGGAAAAGATGCTCTCGCAAGGCATGGACAACCCGATGCTGCGCTTCGGCCTGGGCAAGGGCTATCTGGATGCCGGCGAACCGGGCCGGGCGGCGCTGCACCTGCGCCGCTGCGTGGAACTCGATCCGAAGTATTCGGCGGCCTGGAAGCTGCTCGGCAAGGCCCTGCAGGCCGACGGCGACATCGCCGGCGCGCGCCAGGCCTGGCAGCAGGGCATCGCCGCCGCCGGCGCACGCGGCGACAAGCAGGCGGAAAAGGAAATGGCGCTGTTCCTGCGCCGGCTCGACAAGCTCACGCCGGACTGAGCCCGCGCGTCAGTCGTCCTGCAGAAAGCGCAGGCCGGCGCCCTCGGCATCCACCCGCATCACCTCCAGGCGCAGCACCGGCGCCGGAATCGGCAGGTCCTGCACCTGGCCACTCACCACGCTGCCGGGAGCCAGCGCCGCCAGCGCGGGGTGCCGGATGTAGACGCCGCCATCGGACAGATCGCGGGTCTGCGCGAAGACCTCGCCGAAGGCCGGATGACTGATGCGAATCCGGCACTTCATGCTGGCGCGCGGGTGCTGGCGCTGGTTACCCATGAACACTCCTCCCGTTCGTGGTTCTGCCGGTCGCGCCGGTCCGGTCCGCTCAGTACCAGCGCGGCTCGCCCGGCGGGCGCTTCTTGAAGCGCTTCATCGTCCACATGTACTGGTTGGGATAGGCGCGCACGTATTTCTCGATCGTCGCGCTCATCGCCGCCACGGCGGTTTCCACATCCTCGCTGTACATGCCTTCGGGCGCCGCCTCGAGGATCACCTTGAAGCCCGAGCCGTCTTCCAGGCGCACGGCATGCAGGAACACGCCGACCGCCTTGCCGCCGGCGAGCATGCCGGGGACGAACTTGCTGGTCAGCGCCTGGATGGCGAGGAACGGCACGAACAGGCCGCTGCCTTCGCTGGGCTCGGGGTCGGCGGGAATGCCCACCGAGCCGCCGCGGCGCACTTCCTTGATCACGCTGAGGATGCCTTCGCGGGTCGACGGCGCGACGCGGTTGCCCAGCTGCACGCGCTGCTGCTGCAGTAGATCGTCCACCGCCTTGAGCTTCGGTGGGCGGTAGAAGATGATCGGCTTGCACTGCGCGCAGTAGAAGTGGTTCAGCACCTCCCAGTTGCCCAGGTGGCTGGTGATGCCGACCACGCCCTTGCCGGACGCCAGCGCCTGCTCCAGCACCTCGAGGCCTTCGACCTTCTTGATCAGGCCGAGGGTCTTGTGCGCCGGCCAGATCCAGGCGCAGGCGCTTTCGGCGAAGGTCTTGCCGATGCCCTTGAGGCTCTTGCCGAGCAGGCGGTCGACGGCCTGCGCATCGAGATCGGGAAAGCACTTGCCGAGGTTGATCCGCGCCACCTCGCGCGAGCGGTTGGGTAGTTTCCACATCAGCCAGCCGATGCTGGCGCCAAGTGCCTGCACCGCCGGCCAGGGCAACGCCGCCACCAGGCGCAACGCGCCGACCACCAGGGCACCTTTGAGTTTTTCCACGCCGCACTCCTGGAAGCAAAAGCGCGAGTTTACCTGCTTGCGCCGGGCAGGGTGGGGTGGGGTGGCCGTTCCGCGCGGTTAAACGGTATCCACCCGCCGCGCGCCGGGCGGGATCGACCCAGCCAGTTCGGCATGCCGCTCGCAGTCGGTCAGGTGGTCCATGACCATGCCGCAGGCCTGCATGTAGGCATAGCAGATGGTCGGGCCGACGAAGCTGAAACCGGCCTTCTTCAGCGCGCGGCTCATGGCCTCGGCTTCGGCGGAGACCGCCGGCACCTGATCGATGCGCGCGAAGCGGTTGATCTTCGGCGCACCGCCGACGAACGACCAGACGAAGCCGGCCGGATCGTCCAGCCGCAGCCAGGCGCGGGCGTTGCCACGCGCGGCCTCGAGCTTGCGGCGGTTGCGGATGATGCCGGGGTCCTGCAGGCGCTCGGTGATCTCGGCATCGCTCATGATCGCCAGACGCTCGGCGTCGAAGCCGAACAGCACCTGCCGGTAGCGTTCGCGCTTGCGCAGCACGGTGATCCACGAGAGGCCCGCCTGGAACGCCTCGAGCAGGAGGAATTCGAACAGCACCTGCGGGTCGCGGGTCGGCACGCCCCATTCGTGATCGTGGTAGGCGATGTACAGCGGGTCGCTGCCGCACCAGTTGCACCGTGGCATAGCCATCCTCGCGCCGGCGTGCCGTGCCCGGAAACCGTCGCAAGCGCAGGGGCGCGGGAGGTATACTCCGAGGCTTTCTGTCGAAGCCCAGCACAGGTGAAATTTTGAGCCAGACTACGCCTGCCGTGCGCACCTTCCAAGACCTGATCCTCGCCCTGCAGAGCTACTGGGCCGAGCAGGGTTGCGTGGTTCTGCAGCCCTACGACATGGAAATGGGCGCCGGTACCTTCCACACCGCCACCTTCCTGCGCGCCATCGGTCCGGAGACCTGGAACGCCGCCTACGTCCAGCCCTCGCGCCGCCCGGCCGACGGTCGCTACGGCGAGAATCCCAACCGCCTGCAGCACTACTACCAGTTCCAGGTGGTGTTGAAGCCCAACCCGGAGAACTTCCAGGACCTCTACCTCGGCTCGCTGCGCGCCATCGGCATCGACCCGCTGGTCCACGACATCCGCTTCGTCGAGGACAACTGGGAATCGCCGACCCTCGGCGCCTGGGGCCTGGGCTGGGAAATCTGGCTCAACGGCATGGAAGTCACCCAGTTCACCTACTTCCAGCAGGTCGGCGGCATCGAGTGCTACCCGGTGACCGGCGAGATCACCTACGGCCTCGAGCGTCTGGCCATGTATATCCAGGGCGTCGATTCGGTCTACGACCTGGTGTGGACCGACGGCCCGTTCGGCAAGGTCACCTATGGCGATGTGTTCCACCAGAACGAGGTGGAGCAGTCGACCTACAACTTCGAACACGCCAATGTCGACAAGCTGTTCGAGCTGTTCGACTTCTACGAAAGCGAAGCCAACCGCCTGATCGAACTGGAGCTGCCGCTGCCGACCTACGAGATGGTGCTCAAGGCCTCGCACACCTTCAACCTGCTCGACGCCCGCCGCGCCATCTCGGTGACCGCACGCCAGCAGTACATCCTGCGCGTGCGCACTCTGGCCCGCGCGGTAGCGCACAGCTACCTGCAGGCGCGCGCCAAGCTCGGCTTCCCGATGGCCACTGCCGAACTGCGTGACGAAGTACAGGCCAAGCTGAAGGAGGCCGCGCAATGAGTGCACAAGATTTTCTGGTCGAACTGGGCACCGAGGAGCTGCCACCCAAGGCGCTCAAGAGCCTGGGCGAAGCCTTCCTGGCCGGCATCGAGAAAGGCCTCAAGGATGCCGGTCTCGGCTACGCCTCCACCCGCTTCTTCGCCGCGCCACGGCGCCTGGCGGTGCTGATCGAGCAACTGGCGACGCAGCAGCCGGACCGCAGCGTCAACCTCGACGGCCCGCCGATCCAGGCCGCCTTCGATGCCGAGGGCGAGCCGACCCAGGCCGCGCTGGGCTTCGCCCGCAAGTGCGGCGTCGATCTCGCCGAGATCGATCGCAGCGGACCGAAGCTCAAGTTCAGCCGCACCATCGAGGGCCAGCCGGCCGTGCAGCTGCTGCCGGGCATCGTCGAAGCCTCGCTCGCCGACCTGCCGATCCCCAAACGCATGCGCTGGGCCGCGCGCAAGGAAGAGTTCGTCCGTCCGACCCAGTGGCTGGTGATGCTGTTCGGCGAGCAGGTGCTCGACTGCGCGATCCTCGCCCAGCGTGCCGGCCGTGAATCCCGCGGCCATCGCTTCCACAGCCCGGGCCAGGTGCATATCTCCAAGCCCGCGAGCTACCTGGAAGACCTGCGTGGTGCGCATGTGATCGCCGATTTCGCCGAGCGCCGCGAGCTGATCGCCAGGCGCGTCGAGCAGCTGGCCGCCGAACAGCAGGGCACGGCCATCGTGCCGCCGGCACTGCTCGATGAAGTGACCGCGCTGGTGGAGTGGCCGGTGCCGCTGGTCTGCTCGTTCGAGGAACGCTTCCTCGAGGTGCCACAGGAGGCGCTGATCTCCACCATGCAGGACAACCAGAAGTACTTCTGCCTGCTGGACGCCAACGGCAAGCTGCTGCCGCGCTTCATCACCGTGGCCAACATCGAATCCAAGGACCCGGCGCAGATCGTCGCCGGCAACGAGAAGGTGGTGCGTCCGCGCCTGACCGACGCCGAGTTCTTCTTCAAGCAGGACCAGAAGCAGCCGCTGGAGCGTTTCAACGAGCGCCTGAAGAACGTGGTGTTCCAGGCCCAGCTCGGCAGCGTGTTCGACAAGGCCGAGCGCGTCTCGCGCCTGGCCGGGCTGATCGCCGAGCGTACCGGCGGCGACAAGTCGCGTGCCATGCGTGCCGGCCTGCTGAGCAAGGCCGACCTGGCCACCGAGATGGTCGGCGAGTTCCCCGAGATGCAGGGCATCGCCGGTTACTACTACGCACTCAACGAGGGCGAGCCGCAGGACGTGGCACTGGCGCTGAACGAGCAGTACATGCCGCGCGGCGCCGGTGGCGAGCTGCCGGGCACCCTCACCGGCGCCGCGGTGGCGGTGGCGGACAAGCTCGACACCCTGGTCGGCATCTTCGGCATCGGCATGCTGCCGACCGGCTCCAAGGACCCCTACGCGCTGCGTCGCGCGGCGCTGGGCGTGCTGCGCATTCTCATCGAGAAGCAGCTGGACCTGGATCTGGTGGAGGCGGTGGACTTCGCCATCGGCCAGTTCGGCGACCGGGTCAAGCGGCAGGGCCTGGCCGAGCAGGTGCTGGAATTCATCTTCGACCGCCTGCGCGCGCGCTACGAGGACGAGGGCGTCGACACCGCCGCCTACCTCGCGGTACGTGCCGTGCAGCCGGGCTCGGCGCTGGACTTCGACCAGCGCGTGCAGGCGGTGCAGGCCTTCCGCCGGCTGCCCGAGGCCGCGGCACTGGCGGCGGCTAACAAGCGCGTCTCCAACCTGCTCGGCAAATTCGAGGCGCAGTTGCCGGAAGCGGTCGAGCCGCGCTGGTTCGACAACGCCACCGAGTTCTCGCTGTATTCGGCGATCCAGCAGGCCGAGCAGGCGGTGCAGCCGCTCGCCGCTGCGCGTCAGTACCGCGAGGCGCTGGAGCGTCTGGCGCACCTGCGCAGCCCGGTGGATGCGTTCTTCGAGGCGGTGCTGGTGAATGCCGAGGATGCCTCGGTGCGCGCCAACCGCTATGCCTTGCTGGCCCGGCTGAGAGGACTGTTCCTTGGTGTCGCCGATATTTCCGCACTTGGCTAAGCCCGTGAAGCTGATCGTGCTGGACCGCGACGGGGTGATCAACGAAGACTCCGACGCGTACGTCAAGTCGGTGGACGAATGGATTCCCATCCCCGGCTCGCTGCAGGCCATCGCCCGGCTGTGCAAGGCCGGCTGGACGGTGGCGGTGGCCACCAACCAGTCGGGCCTGGCGCGCGGCAAGTTCGATGCGAGCACCCTCGGCGACATGCATTTGAAGATGCAGCAGCTGGTGATGGAGCAGGGCGGGCGCATCGAGCTGATCGTGCATTGCCCGCACGGCCCCGACGACGGCTGCGACTGCCGCAAGCCCAAGCCGGGGATGTACCGCAGCATCGCCGAGCATTTCGGCCTGGCCGACCTCAAGGGCGTGCCGGTGGTGGGCGACAGTCATCGCGATCTGCATGCCGGCATGCTGCTCGGCGGCGTGCCTTATCTGGTCAGGACCGGCAAGGGCCTGCGCACTCTGGAAGGCACGCTGCCGCCAGGCACGCAGGTCTTCGATGACCTGGCCGCCGTTGTCGATCACCTGCTCGGGAATCCTCGATGAGCCTGTTGCCCCTGCGCATCGCGCTGTTCTATTTCCTGCTGGGGTTCACCGCGTTCGCCTCGTGCCTGGTCAGTCTGGTCTGCGCGCCGTTCATGGCGTTCCGCCCGCGCTACCGCTTCGTGGTGCAGAACTGGTGCCGCTGCGCCGTCTGGCTGGCGAAAACGCTGATCGGCCTGCGCTACGAGGTGCATGGCACGGAGAACATCCCGGCGCGCCCCTGCGTGATCCTGGCCAAGCACCAGAGCACCTGGGAAACCTTCTTCCTCTCGGCCTACTTCGAGCCGCTGACCCAGGTGCTCAAGCGCGAGCTGCTGCGGGTGCCATTCTTCGGCTGGGCGATCATGCTGCTCAAGCCCATCGCCATCGATCGCGACAACCCCAAGGCGGCGCTGCGCCAGGTCGCCAAGCAGGGCCACGAGCGGCTGGAGCAGGGCGCCTGGGTGCTGATCTTCCCCGAGGGCACCCGCGTGCCGGTCGGCCAGCCGGCCAAGTTCTCGCGCAGCGGCGCCTCGCTGGCGGTCAATGCCGGCCTGCCGGTCCTGCCGATCGCGCACAACGCCGGGATGTTCTGGCCCAAGGCCGGCTGGCGCAAGCGCCCCGGCACCATCCAGGTGGTCATCGGCCCGGCCATGTACGCCGAGAGCGAAGGGCCACGCGCCGTCGCCGAGCTCAACCAGCGTGCCGAAGACTGGGTCAATGAGCAGGTCAGCCAGCTCGAAATGCAGGATCGTCCAAGCCTCTGAGGTGTAAACCTTATTCACTGAGAACAAAAAGGGGAGCAGCCGTGAGGCTGCTCCCCTTTCTCTTTACGCCTTGCTCAGGCCGGCGCGGAGGTGCGGATCAGGTGATCGAAGGCACTCAGCGAGGCCTTGGCGCCTTCGCCCACGGCGATCACGATCTGCTTGTACGGCACCGTGGTCACGTCGCCGGCGGCGAACACGCCAGGCAGGCTGGTCTGGCCCTTGGCATCGACGATGATCTCGCCGAAGCGGCTCAGCTCCAGGGTACCCTTGAGCCATTCGCTGTTGGGCAGCAGGCCAATCTGCACGAAGATGCCTTCCAACTCGACCTCGTGCACTTGCCCGCTGGCGCGGTCCTGGTAGACCAGACCGGTGACCTTCTGGCCGTCGCCCTTGACCTCGGTGGTCTGCGCCATCTTCAGCACGCGGACAGCGCTGGAGGCGGACAAAGATAGCCGACCTCAAAAGGACGAAAACACTGGGCTGAAGGCGACTTCAGACAGACTTAAAGAACCCTGTCGGTCAAAGTAAATAGGCCAAAACCTACCTTCGGACAATGTTACTTTCCAAAGCCAGTAACGACGGGGCTTCTAGCCAGTCCTAACCCATCAGGAGGCGACATGATATTAGGATATCTTGTCGGCATCTCCGCTCAATTGACAGGTTGTCAATACGATTACCTTACATCACTCGGAACCTAGATAGAAGCTAAGCATGCCTGATCCGATTGAGGAGTTCGCGCGCCGCCGCCCTGGCTCTCACGTCATCTGAAGCACTTAATGGCTCCAGATGCACCCCTTCATCACCATCCACGTAGAGCGGCCCACCTTGGTCATCATCGTACTCCTGGCCTGCATACAGACCGCCATCGTGGTATGCCCGCAGCGTACTCTCGCGCAGATCAGTACCCAGATGCTCGGCAAGGTAAATCCAGACCCAGTTCTGAAATAGATTTCCCCGGTCATCTTCATCAATCAGATCACGCATCGCATCGACGTCACCATGCAGAGCAGCCTGATGATTCCAATGCCTTGCAGAATCAACATCATCGGCATCCTCAGCCAACCAGACCAGAGAGCGCATCGCCTCCACATGACCTAAACCTGCGGCCTCCTTGTACCAATGCTCAGCTTGCTCATGGTCACCCCGATGCTCAGCACGCTGCGCCTTCTCAAGAGCAATATCCAACCTGGCATCTGCCCACCCCAGACATGCTGCCTCATTCAAATGAAGTGCCTCTCGCTCGGCATTCAGCAGGTGAGTCTTGTAGGCCGCCGCCCATTCGAGCTGCACCCCATCAAGATCGCGGCCCTGCTCCATCAGCGAGTACCAGTAGGAGGAACCCTCCTCTTCACTGAGGTCATCGCCTCTATATATAAGTGCCAAAGCGTAGTGAGCTGCCGCGCTGCCTCTCGACGCCGCACCGTTTAGGCCGTCAATCAACAACGTGATTTTTGCAGGGTCGCGCGATGGTGACGGGTTGCCTGCTGACTCAGAGTCAGAGTCAGAGGCTTCATCCTCGTCCGCCTCATCAAGGTCATACCAATCCTCGGGATATGCCCAGTAGCCTTGTTGCAGGGTACCTGCAATCAACTCAACAGAGGCAACCCCCAGACGCTGGTCAGCAATCATGCTGAGCAAAGTCTCACCAGCCATGTCAGCAACCGACTCATAACCCAACTCGGCTAATCGACGATGAAGTGTTGCCAGTGAAGAGGCCACAGGCACTTGCTCGCGCTCCATTACGGCCATGATGTGGGCCGCATCCAACGAAGCACGGGTATTGAACCCAAAGCTCGCTGCAAATAGCTCATAGATATGCGAGTGCCGAAATGACTTCTGAGTAGCAGACTCAAGCTGCTGCTTGGCGGCGTAGACGAGTTCTTTGATAGCCATGAAACCAATCCTCATCGCCTGACGTACGGAGCGAACGGCACACGTTTAAGCCCCGGACATCCAGGCTTGGAAGGGTTTCTCAGCTAAAGAGATATGAATCGAAGGAATGCGAAGCCTTTTTTAACTCGTGTGCAAGTTGGGCGGGCGCCTGCGACAGATTCTAGCTAGCAATCTGTCGCAAAGTCGAGCGCCGCCCCAGCCGACTTGCTAGACACAATCACTTGCAGGAGGAGCCGGCTTCCAGCAGGGAAAGAGCCCATTGGACAGGAGTAGGTCGCACCATCAGCAGCAATTTATCGAGGATCAGTAAGCCATCCACAGACTCGACAGGGCAAACAGTGC
>AJXE01000002.1 GCA_000263395.1 Stutzerimonas stutzeri TS44
GAACCTGTCGGTTCATCCCCGCGGGTGCGGGGAACGCCGCGCTTTACCTGCTCGGTCACCGATTGCAGGCGGTTCATCCCCGCGGGTGCGGGGAACGCCCGTAACTAGCACGTTCTGCGCCGGCGGGTAACGGTTCATCCCCGCGGGTGCGGGGAACGCCGCTTCGGTAGACATCGAGACATCAATGCCATCGGTTCATCCCCGCGGGTGCGGGGAACGCGATTATGGGGCCGAGTCATACACCGCACTGGTCGGTTCATCCCCGCGGGTGCGGGGAACGCGTACCGCCATTGGTAATGGTGATAGCGCCAATGCGGTTCATCCCCGCGGGTGCGGGGAACGCCCCCTGCCTCCCACTGCTGCCATGTGCGCAGCTGGTTCATCCCCGCGGGTGCGGGGAACGCCGGACGGATAAATCCTCTATGGCTGCCGGAACCGGTTCATCCCCGCGGGTGCGGGGAACGCAGATGCGCCTAGGCTTAGCGGCTGAACAGTGACGGTTCATCCCCGCGGGTGCGGGGAACGCTGGTCGGCCGCCACCTTACCGGTGGACAGCGACGGTTCATCCCCGCGGGTGCGGGGAACGCTTTTTCATGGTAGGGCACTAACCGGCTAATCCCCGGTTCATCCCCGCGGGTGCGGGGAACGCGCATCATATTGGAGTGCCGCAAGCGTTTGGGTCGGTTCATCCCCGCGGGTGCGGGGAACGCGCCTGAACGATACTGGTAACGGTCATCTGCCAGGCGGTTCATCCCCGCGGGTGCGGGGAACGCGAACTAGCCGATGCGCTGATCCGTATCTTCGACGGTTCATCCCCGCGGGTGCGGGGAACGCTCCGGTTGGGTCACTTCGTCGGTTGGGCAGCACGGTTCATCCCCGCGGGTGCGGGGAACGCGCTTTCCTGCAGACCGATGGCGAGCAAGAGAACGGTTCATCCCCGCGGGTGCGGGGAACGCGGTCCACACGCGCTCGCCGGTACCGTCGAACACGGTTCATCCCCGCGGGTGCGGGGAACGCCATTAAGTGGTCGGCGCTGCAACGCGACATCACGGTTCATCCCCGCGGGTGCGGGGAACGCACTAAACGTAACCGATTGTTCTCAAAAGAGAAAATCGGTCACGAAAAATCTACCGATTTTTCTTGTTAAAGATCGGGGGTTTCCTGGGGTTTGAAGGCGACCAGCCGCAGGCCGTCGTAATCGATGGGCTCGCGGCGGTTGGCGCCGAGGGTCTGGAAGTCATAGCCAGACTCGCTCGAGCTGGCCCAGGCCATCACCACGTTGCCGTCCTCGTAGCCCGCCTCGAGTTGTTGCCAGATCATTTCCCGGGTGCGGCGGGAAACATCGCCGATATAGACGCCCGCGCGCACTTCCAGCAGCCAGATCGCCAACCGTCCACGCAGGCGCGGCGGGACGTTTTCGGTGACCACAACCAGAAAGCTCACTCACTTGCTCCTGTGGCCGGCATCGCCGTGGCTTTCAGGGTTGGGGATGGCGGGCGGCACGGACTCCGGCGGCGCTTCTGGCGGACTGATACCACCCGCCGACAGCACCTCCTCGATCAACGGGATGATGCGGCCGAGCAATTTGTCCGAGCGGAACAGGTCGCGACAGGCGATACGCACCTCCCGCTCGGGCTGGGCCGGCGATTTGGCGGCGATGCGAAAGGCCAGCGGCACCACGGTGTCGAATTTGTACAGGTCGGCAATGTCGTAGACGAACGACAGCGGCTTGCCGGTGTGAATGAAGCCCACCGCCGGTGCGTAACCGGCGGCAAGCACGGCCGCTTCGGTGATGCCGTACAGACAGGCGGTAGCGGCGGACAGGCAGCGGTTGGGGATATCCGCCGCGTCCCACTGATTGCGGTCGTAGTTGCGCGCGTGCCAGTTCACCTTGTACTGCTGCGCCAGCAATTTGTAGGTGCCGCGCACGCGTGCGCCCTCGATACCACGCAACTGCTCGACGCTACGTTTGGCTGGCGCCGGCTCGCCGAAGCGCACCTCGTACATCTTGCGCACGACCTTGAGCCGCAGCTCGTCATCCAGTGCCAGCTTGGCCTGGTACAGCAGGCGATCGGCTCGCGCGCCGCCCGGCTGGCCGCTGGAGTACAGGCGCACGCCGGATTCGCCCACCCACACCAGCAGCGTGCCGACGGTAGCCGCCAGGTTCACCGCCGCATGCGAGATGCGCGTACCCGGCTCCAGCATGATGCAAGCCACCGAGCCGACCGGGATGTGCTTGCGTACGCCGTTCTTGTCGATCACCACGAAGGCGCCGTCGAGCACGTCGATCTGCCCGTAGTGGACGAACACCATCGAGATGCGGTCCTTCATCGGCAACGGCTTGAGTGGTGGCAAGAGGGGCGAGGCCATGTCAAGCGCCCTCGCCGCCCGGCAACCGCGACAACCCTTGCTCGACCAGCACGCGCATCTGGCGGATGGCCAGCTCGTTCAGCTTCTGCAACCGCTCGGCCTGGCCCATGCCCTGCTCGATGAAATGCGCATTCATCGATTCCAGATTGGCCAGGCAGACCAACTGGTGCACGTTGGCATGGTCGCGGAGATTGCCCTTGAGACCCGGGTTGGCATCGCGCCACTCGCGCGCAGTGATGCCGAACAGCGCGACATTGAGCAGGTCGGCTTCGCTGGCATAGACCTGGCTGGCCTGCTGTGGAGTCAAGGTATCGGGAATCAGGCTTTCGCGGATGGCGTTGGTATGGATCAGGTAGTTAACCTTCGCCAGGTTGCGCCGGATGTCCCAGCCCAGTTGCCGGAACTCCTGTTCCTTGAGGCGCTGGAACTCCTTGATGAGGTAGAGCTTGAACTCCACCGAAATCCAGCTGGCGAACTCGAAGGCGATGTCCTTCTGCGCGAAGGTGCCG
Source organism: Stutzerimonas stutzeri TS44 (assembly GCA_000263395.1). Classification (GTDB taxonomy): domain Bacteria; phylum Pseudomonadota; class Gammaproteobacteria; order Pseudomonadales; family Pseudomonadaceae; genus Stutzerimonas; species Stutzerimonas stutzeri_C. Next base: position 2,880 of record AJXE01000002.1, read on the forward strand.
CCATAGCGTCCGGCCTTGGAAATCAGGCCGATGGCGCCGGTCTGCTCGATCCACTGTTTGGGCGTCAGGGTGAAGCTGTTGAGGCCCGCCTGAGTTTTAAACCCGTCGAATTCGACGGGTTTAAAAGCCGGGTTATTGAGTTGCTCCCAGATGCCAAGAAACTCGATGGTGTTGCGGTTGCGCAGCCAGTTGCGGATCAGGTCATCGGTCCGCTCGGCGTTCTTGTAGCGGGCGATGTCGGTGATGTTGATGTACTCGATGCCGTCCCTGATGTGGATGGAAATATCCTGCTCGAGAACCTGTAATTTGCCTTTCATGAGTCGGACTCCTTCCTTGTGAACCAACGTCAGCCTAACGCCACTCAATCGCGCCCCAGGCTGAGCAAACCACAGCCAAAGGCCTTGCCCGGACCGATACCGGCACGCAGGGCGGCGGCCAGCGCAGTGCTGTTCCGTACCCGTAGACGTCCTTCGAAACAGATCTTCAGCACGCTGATACGACTGTCCTGCTTGCGACTACGCAGCAGTTCGCTACCGGTCACCAGCGCCGCCTCGACGCTGAAACCCAGCCGCTCGCCCTGACGGGTGAGCCACGCCAGCTGCGCTTCTTCCGAGACCAGCCCCTGGCGCTTGCCATCGCGCGTGACCGTGGGGTTGGCGAACAGGCGAAAACGGTAGCTCTGATCGTGCTGCAACCAGCCCTCGGGGGCGATAGCACGTGTTTCAGTCGCCCCCTTGAGGTAGTTCGGCAAGGCTTCAATCACTGACCAATTGGCAAGCTCCTGGGCCTGCACCAGCACTATCGGCTCGCTCCAGGCCGCTACCTGCTCGGCGCGCCAGAGGATGCGTGGCGGCACTTGCCCGGCATCGTGAACGAAGGCGCGCACCAGGGTGCGATGCATGTCGTAAGGGTCGCCCAGATCGCGCCGCGCCAGGGCGCTGCGTGGATCAAGCCGCAGTCGGGTCAGGTACATGCGCCGCTCCCGTAAAAAACAATTCGGATTTGACGAAGCGCGGGCCGAAGCGCCGCTCGGCGAAGGGTGCGACCGGCTGGTCGAGGCGCCTGCCACCTTCGCTGGGGTGTTCGAGCAGTACGCGTCGCGGTGTCTGTGGCGCCTCACCCGAAATCAGGCAGGGCCATGCCTGGAGCGCCGTTTCCAGCGAGTGTTCGCTCAGCGCATCAGGCAGATGGACCGGCAGCGACGGCACGAAGCTCTTGCGCCCCAGGGCCAGCGGCCAGACCGGCCGCGCCAGTGCGCCATGCACCGCAGCCAGCAGCGCCGGATCACCCTCCAGGCCGACCAGGAATACCGCATCGGACAGGTAGTAGCGGGGGCTGACCACGGTGCGCTCCAGGTCCGGTTTGCCGCTGGAGGCGATCAGTACGCCGGTGGCGGTCTGGTAGTCGCGCATCGGCACACCCTCGCGCTCGACTCGCACACCCATGCGCAGAGCGGCGAGATCGGCGACCGATTCGGAGCGGTCGCGGCCGAGCGCGGCGCAGACCAGACCGAGCACTCCCGACTTGGAGGGTTCGAGCTGGGTGTCGCGCTCATCGAAACGGCTGGTGGTGCCCCAGGACTGCATCGGCCCCTGCAGGCGCAGCAGCAAGGTGGCCATGCTCAGACCTCCAGCACGTCGGCGGCCAGGGCGCGCGCACGTTGCGCCAGCGTCGCCAGATTGGCGACCGACTCGCCCTTCTCGGCCGGCCAGCGGCCGGTGAGATCGAGGCTCAGCCAGCGATCGTCCGGCGCCCCATAGACTGCCGCCAGCTTGCCTTCGTAGGCGGCCAGGCGCTCCACCGACTGTTCGGTGAGCGCCTGGTCGGCACGCGGCGCGACCGGTTTCTCGAAGGCGTTGGCCAGGCTCAGCGGCGTGGCATGGCGCAGGCAAAGACCGGCGAACTCCGGCGGGTTGTGCGCGGCGAAGCTGTTCTGTTTGCCGCTGGGGATGGCCAGCGCCAGCGCGCGGGTGAAGGCCTCGACGGCGGACAGCGCCAACTCGCGATCGCCCTGCAGGTTGGCCAGCAGCTTGCGCAAGTCGAGCACCGCGTAGCGGTAGAGGGTGGCGGAATTGAATTCCACCTGGCCGATCATGCCGGCGCCGGTTTCGTCGGCGTCACCCTTGTCGTCCACGGCGGTGAAGTAGTCGAACTCGCGCTCGACGCGGTGGGTACTGATGGCGTGGGCCACCTGACAGGCCGCATCCTGATTGACTGACGGCAGGTCGGCCAACATGCGGCCGAACAGGGCGACGTCGACGGCCTTGCCGCCATCGAGCAAGGCCTTGGCCTTCTTGACGATCTCCGCCGGCAGGCTGGCCTTGGCGTCCTTCTTGCTCTTCTTGTCGCCGCCCACCGGCAGCTCGTCCCAGTACTGTTCGATCAACGCGGCAAAGGCGGACACCTCCCCCTCGCCGAGGAACAGCAGGTATTCGGTCTTGCCGTCATCCTTGACCTTGAGGCCGGCGGCAGCCAGGGCCATCTCGATCTTGGCGCCGGCCTCCTCGGCATCGCGGCCGGCCAGCCGCTCCAGCAGCAGAGCCTTGAGCTTCTTGGTGCGGATGCCGCGATTGGCCTGCGGCAGCAGCTCATGCTCGCTCGCGGCCAGGCGCACCGCGCGCTTGAAGCACTGACTGCTCACCCGCGCGCGGCGCTGGCCGCCAAAGATCGCATCCTTCGGCGCGCCGGTGTCGTCGCGGTTGAGGTTGGACGGGGCGAAGTTCTGGATCAGGTGAAATTCGAGGAACAGGCTCATGGGGGCAGTCTTCCTTTACTCGTTATCAGTGGGTTCGGGGCTGGGCTGGGCAGCCCGATAGAAGTCGCGTGCCCAGCGCTGGCGCAGCCGGCTGGGATCGGCATTGGGGTTCAGCCACTGCGTCAGGTCGTCGAGCAAACGGGCGTAATCGCAGCCGATGTCATCGGCGGCCAGCAGGCTGACGGCCTGGCGCAGGTATTCGACGATGTTCTCGGCATCAGCGCCGAGCAGGGCGATGAAGCGGCCTTCGATGCTCGGGCTCTGACGACGACTCATCAGCTCGCCCATCGCAGTAGCGAAGCTTTGCGCCTGCTTATGGGGGTGGCGGGCGAACAGGCCGGCCACCGCGTACAACGCCAGCCGCCGGGCGTCACGTTCGTGCGCCACCGCACCGGCGAAGCGCTCCACGTAGGGAAAGGCCCTGGGATAACTGCCCGGCTCGAAGGCCAGGCTGTGACGCAATGCGGCCAATGCACCACGATCGCGCGCTTTTAGTGCGATCAGATGCGCAATGAACTGCTCGGCGTGCTCACTCACGACACGGCCTCCTTGTCAGTGACTCGGGTATCGGAAAGAGGAACCCGCTTGTTCAGCAGGCTCTGGAAACGTGGCCAGTAGCGCGCATCGGCCCTGAGGGCGCGGGTAGAGCTGCCCAGCCCGGCCAATACCTGTTCCCAGGCCAGCCGGGCCGCTCCACGCAGCGTCTGGCGCCACAGCGCTGCGGCCGGCTCCGGCTGGTCCTGGCCGATCAGCCGCAGCAATTCCGGTAACGCCCGCTCGGCTTCGGCGAAGTAGCGGACCGCCAGCGGCCCGGATTCGACCATGCTGCGCGCGCGGCTGCGGGTGTCCTTGCTGGCCGGGTCCGGCAGGGTTTCGGCGAGCATGCCGGTGGCCAGGCGCTTGAGTTCGCCGAACAGTTCGTCGGCGGCCGTCACCTGATCGCGCAGGTACATCGCCTTGTCTGGCTCCAGCAGCAGGGCCGATGGCAAGGAAATCTGCTCCATACGCCAGCGCAGTAGCTTGGCCTGGTCGCTGGCCAGGCCGGCGACCAGCAAGGGCTGGTGGACGGACTCGAAAGGATTGAGCTGCCGATGCAACGCAATTGCATGGTTCAGCACAGCCGCCGGCTGGCTTTCGCCACTGGAATTCGGCACCAGCGCCGGCAGGTCGCGCCACAGCGCGCGACCTTCACTGAAGGTCAGGCGCACCAGCCCATTGCTTCCGGCGCGGAAGCTGGCCATCGGGTCCGGGGCATTAGGGTCCTCGCCCAAGGCCAAGCCGGCGGCAAAGTGCAGCCAACGAATATCGCCGTCTTCTTCCCGACGCAGCAGCACCGCGCGACTCAGCCGGGTGTAGCGGTCATTCGGGCCGCTGGCCAGAAGCGGCTCACCGCGCAGCTCGGCAATGCTCGGCGGCTTGCGCTCCCAACTGGGCAAGTCGGGATCGGCATCGGCGCGCGGCGCCGCATCCAGGGCGAGGCACAGTGTGCGCGCCAAGATGTCGCCGACCGGCAACACTGCCGCCGTATTGACCAGGGCGCCGGCCTTGTCCGCATCGCGCAGGGTTTTGACCAGCCCGCCCGGAGTGAACTGCAGAAAGCCAAGCAAGGTACCGACGGCGCTTGCCGGAAGAATGGCCATAGGCTCTGCGTCGTAGGCATGATCGAACACCACCGGCGTATTACCGTTGGCGCTGGCCAGGGCGATCTGCGTCCAGGGCTTGCGCTTGTCGCGGGTCTCCTCGGCGCAGGCCAGCGCCGCCACCTGCATGAAGGGATACTCGGGATGGAACAGCCAGAAACGCTCGCGCCACCGCTCCAGGTAATCGCGAATCTCGGCCAGCGGCAGCCCCTCGCGATACCAGCGCACGCGGTCCTTGTCACGCCAGGTGCCGAAGGCCGTGACCAGTGCACGATGGGTGATGGCCAGCAGCAGCCGGTACTGCGCCACCAGGCTGGGCGGCGCGGTGTCCGCCAGCGCGACGATCTCGCCGCTGCGTTCGAATACCTCCAGCAGGCTCAACTCCACGACCTGGCCATCGGCCAGGCGCACCGGTAGCCAGGGCTCGTCCAGCAAGCAGAAATCCTTGCTCATGGGGTCTCCTCGTTCGTTCCATCGGCGGGCTCGTACACCAGCCCGAGCAGATCATCCAGCCGCAACCGGAGGCCATCCTGCGCATAACGCCCCTGCTGCAGGGGCAGCGGATAGCAGTTTCGCAGCAGTGGATGCTCAAACGCAGCGGGCAGTTGGTCGCACTTCAAGCGCTTGACCACGGCAGTACGCGAGAGCTTGAGCTGACGGTTGTAGAGACGCCGCGTCAGGGCATCGGTGAGCGGCCTGTCGGGGGCGAAGGCGGATTCGCCGAGCTGCACGCACCAGCCGCCCTCGACCACCTCCAGCGGGATCAGGGTGATGGACTCGGCGCCCAGGCGGGTCTTGTTCTCCAACCCGACGCCCTCGCCCTCCTCGCTGCCGCGCGGCTTGCCGTTGTAGGCACGCTGCGGCTCCTCAGCCGGATCGATGGCGATGGTGAAGGACTCGCGGCGCTCCTTCTGTATCCGCGCCAGGTATTCGCCGTAGGACTCGATCTCGATACGCTCGCGCGCCGCCGCCTCCAGGTCAGCCGGCAGCGGTTCGTCGCCATACACCGCCTGCACCAGGCGGTCGATATCGGACGGCAGTACCAGGCGGCTTTCATGACGCAACAGTGCCCAGGTACGCAGCAGGATGTAGGCGTCGTAGACGTAGCCCCAGGCGGTTTCCTTGAGTTCGGGCAGGTCATCGGCCCACAAACCGGCCACCCACAGGCAGGCCTCGACGTGCTGGACAGGGCGCTCACGCACATGCCGATGCAGGCGCCCGGCGCGCTGCAGCAACAGGTCCACCGGCGCCAGATCGCTGAGCATGAAGTCGAAGTCGATGTCCAGGGACTGTTCGGCCACCTGGGTGGCGATCATCAGCGCCCGCGGCGGCCGCTCGCCCTGCTCGCCAAAGGCGGCAAGCACCTGGCGTTCGCGCTCGGCGCGCTGGTCGGCGGGGAAGCGGGCATGGAACAGCAGCAATGGCACCTGCTCGCCTAGGCGCTGGTGTAATACCGCGTAGAGTTTCTGCGCGCGATCGACGGTGTTGACGATCAAGGCGCCGCAACCACCGTGCTCAAGCAGATCGATGGCCTGTTCGGCCAACGTGTCGAGACTTTCGTCGAGGCCGGCCAGGCGGATCGGCGCCAGCGGCCGGGCGCCGAACTGTTCGCCACGCACACCGCGTTCGTCGGCAAGCAGCAGGCGCGGATAGGCCAGTTCGGGCACTTCCGTCTCTGCTACCCCCCAGGCCCGCAGCAGTTCGGCGCGCCGCGCCAGCGGCAGGGTCGCACTCATCAGCACCACCGAGCAGCCCAGTGCCCGCAGCCAGCGCAGCAGCGCGGCGATCAGGCCGGAGGTGTAGGTGTCATAGGCATGCACCTCGTCGAGCACCACCACACGATTGCCCAGCCCCCACAGCCGCACGAAGTGATGCTTGACGTTGAGCGCGGCGAACAGCGCCTGGTCGACGGTGCCGACGCCGTAAGGGGACAGCAGCGGGCGCTTGCGCTGGGAAAACCAGGCCGAGGCCGAGAGGCTTTCCTGTCGCGAGTGGTCGATGCCGCACAGATGCAGCACGTCCTCGTTCATCGCCGCGCCGCCATGCACCAGTTGCACATCCAGCGGGCCGTCGGCGAACTGTTCGAGGAAAGTTAGCGCGCGCTGGAACAGCGCATTACCCGTGGCCTGGGTCGGCAGCGCGACATACAGGCCGCGATGGTCATTGGCGGCCTGCAGACGCAAGTGGGCCAGGAAAGCCAGCTCGGTCTTGCCCTCGCCCATCGGCGCTTCCACCAGCAGCAGCGCCGGCCCCCGCACCTCACGCAGCAGTTGATCACCCGCATGCTGCAACGGACGCGCGGTCAACCCCGGACGGCCGACGATGCGCGCCAGCAGTCCGTCGGTATCCGACGCCTGCCTCAACAGGGGACGATATCGGTGCCAGCCGATCTGCCTCAGCGCCACCTGCGCCAGCTCGCAGGCATTGCGGTGATAGTCGCCCAGCGCATCGAAGCCACGCTCGCCGAGGGCAAACCATTCGGGGTTGGAGGCGATCCAGTCGGCCGTGCTGGTCAGCCCGGCCAGCCAGTTCACTGCCGCCAGCGACAGTTCGTCGAGTACCGGCGACCCTTCGGGCGCCAAAGTCTGCCAATAGCCACTCAGGATATCTTCACGCGCCTGCGCCCAATCGGCCGGCTCGTTGAGCGGCTTGCCCTGATCCATTTCCGCGGGCAGAAAGTGATAGCCGTGATGCGCGCTGACGGCCTGCACGACATGGCGCAGCCAGCCGGCTTCGGCCTCCGTCAGCCCATGGAGGGCTCTGTCGAGCAGCGCAGCGGTTGCCAGATCGTGACGATCCCGAGCGCAGGCGCTCGCCGGAAATGCCAGCCCCTGAGCCAAATCGGCCTGCATGCCTTCCGGCCACTTCGCCTGGAAGCCGGGGATGGCCTTGCCGAAATCGTGCAGCCCTGCAAGGGCTGCAACCCAGCGCCCGACCTGCGAGACCTCGAGCCCTGACTGTTTTGCCAGCCAGATGCGTGTGGAGGCAGGCTCGAAGGCGAGCAGCGTCTCGGCCACCGCGGCAACATCGAGCAAGTGAGCCAGCAGGCCATGCCCGCCTCGCTCGCCACTCTTGGCCCATATCGCTCGGGCGGGGGCAGACAGCTCGGAATAGGCATGTGCGGGCTTTCGGTCCATGAAACATCCTTGTCTTTCCACGCGGGTGGCGAATGGCCTTCATCCTAGGCCCAACCCTCCGCGCTCCGACAGACTGAATGTATTCACAGGTAAAGTTTTCGTGCAGGCACCCGTTGCCCAATCGTGCCGGCCTGCTTCAGAAGGCGGTCAGCCAATCTTGCCTCCGCGCAGAACTGCGACCGGCTCAGGCCATCTGTGGTGCTGCACGTCCGAGCAGACCCGCCACATCCACCCCACGCGACAACGTGCCATAAACGCGCCCACGCCCCTCCAGTCGGCTGGCGATGAAGGCGTCACTGACCGCCGCGTTGCCGGCTTCCAGCAGCAGTTTGGCCTGCAGGGCGACGGCGATATCTTCGGTGAGCTGGCGGGCGCGGTACTGGACGTCTTCGGGGTCGTGGAGGTCGCGTTGCAGGCGCTGGACATGCGCGGCCAGACGCGCGTCGCCGTGGCTGTCGGCCAGTTCGGCGAACAGCACGTCGAGCACGCCGGTCTCCCTGGACAGCGCACGCAGCACGTCCAGGCACTGCACGTTGCCGGAGCCTTCCCAGATGGAGTTGACCGGCGCTTCGCGGTACAGGCGCGGCAGGATGGTTTCCTCGACGTAGCCAGCGCCGCCGAGGCATTCGCTGGCCTCGGCGATCATGTCCGGGGCGCGTTTGCAGATCCAGTACTTGCCGATGGCCGTGACCAGGCGGGCGAACTTGTCTTCACGCTCGTCATGGCGATTGTCCTGCGCGCGGCCCATGCGCAGCGTCAGCGCCAGCGCGGCTTCGCTCTCCAGCGCGAGGTCGGCCAGCACGTTGCGCATCAGCGGCTGCTCGATCAGCGCACGCCCGCCGACATGCCGGTAGGTGCAGTGATGCAGGGCCTGGGTCAGCGCCTGCCGCATCAGCGAGCTGGAGCCGATCATGCAGTCGAAACGCGTCGAGGCGACCATCTCGATGATGGTCGGCACGCCGCGCCCGTCCTCGCCGACCATCCAGGCCAGCGCACCGCGGTACTCCACCTCGCTGGAGGCGTTGGCCCAGTTGCCGAGCTTGTTCTTCAGTCGCTGGACATAGAGCTGGTTGCGCGTGCCGTCCGGGCGATGGCGCGGCAGCAGGAAGCACGACAGGCCCTTGTCGGTCTGCGCCAGGGTGAGGAAGGCATCGCACATCGGCGCCGAGCAGAACCACTTGTGGCCGACCAGTTCGTAGGGCTGGCCGGGGCCGCCGGCACCGACCGGAAACGCGCGGGTGCTGTTGGCGCGCACGTCGGTGCCGCCCTGTTTTTCGGTCATGGCCATGCCGATGGTGACGCCGGCCTTCTGCTCCATCGGCAGGTTGCGCGGGTCGTACTCGGTGGCGAGGATTTTCGGCAACCAGCGCTCGGCGAGATCCGGCTGCAAGCGCAGCGCCGGCACGCTGGCGTAGGTCATGGTCAGCGGGCAGCTGCTGCCCGCCTCGGCCTGATTGTGCAGATACATCAGCGCGGCGCGCGCCACCTGCGCACCGGGCTGCGGAGCGGTCCAGGGCAACGACGGAATGCCGTGGGCGATAGCCGCGCGCATCAGCTCGTGATAGGCCGGGTGAAATTCCACCACATCGATGCGATGGCCGTAGCGGTCGTGCGTGCGCAGCACCGGCCGGTTTTCGTTGGCGAGAAAGCCCGCCGCCATCAACGGTCCGCCGGCAAGCGCGCCGTAGGCGTCCAGCCGGGCATCGGCCCAACCAGCGTCGAAGCGCTGCACCCACTGCCGCAGCGGCAGGTCGATGCGATAGAGATTGGCGCCGTCGAGCGGCGGCACCTGATTGGTCACCTCATGGGTTTCGGCTGGCGGCAGGTTCATCGTGCATTCCTCGATCTGGTGACGGCACGGCTCGCTGACAGGCCGAGCGCGCTTCTATGCAGGCGCCCTCAGGCGCGCTTGCTCAGCGGGAAGTGAAGCACGTCGATGGCGTGGCCGAGGCGCGGTATCGGCCAAAAGCGCCGCGTCTCAGGCAATCGAGCCGGACGGCGCGACCGGGCTGTGCTGCGATGTCGGCAGGCCCAGCGCCAGGCGCAGACGGAAACAGCTGCCGCAGCCCGGCTGCGACCGGTGGTCGAGCTGACCATCGAGCAGCGCGGCGAGCCGCCGGCTGATCGCCAGGCCGATGCCGAGGCCGCCGTAACGGCGCGTCAGCGAGGCGTCCAGCTGGCGGAACTGCTGATACAACGACGCATCGGCGGCCGCCCCGAAGCCGATGCCGGTGTCGATCACCTCGAACTGCAGCGGCAGTTGCAACGTGGCCTCGCCGGCCGGACTGACGCGCAGGGTGACACTGCCGGCGCTGGTGAACTTGATCGCGTTGTCCAGCAGATGACCGATGATCAGCGCGAGCTTCGGCGCATCGCCGAGCAGCCGATCGGGCAGCGCGCCGTCCAGCTCGACGGCAAACGCCAATCCCTTTTCGCCGGCCTTCGCGGCAAAGCGCTGCTTCAGGGTCTGGCTCCATTCATGCAGACTGAACGGCGCCCAAGCGGGCTGCAGCTTGCCGGCACGCAGCTCGCTGAGCAGCAGGATATCGTTGACCAAGCGCAGCATGTCGCGCGACGACTCGGTGGCGATGCGCTGGTATTCGTCGCGCTCTTCGGGCGTCTGCGAGCCCGGCAGCAGCTCCAGTGCGCCCATCACGCCGATCATCGGTGTGCGCAGTTCGTGGCTGATGTTGGAGAGGAATTCGTCCTTGAAGCGGTTGCTTTCCGCCAACTCGCGGTTGAGTTGCTCAAGCCCGGCGCGCGATGCTTCGAGCAGGCTGGCGCGTTCGTCCTTGAGCACATTGATGCGGTCGGCCAGCGCCATCGACAGCAGCACCACCTCCAGCGCCGCGCCGATCTGGCTGGCGTACATCGTCAGGAAGGTGTTGGGCAGATAGCCCAGCACCATCAGCGTGTTGATCTGCCCACCGATCAGCAGCGCGCTCCAGGCGAAGATGAAGTAGCGCGCCATACGCATGCCGCGCCACCACGCCGCCAGGCCCGCGGCGAACACCGCCAGGGTGAACAGCAATGCCATGATCGTCGCCAGGCGCAGCGACACCCCATAGTCGGTCAGCAGCGCCAGCGTCATCACCAGCGCACCGAGTCCCATCATCAGCCACAGCAGGCGGTCGACCCACGGGCTGTGCTCGGCCGTGCGCAGGAAGCTGCGCGTGAACTGGCAGCCGAACAGGCCGGCCGCGCCGATCAGCAACGGCGTGGCGACGTTCGCCCACCAGGGATGGTCCGGCCAGAAATACTGCACCGCGGCGCCGTTGACCGACAGCTGATAGAGGCCGAACGAGGCGATATAGAGGATGTAGTACAGGTAGCTGCGATCGCGGATGCTGACGTAGAGGAGCAGGTTGTAGACCAGCATCGCCAGCAGCACGCCATAGATCAGCCCCAGCGCATAGATGTGCCCGGGCCGCTCTTCGAGATAGGCCTGCACGCTCCACAGCGTCAGCGGAACCTGGATCGAACCCTGACTCTGCACTCGCAGATAGAAGCGCTGCGGCTGGTCCGGCGGCAGTTCCAGCTCGAACAGGTAGTTGCCCTGCCCGATCTCGCGACTGGCCCACGGCAGCGTATCGCCAGTGGGCTGCGCGGCAAGGTAGCCGCCGCGGCCATCGGGCCGGTAAAGCTCGACACGATCAAGCGGCGGATAGCCCAGCTCCAGCAGCCAGCGCTGCGGCTGATCCGGGTTCGTGGGCCGGTAGTGCAGATCGACGCGGATCCAGTAGGCCGCACGCGAGTAACCGCCATTGAATACGGCGGCCTCGTGCCGGCGAAACGCCCCGGCGAAATCGGCGGCGCTGACCTGCTCGATGGTCGCCGTGCCGTGCGGGTCCTCATGGATGTCCATGAGCGAGCCCAGCGGCACGCGGCGGGCATGCTCATCGAATTCGGCGGCCCCCGCCAGCAACGGCGACAGCGCGAGCAACAACAGAAGAAGAAAGCGCATGTCGTTTCGCTGATGCAGATCGAGGACACCACCGACTCGACGCCCGGGCAGCGGTGCGACGGTCGGAGAAAATTATTGAAGTGCCGACAATCTAGCACAGCACTGCGACAATAAACCGCCACCAGCACGAGCGGCCGTGCCCCGCGCCCGTGCGCATGGTTTGGTGATAAGCTCGCCGGCCATGAAAACGCATACTTCCCGCCCCATCGTCCTCTGTCTCTCCGGCCACGACCCTGTCGGCGGCGCCGGCCTGCAGGCAGATATCGAGGCCCTGCTCGCCCAGGGCTGCCATGCCGCACCGACCGTTACCGCACTGACCGTGCAGGACACCGTCGATGTCAGCGACTTTCGCGTGCTCGACCGCGACTGGGTGCTCGCCCAGGCGCACGCGGTGATCGCCGACGTGCCGATCGCCGCCGTCAAGCTGGGCATGCTCGGCTCGGTGGAGATGGTCGATACCGTGCTCGAAATCATGAGCAAGCTGCCTGGCGTGCCACTGATCTGCGACCCGGTGCTGCGTGCCGGCGGCGGCGGCGCATTGGGCAAGGATGATGTCGGCTACGCCATGCGCGAACGGCTGTTTCCGATCGCCACCATCGCCACGCCGAACCTGCCCGAAGCACGCATCCTCGCCGAACTGCCCGACGGCAGCGCCGACGAATGCGCCGAGCGCCTGCTGCCGCACATCCGCCACCTGCTGATCACCGGCGGCCACGGCGACGAGCGCGAAGTGCACAACCGCCTGTACAGCCGCGACGGCAGCCGCCATGAATTCACCTGTGCGCGCCTGCCGGGCAGCTACCACGGCTCCGGCTGCACCCTGGCCAGCACCCTCGCCGGCCGTCTGGCGCTCGGCGAAGGCCTGAGCAGCGCGGTGCAGTCCGCGCTCGATTACACCTGGCGCACCCTGCGCGACGCCGAGGCCCCGGGCCACGGTCAGTACATCCCGCGGCGCCTGCCGCTGGACCTGGCCTGAGGGGAGCGCTGCGCATGACGGGCACCACCGGACTTCGCGGCCTCTACGCCATCACCGACAGCCAGCTGCTGGCCGACGGTCGCCTGCTGCCCTATGTCGAAGCCGCACTCAAAGGCGGCGCGCGCCTGCTGCAGTATCGCGACAAGTCCGCCGAGCCGACCCGTCGCCTGCACGAGGCCGAGGCGCTGCGCGAACTATGCGCCCGCCACGGCGCGCAGCTGATCATCAACGACGACGCCGAGCTGGCGGCACGCCTGGGTGTCGGCCTGCATCTGGGCCAGGAAGACGGCTCGCTGGCTGCCGCGCGCGCGCTGCTGGGTCCGCGCACGATCATCGGCGCCACCTGCCACGCGCAGCTGCCGCTCGCCGAGCAGGCCGTCGCCGAAGGTGCCAGCTACGTCGCCTTCGGCCGCTTCTTCAACTCCAACACCAAGCCCGGCGCGCCGGCTGCGGATGTCGCACTGCTGCATGCGGCCGGCGAGCGCTTCGGCGTGCCGCTCGCCGCGATCGGCGGCATCACCCTGCAGACCGCACCACAGCTGATAGCCGCCGGCGCCAGCCTGATCGCGGTGATCCATGCGCTGTTCGCCGCCGACTCCACCGCCGAGGTGCAACGACGCGCCGAGGCGTTCAGCCAACTGTTCAGCCCATCCTGATTCCCAACGGCGAGCCGCGCCACGCCGGCCCGCCCTGCCATTCGCGAGGCCCCGCATGTCCCGTTCCGAAACCCTGTTCGCCAGCGCCCAGACCCACATTCCCGGCGGCGTCAACTCGCCGGTACGTGCCTTTCGCAGCGTCGGCGGCACCCCGCTGTTCCTCAAGCACGCCGAAGGCGCCTACGTGATCGACGAGGACGACAAGCGCTACGTCGACTACGTCGGCTCCTGGGGCCCGATGATCCTCGGCCACAGCCATCCCGAAGTGCTCGACGCGGTACGCCGCCAGCTCGACCACGGGCTGTCCTATGGCGCGCCGACGGCGATGGAAACCCAGATGGCCGAGCTGGTCTGCAGCCTGGTGCCGTCGATGGAGATGGTGCGCATGGTCAGCTCCGGCACCGAGGCGACCATGAGCGCGATCCGCCTGGCGCGCGGCTACACCGGCCGTGACGCGATCATCAAGTTCGAGGGCTGCTACCACGGCCACTCCGACAGCCTGCTGGTCAAGGCCGGCTCCGGCGCGCTGACCCAGGGTGTGCCCAGCTCGGCCGGCGTGCCGGCGGACTTCGCCAAGCACACCCTGACGCTGGCCTACAACGACCTCGCCGAAGTCGAGGCCACGCTGAAGGAGAAGGGCGAGCAGGTCGCCTGCATCATCGTCGAGCCGGTGGCCGGCAACATGAACTGCGTGCCGCCGGCGCCGGGCTTCCTCGAAGGCCTGCGCCGGCTGTGCGACGCGCACGGCGTGGTGCTGATCTTCGACGAAGTGATGACCGGTTTCCGCGTCGCCCTCGGCGGCGCCCAGGCGCATTTCGGCGTGACGCCGGACCTGTCCACCTTCGGCAAGATCATCGGCGGCGGCATGCCGGTCGGCTGCTTCGGCGGCAAGCGCGCGATCATGGAATGCGTCGCCCCGCTCGGCCCGGTCTACCAGGCCGGCACGCTGTCGGGTAACCCGCTGGCGATGGCCGCCGGCCTGACCACGCTGAAGCTGATCAGCCGCCCGGGCTTTCACGCCGAACTGACCGACTACACCAGCCGCATGCTGCAGGGCCTGCAGGAGCGCGCCGATGCCGCCGGCGTCCCGTTCGTCACCACTCAGGTCGGCGGCATGTTCGGCCTGTACTTCAGCGGCGCCGACGACATCGTCACCTTCGCCGACGTGATGGCCAGCGACGCCGAGCGCTTCAAGCGCTTCTTCCATCTGATGCTGGACGGCGGCGTCTACCTGGCGCCCAGCGCCTATGAAGCCGGCTTCACCTCCATCGCCCACGGCGATGCCGAGCTGAAGATCACTCTGGACGCTGCCGAGCGGGCCTTCGCCAGCCTCAAGTGAGCCACCGCGTGTGGGCAGGACCGCGCCCTGCCCACACGGCCCTGGGTGCGTCGCAGCCCCCCGCTGCGACCTGTGACGGATAAACCGTCGCCGCGGGCGGAAAGGCTTTGTAAGGCCGCAGTCACTTATCCATAATGTGACCGCCGACGCGTTTGCGCCGGCCACGTCCGTAAACGCCCTGCTTCTCGAGGCGCCTCGATCCATGACCCGCACCGGCCGCATCCTGTCCCTGGGCTGCCTGCTGCTCTCGCCACTGCTGGCCCAGGCCGGCGGCAATTCGCTGCTGATTCCGGCGACGGCGCGCTGCGCGCTGAACACCGTTCCCGAGGAACTGCCGGCGGCCCTGCGCGCCTGCCAGCAGGCCGCCAGCGAGGGCGATCTGCAGGCGGCGTTCGAGCTGGGCGAGTTCTATTACGACGGCCGCCGCGCGCCACGCGACCTGGCCAAGGCGCTGCACTGGTTCGAACAGGCCTCCTTGCAGGGGCACGCGACCGCCCAGCACCGGCTCGGCGTGATGTTCTTTCGCGGCGAAGGTGTGCGCGCGAACAACGTGCAGGCCTATGTCGTGCTGAAGATGGCCGCGGTCAACGGCGACGAGGATGCGCTCGATACTGCCGACCGGGTCGCCGAGCAGATGCGCCGCGATGAGCTGGAGATCGCCACCCAGGTGCTCGGCCAGATCTTCCGCGACTACCTGCTGGAACTGCAGGCCGCCGAAGGCCGCGAGCCACTGCGCCCCTGACCGGCCGCCGGCTTTCTTGACCGCCATGCTTTTATCGCTCTTGCGCTGCGCCTATAATCGCCGGTCATTTTTTGCACAACGCCGGCCCGTAACATGACCCGCAAGCTTTTCATCGAAACCCACGGCTGCCAGATGAACGAGTACGACAGCTCGCGCATGGTCGACCTGCTGGGCGAACACCAGGCTCTGGAAATCACCGAGAATCCGGCCGAAGCCGATGTGATCCTGCTCAACACCTGCTCGATCCGTGAGAAGGCGCAGGAGAAAGTGTTCTCCCAGCTGGGCCGCTGGCGCGAGCTGAAGCAGGACAACCCGCAGCTGGTGATCGGCGTCGGCGGCTGCGTGGCCAGCCAGGAAGGCGCGGCGATCCGCGATCGCGCGCCCTACGTCGACGTAGTGTTCGGCCCGCAGACGCTGCATCGCCTGCCGGAGATGATCGACGCCGCGCGCACCACCCAGACGCCGCAGGTGGACATTTCCTTCCCCGAGATCGAGAAGTTCGACCGTCTGCCCGAACCGCGCGTCGACGGCCCCAGCGCCTTCGTCTCGGTGATGGAAGGCTGCAGCAAGTACTGCTCGTTCTGCGTGGTGCCCTACACCCGCGGCGAGGAAGTCAGCCGGCCGATGGCCGATGTACTCGCCGAGATCATCCACCTGACCGAAAACGGCGTGAAGGAAGTCACCCTGCTCGGGCAGAACGTCAACGGCTATCGCCACGACGGCCACGACTTCGCCGACCTGCTGCATGCGGTGGCGGCGGTCGAAGGCATCGAGCGCATTCGCTACACCACCAGCCACCCGCTGGAATTCTCCGACGCCATCATCCAGGCCCATGCCGACATCCCGCAGCTGGTGCGCTACCTGCACCTGCCGGTGCAGTCCGGCGCCGACCGCGTTCTGGCGGCGATGAAGCGCAACCATACCGCGCTGGAGTACAAATCGCGCATCCGCAAGCTCAAGGCGGCGGTGCCGGGCATTCTGATCAGCTCGGACTTCATCGTCGGTTTCCCCGGCGAGACCGAGAAGGACTTCGAGCAGACCATGAAGCTGATCGAAGAGGTCGGCTTCGACTTCTCCTACTCCTTCGTCTACAGCGCACGCCCGGGCACGCCGGCCGCCGACATGGCCGACGACACCCCGGACGAGGTGAAGAAGCAGCGCCTGGCCAGACTCCAGCACCGCATCAACGAACTGGGTTTCGAAAATAGCCGGCGGATGGTGGGCACCACCCAGCGCATTCTGGTCAGCGACTACTCGAAGAAGGACCCGGGCATGCTCCAGGGCCGCACCGAGCACAACCGCATCGTCAACTTCCGCTGCGACAATCCCCGGCTGATCGGTCAGTTCGTCGACGTACACATCGACGACGCCCTGCCCCACTCGCTGCGTGGCACCTTGCTGCCCTGAGACATGCACCGCCTGCCCCCGCTGAACGCTGCGGGGGCCGTGCTGTCCATGCCACTGCGCTTTTCGCATCGCGCGTGCGGCGCTATTCTCCATTCATCTATCCGCCGAATCCGGCCACACCTACAAGCCCTTGAACGCACCCATAGAACCCCGTCGCTTCACCCTCGAACCCTTTGAAGCCCGTCGCTTCGCCAATCTCTGCGGCCAGTTCGACGAGCATCTGCGCCTGATCGAACAGCGCCTCGCGCTGGAAATCCGTAACCGCGGCAACCAGTTCGAACTGGTCGGCCCGAGCGATGCAGCCAAGTCCGCCGAAAACCTGCTGCGCCGCCTGTACCGTGAAACCAAGACCACCGAGCTGTCGCCGGACATGGTGCATCTGTACCTGCAGGAATCGGGTCTGGAAGAGCTGGCCAACCCCAACGCTCACCAGGGCGTGGCGCTGCGCACCAAGAAGGGCATGATCCGCCCGCGCGGTGCCAACCAGCAGCGCTACGTCAAGGCGATCCTCGACAACGACATCAACTTCGGCATCGGCCCGGCTGGCACCGGCAAGACCTACCTGGCGGTGGCCGCCGCGGTGGACGCGCTGGAGCGCGAACAGATTCGCCGCATCCTGCTGGTGCGCCCGGCGGTGGAGGCGGGCGAGAAGCTCGGCTTCCTGCCCGGTGACCTGGCGCAGAAGATCGATCCCTACCTGCGTCCGCTGTACGACGCGCTTTACGAAATGCTCGGCTTCGAGAACGTGGCGCGGCTGATCGAGAAGCAGGTGATCGAGATCGCGCCGCTGGCCTACATGCGTGGTCGCACGCTGAACAACAGCTTCATCATCCTCGACGAAAGCCAGAACACCACTCAGGAACAGATGAAGATGTTCCTCACCCGCATCGGCTTCGGCTCCACCGCGGTGATCACCGGCGACATCACCCAGGTCGACCTGCCGCGCGGCACCAAGAGCGGCCTGGCCCACGTGATCGAGGTGCTCAAGGGCGTCAACGGCATCAGCTTCACCCACTTCCAGCCCAAGGACGTGGTACGCCATCCGCTGGTGCAGCGCATCGTCGAGGCCTACGAGTCGTTCGAAGACCGCCAGGCTCAGGCCAGCCACCGCAGCGCAGACAATCGCCATGATTGAACTGGACGTACAGCTGGCCAGCACCGGCAAGGCCCCGGCCGCTGCCGAGCTGCAGCGCTGGTGTGAACTGGCGCTGCGCCAGCGCAGCGGCGACTCCGAGCTGACCATCCGTCTGGTCGACGAGGAAGAAGGCCGCGAGCTGAACCGCACCTGGCGGCACAAGGACTACCCGACCAACGTGCTGTCGTTCCCCGCCGACGTGCCGGACGAGTTCCTCGACATCCCGCTGCTCGGCGACCTGGTGATCTGCGTGCCGGTGGTCGAGCGTGAGGCCGCCGAACAGGGCAAGCCGCTGGCCGCGCACTGGGCACATCTGGTCATCCACGGCTGCCTGCATCTGCTCGGTTACGATCACATCGAGGATGCCGAGGCCGAGGAAATGGAAGCGCTGGAGCGTCAGCTCCTGGCCGAACTCGGCCATCCCGACCCCTATGCCGACCTTTCGCCCGAGACGGGCACCGACAAGGACTCTTGAGTCGCACACCATGAGCGAAGATCGATCGACCAGCGGGCAGAAGTCCTGGCTGGAAAAACTCACCCAGGCTTTTGTCCATGAGCCGAAGACGCGCCAGGACCTGCTGGATATCCTGCGCGAAGCCCATCAGAACAAGCTGCTCGACAACGAGGCGCTGGCCATCGTCGAGGGCGCCATCCAGGTCGCCGACCTGCAGGTGCGCGACATCATGGTGCCGCGCTCGCAGGTGATCAGCATCCGTGCCGACCAGTCGCCGAAGGATTTCCTGCCGGCCGTGGTGTCCGCCGCGCACTCGCGCTATCCGGTGGTCGGCGAGAGCCTCGACGAGATCATCGGCGTGCTGCTGGCCAAGGACCTGCTGCCGCTGATCATCCGGGACGAGCAGCACAGCTTCGACATCAAGGAGCTGCTGCGCCCGGCGACCTTCGTTCCCGAGTCCAAGCGCCTCAACGTGCTGCTGCGCGAGTTCCGCGCCAACCACAACCACATGGCCATCGTCATCGACGAATACGGCGGCGTGGCCGGCCTGGTGACCATCGAGGACGTGCTGGAGCAGATCGTCGGCGACATCGAGGACGAGCACGACGTCGAGGAAGACAGCTACATCCGCCCGCTGCCCAGCGGCGACTTCCTGGTCAAGGCGCTGACGCCGATCGACAGCTTCAACGAGTTCTTCGGCAGCGAATTCCCCGACGACGAATTCGATACCGTCGCCGGGCTGGTGATGAGCACCTTCGGCCACCTGCCCAAGCGCAACGAGATCACCGAGATTGACGGCTTCCGCATCCGCGTGCTGAACGCCGACAGCCGTCGCGTGCACATGCTGCGGGTCAGCCGGCTGAGCGCCTGATCGCGGCAGGCGCGCGGTTGCGAGGGCCGCGGCACTCGCCAACCGCGCGTCGCCCCCATTGTTCTTTCGAGGTTTCCCGATGCTCTGGATCTCCCGCCCCGGCTGGCCGGGCAACCTGCTGGCGCTGGCCGCCGGCGCGCTGACCACGCTGGCGCTGGCGCCGTTCGATATTTGGCCGCTGGCACTGCTGTCGATCGCCCTGCTCTATCTCGGCCTGCGCCAATTGACGCCCAGGGCCGCCGCGGGGCGCGGCTGGTGCTACGGCTTCGGCCTGTTCGCCTCGGGCGTCAGCTGGGTCTACGTCAGCATCCATGACTTCGGCGCCGCCTCGCCGGCACTGGCCGGGCTGCTGACGCTCGGTTTCGTCGCCGGGCTGGCGCTGTTCTTCGCCCTGCTCGGCTGGCTCTGGGCGCGCGGGCTGCGTCGCGAGCAGGCGCCGCTGACCGACGCCCTGGCCTTCGCCGCGCTATGGCTGGCGCTCGATGCGCTGCGCGGCTGGGTCCTCACTGGCTTTCCCTGGTTGTATGTCGGTTACAGCCAGCTGCACGGGCCGCTGGCCGGGCTGGCGCCGGTGGGCGGCGTGTGGCTGCTGAGCTTCGCCATCGCGCTGAGCGCCGCGCTGCTGATCAATCTGCCGCGCCTGCTGGCAACCCGGGCGCAACTGGTCGTCGCCCTGGCGCTGCTGGCTGCGCCGTGGCTGACCGGCTGGTGGCTCGCCGGGCAGGCCTGGACGCAGGACAAGGGCGCGCCGCTGACCGTCGCCGCGGTACAGGGCAACGTCGCCCAGAGCATGAAGTGGGATCCGAAGAAGCTCGAGATGCAGCTGCTGCTGTATCGCGACATGACCTTCCGCAGCCGCCCGGCCGACCTGATCGTCTGGCCGGAAACCGCGGTACCGATCCTCAAGGAACACGCCGCGGGTTATCTGGACATGATGGCGGGCTTCAGCCAGCAGCGTGACGCCGCGCTGATCACCGGCGTGCCGGTGCGCCAGCCCAACGCCGCCGGCGAGATGCGCTACTACAACGGCCTGACCGCGGTCGGTGCAGGCGCGGGCACCTACCTCAAGCAGAAGCTGGTGCCATTCGGCGAGTACGTGCCGCTGCAGGAGGTGCTGCGCGGGCTGATCGCCTTCTTCGACCTGCCGATGTCCGATTTCGCCCGTGGCGAGCCGGGCCAGCCACTGCTGCAGGCCAAGGGCCTGCAGATCGCGCCGTACATCTGCTACGAAGTGGTCTATCCGGAATTCGCCGCCGGCCTCGCGGCGCAGAGCGACCTGCTGCTGACGGTGAGCAACGATGCCTGGTTCGGCCGCTCCATCGGCCCGCTGCAGCACCTGCAGATGGCGCAGATGCGCGCCCTGGAAGCCGGGCGCTGGATGATCCGCGCCACCAACAACGGCATCACTGTGCTGATCAATCCGCGCGGTCGTATCACCGAGCAGGTGCCGCAGTTCGAGGAAGCGGTGCTCTACGGCGAAGTCACGCCAATGCAGGGGCTGACGCCCTATCTGCGCTGGCGCTCGTGGCCGCTGATCGTGGTCTGCGCACTGCTGCTCGGCTGGGCGCTGGTCAGACGCAAGGCATAGCCCCCCCTGCTGGCGGGCTGAAGCCCGCCCTACGACAGTCCACAGCCCCAGCGCACGGACTCGATTCAGCCAACCCGTAGGGTGGGCTTCAGCCCACCTGCCCACCTGCCCACCTGCCCACCTGCCCACCTACCTACCTGCCCACAGACCGGCTCAGTCGCCCGCAGCGCGGTATACCAGCGGATACATCGCCATCCCGACGATCTCGTTGAGCAGCATGCCGTTCTGCCAGTACGCCTTCACCTCCGGCAGCCAGCCGTTCAGCGGTCGGCCGTTGGGCACCCCGACAAAGCCCACCGGCGCGGCGATCACCTCGATGCCGTTCTGCTCGAAGCACCAGCGCGAACGCGGCATGTGCGCCGCCGAGGTCACCAGCACCACCCGCTCGATGCCTTCGGCCTTGAGCATGCGGGCGCTGTAGACGGCATTTTCCCAGGTGGTGCGGCTGCGCTCCTCGAGCCAGCGGGTCGCCACGCCGAAATCCTCCTGCAGTACCTGGGCACCGATCGCGGCCTCGCTCGGCGGCTGGCCATAGTGCAGGCCGCCGCTGGTGAGAATCGGCAATCCGGAGGCCCTCGCCACCCGCGCTGCATACCGCAGCCGCTCGAGCGCGATGTAACCCGGCTGATCACCACCCCAGGCCGGGTCGGCCTGTTCGCGCCCGGCGCCGAGGATCACGATGGCGCCGGCACGCTCGGCCAGGTCCGGCCACTGCGCCGCGTCCAGCGCCGGCTCGCGCTCGACCGCCCGCGCGGTCCACTCGACCACGATCGGCAGGCTCATCAGCCAGAGTCCGCCGAAGCCGCCGAGGAAACACAGCGCCGCCAGCCGCGGTGCGCGCCGGCGCAACCACCAACCCAGCAGCAATAGCAGCAGCAGGCCGCCGGGTGGCAGCAGCAGCTGTTTGAAGATATAGCGAAGGGGCATGCGGCATCTCCGAGTCGACGCCGGCAACTCTACGTGGCCGTCGCCCAGGCCGCTACGCCGTACTCAATGACGCTGATAGGAAAACAGCCGCTGGCGCGCGCGCAGCAGCTGCGACCCGCACACCGGACAGATCGCCGGCCCCGGACCTTCAGGCCAGTGCACCTCGCTATTGCACAGCGCGCAGCTCATCGACTGTTGCAGCGACAGCGGCACATGCTTGCCATGCCCACCATGACGTCCGCGCGACACGCTGCGCAACGCCGGCCGCTGGGCCTGGCGCGCCAGCAGCTCCTGCTCCTCGGCGGCGGCATGCCAGCCCGAGAGCCATTGCGCGTCGCGCTGCAGATACGCACGGATCAGCTCGAATTCGGCTGGCGTCAGCCCCCTGACTTCCAGCTCGGCATTCCCGGTTTCCCCTGCCACCGCGTTACGCTCCGCCTCTTCCAGCGCCTGTGTCAGGCGCCGCAGCACGCGGCCGTAGATACTGCTTTCTTCCGAGGGCTCTTTACCCATGATTCACCTCGTCTGCTTCCCGCCCCCAATCCAAGCGTAGTCCAGAGTTGGGCGTCAGCATCGAGGACGACGGACGGCGCGGCGCGGCTGGCGGCAAATCGGGTTTCCCTAGGCTGCGGGGGGTCATGTATGCTACGGCGCTTCCATGCCCTCCGCCTGCAACCGCCTCGCGGCTGCTGTCCCGCCCCACCGGACCGGCCAGCCGAGCCTGTGCATTCGCGAAGAGCCAGCCCCCATTCCCAACGCCAGTAGCCATGCACGAACAGTATCAGCCCCGCGAAATCGAAGCCGCCGCGCAGTCCCACTGGGACGCGCAGAAATCCTTTGAAGTGAGTGAGCAGCCCGGCAAGGACACCTTCTATTGCCTGTCGATGTTCCCCTACCCGAGCGGCAAGCTGCACATGGGCCACGTGCGCAACTACACCATCGGTGACGTGATCGCCCGCTACCAGCGCATGCAGGGCAAGAACGTGCTGCAGCCGATGGGCTGGGACGCGTTCGGAATGCCCGCCGAGAACGCGGCGATGAAGAACAACGTCGCGCCGGCCAAGTGGACCTACGAGAACATCGCCTACATGAAGACCCAGCTGAAATCGCTGGGCCTGGCCATCGACTGGTCGCGCGAAGTCACCACCTGCAAGCCGGACTACTACCGCTGGGAGCAGTGGCTGTTCACCAGGCTGTTCGAGAAGGGCGTGATCTACCGCAAGAACGGCACCGTCAACTGGGACCCGGCCGACCAGACCGTGCTGGCCAACGAGCAGGTCATCGACGGCCGTGGCTGGCGTTCGGGCGCGCTGATCGAGAAGCGCGAAATCCCGATGTACTACTTCAAGATCACCGCCTACGCCGAGGAACTGCTGGCGAGCCTGGATGATCTCGACGGCTGGCCGGAACAGGTCAAGACCATGCAGCGCAACTGGATCGGCAAGTCGCGCGGCATGGAGATCAGCTTCCCCTACGATGTCGCCAGCATCGGCCACAACGGCGCGATGAAGGTCTTCACCACCCGTCCCGACACCCTGATGGGCGCCACCTACGTCGCCGTGGCCGCCGAGCATCCGCTGGCAACCCAGGCGGCACAGAACAATCCCGAACTGCAGGCGTTCATCGACGAATGCAAGCGCGGCGGCGTCGCCGAAGCCGACATCGCCACGCAGGAGAAGAAGGGCCTGGCCACCGCCCTGCGCGTGCAGCACCCTCTGACCGGCGAACTGCTGCCGGTGTGGGTCGCCAACTACGTGCTGATGAACTACGGCGAAGGCGCGGTGATGGCCGTGCCGGCGCATGACGAGCGCGACTTCGAGTTCGCCAGCAAGTACGGCCTGCCGATCAAGCCGGTGGTGCGCACCAGTGCCGGCGACCAGACTCCGGCACCGTGGCAGGACGCCTATGGCGAGTACGGCCAGCTGATCAACTCCGGCATCTTCGATGGCCTGGACTTCGCAGGTGCCTTCGACGCCATCGAAGTGGCCCTGCAGAAGAAGAGCCTCGGCCAGGCGCGCACCCAGTTCCGCCTGCGTGACTGGGGCATCAGCCGCCAGCGCTACTGGGGCTGCCCGATCCCGATCATCCACTGCGACAGCTGCGGCGACGTGCCGGTGCCCGAAGACCAGCTGCCGGTGGTGTTGCCCGAGGACGTGGTGCCGGACGGCGCCGGCAGCCCGCTGGCGAAGATGCCCGCGTTCTACCAGTGCAACTGCCCCAAGTGCGGCGCGCCGGCCAAGCGCGAAACCGACACGATGGACACCTTCGTCGAATCGTCCTGGTACTTCGCCCGCTACGCCAGCCCGAACTACGACAAGGGCATGGTCGACCCGCAAGCGGCCAACCACTGGCTGCCGGTGGACCAGTACATCGGCGGCATCGAACACGCCATCCTGCACCTGCTCTACGCACGCTTCTTCCACAAGCTGATGCGCGACGAGGGGCTGGTCAGCTCCGATGAGCCGTTCAAGAACCTGCTGACCCAGGGCATGGTGGTCGCCGAAACCTACTACCGCACCCTGGAAAACGGCGGCAAGGACTGGTTCAACCCGGCCGACGTCGAGGTCGAGCGTGACGCCAAGGCCAAGGTCATCGGCGCGAAGCTGAAGAGCGACGGTCTGCCGGTGGAAATCGGCGGCACCGAGAAGATGTCCAAGTCGAAGAACAACGGCGTCGACCCGCAGGCGATGATCGATGCCTACGGCGCTGACACCTGCCGCCTGTTCATGATGTTCGCCTCGCCGCCGGACATGAGCTGCGAATGGTCCGACTCCGGCATCGAGGGCGCCAACCGCTTCCTGCGCCGCGTCTGGCGCCTGGCCCATGCCCACGTCAGCGCCGGCCTGCCGGGCACGCTGGATGTGGCCTCGCTGAACGACGAACAGAAGGCCGTGCGCCGCGCCATCCACCTGGCGATCAAGCAGGCCAGCACCGATGTCGGCCAGCACCACAAGTTCAACACCGCCATCGCCCAGGTGATGACCCTGATGAACGTGCTGGAGAAGGCGCCGAGCGCCAGCGAACAGGACCGTGCCCTGCTGCACGAAGGCCTGCAGACCGTCGCCCTGCTGCTCGCGCCGATCACACCGCACGTCTGCCACGAACTCTGGCAACAGCTGGGCAACGACGCCGCGATCATCGACGCGCCGTGGCCTCAGGTCGACGAAGCCGCCCTGGTGCAGGACAGCCTGACCCTGGTGGTACAGGTCAACGGCAAGCTGCGCGGGCAGATCGAAGTGCCGGCCAGTGCCAGCCGCGAAGAGGTCGAAACCGCCGCCCGCGGCAACGAGAACGTGCTGCGCTTCACCGAGGGCCTGACGATCCGCAAGGTCATCGTGGTGCCGGGCAAGCTGGTCAACATCGTCGCAAACTGATCCGGTCCAGGCGCCCGGCGCCTGGCCTGCAAGGGGATACAAGATGAACAAGGGCAATCTGGTAGTGCTGGGCCTGACGCTGCTGCTGGGCGCCTGCGGCTTCCAGCTGCGCGGCACCGGCGATGTCGAATTCGGCCTGAAGGAACTCGACCTGCAGGCACGCAACAGCTACGGCGACACGGCGCGCGAGCTGGAAACGCTGCTCGAGCGCAACGACGTGCGCGTCCATCCCGGCGCCAAGTACAGCCTCAACCTGGCCAACGAGCAGACCCGCCAGCGCACCGCCAGCTACACCAGCTCGGCACGCAGCGCCGAGTACGAACTCACCACGACCCTGGACTATCAGTTCCGCGGCCCGCAGGACCGCCTGCTGCTGGAGGACCGCATCGAGGTGCAGAAGGTCTATGTGCACGACAGCAACAACCTGATCGGCTCGACCCAGGAAGGCGAGCAACTGCGCCAGGAAATGCGCCGCGAACTGCTGCAGCAACTGGTGATGCGCATCCAGCGCATCACCCCGAGCGAACTCGACCGCCTGCAACAGGAAGCCGAAGCCAAGGCACGCGCCGAAGCCGAGGCCATCGAGGCGGCGCGCCGCGCGCAAGCGGCGCAGCCGCAGCATTCGCCCATCGAACTGCCCATCCAGTGATGTCCACGGGGACGGCAACGTCCCCGCACCTGCCCGTATGAAACTCGCCCCCGCGCAGCTCGCCAAGCATCTGCAAGGCCCACTGGCCCCGGTCTACGTGGTCAGCGGCGACGAGCACCTGCTCTGCCAGGAAGCCTGCGACGCAATCCGCGCGGCGACCCGGGCGCAGGGTTTCAGCGAGCGCCAGGTGTTCCACGCCGAAAGCGGCTTCGACTGGAGCCAGTTGATCGAGGCCGGCGCCAGCCTTTCGCTGTTCGCCGAAAAGCGCCTGCTCGAACTGCGCATCGCCAACGGCAAACCCGGCGACAAGGGCGCCGCGGCACTGCTCGAATACCTCGCCCGCCCGGCCGAGGACACCGTGCTGCTGATCAGCCTGCCCAAGCTCGACGGCAGCACGCAGAAGACCAAGTGGGCCAAGGCGCTGATCGACGGCAAGGACGTGCAGTTCCTGCAGATCTGGCCGGTGGACGCGACGCAGCTGCCGCAATGGATTCGCCAGCGGCTGGCGCAGGCCGGCCTGGCCGGCGACCAGGAAGCCATCGAGCTGATCGCCGCGCGAGTCGAAGGCAACCTGCTGGCCGCCGCGCAGGAGGTCGAGAAGCTCAAGTTGCTGGCCGAAGGTGGCCAGATCAATGCCGCGACCGTGCAGGCCGCTGTCGCCGACAGCGCCCGCTATGACGTCTTCGGCCTGATCGACGCGGCCCTGCACGGGCACGCCGCCCATGCGTTGCACATGCTCGAGGGCCTGCGCGGCGAAGGCGTGGAAGCGCCGGTGATTCTCTGGGCGCTGGCCCGCGAATTGCGCCTGCTGGCCAATATCGCCATGCAGTACAGCCAGGGTACACCGCTGGAACGCGCGTTCGCCCAGGCCCGCCCGCCCGTGTGGGACAAGCGCCGTCCGCTGCTGAGCAAGGCGCTGCAACGCCACTCCACCGCGGCCTGGAACCAGCTGCTGGTGGAGGCGCAGCAGATCGATGCGCAGGTCAAGGGCCAGGCCGAGGGCGATCCCTGGATCGGCCTTTCCCAGCTGTGCCTGCGCCTGGCCGGCAAACGCCTCGGGCTCACCTGATCGTTCGCCAGATCGCCCGCTGGACATTTTTTGCACAACGCCTATGATGCCCTCGCCTGCTCGAACGACATGAGGGCATACCATGAGCAAGAGAACCAAGCACACCAACAAGGCCAAGTGCCTGATCGCCCAACCGCTGTTCCGCAGCCGCCAGGAAACGCCGAAGAAAGGCAAAGGCAGCTACCGCCGCGAAGCCTCCCACTGGGAGGCTTCGGTCCTTCTGGCAGGCTGAAAATCCAAGCCCGACAAAGCGTGTTAAGGTTTGCGGCCTACGACACGGTCCGAGAGTTGTACATGTTTTACCCCTTCGTTCCCGTTCTGCTGTTGCGCACGCTGGTCACCGCGGCCGGCCTGAGCCTGATCGTTGCCTGTGCCGCCGAACCGCTGGCCCGCGCCGCATCGGGAACCACTCCCCAGGCCGCCACCACGCCTGAGGCCGGCACGGCGGATATCGCCAGCACGCCGCTCAGCTTCAGCGAATGGCGCGAGGCCTTTCGTACCGAGGCGCTCGCCGCCGGCATCGCGCCCGAACTGTTCGAGCGCGCCTTTGCCGGAGTGACGCCCGATGCCAGCGTCATCGCTGCCGATCGCAGCCAGCCCGAATTCACCCGGCCGGTCTGGCAATACCTCGACGGCGCACTCTCCGACCAGCGCGTGCGCAACGGCAAGCGGCTGCTCGCCGAACACGCCACGACACTGCAGGGCATCGAGGCGCGCTACGGCGTGGACCGTCAGGCACTGGTCGCGATCTGGGGACTGGAGAGCAGCTTCGGCCAGATACAGGGCGACAAATCGGTGATCCGCTCGCTGGCCACCCTGGCGCATGAAGGGCGGCGACCGCAGTTTGCCAAGAGCCAGCTGATCGCGGCGCTGCAGATCCTGGAAAGCGGCGACATCCGCCTCGAGCAGCTGCGCGGTTCCTGGGCCGGGGCGATGGGCCAGACCCAGTTCATCCCGACCACCTACAACACCCACGCGGTGGATTTCGACGGCGACGGCCGCCGCGACATCTGGAACAGCCCGGCCGATGCACTGGCCTCGGCCGCGCATTACCTGCAGGCCTCCGGCTGGCAGCAGGGCCAGCCCTGGGGTTTCGAGGTGCGCCTGCCGGAGACGTTCGACTATGCGCTGGCCGACATGGAGCTGCGCAAGCCGCTCGGCGAATGGCGCCGCCTGGGCCTGCGCGACCTGCCGGACGGCTTCGATGAGCGCAGCGCGAGCCTGCTGCTGCCGGCCGGCCATCGCGGGCCGGCATTCCTGGTGCTGGACAACTTCCGCGCGATCCTGCGCTACAACAACTCCTCGGCCTACGCGCTGGCCATCGGCCTGCTCGGCGAACGCTTCCAGGGCAGCGGCCAGATCGTCGCCGACTGGCCGCGCGGCGAGCAGCCGCTGAGCCGTTCCGAGCGCCTGGAGCTGCAGGAGCGCCTGGACCGCCAGGGTTTCAACCCCGGCACCCCGGACGGCATCATCGGCGCCAATACCCGCAAGGCCATCCGTGGCTTCCAGCAGCAACTGGGCTGGCCGGCGGACGGTCATCCCAGCCAGGAACTGCTGGGGCGTCTGCGCGCCCGGCCGTGACGCCTGCGGCGTCTATCCAGCTGCCGATCGACAGGCCGGTGAACGCCAGCCACAAAAAACCCTGCCGGAGCAGGGTTTTTCGCGTCTTGCCGGGCTGATCGACAGCCAGGCTCAGTGCTTGACGGCCACTTCGTAGAGATAGTCCGGCAGCGGATCGATCACCACCTGCTGACCGGCGTAATGCGCCTGCACCGCCTCGCGCGGCACCACGCCATGCGGCGCGCGCTCGTCGCCACCCAGGCGCTGGCGGGCGCGATAGTCGATTACGCAGCCATCGGCTTCGACCCAGAAATGCGGCGACAGCACCTTACCGTCCAGTTCCACCTGCCCCAGCATCGCCTGATAGGGAATGTGCTGGCGCGCCAGACGCGTCACCACGAGGCGGCTCATGGCGTCGCATTCAACCTTGGCGGCGTCCAGATCATCGAGCAGGTTCTTCAGCTGGGGATAACTCATGTGCGGTGGCCCTCGGCCTTGTGATGTCAGACGCCGGGCACTATAGACCAAAGTCTAATGCGTCGATATGGCGCAATTTTCTTGCCAAGCGCAACGGCAAGCGCGCCAGATGATTAAGGTGACGACAGGATGGGGGAGAGGGCGGAAGACCGCAGGCGCGGTCCTCGATGGGAGCGCGGATAGCAGACCGCCCGGCATTGCGCCGGACGGTTCGGGCTGCGACTAGTCCTTGGCGGCGTGCGCCTGCTGGTCGGCGTGGTACGAGGAGCGCACCAGCGGGCCGGAGGCGATGTTCTTGAAGCCCATCTTCAGGCCTTCCTCGGCGAACCAGGCGAAGGTGTCCGGATGCACGAAGCGCTGCACCGGCAGGTGGCTGCGCGACGGCTGCAGATACTGGCCGAGGGTCAGCATGTCGATGTCATGCTCGCGCATGCGCTGCATGGTTTCGATGACTTCCTCGTCGGTCTCGCCGAGGCCGAGCATCAGCCCGGACTTGGTCGGCACGCCCGGCACGCGCTGCTTGAACTTCTCCAGCAGGTCCAGCGACCACTCGAAATCCGAGCCGGGACGCGACGACTTGTACAGCCGCGGCACGGTTTCCAGGTTGTGGTTGAACACATCCGGCGGCTCGCTGGCGGTGATGTCGAGGGCGATGTCCATGCGCCCGCGGTAGTCCGGCACCAGCGTTTCCAGCTGGATGTTCGGCGACAGCTTGCGGATTTCGCGCAGGCAGTCGGCGAAATGCTGGGCGCCGCCGTCGCGCAGGTCGTCGCGGTCCACCGAGGTGATCACCACGTACTTCAGGCGCATGTCGGCGATGGCCTGGGCCAGGTTCTTCGGCTCGTCGGGGTCCAGCGCGTTGGGCCGGCCGTGGCCGACGTCGCAGAACGGGCAGCGTCGCGTACAGATATCGCCCATGATCATGAACGTCGCGGTGCCGCTGGAGAAGCACTCGCCCAGGTTCGGACAGGAGGCCTCTTCGCAGACGCTGTGCAGCTTGTGCTTGCGCAGGGTGCTCTTGATCTGGTCGACCTCGGGCGAAACCGGGATGCGCACGCGGATCCAGTCGGGCTTCTTCGGCAACTCGTCGGTGGGGATGATCTTCACCGGAATGCGCGCGACCTTGTCCGCACCGCGCAACTTGACCCCGGCCTCAACCTTCGCCGGGCGCTTGCCCGTCGTATCAACAGTACTCATATGTTTTCGATTCCGCCCGCGAGGGTCTTCTGTTTCGCGTATCCGAGGTGCCGGGCCAGTTGCGTGCGCAATCGGGCGACGACTTCGGGGAAGTCCACCGGCCCGATCAGATCGCGCAGCTGTGTCATCGCCAGCCCCGCATAACCGCAGGGATTGATGCGCCGGAAAGGCTCCAGGTCCATGTCCACGTTCAGCGCCAGGCCGTGGAAGGAGCGGCCATTGCGGATGCGCAGGCCGAGCGAGGCGATCTTGGCGCCTTCGACATATACACCGGGTGCATCCGGTTTGGCCAGTGCGACGACACCATAGCTGGCCAGCAGTTCGATCAGGCTCTGTTCGATATGACTGACCAGCGCGCGTACGCCGATGCCGCTCCGGCGTACGTCGATCAGCAGGTAGCAGACCAATTGTCCCGGGCCGTGATAGGTCACCTGCCCGCCACGATCGACCTGCACCACCGGGATGTCGCCGGGAAACAGCACGTGCTCGGCCTTGCCGGCCTGGCCCTGGGTGAACACCGGCGGATGCTGCAGCAGCCAGAGCTCGTCGCCGGTCTGCGGACCGCGCTGGTTGGTGAAGCGCTGCATGGCCTGCCAGGCTGTCTGGTAGTCGATCAGCCCGAGCTCGCGGATGCCGAGCACGTCGGCGTCCATCACAGCACCATGTGGACGCGGCCGGTGGCGCGCAGGTCGATGTGGATCGCCTGCAACTGCTCGACGCCGGTGGCGGTGATCAGCACCTGCACGGAGAGGAAGCGCCCGTTGCGGCTGTCGCGGGTGACCAGCGTGGTCTCGTCGCAATCCGGCGCGTGACGCTGGATCACTTCGAGCACCAATTCGCGAAAGCCCTCGCCGGCTTCGCCGATCACCTTGATCGGGTAACGCTCGCAGGGAAATTCGATTTTCGGCGCGGTAGGTTCGCTGTGGTTATCGGTCATGGCGACGGACTCGTGATCCGCAGGCACGCCAGCGCGGGATGGCGCCGGAGTGCCGAAGCGTGGTCAGTTGAACAGGCTGTAGAAGAACAGGCGAATGCTATCCCAAAGACGGCGGAACAGCCCACCCTCTTCTACCGCTTCCAGCGCGACCAGATCGGCGCTGTGCAGCACTTCCTCGCCAAGCTTGACCTCGACCTTGCCGACCACTTGGCCCTGGCTGATCGGGGCGATCAGCGTGTCGCTGAAGCTCATGCTGGCTTCCAGCTTGTCCAGCTGGCCGCGCGGCAGGGTCAGCGTCAGGTCCTCGGCGAGGCCGGCCTTGACCTGGCGTTGCACGCCCTTCCAGACCGGCTGCTGGGCCAGTTCGACACCCTTCTGGTAGAAGGTTCGGGTCTCGAAGAAGCGGAAGCCGTAGGTCAGCAGCTTCTGCGTCTCGGCGGCACGCGCCTGCTCGCTGTCGGTGCCGAACACCACGGAGATCAGGCGCATGCCGTCGCGCACGGCCGAGGCCACCAGGCAGTAGCCGGCCTCTTCGGTATGGCCGGTCTTCAGGCCGTCGACGGTCTTGTCGCGCCACAGCAGCAGGTTGCGGTTGGGCTGCTTGATGTTGTTCCAGAAGAATTCCTTCTGCGCGTAGATCGCGTAGTGCGCCGGGTCCTGGTAGATGATCGCGCGCGCCAGCTTGGCCATGTCGTGGGCGGAGGAGTAATGCTCCGGGTCCGGCAGGCCGGTGGCGTTCATGAAGTGGGTGTTGTTCATGCCCAGGCGCTGCGCCGTGCTGTTCATCATGTCGGCGAAGGCTTCTTCGCTGCCGGCGATGTGTTCAGCCATCGCCACGCTGGCATCGTTGCCCGACTGGATGATGATGCCGTGCAGCAGGTCGTCCACCGACACCTGGGTGTTGACCTGGATGAACATGCGCGAACCGCCGGTGCGCCAGGCCTTCTCGCTGACGGTCACCATGTCGCTGTCGCTGATCTGGCCCTTCTGGATCTCCAGCGTGGCGATGTAGGCGGTCATCAGCTTGGTCAGGCTGGCGGGCGGCAGGCGCTCGTCGCCGTTGCTCTCGATCAGCACCTTGCCGCTGGCGGCGTCTATCAGCATGTAGGACTTGGCCGCCAGCTGCGGCGGCGAGGGGATGGCGGGAGCCGCCCAGGCCACCGAGGTGACCGTGGTAACGATCGCCAGCATGGCGAGAGCTATGAAGCGGGGCATGCAAGTCTTGATGTTCATCCGTTTCTCGAATTGGTTTTCAGGTAAGACAGGGGTTCGCGTGCGACGGTGGCTCAATCGGCCTGCACCCGGCGGGGCTGCCCGAGGTTGGCCAGACGCACGCTCTGCTCCAGCTGCGTGGCCTCGTCGGCACTGCCGATGGGACCGAGGCGGACGCGGTGCAGGGTCTGCTGGTTGTGCACCACCGAACTGATGAACACCGGCGCGGAGACCACGCCGCTCAGCTTGTCCTTGAGCAGTTCGGCGGCGTCCGGGTTGGCGAACGCACCGACCTGCAGGAACAGCCCCGAGGACTGCACGGCGTCAGGCGCGCGCTCCAGCTCGACCGGCAGCACCGCGGCGGCATGCTGTTGCGGCGGCGGCGTGTACTGCTCGATGGGCTGCGCCAGGGTGCTGGCGGTTTTGGGTGCGGCTGCCTGAGCCTGAGCCATGACCAGCGGCACCGGCTTGCCCTGTGCGGCCCACCATTGCTGCGGATCGATGCCCTCGACCTTGACCCGCGCCGTGCCGGTTTCGGCATAGCCGAGTTTCTTCGCCGCGGCGAAGGACAGGTCGATGACACGGTCGGAGTAGAACGGCCCGCGGTCGTTGACCCGCAGCGTCACGCTGCGGCCGTTGTCCAGATTGGTGACCTTGACGTAGCTGGGCAGCGGCAGGGTCTTGTGCGCCGCACTCATGCCATACAGGTCGTACTTCTCGCCATTGGCGGTCGGCTGGCCGTGAAACTTGGTGCCATACCAGGAAGCGGTGCCGACCGCGGAATAGCGGCGCCCGTCGCTGATCGGGAAATAGGTCTTGCCCAGCACGGTATAGGGATTGGCCTTGACCGGGCCGTGGTGCGGCATCGGCGTCGCATCGGGAATCTGCGACACGTCGACATCCCACCAGGGCGCGCCATCCTTGCTCGGCCGGGTGAAATCGTCCGGGCCGCTGATGCCTGGCTTGCCCGCGGGCGCCTGCGGCGTCGGCGATGACGAGCAGCCGGCAAGCAGCACACCGGCGAGGCCGAGCGCCAGTAGCGCGGTGGTACGCGTCATGGCTGCTGCCCTCGCGTCGCTGCCAACGCCTCGGACAGCTGATGCACGGCCATCGCATACATCACGCTGCGGTTGTAGCGGGTGATGACGTAGAAGTTGGGCAGCCCCAGCCAGTATTCGTCGCCCTCGGCACCTTCCAGGCGGAAGGCGGTGACCGCGGTATCGTCGGCAATCGGGGAGTCGACGCTCCAGCCCAGCTCGCGCAGCTCGGCCACGCTCTTCAGCGGATCGAGCCCCGGGCTCAGGCCCTCGGCGACGCGCTCGCCGGCGACCTCGGCGCGGGCCACCACCGGTTCGCCGCTGGCCCAGCCGTGCTGCTTGAAGTAGCTGGCCGCGCTGCCGATGGCATCCACCGGGTTGCTCCAGATGTCGATGCGCCCGTCGTCGTCGAAATCCACCGCATAGGCGCGAAAGCTGCTCGGCATGAACTGCGGCAGGCCCATCGCGCCGGCGTAGGAGCCCTTGAGCGTGAGCGGATCGACCTGCTCCTCACGCGTGAGCAGGAGGAACTCCTTGAGCTGCTGGCGGAAGAACGGCTGGCGTGGCGGATAATCGAAACCCAGCGTCGACAGCGCGTCGATGACCCGGTAGTTGCCGGTGTTGCGGCCGTAGAAGGTTTCCACGCCGATGATCGCCACGATCACCTCGGCCGGCACGCCGTAGACCTGCTCGGCACGCGCCAGCGCCGCCTCGTTCTGCCGCCAGAAGTCCACGCCCTGGGCGATGCGCGAGTCGGTAAGGAAGATCGGCCGGTACTCCTTCCACGGTTTGACCCGCTCGGCCGGCCGCGAGATGGCGTCGAGGATCACCTGCTTGCGCTCGGCCTGGGCGAACAGCTCGAGCAACTGCTCGCTGGCGAAGCCGTAATCGCGGGTCATCTCGGCGACGAACTCGTCCACGTTCGGTCCCTGGTAATCGGCGGCGAGGGCCGGCTGGGCAGCGATCGCCCCCAGCAGTCCCGCCATACCGAGCATCCGCGCCTTCCAGCCACGCCGTAATGAAGTCAAGAAATACACTCTCGTCAAACCTGGGCGATCCACTTGCGATGGGTGTGGATCGACATCAAAACCCCGAACCCTGACAGCAGGGTCACCAGTGAAGTTCCGCCGTAGCTAATGAAGGGTAACGGCACCCCCACCACCGGCAGCAACCCGCTGACCATACCGATATTGACGAAGACGTAAACGAAGAAGGTCATCGTCAGCGCGCCGGCCAGCAGTTTGCCGAACAGCGTCTGCGCCTGCACGGTGATCACTAGGCCCCTGGCGATCAGCAACAGATACACCAGCAGCAACAGGCAGACGCCGACCATGCCGAACTCCTCGGCGAGGACCGCAATGATAAAGTCCGTGTGGCTTTCCGGCAAAAAATCCAGGTGCGATTGCGTGCCCATCAGCCAGCCCTTGCCGAACACCCCACCCGAACCGATTGCCGCCTTGGACTGGATGATGTTCCAGCCGGTGCCCAGCGGATCGCTCTCCGGATCGAGAAAGGTCAGCACCCGCTGCTTCTGGTAGTCGTGCAGCACGAAGTACCACATCGCCACGGCGACCGGCACCACCGCAGCCGCCGCGCCGACGATCCAGCTCCAGCGCAGGCCGGCGATGAACAGCACGAAGGCGCCGGAGGCGAGGATCAGCAGCGCGGTGCCCAGGTCCGGCTGCTTCACGATCAGCACGAACGGCACCACGACCAGCGCCAGGCTCACCAGTGTGTGCTTGAAACGTGGCGGCAGCGGGCGCGCCGCAAGGTACCAGGCGATGGTCATCGGCATGATGATCTTCATGAATTCCGAGGGCTGGAAGCGGATCACCCCGGGGATGTTGATCCAGCGCGTGGCGCCCATCGCCGTATGCCCCAGGAACTCCACGGCCAGCAGCAGCCCCACCACCGCGAGATAGCCCAGCGGCACCCAGCGCGCCATGAAGCGCGGCTCCAGCTGGGCGATGACCAGCATGGCGCCGAGGCCCAGGCCGAAGGACGAGGCCTGCTTGATCAGCAGATCCCAGTTCTTGCCACTGGCCGAATAGAGGATGAACAGGCTGCCGGCGGCCAGCAGCAGCAACAGCAACAGCAGTTGCGCATCGATGTGCAACCGCTGCAGCAGACTGGCGCGGCGGCGCATGACGTCTTCGCGAGACAGGGTACGGTCGAAATTGCTGTTCATGGCTGTTTGGCGTCCGTGGTGGTCGGCGCGGCGTACTCGGCCTTCAGCTGGCCGTTCTCGTCCAGCAGCCAGGCATCCATGACCTGCTTGGCCACCGGCGCGGCGACGCCCGAGCCCGACTCGCCGTTCTCCACCATCACCGCCACGGCGATCTGCGGATCATGGACCGGGGCGAAGGCGACGAACAGCGCGTGGTCGCGATGGCGCTCGTTGAGCTTGCCGCTGTCGTAGCGCTCACCCTGCTTGATCGCCACCACCTGCGCCGTGCCGCTCTTGCCGGCGATGCGATAGGCGGCGCTGTCGCCGACCTTGCGCGCGGTACCGCGGGCACCATGCAGCACCTGCTCCATGCCGCGGATCGAATAGTCCCAGAACTTCGGATCGCGCAGCTCGATGTCCGGCAGAGGATTGGGATCGACCGGCGGCTGGTCGCCGATACGCTTGGCCAGGTGCGGGCGAATCCATTTGCCACGCGTGGCCATCAGCGCGGTCGCCTGCGCCAGCTGCAGCGGCGTGGCCTGCATGTAGCCCTGGCCGATGCCGAGGATGACCGTCTCGCCGGGATACCAGGCCTGGCGATAGCGCGCGCGCTTCCACTCGCGCGAGGGCATCAGCCCGGCGGTCTCCTCGTACATGTCCAGCGCCACGCGCTGGCCGAGGCCGAAGCGGGTCATGTAGTCATGCATGCGATCGACGCCCAGCTTGTGCGCCATGTCGTAAAAGTAGGTGTCGTTGGAACGCATGATCGCCAGTTCCAGGTTCACCGGACCGTCGCCGCCGCGGTTCCAGTTGCGGTACTTGTGCTTGACGTTGGGCAGCTGGTAGTAGCCCGGGTCGTACACCCGGCTGGTCGGCGTGATGACGCCGGCATCCAGCCCGGCGATCGCCATCATCGGCTTGATCGTCGAGCCGGGCGGGTAGAGGCCGCGCAGCACGCGGTTGTACAGCGGCCGATCGATCGAGTCGCGCAGCTCGCCGTAGGCCTTGAAGCTGATCCCGGTGACGAACAGGTTGGGGTTGAAGCTCGGCTGGCTGACCATCGCCACCACCTCGCCGCTATCCGGCAGCAGCGCCACGATCGCCCCGCGGCGGCCGGCCAGCGCGGCCTCGGCGGCTTCCTGCAGTTCGAGATCGAGGGTCAGCGTCAGGTCCTTGCCGGGAATCGGATCGGTGCGCTTGAGCACGCGCAGCACGC
Source organism: Stutzerimonas stutzeri TS44 (assembly GCA_000263395.1). Classification (GTDB taxonomy): domain Bacteria; phylum Pseudomonadota; class Gammaproteobacteria; order Pseudomonadales; family Pseudomonadaceae; genus Stutzerimonas; species Stutzerimonas stutzeri_C. Next base: position 39,366 of record AJXE01000002.1, read on the forward strand.
GGCCGCGGGCATTGGTCTCAACTTCCTCGTAACCGACCTGGCCGTGCAGCACGTCCTCGTAGAATTTCTCGATGCCGGTCTTGCCCATGTGATGGGTGCCGCTGTAGTTCACCGGGTCGAGCGACTCCAGCTCCTTCTCGTTGATCCGCCCGACATAGCCGACCGAGTGGGCGAAGTGCGCGCCCTGCGGATAGTGCCGCACCAGCTGCGCCGACACCTCGATGCCGGGCAGGCGGAACTGGTTCACCGCGACGCGGGCGATCTGCTCTTCCGACAGCTCGTACATGATCGGCACCGGCTCGAACGGCCGGCGCCCCTGCAGCACGCGCTTCTCGAACAGCTCGCGCTCCTCGGCCGGCAGCTGCAGCACCTCGGTCACCGTGTCGAGCACGCCGCGCCAGTCCTGCCCGGCGCGCTCGCGAGTCACCGTCAGGCTGAAGCTGGGCCGGTTGTCGGCGATCACCCGGCCGTTGCGATCGAAGATCAGCCCGCGGTTGGGCGGGATCGGCTGCACATGCACGCGGTTGTTTTCCGACAGCGTCGAATGGTGCTCGAACTGCACCACCTGCAAGTAGTACATGCGCGCCACCAGCACCCCGATCAGCAGCAGCACCACGACGACGCCGACCAGTACGCGGCTGCGCACCAGCAGGGCATCCTTTTCGTGGTCCTTGAGGGGGATCGGTTGCGGCATGTATCTGTCGTCGGACTACTTGTGATAGGGGTGGCCGGACAGCAGCGTCCAGGCACGATAAATCTGCTCGCCCACCAGGATGCGCACCAGCGGATGCGGCAACGTCAGCGGCGACAGCGACCAGCGCTGCTCGCTGCGCGCACAGACCTCCGGCGCCAGCCCTTCCGGGCCGCCGACCATGAGGTTGACGGTGCGCGCATCCAGCCGCCAGCGCTCCAGCTCCGCCGCCAGCTGCTCGGTGCTCCACGGCTTGCCGTGCACTTCCAGCGTGACGATGCGCTCGCCCGGCTGCACCCTGGCCAGCATCGCCTCGCCTTCCTGGCGGATCAGGCGCGCCACATCGGCGTTCTTGCCGCGGGTGTTGAGCGCAATCTCCACCAGATCGAGCGGCAGCTCGGACGGCAGGCGGCGGGCATATTCCTGCCAGCCGTCCTCCACCCAGCGCGGCATCTTCGAGCCGACGGCGATCAGCTTGATCCGCACGGGTTACTCCGGATCGTGGCTGTGCTGCGCGCGGCTCTGTTCGGCGCCCTGCCACAGGCGTTCGAGATCGTAGAACTGGCGGGTCGGCACCTGCATCACGTGCACCACCACGTCGCCGAGGTCGAGCAGCGCCCACTCGCCGCCTTCCAGGCCTTCGCTGCCCAGCGGGCGCACGCCCTGTTCCTTGACCTTCTCCAGCACGTTGTCGGCCAGCGCCTTGACCTGGCGACTGGAGCCGCCGCTGGCGATCACCATGTAGTCGGTGACGCTGGTCTTGCCGCGCACATCGATGGTGACGATGTCCTGGGCCTTCAAATCTTCCAGCGCGGCGACCGCCAGCTGGACCAAAGCTTCAGTTTGCATAACGTGAAAACAACCTCAGTTCGACGCCCGGTAGAGTCCGTGCGCGTTGATGTAAGCCAGAACGGCGTCGGGTACCAGAAACCGCACCGACTTGCCGCTGGCCAGCAATTGACGAATCTGTGTGGCGGACACCTCCAGCGGTGTCTGCCAGACGAAGGCGATCTGCCCGGCAGCGCCGGCCAGTGCCAGTGGATCGGACACACTGCGCGCCGCCAGCAGATCGCGCAGCGCCTGCGGCGCCTCGCTGCCGGCATCCGGCCGCTGCAGCACGAGGAGGTGGCAGTAGTCGAGCAGCTCCTCCCAGCGATGCCAGGTCGGCAGCCCGCAGAAGGCATCCCAGCCGACGATCAGCAGCAGTTGGTCGTCGGCCGCCAGTTCCTCGCGCAGCGAGATCAGCGTCTCGATGGTGTAGGACGGCTTCGCCCGCTGCAGCTCGCGGGCATCGACGCACAGCGGCGGCAGATCGGTCACTGCCAGACGGACCATCGCCAGACGGTCCTCGGCCGAGCAGCTCGGCGTTTCGCGGTGCGGCGGACGCGCATTGGGGATCAGCCGCAGCTCGTCGAGCCCGAACAGCTCGGCCACCTCCAGCGCGCCGCGCAGGTGGCCGATGTGTACCGGATCGAAGGTACCGCCGAGGATGCCGATGCGCCGCGCGCCGCTGCCGTCGCGCATCAGCTACGGACGTGACCGTCGCCGAAGACCACGTACTTCTCGCTGGTCAGGCCGTGCAGGCCGACCGGCCCGCGCGCGTGCAGCTTGTCGGTGGAGATGCCGATCTCCGCGCCCAGGCCGTACTCGAAACCATCGGCGAAACGGGTCGAGGCGTTGACCATCACCGAGCTGGAATCGACTTCGGTGAGGAAGCGCCGCGCATCGGTGAAGTTCTCGGTGACGATCGCATCGGTGTGCTGCGAGCCGTAGCGGTTGATGTGTTCGATGGCCTCGTCGAGCGAGTCGAGGATACGGATCGACAGGATCGGCGCGTTGTACTCGGTGGACCAGTCTTCCTCGCTGGCCGCCAGCACCTCGCTGCCGAGCAGTGCGCGGGTGCGCTCGCAGCCACGCAGCTCGACGCCCTTCTCGCGGTAGATCGTCGCCAGCGGCGGCAGCACCTGCGCGGCGATGGCCTGGTGCACCAGCAGCGTCTCCATCGCGTTGCACGGTGCGTAGCGCTGGGTCTTGGCGTTATCGGCAACGCGAATCGCCTTGTCGACGTCCGCGGCGCTATCGACGTACACGTGGCAGATGCCGTCCAGGTGCTTGATCACCGGCACCCGGGCATCGCGGCTGATGCGCTCGATCAGGCCCTTGCCACCGCGCGGGACGATCACGTCGACGAACTCCGGCATGGCGATCAGCGCGCCGACCGCGGCGCGGTCGATGGTTTCCACCACCTGCACGCAGGCCGCCGGCAGGCCGGCCTCGGCCAGGCCGAGCTGGATGCAGCGGGCAATGGCCTGGTTGGAATGAATCGCCTCGGAGCCGCCGCGCAGGATGGTGGCGTTGCCCGATTTCAGGCACAGACTGGCGGCATCGATGGTCACGTTGGGCCGCGACTCGTAGATGATGCCGACCACGCCCAGCGGCACGCGCATCTTGCCGACCTGGATGCCCGAGGGCATGTAGCGCATGTCGCGGATTTCGCCGATCGGGTCGGGCAGCGCGGCGACCTGGCGCAGGCCCTCGATCATGCTGTCGATCACCTTGGGCGTCAGCGCCAGGCGGTCGAGCATTGCCGCATCCAGGCCATTGGCGCGGCCGCCGGCCAGATCCAGTTCATTGGCGGCGACCAGCTCGGCGCGCGCGGCATCGAGCGCGACGGCGGCGGCCTGCAGGGCACGGTTCTTCTGCGCGGTGCTGGCGCGCGCGAGCACCCGCGAGGCGTCGCGCGCGGCGCGGCCCAGGCGGGTCATGTAGTCGAGTACGGACTCGGTCATGGTCTTGCTGGCCTGACGAAAGGGAAAGCGGCTGATTATAGCCACGCCGGCCCCTGCCGCACAGCAGCGTCGGGCGAACGGGCCGGCCTCGTCGGAGTACAGCGGCATCGCTATCATCCGTGCGGTGAAACCCGCGCCGCCGGCGACGGGTCGAAAGGCCTCACCGAAAACAAGGAACCGCGCATGAGCCAATGGCTCGACCCGCTCACCGCCTGGCTCGGCACCCATCCCCACTGGCTCGGCCTGGTGCTGTTCATCGCCGCCTGCATCGAATGCCTGGCGGTGGTCGGGCTGCTGATCCCCGGCACCGTGCTGCTGTTCGCCCTCGGCATGCTCGCCGGCAGCGGCGCGCTGACACTGAGCGAGATGCTGCTGTTGGGTTTCGCCGGCGGCCTGCTCGGCGATCTGATCTCCTACGGCCTCGGGCGCCGCTACCACCAGAGCATCCGCCGCCTGCCGGGGCTGCGTCACCATCCCGAATGGCTGCTGCGCGCCGAGCACTATTTCGCCCGCTATGGCGTCGCCAGTCTGCTGGTCGGCCGTTTCATCGGCCCGCTGCGACCGATGCTGCCGATGACCGCGGGGATGCTCGACATGCCGTTCGGGCGCTTCCTGCTGGTCAGCCTGGTGGCGGCGGCCGGCTGGTCGATGGCCTACCTGCTGCCCGGCTGGACCGCCGGCGCGGCGCTGCGTCTGCCGCTGGCCGAGGGCTTCTGGGGCGAAGCCGGGCTGATCGTCGGCGCGCTGCTCGTGCTGATCGGCAGCATCGTCTACGGCAGCTTTCATCACCAGCGCTGGGTCAGCGCCGTCGCCGCCGGGCTGAGCACGCTGATCCTGCTCGGGCTGTTCTTCGGTTGGCCGTACCTGCGCATATTCGACGACGGATTGCTGACAGTGATCCAGACCGAACGCAGCGCGTCGATGGACCGCCTGATGGTGCTGATCACCCGCCTGGGCGATTTTCACACACAGCTGTGGGCTGCGGTGCTGCTGAGCCTGCTGCTGTTGCTGCTGCGCCAGTGGCGCGCCGCCGCGTTCGCCATCGCCACGCTGCTCGGCACGGCGCTGACCAACGGCGCGCTGAAGGCGGCCTTCGCCCGCGTGCGGCCGGAGGTGCTGCTCGAACCGCTGAGTAGCTACAGCTTCCCCAGCGGCCACAGCTCGGCGGCATTCGCGCTGTTCCTCACCCTCGGCGTACTGGTCAGCCGCGAGCAGCCGCCGCGGCTACGCCTGGCGTGGCTGCTGCTGGCCTGCCTGCCGGCCACGGCCATTGCGCTGTCGCGGATCTATCTGGGCGTGCACTGGGCCACCGACGTGCTGGCCGGCGCGCTGCTCGCCGCCGCGTTCTGCGCGCTCAGCCTGACGCTGGTGCAATGGCGCACGCCGCTGCCGGCGCTGTCGCCGCGCGCATGGTGGCTGATCCTGCCGGCGTGCCTCGGTCTGCTCGGCGCCTTCTCGCTCTGGTCGCTGCCGACGGCGATGCAGCTGTATCGGTATTTCTAGCCGACCAGCTCGCCCTGCAGCGCTTCCAGCAGGGACTGGATCAGCTCGAGTTGCGCTTGCGGCGCATCCAGCCCCAGCAGCTCGAGCTTCTGCTGTGCCTGGAACGGCAGCAGGTAGGCCAGCTGCGCGGCGAGGTCGCGCTGGCCGGCCGGCGTGCCACCCATGCCCAGGTTGGCCACCATCGGATGGCGGCCCAGCGCCTGCAGCAGCACCAGCAGATCGGCATGGCTGTCGTCCAGCGGCCGCTCGGCGAGTTCGTCCAGCCAGCGCACATGGGCGACGCTGAGCTGGTCGCGCTGGACCTCGGAAGACTCCACATGAAAGCGCCGCCCGCCCTCGACGCGGATACCCAGCAGGCCGTTGGGCTGCTGCTGCCAGTCGCGGATCAGCGCCTCGCAGCCGAGCCGGGCGAACGCCGCCGGCGCCGGACCGACCTCTCTGCCCTCGAGAATATGCACCACACCGAAACCATGCCCGGCCTTCAGGCAACCGCTGAGCATGTCCAGGTAGCGCGGTTCGAAGACTTGCAGATCCAGCGTGCAGCCGGGGAACAACACGGTATCGAGCGGAAACAGCGGCAGCTTCATGCAGGCTCCATCACAGCAACAGGGTCACCACCAGCGGCAGCAGCACCGCCGTCATCACGCCCATCAGGCTCATCGCCAGCGCGGCGAAGGCGCCGCACTCGTCGCTCTCCTGCAGCGCCTGGGCGGTACCTACCGCGTGGGCGGTCAGGCCGAGGGCCATGCCGCGCGCCGCCGGATGGCGCACACCACAGCGGCGCAGCAGCGCGGGGCCGAAGATCGCGCCGAGCACACCGGTGATCATCACGAACACCGCCGCCAGCGCGACCACGCCGCCGATCTGCTCGGCCACCAGCATGGCGATGGGCGATGTCACCGACTTCGGCGCCAGGGTCATGAGGATCATCCGCTCGGCGCCGAACAGCCAGGCCAGCGCCATGCCCAGCGCGGTGGCGGTGACGCCGGCCACCAACAGAGTGATCACGATGGGCGCGAACAGTTCGCGGATTCGCCGCATATTCAGATACAACGGCACCGCCAGCGCCACCGTCGCCGGGCCAAGCATGACCGTCAGCAGCTGCGCGCTGTCGGCGTAATCGGCATAGCTGAGCCCGCACAGCAGCAGCACGCCGATGACCAGCAGCGCCGAGAGCAGGACCGGTTGCAGGAACACCCAGCGGGTCTTGTCGTAGGCGGCGAACGACAGCTGGAACGCGGCGAGCGTGATGCCGACGCCGAACAGCGGATGATGGATCAGCGCCTGCCAGGCGGCGTGCCAGTCGAGCATCGTCGTCATGCGTCCTCCCGCCGGCGCGTCTGCCGCTGGATCAGCGCCTGCATCAGCCAGCCGGTGAGCGCCAGCGAGAACAGCAGGGAAATCACCAGCACGCCGACAATCGCCCAGAAGTCCTGCAGGATCGCCTCGGTGTAGACCATCACCCCCACCGCTGGCGGCACCAGCAGCAGCGGCAGATAACGCAGCAGGCTGCTCGCCGCCACCTGCAGCGACTCGCTCGCACTGCCGCGCAGCAGCAGCGCCGCGAACAGCAATAACAGACCGATGATCGGCCCCGGCAACATCGGCACCAGCAACACATTGAGTACCGTGCCGAGCAGTTGGAACAGCACCAGCCAGGTCAGACCGCGCAGCAGCATGGGAGCCCCTTCCGGCAAATGTCAGCGAGTATAAGCCGCAACCGCCCGCCTCACGCAGCGGCGGCTTCGCTATGACGCGCCATTCGCCCGGTCATGGGTGATTGCGCGGGCCGAGGGCGCGTGCTGATCTTCACCGACAACAAACGTCCCGCAGAGGAACCGCCCATGCCCCAGGTACCGCTCGATGAACTCAAGAACTACATCGGCAGGGAACTCGGCCACTCCGACTGGCTGACCATCGACCAGAGCCGCGTCGACCACTTCGCTGAGTGCACCGGCGATCACCAGTTCATTCATGTCGATCCGGAGAAGGCCCGGCAGACCCCGTTCGGCGGCACCATCGCGCACGGCTTCCTCTCGCTCTCGCTGCTGCCGCTGCTCATGGAAGACCTCATGGTGGTGCCGCAGGGCACCAGGATGGCCGTCAACTACGGCCTGGACAGTCTGCGCTTCATCCAGCCGGTGCGGGTCGGCTCGCGGGTGCGCCTGCACGCGACCCTGCTCGACGCCCACGAGAAGAACCCCGGCCAGTGGCTGCTCAGGACCCGCGCCGAGATGCAGATCGAAGGCGCGGAGAAACCCGCCTACATCGCGCAATCGCTGGCGCTCTGCTTCGTCTGAGGCGATTGCGGCATACTGCGGGCGTTCCGTCGTCTGGATGCCCGCATGCGTCACCTGACCACCCTGCTCCTCGTCTGCCTGCTCGCCGCCTGCGGCGACGGCGAACCGTTGCTGCCGCCGGATGCCGTGCTGCCCGACGGTGGACGCTACCGCGGCACGCTGGTGGATGGCCTGCTGCAGGGTGAGGGACGCCTCGACTACCCCAACGGCAGCAGTTACCGCGGCCAGTTCAAGGACGGTCAATGGCACGGCCAGGGCCGCTGGACCGGCGCCAACGGCGACCGCTACGAAGGCGCCTTCGAACACGGCCTGTTCCACGGCGAGGGGCGCTTCAGCTACGCCGCCGGTGGCGTCTATGCAGGGCAGTTCCGCCAGGGCCGCATGCACGGGCTGGGCACCTTCAGCCAGGACGGTGCCCGCTACAGCGGCGAATTCCACAACGACCTCTATCACGGCGAAGGCGTCCTCGAATACGCCGACGGCGTGCGCTATCAGGGCCGCTTCGCCAACGGCCAGCCAGAGGGCACCGGCACGCGCAGCGATGCGGACGGCTCGTACAGCGGGCAATTCCGCGACGGCCTGCTCAACGGCGACGGCGTCTACCTTTCCGAGGACGGCGAGCGCTATCGCGGCACCTTCGCCGACGACCTGTTCCACGGCGCAGGCCGCTACGAAGATGGCCGCGGCGATGCCTGGGAAGGCCAGTTCGTCCACGGCGAACTCAGCGGTGCCGGCCGCCATGACAGCGCCGATGGCAGCCAGTATCACGGCGAATTCCGCCGCTGGCAGTACCACGGCAGCGGCGTGCTGGAACGCACCGACGGCAGCGTCTACCGCGGCGGCTTTCGTCACGGCAAGTTCAGCGGCGACGGCCAGCTGACCCTCGCCGACGGCAGCGTACAGCGCGGCAGCTGGCGCAACGGCCGCCGGATTCGCGACGAGCACGGCAGGCGCCTGCCGGACCCGCTCGAAATCGGCCTGCTGCGCCAGGGCGCGCTGCTCGAACAGGCGCTTGCCGCGGTTCCCGCCTCCACGCCCGCTGCGGAGCTGTACAGCCTGGTGCTGGCCGGCGACGGTCGCCAGAGCGTGTTCCTGCGCGAGGCCGACTACGTGCAGCGCCTGCTGGCCGAGCGCTTCGCCGCGCGCGGGCAGATCAGCCTGGTCAACCACCGCGATCACCTCGGCGATCGGCCGCTGGCGACCCGCGAAAACCTGGCGCGTGCCGCCGCCACCCTGGCCGAGCGCAGCGGCGCGGAGGATCTGGTGTTCATCTACCTGACCAGCCACGGCACCGCCGATCACCGCCTGATCCTGCAGCAGCCGCGCCTGGGGCTGGACAACCTGAGCGCCCCGGAGCTGGCCGAGCTGCTCGCCCCGCTGGCCGAGCGCAACCAGGTAGTGGTCATCTCCGCCTGCTATTCCGGCGGTTTCATCGAGCCGTTGAAAGGCCCGCGACGGCTGGTGATGACCGCCGCACGCGCCGATCGCGTGTCGTTCGGCTGCTCGGAAGAAAGCGACTTCACCTACTTCGGCCGCGCGCTGTTCGCCGAGGCGCTGCAGCAGACCGACGACATCGTGCACGCCTTCACGCTGGCGCAGGCAAGGGTTGCCGAACGCGAGCAGGCCGACGACTATCAGGCATCGGAACCCCAGATCTGGGCGCCCGAGCCGGTCGTCGAACACTGGCGCAACCTGCAGCAACGGCGCGCCGCCTCACACTGATTCGCCAAGGAGCATGACCATGTATCTGACGCCCCAGCGCATTCTGCTTGCCGGCGCCACCGGGCTGACCGGCGAACACCTGCTCGACCGGCTGCTCAACGAACCCACCGTCGAACGCGTGCTGGCGCCGACGCGCAAGCCGCTGGCCGCGCATCCGCGCCTGGAAAACCCAGTCGGGCCGCTACGGTCGCTGCTCGAACAACTCGACGGCCCGGTCGATACCGCGTTCTGCTGCCTGGGCAGCACGCTCAAGCAGGCCGGCACCCAGGAGGCGTTCCGTGCCATCGATTTCGATCTGGTGCTGGCCTTCGCCCGCCGCGCACGCGAGCTGGGCGCGCGGCACCTGCTGGTGATCAGTTCGCTGGGCGCCAGCCCGGACAGCCCGATCTTCTACTGCCGGGTCAAAGGCGAGATGGAAGCGGCGCTCGAGGCCCAGGTCTGGCCGCAGCTGACCATCGCGCGGCCGTCACAGCTGCTCGGCCCGCGTCTGGAGTTGCGCCTGAACGAGCGGATCGCCGCGCCGCTGTCGCAACTGCTGCCGGGCAAGTACCACGGCATCGAGGCCTGCACGCTGGCCCGCGCGCTGTGGCGTCTGGCGCTGGAGGAAGGCGACGGCGTGCGCATCGTCGAGTCCGACGAGCTGCGCAAGCTCGGCAAGTAGCGGCGCGCCGGACAGCACGGACGCCGCCGGCAAGGTCACACCTTGATGAAATGCTCGCGGTAGTGCCGCAGCTCGGCGATGGAGTCGCGGATGTCGTCCAGCGCCAGGTGCGCGCCGCTCTTGCTGAACCCCTGCATGATCTGCGGCGCCCAGCGCGCGGCCAGCTCCTTGAGCGTCGAGACGTCCAGGTTGCGGTAGTGGAAATAGCGCTCCAGCTCCGGCATCTGCCGATAGAGGAAGCGCCGGTCCTGGCAGATGCTGTTGCCGCAGATCGGCGACTTGCCCTTGGGCACCCACTGCTGGAGGAACGCCAGGGTCTGCGCCTCTGCCTCGGCGGTGCCGATGCGGCTCTCCCGCACCCGCTGGGTCAGGCCCGAGCCGCCGTGCTGGCGGGTGTTCCACTCGTCCATGCGCGCCAGCACCGCGTCGCTCTGATGCACCGCGATCACCGGCCCCTCGGCCAGTATGTTGAGCTGGCTGTCGGTGACGATGGTGGCCATTTCGATGATGACATCGGTATCCGGGTCCAGACCGGTCATTTCCAGGTCGATCCAGATCAGGTTCTGCGGGTTCTGCATGATGGGCTCCTTGGCTGTGGCGCGCAGTTTAGCCGCTCGTCTGCGGGTCGTCAGGCCGGGGCGCACCGGGGCGCCAGAGCAGCAGTTGCGATTGCCGCCAGTCGCCGACCGCCAGCCGCTCTTCGGGCTCGACGCCCGGTACTTCGAAACTGTTGCTGATCAGCAGCGCGTCTGGCCGCATCTGCGTGCAGGCCTTGCGCCACAGCGCCGGCATCGGGGCCGGCGAGAGGAAGCAGTAGACCACCGCGTACGGCGCCAGATCGACGCGCCACAGGCTGCGCAGGACGATACGGCAGTTGCGCCGCGGCAGGCAGCGCAGCCAGGCGATGACGAACGCCAGCGGCGCGGTTTCCACACCGACGAAGCACGCTTGCGGATAGGCCCGGGCCAGGCGCGACAGGCTGCCGGCCAGCCCGCAGCCCAGGTCGATGAAGCGAAAGTCCGCCGGCAGCCCGGCCAGGCGTTCAGCCAGGCGCCGTTCGGTGGCGCGGCCGGCCAGATACAGCGGCACGCGCTCGAAGAAGGCGTTCCAGTTCAGCAATAACAACGCAGCGAAGGCCGCCAGCGGCAGCCATCCCGGCAGGCTGTGATCGCGCAGCACAACCAGCGCCGGCACGAAGGCCAGGTTGATCGGCCACCACCAGCGCGACAGACCCAGCCGTGTGCCCAGCAAGGCAGCGAGCGCGCCCTGCATGATGGCCGCCTGTAGCAGCGAGACGTGCAGGCCCAGCAGGCGCGCCGCGGCCAGCAGTATCAACCAGGTCAGCAGCAGCGCCGCCAGCTGCGCACCCAGGGCGAGCAAGATCGGCGGACGAAAGCGCGGCGAGTCGGGCATGACGGACACGAAGGCGGACGGCGGGCCAGTCTACCTGCCGCCTGCGCGCCGAAACAGGCAGCCAGCGGCGCCGGCCGGCCATGCTAGACTCGCGCACCTTCATCGACCGATACCCCGCTCATGGCCAAACGCCAACTCAACCGCCGGCAGAACTGGCGCATCGAGAAAATCCAGGAAGAGCGCGCCGCCCGCGCGGCACGCCGCGAATCCCGCGCGCTGGAAGAACTGGAAGGCGGCGATCTGGGACCGGAGCAGTTCGGCCTGGTGATCGCGCATTTCGGCGTGCAGGTCGAGGTCGAGGCGCAGGAAGGCGAGCACGCCGGCCAGGTGTTCCGCTGCCACTTGCGCGCCAACCTGCCGGCGCTGGTCACCGGCGATCGCGTGGTATGGCGCCCGGGCAACCAGGGCATCGGCGTAATCGTCGCGCAGCTGCCGCGCCACTCCGAGCTGTGCCGCCCCGACACCCGCGGCCAGCTCAAGCCGGTGGCGGCCAACGTCGACCTGATCGTCATCGTCTTCGCGCCGCTGCCCGAGCCGCATGCCAACCTGATCGACCGTTATCTGGTCGCCGCCGAACACGCCGGCATCCGCCCGCTGCTGCTGCTGAACAAGGCGGACCTGATCGACGCGTACAACGAGGGCGCGCTCAACGCGCTGCTGGCGGTCTACCGCACGCTCGGCTATCCGCTGCTGGAGGTGTCGGCCCACGGCGGCGCCGGCATGGATGAACTGCGCGCGGCGCTGGACGGCCACGTCAGCGTGTTCGTCGGGCAGTCCGGGGTGGGCAAGTCATCGCTGGTGAACAGCCTGCTGCCCGGCGTGGACACCCGCGTCGGCGCGCTCTCGGAGCTGACCGGCAAGGGCACCCATACCACCACCACGGCGCGGCTGTTCCATTTCCCCGGCGGCGGCGAGCTGATCGATTCGCCCGGCATCCGCGAATTCGGCCTCGGCCATGTCAGCCGCGACGATGTCGAGGCCGGTTTCATCGAGTTCGCCGAGCTGCTCGGGCATTGCCGCTTCCGCGACTGCAAGCATGATCGCGAACCGGGCTGCGCGCTGCTCAAGGCACTCGAGGACGGGCGTATCCAGCCGCAGCGAATGAACAGCTACCGGCACATCCTCAGCAGCCTGCCCGCCCCCGACTACTGATCGTCGCCGCTAGCGGGCCGCGGCTGGTCGAGCTTGAGCACGCCTTCATCGAAGATATTCAGCCGCTCGCGCACCCGGCCGGGTGACGCCGGTTCGTCCGTGGCGGCTTCCGGAGCGGGCGGGCTCGCCGGCGCCGCTGGCACCTTGCTTGCGTCGCCGTCAGCGGCCGGCACGAACTGCTCGTTCTCGATGTTGCGCTGCGCCTTCTTGGTCAGCACCAGGATGTCGATACGCCGGTTGATCGGATTGAGCGGGTTCTTGCGGTCGAACAGCGCCGAGGAGGCGTAGCCGACGACACGGGCGATCTGCTCTTCAGGGTAGCGCCCGGCGATGAGCGTGCGACGCGCCGCGTTGGCGCGGTTGGCGGACAGTTCCCAGTTGCCGAAATCGCCCTTGCCGGCGTACGGCTTGGCGTCGGTATGGCCGCTGATGCTGATCTTGTTCGGCACCGCGCGAATGGTGTCGCCCATCGCCAGCAGGATGTCCTCGAAATACGGCTGCAGCTGCGCGCTGCCGAGCGCGAACATCGGACGATTCTCGTCATCCATGATCTGGATGCGCAGCCCATCCTTGGTGATCTCGAACAGGATCTGGTCCTTGAAGCGCTCCAGCTCGGGATTTTCGTCGATCTTGTTCTGCAGCTCCTGCAGCAGCAGTTCCAGGCGCTCGCGTTCGATCTGTTCGGCGAGGGTTTCCACCTGATCGCCGTCGATCTGCACATCCGCCTGTGGCACCGCCGGATCGACCTCCCGGTTGAGGGTGCGCTCCGGCGACGGCGTCGGCGTGCCGCCCAGGTCGATGGCGTGCGGGCTGGCGCTTTCGGTGAAGCCGATGGGGTCCTGGAAATAGCCGGAAATGGCGCGCTTCTGCTCCGGCGTCGCCGAACTCATCAGCCACATCACCAGGAAGAGCGCCATCATCGCGGTCATGAAGTCGGCCAAGGCGATCTTCCACGCGCCGCCATGATGGCCGCCGGCGACCTTCTTGATCCGCTTGACGATGATCGGTTGGTTGTTGTCCATAGCCGCGCTTAGCTGCCACGCATGGCTTGCTCAAGCTCGATGAAGCTCGGGCGGTGGGCATGGAACAGCACCTTGCGGCCGAACTCGACGGCCAGGGTCGGCGGCATGCCGGACGCCGAGGCGACCAGGGTGGCCTTGATCGCCTCGTAGAGGTTCAGCTCCTCGCGCGCGTCGTGTTCGAGCGAGGCGGACAGCGGGCCGAAGAAGCCGTAGGCGGCGAGGATACCGAGGAAGGTACCGACCAGCGCGGCGCCGACCTTCTCGCCGATCTCGGCGTTGTTGGCATCGGCCAGCACCGACATGGTCAGCACGATGCCGAGCACCGCGGCGACGATACCCATCGCCGGCAGGCCGTCGGCAATGCGATTCACCGCATGCGCGGGATGCTCCAGTTCCTCCTTGAGGCTGGCCAGCTCCATGTCGAACAGCCCCTCGAGTTCGTGCGGGGCCATGTTGCCGGTGGACATGATGCGCAGGTAATCGCAGATGAACGCGGTCATGCGCTCGTCCTTGAGCACGCCGGGGTACTTGCTGAACAGCGGGCTGGCGGCTGGGTCCTCGAGGTCGGCCTCGATCGCCATCATGCCTTCGCGACGGCTCTTGTTGAGCACCGAATAGAGCAGGCCGAGCACTTCCAGGTAATAGGTCTGGGTGAAGCGGCTGCTGAACATCTTCAGCGATTTCTGGAAGACGATCTTCGTCGTGCTGCCCGGGTTGGCCTGCAGGAACGCGCCGAGCGCGGCGCCACCGATGATCAGCACTTCGAACGGATGGATGAGTGCCGCCAGGGCGCCGCCGGCGAGCATGAAACCGCCGAGCACGCTGCCGATTACCACGATGATGCCGAGAATCTTGACCATAGGTACGTCTGGGAAGCCTGATTACCAACCGCTCGAAACGAACCGGAGCACGTTCGCACAGCGGCTCCGCGCTCCGTCAAGGAGGGGTATCTGAAAGAATTGTTCGGGTTATCGGAACTTTTGCGCCAGACTAAAGAGCATCCCGACGAAAAGCCAGTTCGGCGCCATGACCACAACGACAACAACTTCGCTCCCCCGCAGCATCTCCGCCTGGATCAAGCTTCTCGACGATACCCCGCTGCCGGCATTCGCCGCAGTGCACGACAGCGTGCGCCGGGCGCTGCGTGACGACAGCCAGTCCATGCGCCAGATCGCCGAGCGGGTGCAACCCAGCCCGGTGCTGGCGCTGAGTTTCATCCGCGAAGCCAATCGGCATGGCGGCGACGGCCAGCCCGCGGAAAACCTCGAAACCGCGCTCAGCCGCATCGGCGTGGCGCGCGCCGAACGCCTCCTCGAACGCATTCCCGCCACGCCGACCGCCGCCATGCCGCCGGCGCTGCGGCAGATGGTGCTGATCAGCCGGCACGCCAGCCAGCAGGCCAGCGGCCTGTTCGCCGGCCGCCTGGCGCGCCTGTGGCAGGACATCCACTGGGGCAGCCTGCTGTTCCTCGCGCCAGTCTGGGCGCTGCTGACCGCGCGGCCGCAGCTGTTCGAGGCCTGGGAGCAGCGCGTGCTGGTCGGCGGCGAACCGCTGCGGCGGGTCGAACAGCAGCTGCTCGGCGTGCCGTTGCTGGAGCTGTGCCTGAAGCTCGCCGAACACTGGCACCTGCCCGACTGGATCATCCAGGGCTACCGCCTGCTCGGCGGCAATCGCCGGCTGCTGGTCAAGGCCCTGCACATCGCCCGCGACAACGCCCACCCGTTGCAGCAACAGCAACGCCTGGACGCCGACCCCGAACTGCGCCGCTGGCTGACCCTGCCGAACAACACCATCGTGCTGGCCAACGGCCTGGCGCTCGCCGCGCATCACAGTTGGAGCGGCGTGCACAGCCTGCGCTGGCAGCAACTGATCGGCCTGTACCTGCAACTGCCGGTGGCGCAGGTGCAGCAACTGGTCCACCAGCAGGCCGTCGACAGCGCGCGAGCCATCGGCCCGACCGATCTCTGGCACCCGGCGCAGGGGCTGCTGTGGCCGTGGGACAGCCGCTTCCAGCACAAGAAGACCGGCACCGCCAGCGTGCCCGACGCCGGGGCGCTGGCGCGCTGGCGCGACGCCTGCCGCGAGCTGCTGAGTGCGCCCAGCCCCTTCAGCAACGTGCACCAGCTGACGGCCTGCGCGCGCACTGCGCTGGTCAGCATCGGCATGCAGCGCGTGCTGCTGATGCTGCTGGACCGCAAGAGCCAGCGGCTGGTCGCGCAACAGGACGTCGGCCTGCCGGAGCACGCCGCGCGCCTGATCCTCGACCCACAGCACAGCCAGGTGCTGCGCCGGCTGCTGGACAAGCCCGCGCTGCTGCACCTGCAACCGAACAACGTCGCGACCTTCTCGGCACTGCTGCCCGGCACGCTCAAGGCGCTGTTCGCCGGCGAGCACCTGCTGCTGCGCTCGCTGGGCAGCGATGGTCGCGTGCTGATGCTGCTGATCGCCGACCAGGACAACGCCGCGTTCAGCGCCCCGACGCTGCAGGCCTTCGACAAGACCGCGCAGTGCATCGAGCGCGCGCTGGGGCATTTCAGCAAGCGCGGCAGCTGAGCTTTTTCGCTAGACTGCGCCCTCACCGACCAGCCGAGACCTGCCGTGTCCGCCTTCGCCAACCTGCCCCTGGTAATCGAGCCTGCCGATCTGGCCGAACGCCTGCACGCCCCCGAGCTGATCCTGGTCGACCTCACCAGCGCCGCCCGCTATGCCGAAGGCCACCTGCCCGGCGCACGCTTCGTCGATCCCAAGCAGACCCAGCTGGGCCAGCCGCCAGCGCCCGGGCTGCTACCGCCCAAGGCGCAGCTCGAAGCGCTGTTCGGCGCCCTCGGCCATCGCGCCGAGGCGGTCTACGTGGTCTATGACGACGAGGGCGGCGGCTGGGCCGGGCGCTTCATCTGGCTGCTCGACGTGATCGGCCATCGCCACTACCACTATCTCGACGGCGGCCTGCATGCCTGGCTGGCCGAACGCCGCCCGCTGTCGCGCGAGGTGCCGGCCGCAGCTGGCGGCCCGGTCGCGCTGCAATTCGACAGCGCGCCCATCGCCACCCGTGAGTACCTCGAAAGCCGTCTCGGCGCCGACGATCTGGTGGTCTGGGACGCCCGCTCGCCGCAGGAATACCGCGGCGAGAAGGTGCTTGCCGCCCGCGGCGGACACATCCCCGGCGCGGTGAACTTCGAGTGGACCGCCGGCATGGACCCGGCGCGCGCGCTGCGCATCCGCGGCGACATCGCCGAGCAACTCCAGACGCTCGGCATCGTGGCGGAGAAGGAAATCATCACCCACTGCCAGACGCATCACCGCTCCGGCTTCACCTACCTGCTGGCCAAGGCCCTGGGCTATCCCAGAGTCAAGGGCTACGCCGGCTCCTGGGGCGAATGGGGCAACCTGCCCGATACGCCGATCCAGTCATGAAAAGGTCATCAATGAAAGATCGCTTGTTCGTCATCAGCCAGTACCTGCTGCCGCATCACCTGATCTCGCGCCTGGCCGGCTGCCTGGCCGAATGCCGCATCCCCTGGCTGAAGAACGCCTTCATCACCTGTTTCGCCCGACACTTCGGGGTGGACATGAGCCAGGCGCAGATCGAGGACCCGAGCGCCTACGAGCATTTCAACGCCTTCTTCACCCGCGCACTGAAGGACGACGCCCGCCCGCTGGACCCGACGCCCGGCGCCATCCTCAATCCATGCGACGGCGCCATCAGCCAGTTGGGCAAAATCGAACAGGGCCGCATCTTCCAGGCCAAGGGCCACAGCTACAGCGTGACGGAACTGCTCGGCGGCGATCACCAGCGCGCCGCGCCGTTCATGGGCGGCGACTTCGCTACCGTCTATCTGTCGCCCAAGGATTACCACCGGGTGCACATGCCGATCACTGGCACCCTGCGCGAGATGATCTACGTACCGGGACGCATCTTCTCGGTGAACACCGTGACCGCCCAGGGCGTGCCGGAACTGTTCGCGCGCAACGAGCGCGTGGTGTGCATCTTCGACACCGAGCACGGGCCGATGGCGATGGTGCTGGTCGGCGCGATGATCGTCGCCAGCATCGAAACGGTCTGGGCCGGCCTCGTCACGCCGCCCAAGCGCGCGCTGAAGACGTTCCGCTACGACGAATCCGCGCGGGCGCCGATCCGGCTGGAGAAAGGCGCGGAAATGGGTCGCTTCAAACTCGGTTCCACGGTGATCCTGCTGTTCGGACCGGAGCAGGTACGCTGGGCCGAGCAACTGGGCGCGCTGAGCCCGGTGTGCATGGGCACGGCACTCGGCCAGGCGCAGGCGGACTGAACACCGGCGGCCGGCGCCACGGGCAGGCCGCCGCACCACCCTCGCCAGGGCACTCGACACCCTGCGACAACCTCGTGTACCGGAACGACCAATCATCGGATAATATCAAAATGCCATCGCAAACCATCAACGCGGCGTGGCACAGCTGATAGAGTTCGCTGACAGGGCACCGATGTCGGTGCCGCGGGAGTTTCCGCTTGCAGAGTGTTCATTTGCCATTGCGCGTACCCACGCCGACCCAGCAGAGCCTGAGTTTCTGCGAGGCGAACGTGCGTGCACTGCAGCTGTGGCTCGCCGGCCTGCCCAAGGCCAACCTGGGAGAGATGGCCCGCCAGCTCTACCAGGCGCTGGTGGAGATCAACCAGCTGCGCGTGCCGGCGCAGACCCGCCTGCAACTGCTGGAACTGCTGCGCCCCGAGGTGCACTACGTCTGCGCACATCTCGAGCGCCACTACCTCAACCAGCCGATCGTGCTCGACGAGCGCCCGCGCAAGGTCGCCGGCCTCTGCCAGGCGCTGCAGAATCACCTGGCCACCGGCTACAAGCTGATCGTCGTGCGCGCCCTCGCGCACCCCGGGCAGGATCGCGCGCAGCTCCTGACGATCGCGCTGCAGCGCGCGGTGCACAGCCTCGGCGCGCTGCTGACGCGCGCCACCCAGCTCTACAGCCCGGCCGCCGAGAGCCTCTGGTTCGAGCTGCACCAGCTCTACCAGCTCGCCACGCAGTACGCCGTGCAGGACAGCGCGGTGCGCGATCCGCTGGCGCACCACGCTCCGGAACTGAGCACCGGGCAGAGCTACCTCGCCACCCTGCTGCTGGGCTGCGCGCGCTGCAACCAGCTGCGCCAGTCCGGCATCGCCCAGTTGGCCAGGGCGCTGGAAGCCTGGAGTGCGCTGGCCGTCGTGCAGCCGGCCAGCACGCCCTCCAGCCTGTTCGTCTTCTCGCCGCAGCACGACAGCGCGCCGCGCTATCGCTCGCTGTTCGCCCGCGACGCGCTGGCGGGCCTATGCGGGATCGACACCAGCCGGCTGGTCGCGGCGCTCGCCGAGCACCTGCGCCTGCCGCCGGAGCATCGCGACCGTTCGTCGCTGCCGGGCGCCAGCGGCATCGGCGACGACCTGCTGCTGCACCTGAGCGCGGCCTGGGGCGACATGTCCGAGCGCTGCTTCCCACGCACCTCCGCCAACGGCACCCTGCACCTGTGCATCGGCATGAGCGCGCTGCACTACCAGCTCGCCGGCCAGCGCCCGTTCAACGCCGTGCTGGAACGTCACGCGGAGCCCAGCTCGGCAGTGTTCAAGGCCAACAACGGCGCCGCCGACATCTGGGCGAACGCCTTCGATGCGCGAGGCGCCACAGGCGACAGCCTGCTGCCTGACGAACACATCGAGTTCGTGCGCCCGCTCAACCCCGGCCAGGCACCGGCGGCGGCGGTCGCCAGCGGCGAGCAGGCCTATCCCGATTTCGAGGTGCGCCTGGTCAACCACAGCCCCGGCGGCTACTGCCTGGCCTGGCCGGCCGAGGTGCCCGCACAGCTGCAGACCGGCGAGCTGCTGGGGCTGCGCGACGCCGGCAACGGCTGGAGCGTCGCCGTGGTGCGCTGGGTTCGCCAGGTGCGCGGCGGCGGCACGCAGATGGGCGTTGAACTGATCGCCCCGCAGGCGCAACCCTGCGGCCTGCGTCTGCTGCGCAAGACCGAATTGGGCAGCGAGTACCTGCGCGCGCTGCTGCTGCCGGCAATTCCGGCCATCGGCCAGGCCGCGACCCTGATCGCCCCACGCCTGCCGTTCCAGCAGGGCCACAAGGTGCTGATCAACCAGCAAGGCAACGAGCAACGCGTCCTGCTGCAGCGCCGCCAGAGCCAGGCCGGCAACTACAACCAGTTCGAATACCAGCTCATCGGCCAGCCGCCCGTCGAGCCGGAGATGCTGGTCACAGCCTGGGGCACCCGGGGAAGCGAAGGCGCTGCAGATTTTGACTCACTCTGGAAGTCGCTGTAGATTGCCGGCACCCGTATTTTCGCCCGCCCGCGCACCTTCGGCGCGCCTTTGATCTGTCGTCATGGCCCTGCAAAAGAAAACCATCCGCCTGTTGATTCTCGAGGATTCGCAGAACGAAGCCGAGCGTCTGGTCAGCCTGTTCCGCAATGCCGGCCAGGCCACCCGGGTGCACCGGCTCACCTCCAGCGACGACCTCGCGAGCGCGCTGCAACAGACCTGGGACCTGCTGATCGCCGCGCCGCAGAGCGAGAATCTCGAACCGGGCGAGGCCATCGCGGCCATCCGCCGGCAGGCCAAGGACATCCCGATCATCCAGCTCACTGCGAGCAACGACGCCGAAGCGATCACCGATGCGCTGACGCTCGGCGCCCAGGATGCGCTGCCGCAGGGCGAGGACGAGTGGCTGCTGCTGGTGGCCAACCGCGAGCTGGTCAATCTCGAACAGCGGCGCGCCCGGCGCTCGGCGGAAGTGGCGCTGCGCGAGGCGGAGAAGCGCTGCCAGCTGCTGCTCGACAGCTCGGTGGACGCCATCGCCTACGTGCATGACGGCATGCACATCTATGCCAACCGCGCCTACCGGGAGCTGTTCGGCTACGCCGACGTCGAAGACCTTGAAGGCATGCCGATGATCGACCTGATCGAAGCCTGCGACCAGGGTAGCTTCAAGACCTTCCTGAAGAACTACCCGACCCAGGAAGACGACTGCGAGCTGACCTGCAGCGGCGTACGCGTCGATGGCGGCAGCTTCAAGGCGCGCATGCACTTCTCGCCGGCCACCTACGATGGCGAGCCATGCATCCAGGTGGTGATCCGCGCCGACAGCGACAGCGAAGAGCTGCAGAAGCTGCGCGAGATCAGCGCGCAGGACCCGATTACCGGCCTGCACAACCGCAACCACTTCACCGAACTGGTCGACAGCGCCGTCGAGCGCACGGTCAATGCCGGCCAGAACGCCAGCCTGGCCTATATCCGCGTCGACCGCTTCGCCGCCCTGCAGGCCGAAAACGGCCTGAGCGATGCCGACCAACTGCTGCGCCAGCTGGCTGACGTGCTGCGCGGACACTTCGACGCGCAGGCGCAACTGGCCCGTTTTGCCGACGACGTGTTCACCGTGCTGCAACCCGGCCTCACCCCGGACCAGGCCGAGTCCTCGCTGCGCAAGCTGCTGACCCGCGTCGAGGGCCACCTGTTCGACATCGGCGGGCGCACCGTGCAGACCACGCTGAGCATCGGCGTTGCCGGCCTGGATGAGAAGACCGCGCGCACCCAGGACGTCATCGAGCGCGCCCACCGCTGCGCCGACGAACTCACCGACGGCAACGCACTCAAGCGCTACGACCCGGCCGACGAACTGGCGGCGGCGGCAAGCCGCGGCAATATCGCCGCCATGCTGCAGCAGGCACTGGACACCAACAGTTTCCGTCTGCTGTTCCAGCCGATCATCAGCCTGCGCGACGACAGCCACGAGCACTACGAGGCGCTGCTGCGCCTGCTCGATCCACAGGGCGTCGAGGTTCCGCCGGCGCAGTTCCTCAGCGCCGCCAGCGACGCCGGCCTGGCCGACAAGATCGACCGCTGGGTGATCCTCAACTCGATCAAGCTGCTCGCCGAGCATCGCAGCAAGGGCCACCACAGCACGCGGCTGTTCCTGCACCTGTCCGCCAGCAGCCTGCAGGACGCCGGCCTGCTGCCCTGGCTCGGTGTCGTGCTCAAGGCAGCCCGCCTGCCGGGCGATGCGCTGGTGTTCGAGCTCAACGAGCCGGATGCGGTGGCCTATCTCAAACCCGCCAAGGCGCTGGCCCAGGGCCTCGGCGAACTGGGCTGCCAGCTGGCGCTGAGCAACTTCGGCTGCGCGCTCAACCCCTTCAACACACTGCGTCACCTGAATGCGCTGTTCGTCAAGGTCGACGGCTCCTACACCCAGGACCTGAGCCGTCAGGAAAACCAGGAAGCGCTCAAGCAACTGCTCGCCGACCTGCACGAGCACAAGCGCCTGAGCATCGTGCCCTTCGTCGAGAGCGCCACGGTGCTGGCGACGCTCTGGCAGGCCGGCGTCAACTACATCCAGGGGCACTACCTGCAAGGCCCCAGCCAGTCGATGGACTACAACTTCTCCGCGGACGAGGAGTGATCGCGCCCGGCATCAGGCACGACCTTGATCGGGATCAGCGAGACGTCACAGCACTCGACTAGAGTGTCCTGACGTCTTTTGATCCGAGAGGAGTCGCCATCATGGCCATGATGAAAGCCGCGGTGTTCGTCGAACCGGGCCGTATCGAACTGCAGGACAAGCCGATCCCCGAAATCGGCCCCAACGATGCGCTGCTGCGCATCACCACCACCACCATCTGCGGCACCGACGTACACATCCTCAAGGGCGAATACCCGGTCGCGCGCGGCCTGACCATCGGCCACGAGCCGGTGGGCATCATCGAAAAACTCGGCAGCAACGTGCAGGGCTACCAGGAGGGCCAGCGGGTCATCGCCGGCGCCATCTGCCCGAACTTCTCCTCCTACGCCAGCCAGGACGGCCTCTCCTCGCAGGATGGCGGCTGCAGCTGCCACGGCTACAAACCGATGGGCGGCTGGCGCTTCGGCAACACCATCGACGGCACCCAGGCCGAGTACGTGCTGGTTCCCGACGCCCAGGCCAATCTGGCGCCGGTGCCGGACGGGCTGACCGACGAGCAGGTGCTGATGTGCCCGGACATCATGTCCACCGGCTTCGCCGGCGCCGAGGCGGCCAACATCAAGATCGGCGACATCGTGGTGATCTTCGCCCAGGGGCCGATCGGCCTCTGCGCCACCGCCGGTGCCAAGCTGCGCGGCGCGAGCACCATCATCGCGGTGGACGGCGTCGATGCGCGGCTGGATATCGCGCGACAGATGGGCGCCGACGTGACGCTGAACTTCCGCAACGTCGATGTCGTCGACGAAATCATGAAGCTGACCGGGGGCCGCGGCGTCGATGCCGCCATTGAGGCGCTCGGCACCCAGACCACCTTCGAACAGGCGCTGCGCGCGCTCAAGCCCGGCGGCACGCTGTCGAGTCTGGGCGTCTACTCCAGCGATCTGACCATCCCGCTGGGCGCGTTCCATGCCGGCCTCGGCGACAACAAGATCGTTACTTCGCTGTGCCCCGGCGGCAAGGAACGCATGCGTCGCCTGCTCAACGTGGTTGCGTCCGGGCGCGTCGATCTCGGCCCGCTGGTGACCCACCAGTACACTCTGAACGATATCGAGTCGGCCTACGATCTGTTCGCCAACCAGCGTGATGGCGTGCTCAAGGTCGCGATCAAGCCCTGACGGCAGCCACACGCGTCAAGCGACCAGAAAAAAGCCCCGGGCCGACACCGCCCCGGGGCTTTCTATTTGAAACCTGCCGCCGCGCTTATTCCGCGCCTTCCCGGTCACGATAGCCGAGCAGGTAGAGGATGCCGTCCAGCCCCAGCGTGGAGATCGCCTGCTTGGCCGACTGCTTGACCAGCGGCTTGGCGCGGAACGCCACGCCGAGGCCGGCCAGACCGAGCATCGGCAGGTCGTTGGCGCCGTCGCCGACCGCGATGGTCTGCTCCAGGCGCAGCCCTTCCTGTTCGGCCAGCTGGCGCAGCAGATCGGCCTTGCGCTGGGCATCGACGATCGGCTCGACCGCCACGCCGGTGACCTTGCCGTTGACGATCTGCAGTTCGTTGGCGAACACGTAGTCGATGCCCAGCCTGGCCTGCAGCTGCTGGGCGAAGTAGCTAAAACCACCGGAGAGGATCGCCGTCTTGTAGCCGAGCCGCTTGAGCTCGGCGAACAGCAGTTCGGCGCCCTCGGTCAGGCGCAGACTGGCGCCGATCTCCGCCAGCACGTCCTCCGAGAGCCCTTCGAGCAGCGCCAGGCGCTCCTTGAAGCTGGCGCGAAAATCCAGCTCGCCGCGCATGGCGCGCTCGGTGATCTCCGCCACCTGCTCGCCGACGCCGGCGGCCTTGGCCAGCTCGTCGATGACCTCGGCCTCGATCAGCGTCGAATCCATGTCGAACACCGCCAGACGGCGGTTGCGGCGGAAGATCGAGTCACGCTGGAAGGCGATGTCGACGTTCAGCTCCTGCGCCACGCTGAGGAATTCGGCACGCAGCGCCGCGGTATCCTCCGGCTCGCCACGCACGGAAAACTCGATGCAGCCCTTGCCCAGCTCCTCGGGCACGTCCAGCGGCATGCGCCCGGACAGACGGTCGATGTGGTCGATGTTCAGGCCGTACTTCGCGGTGATCGAGCTGACCCGGTGCAGCTGCTCGGCGGTGACCTTGCGCGTCAACAGGGTCACGATATGCCGCGACTTGCCCTGGCCGGCCACCCAGTGCTGGTAGTCGGCTTCGGACACCGGCGTGAAGCGCACCTGCTGGTCGTGCTTGTAGCCCATGAACAGCACGTCCTTGAGCACCGCCGAGGCGCCTTCGCTATCGGGCAGCTCGACCAGGATGCCGAAGGACAGCGTGTCATGGATCACCGCCTGACCGATGTCGAGGATGTTCACGCCACCCTGCGCCAGGACGCCAGTGATGGCCGCAGTCAGACCGGGACGATCTTCCCCGGTGATGTTGATCAGGACGATTTCGCGCAAGGCGCAACTCCCATGACAAAGAAGGCGCGCATTCTACAACATCCGCGCCGGCCCAAGCGGTCCGCACGGGACGCCGACGTTTCGTCCGCTTTGCCGCGCAGACTTTCAGCCGCCATCGCGCTTTCCGTATACTGCCCACCAATTTCCTTCGAGAAGAGCCGCGCTCTGTGAACCGGCCCGCATCCGTCAAACCCGATAATTTCTTCCTCATGCTCTATCGCGCCGTGCGCCAGCACCGCGTGCCACTGGTGCTGCGCATCGCCAGCCATACGCTGCTGCTGGTGGCGCTGGCGCTGGCCATCTATGCGTGGGTGATCGGCATGCAGTTCAAGCACGCGATGGAGCAGCAGGCCGATGCGCTCGGCCAGAGCCTGGTCACGCAGACGGCGGCCTCGGCCACCGATCTGCTGGTGGCCAACGACATCCTCAGCCTCAACGTGCTGCTCAGCAATCTGGTGAAGAACCCGCTGGTCGCGCATGCCGCCATCTACAGCGTCGACAACCGCGTGCTGGCCGAATCCGGTACCCGGCCGCAGCACAGCCTGCTGGGTGACGACAAGGGTCTGTACTCGACACCGATCAGCTTCCAGGAAGTGATCGCCGGGCACCTGCGCATCAGCCTGGACATGCAGCAATTCCAGCAGCCGATGACCATCAGCCTGCAGAGCATGGGCCTGCTCAGCCTGATCCTGCTGGCGCTCGCGCTGGTGCTGAGCATGCGCTTGGGCCGCCAGCTGTCCACGCCGCTGCTGCAGCTGCGCCTGTGGCTGCGCGACCCGGACGATCCCGCACCGGGCGCCGGGCGCCAGGACGAGATCGGCGACCTCGCGCGCCAGTTGCAGGCGCGCCTGGTGCCGGAGAAACCGGAACCGGAGCTCGACCTCGGCGAACTGCTCGAGGACGACGGCTACCTCGATCACGCCGAGCAGCACGACTTGCGCGAAGCCGCAGCGACGCCGATGCCCAGCGAGTCGGCGCTCGCCCAGTCCTCGGCATTGCACGCCGATGACGATTTCGAGCCCCTCGAGCCCTTCGACGACGACCGCGATCCGCCCTTCACCGCCCCTGTCGCCGCGCCCGCGCCGCCGGCCGTGGCGCCGGGCAAGAGCGCCGTGCTGGCCATCCAGCTCGGCGGCCAGGAGCAGCTGCGCCGTCTGCCGCGCGAGCGCCTGACCGATCTGCTGCAGCGCTACCGCGACTCCCTGCAACAGGCCGCGACGCTCTATCAGGCCGAACTGCAGACGCTCAACGACGGCAGCAGCCTGATGCTGTTCCACAGCCAGGACGACGAGCAGAACTACCTTACCCATGCGATCTGCTGCGGCGAGCTGATGCGCGCACTGAGCCACGCGCTGCAGATCGAGTTCGCCGACAGCGGCCTGACGCTGCAGCTGCAACTGGGCCTGACCGAAGGCGAGGGGCTCTACGAGCTGAGTCAGGGCGACCTGCTGCTCAGCGAGGCCGCCCAGGCGGCGCTGGCCATGTCGCTGCACAGCCGCAACCTGCTGCTGATCGAGCACGCCATCGGCGACGACCCGCTGATCCGCCAGCGCGCGCGCATCCGCCCGATCGCCAGCCCGGAGGGCGCCTGCTGCGTCGAGCGGCTGCTCGAGCCCTACCCGTCGCTGCTGGAG
The DNA here is from genome assembly GCA_000263395.1 of Stutzerimonas stutzeri TS44. GTDB lineage: Bacteria > Pseudomonadota > Gammaproteobacteria > Pseudomonadales > Pseudomonadaceae > Stutzerimonas > Stutzerimonas stutzeri_C. Next base: position 65,148 of record AJXE01000002.1, read on the forward strand.
CGCCAGCTGGCGCGGATGCACGAACTGCGTCAGCGCAGCTGAGCTGCTGCGCGCACCAGCCATCACTTCGCGCCCACGCCGTCGACCAGGCGCGCGTTCCCGCTGGCAGAAGATTGTCAGGCAGCAGCCGTTCGCTCGCCCAAACCGCTAGCGACTGAGAAGACAGAAGAAGTCAGCAGACTGGCGAGCCGGCCGGACGCTTGCCTGGCCGGCTCGCGGGCGACGATCAGAAGCGGAACACTTCCATATCGGTACGGATCGGCTCGAGTGTCGGGATGCGCGGCACCTCCACTTCGGCGGCCTTGTTGCGCGCCTTGGCGGGTTCACGCCGAGGCGCCGGCTTGGCGGCCATCAACGGCTCGACCGCCGTGGTCAGCATGTCGCCCAGGCGCTGCAGGAGCAGGCTCTGTGCATGCACCTGCGCGGTCGCGCTGCCCTCGTGTTCCTCCTGCAGGCGCACCAGCCGGCTGCCCTGCAGCTTGCCCTGCTTGTCCAGCAGACGCCACTGCGCCTCCAGCACCGCCGGGTGCGCCGGGCCGGAATCCAGCCGGGTGATGGCCAATTCCACCTGCACCTCCGGGGCAAACCCTTCGCCGGCGGGGTTCAGCTGCACGCGCTGGGTCTTCAGCCCCGCGGCCAGCTGGCGCTGCAGCAGTTGTTCGACATCCGCCTGCAGGCTGCCCGCCCAACGCGCCTGCTGCGCATCGGCAGCGAGGCTGCCATCGGGCAGGCGTTGCAGCAGGGCATCGCGCTGCAGGTAATCAGCGAGCACCACCGGCCCCAGCAGCACTGCCGGGCCACTGGTCTGCTCGGGCATCTCGACGGAGCCATTCTCCAGGCGATACAGGGGCAGCGGCTGCTGCAGCATGCAGCCGGACAGGCTGGCGCTGAGCACCAGCAGGACAGTGGAAAGACGCAACAACTTGTTCATTACCTCGTTAAACCATGAGATCACGGGCATGCGCCGCGAGGCCCCGAGAGGTCCTTAACCGAACGCCTGGGCAGACGCCCGGACAACCCAGGACGGAGCTCGACGGGCGCCGTCGATAAGATAGGCCGCTATCTTCCGTGAATCCGTTCCGGGATGCCAGTACTGCAGCGTTCCGCTCAGCCGACCTGCTCGACCTGCAGCCCATCGACGCGCTGGAAACCGCGCGGCAGCTTGTTGCCGCGCCGCCCGCGCTCGCCCTTGTAGTGCTCCAGATCGTCGGCCTTGAGCGACAGCGTGCGCTTGCCAGCCTGCAGCGTCAGCGTTGCGCCGGCCGGCAGCACCGCCAGGTCGACCAAATACTCTTCGCGGCTGGCCACGCGGTCGCCGGGGATGCCGATGATCTTGTTGCCCTTGCCCTTGCCCAGCTGCGGCAGGTCGCGCACCGGGAACACCAGCAGGCGGCCCTCGGTGGTCACCGCCGCCAGCCAGTCGTCGTCGCGGCTGTGCAGCGGTTGCGGTGCCAGTACTTTCGCACCGGCCGGCAGCGACAGCAGCGCCTTGCCCGCCTTGTTCTTGGCCTGCAGGTCCTCACCCTTGACCACGAAGCCGTAGCCGGCGTCCGAGGCGATCACGTAGAGGGCATCGTCATCGGGCAGCAGCACGCACTCGAAACTCGCGCCTGGCGGCGGCGTCAGGCGCCCGGTCAGCGGCTCGCCCTGGCCACGCGCCGAGGGCAGCGAATGCGCCGCCAGCGAATAGCTGCGCCCGCTGCTGTCGATGAACACCGCGAACTGGTTCGAGCGTCCCGCGGCGGCGGCCTTGAAGCCGTCGCCGGCCTTGTAGGAAAGCCCCGTCGCGTCGATGTCGTGGCCCTTGGCGCAGCGCGCCCAGCCCTTCTCGGAGATCACCACGGTGACCGGCTCGGACGGCAGCAGCTCGTTTTCCGACAGCGCACGCGCCTCGGCACGCTCGACGATCGGCGAGCGCCGGGCATCGCCGTAGGTCTCGGCATCGGCCAGCAGTTCCTTGCGCACCAGCTTCTTCAGCTTGGCCTCGCTGCCGAGCAGCGCCAGCAGTTGCTCGCGTTCCTTTCTCAGCTCGTCCTGCTCGGCACGGATCTTCATTTCCTCGAGACGCGCGAGCTGGCGCAGGCGGGTGTCGAGGATGTAGTCGGCCTGCAGCTCGGACAGCTCGAAGCGCGCCATCAGCACCGGCTTGGGCTGATCCTCGGTGCGGATGATGTGGATCACCTCGTCGAGGTTGAGGAAGGCGACCAGCAGACCGTCCAACAGATGCAGGCGCTTCTCCACCTTGTCCAGGCGGAACTGCAGGCGCCGGCGCACGGTGCCGATGCGGTAGGTAAGCCACTCGCTGAGCAGCGTGCGCAAGTTCTTCACCTGCGGCTTGCCGTCCAGGCCGATGACGTTGGTGTTGACCCGGTAGCTCGACTCCAGCTCGGTGGTGGCGAACAGGTGGGTCATCAGCTCGTCGGCATCCACGCGGTTGGAGCGCGGGATGATGACGATACGGCAGGGATTCTCGTGATCCGATTCGTCGCGCAGGTCGGCGACCATCGGCAGTTTCTTGGCCTGCATCTGCGCGGCGATCTGCTCCAGCACCTTGGCGCCGGAGACCTGATGCGGCAGCGCGCTGACCACAATGTCGCCGTCCTCGACGCGATACACCGCGCGCATGCGCACCGAGCCACGACCGGTTTCGTAGATCTTCAGCAATTCCGCGCGCGGCGTGATGACTTCCGCCTCCGTGGGGAAATCCGGGCCGAGGATGTGCTCGCAGAGCTGTTCGACCGTGGCATTCGGCTCATCGAGCAGCCGCACGCAGGCGGCGGCGACTTCGCGCAGGTTGTGCGGCGGCACGTCAGTGGCCATGCCCACGGCGATGCCGGTGGTGCCGTTGAGCAGCAGGTTGGGCAGACGCGCCGGCAGCGTCGCCGGTTCGTCCAGCGTGCCGTCGAAGTTCGGCACCCAGTCCACGGTGCCCTGGCCCAGTTCGCTGAGCAGCACCTCGGAATAGCGCGACAGGCGCGCCTCGGTGTAGCGCATCGCGGCGAACGACTTGGGGTCATCCGGTGCGCCCCAGTTGCCCTGGCCATCGACCAGGGTGTAGCGGTAGCTGAACGGCTGGGCCATCAGCACCATCGCCTCGTAGCAGGCGCTGTCGCCGTGCGGGTGAAACTTGCCGAGCACGTCGCCGACGGTGCGCGCCGACTTCTTGTGCTTGGAATCGGCGTTCAGGCCCAGCTCGCTCATCGCGTAGACGATGCGCCGCTGCACGGGTTTCAGACCGTCGCCGATGTACGGCAGGGCGCGGTCCATGATCACGTACATGGAATAGTTGAGGTACGCCTGCTCGGTGAAATCGGCGAGCGAGCGCCGCTCCACGCCGTCCAGGCTCAGGTCGAGGGATTCGCTCATGGTCGATCCGTAACAGATTGGCGCAGCACCAGGGTGCCGGCGCGCTGGGTGAATTCGAGTCGTTTGAGGGCACTCATGCCGAGCAGGATCTGCTCGCTGTCGAAGCCCGGGGCGATGACCGCGCGCACGTCGCGCAGGACGATGTCGCCCAGCTGCAGGCGCTCGATCCGCGTGCGATAGCCGGTGGTACGGCCATTGGCGGTCTGCAGCTGGAGCGGCGCGCCGCGCTCGAGTCGCAGACGCCCGGCCAGCTCCACCGGCACCGCCACGTCGGTGGCGCCGGTGTCGAGCAGGAAGGTGACGGGAACATCGTTGATCCGCCCGTCGGCGACGAAGTGCCCGCTGCGATTGCCCGCCAGCTGCACCTCGATCTGGCCGTTCTCGATGCGCGAGAGCGGCTCACGGTTGGGGTTGGCGCGCTGGCCTTCCCAATCGGCGAAGAAGCGCGTGGCGAGGAACAGCCCGGCAGCCCAGGCGAGCACCAGCATCACCCGCCCGGCGCGGCGACCGGCCGTCTGACTCACGGCGCGTTCCAGCCGCCGGCCGGCGCGGCGAAACGCCAGACGACCGGACGCTGCTCGCCGTCGGCGCGGCGCAGGTCGTTGTTGTCGACGCCGATCCAGGCGCCTTCTGCGTCGAGCCACAGCGCCTCGGCGGTGCCGAAGCGGGTCGGGTAGCGCCGCGGCTCGCTCAACGCCGTCGCCCCGAACGACCAGCAGCGCTCCACCGCGCCGGTCGTCGGGGCGCGACGGCAGACCTGGTGCGCCAGCGGCTCCAGGGTGAACAGCCTGTCCTGGAGGAAGGCGACGGCGGTGAAACCCGGCGCCGTGGGCTGCTGGCCGAGCGCCGACGGCGGCAGCTCCAACCCGCCCTCGGCCAGCAGTACGCAGCCGCCGGTGCAGTGCCAGCTGTTCTGCCGGCGATGCAGCACCAAGAGGCCGCGGTGCTCGCGCTCGGCCGCCAGCCACATGCGCTCGGCGGCCGGATCGACGGCGATGCCTTCAAGCATCGCGTTGAAGTGCAGCAGCATGCCGCTGGCCCGCGCCTGGCGCACCAGCGACGACGGCAGTTGCAGCCATTCGGCACTGCCGGCCGGATTGACCCGCAGCACGCTGGCATGCGCCTCGCTGACCAGGTAGCGGTTGCCCAGGCTGTCACAGCTCAGACCTTCGAAATCCATCTGCCCGCCGCGCAGCTGGCCACTGACCCAGGTGCGCATGCGCATGCCCCAGGGCAGACCGCTGGCCGGTGGCGGCGGCAGCTCGAAACGCTCCACCTCGGCCTGCCATTCGCCGGCGCCGCCGGAGAGTCGGTAGAGCCGGTCGTCGTCGCGATCGGATACCGCCCACAACGCATCGCCGCACCAGGCCAGGTCGGAGAGGTTGCCGCCGGTCATGCCGGTGACCGCATGCTCGCTGACCAGTTGCAGCTCGACCGGCGCCGCACCGGCCGACAGCGTTGCGCCGAGCAGGCCGAGCAGCGCCAGGCAGCGGCGGATCAAACCAGCACCTCGGCCAGGTTGCCCTTGGATTCCAGCCAGCTCTTGCGGTCGCCGGCGCGCTTCTTGGCCAGCAGCATGTCCATGATCTCGCGGGTGCCGTCGAAGTCGTCGAGGGTCAGCTGGACCAGCCGGCGGGTGTTGGGGTCCATCGTGGTCTCGCGCAGCTGCGGCGGGTTCATCTCGCCCAGGCCCTTGAAGCGCGTGACCTGCGGCTTGCCGCGACGCTTCTCGGCCAGCAGGCGTTCGAGGATGCCGTCGCGCTCGGCCTCGTCGAGGGCGTAGAAGATGTCCTTGCCCAGGTCGATGCGGTACAGCGGCGGCATCGCCACATAGACATGGCCGGCTTCCACCAGCGGGCGGAAATGCTGGACGAACAGCGCGCAGAGCAGCGTGGCGATGTGCAGGCCGTCGGAGTCGGCGTCGGCGAGGATGCAGATCTTGCCGTAGCGCAGTTGCGACAGATCGCTGGAGCCCGGATCGAGGCCCACCGCCACGGCGATGTTGTGCACTTCCTGGCTGGCCAGCACCTCGCCACCATCCACTTCCCAGGTGTTGAGGATCTTGCCGCGCAGCGGCAGGATTGCCTGGAACTCCTTGTCGCGCGCCTGCTTGGCGCTGCCGCCGGCGGAATCGCCCTCGACCAGGAACAGCTCGGCGCGCGCCGGGTCCTGTCCGGCACAGTCGGCCAGCTTGCCCGGCAGCGCCGGACCCTGGGTGATCTTCTTGCGCTCGATCTTCTTGCTCGCCTTCAGCCGCCGTCCGGCGTTGCTGATCGCCAGTTCGGCGAGCTGCAGGCCCAGCTCCGGGTGGGCGTTGAGCCACAAGCTGAAGGCGTCCTTGACCACCCCGGAGACGAACGCGGCGGCTTCGCGAGAGGACAATCGCTCCTTGGTCTGCCCGGAGAACTGCGGTTCCTGCAGCTTCATCGAGAGCACGAAGGCGATGCGCTCCCAGACATCCTCCGGCGCCAGCTTCACGCCGCGCGGCAGCAGGCTGCGGAACTCGCAGAACTCGCGCATGGCATCGAGCAGCCCCTGGCGCAGGCCATTGACGTGGGTGCCGCCCTGCGCGGTGGGAATCAGGTTGACGTAGCTTTCCTGCACGCTGTCGCCGCCCTCGGGCAACCACAGCAGCGCCCAGTCGACTGCCTCGGTATTGCCGGAAAGCGTGCCGACAAAGGGCTCGTCAGGCAGGCGGGCGAACTCGCTGACGGCATCGACCAGGTAGGAACGCAGGCCGTCCTCGTAATGCCACTCGACCTTCTCGCCGCTGGCCTTGTCCTCGAAGCTGACGTTCAGCCCCGGGCACAGCACCGCCTTGGCCTTGAGCACATGCTTGAGCCGGCTGATGGAGAACTTCGGCGAGTCGAAGTACTTGGCATCCGGCCAGAACTGCACGCTGGTGCCGGTGTTGCGCTTGCCGACCGTGCCGATGACCTGCAGGTCGCTGGCCTTGTAGCCGTCGGCGAAGCTCATGCGGTACTCGTTGCCGTCGCGGCGGACGGTGACCACCACCTGCGTCGACAGCGCGTTGACCACCGAGATGCCCACCCCGTGCAGGCCGCCGGAGAACTGGTAGTTCTTGTTGGAGAACTTGCCGCCGGCGTGCAGCTTGGTGAGGATCAGTTCGACGCCGGGGACGCCTTCCTCGGGATGGATATCCACCGGCATGCCGCGACCGTCGTCGATGACTTCCAGCGAATTGTCGGCATGCAGGATCACCTGCACCGAACGGGCATGGCCGGCCAGCGCCTCGTCGACGCTGTTGTCGATGACTTCCTGGGCGAGGTGATTGGGTCGCGTGGTATCGGTATACATGCCCGGGCGCTTGCGCACCGGATCGAGGCCGGAAAGGACTTCGATGGCTTCTGCGGTGTAAGACATGGGCGTCTCGATAGCTTATGAATCGGAAAAATCGGTCTCGAGCCAGAGCGCCGGCGCGAATCCGGCGAACGCCAGCAGCGCCGGCAGACGCGCGGCAAAGCCCTGGAAACCGTGATCGCCACCGGCCTGGATGCGCAGCGCGCAGCCACGGTAGAAGTCGACGGCCTGGCGGTAGTCCAGCGTTTCGTCGCCGGTCTGCAGCCAGACCTGGTAGCGCCCGGCATCCTGCGGCGGCGGCACTTCCAGCTCCGCCAGCGCCGCGACATGGTCATGGGTGAGGTCCCAGACTTCGCCGCTGTAGAGGTTGGTCTGCGGCCCCAGGTAGCCGTCGAAGCGCCGGTGCGGCAGCACCGCGGGGTTGATCAGCAGCGCACGCAGACCGTGGCGCTCGGCGAGGTGGGTCGCATAGTAGCCGCCGAGCGAGCTGCCGACCAGCAGCGGCCGGCCCAGCGCGGCCAGCTCCGTTTCCAGCTGGGCGATGGCCTGGCGCGGATGATGGTGCAGCGCCGGGACCCGCAGGCAGTCGGCCATGCCGATGCGCGTGAGCGCGGCACTGAGCTGGCGGGCCTTGTGCGACAGCGGCGAGCTGTTGAGGCCATGAATATAGAGGATGGCGGGGCGATCGCAGGTCATTCGGTTCGCTGGCAGGCAGGGGACGGGGAAGGCTACAAGGCGAACGCCGCGCGGTGCAAGCCGCCTGCCGGCGTGGCTCAGTAGCCCTTGACGCTGTGGTCCACCGCGAAGTCGATACCGCTGACGCGCGATACACCACTGTCCAGGCGCCCGTCGCCATGCAGGCGCAGCCAGCGATAACCAGGCGCCAGGTTATCGACCTTGAAGCGCTCGCTGCCCGGCGCGAACTGTATGCCGGTGGAGGGTGTGGCGAGCAGTAGCACGCCGTTGCGCACCTGCTCGAACTCCTGGTGGACGTGCCCCCAGAGCAGCGCCCGCACGTTGCGGTGGCGGTCGAGCACCTCGAACAGTCGCTCGGGCTCGCGCAGGCCGATGCTGTCCATCCAGCGGCTGCCGATCGCCACCGGATGATGATGCAGGCAGATCAGGTGATGTCGCTCGGGCGCGGCGCGCAACGTCGCGTCGAGCCACTCGAGTTGAGATGTGTCGAGCACGCCGAACACCTCGCCGGACTCCAGGGTATCGAGCATGACCACCCGCCAGTTGCCGAGTTCGAGCAGCGGCTCCATCAGAGGGGTGCCGCAGGTCGCCGCGTGCATGGCCTCGCGTTCGTCATGGTTGCCCGGACACCAGCGCGCCGGCGCGGCGATGCGCGCCGACAGCTCGCGGAAACGCTGGTACGACGCGAGCGTGCCATCCTGCGAGAGATCGCCGGTGGCCAGCAGCAGATCGATATGCGGCTGCTCCTCGAGCACCAGATCGATCACCCGTTGCAGGCTGTCGCAGGTGTCCATGCCCAGCAGCGTGCCCTGCGCCGGCGCGAACAGATGGCTATCGGTGAGCTGCACCAGCAGCACCGACTCTTCAGCAGCGGTCAGGGATGCAGCATGCATGGCCCTTCTCCTCGAGGAAAATCGCAACCGAATTATGGTAGGGCGCAGACAGGAGGGAAACCGCGGGAAGTGGGCGTGGATCACAGAACGGCGCCGGCACCGGCGCCGGACGCTCAGAGCACCGGTTCGAGTTCGTGGCCGCACGCCTGGCAATGACTGAGCCACTCGCCGAGGAACAGGTTGAGCTGGCTCTTTTCGTCCGGCTGGTGCATCTGCGCGTTAGGGTAGTGGTAGATGCCGCGCAGGCGCCTGGCATTCTCCGCGCGGACCACTTCGGCCATGCGCGCGTCGTGATACACACGCACCTCCATCCGCGGCACCGGCAGCCAGCTCAGGCAGTGCTCCTGGCTGACCTGCACGGTGGTGGTGTAGGGGCAGTTTTCCAGCACCTGCAGCACCAGCACGCCGAGCAGCTGATCGCCCTGACTGATGGCGATGCGCCGGGTGCGACCGGGCTGACGCAGCTCCGGCAGCAGACGCAGCAGGCGCAGGTAGTTGGCCTCGCAGGTCGCCTGCAGCTCGGGCAGGTCGACCCGGTAGCGTTCGCGGCGCCGGTTCATTGCCAGGCTCCCCGCACGTCGTCGCGATTCAGCGCCAGCCATTGCAGCGCGATGATGCTGGCGGCATTGTCGATGCGCCCGTCGCGCACGGCCTGCAGCGCCTGCGGCAGCGTCCAGACGTGCACGCGGATGTCCTCGCCCTCCTCGGCCAGGCCGAATACGCCCCCGGCGTTCTGGCTGTCGCACCGACCGACGAACAGGTGTACCCGCTCGTCGCTGCCGCCCGGCGAGGGAAAGTAGCGGGTCACCGGCCACAGCGCCCCCAGTTCCAGCCCGGCTTCCTCGACGGCCTCGCGGCGCGCCACTTCCTCGGGCTGCTCATCCTTGTCGATCAAGCCGGCGACCAGCTCGATCAGCCAGGGATTGCTCGCCTTGCCCAGCGCGCCGACGCGGAACTGCTCGATCAGCACCACCCGGTCCAGGCGCGGATCGTAGGGCAGCACGCACACCGCATCATGGCGCACGAACAGCTCGCGGCTCAGCTCCGCGCCCATCACACCATTGAACTGACGATGACGCAGGTGCAGGCGCTCCAGCCGGTAGAAACCGCTAAAGCATTGCTCGCGTCGCAGGATCTGGACATCATCCGGGCCGGGCTTGAAAGTCTCGCTCATCTGGACATCACTCACATTCGGTTGGACCGCACCCGCGCAGCGTCTGACATGATCCGCACTGCGCCGGCACCGGCATGACTACAGCCGCACATCGTGAGCCGTCTCCGTGGTCATCCTAGCGCGCCGCCGATCCGGCCGCAGCCCTCAGCTGACCGATGCGAAGCGTGCGGAACCGCTCACGGCGAACTTCAGGCAACCGGCACACTCGAAACGGCACCTCACCCCGACAGGCGAACCATGAGCCATCCGACCCTTCCCGCACGATTTCCCGTCTACGCCCTGCTGGCCAGCCTGCTGTTACTCGGTGCCTGCCAGCACAGCCTGTTGAGGCAAGCGCCACAGGCCACGCAGCACCTCACCGAGGAACGCCCGCAGGGTTGCGTCGGCGAGGCTTGCCCGCTGGTCAATATCGACACGCTGCACTTCGCCACCGAGCCGCAACTCGACCGCCTGATCGACGAGCGCCTGCGCCGCCTGACGCTCAACGAACCGGACGCCCGGCTACCCGAATCGCTGCGCGCCTACCAGGCCGATTTCCTGCGCGACGCCAAACCCGGCTGGGCCAGCTACCTGCAGGCCAAGGTGCGCGAGCAGCACGGCGACATCAGCGTGATCGAGCTGTCCAGCTACCTCTATACCGGCGGTGCGCATGGCATGCCGGGGCGCGGCTTCATCAACTACGACAGCGCCCGGGACCGCGAACTGCGTTTGGAAGACCTGCTCATCCCCGGCCAGGAGGGCAACTTCTGGCGCGCCGCCCGTCAGGCTCACCAGCGCTGGCTGGCGCAGAACGACCAGGCACAGAACTCGGACTTCCGCGAGCAGTGGCCGTTCCGACAGACCGCGCACATCGCCCTGCTCAAGGACAGCGTGCTGCTCAAGTATGACGTCTACAGCATCGCGCCCTATTCCAGCGGCCATCCGGAGCTGTTCATCCCGCATGCGCAGCTCGAAGGCATTCTCAAGCCGGAGTACCTCTGAACATGGCGCCCGGTCGGCATCCGCGCCGGCACCGGCGCCCAAACAGCGCTTCCATTCGCGATGGTGATTTTTTAGACTATTCCGTCCGCTCGCCCATCCGGGCCCGCTATACCGCTATTGCACACGAGGAACACCATGGCCCGCGTTACCGTTGAAGATTGCCTGGACAACGTCGATAACCGCTTCGAGCTGGTCATGCTGGCCACCAAGCGTTCGCGCCAGTTGGCCACCGGCGGCAAGGAGCCGAAGGTAGCCTGGGAAAACGACAAGCCGACCGTCGTCGCCCTGCGCGAGATCGCGTCCGGCCTGGTCGACTACGATGTCATTGCCCAGGACGAAATCGTCGACGACGAACCGCTCTTCATCCAGTACGAGGAAGAGCCCAACGAGGCCATCTGATTAAATGCCAGGTCGAAGTCGAACCGCCGAGCCCACATCGCGCCGGCAAGGAGCACAGCCTTGCCAGCCATAGATACCCTTGCCGATCGCCTGTCGACCTACCTCGGCCCGGACCAGGTCAACCTGGTCCGTCGCGCCTACTTCTACGCCGAGCAGGCCCACGACGGCCAGCGCCGGCGCAGCGGTGAAGCCTACGTCACCCACCCTCTCGCGGTAGCCAACATCCTCGCCGACATGCACATGGACCATCAGAGCCTGATGGCCGCGATGCTGCATGACGTCATCGAGGACACCGGCATTCCCAAGGAAGCGCTGGTCGCGCAGTTCGGTGAAACCGTCGCCGAACTGGTCGACGGGGTCAGCAAGCTGACCCAGATGAACTTCGAGACCAAGGCCGAGGCCCAGGCCGAGAACTTCCAGAAGATGGCCATGGCCATGGCGCGTGACATCCGCGTGATCCTGGTCAAGCTCGCCGACCGCCTGCACAACATGCGCACCCTCGAAGTGCTGGCCGGCGAGAAACGCCGGCGCATCGCCAAGGAAACCCTGGAAATCTACGCGCCCATCGCCAACCGCCTGGGCATGCACACGATGCGCATCGAGTTCGAGGACCTCGGCTTCAAGGCCATGCACCCAATGCGCTCCGAGCGCATCCGCGCCGCGGTGCGACGGGCGCGTGGCAACCGCAATGAGATCGTCGAGAAGATCGAGCAGTCGCTGATCGCCTGCCTCGCGCGCGATGGTCTGGAAGGCGAGGTGATGGGCCGCGAGAAGCACCTCTACAGCATCTACAAGAAGATGCGCGGCAAGCGCAAGGCGTTCAACGAGATCATGGACGTCTACGCCTTCCGCATCGTGGTGGACAAGGTCGACACCTGCTACCGCGTGCTCGGCGCCGTGCACAGCCTGTACAAGCCGCTGCCCGGGCGCTTCAAGGACTACATCGCGATCCCCAAGGCCAACGGCTATCAGTCGCTGCACACCACCCTGTTCGGCATGCACGGCGTGCCCATCGAGATCCAGATCCGCACCCGCGAGATGGAGGAGATGGCCAACAACGGCATCGCCGCGCACTGGCTGTACAAGTCCGACGAGAACGACGTGCCCAAGGGCACCCATGCCCGCGCCCGGCAGTGGCTCAAGGGGGTGCTGGAGCTGCAGCAACGCGCCGGCAACTCGCTGGAATTCATCGAAAGCGTGAAGATCGACCTGTTCCCCGACGAGGTCTACGTGTTCACGCCCAAGGGCCGCATCATGGAGCTGCCCAAGGGTTCCACCGCGGTGGACTTCGCCTACGCGGTGCACACCGACGTCGGCAACACCTGCATCGCCTGCCGCGTCAACCGCCGCCTGGCGCCGCTGTCGCAGGCGCTGGAAAGCGGCTCGACGGTGGAAATCGTCACCGCGCCGGGCGCCCGGCCGAACCCGGCCTGGCTGAACTTCGTGGTCACCGGAAAGGCGCGCACGCACATCCGCCATGCACTCAAGCTGCAGCGTCGCTCGGAATCCATCAGCCTCGGCGAGCGCCTGCTGAACAAGGCGCTCACCGGCTTCGAGACCAGCCTGGACAAGATCGGCGCCGAACGCATCCGCCAGGTCCTGGCCGAGTACCACGTCGAATTCATCGAAGACCTGCTCGAGGACATCGGCCTGGGCAATCGCATGGCCTACGTGATCGCCCGCCGCCTGCTGTCCAGCGACGGCGAGCAGGCGCCCAGCGCCGAAGGCCCGCTGGCGATCCGTGGTACCGAGGGCCTGGTGCTCAGCTACGCCAAGTGCTGCACGCCGATCCCGGGCGACCCGATCGTCGGCCACCTGTCCGCCGGCAAGGGCATGGTGGTGCATCTGGACACCTGCCGGAACATTGCCGAATTCCGCCACAACCCGGACAAATGCATCCAGCTGTCATGGGCCAAGGACGTCACCGGCGAATTCAACGTCGAGCTGCGGATCGAGCTGGAGCACCAGCGCGGCCTGATCGCGCTGCTCGCCGGCAGCGTCAACGCCGCCGACGGCAACATCGAGAAGATCGGCATGGACGAGCGCGACGGGCGCGTCAGCGTGGTCCAGCTGGTGGTCAGCGTGCATGACCGCGTGCACCTAGCACGGGTGATCAAGAAGCTGCGTGCGATCAAGGGCGTCACCCGGATCACCCGCCTCAGGGCCTGAACCTCGCCCCGGGCGATACCGGGGCCATTATTTCGCGCCTCGTCGCCGGCGGTGGCTGCGCTTGGCACAAGCCATTATGCTGGCGGACCAACTTCCTATTCCCCCAAAGGAGTTTCCATGAGCAAGACCGTGATCAACAGCGACAAGGCCCCCGCCGCCATTGGCACCTACTCCCAGGCGATCAAGGCCGGCAATACCGTCTACCTGTCCGGGCAGATTCCGCTGGATCCCAAGACGATGGAACTGGTCGAGGGCTTCGAGGCCCAGGCCGTGCAGGTCTTCGAGAACCTCAAGGCCGTGGCCGAAGCCGCCGGCGGCTCGCTGAAGGATGTCGTCAAACTCAACATCTTCCTCATCGACCTGGGCAACTTCGCCACCGTCAACGAGGTGATGGGCCGTTACTTCCAGCAGCCCTACCCGGCGCGCGCCGCCATCGGCATCGCCGCGCTGCCCAAGGGCTCGCAGGTGGAAATGGACGCGATCCTGGTCATCGACTGACCCGGCTGGCGCACCGCCGACCGGTGCGCCGCCTCCCCGCCAGCGCAGTCCGCGCTCAGCGAATCAGCACCTCGACCCGCCGATTGCGCGGTTCAGCGGTCGCATCCGGCGTTGCCACCGCCAGATTGCGCTCGCCGTGACTGGTCACCCGCAACTCCATCGTCTCCAGCCCACGGGCGCGCAGCAGCTCCGCGACGGCTTGTGCACGACGCAGGCCGACCCGCACATTGGCCGCTTCGGCGCCGAGCGTATCGGTATGACCGATCACCGTGACCACCGGATAATCACGCCGGTGCACGGCCTCCAGCACCTGCTGCAAGGCGACCTCGGCGGCGGCGTCGAGCCGGCCATCGGCCTGCAGCTGGAGTATGTGGCGTTCCGGCAAGGCCGGTTGTGCCGCCAGGGCCCGCGCGAAATCCCGCTCGCGACGCAATGCGCTCACGCTGAACAGGCGCCCGTCGGCCAGCGTCATACCCTGTCCCGCCTGCGTCAGCCGCGGCGGTTCCTCATCGCCGAGCGCCACGCTGCCGGCACCGGGCAGCATCACGTACGAACGTCCGCTGCAGCCGGCGAGCACGCCAGCCAGCAACACCACGGCCCAACCGCGCCAGCCGGCCATCATTCGACCACCTTCAGCAACATCTGGCCGCCGTGCAGCCGCACGCGACCGTCCGGCGTATCCACGGCGATGGCGCCGGGCGCCAGGCGGGCGATATCGCCGGCCAGCAGATTCAGCGTGCCGCGCTGCAGGCGCGCATCGAGCCGCAGCTGATCCTCGGCCGGAGCGAAGCGGTAGTCGTGCAGCACCAGCTCGCTGTGCGGACCGAACGACAGCACGCTGCCATCGCTGAGGATCACGCCCAGCGCGCCGCCCTCGCCGGTGCTCAGCGTCGCCCCGGGGATGATCGCCTGGCCGACCCGGGCCGCATTGGTATAGCCGCGGCTGCTGAGATAGGCCGCGCCCTCGACGCGGGCAACATGCCCGCTGGGTTCGGGTAGGTCGACTGCGGCGGCCGACGCCAGCCACAGGGCAGGCGACACGGCCAGCCAGCGCAACAGATTCAGGTGCGGATCGTTCATCGGGTTTCTCGAAATCGACGGTAGCGGAACGGCAATGATTAAGCCGAACCACTAAGGCAGTCGAAATCGGCAAAAGATTCCGCAGCGCCGCGTGCAATCGCATAAAGGGAGAGGCATCGGGTCCGCATACGCTCCTTTTCCCCGCGCACGAAAGGGTTCCGTCGACGACCGGTCATTCGTCGCAAACCTGCGGTCCGTTCGTCGCGTGAAGGTCCAGGCGTCCTCGCTTGCCGTATCCTCGCCGCTGGCGGTTGATTAAAAACCGACCAGCGGTCTGGCACAGAACAGCATCCATAAGCTAGCGACCGCACGCGCAGCCTTGCTGTGCGCCGGCGGGTTTCGCCCGCATCAGAAAACTGTGGTCTGCCTGTCGGGCAGTGTTTTTATCGACGCGTCGGGCCTGCCCCGATTGGATGTGAAATGAAGAAACCACACCTGCTTCAGGGCCGTCAGGGCCTTGCGCTGTCCATGTTCGCCCTGCTGCTGCTCGCCGCCCTGGCCTTCTGGGCGACCCGTCCCGGCACGCCCGCGCAACCACCGGCCGCCGGTTCCGCGGCCGCCATGCTGGCCGAGCTGCAAACCTCGCGCGACAGCTGGGAAGCCCATCGCGGCGACCTCTCCCGGCTGCTCGCCGACCTGCGCGGCGGCGCCATCGCCAGCGCCGCACTGGGGGCCGACGCAGTCTACGTCAGCGCCCGCGACGGCCAGCGCTACTGGGTGCCGGAGCAAGCCGGGCAGGTTGCCGCGCTGCTGCTCGAACACTACGCCGGCAGCGCCGAACTGTTCCCGCTGACGCTGTTCGAGACCGCGGCGGACAAGCCGTTCTACCGGTCCCTGCTGCCCTACTCGCCGCTCGCCCTGCTGCTGCTCGGCGGCGCGCTGTTCTTCATCCTCAAGACCCGTAGCTTCGAGGTGCAGCGCAAGGGCAGCGGCGTCACCTTCGCCGAGGTCATCGGCGCCACGGAGGCCAAGCAGGCGCTCGCCGACGTCACCGCCTACCTGCGCGACCCGGCCGCCTACGCCCGCCTCGGTGCGCGTCCACCCAAGGGCGTGCTGCTGACCGGCGAGCCCGGCACCGGCAAGACCCAGCTGGCCAAGGCGCTGGCGAGCGAATCGAATGCCAGCTTCATCCAGGTGACCGGCAGCGACTTTTCCTCGATGTACTTCGGCGTCGGCATCCAGAAGGTCAAGGCGCTGTTTCGCACCGCGCGCAAGCAGGCGCCGTGCATCATCTTCATCGACGAGATCGACGGCATCGGCAAGCGCGCCGAGCAGCAGCGCTCCAGCGATGCCGAGAGCAACCGCATCATCAACCAGTTCCTCGCCGAGCTGGACGGCTTCGACGGCGCCAGCGGCGTGCTGGTGCTGGGGGCGACCAACTTCCCCAACTCGCTCGACCCGGCGCTGGTGCGCGAGGGCCGTTTCGACCGCTCCATCGCCGTCGGTCTGCCGGGGCTGGACGACCGCGAAGCGCTGTTCCGCCTGTACGCCGGGCGGATCAGCGCCGCCGACGATCTGGACTTCCCGCAGCTGGCACGCAACAGCGTCGGGCTGACGCCAGCG
The DNA here is from genome assembly GCA_000263395.1 of Stutzerimonas stutzeri TS44. GTDB lineage: Bacteria > Pseudomonadota > Gammaproteobacteria > Pseudomonadales > Pseudomonadaceae > Stutzerimonas > Stutzerimonas stutzeri_C. The sequence goes on from AJXE01000002.1 coordinate 81,288, forward strand.
GCCATCGCCTACATCGTCAACCATGCCGCCCTGCTGGCCGCTCGCACGGGCGCCACGCAGGTCGATATGGGCCACTTCGTCGATGCCGTCGAAACCTGCCGCATCGGCGAGCAGCCGTCGGGCGTGACGCCGATGTCGCCGACCGACCGTAAGCGCATCGCCGTGCACGAGGCTGGCCACGCGCTGGTGGCGGCCGAACTCAAGGTCGGCCGGGTGGAGAAGGTCACCATCCTGCCGCGCGGCCAGGCGCTGGGCGTGACCCTGGTGACGCCGGTGGAGGACAAGCGCCTGCACATGGAGTCCGAGCTACGCGCGCGCATCCAGATGCTGCTGGCCGGCCGCTGCGCCGAGCAGCTGTACTTCCATGAGGTCTCGTCCGGCGCCGGGCAGGACCTGCAGGAGGCCTCGAAGATCGCCCTGTCGATGGTCGGCGCGTTGGGCATGGGGCCGAAAGGCTCGCTGCTCAGCCTGCAGGCGGTGCGTGATGCGCACATCGAGTTCGACTCCGGCGACGCCATCCGCGCCGCCGACGACCTGCTCAAGCAGCTCGAACGTGACTGCCAGGCGCTGCTGCAACGGCTGCGGCCGGCGCTGGACGAGGTGTCCGCGCGGCTGCTCGCCAGCGAAACCGTGCCCGGCGAAGAGGTGCTGGCGGCCATCGAGCGGCTGCCCGCCCATCACCGCGACGCCAGCGTCAGCAGCATCGGCGCCCAGATCGGCAACCTCGATCGCGTCGCCGCCAGCACGCTGGAACAGGCCGAGCATTTCGAGCTGTCGCCTGCGCCGCAGGAAAAACCGTGCGACGACGGGCCGGGGATGGTCTGAGGCCGGAACCGGAACAACTGGAAAAGCGCCGTACCGAACGCCGCTAGTCCAGCACCACCAGCCGATTGGGCAGCTCGTTACGCGCATGGGTGGCCGGTACATGCTGTGCCAGCAGCGCGCCGGCCGACTCGATGCAGCCGAGGAAGCCCTCGAGCACCCGGCCCTGCTTCACCCGTTCGGTGAAGGCGGCGACGATCGCCGCCCAGACGGCATTGTCGATGCGGCTGGCGATGCCGCGGTCGACGAGGATCTCCACATAGCGCTCCGCCTCGCTGACGAAGATCAGCACGCCGGTATCGGCCTCGGTGTGATGCAGGTTCAGCTCGATGAACTGCCGCCGCGCCAGGTTGCAGGCCCGCCAGTTGCGTACCGCGCGCGGAATCAGCCGACTGGTCAGCGCCGGCGCGCGGAACGCCACGGCCAGCACGAGGAACGTCGCCCATTGCGCCAGCAGCTGCTGCCAGGCATTCAGCCAGCCGCCGAAGAACAGCAGCGCGCCGGGCAGCAGCAACGCAATCAGGCTGGCCCAGAGCAGCGGAATGTAGCGGTAGTCGTCGGCCTGCGCGGCCAGCACGGTCACCACCTCGGCATCGGTGTCGCGCTCGATGCGCTCGATTGCCGCGGCCACCTGTTGCAGCTCGCTCTCGCTCAGTAAGGTCATTGCGCGTCCATCGTTCGATTACCAGCCACCGGAGGCACCGCCGCCGCCGAAGCCGCCGCCTCCTCCGCCAAAGCCTCCACCGCCACCGAAGCCACCCCCGCCGCCGCGGCCCATACCGCCCAGCAACGCGCCGAGCAGCAGCGCGCGGCGACCACCGCGCCCGCCACGACCGCCGCCAATGAGGAAGATCGCCACCAGCATCAGGAAGAAACCGAGAATGCCCAGGCCACCCGGCTCCTGCGAGCCCATCGGCAGCGCCGGGCGCAGCGCCGCGCTTTGCAGCGGATCGCCGCCGAGCACCTGGATCATCGCCTCGGCGCCCGCGCTGATGCCTCGGGCAAAATCGCCCTCGCGAAAAGCCGGCACGATGATGCCGTTGATGATCAGCGAAGACTGCGCGTCGGTCAGCCGCCCTTCCAGGCCGTAGCCGACCTCGATGCGCACGCGCCGCTCGTCGCGCGCCACGATCAGCAGCGCGCCGTTATCCTCGCCGCGCTGACCGATGCCCCAGGCGCGGCCCAGCGCCACGCCGAATTCCTCGATGCTGCGGCCCTGCAGGTCGGGCACGGTCACGACCACCAGCTGCTCGGTGGTGGCCTGCTCATGCGCGGCGAGCATGCGTGTCAGGTGCGCCTCGGTCGCGGCGTCGAGCAGCTCGGCGCCATCCACCACCCGACCGCTCAGCGCCGGCAACGCCAGCTGCTGCGCGGCGACGCCCGCGGCCCAGAGCAGCAGGCCGAGCAGCAGAGCCGGCGCGAATCTCACTGGAATTTCACTTGCGGCGCCTGCTCGGCGTTCTGGGCGGTGGCCTCGAAGGTCTCGCGGATCGGCATGTCGCTGTACATCAGCGTGTGCCAGATGCGCCCGGGGAAGGTGCGAATCTCGGTGTTGTAGCGCTCCACCGCGGCGATGAAGTCACGCCGTGCCACGGCGATGCGGTTCTCGGTGCCTTCGAGCTGCGACTGCAGGGCGAGAAAGTTCTGGTTGGATTTCAGCTCCGGATAGCGCTCGGACACCACCATCAGGCGGCTCAGCGCGCCGGTCAGCTGGTTCTGCGCCTGCTGGAACTGCTGCAGCTGCTCGGGGTTGTCCAGGGTGCTGGCGTCTACCTGAATCGAGGTGGCCTTGGCCCGCGCCTCGATCACCGCCGTCAGGGTTTCCTGCTCCTGGCGGGCGAAGCCCTTGACCGTTTCCACCAGGTTGGGGATCAGGTCGGCACGGCGCTGGTACTGGTTCTCCACCTGTGCCCAGGCGGATTTCACCTGCTCGTCGTACTGCGGAATGTTGTTGATGCCGCAGCCGCTGAGCAGCCCGGAGAAAAGAAACACCACCAGCAGTTGCCAGGGAAAGCCAAAGCGCTGCGTCCGCATGATTCGCTCATCCATTCAGTTGCGAAGGTACTGAATAAGGATAGCCAAGCGCCGGCAGAGTTCAGCCGTGCCGCCCGCGCCTGCGACGCTAGATCACACCGGCATCGCGCAGGGCGCCGATCTGCGCGGGCTGTAGCCGCAGCAGACGTTCGAGCAGCGCCGCGCTGTGCTCACCGAGCAAGGGCGGCGGCCGGCGATAGCTGACCGGCGAGGCCGACAGCCGCAGCGGGCTGGCCACCTGCGGCACGTGGCTGGCCAGCGGATGCGGCATCTCGACTTTCAGCCCACGATGCTGCACTTGCGGGTCGGCGAACACCTGCGCCAGATCGTTGATCGGCCCGCAGGGCACGCCAGCCTGCTCCAGCGCGCTGACCCATTCGGCCGTGGTGCGGAACACCGTGGCCTGGCGGATCAGCGGAATCAGTTCGGCGCGATGGGCGACCCGCGCACGGTTGCTGGCAAAGCGCGGATCGTCCGCCCATTCCGGTCGCCCAGCCACCTCGCAGAACTTGCGGAACTGCCCGTCGTTGCCGACGGTGAGGATGAAATCGCCATCGGCGGTGGGGAAATCCTGATAGGGCACGATGTTCGGGTGGGCATTGCCCATGCGTTTTGGCGCCACGTCGGTGGTGAGGTAGTTCAGCGCTTGGTTGCCGAGGCAGGCGACCTGCACGTCGAGCAGCGCGGTGTCGACATGCTGGCCTTCGCCGGTCCGTTCGCGGTGCGCCAGCGCGGCGAGCACGCCGACGGTGGCGTACAGGCCGGTGAGGATGTCGGTCAGCGCCACACCAACCTTGACCGGTCCGGCGCCCTCCTCCGCATCGCTGCGCCCGGTCAGGCTCATCAGCCCGCCGAGGCCCTGGATCATGAAGTCGTAGCCGGCACGCGCAGCGTAGGGGCCGTCCTGGCCGAAGCCGGTGATCGAGCAGTAGATCAGCCGCGGATTGATGGCGCTCAGGCTGGCGTAGTCCAGGCCGTAGGCGGCCAGCCCGCCGACCTTGAAGTTCTCCAGCAGCACGTCGCTCTGCATCACCAGCTCGCGGATGATGCGCTGGCCCTCGGGCTGGGTGAAATCCACGGTCAGCGATTGCTTGTTGCGGTTGGCCGACAGGTAGTAGGCGGCCTCCGAGGTGTTCTCGCCGTGCTGATCCTGAAGATAGGGCGGGCCCCAGTGGCGGGTATCGTCACCGGTGCCCGGGCGTTCGACCTTGATCACCTCGGCGCCAAGATCACCGAGAATCTGCCCGCACCAGGGCCCGGCGAGCACGCGGGAGAGGTCGAGCACGCGCAGATGGGACAGAGCACCGAACATCGTGGACTTCCTTCATGGGTAGGGTGGAAAACGCCCGCAGGTCTTTTCCACCGGTGGCTCACGGTGGAAAACACTGTGCGGTTTTCCACCCTACGGTTTGCCGTGGCTCAGAAGAACGCCTGGATACCGGTCTGCGCGCGGCCGAGGATCAGCGCGTGCACGTCGTGGGTGCCCTCGTAGGTGTTCACCACCTCGAGGTTGACCAGGTGCCGGGCCACGCCGAACTCGTCGCTGATGCCGTTGCCGCCCAGCATGTCGCGGGCCAGGCGCGCCACGTCCAGCGCCTTGCCGCAGCTGTTGCGCTTCATGATCGAGGTGATCTCCACCGCCGCGCTGCCTTCGTCCTTCATCCGGCCGAGGCGCAGGCAGCCTTGCAGGGCCAGGGTGATCTCGGTCTGCATATCGGCGAGCTTCTTCTGGATCAGCTGATTGGCAGCCAGCGGGCGGCCGAACTGCTGACGGTCGAGCACGTACTGGCGCGCGGTGTGCCAGCAGAACTCGGCGGCGCCCAGGGCGCCCCAGCTGATGCCGTAGCGGGCACTGTTCAGGCAGGTAAACGGGCCTTTCAGCCCGCGCACGTCGGGGAAGGCGTTCTCTTCCGGGCAGAACACGTTGTCCATGACGATCTCGCCGGTAATTGAGGCGCGCAGGCCGACCTTGCCGTGGATCGCCGGCGCGGACAGCCCTTCCCAGCCCTTCTCCAGCACGAAGCCACGGATCTCGCCGGCGTCGTCCTTGGCCCAGACCACGAAAACGTCGGCGATCGGGCTGTTGGTGATCCACATCTTGCTGCCGGACAGGCGATAGCCGCCGTCGACCTTCTTCGCCCGGGTGACCATCGAGCCCGGGTCGGAGCCGTGATTCGGTTCGGTCAGGCCGAAGCAGCCGATGTACTCGCCGCTCGCCAGCTTGGGCAGATACTTCTGCTTGGTCGCCTCGCTGCCGAACTCGTTGATCGGCACCATCACCAGGGATGACTGCACGCTCATCATCGAGCGGTAGCCGGAGTCGACGCGCTCGACTTCGCGGGCGATCAGGCCGTAGCACACGTAGTTGAGGCCGCTGCCGCCGTAGGTCTCGGGAATGGTCGCGCCGAGCAGGCCGGTCTCGCCCATCTCGCGGAAGATCGCCGGATCGGTGTGTTCATGGCGGAACGCTTCCAGCACGCGCGACGCCAGTTTGTCGGCGGCGAATTGCGCGGCGCTGTCACGCACCATGCGCTCTTCTTCGGTGAGCTGCTGGTCGAGCAGCAGCGGGTCGATCCAGTTGAAGCGTGCGGAGCCGGCCATCGTTCTTCCTCTTGTGCGGTCGTGCGGATTCGGATGAGTCGATGCTAGGAAGCATCCCGCGCCGCTGCAAACGAGAAATTCGCACCCATCTGTGCGATTTGCTCACAACTGGATAAGGTAGACGGACTTTTCTGATCGACTTGAGTGAGCCACCCGCACGATGCGCCGGAAGATCCCCAGCACTGCTGCCTTGATCGCCTTCGAGGCGGCCGCGCGGCACGAGAGCTTTACCCGCGCCGCCGAGGAACTGGCGCTGACCCAGGGCGCCGTCTGCCGGCAGATCGGCGGGCTGGAGGAATTCCTCGGCCTAGAACTGTTCCGTCGCTCGCGACGCGGCGTGAAGCTGACCGAGGCGGGGCTGTCCTACGCCCGACGCATCGCCGCGCAGCTGGATGCGGTGGAGCGCGACACCCTCTCGGTGATGGGCCAGCAGGGTACGCAGAGTCTGGAACTGGCACTGGTGCCGACTTTCGGCACCCAGTGGCTGCTGCCGCGCTTGCCGCGCTTCCAGGCGCTGCACCCGCAGATCACCGTCAACCTGACCAATCGCACCCGCCCGTTCCTGTTCGCCGATACCGATTTCGACGCCGCGATCTATTTCGGCGACGGCGACTGGTCCGGTACCGAGGCGCACTACCTGATGCCCGAGGACCTGCAGCCGGTGTGCAGTCCGGCGCTGTTGCCTGGCGGCCAGCCGCTGGATGCCGAACGCCTGGCGACAATGCCGCTGCTGCAGCAGACCACGCGGCCTTATGCGTGGCGGCAGTGGTTCGATTCGCTGGGGCTCAAGGTCGCCCGCGACATGACCGGCCCGCGGCTGGAGCTGTTTTCCATGCTGGCGCAGGCGGCGGAGCATGGCATGGGGGTGGCGCTGATTCCGCCGTTCCTGATCCAGCGCGAGCTGGCCGAGGGGCGGTTGGTGCCGGCGCATCCGCATCCCTATCGCAGCGAGGCGCGGGCGTATTACCTGATGATTCCGGAGCGCAAGGTGGAGTCGGCGGGGTTGGTGGCGTTTCGCGATTGGCTGAAGGATGAAGCGAGGGTTTGGCGGGAGGGGGCAGACTCCTAGGGGGACTCACTGCACCAAGAGAATCAGGCAGCTAACCTGTGCAGGCAGCCGCTTATGGCCGTGCGGCTACGACAGGCTCAGGAATAAAGCCTTCGGCCGTCAACGTGCGAATGACGCCCCGGAGCAGGTAGCTGTTCGTGAAGCCCAGTGTGTACTGACGGGAGTTGGGCTGAATCGGGACCAGCATTCGTCTGTCCACCAGTTTCTTGATTTGATAGGTCCGCTGCGGCCCCTTCAGGTCCGGCATCGCATCCGCCAGGTCTCCAGACTTCGCCACACCGCTGTCGGTGTCCAGAAGCCGACGAAGAATTGAGTGCTCCTGGCCGGTGATGTGCTCTCTCTCACGGGAGAAGGCGAGTGCCGGCTGCAGGATTCTGGCTTTAAGGTAGCCATAGTCACACAGCCGATCGAGCTTGCTCAGCTCCGTGAGGATGCCCTGGAGTACGTAGATACACCACCGCTCCAGGCCTTGCTGTGTACCGCGATCAGCCTCGCCCAGCATCTCGTAGTAACGCTCACGATCATTGCAGAACACTGCAGTGGAGTTCAGCAGTCGACCGCCGGCGGAGACATCGAATCCGTACTTGATGAGCATCAGGTACGTCAACAAGCGAACCACCCGCCCGTTGCCATTGGTGAACGGGTGAATCCATCCGAAACGGTGGTGCGCGAGCGCCACTTTCATAAGGTGGTACTTCTGCGGATCGTGCGCATTGATGAACGCCACCAACTCATCCATGTACCCACCAACTTGCACGGCGTCCGGCGGCAGGTGCTCCGATTGCGCAATGCGAACCTGGGTCGTCCTGAGCTGACCGGGAGTCCGATCTCCCTCTCTGTCGAGACCCCCTACAGTAATGGCGTGCAATTCTCGAATGAGATGGAGGCTGACGTCGTCTCCTTCCTTGAAATGCTGCTCGATGAAGGTCATAGCCCTCTCGATGTTGGAGATTTCGCGCAGTTGATCGGTAGCCGTGTCATCTCCCTCCATCTTGCTTTCCACGTAATCCGCGAGGGTTGTGTGGTTGCCCTCAATGCGGGCAGATCCCAGGCTTTCCAGAATGTGGAAAACGTTCTTGAGCTGGAAGAAAAGGCTCGCTGGAGTCGTACCCGCCAGCCTGTAGCGGCGTAGGTGCTCCAGCTCATTCAAGACATCGACAAGGGGTGAGTCGAAGGCTGGATTGAGGAGGGCCAAATCGTGATGAGTGAAATTCGGCATGTTGAAAATCTCCACCCCACCCAATAGTTAAGTCGACACCATGCCATGCCAACCCGCAAAAATACTAGGCCAGACCAAAATTCAACCCATACAACAAGTCAACTCATGCATTCAGTCAACTTAAATTTGAGTTACGACCAAGTCAAAGCTGATCCGCTCAGACCCGGACGCCCAACGAGGTGGAAAGCGCTGCGCGGTTTTCCACCCGACGGTTCTTGGCCAGACACGAGAAGGTGACGCGACAGGGTCACTTCTTCTTGCGAGGCTTCAGGTATTTGGTCAGCCCCTGAAACCACATCACCAGCGCCGGATTGCCCTGAATCTGAATGTTCTTGTCCTGAATCCCCTGCATGAACGCCAGCTGCTTGTTCTTCGCCGTCATCGTCTCGAACCCATAGACCGCATCCCTGAAGCCCAGCGAAAACGCCGGCTCGCTCGCCGGGCCGCTTTTGCTGGTGACGCGCTGGTCGCGCACGACGAAATGCCGCGCCACCTTGCCGTCGAGGGTATGCAGCTGGAAGGTCAGGTCCTTGTCGCCCAGCTGCTGCTGGAACTCGGGGTTGGTACGGCTGGCCTTAGCCATCAGGCGGCCCAGCATCCAAAGCAGGAAACGGAATTTCATGGTGACGTCCGACCGATACGAGGAAAAGGCCGCATTGTAGAGGCTGGATCAGCGGGTGAAAGTGCGGGTACGGCGGGGTCGGTGGCCGACCGGGCGGTCAGGGAGCCCGGAGCCGCTGGGGCTCCGGGTAGCGCACGTCAGCTGACGGCGTCCTTGAGCATCTTGCCGGGCTTGAACGCCACGGTGTTGCTGGCCTTGATGGTGACCGGCTCGCCGGTCTGCGGGTTCTTGCCGGTGCGGGCGCCGCGATGGCGTGGTACGAAGGTGCCGAAGCCGACCAGGGTCACGCTGTCCTTGCGGTGCAGCGCATGGGTGATTTCATCGAGCACGGCGTTGAGTACGCGATTGGCCTGATCCTTGGAAAGATCGGCCTTCGCGGCGATGGCTGCGGCGAGTTCCGGTTTGCGCATTGGAAGCCTCTGAGACTTTGTTGTTGTTGTGTCCTGCTGCTCCGTGGAACAGCGTTCTAAGGCGCTGCGACGGCTCTAGACCGGGCAGACGCTTCGAGAATGGCATGCGGCTAGCACCTTCGCCAGTCTTCTACGACTCAAGTCCGATTCCGGCTCAGGACTTTCGCGACAGAACCTGCGGCAGTTCCGCCAACACCGGCGGCAGCTGCCGGTTCAGCGCCATCCGCTCCTGCGTGGCGGCGCCTGTCAGGGCATAGCCGAGCAACTGGCCGGAGGGCGCCAGATAGCGTGCGCGCACGTCCGCGCCCTGGCCCTCGACGGACCAGCTGCCGACGGCGCCAATGGCCGGCGGCGAGACCACCAGCGGGCACACCGGCGTCTTCACCGTGACCGGCATGGCGCCGTAGCTGACCATCGTCGGCGTACCCGTCAGCGTCCTGGCCAGCGCGCGCACGCCGCTCATCAGTGGCATCACGTAGAGCAGGCTGAGTCCTTCCACCTCGGCGCAGTCGCCCAGCGCGTAGATATGCGGCTGCGAGGTCTGCAGCAGGCGATCGACGACGATGCCGCGCGCCACCTGCAGGCCGGCCGCGGCGGCCAGTTCGGTGCGCGGGCGCAGGCCGACGGCGCTCACCACCAGGTCGCAGGCCAGCGTCTGGCCGTCCGAGAGTTGCGCCTGCAGACCGTCGCCCGTGCGATCGAGGCGTTGCAACACCGGCCCCAGGTGGAAACGCGCGCCGAGCTGCTGCAGCCCGCCCTGCACCGCCGTGGCCGCCTCGAGCGGCAGCAGCCCGGGCATGATCTGCGTGCTGGGCGCCACCACGTCGACCTGATAGCCACCGATCAGCAGATCGTTGGCGAACTCGCAGCCGATCAGCCCGGCGCCGAGGATCAGCACGCGCTGCCGGCCCTGCGCCGCCGTGCGGAAACGGCGGTAGTCGTGCAGATCGTTGATCGGGAAGATCGTCTCCTGCGCATCGCCCTCGACCGGCACGCGGATGGTCTGCGCGCCCCAGGCCAGCACCAGATCGCGATAGGTCACCGGCTCGTTGTCGATCCAGATGCGCCGCGCTGCCGGTTCGAGGCGGGTGACGCGGGTGTGGGTGCGGATTTCGGCGTTGAGCTTTTCGGCCATCTCGCCGGCATCGGCCTGGCCCAAACCGTCGGCGTCCTTGCCCATCGCGAAGCCGGTGGACAGCAGCGGCTTGGAATAGGATCGCCCGTCATCGCTGGTGATCAGCAGCAGCGGCGTCGCGCTGTCGAGCTTGCGCAGCTCGCGGGCCAGGTTGTAGCCGGCCAGGCCGGTGCCGATGATCACGATGGGTGCTGTCACGTTGTCCTCCTCGTTGTCGTGCGAAGCGCGGCTCAGGCGAGCACGACCATCTCGAAATCCACCTTGCCGACGCCGCAGTCGGGGCAGGTCCAGTCTTCCGGCACGTCTTCCCAACGGGTGCCCGGCGCGATGCCTTCCTCGGGCAGCCCGGCGGCTTCGTCATAGATGAATCCGCACACCACGCATTGCCATTTGTTCATTACCCGACCTCGATACTCTGTTCATCGCACCGCACGCTATACGAGTGTGCGCCGGCTTGCCACGCTACAAAAGAAACGGGCGGCCAAGGCCGCCCGTCGCTCAGGGTTGCAACGCACTCAGCGGGCGACGCTCACCAGCGGATCGCTGATGCCCAGCACGTAGAAACCCAGCAGGCCGATGCTGCCGGCCACGGTGAGGTAGTACAGCGTCGGCAGCATGGTCTTGCGCAGGGTGATGCCTTCGCGGCCGAGCAGGCCCACGGTAGCCGAGGCGGCGACCACGTTGTGGATGGCGATCATGTTGCCCGCCGCCGCGCCCACCGACTGCAGCGCCACCATCAGCGCACCGGACAGCCCCAGCAGGCCCGCGGTGTTGAACTGGAACTGCGAGAGCATCAGGTTGGACACGGTGTTGGAACCGGCGATGAACGCCCCCAGCGCACCCACAGCCGGCGCGAAGAACGGATACACCGACCCCACGCTGTCGGCCACCAGCTGCGCCATCGCCACCGGCATCGACACCAGATCGGCACCGTTTACCCCCGAGTTGATCAGGATACGCACCATCGGAATGGTGAAGATCAGCACGAAGCCGGCACCGAGCAGCGTGCGGCTCGACTCGTGGACCGCCGCGACCATCTCGCGCGCGCTCATGCGGTGCAGGAAGAAGGTGATCGCCACGACGATGCAGAGGATGCCACCCGGCAGGTAGATCGGCTCCAGGGTACCGGAGACCCCGGTCTCGCCGAGGATGTCCTTCCAGCCGAAGCTGATGCCCAGCAGCGCCGCCTTGACGTCCGGGAACACCCGCGAGATCACCAGGAACGCCGCCAGCAGCAGGTACGGCGCCCAGGCCATCGGCACGGAAATCGGCGTCTTGCCGGCGATGTCCTCGATCTTCATCTCGATGCGGCCCATCCACTCCGCCGGCCACTCGCTGGCCGGGGCGAAGTCCCAGCTCTGCTTGGGCAGCAGGAAGCCGGCCTTGGCCGCCGGCACCACGATGGCCAGACCGACCAGCGCGCCGATGATCGAGGGGAACTCCGGGCCGAGGAATACGCCGGCGGCGGCATACGGGATCACGAAGCACAGCCCGGTGAAGATGGCGAACGGCGCCACCACCAGGCCTTCCGACCAGGACTTATTGCGACCGAAGAAGCGCGTCATGATGCTGATCATGATCAGCGGCATGAGGATCCCGCACAGCGCATGGATGATTGCCACCCGCGAGAAGATCAGGTGGAAGAACACGTCCCAGTTGCTGCCCACGGCGGCCATCTGCGCGCCAATGCCGGTCTTGTCCAGACCCGCGCCGACACCGACCAGGATCGGCGTACCCACCGCGCCGAACGACACCGGCGTGGACTGCACGATCATCCCCAGCACCACCGCGGCCAGCGCCGGGAAGCCCAGCGCCACCAGCAGCGGCGCGGCCACCGCGGCCGGCGTGCCGAAGCCCGAGGCGCCCTCGATGAAGCAGCCGAACAGCCAGGCGACGATCAGCGCCTGCACGCGGCGGTCCGGGCTGACGTTGGAGAAGCCGCGACGGATCGCCGAGATGCCTCCCGAGTGTTTGAGCGTGTTCAGCAGCAGGATCGCACCGAAGATGATCCAGAGGATCGCCGCGGTGAGGATCAACCCTTGCAGAGACGAGGCGATGACCCGGTTGAGGGTCATGTCCCAGGCCAGCAGGCCGATCAGCGCAGTGAGGACGAAAACCAGCGGCATCGCGTACTTGGCCGGCCAACGAAAGCCGATCAGCAGGACACCGGCCAGCACCAGCGGCACGAAGGCCAGTATGGACAGTAGTGTTTGACTCATTATTGGTCCCTGTTTTTGTTGTGAACCGCTTTTCTTATGTCCGGGCAAGCCCGGTGCCTTGCATGGAACCCCGCGCCATCACGACCTACGGCCGTCGCTGATGCGGACCCCCGGGTGCCTGCCGAGCTGCCTGGCAGGTCCCCATGCTCGAAAGCCCCGAACGCAAAAATCGGCGTCCGGGGCTCCTGTCTTGTACTGGCGGGAGACAAGCTCCCGCCTTGCCGTTCATGGCTCGCTTCAGGCCGGGTTGGCCGCCTTGAAGCGCTGGCGCCATTGGTGCAGCAGCGGCTCGGTGTAGCCGGACGGCTGCTCGCGGCCCTTGAACACCAGGTCGCTGGCGGCCTGGAAGGCGATGGACTGGGCGTAGTCTGGCGCCATCGGGCGGTACAGCGAATCGCCGGCGTTCTGCTGGTCGACCACCTTGGCCATGCGCTCCAGGGTTTCCTGCACCTGCTCGCGGCTGACCACGCCGTGGTGCAGCCAGTTGGCGATGTGCTGGCTGGAGATACGCAGGGTGGCGCGGTCTTCCATCAGGCCGACATCATGGATGTCCGGCACCTTGGAACAACCGACGCCCTGCTCCACCCAGCGCACCACGTAACCGAGGATGCCCTGGCAGTTGTTGTCCAGCTCCTGCTGCTTGTCCGCGGCGCTCCACTTGTCCTCGGCGACCACCGGGATGGACAGCAGGTCGTTCTGCAGCTGCTCACGCTCGGCGGCCAGATCGACCTTCTCCAGCTCGCTCTGCACCGCCTGCACGTCTACCTGATGGTAGTGCAGCGCGTGCAGGGTCGCGCCGGTCGGCGACGGCACCCAGGCGGTGTTGGCGCCGGACTTCGGGTGGCCGATCTTCTGCTCGAGCATGGCGGCCATCAGGTCCGGCATGGCCCACATGCCCTTGCCGATCTGCGCCTTGCCACGCAGGCCGCAGGCCAGGCCGACCAGCACGTTGTTGCGCTCGTAGGACTTGATCCACGGGGTGTTCTTCATGTCGCCCTTGCGCAGCGCCGGGCCGGCTTCCATACAGGTGTGCATCTCGTCGCCGGTGCGGTCGAGGAAACCGGTGTTGATGAACGCCACGCGGCTCTTGGCGGCGGCGATGCAGGCCTTGAGGTTGGCGCTGGTGCGGCGCTCCTCGTCCATGATGCCCATCTTCAGGGTGAAGCGCGGCACGCCGATCAGGTCCTCGACGCGGCCGAACAGCTCGTCGGCGAAGGCGACTTCGGCCGGGCCGTGCATCTTCGGTTTGACGATGTAGACGCTGCCGGTGCGCGAGTTGCCCTTGCGCGCCAGGTCGTGCTTGGCGATCAGGCTGGTGAACACGCCGTCCATGATGCCTTCGGGGATTTCACGGCCGTCTTCGAGCAGGATCGCCGGATTGGTCATCAGGTGGCCGACGTTGCGCACGAACAGCAGCGAGCGGCCATGCAGGGTCAGGCGCGAGCCATCGACGGCGCTGTACTCGCGGTCGGCGTTGAGCTGGCGGGTCACGGCCTTGCCGTCCTTCTGGAAGGTGTCGATCAGATCGCCCTTCAGCAGGCCCAGCCAGTTGCGGTAGACCAGCACCTTGTCGTCGGCATCGACGGCGGCGGTGGAGTCTTCGCAGTCCATGATGGTGGTCACGGCGGCCTCGATCAGCAGATCCTTCACGCCGGCCAGGTCGGTCTGGCCGATCGGGCTGTTGGGGTCGATCTGGATCTCGATATGCAGGCCGTTGTTCTTCAGCAGCACGGCGCGCGGCTCGATGGCCTCGCCCTGGAAGCCGACGAGTTTCTCCGGCTGCTTGAGGCCGGTGACGCTGCCGCTCTCCAGGGTGACCTTGAGCTGGCCGTCCTGCACGCGATAGGCGGTGGCGTCGGCGTGGCTGCCCTGGGCCAGCGGCGCGGCCTGGTCGAGCACGTTGCGCGCGTAGGCGATGACCTTGGCGCCGCGCACTTCGTTGTAGCCCGGGCCCTTCTGCGCGCCGCCCTCTTCGGAGATGGCGTCGGTGCCGTAGAGCGCGTCGTACAGCGAGCCCCAGCGGGCGTTGGCGGCGTTCAGCGCGTAGCGCGCGTTACCGATCGGCACCACCAGCTGCGGGCCGGCCTGGCTGGCGATCTCGCTGTCGACATTGGCGGTGTCGATCTGCACCACGTCCGGCACCGGCAGCAGGTAGCCGATGGATTCGAGGAAGGCGCGGTAGGCGGCCATATCCTTGATCGGGCCTGGATTGGCCTTGTGCCAGCCGTCCAGCTCGGCCTGCAGGCGGTCGCGCTCGGCGAGCAGCGCGCGGTTCTTCGGCGCCAGATCGTGGGCCAGCTGGTCCAGTCCGCTCCAGAACGCGGCGGCGTCGATGCCGGTGCCCGGCAGGACTTCGTCTTCGACAAAACGCTTGAGGTTGGCCGCGACTTGCAGGCGGCCCAGGGTTACACGCTCGGTCATCGCTCGTTCTCCTTGTTTGTTCAGTTGGCCAGGGCGGCAGCGCCGGCCTTGGCGATCTGGGCGTCCTGCGCGGCGGTCACGCCGGAGACGCCAACCGCACCGATCACCTGGCCATCGACGAGCACCGGCACGCCGCCTTCCAGCGCGCACACCACCGGCGCGGAGAGGAAGGCGTTGCGGCCGTTGTTGACCATCTCCTCGTAGCCCTTGGTTTCGCGACGGCCGACGGCGGCGCTGCGGGCCTTCTCGGTGGCGATGTAGGAGGCGATCGGCGCGCAGCCTTCCAGGCGCTCCAGCGCCAGCGGATGGCCGCCATCGTCGGCGACGACGATGGTCACGTTCCAGCCGTTGGCCTGCGCCTCGGCGCGGGCGGCGGCGAGGATGGCGGTCACTTCGGTCTGGCTCAGTACGGCTTTGCTTTTCATCTCGATTCTCCTGTTCTCGTATTTCGGTTGTTCGTGCGTGGCGTTATGTGACGCTCGCGATCCAGTCCCCGTAGGATGGGCTTCAGCCCACCGAAGGTGCCTCAGCTGCATGCTGGTGGGCTGAAGCCCACCCTACGGCCGAAGCTCACCTACGCTTACTGCATGGCCTCTTCGACCACTTCGATCCAGTGTCTGACCGGTGTGCGGCCGGCGCCGTCGAGGTGGGTCTGGCAGCCGATGTTGGCGGTGACGATCACCTGCGGTTTGCCGCTCTCCAGCGCGTTGAGCTTGTTGTCGCGCAACTGGTGGGAAATCTCCGGCTGGGTGATCGAATAGCTGCCCGCCGAGCCGCAGCACAGATGCGCATCGGGCACCGCGGTGAGCTGGAAGCCGAGGCGGGTCAGCACGTCTTCGACCGCGCCGCCGAGCTTCTGTGCGTGTTGCAGCGTGCACGGGCAATGGAAGGCCATGCGCTGCTCGGCTCTGACCTTGAGCTGTTCCAGCTCGGCGCCGCGCAGCACCTCGACCAGGTCCTTGGCCAGTGCACTGACACGGGCGGCCTTGGCCGCGTAGGCCGGGTCGGCCCGGAGCAGGTGGCCATATTCCTTGACGAAGGCGCCGCAGCCGCTGGCGGTCTGCACGATGGCTTCGGCGCCGGCCTCGATGGCCGGCCACCAGGCGTCGATGTTGCGCCGCGCGCGATCCAGGCCCGTGTCCTGGGCGTTGAGGTGGTAGTCCACCGCGCCGCAGCAGCCCGCTTCGCGCGCCGGCGTGACGCTGATGCCCAGGCGATCGAGCACGCGCGCCGCGGCGGCGTTGGTGTTCGGTGACAGGCTCGGCTGCACGCAGCCTTCGAGCATCAGCACGCGGCGCTGGTGCTGCACCTGCGGACGCGGCCTGGCCGGGCGGATCTCGCGTGGCAGGTGGTCCTTGAGCGCGGCGGGCATCAGCGGCTTGAGCACATTGCCGGCACCGAGCAGCGCCTTGAACAGCCCCGGACGCGGGATCACCGTGCGCAGAACGCCGCGCAGCAGGCGCTCGCCGCTGGTGCGCGGCACCTGCTGCTCGATGAAGTCGCGGCCAATGTCCAGCAGGTTGTGGTACTTCACGCCCGACGGGCAGGTGGTTTCGCAGTTGCGGCAGCTCAGGCAGAGGTCCAGGTGCAGTTGGGTGCTCGCGGTGACTTCGGCGCCTTCGAGCATCTGCTTCATCAGGTAGATGCGCCCGCGCGGGCCGTCCAGCTCGTCGCCGATCAGCTGGTAGGTCGGGCAGGTGGCGTTGCAGAAGCCGCAATGCACGCAGCTGCGCAGGATGCTCTCGGCTTCCGCGGCGCGCGGCAGGCGCTTGGCGACCTCACTCAAATTGGTTTGCATACGTCGTCAGACCTCGGAATACAGGCGGCCGGGGTTGAAGATGCCCTGCGGATCGAGCGCGGCCTTCAACTGGCGGTGATAGCGCAGCAGCGGCGCGGGCAGCGGCTGGAACGGAGCGGCGGTGGCGCCATGCGTGAAGCAGTTGGCATGGCCGCCGACCTCGACGGTGATGCCGCGCACGGTCACCGCATCGGCATCGGTCTTCAGCCAGCGCTGCGCACCGGCCCAGTCCACCAGCTGCTCGCCCGGCAGGTTCAGCGCCGGCGTGTTATTGGGCAGCGACAGCCGCCACAACGGCCGGGGATCGGCGAAGAACGCCAGGCGCTGTTCGCGCAGGTCGTGCCAGTAGCCGGCCTCCAGCGCCTCGCCGCCGATACGCTCGCGCGCGGCGTTGACCGAGCCTTCGCCGCCTTCCAGGCGCAGGTTGAGGAAGCGCCCGTCATGGCTGGCGGCACTGATCGGCACCGGCTGCTGGCCCCATTCGGCGAGCTTGAGCAGCGCGCGTTCCAGATCGATCTCCAGGCGCAGGCTGCCGCATTGGCGCGGCTTGGGCAGCACCTTGAGCGAGACCTCGGTGAGCACGCCGAGGCAGCCGAAGCTGGCGGCCATCAGCCGCGACAGGTCGTAGCCGGCGACGTTCTTCATCACCTCGCCACCGAAGCGCAGGTGCTTGCCCTGGCCGGTGATGATCCGCGTGCCGAGCACGAAGTCGCGCACCGAACCACTCCACGGCCGGCGCGGGCCGGACAGCCCGGCGGCGACCATGCCGCCGACCGTGGCGCCCTCGCCGAAGTGCGGCGGCTCGCAGGCCAGCATCTGCCCGGCGGCATCCAATGCGGCTTCCAGTTCTGCCAGCGGAGTGCCGGCGCGCACGGTGACCACCAGTTCGGTGGGGTCGTAGCTGACGATGCCGCGATGGGCGCGCACGTCCAGCAACTGGCCTTCGACCGCGCGACCAAGGAAGGCCTTGCTGCCGCTGCCCTGGATGCGCAGCGGCGTCTTGCTCGCCAGCGCCTGGTTGACCTGTTCCAGCAACTGCTCGCTGGCGTCGAATGAAACCGTCATCAGAAGCGCTCCAGTTCGGGGAAAGGCAGCTCGCCGTTGTGGATGTGCATGCGGCCGAATTCGGCGCAGCGGTGCAGGGTCGGAATGTTCTTGCCGGGGTTGAGCAGGCCGCTCGGGTCGAAGGCCGCCTTCACCGCGTGGAACAGCGTCAGTTCGTCGACATTGAACTGCGCGCACATCTGGTTGATCTTCTCGCGACCCACACCGTGCTCGCCGGTGATGCTGCCGCCGACCTTCACGCAGAGCTCGAGAATCTTGCCGCCCAGGTCCTCGGCGCGCTCCAGCTCGCCGGGCTGGTTGGCATCGAAGAGGATCAGCGGGTGCATGTTGCCGTCGCCGGCGTGGAACACGTTGGCCACGCGCAGGCCGAACCGCTCGGACAGCTCGGCGATGCCCTTGAGCACGCCCGGCAGCTCGCGCCGCGGGATGGTGCCGTCCATGCAGTAGTAGTCCGGCGAGATGCGCCCGACCGCCGGGAAGGCGTTCTTGCGCCCGGCCCAGAAGCGCGCACGCTCGGCTTCGTCTTTGGCCAGCCGCACCTCGGTGGCGCCGGCCCGGGTCAGCACGTCGCTGACGAGCGTGCAGTCCTCGTGCACGTCGGCCTCCACGCCATCCAGCTCGCAGAGCAGGATGGCCTCGGCATCCACCGGATAACCGGCATGGATGAAGTCTTCGGCGGCGCGGATCGCCAGGTTGTCCATCATCTCCAGGCCGCCTGGGATGATGCCGGCGGCGATGATGTCGGCCACCGCGCGCCCGGCCTTCTCCACCGAGTCGAACGCGGCCAGCAGCACCTTGGCCACCTGCGGCTTGGGCAGCAGCTTGACCGTGACCTCGGTGACGATGCCGAGCATGCCCTCGGAGCCGGTGAACAGCGCCAGCAGGTCGAAGCCGGGCGAATCCAGCGCCTCGGAGCCGAGCGTCATGTGCTCGCCCTCGACGGTGAGGATTTCCACCTTGAGCAGGTTGTGCACGGTCAGACCGTACTTCAGGCAGTGCACGCCGCCGGCGTTCTCGGCGACGTTGCCGCCGATCGAGCAGGCGATCTGCGAGGATGGGTCCGGCGCGTAGTACAGCTCATGCGGCGCGGCGGCCTGGGAGATCGCCAGGTTGCGCACGCCGGGCTGGACGCGGGCGAAACGCCCGGCCGGGTCGACTTCGAGAATCTTGTTGAAGCGCGCCATCACCAGCAGGATGCCCTGCTCCACCGGCAACGCCCCGCCGGACAGACCGGTGCCGGCGCCACGGGCGACCACCGGCACGCCGCGCTGGTGGCAGAGCTTGAGCAGCGTCTCGACCTGCTCGACGCGCTCGGGCAGCACTACCAGCATCGGCGTGGTGCGGTAGGCGGACAGACCGTCGCACTCGTAGGGTTTGAGGTCTTCGAGACGATGGAGGATTTCCAGATCCGGCAGCTGGCGCCGCAGCTCGGCCATTAGTGCGGTCTTGTCGACCTTGGGCAACGCGCCGTCGACGCGTTCGTCGTAGAGGATATTCATGCAGGTTCGCCGCTCTCATACGGTCACCCCGGCACGGCCGCCGCGGTGAGATGTCGCATGTTTAGCCTCGCATCGCGCGACCGTCCACCCCTGCACGCACTGGTCCGACCAGTTTGTCTAGCGGCACCCGTCAAAGCACTACCTGAACACCAGTAAAACCGTGATCTCTGCACAGCCACAGCCATCCAGGGTAGACTCCCCGCAAACTGGTCCTACCAGCAACGAGAGCACCCGCATGCTGAACGAAGACACCAATGATCGCCGTCAAGTCGCCGACGTGGTCGCCGAGCGCATCGAGCGCCTGATCGTCGATGGCGTGCTGAAAACCGGCCAGGCGCTGCCATCGGAGCGGCGCCTGTGCGAGAAGCTCGGCATCTCGCGCTCGGCCCTGCGCGAAGGGCTGCGCGTGCTGCGCGGGCGCGGGATCATCGAGACGGCGCAGGGCCGCGGCTCGTTCGTCGCCGAACTGTCGGACAAGCGCGACGCCAGCCCGCTGATGCACCTGTTCAATTCGCAGCCGCGCACGCTGTACGACCTGCTCGAAGTGCGCGCGCTGCTGGAAGGCGAATCGGCGCGACTGGCGGCGCTGCGCGGCACCGATGCCGACTTCGTGCTGCTGCGCCGGCGCTACGAGGAGATGCTCGCCGCCCATTCCGACGAGCAGGACGCCGACCCGCGCGAACACGCGCGCCTGGACCACGCCTTCCACCTGGCCATCTGCGAGGCCTCGCACAATCCGGTGCTGGTGCACACGCTGCAGTCGCTCACCGACCTGATGCTGTCCACCGTATTTGCCTCGGTGAACAACCTCTACCACCGCCCGGTGCAGAAGCGGCAGATCGATCGTCAGCATTCGCGCATGTTCCACGCGGTCACCGAACGCCTGCCCGAGCAGGCCCAGCGCGCCGCGCGCGACCATGTGCACAGCATTCGCGACAACCTCAAGGAGATCGAACAGGAGGAACAGCGCCTGGTCCGCGCGACGATGCGCCTGGAGGGATGGGCTTAGGAGCAGCGGCAAGCCTCAAGCTCCAAGCCTCAAGCCTCAAGCAAAGAGCGCGCTACCTGTCGCTTGCGGCCTGTGATGCTAGACTCCGCGGCTCTTTTCACCACGCTGCGGATATGCCGTGTCCGAATTTCACGACTGGCTGAGCGCCGACCGCCTGCCCACTGCCCTCGATCCTGCCCTGCATGACTGGCTGTATGTCGATCGCGGCTCGCTGACGCGCCGCCTGACCGAACTGGCCACCGGCGCCTTCAGCGTGACCCCGCTGCACCAGGCCTGGGAGCCGTTGCGCGCCGACGAGTGCGCCGCCCTCGGGGTGGCGCCCGGCAGCCAGGGCTGGGTGCGCGAAGTCTACCTGTGCGGCCACGGCCGGCCCTGGGTGTTCGCCCGCAGCGTCGCCGCGCGCGCCGCACTGGAGCGTTCCGGCATGGACCTGCAGAGCCTCGGCAGCCGCTCGCTCGGCGAACTGCTGTTCAGCGACCCGGCGTTCGCCCGCGGCACGCTGCAGGCCTGCCGCTATCCCGCCGCCTGGCTGCCGCCGGAGCATCGCCAGCCCGACCTGTGGGCGCGCCGCTCGCGCTTCAGCCGGGAGCACCTCGGCGTGCTGGTGGCGGAGGTGTTCCTGCCCGAACTCTGGCAAGCCGCCGGCATCGCGCCATGAGCCGCGCGCCCCGTTCCTGACTCGTCATCTTCCGCACGGAGACCGCCGATGTATCTGAAACTCCTGCAATCGTGCAATCGCCTGCACCCACGCGCCTGGGACTTCATCCAGCTGACGCGCATGGACAAGCCGATCGGCATCTACCTGCTGCTGTGGCCGACCCTCACTGCGCTGTGGATTGCCGCCGAGGGCGTGCCGAGTCTCGCGCATCTGTTCATCTTCAGCGCCGGCGTGGTGCTGATGCGCGCTGCCGGCTGCGTGATCAACGATTTCGCCGACCGCAATTTCGACGGCCACGTGCAGCGCACCAGCAACCGCCCGCTGGCCACCGGGCGCATCCAGGTGCGCGAGGCCTGGCTGCTGTTCGCCGTGCTGGTGACACTGGCCTTCGGCCTGGTGCTGCTGACCAACGCGCTCACCGTCTGGCTGTCGTTCGGCGCAGTGGCGGTCGCTTCGCTGTATCCGTTCATGAAGCGCTACACCTATTACCCGCAGGTGGTGCTCGGCGCGGCGTATTCGTGGGGCATCCTGATGTGTTTCACCGCCACCCGCGGCACACTGCCGGAGGAGGCCTGGCTGCTGTTCATCGCCAACGTGGTGTGGACGGTGGCCTACGACACCTACTACGCGATGGCCGACCGTGAAGACGACCTGAAGATCGGTATCCGCTCCACCGCGATCCTGTTCGGCGATGCCGACCGCGCGATCATTCTCGGCCTGCAGGGCCTGATGCTGTTCTGCCTGCTGCTGGCCGGCGCGCGCTTCGAGCTGGGCCAGTGGTTCCACCTCGGCCTGGCGCTCGCCGCGGCCTGCTACCTGTGGGAATTCCACTACACCCGTTCGCGCGACCGGCAACGCTGTTTTGCCGCCTTCCTGCACAACCACTGGGCCGGCCTGGCGATCTTCGCCGGCATCGTCGCGGATTACGCGCTCAAGAGCAGCTGAGTTCCACGCAAGCGAACATTCACGATTACGCAGAAAACAGGCGGTGAACGCGCAAAAAACTGCCGGCTAATGGCCTTTTAATGGCCAGCCGGCGCAAGGCGCGCACGCCTGCCCTCAGGCTGTCACATCGCTGCAATAATTCCGTTATCTAATGCCGAGCGACAGAATGACCGAGGCTTGACCATGAACGGCAAGAGCATACTGATCGTCGACGACGAAGCGCCTATCCGCGAAATGATCGTCGTCGCCCTGGAAATGGCCGGCTACGAATGCCTGGAGGCGGAGAACAGCCAGCAGGCCCACGCGCTGATCATCGATCGCCAGCCCGATCTGATCCTGCTCGACTGGATGCTGCCCGGCACCTCCGGGATCGAACTGGCGCGGCGCCTGAAGCGCGACGAGCTGACCATCGACATCCCGATCATCATGCTCACCGCCAAGGGCGAAGAGGACAACAAGATCCAGGGGCTGGAAGTCGGTGCCGACGACTACATCACCAAGCCGTTCTCCCCGCGCGAGCTGGTGGCGCGGCTGAAGGCCGTGCTGCGCCGCGCCGCGCCCGCCGACAGCGAAGCGCCCATCGAAATCGGCGGCCTGCTGCTGGACCCGATCAGCCATCGCGTCACCATCGACGGCAAGCCGGCCGAGATGGGCCCGACCGAATACCGTCTGCTGCAGTTCTTCATGACCCACCAGGAACGCGCCTATACGCGCGGCCAGTTGCTGGATCAGGTCTGGGGCGGCAACGTCTATGTCGAGGAGCGCACCGTCGACGTGCATATCCGCCGACTGCGCAAGGCGCTTGGCGAGGCTTACGAGAACCTGGTCCAGACCGTACGCGGCACCGGCTATCGCTTCTCCAGCAAGGTCTGACACCTCACCGCCACCCTACCGTCTGCATGGAGCTTTTCGGTTGAACCAGAACTGGCAAGGCACGCTCGTCCGCCGTCTCCTGCTCCTGCTGGGCGCCTGCCTGCTGCTCGGGGCGATCACCGGCGAATACGCCTGGATGCTCGTGCTCGGCCTGGGCGGTTATCTGGCCTGGACCTTCCACCAGCTGCGCCGCCTGCAGCAGTGGCTGCAGCGCAAGGATGCCGACCAGCCACCGCCCGATGCCGCCGGCGTCTGGGGCGAGGTGTTCGACAACCTCTACCAGCTGCAACGCCGCGACCTGCGCCTGCGCGGCCAGCTGCAGGCGGTGATCGACCGCGTGCAGGGCTCCACCGCGGCGCTCAAGGACGCGGTGATCATGCTCAACAGCGACGGCAACCTGGAATGGTGGAACCTCGCCGCCGACCGCCTGCTCGGCCTGAAGAAACCGCAGGACATCGGCCACCCGATCACCAACCTGGTGCGCCATCCGCGCTTCAAGGACTACTTCGAGGGCGACCAGTACGACGAACCGCTGGATTTGCCGGCGCCGGTCAACGACCGCCTGCGCCTGCAGATCACCATCACCCGCTACGGCAACAGCGAACGCCTGCTGGTGGTGCGCGACGTCACCCGTGTGCATCAGCTCGAACAGATGCGCAAGGACTTCGTCGCCAACGTCTCCCATGAGTTGCGCACGCCGCTGACGGTGATCGCCGGCTATCTGGAGACGCTGCTGGACAACCCCGAGCAGATCAATCCGCGCCTGCTGCGCGCCCTGCAGCAGATGAACCAGCAGGCCGACCGCATGCAGCACCTGATCAACGACCTGCTGCTGCTGGCCAAGCTCGAGGCCAGCAACCGGCCGACCGACAACCAACCGATCGCCGTGGCGCTGCTGCTGCAATCGATCACCAGCGACGCGCGCGCCCTTTCCGGCAGCCACGCGCACCACATCAGCCTCGACGCCGATGCCGAGCTGCGGCTCAAGGGCAGCGAGGCCGAGCTGCGCAGCGCGTTCTCCAACCTGGTGTTCAACGCAGTGAAATACACGCCCGGCGGCGGCGACATCCACATCCGCTGGTGGCGCAACGAGGCCGGCGCGCACCTGAGCGTCGAGGACTCGGGCCCGGGTATCGAGCCCAAGCACCTGCCGCGGCTGACCGAGCGCTTCTATCGCGTCGACTCCAGCCGCGCGAGCAACACCGGCGGCACCGGCCTGGGCCTGGCGATCGTCAAGCACGTGCTGCTGCGCCACCAGGGCCGGCTGGACATCAACAGCTCGCCGGGCAAAGGCAGCACCTTTACCTGCCACTTTCCGGCCTCGCAGATCGCGCAGCGCTGACGGCCGGTACGCTGGCGGATCGCACGGCGCTACCACGCGATCGTCGGATGGTTGCTTGAAAAGCCTGCCCGGCGCCCCCATTCTGAGCGCTCCATTGTCATCCAGAACCCCTCATGGACCCTTCCCCCAGTTACGTTGCACCCTCCTATTTCGCCGATCTCGGCCTGATTCTGTTTGCCCTGTTCCTCGTCCTGCTCAACGGTTTCTTCGTCGCGGCCGAGTTCGCGATGGTCAAACTGCGCGCCACCAAGGTGGAGGCGATCGCCAGCCAGCACGGCTGGCGCGGACACATCCTGCGCACCGTGCACAACCAGCTGGACGCCTACCTGTCGGCCTGCCAGCTGGGCATCACCCTGGCGTCGCTGGGCCTCGGCTGGGTCGGCGAGCCGGCCTTCGCCCATCTGCTCGAACCGCTGCTGGCGCTGCTCGGCATCGACAACGAAGCACTGGTGCACGGCATCGCCTTCTTCACCGCGTTCTTCATCATTTCCTACCTGCACATCGTGGTCGGCGAGCTGGCGCCCAAGTCCTGGGCAATTCGCAAGCCCGAGCTGCTGTCGCTGTGGACGGCCGCGCCGCTGTACCTGTTCTACTGGCTGATGTATCCGGCAATCTACCTGCTCAACGCCAGCGCCAACGCCATCCTGCGCCTGGCCGGCCAGGGCGAGCCGGGCGCGCATCACGAGCACCACTACAGCCGCGATGAGCTGAAGCTGATCCTGCATTCCAACCGCGCGCTGAACCCCAGCGACCAGCAGATCCAGGTGCTGGCCTCGGCGGTGGAGATGAGCGAGCTGGAAGTGGTGGACTGGGCCAACTCCCGCGAGGACCTGCTGCAGCTGGAGCATGACGCGCCGCTCGGCGACATCCTCGCCACCATCCGTCTCCACAAGTACAGCCGCTATCCGGTGTACGACAGCAGTCAGGGCGAGTACGTCGGCCTGCTGCACATCAAGGATCTGCTGCTGGCGCTGGCCGAGGACGAGCGGCTGGCCGAGCACTTCGACCTGCACGACCTGTTGCGGCCGCTGGAGCGCGTCTCCAAGCACATGCCGCTCAACGTGCTGCTCAACCAGTTCCGCCAGGGCGGCGCGCATTTCGTGCTGGTGGAGGAAGGCGACCACAAGGTGATCGGCTTCCTGACGATGGAAGACGTGCTCGAGGTGCTGGTCGGCGACATCCAGGACGAACACCGCAAGACCGAGCGCGGCATCCTCGCCTATCAGCCCGGCAAGCTGCTGGTACGCGGCGACACACCGCTGTTCAAGGTCGAGCGCCTGCTCAACGTCGACCTCGACCATGTCGAAGCCGAAACCCTGGCCGGACTGATCTACGAAACCCTCAAGCGGGTTCCTGAGGAAAACGAGGAACTGCAGGTCGAAGGCCTGCAGATCGTGGTCAAGAAGATGCGCGGGCCGAAGATCGTGCTGGCCAAGGTGCTCAAGCAGGAATAGCCCTGCTGGAAGCTGGAAGCTGGAAGCTGGAAGCTGGAAGCTGGAAGCTGGAAGCTGGAAGCTGGAAGCTGGAAGCTGGAAGCTGGAAGCAAATCAGCGTGCGGGCCGACCAAACGCCTGTCGAGCCTTTCTTGCGGCTTATGGCTTGCAGCTCGAAGCTCGTAGCTAGCTATTCCCCACCCACGGCGAAGTTCGGCAGGCTGTCGACCGGCTGGGAGAAGGCGAACGGAATCGATTCGACCGCCAGGCCGACGTTGCGCTGCACGACGAAGTGCAGGTGCGGCCCGGTGCTGTTGCCGGTGTTACCGGAGCGTGCCAGGCGCGTGCCGGTTGCCACCCGCTGGCCTTCCTGCACCGCCACCGAGCCCTTCATCAGGTGCAGGTAGACGCCCATCGTGCCGTCGTCGTGCAAGACACGCACGAAGTTGCCGGCTGGATTGGTGCCGCGGCCGCTCTGCTGGTTTTCCACCTTCACCACCATGCCGCCGCGCGCGGCGATGATCGGCGTGCCCTCGGGCATGGCGATATCCACGGCATACCGCCCCTTGGGCGTGAAGTGGCTGTATTGGCCGTTGGCGCCCTGGGTCAGGCGGAACGGCCCGCCGCGCCAGGGCAGCGGATATTTGTAGGGTTTGGGCAGCAGTCGCGGATCGCCCAGCGCATGACGCAGCTTTGGCGTGTACCGGAGCGGTTTGCCGGCATCGCGCGGCGCCAGCGTGGCCAGGCGAATCTGGCTGCGCGGCGGCAGCACCCAGCGGATCGGCTGGGCCGGGGCGCCCACCGCATTGCTGACGCCCTCCAGCTTCAGCTCGATGTCCACCGGAGCGAACAGGTCGTTGCGCACCACCAGCGTTTCGCCGGCCGCATGCTTGCGGGTTTCCAGCTTCACCTGATTGTCGAGCTTCTCCACCATGCGGTCGCGGAAGACGAACACCTGCGAACCGGGCGCAGCCTGGTCGCTGTACGTCACCACGCCATTGGCATCGGTGTACTTGTAGATGGTCAGAGCCAGTGCGGGCGAGGCCAGCAGCGACAGCCCGAGCAAAGGAAGAAGACGCCCCAGCATAACGGCAGTTCTAGTCGTGAAGTCGGTTGGAGGGCGAA
The DNA here is from genome assembly GCA_000263395.1 of Stutzerimonas stutzeri TS44. GTDB lineage: Bacteria > Pseudomonadota > Gammaproteobacteria > Pseudomonadales > Pseudomonadaceae > Stutzerimonas > Stutzerimonas stutzeri_C. The sequence goes on from AJXE01000002.1 coordinate 107,587, forward strand.
GACTAACAGCGCCGCCGGGGCGCCGCGAGCCACCGACCGTCGGGGTGTGAAGCCGGTCAGCTTGTGCGCTTCGTCGGCCGACGAAGCGCACTAGGCGCTCAGGCGCCGGGCACGAAGTGTTTCTGCACGGTGCCGCGCGCGATCAGCCGCGACAGGTAATCGAGCTTCTGCGCATCGCGGTCGACGAAGCGGAACGACAGCTGCAGCCACTCGCTGTCGGGCTTGGGCTCCAGCGCGGCCACCGCGTGCAGGTAACCGTTCAACCGGGCGATCTCGCCGCCCTCGCCCTGCTCCAGGTCGAGCACGGCGCTTTCCAGCACCTGCGGCAGCAGCTCGCCGCGACGCACCACCAGCAACGCCTCCTTCAGACTCAGCGCCTTGATCACGCACGCCAGCATGCCGGCAGCCAGGCGCAGCTGGCCCTGTCCGCGGCCGCCGGTTGCCGCGGCCGGCCGGTTCGCCGCCGGCGCGGCGGCCGGTTGCAGCAGCGCGGCGGCCGAAGTGGCAAGCGGCGCCGCAACCGGTGCAGGCCGTACCACTTCAGCCTTGCCGCCGGTCAGCGCGGCCAGCGAATCATTGGCCATTCCGGACGACAGGGCGCGCACCGGAGCACTGGCCGCCAGTGCATCGAGCTTGCCGGCGCGACCTAGCGCCTTGCGCACCTTGCTGGTCAGCTGCTCGTTGGTAAATGGCTTGCCGATGTAGTCCGAAACCCCGGCCTGGATCGCCTGCACGACGTTCTCCTTGTCGCCGCGGCTGGTCACCATGATGAACGGGGTGGTCTTCAGCGCGTCCTGCGCGCGGCACCAGGTCAGCAGTTCGAGACCGGACATTTCCGGCATCTCCCAGTCGCAGAGGATCAGGTCGAAGCGCTCGCGCCCGAGCATCTGCTGCGCCTTGCGCCCGTTGACGGCATCCTCGATCCGGATGCCGGGAAAATGCTCGCGCAGCCCCTTCTTCACCAGATCGCGAATGAACGGCGCATCATCCACGACCAACACACTGACCTTGCTCATCCAGCCCCTCCTGCGAATGCCGGCAAGCATAGCCGCAGCGCACCTGCCAGCAAAAGCGCGGCGTCCGCCCACCGCGCCCGTCCCTTGCGCCGGATCAGTAATCGACGCGCCGCCGGTTGAAACAGCGCGCCGCGGGACAGCGCCCGCCGGGCGCGGCATACTCGGGCTTTCCGTTAGCCGAGGCCATCATGGTTCAGCACATCCTCGTCGCCCACGACCGCAGCCCCGAAGCCGACCTCGCACTGCGCCGCGCCGCGCAGCTGGCGCAGCAGAGCGGCGCCCGGCTGAGCCTGCTGCATGTGCTCGACAGCCGCGGCGAAGAGCAGGACGAAGCCGCCGTTCGTGCCGATCTGCAGGCTCGCCTGCAGGCCAATGGCGCGGCGACGGCGCAACTGTGGTTGCGACACGGCCATCCGGTGGAAGAGGTGCTGACCCAGGCACAGGGACTGGAGGCCGACCTACTGGTACTGGGCCGCCATCATCGCCACTCCAGCCTGGGCTTCGCCGGCACCACGCTGGAGCGCATCCTGCTGGCCAGCCCGGCGCCGCTGCTGCTGGCGGCCCACCCGGCAGTCGAGCCATATAGCTGCGCGCTTGCCGCGCTGGATTTCTCGCCCTGCGCCAACCGCGCGCTACAGACGGCGTGGCGACTGCTGCCGGCCGAAGGCGAACTGCATGCCCTGCATATCCACGAAGTGGCCGAGCTCCACGGCGCGGACGCCGACGCCCTGGCGCTGGAGCACGAACTGTTCGAGCAGCTGATCGAAGACATCCAGGCCACGCTGCCGGACAGCGGCGCCACACTGAGCTACAGCCTGCACCAGGGCGAGCGCAACAACTGCCTGGAGGCGGCCCTGGGCGAACTGCATCCGCAGTTGCTGGCACTTGGCGGGCACAGTCGCGGCGAACTCAGCAGCGCCCTGCTCGGCAGCCTGACGCGGCTGTTTCTCGACCAGCCGCCGTGCGACGTGCTGGTGGTGCGTTAGCCCTCGATCAGATCATGCAGTTCGACGAACTGCATGCTCAGCTTGTGCCGCGGATCGAAGTGGATCAGCGGCATGCACGCCTGGTGCGATTCGCGCATGCGCACCGAGCTCATCAGGTTGACCGGTAGCACCGGCAGGCCCTCTTCCAGCAGCTCGGCGATCATCTGCTGCGGCAACGCGGCACGCGGCTGGAACTGGTTGACCACGATGCCTTCGACTTCCAGCCTCTCGTTGTGGTCCTCGCGCAGGTCTTCGATCTCCTCCAGCAGGCCGTACAGCGCCTGGCGCGAGAAGCTGTCGCAGTCGAAGGGAATCAGGCAGCGGTTAGCGGCGATCAGCGCCGAAACGGTGTAGAAGTTCAGGGCTGGCGGCGTGTCGAGATAGATCCGCTCGTAGTCTTCGGCGAGGTTGTCGAGCAGTTTGCGCAGCTTGTTGATCTTGTGCTTGGCCTCCAGCTTGGGCTGCAGATCGGCCAGCTCGGCGGTCGCGGTGATCAGGTGCAGGTTGTCGAACGGGGTTTCGAAGATCGGCGGGCGCGCCTTCTTGCCGGCCGGGCCGCTGGCCAGTACCTGCTTGAAGAAGTCGGCGATGCCGGTCGGCACGTCCTCGCCCGTCAGACCCGTCAGGTAATGCGTCGAGTTGCCCTGCGCGTCGAGATCCACCAGCAGCGTGCGATAGCCCTGGGCCGCGCTCACCGCCGCCAGGTTGCAGGCGATGCTGGATTTGCCGACGCCGCCCTTCTGATTGAACACCACCCTGCGCATGTCGCACCCCCCTAACCTGACCGGTCGAGTCTATACGGCAAACATGACAAACAGATGAGCGCTCGGAAAAAACCCTGGCCGGTGGCGGCGCAATGCGCGTCGCACGTCCTGCCCGGTTGCGCCCTTACGATCCCCTGCTACGGTTAGCTCTATCGAATAAGAACAACAAAGGATTGCAGATGCGCCATCGTCAGGGCCGGCACCGCCACCCCCTGCGCTGCGTCGCGAATGCCGACGCGCCGCACCGACGCGCCGCCTCCGAGCGAGCGCGGCCTCGCTATTACGCCACTCACCACTTTCAGCCTGCGTCACCGCCGCGTCGGGGCCCTCGTGGACCTGCAACACCGCCGTTCGAAGCCTGTCCGTTTGCCGATTCGATTCTCTTCCCTGCCGGGCCGGTGACACCACCTGCGCCGCGGCTCCGCCCGTAAGGAGACCTGCATGAGACTATCCGCCATCGCAACAGCCACCCTCGCGGCCGCGCTCGCCACACCGGCATCCGCCGCCGAGATTTCCGACGGCAAAGTGAAGATCGGCATCCTCAATGACCAGTCCGGGGTGTATGCCGACTTCGGCGGCAAATGGTCGTACGAGGCGGCGAAGATGGCCGCCGAGGACTTCGGCGGCAAGGTGCAGGGCGTGCCGATCGAGATCGTCACCGCCGACCACCAGAACAAGCCGGACATCGCCTCCAACATCGCGCGGCAGTGGTACGACCGCGAGCAGGTCGACGCAATCATGGAGCTGACCACCTCCTCGGTGGCGCTGGCGGTGCAGGGCATCTCCAAGAGCAAGAAGAAGATCAACCTGGTCACCGGCGCCGCCACCACGGAACTCACCGGCAAGCAGTGTTCACCCTATGGCTTCCACTGGGCCTACGACACCCATGCGCTGGCGGTCGGCACCGGCGGCGCGCTGGTGTCCCAGGGCGGCGACAGCTGGTACTTCCTCACCGCCGATTACGCCTTCGGCTATTCGCTGGAGGAGCAGACCGCCAAGTTCGTCAAATCCAAGGGTGGCGAGGTCAAGGGCGCGGTGCGCCATCCGCTGTCGACCACCGACTACTCGTCCTTCCTGCTGCAGGCGCAATCCTCCGGCGCCAAGGTGATCGGCCTGGCCAATGCCGGCCTGGACACCGCCAACAGCATCAAGCAGGCCGCCGAGTTCGGCATCGTCGCCGGCGGCCAGCGCCTCGCCGCGCTGCTGTTCACCCTCGCCGAGGTGCATGGCCTGGGCCTCGACGCCGCGCAGGGGCTGACCCTCACCGAGAGCTTCTACTGGGACCGTGACGACCAGTCGCGCGAGTTCGGTGAGCGTTTCTTCAAGCGCACCGGGCGCATGCCCAACATGATCCAGGCCGGCACCTACTCGGGCGTGCTGCAGTACCTCAAAGCGATCGACAAGGTAGGCAGCGACGCCACCGAGCCGGTGGCCAAGGCCATGCACGAGATGCCGGTGGATGACGTCTTCGCGCGCAACGCCAAGGTCGGCGCCAATGGCCGGCTGATCAGCGACGTCTACCTGATGGAGGTGAAGAAACCGGAAGAGAGCAAGCGCGACTGGGACTACTACAAGGTGCTGGCCACCGTCCCGGGCGACGAGGCCTACCTCAAGCCGGCCGACAGCGGCTGCGAGCTGGTCGGGCAATGAGCGCGGCGGCGGCACGGCCCGAGGCGGTCGCGACGCCGCAGGAGCATCCGGTGCTGCTCGCGGCGCGTGGCCTGCGCAAGGAGTTCGGCGGCTTCGTCGCGGTCAACAACGTCGACCTCGACGTGCGCCACGCGCGGGTGCATGCGCTGATCGGGCCCAACGGCGCGGGCAAGACCACGGTGTTCAACCTGCTGACCAAGTTCCTGCAACCGACCAGCGGCAGCATCCACCTGCTCGATCAGGACATCACCCGCACCGATCCGGCCAAGGTGGCGCGCATGGGCCTGGTGCGCTCGTTCCAGATTTCGGCGGTGTTCCCGCACCTCTCCGTGCTGGACAACGTGCGCGTGGCGTTGCAGCGCCCGAACGGGCTGGCCAGCCAGTGCTGGCTGCCGCTGCGCTCGCTCAACCGGCTCAACGGTCGCGCCATGCAACTGCTCGAATCCGTGGGACTGGCCGACCGTCGTCACGAGCCGGCGGCCGATCTGTCCTACGGGCGCAAGCGCGTACTGGAGCTGGCCACCACGCTGGCACTGGAGCCGAAGGTGCTGCTGCTCGACGAACCGCTGGCCGGCATGGGCCATGAGGACGTTCACACGGTCGCGGAGATCATCCGTCAGGTGGCCACCGAGCGTGCGGTGCTGATGGTCGAGCACAACCTCAAGGTGGTCGCCGACCTTTGCCATCAGGTGACGGTGCTGCAGCGCGGCGAAATTCTCACTTCCGGCGACTACCGCACCGTCAGCCAGGATGAACGCGTGCGCGTGGCCTACATGGGGACCGAAGATGACTGAAGCGCTGCTCAGCGTGCGCGACCTCAACGCCTGGTACGGCGAAAGCCATGCGCTGCACGGTATCGACCTGGACGTGCAACAGGGCGAGACCGTGACCCTGCTCGGACGCAACGGCGTGGGCAAGACCACCGCGCTGCGCGCGATCGTCGGCATCATCCGCAAGCGCAGCGGCAGCATCCGCTTCGACGGCAAGGACCTGCTGCACGTGCCGCTGCATCGCACTGCGCGCCACGGCATCGGCTACGTGCCGGAGGAGCGCGGCATCTTCGCCAGCCTCACGGTGGAAGAGAACCTCACGCTGCCGCCGGTGATCGCCAAGGGCGGCATGACCCTGGCGGAAATCTACGCGCTGTTCCCCAACCTCGAGGAGCGCCGCAAGAGCCCCGGCACCAAGCTCTCCGGCGGCGAGCAGCAGATGCTGGCGATGGCGCGCATCCTGCGCACCGGCGCCAGGCTGCTGCTGCTCGACGAACCCACCGAAGGTCTGGCGCCGGTGATCGTCCAGCGCATCGGCGAGGTGCTGCAGACGCTCAAGCAGCGCGGCATGACCATCCTGCTGGTGGAACAGAACTTCCGCTTCGCCAGCAAGGTCGCCGACCGCTTCTACGTGGTCGACCACGGCACGGTGATCGACCGCTTCGCCGTTGCCGAACTGCCCGGGCGCATGGCGACGCTCAACGAAGCCCTGGGGGTCTGATGGCAACGATCTTCGACATACCCATCCAGGCGTTCCTCGGCCAGTTGCTGATCGGCCTGATCAACGGATCCTTCTATGCGCTGCTCAGCCTGGGGCTGGCGATCATCTTCGGCATGCTGAAGATCATCAACTTCGCCCACGGCGCGCAATACATGATCGGCGCCTTCGCTGGCTACCTGCTGCTGGCCACGCTGGGCATCGGCTACTGGCCGGCGCTGATTCTCGCGCCGCTGATCGTCGGCCTGGGCAGCGCGCTGGTCGAGCGGCTGGCGCTGTCGCGGCTGTACAACCTCGATCACCTCTACGGGCTGCTGTTCACCTTCGGCCTGGCGCTGGCGCTGGAAGGCGCGTTCCGCTATGTCTACGGCTCGTCCGGGCAACCCTACGCGGTGCCGAAGGAACTGGCCGGCGGCTACAACCTGGGCTTCATGTTCCTGCCCAAGTACCGCGCCTGGGTGGTGCTGGCCTCACTGGTGATCTGCATCGCCAGTTGGCTGCTGATCGAGAAGACCAAACTCGGCGCCTACCTGCGCGCCGCCACCGAGAATCCGACGCTGGTGCGCACCTTCGGCATCAACGTGCCGCTGCTGCTGACCTTCACCTACGGCATGGGCGCGGCACTGGCGGGCCTCGCCGGCATGCTCGCCGCGCCGATCTACCAGGTCAGCCCGCTGATGGGCTCGAACCTGATCATCGTGGTGTTCGCCGTGGTGGTGGTCGGCGGCATGGGCTCGATCCTCGGCGCGATCATCACCGGCTACCTGCTCGGCATCCTCGAAGGGCTGACCAAGGTGTTCTACCCCGAGGCGTCGAGCATCGTGATCTTCGTGATCATGGCGATCGTGCTGCTGGTCCGTCCCGCCGGCCTCATGGGGAGGGACGCCGGATGAACAGCCAAACCCGCATCGTCACCACCAGGCGTCCGGCGCTGCGTCTGGAAACCGTGCTGATCGGCGTCGGTGTGCTGGCGCTGGTGCTGGCGCCGTTCTACTTCTATCCGATCTTCATCATGAAGGTGCTGTGCTTCGCGCTGTTCGCCTGCGCCTTCAACCTGCTGCTCGGCTACACCGGCATCCTCTCCTTCGGGCACGCGGCGTTCTTCGGCGGCGGGGCGTATTTCACCGCGCATGCGGTGAAGGAATGGGGGCTGACGCCGGAGCTGGGCATCCTGGTCGGCGTTGCCGGCGCCGCGCTGCTCGGGCTGGTGATCGGCTTCCTGGCGATCCGCCGCCAGGGCATCTACTCGACGATGATCACCCTGGCGCTGTCGCAGATGTTTTTCTTCTTCTGCCTGCAGGCGCCATTCACCCACGGCGAGGACGGCATCCAGAACATCCCGCGCGGCCGGCTGTTCGGCCTGCTCGATCTGGCCGAGCCGCTGTACATGTACTTCTTCGTGCTGACGGTGTTCCTCGTCGGCCTGCTGGTGATCTGGCGGGTGATCCACTCGCCGTACGGCATGATCCTGCGTTCGATCCGCGAGAACGAGAACCGCGCGATCTCGCTCGGCTATTCGGTGGCGCGCTACAAGCTCGGCGCGTTCGTCATGTCGGCGGCGCTGGCGGGGCTGGCCGGCGGGCTCAAGGCGCTGGTGTTCCAGTTCGCCACGCTGACCGACGTCAGCTGGCAGATGTCCGGCGAGGTGGTGCTGATGACCCTGCTCGGCGGCATCGGCACGCTGATCGGGCCGGCGTTCGGCGCGGCGCTGGTGACCGGGCTGGGCAATTACTTCGCCACCTCGGAGCTGCCGGTGACGCTGGTTACCGGAGTCATCTTCATGGTCTGCGTGCTGGTGTTCCGCCGCGGGATGATCGGCGAGTTCTATGCCTCGCGCCTCGGTCGCCGGCTCACCCGGCGCGACGACGAGGATTGAGGCGGCCGGCACCCGCCGCGCGCGTCAGACGGCGACCGGCGCCTTGATGTGCGGATGGCTCTGGTAGCCGACCAGCTCGAAATCCTCGAAGCGGAAGGCGAACAGGTTCTGCACGGCGGGATTGAGCTGCATCGTCGGCAACGGCAGCGGCTCGCGCGACAGCTGCAGGTCAGTCTGCTCCAGATGGTTGGCGTAGAGATGGCAGTCGCCGCCGCTCCAGATGAACTCGCCGGGCTGCAGGCCGCAGACCTGGGCGATCATCAGCGTCAGCAACGCGTAGCTGGCGATATTGAAGGGCACGCCGAGGAAGATGTCGGCCGAGCGCTGGTACAGCTGGCAGCTGAGCCTGCCGTCGGCGACGTAGAACTGGAACAGCGCATGGCATGGCGGCAACGCAGCCTGCTCGATCAGCGCCGGGTTCCAGGCCGAGACGATCAGCCGGCGCGAATCCGGGTTCTTTTTGATCATCTCCAGCAGGTTGGCGATCTGGTCGACCGACTCGCCGTTCGGCCCCGGCCAGCTGCGCCACTGATAGCCGTAGACCGGACCGAGGTCACCGTTCTCGTCGGCCCACTCGTCCCAGATCGATACGCCGTTGTCCTTCAGGTAGCCGATATTGGTGTCGCCCTTCAGGAACCACAGCAGCTCATGGATGATCGAGCGCAGGTGGCACTTCTTGGTGGTCACCAGCGGGAAGCCGGCGGCCAGGTCGAAACGCATCTGGTAGCCGAATACCGAGTAGGTGCCGGTGCCGGTGCGGTCGCTCTTGAAGGTGCCGTGCTCGCGCACATGGCGCATCAGGTCGAGGTACTGTTTCATCGCGGGCTCAGAGCAAAAAGGTGGCAATGGTAAGAGGCTGCGCCGCGCCTGTCGCGCCGCGCAGCCGGACGGTCAGGCGATGGCCTTGCGCGGGTTGTGCCTGTAGGCCCAGGCGATCATCCCAGCGCCCAGCAGCACCATCGGCACGCAGAGCACCTGCCCCATCGTCAGCCAGCCGAAGGCCAGATAGCCGAGCTGTGCGTCCGGCACGCGGACGAACTCGACGATGAAGCGGAAGATGCCGTAGCACACCGCGAACAGCCCGGACACCGCCATGGTCGGGCGCGGCTTGCGCGAGTAGAACCAGAGGATGACGAACAGCGCCACGCCTTCCAGGGCGAACTGGTAGAGCTGCGACGGGTGCCGCGCCAGCTGTTGCGGATCGGTCGGGAAGACCATCGCCCAAGGCACGTCGGTGGCCTTGCCCCACAGCTCGGCGTTGATGAAGTTGCCGATGCGCCCGGTGCCCAGGCCGATCGGCACCAGCGGCGCGATGAAGTCCATCAGCTCGAAGAAGCTCTTGCCGTTGCGCCGGGCGAAGATCCAGGTGCACAGCAGCACGCCGAGCAAGCCGCCGTGGAACGACATCCCGCCCTTCCATACCTGCAGGATCAGGCTCGGCTGATTGAGGTAAGCGGCCAGATCGTAGAACAGCACATAACCCAGGCGGCCACCGACGATCACCCCCATCGCCACCCAAAACACCAGGTCGGAGAGCTTGTCCTTCGGCCATTCGGGGGCGAAGCGCGCGACGCGCCCGGAGGCCAGCCACCAGGCGCCGCCGATACCGATCAGGTACATCAGCCCGTACCAGTGAATCTGCAACGGGCCGATGGCGACCGCCACCGGATCAATCTGCGGGTAAGCCAGCATGAGGATTCCTCAAATCAAGAAATGGATACCGACGCCCAGCAGCAGCAGCGCGAACAGCAGCCGCAGCACCCGCGGCGACAGGCGATGCGCCAGCCGGGCGCCGAGCCGGGCGAAGAACATGCTGGTCGCGGCGATGCCGAGCAGCGCCGGCAGGTAGATGAAGCCCAGGCTCCACTCCGGCAACTGCGGCGTCTGCCAGCCGACCACGATGAAGCTCAGCGCGCCGGACAGCGCGATCGGCAGGCCGCATGCCGCCGAGGTCGCCACCGCCTGCTGCATCGGCAGACCGCGCCAGGACAGATAAGGCACCGACAGTGAACCGCCGCCGATACCGAAGATCGCCGACGCCCAGCCGATCACCACGCCGGCGAGCGACAGCTCCGGTTTACCGGGCTGACTGGCGCGGGCCTTGGGTCGCAGGTCGAAGGCCATCTGCAGCGCCATCACGATGGCGAAGATGCCGATGATGCGTTGCAGCATCGGTCCCTGAATCGCCGCAGCCGTCAGGCTGCCGAGCGCGGCGCCGAGCAGGATGCCGACGGTCATCCACAACACCATCGGCCAGCGCACCGCACCCTTGCGGTGGTGGGTGAGAATCGAATTGATCGACGTGAAGACGATGGTGGCCAGCGACGTGCCGACCGCCAGATGCGTCAGCACCTCCGGCGAGAAGCCCTGGGCGCCGAAGCTGAGCACCAGCACCGGCACGATGATCAGCCCGCCGCCCACACCGAACAGCCCGGCCAGCACACCGGCACCGCTCCCCAACAGCAAATACAGCACAAATTCCATCGCTTCTGCCCCGGCGCAACGAAAGCGGCATGGTAGCGGAAACCGTCGCAAAACGGAGGCCGGCGCTAGCGCAAACGCCGGTCACGGCGGCGAGTGCGGCGCCGCCGTGCCCAGCCGGTGGCTGCGCCGATGCCGCCGCCAGTTATACTGCCGCCCTGTTTTCCTGCGAGGTCGCGCCATGTCCGAATCCCTCAGCACCGACGTTCTCATCGTCGGCGGCGGTGTCGCCGGTCTCTGGCTCAATGCCCGCCTGCGCCGCCAGGGCTTCGCCACCCTGCTCGTCGACAAGGGCGCGCTGGGCGGCGGGCAGAGCGTGAAATCCCAGGGCATCATCCACGGCGGCACCAAGTACGCGCTGCACGGCGCGCTGACCGGCGCCTCGGAAGCCATCGCCGATATGCCGCGGCGCTGGCGCGAGGCGCTCGACGGCCAGGGCGAGCTGGATCTGACCGGCGTGCGGCTGCTGTCCGATGCGCATTACCTGTGGTCGCCGGGCACGCTGGCCGGCAACCTCACCAGCTTCTTCGCCAGCAAGGCGGTGCGCTCGCGGGTCGGCCAGGTCAAGGGCGACGCGCTGCCGCCGGCACTGCAGCATCCGCGGTTCAAGGGCAAGGTGTACCGCCTCAGCGAGCTGGTGCTCGACGTGCCGAGCCTGATCGTCCGTCTGGCGGAACTGGCCGGCGACAGCCTGCTGGCCGGCGAGCGGATCGAGCCGCTGCGCGAGGGCGGCGAGCTGGTCGGCCTGCGCGTCGACGGCCGCGCCATCCACGCACAACGCATCGTCTTCAGCGCCGGCGGCGGCACCGCCGAGCTGCTCGCCGCCGTCGGTCTGCAGCAGCCGGCCATGCAGCGCCGGCCGCTGCACATGGTCATGCTCAAGGCGCCGACGCTCAAACCGCTCTACGCGCACTGCCTGGGCGGCGGCAGCAAGCCGCGGATCACGGTGACCAGCCATCCGGCCGCTGACGGCGAATGGGTCTGGTACCTCGGCGGCGAGCTGGCCGAAGCCGCTGGCGTGGCGCGCGACGAGGCCGCGCAGATCGCCGCGGCGCAGCAGGAACTGGCCGAACTGGTGCCGTGGATCGACCTGTCCGCCGCGCGCTGGGCCACGCTGCGGGTCGATCGCGCCGAGCCGGCGCAGTCCAGCCTGGCCCGCCCGGACAACGCCTTCCTCGCCGAACAGGGCCGCCTGCTGGTCGGCTGGCCGACCAAGCTGGCGCTGGCACCGGACCTCTCCGACCGCATCGAAGCCGCCCTCGCCCGCGACGGCATCCGCCCGGGCAACCATCCGCCACTGCCGGCGCTGCCGCGACCGCCGGCCAGCGGGCCGTTCTGGGAGGGCCGGCTATGAGCGCCACGCTGCACGACCTGCACCGCCCGCTCGGCAGCACCGGACTGACGATCTCCCCGCTGGGCCTGGGCACGGTCAAGCTGGGCCGCGACCAGGGCGTGAAGTACCCCAACGGTTTTTCCATTCCCGACGACGCGCAGGCGCGCCGACTGCTGGCGCTCGCCCGCGAGCTGGGCATCAACCTGATCGACACCGCACCGGCCTACGGCGTCAGCGAGGAACGCCTGGGCCCGTTGCTGGCCGGCCAGCGCGACGACTGGGTGATCGTCAGCAAGGTCGGCGAGGAATTCGACAACGGCCAGTCGCGCTTCGATTTCTCCGCCGCGCACACGCGCTTCTCGGTGGATCGCAGCCTCGCGCGCCTGCGCACCGACCGCATCGACCTGGTACTGGTGCACTCGGACGGCCACGACGTCGACATCCTGCGCCACGCCGAGGTCTACCAGACGCTCGCCGAGCTCAAGCGCGAGGGCAAGATTCTCGCCTACGGCCTTTCCGGCAAGACCGTCGAGGGCGGCCTGCTGGCGCTGCAGGACGGCGATTGCGCGATGGTCACCTACAACCTCAACGAGCAGGCCGAACGCCCGGTGCTCGACTACGCCGCCGCCCACGCCAAGGGCATCCTGATCAAGAAGGCGCTGGCCAGCGGCCACGCCTGCCTGCGACCGGGTGAAGACCCGGTGCGGCGCAGCTTCGAGCTGCTGTTCGGCCATCCCGGCGTCGGCGCGGCGATCATCGGCACCATCAACCCGCAGCATCTGACCGACAACGTGCGCACCGCCGCCGCCGTACTGACGGGCAACTGAGACCCGCCTGGGCTAGGCTGTTCCCTCCGCCCGAGGCCGCTGCCGCCGAAATTCGCCGCCAGGAGGAACCGCATGCCGACCGTTCTGCTGCGCAAGAGCCCCACCGCCTTCAAGACGCTGCCGCTGTACGTCGAGGCCAACCCGGACCGCCTCAACTACCAGAGCCTGGGCCGGCCGCTGAACTTCGGCGAAGTCATCGAGCGTCGGCGTCCGGTCGAGGTCCCCAGCACCCACCGCTTCGCCCTCGAGCTGGCCAATCTGGGCGTTTCGGTGCGCCTCACCCTCGACTGGCAGGATCGCGAATACTGGGTGCTGGTACGCCAGCAACGGCTGGATCGCGGCGACGTGGTGCTCAAGCTGATCTCCGGCTACGTGCCGGCCCACGAACTCAATCTGCCGCTGCTCACCGCCATCCAGGAAATCGCCGAGGAATGCCTGCTGGAAACCCCGGAAGGTTGGCTCAGCGGCCGCTTCGGCGACACCTGGCTGCCAACGCCGTACGAAGGCCCGCTGCCGTACCGCGAAACCCCGCACTTCGCGCTCGCCTCACTGACCGGCGCCACGCGGCCGGTGCACTGCGGCGAGCGGGTGCTGATGGAGCGCCCGCGTGCCTATGTGCACCTGCCCACGGCCTCGCTGCAACTGGTCTACGACATGCGCCTGGAGCTGCCGAAGGACGTGCACCAGCCGAGCCTGTTCCATGTCGACGAACGCCTCGAGGACGGCGAACTGGTCGCCCGCCTGGATCGTGGCCAGGCCGATCTCTACCTGATTCCGCTGCAACACGGCGAGCCGCAGGAGCAACTGCTGCAACTGCGCAACGGCCGCCTGAGCCCGGTGGCGACTCGCGGGCTGTGGCTGTCGGAAAGTTTCGCGCCGCAGGACGGCTGGGTAGTGCGCGACGAGCGCATTGGCTGGAAGGACTGGTGGGCCGGCCGCACCCTGGCTGTCGCCCGCTGAGGGGCGGCGGCACGGCCGCGGCCGCTAGGCCTTGCGAATCTTCTCGACAATGGCGGTGGTGGAGCTGTTCTCTACCAGCCCCAGCACACGCACCTCGCCGCCATAGGCGCGGACCAGCTCGGCGCCGACCACCTGATCGACACCGTAGTCGCCACCTTTGACCAGCACATCGGGGCGTACCTGCGCCAGCAGGTTCTCCGGCGTGTCTTCGGAGAAGCACACCACCCAGTCCACCGCCTCCAGGCCGGCGAGCACCGCCATGCGCCGGTCGACACTGTTGATCGGCCGGCCCGGGCCCTTCAGGCGACTGACCGAGGCATCGTCGTTGACCGCGACGATCAGCCGGTCGCCCTGGGCGCGCGCCTGCTCCAGATAGGTCACGTGGCCGGCGTGCAGGATGTCGAAGCAGCCGTTGGTGAAGACGATCTTCTCGCCCTGGGCGTGGGCATCCTCGACCACGGTGAGCAGTTGCTCGACCGTCATCATGCCGCGCCCGGAACCTTCCTCGCGCTGGATCGCGCGGCGCAGCTCCGGCGCGCTGACGCAGGCGGTGCCCAGCTTGGCGACCACGATGCTGGCGGCCAGGTTGGCCAACGCCACCGCCTGCGGCAGCTCGGCGCCGGCCGCCAGCGCGGCAGCCAGGGTGGAAATCACGGTATCGCCGGCGCCGGTCACGTCGAACACCTCGCGCGCGCGCGCCGGCAGATGCAGCGCGGCGTGATCGGGACGCAGCAGAGTCATGCCGTGCTCGCCACGGGTCACCAGCAGGGCATCCAGCTGCAGGCGGCGCATCAGCTCGGCGCCCTTGGCGACCAGCTCGGCCTCATCGGCGCAATGCCCGACGATCGCCTCGAATTCGCCGAGGTTCGGCGTGATCAGCGACGCGCCGCGATATATCTCGAAATTCTTGCCCTTGGGATCGGCCAGCACCGGAATCCCGCGCCGCCGTGCGGCCTGGATCAGCGCCTGGTGATTCTTCAGCGCACCCTTGCCGTAATCGGACAGCACCAGCACCTTGACCCCGGCCAGCAGCGCCTCGACCTCAGCCAGAATCGCCGCTGGATCGGTGTCGAACGGTTCCTCGAAATCCATGCGCAGCAACTGCTGATGGCGACTCATCACGCGCAGCTTGACGATGGTCGGCTGATGCTCGATGCACTGAAAATGCGCCTGCACGCCGGCGGCGGCGAGGCTGTCGGCCAGGCTCTGGCGCGCCTCGTCCTCGCCGGTCACGCCGACCAGCCGCACGGGTGCACCCAGCGCGGCGATGTTCAGCGCGACGTTGGCCGCACCGCCGGGACGATCCTCGATCTGCTCGACCCTGACCACCGGCACCGGCGCCTCCGGCGAGATGCGCGAGGTACCGCCATGCCAGTAGCGATCGAGCATGACATCGCCCACCACCAGGACGGGGGCTTGGTCGAAACGGGGCATGGACAGCTTCATTGAGAGGGCTCCGGGGCGCGGGAAAACGCCGCGGATCATAGCATGCCGAAACGCTGCGACTCGCGCGGCCCAACGGCCGCGCGACTCAGACCGGTTCGTCGTCCTTGAACTGCTTCTCGTGCAGCCGGGCATAGGCACCGTTCGCCGCCAGCAGCTGCGCATGGCTGCCGCGCTCGACGATGCACCCCTGCTCCATCACCAGGATCAGATCGGCCTTCTCGATGGTGCTCAGACGGTGGGCGATGACCAGCGTGGTGCGCCCGCTCATGGCATGATCCAGCGCCGCCTGGATGTGCCGCTCGGACTCGGTGTCCAGCGCCGAGGTGGCTTCGTCGAGGATCAGCACCGGCGCGTTCTTCAGCAGCGCCCGGGCGATCGCCAGGCGCTGGCGCTGGCCGCCGGAAAGCAGCACGCCATTCTCGCCGACCAGCGTCTGGTAGCCCTGCGGCATCTGCTGGATGAACTCGTCGGCGTAGGCATCGCGGGCCGCGCGCTGGACATCCTCCAGTGGCGCGCCGGCCAGGTCGCCATAGGCGATGTTGTTGGCCACGGTATCGTTGAACAGCGTCACCTGCTGCGTCACCAGGGCGATATGCCGACGCAGGTTGCGCAGCGTGTAGCTCTCGATTTCCGCGCCATCGAGCAGAATCTGTCCACGATCGTGATGGTAGAAACGTGGTATCAGATTGGCCAGGGTCGACTTGCCGCTGCCCGAACGGCCGACCAGCGCAACCATCTGCCCCGGCTCGACACTGAAGCTGATGTCGTGCAGCACCTGCTTGTCGGTGCCCGGATAGACGAAGCTCAGGCCGTTGATCTCCAGTCGCCCGGCCACCCGCTCGCGCTCCAGCGTACCGCCATCGACTTCCGGGACTTCGTCCAGCTGCTCGAATATGCTTTCGGCACCGGAAACGCCCTTCTGGATGGTGGAACTGACCTCGGACAGCTGCCGGATCGGCTTGGGCAACAGGCCGGCCAGGGTGATGTAGGCAATCAGATCGCCGGCCGAAGCATCACCGCGCATGTACAGCACCAGGAACATCAGCACTGCCATCGCGCTGTAAATCACCAGTTGCAGCGTCGGCGTATAGACCGCGTTGGTCTTGACCATGCGCAGCTGCTTGCCGGTGTTGTCCTGGCTTGCGCCGAGAAAACGCGCCTGCTCGTAGGCCTCGCCACCGAAACTGCGCACCACCCGGTAGCCCTGGATGGTCTCCGAGGCCACATGCGTGACATCGCCCATCGCGACCTGAATCTTCTTGCTCTGCTTGCGGAATTTCTTGCTGGCACTGGAGACCATCACTCCGATCACCGGCAGGATCGCCACCATCACCAGGGTCAGCTTCCAGTTCATCCACAGCAGCGTGGCGAACAGGAAGATCACCGTCATGCCCTCGCGCACCACCACCTTGATCGCATCCGTCGCCGCCCCCGTTACCATCGTCACGTTGTAGGTGATGCGCGAGATCAGGTGGCCGGAGTTGTTGCTGTCGAAATAGCGGTTGGGTAGCACCAGCAGGTTGTTGAACAGCGCCACGCGCAGGTCATGTACCAATCCCAGCGAGACGCGAGCCAGGAAATAGTTACCAAGAAACGAACCGACACCCTGCAATAGCGCAATCAGCACGATCAGCAACGGCACCGCCTGCAACAGCTTCAGCTCGGCCAGCCACTCCAGCTCGTTCAGCCGAGGCACCTGCGCGAAAAAACTGGCGTCCGGGTTGTTCAGCCCGTCGACGAAGAACTTGAGGATGTAGCCCAGCATAGGCTGGGTGGAGGCGAAGATCAGGAAACCGAGGATGCTGATCAGGAAATAACCGGCATATGGCTTCACGTAGCCGAGCAGCCGAAAGTAGATTTTCAGACTGGATGGCTGCTCTGGCGCAGATGCGTTCGCACTCATCTTGAAATTTCGTCAATCATTGAGAGGGCGCGGAGTCTATCACACCGGGCTTGGGCCTCTTGGAACTCGAAATGGCGAACGCCAATGCAAGCGGCAGCCAACTGATAAACCATTCCGCCCGGGGCGTATCCCAGAGGCTTGCCGCATCGAACTGCATCGCCACTCCTGCATAGACGAGCAGCACAAACACCAACCGCCCAACAGCTTGTCGACGGGCCCTCCAGGCTCGGAGCAGCGCCGCGCACCACAGCACCATCCAGATCAATATTCCCGGCCAGCCAAGCTCGATTCCAACATGCAGCGGCAGATTATGGGAGTGCTCGAATACCGTAGTGACGGTATCGACCCTGACGCCATAGTCAGTTCCGGCACCGATACCCCAAGGAGCGCCAGCAACCATCTGTGCAGCAGACAACAGAATCTCCGGTCGATAACTTGCGCCGCGCGCCATCAGCAGAGGCTCATACATCCACCAGCCCAAGGCGCCCGCGAGCACGATCGCACCCACCGCGTAGCCAAGAATGCGTGTCCGACCGAGCAACAGAAGCACGGGGATCGCAACAAACACAGCCAAGTAGGCGCCCCGACTTTGGGTCATGGCGACGAAGATGAACATGGGCAACACCGCAACCAGCGTAAGCCCCCGCAGCTTGCTTTGCTCTGGCAGCAATGCAAGCAACCAAACCATGGCTGCCCCTATCACATAGCCACCGAGAATCGGATGCTCCAGCCCTCCGCTACCTCGTAGTCGATGATTCAGCGGGTTGCCCTGCTCACCATAAAAGACCAGCAAACTCGCTAACGCGCCCAATGAGAGCCCCCATCCTGCGAGCCAGAGTAGCCGGTAAAGAGATCTTTCTCGGCGAGCGTCTCCATATAGCAATACGAATGAGAGCCAGAACAGTGCGATGTAAAGCAGATGCTTTACCGTGCGCAGGGGTTGCGACGTGTCGCTCCATAGCAGGGTAAGGGCAGCCCAAAGCATCAGGCCCATCATCAGCACCCATCCCGAAGGCCAGCAATGCCACCGCTGAGCCCATTGCTTTCGCCAGATCCAAGCAGCCGCCAGTGTAGGGAGCCATAGCAACACGACCAAGCCCTGCTGATACAGCTTGCTGCTTGGAGCCCAGGCAAGCATCGCCAGAAACCAGAGCTGCCCCAACCACAACCATCGCTGCAGGTTCACCAGATCGCCCATCATGAGTGTATTTGCCTTGACTCGCATTCAACCTCTCCACAGGGATGGCGATCATGCTTGCCCCAACGACGCAAAGCAAAGGGTATGATACATCCCCCTTGATCAAGCTCGCGCCGCCATGCAACGCAAAAAGCTAATGCAGTTTCAGCTCGACCACATGCTTAAGGGAGCCCGGCTAATTGAGGCGGACGGCCATGGCCCAAAGGTCTATCAGCTCGCAGACGGAACTTTCCTGAAGATATTCCGCCGCAAGCGGCTACTTTCATCTGCATTGTTTCGCCCCTACTCCAAGAGCTTTTGCAACAATGCGCAGCGCCTCAAGGAGCTCGGCATCCCCACGCTGGAACCTATTTCGCGCTTCAATCTGGAGCAAGCGGAACTGACAGCTGTTCACTACAAGCCGCTGCCTGGGCAATCACTCTTTCAGCTATCGAAGGCGCCGAGATTTGAATGGGGCGATCTCATGCCCGAATTAATCTGCTTTATTCGCAACCTCTATACCCAAGGCGTGTACTTCCGCTCCCTGCACCCTGGCAATATTGTGAAAACACCGTCAGGAGAACTCGGACTTATCGACATAGCAGACATGAAATTCTATCGTCGGTCATTGTCGACCCAATTGCGGCGTCGCAATCTGGCCCACTTTCATCGCTACCTCGAACGAGAGGGGTTGTCCGAAACATTCCCCTTTGCCGAGCTCGGCCAAGCACTATTGCCAAGCTAGAAGATTGCGAGCGGCATGCTGATAATTCGCCCACTGGCGCTGAGCAGCAAGAACCTGCCCCTGCCGCTGGGACACCTGCTCGGGAGATTGTGCGAGACATAGCTCAATAGCCTTTTGCCAGCCTGAAACACTACCTGGCTCGACATAAATTGCCGAATCTCCGAGCTGCTCGCGAAATACCGTTAAATTACTTGCCACAACAGGCACCTGGGCAATTACCGCTTCCTGCAGAACCAACCCCAGCCCCTCACGGTAAGAGGGCATCACAACCCAATCAAAAGCGCGATACAACGTCGCCGCATCGTCTAGATGGCCCGGCAAATGTACACACCTAGATAGCCCAAGGGAGGCAATACGCTGCTGCAGCAGCGGCCGTTGCTCTCCTTCTCCCAGAACCACCATATGCAAATGCGGATGGCCGCATGCGACCTTGGCAAAGGCCTCGATCAATACATCGAAGCCCTTTTCCGCAACCAGCCGGCCTAAGGCACCGAAGACTACCGCATCACCCGGAAGCCCCAAACGGCTACGCGCCGCAGATCGACCTAGCAAACGCCGGGCGACCTGCTCAGGGTCCAGCGCACTACGCAGCACCGCTACCGGCAAGCACGAGCTCTCGGCAATTACAGCAGCAAGTGTTTGTGAAACGGCGGCCAAACGCAGCCGATCAGCCGGGACGCCGCCGAAAATGGCATTGTCAGCCGAACGTATTCGCACCTCTCCGTGAAACAGCACAACAGCCTTCAGATTCTTGCTCTGCTTCAGAAGCGGCAAGACAAAACGCGCAACACCCAAACCATCTATCAAGAGAACCCGCGCGCCGACTGCTTGCAGTTCGTGCAGGATGCGCCTTCGCCAAAACCATTGCGTTAGTCTTCTGAAACCTCGCCTCTTCAGCACTCGGCTCGGAACATGCCAAGCACGAGAGCCGCTGCAAGGATCGCCTTGAAGCACCCAGTTCTCATACCCGCCTTCATATCCAGCCGCAGTGAGCAATTGCTCATGCACCTTATGAACAGAGGCATAGGCCGACCCGGAACACCACATTATGTTAACCAGCATCACATCTCCGAATGCTCGCTTTCCTTTCCGAATCCATCAGCATGGATGAAAACCTTTTTCACTGATGCTCCAGCAATCCTCCCGGGCCAAATTGGGTAAGGCAACACGATCGGAATCAGCAAGCCCTCTCCACGGAGTGTTTTTCCAGGTAATAAAATGAAAATATGGAAACTCGCGCTCGCCATCCAAATCAGTACGCAAGCTGCCCTTGTTCCAGGTCCACCTCTGCGGAAACCGCATACTGCCATCAGTCCATCGAATTCTTGTATAGGGTGTACTAAACGCCTCCAAGAACTCGCTGTGGCGCCGGAGCACATTGAATTTATCCCTGATATTTCGAATCGGCTCCGGCCAGTTCTTGCCTCGGATAAACAGGCGACTAAAAGCTTTCTCATCGAAAGCCAGATGAACTTCGACAGCCAACATTTTCTGCCAATCTGGAACACGCATAAAAGTGCCACGCATTTGCGCATCGTTACGCAGCAGGCATAAATGTCCAGAAATCCGCCTCTCATGAGTCGACAAAAGATCATAGCGCTGCAGGCGTTGGTCGAAGAAGTACCGCCTCAGGTCTCCATAAACCAGATCGATATCACCAAACCCCCAAAAATCATAGCCAGCCAGTTCGGACTCATGAATGTACCCAAGCGCAGGTTTTAGGTCGCAGAGCTTATATGGGCTAGCCGGCGAAAAATCGATATTCAGGCGAGCGGAAACCAGAGAGCAATAAGATGAAAAACTAATTTCACGAATACGAACATTCGGAGGGCAATTCGGCGGCACGCCACAATCACTAAACAGCAGCCAGTCAACACTCGGGTTATAGCGGCAACTTTCCAGAAAAAAAGACATCCAGAAAGGCCATCGACCGAAATAGGGAATGACGAGGCAGATCCGTGGAGAAGCCATTCACACCCCCAGACGCGAACGCAGCCGATCCAGCCAGCCGGGCTCGGGCCGGCTGCGCAGGGGCGGCTCCAGCGCTTCGACGATGGCCTTGCCCAGAGCCGCGAAACTGTAGCGCTCGGTGACCAGGTCGCGGCCGCGCTTGGCGATGGCCTGGGTCCGCTGCGGGTCGGCCCGTAAGACGGCCAGCTTCGCCTGGATATCGGCCACCGTGCGGTAGAGCACCAGATTGTGCATGTCGACGAAGCCCAGGGCCCGGTTCTCCGCCTCGCCCTGGTCGTAGGCGAAGAGCACGCAGCCGCAGGCCATAGCCTCGAAATTCTTGATCATGTACTCCCCCATGCCCACATCGGCACTGACGAAGAAGCGGATGCGGTTCAGGGTATTGAGGTAGTCCTCGCCGGACTGAGTACGGGTCACCAGCAAGTTTTCCACTTTTCCCAGTTCGTCCAGCAGGGCCTTGCGTCCGCTGTAGGCGCCGCTCTTGGTGCTGCCGACGAAGGCCAGTTCGAGGTCCCGCTCCAGCCATAGGTCGCGCAGCAGTGCCTGGTCGTAGCCCTTGGGCACGAAGTGCGCATCGAAACCTTCCTGGCGCAGCCGCTCGCTAACCATGAAGCCCGAACTGATCACCCGCGCCCACGGCAGCCTCGCATAGTGCCGGCTGAACTTGCCGGTGTACTTGCAGGGAATGTAGTTCTGGTAAGCGTCGTGCTCGAGGATCGCCAGGTTCGGCACGCTGCGGATGAACGGGACCTGGCGGATCTCCTGCTTGAAGCGCAGGAAGAAGAGAATCCGGTCGTAGCGGGCGACATCCACCTCGCGGCGGAAATAGCCCTGCAGATCCGCTTGCTCATCCCGGCTCAGCCAGCGCAGGTCGCAGTCACAATGGCTGGCGATGCCTTCATACAGGCGGTCGAGAATGACCCGTTGCTCGGCCTGGACAAGAAATAGGAGCCTCATAGAACCTGACCGCCTTCCCGGGTTATGCACAGTGTTGGAAATTCGCTCCCGGCCGTGAAGCTCCTCTCG
Source organism: Stutzerimonas stutzeri TS44 (assembly GCA_000263395.1). GTDB lineage: Bacteria > Pseudomonadota > Gammaproteobacteria > Pseudomonadales > Pseudomonadaceae > Stutzerimonas > Stutzerimonas stutzeri_C. The sequence continues at coordinate 129,236 of AJXE01000002.1, forward strand.
CCGAGCGCTCTCAGAAACACCTCTGGACTGTTTGAGCGGCAATTGGACCAAATCAGCGACAGGGATATCCCACCATTTCGCCTTCAGCAGCTGTTGCGCTACGGATTCCGGATGCCTTTGCGCAACCACTCTGGCCGGAACGCCTGCAGCGATCGAATAGGGCGGCAAGCTCTTGGTAACCACCGATCGGGCCGCCACGATGCAGCCGGTGCCGATCTCCACGCCTTCCATGACCATGGCATCGCGCCCGATCCAGACATCGTGCCCGATACGGGCCGGCGTGCCGCTCGCTTGGTAATGCCAGGCGGTTCCGGAATACTGGAACGGATGGGAGCTAACCCAGTGGGTCGGGTGCGTATTGCGCTCCTGCCCCAGCACCACATTCGAGCCGATCGAGCAGAAGCGCCCGATGGCGGCGACGTTCTGCAGTTCGCCACCGCTGCGCATGTAGGTCCGGGCGCCAATGCTCAGCTCACCGAACAGCATCTGGACATGCCCGATTTCGACCCCGGCCTCGATATGGAGACGGCTGCCCTTGCGTATGGCCATGGTACCGCTGGCCACCTTGCAGCCATGCCGGCGGATCCAGCGCTTCCAGTATTCATTCTTGAGCCGGGCAATCATGCGTCCGGGGACTCCAAATCAGCCTAGATAGTGCCTGACGAGCCGCTGGCTCTTCAGGCCAGGGTAAAAGACGCGATCATATCCAACTGCCAGAAACGAGCGCGTACCGCCACATCAGAGAAGACACCGCTCTGCCGCTGGATCATCATTCGAGCGCACAGGCTGCACTGCTCCGACGTCAGCGCGGACATGCGCGCCAAGCCTTCGGCCAAAGCCCCGGCATCGCCCAGCGGAAAGAGAACACCGACACCCTCGACCACCTCCTTACCACCACCGCAATTGCTGACAATGAGCGGCACGCCGGCGACCATCGCCTCCAGCAGCACCATGCCGAACGGCTCGTGGTCGGAAGTCAGGGCGAATACGTCGAAGGCCTTGAAATAGCGCCGCCCCCGAGGCACCTGGCCGAGAAAGCGCACCTGCTCGGCGACGCCCAACTCCGCAGCCAGCGCCTTCAGCGATGACTCCAGGCGACCCGAGCCCATGATCGTCAGCAGGCTGCCTGGCGGCAGTTGCGGCAGCGCCTGGGCGAAGCCGCGAATCAGGGTAGCCTGGTCCTTGTCCGGATGCAGGCGACCGACGTTGCCGACCACCCAGGCATCCTGCGGCAGGCCGAGGAACTTGCGCGCAGCCTCGCGGGACACCTGTTCGGCCTGTACCGCGGCGACATCGATGCGGTTGTACAGGGTCTCGATGCGCTCTGGCTCCCAGCCCGGCAGATGACTACGCATCTCGTCGCGCACGGCATTGGAAACGCCCAGCAGCAGCAGGCGGGAGCGGAAGCGGTTGATGAACCAGCGGCGCATGCGCCGCTGGTAGACGCCGAAGGCATGGTGCACGCCGATCACCGGCAGGCGGGTGGCCAACAGGGCGATGTAGATCGGCTTGAAGCGGTGGGCAATGCAGACACGGAAGTCGCGACCGGCAACGATCTCGCGCAGCCGACGCATGGCACCGAGCTTGAGCCCGCGCACGTCCTTGCTGTCGTAGCCAAGAAAGATCACTTCATCGGAGGCCGAACCACGCTCGACCTCCTCACTGGGCTGACCAGTCAGGTAGACAGTGCACACCCGATACGGCGTGTTCTTGAACAGCACCGCGTACTGGCGAGCGCAATCCAGAAAGGGGCCGTCATAGCCGTGGCAGAACTGCAGCACCCACGGCTCATCAGGGGATCTTGCCTTAGATGGCGTCATGCCAAGTCATCCCGTCCTTGATCACCAGAATATCTTCCATGATCAGATACTGCAGATCCGACCCATAGAACATGTTCAGCGCATCGGTCGGCGAGCAGATCATCGGTTCGCCGCGGCGGTTGAGCGAGGTGTTCAGGGACACGCCGTTGCCGGTGAGTTTTTCCAGCTCGACCATCAGGTCATACCAGCGCGGGTTGTGCTGGCGCTCGAGCACCTGGGCGCGGGAGGTGCCGTCTTCGTGGACGACTTCGCCGACGCGGTTCTTCCACTCTTCGTTGACTTCGAAGGTGAAGGTCATGAACGGGCTCGGGTGGTCGACCTTGAGCATCTGTTCGGCGACGGTGTCGAGCATCGACGGGCAGAACGGTCGCCAGCGCTCGCGGAACTTGATCTGTGCGTTGATCCGATCGGCCACGCCCGGCACGCTCGGGCAGCCGATGATCGAGCGGCCACCGAGGGCGCGCGGGCCGAACTCCATGCGGCCCTGGAACCAGGCGACCGGGTTGCCGTCGACCATGATCCTGGCGATGCGCTCGGGCACGTTGTCGATCTTCTGCCAAACAGGCTTGCTCGGATGACGGGCACAGGCGGCGATCACATCCTCGTTGCTGTAGCTCGGGCCGAGATAGACGTGCTCCATCTTTTCCACCGGCACGCCGCGCTGGTGCGAGACGTAGGCAGCAGCGCCGACCGCGGTGCCGGCGTCGCCGGAGGCGGGCTGGACGAACAGCTCCTTGACCTCGGGGCGGGCGATGATCTTCTGGTTGAGTTTGACGTTCAGTGCGCAGCCGCCGGCGAAGGCGATCTTGCCGGTTTCGCGGAGGATGTCGCCCAGGTAGTAGTCCATCATCTCCAGAGCCAGCTTCTCGAACAGTGCCTGCATGCTGGCGGCGTAGTGGATGTAGGGATCGTCGGCGATGTCGCCTTCGCGCTTGGGGCCGAGCCACTCGATCAGCTTGGGCGAGAAGTAATAGCCCTTGCCGTTTTCCTTGTAGCGACGGAAACCGATGACGTTGGCGTAGTCGGTGTTGATGATCAGCTCGCCGTTCTCGAATTTCGCCAGGCGGGAGAAATCGTACTTGGCGGCGTCGCCGTAGGGCGCCATGCCCATGACCTTGAACTCGCCGTCGAGCATCTCGAAGCCGAGGAACTCGGTGATCGCGCCGTACAGGCCGCCCAGCGAATCCGGATCGTAGAATTCCTTGAGCTTGTGGATCCTGCCGTTCTCGCCGTAGCCGAAGAAGGTGGTGGCGTACTCGCCCTTGCCGTCGATACCCATGATCGCGGTCTTCTCGGTGAAGCCGGAGCAGTGGTAGGCGCTGGAGGCGTGGGCCAGGTGGTGCTCGACCGGCTGCAGCTTGACCTTCTTCAGGTCGAAGCCGAGTTGCTGCAAGCACCACTGGATGCGCTTCTTGTAGCGGTAGTAACGGCGGTTGCCCATGAGGATGGCATCCAGCGCGCGATCCGGGGCGTACCAGTAGCGCTTGGCATACTGCCAGCGGGCCTTCTCGAAGATGCTGATGGGGGCGAAGGGAATCGCCACCACGTCGACGTCGGACGGCTTGATGCCGGCCTGCTCCAGGCAGAACTTGGCCGATTCGTAGGGCATGCGGTTCTTGGCATGCTTGTCGCGCACGAAGCGCTCCTCCTCGGCGGCGGCGATGAGCTTGCCGTCGATGTAAAGAGCCGCGGAAGGATCATGGCTGAGGGCGCCGGACAGGCCGAGAATCGTCAATGCCACAGGTAAAACCTCTTGCAAGCAGCTGGACGCTTGAAGCGGGAAGCTTGAAGCAACAGCGATCATTATTCGGTTGCCCCAAGGGGCTTTTTACTTCCAGCTTCAAGCTTCAAGCTTTCGGCTTCAAGCTGATTCGGGTATTCGTTCAGCCAGCAGCCGGTGCAGCGCCGAATCTTCCGGCCAGTTGCGCAGAAACCGCGCGCGATCACGCGCATAGGCACGGCTGAAGCCGGCCGCGCTGCCGTGCTGCTGTGCGGCGTCCAGATCGATCAGCAGCCAGCGCCCCTGATCCCAGAGCAGGTTGGTGCCCTTGAGATCGCCGTGGCTGATGCGTTCGCGGCGCAACGCGGCGAACAGCTGATCGAGCGCCAGCAACTCGGGCTCGGGCGGCGAACCGGCGAGATACGGCTGGAAACGCGCGATTATATCCTCGCCGGCGGCGTATTCGGTAATCAGATAGCTGCGCCGGCGCAGGCCCAGCCAGCGCCGTTCCAGCATGGCCAGCGGTCGTGGCGTGGCGATGCCGAGAAAGTCCAGCCGATTGCCCTCGACCCAGCTGTGCCAGGCACGGCTCGGCCGCCAGCAGCGGCGCAGCCAGTGACCCGGGCCCTTGATGTTGTAGCGCTTGATGACCAGCGGCCGCCCGGCCGCCTCGATCAAAGCCACGCTGGCGCTGCCGCCGCGCTTCAATGCGTGTCCCGACTCGAGCGCCACGTCCGGTGCGGCCAGCAGGCTTTCCAGCGCCGCCGCCTCGCTGCGACGGACGATGCGCAGCTCGCCCAGGCTACGCCTGGCGCTGAACAGCGAGCAGTCGCGACCAAGCTTGCCGAGGTAGTCACGCAGCCGCCAGCGCCGTACGCTGGCGACTTCCCGCAGCAGGGCTTCCAGCGGCAGCGCGTGTTCGCCGTTGACCAGGATGTAATGCACCAGCAGCTCTTCGATGAACGGCTCCAGGCTCGCCGGCAGTTGTGCGAAGAACACCCCGAGGTTGGCCAGCACCTGGTCGCGTGCCAGCGGCTGGCCCGGGGTCTGCGCCTGTACGCCGCCGCCGTCGATGATGAATAGATGGCCGTCATGCCGCAGCAGATTGTCCAAGTGCAGATCGCCTTGCCACAGGCCGCGCGCATGCAGCTGCGCGATGGCGCCCAGCGCTTCGCCCAACACCGCCTGCTGGGCATCGGACAACGCAGGCTCGTGCGCCACCGCACACCAGGCCTGCTCCAGGCTTTCGGCGCCGGTGAGGAAGTCGAACAGCAGCCAGCCGCCCTGCCCGGCCTCGAAGCCCTCGGCGAGCAACGCCGGGGGGCTCATGCCCTGCTCAGCCAGCAGGCGGGCACCCTGACGCTCGCGCTGGAAATGGCGTTCGGCCCTGGCGCCGACCAGCAGCTTGGCCAGCACCGCGCGCCCCTGCCATTCGGCGCGGCCGACATAGCGCTGCCCCGGCAGCACGCGCAACCACTGCAACACGCGCAGCTCGCCGGCGGGCAGCACAAGCGTCAGCGGCAGCGCCGGCGAGCGGCCGGCGCGGGTCAGTTCGTTCAGCTTCATGTGCGTGCCACCTTAATTGCGCCGGCGGCCGGCGATGCGTTCCAGCCAGCTGGGGATGATCAGCACGCCGGTGCTGGCATCGCGAGAAAACTCAATCTGCCGCCCCTGCCTCATTCACGCCCCTCGAAGTAGCCGAGAACCTGACGAACAATGTCCCGATCCGCCGGGACTAGTCGCTCGCGCCGCTGATACTGCAGGTAGAAGCGCAGGCGCTGGGTGCGGCTCAAATGGTACTTGGCGACCTTGTCCAGGCAGGCCAGGTCCTTGACGATGCGCCGGCGCAGGAACGGCCCCCACCAGAAGTTGCCCGAGGGGCAGTCGATCAGGAACAGCTCACCGTCCTCGTTGACCAGCAGGTTGCGCCATTTCAGGTCGTTGTGGGCGAAGCGATGGTCATGCAGGGTGCGGGTGGCATGTGCCAGTTGGCGACTGATGCGCGCCACCCAGTGACGATCGGCCAGGCGCGGGTCGCGTGTCGCCGCCATTGCCGCCATGTCAACGGTGTTGGGCACTTCCAGCGTGATCAGCGCGCCACGCAGGAATGCGCCACCACGGCGCTCCAGCCCCCAGGCCACCACCGGCGCGACGGGAATGCCCCAGCGCGCGAAGTGCCGCAGGTTCTGCCACTCGGCCTTGACCCGCGGACGCCCGAGAAAGCGCCGCAACCCCTTGCCTGCCGCCCAGTAGCGTTTGACGTAGTAGCGCAGGCCGCCGCATTCGACGCGGATCACCTCGGATAACGGATCGCTGGCGATTGCCTCGCCACTCAGCGCGAACACCGCCGGCAGATCGGCGAAGGCCCGGGCCGCCGCGACTGGCATGTCGGATGCGAGCTGCCAGCCGCTCACGACTGCGCTCCCGGCGCGTACTTGCGCGCATAGCGGCTGGACAGCCGCTCGGCCTTGCGCTCCAGCCAGGCGAGCAGGCGCGCCTCGTCGGCCAGGATCTCGCGCAACGGGCGGCGGAAATAACCGCGCAGGAAGCGCAGCTTGTCGCGGCGGGTCAGGCCGATACCCAGCGCCGAGAAGTACAGCCCGGCCAGGTCCTTGTCGCGCCAGCGACGCGGCGTCTGGCGACGAGTCTGGGCGCGGTGCAGATCGATCAGCGACAGGCGCAGCTCGCTGGCGGTCACGGGGTGATCGGTGTGCAGGAGGAAATGGCAGATATAGAAGTCGCGATGATTGACCCCGGCGCGGTGCATGGTGCCGGCCATGTTCGCCACCTCGTCGATCAGCGCACGCTTGAGCACCGGTGCAGGCGGCTGCTCGCGCCAGTTCGCCGAAAAATCCTCGAGGCTGACGGTCGGCGCCAGCTCCTCGGTGACGATGAACGAATGCTGGCTGGCCGGATTGACGCCGCGCTCGCCATAGGCCACGGCGGTCATGGTCGGTACGCCGACTTCGTGCAGGCGCTGGATCGCCCGCCATTCCTGGCCGGCGCCGAGTACCGGAGCCTTGGCGGTGAGCAGGTTCTTGACGATCTCGCCCCAACCGATGCCGCGATGAATCTTGACGAAGTAGCCGCGCCCATCGACCTCCGTGCGCAGCGTGCGGCGGCCTTCCAGCTCGCGGTAGACCTGGCCCTGCAGGCGCTCCACTTCGGCGAAGGCGTCACGCCCGGCCCACAGGCTCTTGAACGGTTCGGCGAGGATCAGGCGTGACATCAGCAACGCCCCCCCTGAATCACGTCAGTCCGTGGGGCGGGAGCAATCCGCGCTGCGATGCTGATGACATCAGGCATGGCCGCCCCCGAGGATCACGTCGGCTGCCTTCTGCGGCATGGAGTAGAGGTCCGCGGTTTCGGCATAGGCCAGCGCGTTGCGCCGCCAGCGCGCGCGCTGCTCGTCGTCGGCAAGCGTCTGCGCCAGCAGTCGATCGAGCGTCGCCTGCTCGAACGGGCTGGGCACCACACAGCCGCAGGCGGCATCCTCGATGTAGTGCGCGTAGCCACAGACATCGGTGACCAGCACCGGCAAGCCGGCGACCAGCGCTTCCAGCAGCACGGTGCCGGTGTTCTCGTTGTAAGCCGGGTGGATCAGCAGGTCGGCGCCGAGCAGGAAGCGCGGGATGTCGCTGCGCCCCTTGAGGAACTCGACCATGCTGGAAACGCCCAGCGCCTTGGCCTGCAGCTTGAACGGCTTGGGATCGTCCTGGCCGATCACCAGCAGCCGGGTGCGCTGCTTCAGCTCGCGCGGCAGCGCGGCGAGCGCCTTGAGGCTGCGATCGACGCCCTTGGTCTTGAAGCCGGAGCCGATCTGCACCAGCAGCAGCTCGTCGGGGCGCAGCTCGAATTCTTGGCGGAACTCGGCGCGGATCGCTGCGGCATTGGCCGGCGCGCGGCGGTCCGCGGCGATGCCCGGTGGCAGCAGGTGAAAACGCTCGGCCGGGGTGCCGTAGTGCTTGACGAACAACGGCTGCTGCACCTCGGAGATCATCAGGATCTCGGTCTTCGCTTGCGGGTCGAACACCGCGCGCTCGTACTCGGCGAAATGCTTGTAGCGCCCCCAACGCCGGTAGATCGGGTTGCGCAGGGTCTGCGCCTTGTCCTCGAAGCAGGGGTCGGCGGCGTAGTAGACGTCGAGCCCCGGCATCTTGTTGAAGCCAATCACGCGATCCACCGGGCGCTGCGCCAGGTCGGCCTCGACCCAGGCGGTGAAGCGTTCGTTGCGGGTGTGGTTGAACAACGCCTTGACCGGCGCGATCAGCACCTCGAAGCCGGCCGGCACTTCGCCTTCCCAGATCATCGCGTAGACGCGGACGGCATGGCCGCGGCGCTGGCATTCCAGGGCGATGCGCATGAAATCGCGCTGCAGCCCACCGAAGGGGAAGTACTTGTAGAGGATGAACGCCAGTTGCATCAGTCGGACTCCGTGGCCCGCAGCAGGGCATTCAATTCGGCGACGACGCGCTCGGGGCGCAGCTCGTCGAAACAGGGCTTGTGGCGGTCGCCGCTGCCGGCGTTCGGCCCGCTGGCGCACAGGTGCACCTGCGAGCGCCCGTAGGCGCCGACGCGCCCGGGCAGCGTCGGACCATAGAGCGAAATGCTCGGCACATCCAGCGCCGCCGCCAGATGCCCGAGGCCGGTATCCACCGCGACGCAGGCGCGCGCACCGGCGATCACCCGGGCGATGCCCGCCAGATTCAGCTTCGGTAGCACCGCTGCGTTGCCGATGCCGTCGGCGATACGTTCGGCGCGGGCCTGTTCCTCGGCGTTGCCCCACGGCAGGCGGATCGCCCAGCCGGCATCGCTCATGCGCTCGGCCAGCTCGCGCCAGTAGGCTTCCGGCCAGTGCTTGCTCGGCCAGGTGGTGCCATGGAGGAACAGCAGGTACGGCTGTTCGTCCGGCGCGGCCATTCGCGCGCGATCCAGCCCGTAGTCGCCAATGCCGGCCGGCAGCGGATAACCGAGCGCCTGGGCGAACAGCTGGCGCACCCGCTCCAGCGCATGTTGCTCGCGCGGCACGGCGTAACTGCGGTCGTAGAAGCGCGCGGCCAGCGGTTCGCGGGCAGAATCACGGTCCAGGCCGGCCACCGGCGCCTTGACGTGACGGGTCAGCCAGGCGCTTTTCAGCAGGCCCTGAGCGTCGATCACCAGGTCGTAGCGGGTTTCGCGCAGGCACGCCTTGAAGCGGCGCCACTCACCGGAACGCAGGGTCTGCAGCGGATGCTTGCGCCAGCGGCGGATAGCCACCGGAATCACCCGATCCACCGCCGGATGCCAGGCGGGAATCTCGGCGAAGCCTTCCTCCACCACCCAGTCGAAGCGGATGCCGGGAATGGCCCGCTGCGCGTCGGTGAGCGCCGGCAGGGTATGCACGACGTCACCCAGCGAAGAGGTCTTGACCAGCAGTACCTTCAATCAGCGCACCTCGACCGGCTGCGGCAGCAGGCGCCCCAGCGCCTCGATCACGCGGGCCGGGTCCAGTTCGCGCAGGCAGTTGGTATGGCCGAATCGGCAGGTGCGCTCGAAGCAGGGGCTGCACTCCAGGCCCAGGCGCACAACCTCGACCTGCTCGGACAACGGCGGGGTGAACGCCGGCGAGGTCGAGCCGTACACCGCCACCAGCGGACGACCGAGCGCGGCGGACACGTGCATCAGTCCCGAATCGTTGGACACCACCGCCTCGGCGCAGGACAGCAGATCGATCGCCTCGGCCAGGCTGGTTTCGCCGGCCAGATTCACGGCCTCCTCGCGCAGCCCGGGAATCAGTCGCGCGCGGATGTCTTCGCCGACCGCATGGTCGTTCTTCGAGCCGAACAGCCAGACCTGCCAGCCTTCGCGGATTTTCGCCTCGGCAACCTGGGCGAAGTGCTCGGCCGGCCAGCGCTTGGATTCGCCGAACTCGGCACCGGGACACAGCGCCAGCACCGGCTGTTCGACGCTCAGGCCGAAGCGCGCCAGCGCCGCCGCACGCGTCGTCGCATCGATACGCAGCGACGGGTGCGGATAGGGTCGGGGCAGCTCGGCATCCGGCTCGTACGCCAGCGCCATGAAGCGCTCGATCATCAGCGGATAGCGCTGCTTGTCGAGCTTGCGGATATCGTTGAGCAGGCCGAAGCGCATTTCGCCGCGCCAGCCGGTGCGCTGGGGAATCCCGGCGAGGAACGGCACCAACGCGGACTTCAGCGAGTTGGGCAGCAGGATGGCCTGCTGATACTGGCCACGCAGGCCCTGAGCGACCTTGCGCCGGGTCGCCAGGTCGAGCACGCCGTGGCCGAGCGGAAAGCTCAGCGCCTGGCGCACTTCGGGCATGCGCTCGAGGATCGGCCGGCTCCACTCGGGCGCCAGCACGTCGATCTGGCAGTCGGGATGGCGCTGTTTGAGACAGACGAACAGCGTCTGCGCCATCACCATGTCGCCGACCCAGCTGGGACCTACGATCAGTATGTTCATAGCGGCAAGCCTCAAGCCTCAAGCTGCAAGCAGAAGCAGCGCGGAGCGACTTGCGGCTTGCCGCTTGAAGCTTGCAGCTTCACTTGACCAACGTGCGCCATTCGGCGTGGGCATCGGTCTTGCCGGTGACCAGGTCGAAGTAGGCCTTCTGCAGTTTCTCGGTCACCGGGCCGCGGCGGCCGATGCCGATCTGGCGGCCGTCGACTTCGCGGATCGGCGTGACTTCGGCGGCGGTGCCGGTGAAGAAGGCCTCGTCGGCGATGTACACCTCATCGCGGGTGATGCGCTTCTCGACGATCTCGATGCCCATCTCGCGCGCCAGGGTCAGCACGGTGCCACGGGTGATGCCGTTCAGGCACGCGGTGACTTCCGGGGTGTAGATCACGCCATTCTTGACGATGAAGATGTTCTCGCCCGAACCCTCGGCCACGTAGCCTTCCGGATCCAGCAGCAGCGCCTCGTCGGCACCGCCGGAGACCGCTTCCTGCAGCGCCAGCATCGAGTTGACGTAGCTGCCGCTGGACTTGGCGCGGGTCATGGTGATGTTGACGTGGTGGCGAGTGAAGGAACTGGTGCGGATCTTGATGCCGTTCTCCAGCGCCTCGTCACCCATGTACGCGCCCCAGTGCCAGGCGGCGACGATCACGTGCACCTTCAGGTTGTCGGCGCGAATGCCCATGCCTTCCGAGCCGTAGAAGGCCAGCGGGCGGATGTAGGCGCTCTCCAGGCCGTTCTCGCGCACTGCGGCGCGGGCGGCTTCGTTGATCTCGGCCTTGGTGAACGGAATCTTCATGCCCATGATGTGGGCGGAGTCGAACAGGCGGTCGGTGTGCGCTTCCAGACGGAAGATCGCGGTGCCCTGCGGCGTGTTGTAGGCCCGCACACCCTCAAACACACCCATGCCGTAGTGCAGGCTGTGGGTCAGCACGTGGGTGGTCGCGTTGCGCCACTGCACCAGTTCACCGTCATACCAGATCACGCCATCACGATCGGCCATCGACATCGTTGCCAGCTCCTCAGAATTCGAAATTGCTTGGTAGCCCGACGAAGGGCTTCACTCGAGCCCCAGCTCGCGCCAGATACGCATGACCGCGCGGCGCTCGTCGTGGAATTGATCCCCACTCACCACTCCGGGCTGCTTCTGCAGTGATTGCCGGTGGGCGACCGCACGGTAGGCCTTGTAGGCGTCCTGCAGCAGCCGGACCTCATCGCCGGTCATCAGCCCGGCCTGCTCCAACCCATCGAGAATGCGGATGTTATCGGTATAGCGCAGCAGTTCGGGATGCTGGTGCGACCACGCCAAAGCGGCGTATTGCACCATAAATTCGATATCCACGATACCACCGGCATCCTGCTTGAGATTGAACTCGGCCACTGCCTCGAACGCGTTGTCATCGACGCCGGCATGACTGGAGCGGGTGCCGAGGTTGTCGCGCATTTTGGCGCGCATCTCGCTGACTTCGCGGCGCAGCGCATCGAGATCGCGCGCGCGCCCCAGCACCGCCGCGCGCACCCGCTCGAAGTCGGCGGTCAGCCGCGCACAGCCGGCCAACACCCGCGCGCGCACCAGCGCCTGATGTTCCCAGGTCCAGGCCTCCTGGCTCTGGTAGCGCTCGAAGGCAGCCAGCGAGCCGACCAGCAGGCCCGCCGCGCCGGATGGGCGCAGGCGCATATCCACTTCATACAGCTGGCCGGAGGGGGTCTGGGTGGTCAGCAGATGAATGATGCGCTGGCCCAGGCGAGTGAAGAACTGCGCGCTGTCGATGGGCTTGGCGCCATCGGTTTCGACCGCCGGATCACCGTCGTGGATGAACACCAGATCGAGGTCCGAGCCATGCCCCAGCTCGATCCCGCCGACCTTGCCGTAGCCGACGATGACGAATCCCGGATCGCACGGCGTGCCGTCGCTGCGCCGCGGCACGCCGTGGCGGGCGACCATGTAGCGCCAGGCGAGCATCAGCACTTCCTTCAGCACCGCCTCGGCCAGCCAGGTCAGATAATCGCTGACCTTCATCAGCGGCAACGTGCCGGCGATCTCCGAGGCCGCGACGCGCAGCCGATGCGCCAGCTTGAAGTGACGCAGCGCTTCCATCTGCTGCTCCAGGTCGTCCTCGGGGATGCGCATCAGTCGCTCGCGCAGCTCGGCAGCCAGCTCCGGCGCCTGCGGCGGGCTGTACAGGCGCCCGGCGTTGAGCAACTCATCGAGCAGCGAGGGAAAGCGCGCGATCTGCTCGGCGATCCACGGGCTCGCGGCGCACAGTTCGAGCAGACGCCGCAGCGCGTGCGGGTTTTCGCTGAGCAGCACCAGATAGGCCGAACGCCGGGCGACCGCCTCGACCAGCGGCAGCACGCGCTCGAGCACCAGATCGGGATCGTCCTGCTCGACGATCAGCCCCAGCAGACGCGGAATGAAGGCATCCAGCCGCTCGCGGCCGAGCCGCTGCATGGTGCGTACCTGCTTGCCGTTGCGCAGCAGCGCCAGACGCTGGCAGGCCGCCGGGCCGTCGCGAAAACCGGCCTCGGCCAGCTGGCTGGCGGCGAAGTCCTCGTCCCAGTCCTGCTGCCACAGCGCCAGCCAGTCGCCGCCGTCAGGCAGCTCGCCGTCCTCGCTGACGTCCTCGTCGGGGTCGGCGATGACCTGGCGGAAATGCCAGTCGATGCGCCCACGCCAGTGCAGCAGGCGCTCATGGAAGGCCGTCCAGTCGTCGAAGCCGAGCATGAAGGCGACGCGCGCGCAGTCGATGTCGTTTTCCGGCAGCATCTGCGTCTGCCGGTCGGCGATCGCCTGCAGCGCATGCTCGGTGTAGCGCAGGAATTCGTAGCCTTCGCGCAACTCGTCGACCGCCGCCGGCGGCAGGTAGCCCTGCGCCGCCAGCGTCGCCAGCACATCCAGCAGCGGCCGCTGCTGCAGGCTGAGGTCACGACCGCCGTGGATCAGCTGGAAGGCCTGGGCGATGAACTCCACTTCGCGGATGCCGCCGGCCCCCAGCTTGATGTTGCCGGCCATGCCCTTGCGACGGACCTCCTGCTGGATCAGCTGCTTCATGCTGCGCAGCGCTTCGATGGCGGAGAAGTCCAGGTAGCGCCGGTAGACGAACGGCCGCAGCATCTTCAGCAGCTCCCGGCCCGCCTGCTGATCGCCGGCGACCACGCGCGCCTTGATCATCGCGTAGCGTTCCCAGTCGCGCCCCTGGTCCTGGTAGTACTGCTCCAGCGCATTGAAACTGAACACCAGCGGCCCGGACGAGCCGTAGGGGCGCAGGCGCATGTCGACGCGGAAGGCGAAGCCGTCGACGGTGATGGCGTCCAGCGCCTTGATCAGGCGCTGGCCGAGCCGCACGAAGAACTCCTGGTTGTCCAGCGACCGCTTGGCGCCGACGGTTTCGCCGCCTTCCGGGTAGCCGAAGATCAGGTCGATGTCCGACGACAGGTTGAGTTCGTGCGCGCCCAACTTGCCCATGCCGAGCACTACAAGATGCTGCTGCCGGCCGGAGCGGCTTCCGGTCGGCACGCCGAACTGCTCGCAATGACGGGCGTAAAGCCACTGGTAGGCGAGATCGACGCAGGCATCGGCCATCTCCGACAGCTCGCGGCAGGTTCTCGCCAGATCCGCCTGACGCGCCAGATCGCGCCAGACGATGCGTACCTGATGACGATTGCGAAAGCGCCGCAACGACACCGCCAGCGCATCCTCGCTGTCGCACTCGGCCAGCGCCGCCGCCAGCAGGGCGCGCATCTCGCCGGGCGCCAGGGCCCGCTCCAGCAGCCCCGTTTCGGCCAGCTCCAGCAGCATCTGCGGATCTCGGCTAACCTGTTCGCTGACAAAATCGCTGGCGGCGCAGACGCGGCCGAATGTTTCGCGCCGGCCGGTGGTCCACGCCGCCAGCATCTGCTCGGACGATTCGCCAAGGACGCGCAGGAACATCTCCTGCGCCCGACTGACAAAAGGCTGAAGTGAAACAGGCAATGCAGCCAGTGTAGGCAGGCTCATGTAGTCATTTCCTTTTGTCACCGTCAGGTACAGCGGATCGCGCGAGCTAGAGCCGCGCAAGTACCACTTTGGAAGTATGGCCGCGCCCTGAGACTGTAGTTTTACTACTAAAGAATGCCGCAGGGGGCTGATTGCCGCGCAGTTTTGTAGTAAAACTACAGACGACCGGCCTACCCCGGCATATCCAAGAACATATATACGTCCCTGCCCAAAAAGCGGGGGCGTGCAGTAGGCAACCGATTCTGGAAGCCTTTCCGCCCTGGAGCAAGCCATGCAAGATCTCGATCCCGTCGAAACCCAGGAATGGCTGGACGCCCTGGAGTCCGTCCTCGACCGTGAGGGTGAAGAACGCGCCCAATATCTGATGACCCGGATGGGCGAGCTGGCCACCCGCAGTGGTACCCAGCTGCCCTACGCGATCACCACGCCGTACCGCAACACCATCCCCGTCACCCACGAAGCACGCATGCCCGGCGACCTGTTCATGGAACGCCGCATCCGCTCGCTGGTGCGCTGGAATGCCCTGGCGATGGTGATGCGCGCCAACGTCGCCGACCCGGACCTGGGCGGCCACATTTCCACCTTCGCCTCCAGCGCGACGCTCTACGACATCGGCTTCAACTACTTCTTCCAGGCTCCGACCGAAGAGCACGGCGGCGACCTGATCTACTTCCAGGGCCACGCCTCGCCCGGCATCTACGCCCGCGCCTTCCTCGAAGGCCGCATCAGCGAGGAGCAGCTGAACAACTTCCGCCGCGAAACCGACGGCGGCGGCCTGCCCTCCTACCCGCACCCGTGGCTGATGCCGGACTTCTGGCAGTTCCCCACCGTGTCGATGGGCCTCGGCCCGATCCAGGCGATCTACCAGGCACGCTTCATGAAGTACCTGGAAAGCCGCGGCTTCATCCCGGCCGGCAAGCAGAAGGTCTGGTGTTTCCTCGGCGACGGCGAGACCGACGAGCCGGAATCGCTCGGCGCCATCTCCCTGGCCGGCCGCGAGAAGCTGGACAACCTGATCTTCGTCATCAACTGCAACCTGCAGCGTCTCGATGGCCCGGTGCGCGGCAACGGCAAGATCATCCAGGAACTGGAAGGCAACTTCCGCGGCGCCGACTGGAACGTCGTCAAGGTCATCTGGGGCCGCCTGTGGGACCCGCTGTTCGCCAAGGACGAAGCCGGCCTGCTGCAGGCGCGCATGGAGGAAGTGGTCGACGGCGACTACCAGAACTACAAGGCCAACAACGGTGCCTTCGTGCGCGAGCACTTCTTCGGTGCGCGTCCCGAGCTGCTGGAAATGGTCAGCGACCTCTCCGACGACGAAGTCTGGAAGCTCAACCGTGGCGGCCATGACCCGTTCAAGGTGTACGCGGCCTACCACCAGGCGGTCCACCACAAGGGCCAGCCGACCGTCATTCTGGCCAAGACCATCAAGGGCTACGGCACCGGCTCGGGCGAGGCGCAGAACATCGCGCACAACGTCAAGAAGGTCGACGTCGAAAGCCTGAAGGTCTTCCGCGACCGCTTCGGTGTGCCGATCGCCGACGACCAGCTCAAGGACCTGCCGTTCTACAAGCCGGAGCCGGACAGCCCGGAAGCCAAGTACCTGCAGAAGAAGCGCGAGGCGCTCGGCGGCTTCGTGCCGCAGCGGCGCACCAAGAGCTTCAGCATCCCGACGCCGCCGCTGGAAACCCTCAAGGCGATCCTCGACGGTTCCGGCGATCGCGAAATCTCCACCACGATGGCCTTCGTCCGCGTGCTGGCGCAGCTGATCAAGGACAAGGACCTGGGCAAGCGCATCGTCCCGATCATTCCGGACGAGGCGCGCACCTTCGGCATGGAAGGCATGTTCCGCCAGCTCGGCATCTACTCCTCGGTCGGCCAGCTGTATCAGCCGGTGGACAAGGATCAGGTGATGTTCTACCGCGAGGACAAGAAGGGCCAGATCCTCGAGGAAGGCATCAACGAGGCCGGCGCCATGTCCAGCTGGATTGCCGCGGCGACCGCCTACAGCAACCACAACCAGCCGATGCTGCCGTTCTACGTGTTCTACTCGATGTTCGGCTTCCAGCGCATCGGCGACCTCGCCTGGGCGGCCGGCGACAGCCAGGCGCGCGGCTTCCTGATCGGCGGCACCGCCGGTCGCACCACGCTCAACGGCGAAGGCCTGCAGCACGAGGACGGCCACAGCCACATCCTCGCTTCGACCATCCCGAACTGCCGCACCTATGATCCCACCTACGGCTACGAGCTGGCGGTGATCATCCGTGAAGGCATCCGGCAGATGACCGAAGAGCAGCAGAACATCTTCTACTACATCACCGTGATGAACGAGGCCTACCAGCAGCCAGCCATGCCTGAGGGCGTCGAGCAAGGCATCATCAAGGGCATGTACCTGCTCGAAGAAGACAAGATGGACGCCGCGCATCACGTCCAGCTGCTCGGTTCGGGCACCATCCTGCGCGAAGTGCGCGAGGCGGCGAAGATGCTGCGCGAGGACTACGGCGTCGCCGCCGACGTCTGGAGCGTACCGAGCTTCAACGAACTGCGCCGCGAAGGCCTCGCCGTGGACCGCTGGAACCTCCTGCACCCGCACGAGAAGCCGCGTCAGTCGTACGTCGAGCAGTGCCTGGCCGGTCGCAAGGGCCCGGTGGTGGCCTCGACCGACTACATGAAGCTGTTCGCCGACCAGATCCGCCAGTGGGTTCCGTGCAAGGAATTCCGCGTGCTCGGCACCGACGGCTTCGGCCGCAGCGACACGCGCAAGAAGCTGCGTCATCACTTCGAAGTGGACCGCAACTGGGTCGTGCTGGCCACGCTGGAACAGCTGGTCGCACGCGGCGAGATGGAAGCCAAGGTACTGGCCGAAGCCATCGTCAAGTTCGGCATCAACGCCGACAAACCCAACCCGCTGGACTGCTGAGGAGCGAAGCCATGAGTGAATTGATTCGCGTACCTGACATCGGCAGCGGCGAAGGCGAGGTCATCGAACTGTTCGTCAAGGTCGGTGACCGCATCGAGCCCGAGCAGAGCCTGCTGACCCTCGAGTCGGACAAGGCCAGCATGGAAATCCCGGCGCCCAAGGCCGGGGTGATCAAGGCGCTGAAGGTCAAGCTGGGCGATCGCCTGAAGGAAGGCGACGAATTGCTGGAGCTGGAAAGCGACGGCGGCGAAGCCAGTGCCGAGGCGCCGGCCGAACCGGCCGCACAAGCGGCCCCGGCGCCTGCCGCAGCCGCAGCCGCAGCCAGCAGCGCTCCGGCCGCCAGTGCCGAACCGGCGCCGGCAGCGGCGGGCGGCACCGAGCAGAGCCAGCAGGTCCATGTGCCGGACATCGGCTCGTCGGGCAAGGCCCGCGTCATCGAGCTGTACGTCAAGCCTGGCGACCATATCGAAGCCGAGCAGAGCCTGCTGACGCTGGAATCCGACAAGGCCAGCATGGAAATCCCCTCGCCGGCCGCCGGCGTGGTGGAGAGCGTGACGATCAAGCTGAACGACGAAGTCGGCACCGGCGACCTGATCCTGACCCTCAAGGTCCAGGGCGCCGCAGCCGCGACGCCGGCTCCGGCAGCGGCTCCGCCCACCCCGGCCGAGCCTGCCGAGGCCGATCGCAAGCCGGCGCCCACCGCACAGGCCGAAGCGGCCAAGCCGGTTGGCGCGCCCAGCCGCGACGGCGCCAAGGTGCATGCCGGCCCGGCCGTGCGTCAGCTGGCGCGTGAGTTCGGCGTCGAGCTGGCGGCGGTCACCGGTAGCGGTCCGAAGGGCCGCATCCTCAAGGAAGACGTGCAGCAGTACGTCAAGAGCATGCTGCAGCAAGGTCCGCAGACCGCTGTCGCCGCCAGCGGTGGCGCCGGCATTCCGCCGATCCCGGCGGTGGACTTCAGCAAGTTCGGCGAGATCGAAGAAGTCGAGATGAGCCGCCTGATGCAGATCGGCGCGGCCAACCTGCATCGCAGTTGGCTGAACGTGCCGCATGTCACGCAGTTCGAATCGGCCGACATCACCGAGCTGGAAGCCTTCCGCGTGGCGCAGAAAGCCGCCGCCGAGAAGGCCGGCGTCAAGCTGACCGTGCTGCCGCTGCTGCTCAAGGCCTGTGCGCATCTGCTGCGCGAACTGCCGGACTTCAACAGCTCCCTGGCCCCCAGCGGCAAGGCGCTGATTCGCAAGAAGTACGTGCACGTGGGCTTCGCGGTGGATACCCCGGACGGCCTGATGGTCCCGGTGATCCGCAACGTCGACCAGAAGAGCCTGCTGCAGCTGGCCGGCGAGGCCGCCGAGCTGGCCGAGAAGGCGCGCACCAAGAAGCTCTCGCCGGACGCCATGCAGGGTGCCTGCTTCACCATCTCCAGCCTCGGCCACATCGGCGGTACCGGCTTCACGCCGATCGTCAATGCGCCGGAGGTGGCGATCCTCGGTGTCAGCAAGGCCACCATGCAGCCGGTGTGGGATGGTTCGGCCTTCCAGCCGCGCCTGATGCTGCCGCTGTCGCTGTCCTACGATCACCGGGTGATCAACGGCGCCGCCGCCGCGCGCTTCACCAAGCGCCTGTCGGAACTGCTGGCGGATATCCGCACGCTGCTGCTGTAACCGCGCCGCAACGAAAAAACGCCGCATCCCTCACAGGATGCGGCGTTTTCGTTTGCACGCCCGGCGGCTCTGGCAGCCAGCAGGCTGTTGAAAAACGTAGGCGAGGCAGCCTGTTTTTAACGCCGCAATGGCTACGCAGGTAGTTTTTCAACAGCCTGCTAGCCCTTCTGCAGATTACGGATAAGAAACGACAGCACCTTGGCCAGCTCTTCGGCACCCTCCGGATCGCGCCGGATGGTGACCAGCGGCGTGCCGTCGGCGGGGCTGTCGATGATGCACACCAGCCCCTGCGGTTGGCAGCGATAGCTCAGGTAGGGATCGAGGCCGAACACCGACAGGCTGCGATTGCGTACCGCGATGCCGTTGCCCGGGCCACGCACCTCTTCGCGGACCCGCAGCTCGCCGGACTCGCCGACACTCAGGCGGTAACTGAGATCCTGCGGATTGGCGACACCGATCTGATAGGCGACCCGCAGCGCATAGCGATTGAGCAGACCGTTGCCGTGCGCCAACAGCGCGTCGCGCTCGCCGGGCAGGCCGTAGCGGGACATCAGCGCGGACAGGTAGCGCTCGGCTTCACCGCCATTCAATTGCACCGGTTCGGCGGCATGCGCGTGCAGGGCAACATAGCTGCTGATCAACGCTGCCAATAACTTCAACCACCGACTTGTCAGCCTCTGTCGCATGATGCACCCTTGCTCGAAGTTAATATTATTTTGCCATCCTTGACGTCCGCTGTAGCAGTGCAACAGCGCAATCGGCCGGTCCGGCCAGCATACTGGAAGCCAAGCGCTCGATGAAAATACATCCCGATGCCGCCAGCCGTCTGGCGCCTGAGGTTGTGATGCAGTTGCCAGTGCCCTCCAGGCTGGGAATGCTGCGTTTCGAGCGTCTGAACGAGGCCAGTTGGCTGCTGCTCTACCTGGACCCGGCCTGCGAGCGCCACTTCGACGTGGCGGCCAACGAGCTGTGCTCGCTGATCGACTCACCCTACGCGAGCCTGATGGAGCCGTACGCCCGGCACCAGCTGCACGACAACATCCAGCAGCAGCTGCTGATCCAGTCGCATTATTGCGTCGAATACCATCTGCACACACCGCGGGGCACGCTCGCGCTGACCGAAGTGGGCGAACGCTGCCGCAAATACGGTCGCGAACTGCTGGCCGGCTATCTGATCGTCGGCAAACCGGCCGCCGCGACGCCGCTCGATCGCGCCACCTCCGGCATGCACACCATGCTCGACCCGCCCGCACGCGATGAGCAGCTGGATCAGCTGGTGCGCTCGCGTGCGCAGCAGCAACTGATCGTCCGCCTGGCCCGTCACCGCTACGCCTCCGGCAACCCGCAGCTCGAAGCCGCCGAACTCATCACCCAGGCCGCCTGCGAGGCCTACGAGGTCTGCAGGGCCGCCATCTGGCAGCTCAACGGCACGCAACTGGAGGCGGTCGCCGCCTTCCGCCGCGACGACGACGGCTACGAGTATCCCGCCGTGGTCGATCTGTCCCCGTATCCGCATTACCTCGAGACGCTGCACCGCAGTCGCACCCTCGATGTCGGCGACGTCCTGCACGACCCGCGCACGCATGGACTGGCGCAGGACCTGCTGATCCCGCGCGGGATCAGTTCGATCCTCAGCGCCACGATCCGCATCGGCGGCGAGATAATCGGCCTGCTCTGCCTGCAGCACGACGGCCCGCCACGCCGCTGGCAGCCCGACGAGGTGGCGTTCGCCGGCGAGCTCGCCGACCAGTACGCCCAGGTCCTGGCCAACCAGCAGCGCGTCAGCGCCACCCACATGCTGCATCTGTTCCAGCGCGCGGTGGAACAGAGCGCCAGCGCCTTCATTCTGATCGACCGCGAGGGACGGGTGGAATACGTCAACCCGAGCTTCTGCGCGATCACCCAGTTCTCCGCCGAGGAGGTGCGCGGCCAGTTGCTGGCGGAGCTCACCAGCCTGGAGAACCTCGGTGCGCTGCTGTCCGACACGGCCTGCGCGCTGGCGCATGGCAACAGCTGGCAGGGCGAATTCCGCAGCCGTCGCAAGAACCTCGAGCCGTACTGGGGCCAGCTGTCGATCTCCAAGGTATTCAACGATGCCGGCGAGCTGACGCACTACATCGGCATCTACGAGGACGTCACCCAGAGCAAGCTGGCCCAGCAGCACATCGAGCGCCTGGCCTACACCGACAACCTGACCGGCCTGGGCAACCGCCCGTGCTTCATCCGCGACCTGGAGGAGCGCTTCGCCAACGAGCGCAAGCCCCAGCTGTGCCTGCTGCTGGTGGACATCGACAACTTCAAGCGGATCAACGACAGCCTGGGTCACCAGACCGGCGATCGTCTGCTGACCAGCCTGGCCCTGCGCCTGCGCAACGGCCTCAATCGCGATGGCGTGCTGGCACGCTTCGCCAGCAACGAATTCGCCCTGCTGCTCGACAACATGGACCTCGAAGCCGGCCAGCGCCTGGCGCAGCAGGTGCTGCACACGCTCGACAAGCCGCTGTTCGTCGACAAGCAGCTGATCAGCGTCAGCGGCTCGATCGGCCTGGCCTGCGCGCCGCTGCACGGCAACGACCCGGAGACGCTGATGAAGCATGCCGGCCAGGCGCTGCACAAGGCCAAGGCCAACGGCAAGCACCAGTTCCAGGTGTTCACCGATGCGCTGCACACCGAGGCCAACAACAAGCTGTTCGTCGAGAACAACCTGCGCCGCGCACTCGCCCACGACGAACTGGAACTGTTCTACCAGCCCAAGCTCTGCCTGCGTTCGGGGCGCCTGCAGGGCGTCGAGGCTCTGCTGCGCTGGAACCACCCCACCCGCGGCATGATCTGCCCGGACCAGTTCATCGCCGTGGCCGAGGAAACCGGGCTGATCATCCCGATCGGCAAATGGATCGCCCGCGAAGCCTGCCGCATGGGCGTGCGCCTTTCCGGGCTGGGGCTGGGTGCCCCGCAGGTGGCGATCAACCTGTCGCCCAAGCAGTTCTCCGACCCCGAGCTGATCGCCTCCCTGACCGCCATCCTGCACGAGGAACGACTGCCGGCCGCGCAACTGGAGCTGGAGCTGACCGAAGGCCTGCTGCTCGATGCCACCGAGCAGACCCGCCAGCAGTTGCTCGGCCTCAAGGCGCTGGGCGTGACGCTGGCGATGGACGATTTCGGTACCGGTTATTCATCGCTCAGCTACCTGAAGAAATTCCCCATCGACGTGATCAAGATCGATCGCAGCTTCATCAAGGACATTCCCGACAATCAGGACGACATGGAGATCATCTCGGCGGTGATCGCGATGGCGCACAACCTGCGTCTCAAGGTCGTCGCCGAAGGCATCGAGAACCCCGCCCAGCTGGGCTTCCTGCGGCGCCAGCGCTGCGACATCGGCCAGGGCTACCTGTTCGACAAGCCGATCCCCGGCTCCCGCCTGCCCGAGGCATTGCAGCGCTATCCGCACTCGGCGACCGGACAGCAGCCGGCGCTTCAAGACGCTGCCGACCTCCGGTAGCCTGAGCAACATCTTTCGCTCCGGCCGAGGTTGTCACCATGCCGCTACGCTCGCAGATTCTCGTGCATCAAAACGCGCTGCCCACCGCCGAACAGGCGCTGCCGGGCCGCTCCACGCCAATGGCGGTGCCCGAGGCCCATCACGTCAACGGCCATCCGCTGCAACCACCGTTTCCCGCCGGCCTGCAGCAGGCGCTGTTCGCCCTCGGCTGCTTCTGGGGCGCCGAGCGACGCTTCTGGGAGCAGCCCGGGGTATGGACGACGGCGGTGGGCTATGCCGGCGGCTACACGCCGAATCCGACCTACGAGGAAGTCTGCTCGGGTCTGACCGGGCACACCGAGGCCGTGCTGGTGGTGTTCGATCCACGGCAGATCGATTACCAGGCGCTGCTCACGGTGTTCTGGGAGTCGCACAACCCCACCCACGGCATGCGCCAAGGCAACGATACCGGCACGCAGTACCGCTCGGCGGTCTACTGGCTGGACGACAGTCAGCGCGAGCAGGCGCAGGCCAGCCAGGCGGCGTTCCAGCGCCAGCTCAGTCAGGCCGGCTATGGCGAGATCACCACGGAGATCGCCCAGGCGCCGACGTTCTACTACGCCGAGGGCTACCATCAGCAGTATCTGTCGAAGAACCCCGGCGGCTATTGCGGTCTGGGTGGAACCGGTGTGCGCCTACCCGGCTGACGCTGGCGCAGATAACGCTGCGCACAAAAAGAAAAACCCCGCGAGGCGGGGTTTTGCAGACTGTGAATCCTGACATCCGTGATCGTGCGCCATCCTGGCGCCACTCCGTTCTCGTCCTTCTTTTCGATTGCGCTACCTTGCGCCGAGGTCCGAGTGCAGAAGAGTACTGACCGCCTCGCCGAGACAGTAGTAGCCATCCTGCATTACGCGCTGTAAGCAATTTCCTACAAGCAAGCCATCCTTGATCCGCTTTGTAGGTGATTGCTTACAGCGACGTGCTTTCTAGGACCGGAGTAGTGGCGCAAACGTTCCACGCACATGGCCGATTAATTTCATTACGCCGCCAGATTAAGCCGACGCTCAGAACTCCTCGGCCGCCAGCAGGTACAGCGAAGCGCTGCCGGCGCGTACCGAGGCGGTCAGCGAGTGAATGCGCGGCAGCAGACGGGCGAAGAAGAAGCGCGCAGTGCCGAGCTTGCTGCGGTAGAAAGCATCATCCTTCCCCAGTGCCGCACGCCCCATCATCGCCCACATGTAGGCGTAGGCGGTGTAGCCGAACACGTGCAGGTATTCCACCGAGGCCGCGCCGATTTCGTTCGGATTCTGCTTGGCCTGCTCCAGCACCCAGGCGGTCAAGTCGTCCAGATTATCCAGCGCGGCCTGCAGCGGCTCGATGAACTCGGCCAGTTCCTGCCCGGCAGAGGCGATGAAACCACGCACCTCGTCGGCAAAGTTGCGATACAGCTCGCCACCGCTACCCACCACCTTGCGGCCGACCAGATCGAGCGCCTGGATGCCATTGGTGCCTTCGTAGATCTGCGTGATACGGCAGTCGCGCACCAGCTGCTCCTGACCCCATTCGCGGATGAAGCCGTGGCCGCCGAACACCTGCTGGCCATGCACGGTCACCTCCAGGCCCATGTCCGTGAGGAAGGCCTTGGCTACCGGCGTCAGCAGGGCGACCTGCGCATCGGCACGCTGGCGCGCCTCGGCGTCGTCGCTGAACTTGGCAATATCCAGCTGCAGCGCCACATAGCTGGAGAACGCGCGGCCACCTTCATTCAACGCTTTCATGGTCAGCAGCATGCGACGCACGTCCGGATGCACGATGATCGGATCGGCCGTCTTATCCTGCGCCACCGGGCCGCTCGGGGCGCGGCTCTGGATGCGCTCGCGGGCGTAGTCGATGGCGCTCTGGTAGGAACGCTCGCCGGTGGCCAGGCCCTGGATGCCGACGCCCAGACGCTCGTAGTTCATCATGGTGAACATCGCCGCCAGGCCCTTGTTCGGCTCGCCAACCATCCAGCCGGTGGCGCCGTCGAAGTTCATCACGCAGGTGGCCGAGGCCTGGATACCCATCTTGTGCTCGATGGAGCCGCAGGACGCGGCGTTGCGCGCCCCTAGCGAGCCGTCCTCGTTGACCAGCACCTTGGGCACCAGAAACAGCGAGATACCGCGCGAACCGGCCGGCGCATCCGGCAGCTTGGCCAGCACCAGATGGATGATGTTTTCGGTCAGGTCGTGCTCACCGCCGGTGATGAAGATCTTCGTGCCACTGACCTTGTAGCTGCCGTCGGCCTGCGGCTCGGCGCGTGTGCGGATCATGCCCAGATCGGTGCCGGCGTGCGGCTCGGTCAGGCACATGGAGCCGGCCCAGACGCCGCTGTACATGTTCGGCAGATACTGCTGTTTCAGCGCCTCGCTGGCATGCGCATGAATCGACAGACAGGCGCCGGAGGTCAGCATCGGATACAGACCGAAGGCCAGGCTTGCGGAGTTCATCATCTCCTCCACCTGCGCCGAGATGACCTTGGGCATGCCCATGCCGCCATAGGCCGGATCACCGCCGACACCGACCCAGCCGCCCTCGGCGTACAGGCGATAGGCCTCGGGATAGCCCGCCGGCGTGCTGACCTGCCCGGCGTCCCAGCGGCAGCCTTCCTCGTCGCCGCTGCGGTTCAGCGGGGCGATGGTACCGGCGGTAATCTTGCCGGCTTCTTCGAGGATGGCGTCAGCCGTCTCGGCATCCACCGCCTCGGCCAGCGCCGGCAGGGTCTGCCAGAGCTTCGACGCCTCGAAGACCTCATTCAGGACGAAGCGCATATCGCGCAGCGGCGCTTGGTAATCAGCCATGTGCAAATCCTCGCAAGACACGGATTGGCGGCCTCGGTGGACCGTTTCCAGCGAGTCTAAACCAATAACCGAAATTGGATTAAGCGTCTTTTAGTGACCAATCAGTTTTCATTGGTCACATTCGGAATGTACCTTTTTAGATCCCAGAACGCCGAAAGCCGCTGCAGGAGCAGCGGCTTTCGGGTGCAGCACAGACGATCAGTAGCCGAGCGCGAAGTCTTCTTCGGCCATGTCCATCAGATTGTCGGCTCCGGACAGCATGGCTTCCACATGCGTGCGGGTGCGCGGCAGGATGCGTGCGAAGTAGAAGCGCGCGGTCTGCAGCTTGGCCTTGTAGAAAGCCTGCTCCTCGGTGCCGGCAGCCAGTTTCTCGGCAGCCAGGCGCGCCATGTCGGCCCAGAAGTAGGCCAGGCAGGCGTAGCCGGAGTACATCAGGTAGTCCACCGATGCGGCGCCGACTTCCTCGCGGTTCTTCATGGCAGCCATGCCGACCTTCATGGTCAGTTCGCCCCACTCCTTGTTCAGCTTGCCCAGAGGCTCGACGAATTCCTTGACCGCATCGTTGCCTTCGTTGGCCTGGCAGAACTTGTGCACGATCCTGGTGAAGCCCTTGAGCGCCTCACCTTGGGTCATCAGCACTTTGCGGCCCAGCAGATCGAGTGCCTGCACGCCGGTGGTGCCTTCGTACAGGCAGGAGATACGGCTGTCACGCACGTTCTGCTCCATGCCCCATTCGGCGATGAAGCCGTGGCCACCGTAGATCTGCACGCCGTGGTTGGCGGCCTCGAAGCCTACTTCGGTCATGAACGCCTTGGCGATCGGGGTGAGGAAGGCCAGCAGGGAATCGGCGGCTTTCTTCTGCTCCTCGTCCTGGCTGCGCTGAACGATGTCCACCTGCTTGGCGGCGAAGTACAGCATCGCGCGGTTACCCTCGGCAAAAGCCTTCATGGTCAGCAGCATGCGACGCACGTCCGGGTGCACGATGATCGGGTCGGCGGCTTTCTCCGGCGCCTTCGGCCCGGTCAGCGAACGCATCTGCAGCCGCTCGCGGGCATAGGCAATACCGCCCTGGAAGCCCACTTCCGCATGGGCCAGGCCCTGCAGCGCGGTACCCAGGCGGGCGGTATTCATGAAGGTGAACATGCAGTTCAGGCCCTTGTTCGGCGGGCCGATCAGGAAACCGGTGGCCGCGTCGAAGTTCATCACGCAGGTGGCGTTGCCGTGGATGCCCATCTTGTGCTCGAGGGAGCCACAGGACACACCGTTGCGCTCGCCCGCCTCGCCGTCGGCGTTCGGCAGGAACTTCGGCACGATGAACAGCGAAATGCCCTTGGTGCCTTCCGGCGCATCGGGCAGGCGGGCCAGCACGATGTGCACGATGTTCTCGGCCATGTCGTGCTCACCGGCGGAAATGAAGATCTTCGTGCCGGTGACCTTGTAGCTGCCGTCGGCCTGCGGCTCGGCCTTGGTGCGCAGCATGCCCAGATCGGTGCCGCAGTGCGGCTCGGTCAGGCACATGGTGCCGGTCCACTGACCGGAAACCAGCTTGGTCAGGTAGGTCTGCTGCTGCTCGGCGGTGCCGTGAGCGTGCAGGGTATTCATCGCGCCATGCGACAGGCCCGGGTACATGCCCCACGACCAGTTGGATTCGCCAACCATCTCGCTGATCGCCATGCCCAGCGACTCGGGCAGGCCCTGACCGCCGTGCTCGACGTCATGCGCCAGGCTCGGCCAGCCGCCTTCGACGAACTGCTGGTAGGCCTCCTTGAAACCGGTCGGAGTGGTCACGCCGGACTCGCTCCAGGTACAGCCTTCGGTGTCGCCGACACGGTTCAGCGGGGCCAGCACCTGCTCACAGAACTTCGCGCCTTCGTCGAGGATGGCATTGACCATGTCCGGGGTGGCGTCTTCACAGCCCGGCAGGCTCTGGTAGTGCGCTTCGTAGCCGAGCAGCTCGTCGCGGACGAAGCGGATATCGCGCAAGGGGGCCTTGTAGTCGGGCATAGCGTAAACCTCAGCGGTGAGTTCTGGTTGCGGCAGTCGGCAGCGGCCGGCCGCGCGGATTCGATTCCGGCCGTCGATGGTGGGCGCGGAGAGTTAAACAAGCGTTTGAAACATACGTTTCGCCCCTGGCGATGTCAAGCCGGCACACGGCAACCGCTCATCGGCCGATGATTTCATGCTAGGTCATGGTGTCACGTGTGCAGAGGGGCGAAACGGACAGTTGCGACGGCAGTCGCGACGCACGCGCAGGGGCCGGCGCGACGGTGAATCAGCCGGTCAACGGAAGAGGAGAAAGGGAGAAAGCGACGCGACCGACGGACCGCGCGGGAATCAGGCCTGGGTATCGATCAGCGTGCCGAGCATTTCATCGGCGCTGCGAATCAGGCGGGCGTCGAGTGCGGCGTTGTGCTCGCCGAGCTTCAGCTCGATCAGCTGCTCGCTGATCTCGGTCAGCGCCTGGGAACTGTCGACCGTCGGCAGGCTGGCGGCGGCGATCGTCGAGGCAGCCTGATCGACGCGCTGCTGGGCGCTCTGGTAGGCACCCAGACCGGCGCCAAGAAGGCTGTTGGAGATTTGCATGGCCGACTCCGAAGGCGGATTGCCAGCATTCAAGCAGATGGTGTCGTCAGCGGCAAGGCTGCCCGAGCAGCGCGTCCAGTCGCAAGTGCGCAGCGACCTGCACGGCCGACGCCTCCGCCAGGCGCGGCACGCGGCCCAGACAGGGCGCCGGCAGCAGCTCATCGAGCGTCGCGAGGTTGTCTTCCAGCCGTGACATGGCGGGATCGATGATATTGGCGACCCAGCCAGCCAGCACCAGACCGTCGTGCGCGATCGCCTCGGCGCTCAGCAACGCATGACTGATACAACCCAGCCGCACGCCCACCACCAGAATCACCGGCAGTTGCAGGCGATTCGGCAAGGCGGCCAGCGTCTCCCGCGCGTTCAGCGGTACCCGCCAGCCGCCCGCCCCCTCGACGAGGGTGAAGTCGGCCCGTCGATCCAGTACGGCCTGTACCGCGTCGGCCAGCGCCTCGGTGCTCAACGTCACACCGGCTTCACGCGCGGCGATATGCGGGGCGATGGCCGGCGCGAAGGCGAACGGATTGACCTGTGCATAGTCCAGCGCCGGGCAGCACTCGGCCTGCAGCGCGAGCGCATCGGCATTGCGCAGGCCCTGCGGCGTCGTCGTGCAGCCGGAAGCGATCGGCTTGACCGCCGCCGTCGACAATCCGGCCACGCGCGCAGCATGCAGCAGACCGGCAGCGATGGTGGTCTTGCCGACATCGGTATCCGTGCCGGCGATGAAGAACGCGCGCTTCAACTCATGACTCCTTGCGCAACACGCCGTAGACCACCTGATAGGTCGCCGGCAATCCCGCGGGCTGGCGCAGCTGCTCGTAGGCGGCGACCAGCGCGCGCAAACGCGCGCGGCCGGTCAGCCCGCCGGGCCGTCCGGGGTTGAGGTTGTGCGCACCGAGCGCCTTGAGCTCATGGGTCAACTGGCGCAGATCGGCGAAATGCAGCACCTCGGGACGCACCTCCAGCGCCAGCAGGCGCAGGCCGCTTTCAGCGCACAGCGTGCGGTAGGTGGTCAGTGGGCGAAAGCGATTGACATGGGCCAGGCCATCGACGGCCTGCCAGCTGTCGCGCAGCTCCTGCAGGGTGCCGCTGCACAGGCTGCTGAAGGCGAACGTACCGCCCGGCTGCAGGACCCGCCGGGCTTCGCTGAGCACCCCGGCGAAATCCTCGCACCACTGCAAGGCCAGGCTGGAAAATACCAGTCCGACACTGCCCTCGCGCAGCGGCAGGTGCTCGGCGTCGCCGACGACGAACTGCCGCGCGCCGCCAGCCGGCCGCGCGTGGCGCAGCATGCCTTCGGCAATATCCAGCGCCACGCCCTCGGCCTGCGGGAACCGCGCCGCCAGCGCGCGGGAGAAATAGCCGGTGCCGCTGCCCAGATCGAGCCAGCGCGTCGGCGGCGACATGTCCGGCAATGCCGCCAGCAGATTGCCGCCGACCCGTCGCTGCAAGGCGGCGACGCTGTCGTAGCTGGCGGCGGCGCGGGAAAAGGACGCCGCTACCTGGCGCTTGTCGGGCAGTACGCCCGCCGGGCGCTGGCCGAGGGAAGACTCAGTCATCCTCGCCCTCATCCATGAACGCCAGCATCGCCGTCGCCACATCCTCGGCGCGCTCCAGCGGCAGGCCGTGGCTGGCGTTGGCCAGCACGTCGACCTCCACGTCCGGCAACCAGGCCAGCAGCGCCTCGGCGGCGGCCGCCGGCACCAGCGCATCGCCGCCGGCAAACAGGTGCAGCTGCGGGCCGACGTAGCGCTGCAACGCCGCGCGACCATCCAGTTCGGCCAGCAGGCGCAGTCCGGCAGCGGCTACCGCCTGCGGCTGGTCGAGCAGACTGACCTGCAGCTGTCGCGCCAGCGTGCGCGGATCGTAGGCGCCGCGGCTGCAGAGCAGGCTGAAACGCTTGAGCGTGTCCTGCGGGCCCAGACGGAAGGCTTCCTCGAAGGCATCGAAGACCTCGGCCGGCATGGCTGCCGACCAGTCGTCGCGGCCACGGAAACAGGGGTTGCTGCACAGCGTCATCAAGCCAGGACAGTTGTCGCCGCGGCGCGCCGCCAGCTGAGTCGCCAGCATGCCGCCCAGCGACCAGCCGGCCAGCCAGCCGTCGGCCGGCAGGCGCGCGT
The DNA here is from genome assembly GCA_000263395.1 of Stutzerimonas stutzeri TS44. GTDB lineage: Bacteria > Pseudomonadota > Gammaproteobacteria > Pseudomonadales > Pseudomonadaceae > Stutzerimonas > Stutzerimonas stutzeri_C. The sequence goes on from AJXE01000002.1 coordinate 158,831, forward strand.
TCAGCTCGTCGAGCCAGGCGCTCGGCTGCTCCAGCGCCGGCAGCGGTGCGATCTCGACCTGCAGGTGCGGCTGGCGCTCGCGCAGTACCTCGGCCAGCGGTTCGAGCGCCGCGGGGCCGAACGCCCAGCCCGGCAGCAGAATCAGTCGCTCACGCATCGTCGCGCTCCTCGGGCAGCAATGCCCAGCAGTCGGCCAGCGCCTCCAGCAGGCGCTCGAGCTGCGCATCGCTATGGGTCGCGGTGAAGGTGATCCGCAACCGTGCGCTGCCGGCCGGAACGGTCGGCGGGCGGATGGCGCCGACCAGAATGCCGCGCTCGCGCAGCAACGCCGACAGCCTCAACGCCCGCTCGCTGCTGCCGACCAGCACCGGCTGGATCGGCGTCGGGCTATCCATCAGCGTCAGGCCGATCTGCGCGGCACCTGCGCGAAAACGCGCCACCAGACGCTGCAGATGCTCCCGTCGCCAGCCCTCGCTGCGCAGCAGCTCCAGGCTTTTCAGTGTGGCACAGGCCACCGCCGGCGGCTGGCTGGTGGTGTAGATGTACGGACGGGCGAACTGGATCAGCGTCTCGATCAGCTCTTCGCTGCCGGCGACGAACGCCCCTGCCGTGCCGAACGCCTTGCCGAGGGTGCCGACCAGCACCGGCACATCGTCGATGCCCAGACCGAAATGTTCGACGATGCCGCCGCCGTTCGCGCCCAGCGGGCCGAAGCCGTGCGCATCGTCGACCATCACCCAGGCGCCGCGCTGCCGGGCTGCGGCGCAGATCGCCGGCAGCTCGGCGAGGTCGCCGTCCATGCTGAACACGCCGTCGGTGACCACCAGGGTATTGCCGGCGGCTTTCTCCAGGCGCTTGGCGAGGCTGGCGGCATCGCTGTGCAGGTAGCGCGAGAAACGCGCGCCGGACAGCAGCCCCGCATCCAGCAGCGAGGCGTGATTGAGGCGATCTTCCAGCACCGTGTCGCCCTGCCCGACCAGCGCGGTGACCGCCGCCAGGTTGGCCATGTAGCCGGTGGAAAACAGCAGCGCGCGCGGCCGCCCGGTGAACTCGGCGAGCGCTTCTTCGAGCAGGTGATGCGGCGTGCTGTGGCCGATCACCAGATGCGAGGCGCCGCCGCCGACACCCCAGGTCGCGGCGCCCTGCTGCATGGCGGCGATCACCTCGGGATGATTGGCCAGACCCAGGTAGTCGTTGGAGCTGAAGGCCAGCAGGCGCTCGCCGTCGACCGTCACTTCAGGCCCTTGTGGGCTCTGCAACAGTGGTCGCTGGCGATAAAGGTGCGCGGCGCGGCGCTCGGCGAGGCGGGAGGCGAGATCGAAGGACACTAATAGCTCCAAGCTGCAAGCTGCAAGCTGCAAGCTGCAAGCCACAAGCACTGCCACAACGAGCTTGCAGCTTGAGGCTTGCCGCTTGCGACTGCGTTTATACGGCCGCGTTGTAGAACAGCTTGGAATCGCGCTGCTCGATCAGCGCCTGCTCGATGGCGGCCTGATGCACCTCGTCGGCGTGCTCGTGGCGCTCTTCCGGCTGGATGCCCAGGCGCGCGAACAGCTGCATATCCTTGTCGGCCTGCGGGTTGGCGGTGGTCAGCAGCTTCTCGCCATAGAAGATCGAGTTGGCGCCGGCGAGGAAGGCCAGGGCCTGCATCTGCTCGTTCATCTGCTCGCGGCCGGCGGACAGGCGCACGTGGGATTTCGGCATCATGATCCGCGCCACGGCGAGCATGCGGATGAAGTCGAACGGATCGACGTCTTGTTCCTCGGCCAGCGGCGTGCCCTTGACCTTGACCAGCATGTTGATCGGCACCGACTCCGGGTGCTCCGGCAGGTTGGCCAGCTGGATCAGCAGGCCGGCGCGGTCGTCCAGCGACTCGCCCATGCCGAGGATGCCGCCGGAGCAGATCTTCATCCCCGCCTCGCGCACGTAGCTCAGCGTCTCCAGACGCTCGGCGTAGGTGCGGGTGGTGATGATGTTGCCGTAGTACTCCGGCGAGGTGTCGAGGTTGTGGTTGTAGTAGTCCAGGCCCGCGGCGGCCAGCGCCTGGGTCTGTTCCTGGTCGAGCTTGCCGAGGGTCATGCAGGTTTCCAGGCCCAGCGCCTTGACGCCCTCGACCATCTTCAGCACGTAGGGCATGTCCTTGGCGGACGGGTGCTTCCAGGCCGCGCCCATGCAGAAACGCGTCGAGCCGATGGCCTTGGCCTCGGCGGCCGCCTCCAGCACCTTCTGCACCTCCATCAGCTTCTCTTTATCCAGACCGGTGTTGTAGTGACCGGACTGCGGGCAGTACTTGCAGTCTTCCGGGCAGGCGCCGGTCTTGATCGACAGCAGCGTGGAAACCTGCACGCGGTTGGCGTCGAAGTGCTGGCGGTGCACGGTCTGCGCCTGGAACAGCAGATCGTTGAACGGCTGGGTGAAGAGCGCCTTGACCTCGGCGAGCGTCCAGTCGTGGCGGGTAACGGAAGCGGCGGTGGCGCTCATCGGTGATCCTTGTAATAAATAACGGCTCGGCGGCCTGGCACGGATGCGGAATGGTTAGCCAAGCCCGATACGCTGTCAACCAGGAACGGAATCATGGTGAACAAGTGGTCATTTATTGAGCAGTATTGTCTGCTCTGCGACGAACCCTGCGCGGGCGATCCGCTGTGCAGTGCCTGCGAAGCCGACCTGCCCTGGCTCGACGCGCGCTGCACGGTCTGCGCCGTGCCGCTGCCGGTGCGCGGGCTGGTCTGCGGCGAATGCCTGAAGCGACCGCCGGCTTACGACCACGTCGAGGTGCCCTGGCGTTTCGCCTTTCCGGTCGACACGCTGATCACGCGCTTCAAGCACCAGGCGCACTGGCCGTTCGGTCGATTGCTGGGCGAGCGCCTGGCGCACCATCTGCGCCACGCCTACGCCGATGGCCTGCCGCGTCCGGACCTGTTGCTGCCGGTGCCCCTGGCCCGCCGCCGGATGCGCCAGCGCGGCTTCAACCAGGCGCAGATGCTGGCCCGCTGGCTGAACCGCGGGCTGGCCATCGCGCTCGATGACGGCACGCTGGAACGGCTGCTCGACACCCCGCCGCAACAGCAGCTGGACGCCGCCACGCGCCGACGCAACCTGCGCCAGGCGTTCGCCCTCAGGCCCGGCAGCGACGTGCGCGGCCGCCACCTGGCGCTGATCGACGACGTGCTGACCACCGGCGCCACCGCCGAGGCACTCGCCCGCCTGCTCAAGCGCGCGGGCGCGGCGCGGGTCGATGTCTACTGCCTGGCGCGCACGCCGAAGCCCGGCGACTGACGCGCGCCAGCCCGGCGAACCCCGGAGCCGCGCTGGCCGTGCACATTCGCGGCGCGGGTGTTCCCCACGTACACTGACCGGCCCCATCCTGCGGAGCCGGTCATGTCCCATCCCTTCGATACCCTCACGCCGGATCTGGTCCTCGACGCCGTGGAAAGCCTCGGCTATCTCAGCGACGCCCGCGTGCTGGCGCTCAACAGCTACGAAAACCGCGTTTATCAGGTGGGCATCGAGGGCGAAACGCCGTTGATCGCCAAGTTCTATCGCCCGGCACGCTGGAGCGACGCGGCGATCCTCGAGGAACATCAGTTCAGCCTGGAGCTGAGCGAACACGAGGTGCCGGTGGTGGCGCCGCTGGAGCGCGAGGGCAAGACGCTGTTCGCCCATGCCGGCTTTCGCTTCGCGCTGTTTCCGCGACGTGGCGGGCGCGCACCGGAGCCGGGCAATCTCGACCAGCTGTATCGTCTCGGCCAACTGCTCGGGCGTCTGCATGCCATCGGCGCCAGCCGGCCGTTCGCGCACCGGGAAACGCTGGGCGTGCAGAACTTCGGCCACGACTCGCTGAATACCCTGCTCGACGGCGGCTTCGTACCCCGCAGCCTGCTGCCGGCCTACGAATCGGTGGCGCGCGACCTGCTCAAGCGGGTCGAGGACGTCTTCGCCAGCACCGACTTCACGCCCATCCGCCTGCACGGCGACTGCCACCCGGGCAACATCCTGGCGCGCGATGACGCCTTCCATCTGGTCGATCTGGACGACTGCCGCACGGGCCTGGCCGTGCAGGACCTGTGGATGATGCTCGCCGGTGAGCGTCACGAGCGGCTCGGTCAACTGGCCGAACTGGTGGACGGCTACAACGAGTTCCACGACTTCGCCCCGCGCGAGCTGCCGCTGATCGAGGCACTGCGGGCGCTGCGACTGATGCACTACAGCGCCTGGCTGGCGCGGCGCTGGGACGATCCGGCGTTTCCGATGAGCTTTCCCTGGTTCGGTAGCGAGCGCTACTGGGGCGATCAGGTGCTGATCCTGCGCGAGCAGATGGCGGCGTTGCAGGAAGAGCCGTTGCGGCTGTTTTAGGACGTGCGTGCTGCCAGCTCCGCTTGGCGGGTTGCATCTGTCCTGCGGCGCGTGTCCCCGGCGGGCTGAAGCCCACCCTACGGAGGCAGGTAGGGTTTCGTGAGGCGCCCACCCTACGACTTGGCGGGTTGCATCCGCCCTGCGGCGCGCTTCCCCTGGTGGGCTGAAGCCCACCCTACGGAGGCAGGTATGGTTTCGCGAGGCACCCACCCTACGACTTGGCGGGTTGCACCCGCCCTGCGGCGCACTTCCCCGGTGGGCTGAAGCCCACCCTACGGAGGCAGGTATGGTTTCGCGAGGCGCCCGGCCGTAGGGTGGGCTTCAGCCCACCAAACACTGAAGTCCACCTAACACATCGCAGCAGAACCCCCTCCTTCAGGCCTCTTCGATCAACCAGTCCAGCCGCCAATCGCCCTGGCTCTGCGCCAGCTGCCCGGCCAGCCACGGCAGCAGCTCGCGCAGTTCGTCCTCCAGGCCCCACGGCGGATTGGCGATGGCCAGGCCCGAGCCGGCCAGGCGGCTGGCATCGTCAGCCGGGTGGACGAACAGCTCGGCGCGCAGCAACTTGGGCGCACCGCTGCGCGCCAGGTCCTGATAGAAGCGCTTGAGCTGGCGCTCGTCCTTGATCGGATACCAGATCACGCCGATGGTCTGACGCATGCGCCCCAGCGCCTCCTTGAGCGCCGTCACACAACGGCTCAGCTCGTCGGCCTGCTCGAACGGCGGATCGATCAGCAGCACCACGCGCTTCTCCGGCGTCGGCATCAACGCGCGCGGCACGAACCAGCCCTCGCCCAGGTGCACGGCAACGCGGCGGTCGCCGGCCATGTTGTCCTTGAGCAGCGCGCCGTCCTGCGGGTGCTTCTCGTTGAGCTGCAGGCGATCCTGCTCGCGCGTCAGCTGCCGCGCCAGTTCGGGCGAGCCGGGGTAGTAGCGCAGTGCGCCGTCCGGGTTGAGCGCGCGGATCACGCCGAGGTAGTCGTCGAGCAGCGCCGGGCGCAGCTCGGCCTGCCAGATGCGCGCGATGCCCTGCAGCCACTCGCCGGTGCGGCTGGCCTGATCGCCGGCCAGGTCGTACAGCCCGACGCCGGCGTGGCTGTCCAGGTAGGCGAACGGCGCCTCCTTGCGCGACAGCAAAGCGAAGATCCGGCTCAGGACCAGGTGTTTGAGCACGTCGGCGTGATTGCCGGCGTGGAAGGCGTGGCGGTAGTTCATGTGATCGCTCCTCGGCAGCCGCGCAGTTTACCCGCGCCGCAGGCGCCGCACACGAGCGGGCGGGCCGAAGGTTTCGCCGTTATCGTCCCGGAGGACTAGAGTTACTTATCCCACTATGACTTCTATGGAGTTGCCTCATGGACCTGCGCGATCTTCTCGCTATCGAACACCCACTCATCCAGGCACCTATGGCAGGCGCGCAGAACCACGCGCTGGCCGCCGCGGTCTGCGGTGCCGGCGGGCTGGGTTCGATCCCGGCGGGCATGCTCGATGCCCAGGCACTGGAGCGCGAACTGAGCGCCATCGAAGCGCTGACCGACCGCCCCTACAACGTGAACTTCTTCTGCCACCAGACGCCCACTGTCGATCCGGCGCACATCGCCGCCTGGCACCACCTGCTGGCGCCGTATTTCGCCGAGTTCGGCATCGATCCGGCGCAGATTCCCAGCGGCGCGACCCGCCAGCCGTTCGATGCGGCGATGGCCGCCGTGCTGGAACAGCACCATCCGGCGCTGGTCAGCTTCCATTTCGGCCTGCCCACCCCCGAGCTGCTGAAGCACGCCCGCGCCAGCGGGGCGAAGATTGCCGCCAGCGCCACGACCCTCGAAGAAGGCCTGTGGCTGCAGGAGCACGGCGTCGACGCGGTGATCGCCCAGGGCCTGGAGGCCGGCGGCCATCGCGGCATCTTCCTCGGCGAGGAGCTGACCACCCAGCTCGGCACCTTCGCCCTGCTGCCGCAGCTGGTCGAAGCGCTGAACGTGCCGGTGATCGCCGCCGGCGGCATCGCCGATGCGCGTGGCGTGGCGGCCGCGCAGGCGCTGGGCGCGGCTGGCGTGCAGGTCGGCACGGCCTATCTGCTGTGTCCGGAAAGCCTCACCAATCCGCTGCACCGCGCCGCACTGAAGAGCGAACGCGCCCGGCACACCGCGCTGACCACGCTGTTCACCGGCCGCCCGGCACGCAGCATCGTCAACCGCCTCATGCGCGAACTCGGCCCGCTGCCGCATGGCGTGCCGGACTTCCCGCTGGCCGGCAATGCCATCAGCGCACTGCGCGCCAAGACCGAAAGCCTCGACCTGGATCACTGCACGCCGCTGTGGGCCGGGCAGAACGCCAGCGGTTGCCGCGAGGTGCCGGCCGCCGAGCTGACCCGCGCGCTGGCCGCCGGCTGGCACGCCTGACTCAGGAGGGGGAACGGACCAGCGGCGCCTGCGCCAGCGCCGCGAGGTTCGCCGAGCCGCTGCAGAAGCAGGCGATGCGCAGCTGCTCGATCAGCACGCGAAAGTGCGCGACCACCGCCTCCGGCGACGCCAGCGCGCAATCCAGTACGGCGGCGGCCTGCGCCACCAGATCGGCGCCGAGGGCGATGGCCTTGGCCGCGTCGATGCCGTCGCGGATACCACCGGAACCGATCAGCGTGGCCTGCGGACAGGCCCGGCGTACCGTCTGGATCGCCTCGGCGGTGGGAATGCCCCAGTCGGCGAACGCCTCGGCCACCGCGCGCTGCTGCGCCGTGGTCGCCCGCGCCGCCTCCACCGCCGCCCAGCTGGTGCCGCCGGCACCGGCCACATCGAGCACCGCAACGCCGGCATCCAGCAGGCGCTGCGCCACCGCGGCCGACAGCCCGGCGCCAACCTCCTTGGCCACCAGCGGCACCTCCAGCGTGCGCGCCAGTCGTTCGATGGCCGCGAGCACGCCGCGCCAGTCACGGTCGCCGCCCGGCTGCACGGCCTCCTGCAGCGGATTGAGATGGATGATCAGCGCGTCGGCCTCGATCATCTCCACCGCACGCCGCGCCTCGTCGACGCCGTAGCCCTGCACCAGCTGCGCGGCGCCGAGGTTACCCAGCAGCGGCACGTCCGGCGCCAGCCGGCGCAGCTCGCCGGTCAGGCCGTGGCTGGACGCGCCGGATTCCAGCGCCACCCGCTGCGAGCCCACGGCCAGGGCGATCCCCAGCTCCTGCGCGGCCTCGGCCAGGTGCCGGTTGATCACCTCCGCACGACGGGCGCCGCCAGTCATCGAGCCGATCAGCAGCGGCGCGGCCAGCGGGCGGCCGAACAGGCTGGTAGAGAGGTCCACCGCGTCCAGATCCAGCTCCGGCAAGGCGCAGTGCTCGAAGCGCCATGCGGCAAAGCCGGCGCCCTGCCCGCCGCGCGCGCGCAGCGAGCCAAGGACTATGTCCAGATGATCGTTCTTGCGTGTGGTCAGCTCGTTGTCGGTCATTGCCTGTCCTCTCCTGCGCGTGCCGGCAGGATGCCAGAAGACGCGCAGTTTTATGCAGGCATCACCCATCTGTATGGAGCTAGGCAGCGACCGACGGCGCTTCCTAGACTCGGCGGCATCTCAAGGAGGCCGTCCCATGACCGAAACCCTGCTCTGTCCGCGCAACCTGGCATTCGAACTCTACGAGATGCTGGACGCCGAGGCCCTGACCCGTCGCGAGCGCTTCGCCGAGCACAGCCGCGAGACCTTCGACGCCGCGCTCGGCACCGCGCGCAGCATCGCCGAGAAATATTTCGCGCCGCACAACCGCAAGTCCGATGAGCACGAGCCGCAGTACGTCGACGGCGAGGCGGTGCTGATTCCCGAGGTCAAACCGGCGGTGGATGCGTTCATCGAGGCCGGCTTCCACAACGCCCAGCGCAACTTCGAGGACGGCGGCATGCAGCTGCCCAACCTGCTGTCGCGCGCCTGCTTCGCGCATTTCCAGTCGGCCAACATCGCCACCAGTTCCTACCCGATGCTGAGCATGGGCGCCGCGCACCTGATCGAGGCTTTCGGCTCGGAGGAGCAGAAGCAGCGCTTCCTGCAGCCGATGCTGGAGGGCCGCTTCTTCGGCACCATGGCGCTCACCGAGCCGCATGCCGGCTCGTCGCTGGCGGACATCCGCACCCGCGCCGAACCCGCCGGCGACGGCAGCTACCGGCTCAAGGGCAACAAGATCTTCATCTCCGGCGGCGACCACCCGCTGTCGGAGAACATCGTGCACATGGTGCTGGCCAAGCTGCCGGACGCGCCGCCCGGGGTGAAGGGCATCAGCCTGTTCATCGTGCCGAAGTTCCTGGTCAACGACGATGGCTCGCTGGGCGAGCGCAACGACGTGCTGCTCGCCGGGCTGTTCCACAAGATGGGCTGGCGCGGCACCACGTCGACGGCGCTCAACTTCGGCGACAACGGCAACTGCGTCGGTTACCTGGTCGGCGAGCCGCACAAAGGGCTGGCGTACATGTTCCAGATGATGAACGAGGCGCGCATCGGCGTCGGCATGGGCGCGATCATGCTTGGCTACGCCGGCTACCTCTATTCGCTGAACTACGCCCGCGAACGTCCGCAGGGCCGCCTGCCGGACGGCAAGGACCCGGCCGCCGCGCAGGTGCCGATCATCGAGCACACCGACGTCAAGCGCATGCTGCTGACGCAGAAGGCCTACGTCGAAGGCGCCTTCGACCTCGGCCTGTACGCCGCACGCCTGGTCGACGACGAGCAGACCGCCGAGAGCGAGGAGCAGCGGCGCAACGCCAGCGAACTGCTCGACCTGCTCACCCCCATCGTCAAATCCTGGCCGTCGGAGTTCTGCCTGAAGGCCAACGAGCTGGCCATTCAGATTCTCGGCGGCCACGGCTACACCCGCGAATACCCGGTCGAGCAGTACTACCGCGACAACCGCCTCAATCCGATTCACGAAGGCACCCACGGCATCCAGTCGCTCGATCTGCTCGGGCGCAAGCTGATGCAGAACAAGGGCGCCGGCCTGCGCCAGCTGCTCGCGCTGATGCAGGACTGCTGCCAGCGCGCCGCCGAGCAGGATTCGCTCAGCGCACTGCGCCAGCCGCTGGAGCAGCACATCGCCCGGCTGACCACGGTGACCCAGGCGCTGCTCGGCGACCTGGCGGCTGGCAAGGTCAACCAGGCGCTGGCCAATTCGGCGCTGTACCTGAAGGTGTTCGGCCATGCGGTGGTCGGCTGGCGCTGGCTGGAACAGGCACTGCGCGCCACACACGGACTGACCGCCGGTCAGCCGGCGGATGCCGACTTCTACCGCGGCAAGCTGCAGGCGGCGCGACTGTTCCTCACCTGGGAGCTACCCGGCTGCATGCACGAGCTGGCGCTGCTGGAGGAACGCGACGACACCTGCCTGAACATGGAGGGTGCCTGGTTCTAAACGACGCGAAAGGACGCCGAACAGGAACGGGGTATTTTTGACAGAGCGTCAAAAGCTCAGGTTAGAATCCTGCTGGCACAGCCCATGCATATCGCGGCTGTCTCTACACAGGAGAACGCTTTTGGACGTCGGCAACATCAATCACCTGTTTTTAATTGGTGGCTTGCTGGTGGCCATTAGCATTCTCGTCAGTTCGCTCTCGGCGCGGGTCGGCGTCCCCATCCTGGTGATCTTCCTCGGCGTCGGCATGCTCGCCGGCGTCGATGGCATCGGCGGCATCGTCTTCGAGGACTACAAACTCGCCTTCGTCATCAGCAACCTGGCGCTGGCGGTGATCCTGCTCGACGGCGGCATGCGCACGCGCAAGGCCACGTTCCGCGTGGCGCTGTGGCCGTCGATGTCGCTGGCGACCTGCGGTGTGGCCATCACCGCCGGCCTGACCGGCATCGCCGCCGCCTGGCTGTTCGACCTGAAGCTGATCGAGGGCCTGCTGATCGGCGCCATCGTCGGCTCCACGGATGCCGCGGTGGTGTTCAACCTGCTCAACGGCAAGGGGCTGAACGAGCGGGTCGGACCGACGCTGGAGATCGAGTCGGGCAGCAACGACCCGATGGCGATGTTCCTCACCGTGACCCTGATCGGCATGATCGCCTCGGGCGAAACCGACTTCACCTGGATGGTGCTGGTCAGCCTGGCGCAGCAGTTCGCCATCGGCATCGCCCTCGGCCTGGGCGGCGGCTGGCTGCTGCTGCAGCTGATCAACCGGCTGGCGGTGGCCGACGGGCTCTACCCGCTGCTGGCGGTGGCCGGCGGCATCATGATCTACGCGCTGTCCGGCGCGGTGGGCGGCAGCGGCATCCTCGCCGTCTACGCCTGCGGACTGATGCTGGGCAACCGGCCGATCCGCAACCGCCACGGCATCCTGCACATGTTCGACGGCCTGGCCTGGCTCAGCCAGATCGGCATGTTCCTCGTGCTCGGCCTGTTGCTCACGCCCAGCGAGCTGCTGCCGATCGCCGTGCCGGCGCTGCTGCTGTCGCTGTGGATAATCCTCTTCGCGCGGCCGATCTCGGTGTTTATTGGCCTGCTGCCGTTTCGCAGCTTCAACCTGCGCGAACGCCTGTTCATCTCCTGGATCGGCCTGCGCGGCGCGGTACCGGTGATCCTCGCGGTGTTTCCGCTGGTGGCCGGGCTGGACAATGCCCAGCTGTTCTTCAATGTCGCCTTCTTCATCGTGCTGGTGTCGCTGCTGCTGCAGGGCACCACGCTGCCCTGGGCGGCGAGGAAAGCCCGGGTCGAGGTGCCGCCCTCGCCCTCGCCGATCTCGCGCACCGGCCTGCAGGTGCATACCACCAGCCAGTGGGAGATCTTCGTCTACCGCCTGTCGAGCAAGAAATGGTGCATCGGTGCCGCGCTGCGCGAGCTGAAGATGCCGCCCGGTACGCGCATCGCCGCGCTGTTCCGCGGCAAGGAGCTGCTGCACCCGTCCGGCAGCACGCGACTGCAGGTCGACGACATCCTCTGCGTGATCGGCCACGAGGACGATCTGCCGGCGCTCGGCCAGCTGTTCAGCCAGGCGCCCAAGCGTGGCCAGGACCTGCGCTTCTTCGGTGACTTCATCCTCGAAGGCGAAGCCGAGCTGGGCGCGATCGCCGCGCTCTACGGCCTCAAGCTGGACGGCATCGACGGCAGCCAGCCGATCGGCCAGTTCCTCGCCCAGCAGCTCGGCGGCCAGCCGGTGGTCGGCGACCATGTCGACTGGAACGGCCTGGCATGGACGATCGCCGCGATGGAAGGCGGCGAAGTACGCAAGGTCGGCCTGAAGTTTCCCGAAGGCGCCAAGCCCGGCCCGCAGCTGATGTTCTGATCCCGCGGCGGGCGCCGGCGCGCCCGTCTCGCGGACTCGCACTCGCCCGGCGCAGTCCGTAGACTCAGCAGTCCCTTCGTTTGCGGCTGCATCCATGTCCTCCGTGCGCACCCTACTGCTGGCGGCCCTGGCCGCACTTTCCCTGAACGCGACGCCGGCGCTGGCCCAGGCGCTGGATATCACCGGCAGCAAACCGGCCGCCGAGGCCGAAGCCAAGCCCGCCGCGCCGTCGCTCGCCGAACAGATTCAGCAGCAGGCCGAGCAGAGCGCGACCGCGCGCCAGCAACTCGAGGAGCGCAGGACGCAGCTTGCGCAGGCGCCCAAGGAGATCGCCGAAGCCCGGCGCGCGCTCGAGGCGCTCAAGGCCAAACCGGACGAAGACCCGGCCAGGCGCTACGCCGGCCTGAACGTCGCGGCGCTCGACCAGCGCCTGGCCGAGCGGATCGACGAGCTGGCCGAATGGCAGAAACAGCTCAGCGCCGCCAACAGCCTGATCATCACCGCGCAGACCCGCCCGGAGCGTGCGCAGGCGGCCATCGGCAGCGCCCAGACGCGCATCCAGGAGCTCAACACGCAGCTCAAGAGCGGGCGCGACGGCGGCAAGAGCCTCGGCGACGAGCAGCGCAGCCTGCTCAACGCGGAACTCGAAACCCTCGGCGCGCAGATCGAACTGCGCCGCCAGGAGCTGGCCGGCAACAGCCTGATGCAGGACCTGGGCAAGGCGCGCCGCGACCTGCTCGCCGAGCGCATCGCCCGCGCCGAGCTGGAAACCCAGGCGCTGCAGGCGCTGATCAACGAGAAGCGCCGCGCCGAGTCCGAGCAGACCGTGGCCGAGCTGTCGGCCAAGGCCGAGCAGGCCGGTTCCGATACCCTACTGGCCGCCGAAAGCGCGGAGAACCTCAAGCTCTCCGACTACCTGCTGCGCGCCACCGAGCGGCTGAACGATCTCAACCAGCAGAACCTGCGTACCCGCCAGCAACTCGACACGCTGACCCAGACCGACCAGGCGCTGGAGGAGCAGATCAGCGTGCTCGAAGGCAGCCTGCTGCTCTCCAAGATCCTCTACCAGCAGAAGCTGACGCTGCCCAAGGTGCAGTTGGACAAGAACCTCGCCGACGAGATCGCCGATCTGCGGCTCTACCAGTTCGAGCTGAACCAGGCGCGCGAGAAGGCCGGCAACGCGCAGAGCTATGCCGATCAGCTGCTCGCCAGCCAGCCGGCCGAACAGGTGACAGTGGAGCTGCGCGCCGCGCTGCTGGAACTGCTCAACACCCGCAACGAGCTGCTCGACCGGCTGAACCGCACGCTCAACGCGCTGCTCAACGAATCGATCACCCTGCAGCTGAACCAGAAGCAGCTGCACGATACGGCGAGCGCCCTGAGCGCGACGCTCGACGAGCAGATGTTCTGGATTCCCAGCAACAAGCCGCTGGACCTGAGCTGGCTGGCCAGCGCGCCGCAGCGACTGGAGCGCCAGCTCGCCAGCATTCCCTGGAGCTCGCTGCTGGCCGAGCTGGGCGCCGGCCTGAAGGAGCGTCCGCTGCTGTTCCTGCCGCTGCTGCTGGCGATTGCCGTGCTGCTCTGGCGGCGCCCGACGATCAACGCCAAGCTCGATGCGCTGAGCCGCGACGTCGGCCATTTCCGCAACGACAGCCAGCTGCATACGCCGCTGGCGCTACTGCTCAACCTGCTGCTGGCGCTGCCCGGCGCGCTGCTGCTGGCGCTGTGCGGCTACCTGCTGCAGATGGACGCGCGCGGGCAGAACCTCGGCCTCGGCGCCGCGCTGTACGAGATGGCCCAGGCCTGGCTGGTGTTCTACACCGCCTACCGCATGCTCTCGCCGGGGCGCGTGGCGGAGCTGCACTTCCGCTGGTCGAAACCGCAGGTGATCTTCCTGCGCGACGAGCTGCGCCGCCTCGGGCTGGTGGTGCTGACCCTGGTGGTGGCAGTGAGCATCGCCGAGCAGCAGCCGGCCAATCTCGCCGACGACGTGCTCGGCCTGCTGGTGATCATCGCCTGCTATGCGCTGATGAGCTGGCGCATGGCGCGCATCCTGCGCAAGGGGCCGGCCAGCGAGAATGCGCCGCACGGACGGCTGCTGCTCGGCATGCTGTTCAGCGTGCTGCCGCTGCTGCTGATCGGCGTGATCGGCATGGGCTACTACTACACGGCGCTCAAGCTCACCGAACGGCTGATCGACACGCTCTATCTGCTGATGCTCTGGGTCGCGCTGGAGGCCACGCTGGTCCGCGCGCTGACCATCGCCGCGCGGCGCCTGGCCTACCAGCGCGCGCTGGCCAAGCGCCAGAGCAGCGAGGAGAACGGCAACGCCGAGACCGAGACGCTGGAGGAACCCGGACTGGACATCGAGCAGGTCAACCAGCAGTCGCTGCGCCTGACCCGCCTGGCCACCTTCGGCCTGTTCGTCGTCGCGCTGTACTGGGTCTGGTCGGACCTGATCTCGGTGGTGTCCTACCTGGATAACGTCACCCTCTACGAGTTCACCAGCGGCAGCGGCGAGACGCTGACCACCTCGGCGATCAGCCTGAACGATCTGCTCGGCGCGCTGGCCATCGTCGTCATCACCCTGGTGCTGGCGCGCAACCTGCCCGGCCTGCTCGAAGTCGCGGTGCTGTCGCGGCTGAACCTGGCGCCCGGCAGCGCCTACGCCACCGGCACGCTGCTGTCCTACACGCTGGTGGGCACCGGCATCGTCTCCACGCTGTCGACCCTCGGCGTCAGCTGGGACAAGCTGCAGTGGCTGGTGGCGGCGCTGTCGGTGGGCCTGGGATTCGGCCTGCAGGAAATCTTCGCCAACTTCGTCTCCGGCCTGATCATCCTGTTCGAGAAACCGGTGCGCATCGGCGACGTGGTGACCATCGGCAACCTCTCCGGCACGGTCAGCCGCATCCGCATCCGCGCCACCACCATCACCGATTTCGACCACAAGGAAATCATCGTTCCGAACAAGACCTTCGTCACCGACCAGCTGCTCAACTGGTCGCTGAGCGACACCGTCACCCGCGTCACCATCCGCATCGGCGTGGAATTCGGCTCGGACCTGGAGCAGGTTCGCGAGCTGCTGTTCCAGGCCGCGCAGGAGAATCCGCGCGTGCTCAAGGACCCGGAGCCGCAGGTGTTCTTCCTCAACTTCGGCGAGAGCCGCCTGGAACACGAGCTGCGCCTGCACGTGCGTGACCTCGGCGACCGCAACCCGGTGATCGACGAGATCAACCGCCGCCTCGATCGCGAATTCCGCGAGCACGGCATCGTCATCGCCTTCCGCCAGCTCGACGTGCACCTCAAGGACCGCAGCGGCCGCGAGCTGCCGCTGCCCGCCGAGACAGCGGTTGCGACCGCCGTCCACGCGGTCCGCGCGCCGGACCCGAGCTGAACCCCGCCGCCGCGCACGGGCCTAAACTGAAGCCCGTGCGCCTGCCGCGCGACCGCCCTGCGGCACTCACCGCCCGCCAACCGGGCCGCCACCTGCGGAGCCACCGTGAAAAGCCTCACCCAGCTGACCTTCGACAACCGCTTCGCCCGCCTGGGCGATGCCTTTTCCACCGCGGTGATGCCGCAGCCGCTCGCCGACCCGCGGCTGGTGGTCGCCAGCGACGCCGCGCTGGCGCTGCTGGACCTGGAGCCGGCGGTCGTCGAGCAGCCGCTGTTCGTCGAGCTGTTTTCCGGGCACAAGCTCTGGTCGACCGCCGAGCCGCGGGCGATGGTCTATTCCGGGCACCAGTTCGGCGTCTACAACCCGCAACTGGGCGACGGCCGCGGCCTGCTGCTCGGCGAAGTGCTGAACGCCGCCGGCGAGCACTGGGACCTGCACCTCAAGGGCGCCGGCCAGACGCCTTATTCGCGCATGGGCGATGGTCGCGCCGTGCTGCGCTCGTCGATCCGCGAGTTCCTCGCCAGCGAACACCTGGCGGCGCTGGGCATCCCCAGCACGCGCGCGCTGTGCGTCACCGCCTCGGCCACGCCGGTGTACCGCGAGCGCCAGGAGCGCGGCGCCATGCTGCTGCGCCTGGCGCCCAGCCACCTGCGCTTCGGCCACTTCGAGTTCTTCTACTACACGCGCCGGCACGCCGAACTGAAGCAGCTGCTCGACTACAGCCTCGAGGCGCACTTTCCCCAGCTGCGCGAACAGCCCGAGCCGTACCTGGCGCTGTTTCGCGAGGTGCTCGAACGCACCGCCGCGCTCATCGCGCGCTGGCAGGCCTACGGCTTCTGCCACGGCGTGATGAACACCGACAACATGTCGCTCCTGGGCATCACCCTGGACTTCGGCCCGTACGCCTTCCTCGACGATTTCGATGCGCGCTTCATCTGCAACCACTCCGATGACCGCGGCCGCTACTCGTTCGAAAATCAGGTGCCGATCGCCCACTGGAACCTCGCCGCGCTGGCGCAGGCGCTGACGCCGTTCGTCGAGGTCACGCGCCTGCGCGAGACGATGGAGCTGTTCCTGCCGCTCTACGAAGCCGAATGGCTGGACCTGATGCGCCGCCGGCTGGGCTTCGCGCGCGCCGAGGCGGACGACGAACGACTGGTGCGCCGGCTGCTGCAACTGATGCAGGACAGCGCCGTGGACTACACGCGCTTCTTCCGCGAACTCGGCGACAGCCCGGCGCCGCAGGCCGTGCGCCGCCTGCGCGAGGACTTCGTCGACCTGGCCGGCTTCGACGCCTGGGCCGCCGACTACTGCGCGCGTGTTGCCCGCGAAGACGCCACGCAGGACTCCCGCCAGGCGCGCATGCATGCGGTGAATCCGAAGTACATCCTGCGCAACTACCTGGCGCAGCAAGTCATCGAGGCCGCCGAACAGGGCGACTATGGCCCGGTGCGAGAACTGCACGCGGTGCTCGGCCGGCCGTTCGACGAGCAGCCGGGCATGCAGCGCTACGCCGAGCGTCCGCCGGAATGGGGCAAGCATCTGGAGATCAGCTGTTCGTCGTAGAGCGGGTGCAACCCGCGCCGTCGACGCCTGAGCGCCACTCCGCAACGGCGGGTTGCACTCACATTTTGCTTCACGGCGAGTGGCGATTGACGAGTTGTTTGGAAGCTTGGTTTCGCCCGGCTGGGAGAGTTCCTTTTGGCAGTCGCCGGGCGAGCATTTTGCTTCATGGCGATTGGCGAATTGCTTGATTTCCGAGTGTCCGATGCCGCTGGTTTCGGCCACCCGGCCGAGTCACTTTCTTGTTGCTTGCCCAACAAGAAAGTAACCAAAGAAGAAGGGCACCCGACATCCGGGTCTGGCCTGCGGCCAGACTTCCCTCGCTCCGGCGCCGCTCCGGGGGCACGTCACGAAGGGACGTCCCTGTCCCTTCGTGACTCGCTCGGCGTCCTGCCTCGCGTCCCCCTGCGCGACGCCTCCACTCGGCCTCCTGACGGGATCGGAGTCCGAGTCGCCTGAAGGTTTCTCGTTGTTGCTTTGGCTTTTAGCTACACGGCCTGTCAGGCGGCACCACCCGCCCCTTTCAGGAGGGTGAGTGGAATCGTTGCGTAAGGGAGCGAGCCGCATGGATGCGGCGAGAGGCTTAAAGGGCCAAGGATGGCCCTTGTAAGCCGTCCCCTGAAGCGGCGATGGAGCGAACGAACCCCGGCGCAGCCGGGGCCGGATGTAGGGGCAAGCGGTTTTGGTTACTTTTGCCGCGATTGGCAAAAGTGACTCGCCCAGCAGGGCGAAACCAAGCTCTCAAGCCACTCGCCAATCGCCATAAAAGTAAAACGTACAGGCCGCACGATCAGCCTTACCCACCCTACGGATTCAACGGCAACGTCACCCGAAACAACGCCCCCTGCCCCTCCTCGCTCTCGACCTGAATACACCCACCATGCGCCTTGACGATCTGCTCGGCGATGAACAGGCCGAGCCCCAGCCCGGCGCTGCTCTCGCTGCCCTCGGCGCGCTCGAACTGGCAGAAGATGCGCGCCAGGCTCTGCGGCTTGATGCCGATGCCATGGTCGCGCACCTCGATCCGCGCACCCCCGGCGCATGGCCCGACGCTCACCTGCACCGGCTTGCCGGCGCCGTAGCGCATGGCGTTGGTGAGCAGGTTGGCTACCACCTGCTCGATACGAAACGCATCCCAGACGCCGACGACTGGCTCGGCCTGCTGCAGTTGCAACGTGCAGCCGCGCCCCTCCATCTGTGCGGCGAAGCCCTCCAGCACATGCGCGACCAGCGCCGCCAGGTCGATGCGCGTCGGACGGATCGACAGCTTGCCGGTGCGGATGCGCGAGACATCCAGCATGTCGTCGATCAGGCGGATCAGGCTCTGCACCTGCCGCTCGTCCTTGTCGACCATGCTGCGCAAACGGTCCTCGCTGAACGCGGCGAAATTGCCGCGCGCCAGCTGCAGCTTGCGCAGCTGTACCTCGAGGATCAGCGTGTTGAGCGGCGTCTTCAGCTCATGGGAGACGATCGACATGAAGTCGTCGCGCATGCGCACGGCCTTCTCCAGTTCGGCCTGGGTGTTGCGCAGCTCGTCGAGCAGCACCTCCTGCTCGCGCCGGCTCTGCTCCAGGGCCTCCAGCTGGCGCGCCATGCGCTTGCGGTTGCGGTACAGGGCGACGAACACGCTGGCCTTGCTGCGCACCGCGTGGGCGTCCAGCGGCTTGTGCAGGAAGTCCACCGCGCCGCTCTCGTAGCCCTTGAAGGCGTAGTTGAGCTCGCGCCCGGCGGCGCTGACGAAGACGATGGGAATCTGCTTGGTGCGCTCGGTGCCACGCATCAGCTCGGCCAGCTGGAAGCCGTCCATGCCGGGCATCTGCACGTCGAGGATGGCCAGCGCGAATTCGTGCTGCAGCAGCAGTTCGAGCGCCTGCTCGGCCGATTCGGCCGGATGCACACGGATGCCCGGCGCCTGCAACAGCGCGCCGAGCGCCAGCAGGTTCTCCGGCAGGTCGTCGACGATCAGCAGGTTCGCCTCATCGGATTGATAGGGCATGACTCACTCCAGTTCGCGCAACAATCGGTGGATGTCACGCAGAGGCAAAATAAAGTCCGGCGCGAAGCGCTGGAGTGCGGCACGCGGCATGCTGCCGACCTCCGCCTCGTGCGGGTCCTGGACGACGGTCAGGCCGCCGGCGCGCTGAATCGCCTCGAGGCCGGCGGCGCCGTCCGCGCTGGCGCCAGTCAGCAGGATACCGGCCACGCGCGCGCCCCAGGCATCGGCGGCGGATTCGAACAGCACGTCGATCGACGGCCGGGAAAAATGCACGCTGTCGTCCTGGCTCAGCGACAGGCTGGCGTCCCGCTCGATCAGCAGGTGATAGCCGGGCGCGGCGAAATACAGCGTGCCGCCGCGCACCCTCTCCTTCTCGTCGGCTTCCTTGACGCGCAGGCCGGTCTTGCGCCGGAAGATCTCCGCCAGCTGCGTCGGCACACCGGGCGGGATGTGCTGCACCACCAGCAGCGGCAGGCGGAACGTCGCCTCCAGCCCGGCGACCAGCACGCTGAGCGCGGCCAGGCCGCCGGCCGAGGTGCCGATGACCACCGCCTCGATGGGCGGCTGACGCGTGCCGGCCGCGTGCAGGGGGGTATCGCCGCTCATAGCTTGCGAAAGATCCTGTGCTGTTTGTCGAACGCCTCGAACTGCCCGGCGCAGGCGGAAAATTCCACCGTCTCCTTGGTGCCCAGGCCGAGGAAGCCGCGATGGCAGAGCGATTCGTGGAACAGGCCGAAGGCCCGGTTCTGCAGCGACTTGTTGAAATAGATCAGCACGTTGCGGCAGGAGATCAGCTGGGTTTCGGAAAACACGCTGTCGGTCGCCAGGCTGTGATCGGCGAAGGTGACGTTCTGCTTGAGCGCCTTGTCCATCAGCAGCGCATCGTAGGCGACGGTGCAGTAGTCGGCGAAGCTGGCCCGGCCGCCGGCCTGCCGGTAGCTCTCGGCGTACGTGCGCAGGTGCTGGGCCGGGAAGATACCCCGGCGCGCCTGCGCCAGCGAACGCGGGTTGATGTCGGTGGCGTAGATCAGCGAGCGCTCCAGCAGGCCTTCCTCCTTGAGCAGGATGGCCATCGAGTAGACCTCCTCGCCGGTGCTGCAGCCGGCGATCCAGATCTTCAGCGACGGGTAGGTGCGCAGCACCGGTACCACCTGCTCGCGCAATGCGCGGAAGTAGCCGGGGTCGCGAAACATCTCGCTGACCGGGATGGTCAGGTACTGCAGCAGCTCCATGAAGGCGCGCGCGTCATGCAGGATGCGGTGCTGCAGCGCCGAGATGTTCTCGCAGTCGAGCTGCTTGAGCGCGAGCGTCACCCGGCGCTTGAGCGAGGCGCCGGAATAGTCGCGAAAGTCGTAGCTGTACTTGAGGTAGATCGCCTCGATCAGCAGCTTCAGCTCGATGTCGGTGCTGCGCTCGGGCATGTCACAGCAGTTCCACTTTCGGCAGCCAGACGCGGATCAGCGAGAACAGCCGGTCGAGGTCGATGGGCTTGGCCAGGTAGTCGTTGGCGCCGGCGCGCAGGCAGTGCTCCTGGTCGTCCTTCATCGCCTTGGCGGTCACGGCGATAATCGGCAGCTTGGCCAGGCGCGGGTCCTTGCGGATTTCCTGCATGGCGGTGAAGCCGTCCATCTCCGGCATCATGATGTCCATCAGCACCAGGTCGATGGTGCTGTCCTGCTGCAGCCTGGCGATGGCCTCCAGGCCGTTGCGGGCGATCTCCACCCGCGCGCCCTTGTGCTCCAGCGCGCTGGTGAGAGCGAAGACGTTGCGCACGTCGTCGTCGACCACCAGCAGCGTGCGGCCCTCGAAGGCCTTCTCGCGGCTGCGCGCGCTTTTCAGCATCCTCTGCCGCTCCGGCGGCATGTCCGACTCGACCTTGTGCAGGAACAGCGTGACCTCGTCGAGCAGCCGCTCGGGCGAGCGCGCGCCCTTGATGATGATCGAGCGCGAATACTTGAGCAGCGCCGCCTCCTCGTCGCGGGTGAGGTTGCGCCCGGTGTAGACGATCACCGGCGGGAACGCGCGGATATCTTCCGTGGCCATGCGTTCGAGCAGCTCGCTGCCGTCCATGTCCGGCAATTTGAGGTCGATGATCATGCAGTCGAACAGCGTGCTGCGCAGCAATTCGAGCGCCTGCTGGCCGAACTCCACCGCGATGATCTCGATGTCGACATCCTCGATCAGCCGCGACACGCTCTCGCGCTGGCGGGCGTCGTCCTCGACCAGCAGGATGCGCTTGACCTTCTGCGCCAGCTTGGCTTCCAGGCGGCTGAACACCTGCTTGAGCTCGTCGCGGCTGGTCGGTTTCAGCGCGTAGCCCACCGCGCCCATCTGCAGCGCGGCCTCCTTGCGATCTTCCACCGAGACCACGTGCACCGGGATGTGCCGGGTCGCCGGGTTCTCCTTCAGGCGTTCGAGCACGGTCAGCCCGGAATGGTCGGGCAGGCGCATGTCCAGCAGGATGGCGTCGGGCTTGTACTGCACGGCGGTGTCGAAACCGTCGTCGGCGCTCTGCGCGATCAGGCAGCTGTACTGCAGCTCGTGCGCCAGCTCGCGCAGGATGCCGGCGAACTGCGGCTCGTCCTCGATGACCAGCACCGAGCGCGCCGCGAACGGGTAGGCGTCGCGGTCATCGGCAAGCGGCTCGGCGACCGGCCTGGGCGCCTGCACCGCCGCCGGTGCCGGTGCCTCGGCACGCGGCGCGACGGGCGACGCAACGGGCTGTGGCGCAGGCGGCGCCACGCGGGTGGGAGCGACGTAGTGCTCCGGCAGCAGCAGGGTGAAGGTGCTGCCCGTGCCGACCTCGCTCTGCATCTCCAGCGAGCCGCCGAGCAGTTGCGCCAGCTCGCGCGAGATCGACAGCCCCAGGCCCGTGCCGCCATAGCGGCGGTTGGTGGTGCCGTCGGCCTGGCGGAAGGCCTCGAAGATCGCCGCCTGATGCTGCGGGGCGACGCCGATGCCGGTGTCGCTGACGCTGAAGGCGATCCGGCCATCGCCGTGCGGCGCGATGCGCAGGCACACCGAGCCGTGCTCGGTGAACTTGAAGGCGTTGGCCAGCAGGTTCTTGAGAATCTGCTCCAGGCGCTGGCGGTCGGTGTACAGGCTCGGCGGCAGGTCGTCGGCCAGTTCGACGCGCAGCTCCAGCGCCTTCTCCAGCGACTGCGCCAGGAACAGGCTCTTCAGCCCCTCGGCCAGCCGCGCCAGGTAGGTCGGCTCGGGATGCACATCGAGCTTGCCGGCCTCGACCTTGGCGATGTCGAGGATGTCGTTGATCAGCGTGAGCAGGTCGTTGCCGGCCGAATAGATCGAGCGGGCGAACTGCACCTGATCGTCGCTGAGGTTGCCCTGCGGGTTGTCGGCCAGCAGCTTGGCGAGGATCAGCGAGCTGTTCAGCGGCGTGCGCAGTTCGTGGGACATGTTGGCGAGGAATTCGGACTTGTAGCGGCTGGCGCGCTGCAGTTCGTCGGCGCGCTCCTCGAGCAGCAGCTGCGCCTCGCGCAGGCGGCTGTTCTTCTCGTCCATCTCGTCGCGCTGGCGGGCCAGGGTGTCGGCCTGCTCGGCGAGCTGTTCGTTGGTCTGTTCCAGCTCGACCTGCTGCTCTTCCAGATGCATCTGCGATTCGCGCAGGGCGCTGGACTGCTCTTCCAGCTCTTCGTTGGCGGCGCGCAGTTCTTCCTGTTGCACCTGCAACTCCTCGTTGAGCTGCTGGGTCTCGGCGAGCACGCGCTGCAGCCGCTGACGATAGCGCGCCGCCTCGATGGCCGCGCCGATGGCCGAGCCGACCCGGCGCAGCAGCTCACGATCCTGCTCGCGCAGGGGACGCAGGAAGCCGAGTTCGATCACGCCGTTGAGCATGCCGCTGTCTTCCACCGGCACGATCAGCACCGAACTCGGCACGGTCGCGCCCAGTGCCGAGCTGACGCGCAGGTAGTCGGCCGGCAGCTGTTCGAGGGCCAGTTCGCGCCGCTCCAGCGCAGCCTGGCCGACCAGCCCGGCGCCGAATTCGAGCACGAGATTGTCTTGCAGCTTCTGCGGGTCGTAGGCGAACTCGGCGACGCGCTGCAGCTTGCCGTCCTGCACCACGTAGAGCGCCCCGACGGCGACGTCGAGATAGCGCGCAAGAAACTGCAGGATGCTCTGCCCCAGCGCCGGCAGGGCCATTTCGCCGATGATCGCCTCGCCCAGCTGGGTCTGCCCGGTGCGGTACCAGGCCTGTTGTTCCAGCAGCCGAGAGTGCGCCTGCTGCCCGGCGAGCAGCGTGCTGTAGGTGTTCGACAGGCCGAGCAGGTCGCGGCGGCCGAACCAGGCCAGCAGGCCGCTGAAGATCAGGCTGAACAGCAGAAAACCGCCGATCAGCGCGGTGCTGGTCATTTCGCTGAAATCGGAACGTTCGGCGCGAATCTGCCGCTCGGTAGCGATGAAATCGTTGAGCAGCGCGCGAATCTTGCCGGAGAGATTCAGCCCGCGCGCGGTGGCCACCAGCTCGTGGATCGACTCGCCGCGATCGCGCGTGGCAACGCCCTCCTCGGCGAACCGCACCCATTCGGCGAACACCGAGCGCATCTGCTCGACGCGGCTGAGCTGCATCGGGTTCTCGCGCGCGTAGCGCTGCAGGTCGTCCAGCTGCTGGCGCATCAGCGGCAGCTCGCGGTTGTAGGGCTCCAGGAAAACCGCCTCGCCGGTGATCAGGTAGCCACGCATGGAGGCTTCCAGGTCACCCATCATCTTCGCCGCCTCATGGGCGTGGGCGACGCCGCGCACCGATTCGTCGACCCAGTGGCTCACCTGGAGCAGGTAGTAGACGATGACGCTGAAGAAGAACGCGCTGAGAAATCCGAAGCCCAGCGGAACGGTCACGTTGCGGCTGAGGATGCGTTTGAAGTTGCTCTGCTCGACGAAGGAATCGCTCATCTGGTGTCCTTTCCGGCGGCCACTGGCATCGCGCGCGGCAACCGCTGTCCGCACGTGACCCTTCGGTCACGAAATTCCGTGATCTTTCGGCATGTTCTTGAGTGTTGCGCGCACAATCAGGTTCCGCGCGGCGAGTTGGCGACTGTACACAACCCATCCCGGCAGCACAAAAGTAGCTGACGTCAGGTCAGCACGCGCGGCTCAGCGCCGGGCGATGATCCACACCGCATGGATGATGCCCGGGATGTAGCCCAGCAGCGTGAGCAGGATGTTCAGCCAGAAGGCACCGGCGAACCCCACCTGCAGGAACACGCCGAGGGGCGGCAGGAGGATGGCGAAAATGATGCGGATCAGGTCCATGGCGGGGCTCCGTCGGGTCTGCAAGGCGGCCTGGCGGCCTGTGCAGTGGACCGGAAGCAGGCGGAGACGGTTCCGTTTCGCACGGGAGGGGAACGGCAACCGCCGCCGATCGGCAGCGGTTGGCAGCTCCGGGAGGCGTCCGGGTCGGTCGCCAGGGTGCGCCAGCAGGCGCAGGAGTGAGGGTGGACGCGACCGGCCAGTCGTGGAGCCGGTCTGTTGCGTCCGGCGCCATCCGCCTTGTGGGCGAACAGCGCGACCAAGCGGTTCGCTTAGCGTGCTAACTATTTCAAAAAAAACCTGCCTGGGCCATTGGCGGAAGGTCGAATCCCGGCCGGCTTGCGCGGCGCATCGTCTATCCTGCCGGGACGCTGGAATACCGGAACGTCTGGGCCGGGCGGCAGTCATCTGCTCGAGCGCCAGAAATCTCACAGGAACCGCCATGCCCAAGCCCCTGCTATCGCGCCTGCGCCTGCTTGCCCTCGCGCTGCTCGCCCTGAGCCTGTCCGCCTGTGCGCTGCTGCCCTCGCACGACCCGCTCGAGGTGCAGGTCGCCGGCATCCAGCCGCTGCCGGGCGAAGGGCTGGAGTTGCGCCTGCTGGTCAAGCTGCGCCTGCAGAATCCCAACGACGCCGCGGTGGACTACGACGGCGTGGCGCTGAGCCTCTCGGTCAACGACCGACGCCTGGCCAGCGGCGTCAGCGACCAGCGCGGCAGCGTGCCACGCTTCGGCGAGCGCGTAGTCAGCGTGCCGGTGACCATCTCGGCGCTGTCGGTTGCGCGGCAGGCGCTCGGGCTGGCCGATGGCAGCCGGCTCGATGCGCTGCCCTACGTGCTGCGCGGCAAGCTCGGCGGCGGGCTGTTCGGCACGCGGCGCTTCACCGACAAGGGCACGCTGGACCTGTCCGGCGTCGCCAATCCGTATCGCCCGCTGCCGTAGCGCCGGCTAGTCCGGCCGACAACGGCCGGCGCGGCAGCGGTTGGCTTGGTGCCCCGGGTCTTCCTGCATCAGCTTGCGGGTCACGCCGTTGGTCCAGCCGAAGCCGTCCTGACGCTGGTATTCGCCGCCGCCAGCCTTCTCGGTGCAGGGCCGCAGCACATACTTTTCCACCAGCTTGTTTTCGCGCTCGAACAGGTAGCTGACGATCTCCAGCCAGCGCCGTTCGATCTCCAGCGCCAGCGCTTGATGGCCGTAGTGCTGCAGGCCGCGAATGCCAATCCACTGCAGCGGCGCCCAGCCGTTGGGGCAGTCCCATTGCTCGCCGCTGCCATACACCTCGGTCGTGCGCAGGCCGCCGGGTGCCAGCAGCCGCGTGCGCACCACCTCGGCCACGCGCGCCGCCTGTCGCGAGTCGGCCAGCTGGACGAACAGCGGCATCAGCGTGGCGGCGGTGAGGTTGTCGCGCTGGCGCTGGCGCGCCCAGTCGTAGTCGAAATAGGCGCCGCCGACGTCGTTCCACATATGGCGCTGCATCGCCGTGCGCCGCCGCTCGGCATAGTCGTGAAATTGCCCGGCATCGCGGCGCAGCCCCTCGACCGCACAGAGCCGGGCGATCTGCCGCTCCAGGTGGTAGAGCAGCGCATTGAGATCGACCGGCAGGATGCAGGTGGTGCGGATGCTTGCCAGGCGACACGGATCGTCCAGCCAGCGCGAGCTGAAATCCCAGCCGGACTCGGCCGCGGCACGCAGGTGGCGATACACCTCATGCGCCGGACGCGAGGAGTGCCGCGCGGTCTCGACGTCCTCGCGGTAGGCCTCCTCGCGCGGCGTGTCGCGTTCGTCCCAGTAGCGGTTGAGCAGGCAGCCGTCCGCCTGGCGCACGCAGCGCCGGTGCGCCTCGCCCGGTCGCAACTCGGCGCCGCCGTCCATCCAGAAGGCGTATTCCTTGCGCAGCTGCGGCAGGTAGTCGGTGGCGGGGTGCACGCCGGTCTGCTCGAACAGCTCGGTCATCAGCGCGAACACCGGCGGCTGCGAGCGGCCGAGGTAGTAGCTGCGATTGCCGTTGGGCACGTGGCCGTAGGTGTCGATCAGGTAGGCGAAGTTATCGGCCATCGAGCGCAGCAGCTCGCAGTGGCCGCTCTCGTCGAGGCCGAGCATGGTGAAGTACGAGTCCCAGTAGTACAGCTCGGTGAAGCGCCCGCCAGGCACCACGTAGGGGTGCGGCAACGGCAGCAGCGAGGAGAACGGCGGATGCTCGCGCGGCTGGCGGGTCAGCACCGGCCACAGCCGATCGATGTGCGCCGCCAGGCTGTCGTCCGGGTTGGCGACGAACGCCTTCGGCGGCAACTCATAGGGGCTGAAGTTGGCGTGCACGAACGCGGCGAGGTCGAAATCCGCGGCATCGCGCTGCGCGCGGTAGTCGTCGAGAATCGCCTGCGGCTCGCGGCACGGCACGCAATCGACGAAGGTCTTGCTGTCGGCGAACACGCGCTGCATCTGCACCGCGACGAACAGCTCCTCGTAGCGCTCGGCTGGGGTCAGGCTGTCGGCCATGCCGGCAAGCTCGACGGCGGGGGCGATGTCGGTCATTGCTCGTGGTAGTTCCATAGCAGGCCGCCGTCGACCACCAGCGTCGTGCCGGTGATGTAATCGGCCTCGTCCGAGGCGAGAAAGGCCACCGCGCCGGCGATGTCGCGCGGCTGGCCGAGCCGGCGTGCGGGAATGTCCCGCAGCAGGCCGGCGAGCTTGTCCGGCTGCTGCAGCAGCTCGCGGTTGATCGGCGTTTCGATGGCGCCGGGCGCGACGTTGTTGACGGTGATGCCCAGCGGCGCCAGCTCGATGGCGAGGTTGCGCATGAGCATCTTCAGCCCGCCCTTGCTGGCGCAGTAGCTGGCGAAGTTGGGGTGCGGCAGCTCCTCGTGCACCGAACTGTTGTTGATGATGCGCCCGCCGTGGCCGGCATCGCGCAGATGGCGGGCAAAAGCCTGGGCGAGGAAGAACGGCCCGCGCAGGTTGACCGCCAGCACCCGCTCGTAATCCTCCAGGCTCGCGTCGAGAAAGCCCGCCTGCGTCTGGATGCCGGCGTTATTGACCAGGATGTCCAGCCGCCCGAGCTGCGCCACGCTCTCGCGCACCAGCCGCTGGCAATCCTCCACGCGGGACACGTCGGCGGCGACGATGCAGGCACGGCGCCCGGTGGCGCGGACCAGGGCTGCGCTTTCGCGAGCGTCGGCATCGTCCTCGCGACCGTTGATGACGATATCGGCGCCCGCTTCAGCGAGCCGCACGGCAATGCCACGGCCGATCCCCTGGGTACTACCGGTGACCAGTGCGACCCGGTCGAGCAACTTCATTCAGCACCTCCGCGAGCAAAGCCCTGCAGTTGTGACGCAGCGCGCCGCGGCGCGTTCCGTTGCGCTGCCCGGCGGTGCGATGGCCAGAGGCCGCGCTTCCTCGGGCTGCGGCAAAAGCGCACAATAGAGCGCTTTTTTGCGGCCCTAGGAAGGACCCCATGGCATCTCCCGACCTGCGCAAAGGCTACCTGCTGGGGCTCGTCACCTTCGGCATCTGGGGCATGTTCCCGCTGTACTTCAAATCCATCGAACAGTTCGGCGCCCTGGAGATCGTCACCCAGCGCGCGATCTGGTCGGCGCTGTTCGGCACGCTGGTGCTGCTGGTCTGGCGCCACCCCGGCTGGCTGCGCGAGCTGCTCGAACACCCGCGGCGCATCGGCGTGCTGGCGATCTCCAGCCTGCTCATCGCGAGCAACTGGCTGATCTACGTCTGGGCGGTGAACCACGGTCACATGGTCGCGGCCAGCCTGGGCTACTACATCAATCCGCTGGTCAACGTGCTGCTCGGGCTGATCGTGCTGCGCGAGCGGCTGCGTCCGCTGCAGTGGCTGGCGGTGGCGATGGCAGCTGCCGGCGTGGCCTTGCAGCTGCTGACGCTGGGCGAGTTTCCGTGGATCTCCATCGCGCTGGCGCTGAGCTTCGGCAGCTATGGGCTGTTGCGCAAACAGGCGCCGGTGGCGGCGCTGCCCGGGCTGGTGGTGGAAACCTGGCTGCTGCTGCCGGTGGCGCTGATCTGGCTGTTGTTCTTCGGCAACGGCGCGAGCACCGAGCCGGCGCTGTGGACCACCCGCGAAGCGCTCTGGCTGATGGCCGCCGGGCCGGTGACGCTGATCCCGCTGCTGTGCTTCAACGCCGCCGCGCGCCACCTGCCCTACTCGACGCTGGGGTTTCTGCAGTACATCACCCCGACGCTGTTGCTGATCCTCGCCGTGCAGCTGTTCGACGAGCCCTTCCCGGCGGACAAGCAGCTGGCGTTCTTTTTCATCTGGGCGGGGCTGGCGGTGTACAGCGTCGATACCTGGCGGCTGATGCGCAAGACCGCAACGGCCTGACCGCGACCGCGCCGCTCACTCCGGCGCTTGCAGCTTGAGTTCCACCATCAGGTCGTCGGCCAGGGTTTCCAGGCGGCCTTGCAGGACTTCCAGCGACAGCTCGCTGGGCACCGCCAGGCGCGCCTCGGCACGGAACAGCGGCTCGCCGCTCATCGGCGCCGACAGCACGTCGGTGTCCAGACTCTCCAGGTTGACGCCATGCTCGGCGAGCAGGCGGGTGATGTCGCGCACGATGCCGGGGCGGTCGTTGCCGACCAGCTCCAGCTCGATTTCCTGCCAGCTGGTCGGCGGCTCGCTGCCGCTGTGCGCCAGCAGCACGCGAATGCCCTGCGCCTGCAAACCCTGCAGCGCCGCGGTGAGTGCGGCATGGGCTTCGCTCGGCACCGCCACCCGCAGGATTCCGGCGAACTGCCCGGCCATGCGCGACATGCGGCTCTCCAGCCAGTTACCGCCATGTTCGGCGATGCACTGAGCCAGCCGCTCGACCAGCCCGGGCTGATCCTCGGCGATGACGGTGAGTACGAGGTGATCCATTGCCTGCTCCTTTGACGCTAAGCGGTTCGCATGAAAAGACGTTTTCTAGGTATAGCAGGCAGCGACGCAGCGGCCGGCGCCGGGCACAACCGGCCATCGCCGCGCGGCAGGAAAGCGCCACTTTCAGCGGACTGATTTTCCCCGGCGCTTCATGTAGTATCCGCCGACCCGGACTACAAGAAATTGCATCCGACAGATTTGAAAGAAGAACCAAGTGAGGCGAGTAATGACTGAGCGCGTTCAAGTCGGTGGCCTGCAGGTCGCCAAAGTCCTGTACGACTTCGTGAACAACGAAGCGATTCCCGGTACTGGCGTCGATGCCGCGGCCTTCTGGGCCGGCGCTGATCGCGTCATCCACGACCTGGCGCCGAAGAACCGCGCGCTGCTCGCCAAGCGTGACGAATTGCAGGCCAAGATCGACGCCTGGCACCAGGCGCGCGCCGGTCAGGCTCACGATGCCGTCGCCTACAAGGCCTTCCTGCAGGAAATCGGCTACCTGCTGCCGGAAGCCGAAGACTTCCAGGCCACCACGCAGAACGTCGACGAAGAAATCGCCGCCATGGCCGGCCCGCAGCTGGTGGTGCCGATCATGAACGCGCGCTTCGCGCTGAACGCCGCCAACGCTCGCTGGGGCTCGCTGTACGACGCCCTCTACGGCACCGACGCGATCTCCGAAGAAGGCGGCGCGACCAAGGGCCCGGGCTACAACGAGATCCGCGGCAACAAGGTCATCGCCTACGCGCGCAACTTCCTCGATGAAGCCGCGCCGCTGGAAAGCGGCTCGCACGTCGATTCCACCGGCTACCGCATCGAAGGCGGCAAGCTGGTCGTCGCACTGAAGAACGGCAGCACCACCGGCCTGAAGAACCCGGCGCAGCTGCAGGGCTTCCAGGGCGAGGCCGGCGCACCGGTCGCCGTGCTGCTGAAGAACCACGGCATCCACTTCGAGATCCAGATCGACCCGTCCAGCCCGATCGGCCAGACCGACGCCGCCGGCGTGAAAGACATCCTGATGGAAGCGGCGCTGACCACCATCATGGACTGCGAAGACTCCATCGCCGCCGTCGACGCCGACGACAAGACCGTCGTCTACCGCAACTGGCTCGGCCTGATGAAGGGCGACCTGGTCGAGGAGCTGGAAAAGGGCGGCAAGCGCATCACCCGCGCGATGAACCCGGACCGCGTCTACACCAAGGCCGACGGCAACGGCGAGCTGACCCTGCACGGCCGTTCGCTGCTGTTCGTGCGTAACGTCGGACACCTGATGACCAACGACGCCATCCTCGACAAGGACGGCAACGAAGTGCCGGAAGGCATCCTCGACGGTCTGTTCACCAGCCTGTGCGCGATGCACAACGTCAAGGGCAACACCACCCGCAAGAACACCCGCACCGGCTCGGTCTACATCGTCAAGCCGAAGATGCACGGCCCGGAAGAAGTCGCCTTCGCCACCGAACTGTTCGGCCGCGTTGAGGACGTCCTCGGCCTGCCGCGTAACACCCTGAAGGTCGGCATCATGGACGAGGAGCGTCGCACCACGATCAACCTCAAGGCGTGCATCAAGGAAGCGCGCGAGCGCGTGGTGTTCATCAACACCGGCTTCCTCGACCGCACCGGCGACGAAATCCACACGTCCATGGAAGCCGGCCCGGTGGTACGCAAGGCCGCCATGAAGGCCGAGAAGTGGATCAGCGCCTACGAGAACAACAACGTCGACGTCGGTCTGGCCTGCGGCCTGCAGGGCAAGGCGCAGATCGGCAAGGGCATGTGGGCCATGCCCGACCTGATGGCGGCGATGCTCGAGCAGAAGGTCGGCCACCCCATGGCCGGCGCCAACACCGCCTGGGTCCCGTCGCCGACCGCCGCCACCCTGCACGCCATGCACTACCACAAGGTCGACGTGCAGGCGCGCCAGGCCGAGCTGGCCAAGCGCGAGAAGGCGTCCATCGACGACATCCTCACCCTGCCGCTGGCGCAGGACACCAACTGGAGCGAGGAAGAGAAGCGCAACGAGCTGGACAACAACTCGCAGGGCATCCTCGGCTACATGGTCCGCTGGGTCGAACAGGGCGTCGGCTGCTCCAAGGTGCCGGACATCAACGACATCGCGCTGATGGAAGACCGCGCCACCCTGCGTATCTCCAGCCAGCACGTGGCCAACTGGCTGCGCCACGGCATTGTCACCCAGGAGCAGGTGGTCGAGAGCCTCAAGCGCATGGCCGCGGTGGTCGACCGGCAGAACGCCGGTGACGCGCTGTACCGCCCGATGGCGCCGGACTTCGACAGCAGCGTGGCCTTCCAGGCTGCGCTGGAGCTGGTCCTCGAAGGCACCAAGCAGCCCAACGGCTACACCGAGCCGGTACTGCACCGCCGCCGCCGCGAGTTCAAGGCCAAGAACGGCCTGTAACCCGCGTCAGAGCTGCACAAGAACCGCCCTCCGGGGCGGTTTTTTTATGTCTGCCTCAATAAGCCTTGCCCTCGCCGCCCTCGCCGTCCGTGTCGGCGCTACCTGGCTGGCCATGCGGCTCGCCGTTGGCGCCCTGGTCGCGCTCGCCGGCCTTGGAGCCATCGTTGCCGGTGCCGCGGGTATCGGTCTTGCCGCCCTTGCCTTCCGCCGAATTCTGCGCCGCGCTGCCGAAGCCTTTGCCGCTGTAATCGCCACCGTGGGCGCTTTCCTCCATCGCCTCCTGACCGTTCTCCGAGCGGCTGTTGGCGTTG
The DNA here is from genome assembly GCA_000263395.1 of Stutzerimonas stutzeri TS44. Lineage (GTDB taxonomy): Bacteria > Pseudomonadota > Gammaproteobacteria > Pseudomonadales > Pseudomonadaceae > Stutzerimonas > Stutzerimonas stutzeri_C. The sequence continues at coordinate 190,250 of AJXE01000002.1, forward strand.
TCGGCGGCGGCCTGCGCGCCAGCGGCCAGCAGCGCGGCAAAGGCCAGGGCGGTCATCTGGATCAGCTTCATGTTCGTCACCTCTGTGAAGGGCTTACTCCAGTTCGGGCAACAACGAACGCGCAAGGTTTCATCGCTCGACGCATTGCCCCGGGCGACGCCGAAACGGCTTAAGCCTGTGCGCGCATTGATAGCAATCTGCTTACCGATTGCCATCACGTTGGCGGCCGTTTCCCGCCATACGACTGAACTTCGCCACAGAGTGCTGGTCGTTTATTAACTTTTTCCACCAATCTTCCCGCTCGACTGACCAGGTACCCAAACATGGATGAGGATCGTACGCAGGACGCCCACGCGCCGACTGTCACGCTGCTGACCGGCAATGAACTGCTGGGGCTGTTCTTCCGCCACTTCCTCGGCGAGCAGGCGCAAATGGAGGTCCGCCTGGCCGATTTCCGTCAGGTCGCCGAGGCGCACGCGGACCTGATCCTGGTGGACGCCGGCCAGGCGCGGACCGAAGAGCTGTCCGAGTTGATCGACCGTATCGACGAGCGGGCACCGCTGGCGCTGGTGAACATCGTCCCGCAGCAGGCCGAGCAACTGCTCGACAAGCATCCCGGCATCCGCGGCGTGTTCTACAGCCATGTCACCCGCGAGCACCTGCTCAAGGGCATCGGCACGCTGCTCGCCGGCGGCGACTGGCTGCCGCGCCTGCTGATGGAGCGCCTGCTCGGCCAGTTGCGACGGATGCGCCGGCTGGCCGAGAGCAAGGCCACGCTGACGCTGCGCGAGCGGGAAATCCTCACGCTGGCCGGCAAGGGCCTGTCGAATGCGGAGATCGCCGAGCGGCTGAGCCTCAGCCCGCACACCATCAAGAGCCACATCCACAACCTGCTGCGCAAGATCGGCGCCTCCAACCGGGCCGAGGCCGCCTACCTGCTGCGCAGCCGTCTCGACTGGGACGAATGCCACGCCTGAATAAACCGCCGCCCGCGGGTCGAGCTGCCCGGCGCATCGTCCCCGCCGTGCGCCGCCAGTCGGGAACAGCGTGCGGCAGGAGCACAACGCAGCCGCCATCCGCCGGCGCATGGCGGCCGGCGACTACACTGCGCACAGCGCGCCGCTCCCGCAGTGACGCCCGCGCCCGGCATTAGCGCACGGAGCCTTTCGAGGAGGCAGAACGGATGCTCGAGCTGATTCTCGCCCAGTGGCTCGCCGCCACGGCGCCCGCGGTGGAGGCCAGCCTGGAGTTGCGCGCCGTCACCGAGCAGCGCATCGAGCTGGCGCTGTGCTTCCAGGGTCGCGGCCAGCGCGTGCGCTACCGGCTGCAGATCCGCTCGCACAGCCAGGCCGGCACCGCGCGCAGCGAGCAGACCGGTGCGCTGGTGGCCGATACCGCCCGCCAGTGTCCGCTGCACAACCCCCTCGGCGTCGTGCCGGACGGCCGGATCAGCGCCGAGTTGCGCTGGTGGATCGACGATGTCGAACAGCCGCCACTCGAACGCCGCTGGCCGCCGGTGGAGGACGAGACGCCACCCGCACCGCCGCCGCGCGAGGGTGAAGTGGTCGTCTGAGGCGAGCTCAGCCGATCGCCGGCGCGCCGCCTGCCAGGTGTTCGATGAACCAGTCGCCGGCCAGCCGGGTTACCTCCTCCAGCGTGCCCGGCTCGTCGAACAGGTGCGTCGCCCCGGCCACCACCTCCAGCCGCCGCACGCCGGGCAGTTGCTCGAGCGCCGCCCGATTGAGCGCCAGCACCTCGCCATCGCGCCCGCCGACGATGAACAGCGTCGGCGCGCCGACCTGCGCCAGCGAATGCTCGGCCAGATCGACCCGGCCGCCGCGCGACACCACCGCCGCGATGTCCGCCGGGCGCGACGCCGCGCTGATCAGCGCCGCAGCGGCACCGGTACTGGCGCCGAACAGGCCGATGCGCAGCGCGCGCAACGATTCGTCCTGACGCAGCTGGTCGACCACCCCGGTCAGGCGCTGGCTGAGCAGCGGGATGTCGAAACGCAGCTGGCGGGTGAGTTCGTCGAGCGGCTGTTCATGCTCGGTGAGCAGGTCAAACAGCAGCGTCGCCAGCCCGCGCGCGTTGAACGCCCGCGCCACACGCTGGTTGCGCGGGCTGTGCCGGCTGCTGCCGCTGCCGTGGACGAACACCACCAGGCCGCCGGCATTCGCCGGCACGCAGAGCTCGCCGTGCAGCCGCGCCTTGCCGAGGGTGAAGCGCATCGGTGTCGCGCCAGTGGTATTCATACGCCCGCCCCTCCCCGGTTCCAGGCACGTTGCAGCAGCTCGACCACCTCGGCGTCGGCGGTCTGCTCGAAATCCACGTACCAGCGGCCGATCGCGTAGAGGTCGCGCGGCTGGTGCACGCAGACCACCTGCTCGGCCAACTGCTCGAGCTGCGCAACGCTCTGCGGCGCCGCCACCGACACGGCCACCACCACCCGCCCGGCCCCCAGCGCGCGCACCGCCCGTACCGCCGCGCGCATGGTCGCGCCGGTAGCCAGGCCGTCATCCACCAGGATCACCGTGCGCCCCTCGACCACCGGCCGCGGGTGCTGGCCACGGTAGGCCTGCTCGCGACGCTGCAGCTCGTGGCTTTCGCGGGCGATGGTGCCGTCGATCTCGGCCTGCGAGGCCTGGGTGTAGCGCACGATGTCCTCGTTCATCACCCGCACGCCGCCGCTGGCGATGGCGCCCATCGCCAGTTCGCGGTTGCCCGGCGCGCCGAGCTTGCGCACTACGAGGATGTCCAGCTGCAGGCCGAGCCGCTCGGCGACCTCGAAGGCCACCGGCACGCCGCCGCGCGGCAGGGCGAGCACCAGTGCATCGGGCCAGGCGCCGGACTGCGCCAGTTGCTCGGCCAGCGCCCGACCGGCCTGGGTGCGATCGGGGAAGGGAATGGTCGGTGACATGGGCAGTTCCTCGACGGACAGACCCTCTGAGTCTGGCTCAAGAATCCGTACCCGACCGAACGCGTGCGCAACCGGTCATCGCCCGCTCAGCACGGCTGCGGCGGCAGGCAGGTCGCCGCCGTCTGGCCGCTGGCCGCCAGCAGCCGCAGGTACTCGTCGTAGCGATAGGTCGGTCCGTCGAGGCAGGCGTAGCTGCTGCCGATGTAGCAGTGCCCGCACAGGCCGACGCCGCAGTGCATGCGCCGCTCCAGCGACAGCCAGATCCGGCGGGCCGGCAGCCCTTGGTCGATGCAGCGCCGCGCCACCGCCAGCATCAGCGGCTCCGGCCCGCAGCAGAGCACCTTGGTCGGCACCGGCCCGCAGTTCAGCGCCTGCTGCAGTGCATCCAGCGGGTCACCCTGCGGCAGACCGTCATCGCCCTGGTCCAGCGTCTCGACCAGCCTCAGCCGCCCACGCCAGCGCACCCGTTCGCGCGCCAGCACCTGGTAGGCGCGGTTGCGCGCGGCGTAGATCAGCTGCAGCTCGCCATCGGCGGCGTCGATCAGCCCGGCCAGTGGCGCCAGCCCGCAGCCGCCGGCCACCAGCAGCAACCGCTCGCCGGGTTCGGGCAGCGGCCAGCCGCGGCCGAACGGCCCGCGATAGCCGAGCACGGCGCCCGGCGCGAGGGCGAACAGCGCGGCAGTCAGCGTGCCGGTCTGGCGGATCAGCGCACTGAGGCGCCCGTCGGCATCCGGCGGGCTGACGTAGGTGAAGGCCGCCTCGCCGACGCCCGGCACGGTGAGCATGAAGAACTGCCCGGGCTGCGCAATCGGTTCGTCGGCCGAAGGCTCCATGGCGAAGCTGAAGTGCCGCGCCGCCTCGCCGTCGTCGTAGCACTCCAGCAGGCGCAGGGGCCGTGGCGTCAGGTCGATCATGGCTGGCCGATCCTCTTCATCACCTGGTGCACGCCGATGCCGCCGGGGCACACCGCATCGCAGCGCCCGCAGCCGACGCAGCCGTCGCGGCCGAAGAGCTGGCGGAAGTCCTCGCCGAACTTGTGGTACCAGAAGCGCTGCACGCGCTGGCCCGGCGTGGCGCTGGGGTTGTAGCCGCTGGCCTCCTTCTGGAAGCCCTGGTACAGGCAGGAATCCCACACCCGCTCCTGCACCACGCCGCCGGCCGCGTCCGGTTGCTGCAGCGGCGCGAAGCAGGAACAGGTCGGGCACACCGAGGTGCAGCCGGAGCAGCCCAGGCAGCGCAGGCCCAGTGCTTCCCAGGTCTGGCTGTCGACCGTCTCGCCATTGAGCGCCGCGCAGCCGAGGGCAATCTCGGCCTGCTCGCCCTGCTCGACGGCCACCTGCAACGCCTGGGCGTCGCGCCGCTGCGCCCAGTCCGCCGGCGCGGGCTGCAGCGCGAACCCGACCAGCGCCTGCTCGCCGCGTTCGGAGGCGACCAGCAGCAGCCAGCGCTGCTGCAGCGGGCAGAGGATCAGGTCGGCGGTGTGTGGCCGCACTTCCGGGCCACTGTCCATCATCGCGCAGAAGCCGTGCTGGCAGCTGTGCGCGCAATCCACACCGACCAGCAGGGTCGCGGCACGGCGCGCCTGGTAATGCGGGTCGCTGGCAAAGAAGCGGTCCTGGTAGGCCAGCGCGGTGAGGTCGCAGGCGGTCAGGCCGAACAGCACCTGCGGGCGCACCGCCGGCGGCAGCGGGATGAACTGGCCGTTCTCGTAGCGAAACAGCGCCTCGCGCTCGGCGAAGAAGAACGCCTTGGCCGAGAACAGCGGCGGCTCGGCCGGCGCCACGAAGGGCCGCTCGTCGTCAGCCGTCAGCGTCTGCCAGCGCAGCGTGCCCTGCTCGTCCGGCTGCGGCTGGTAGAGCCGCCGTTCGCGCGCCAGATGGGCGCGCAGGCGCTCAGGACGATCCAGTTCATAGGCCTGCATGCTCGGCCTCCTGCGGGCGCTCCAGCTCGCTGCGCGGCGCCTGGCCGGGCGCTAGCGGCGTCAGCGCCACCGCGCAGGCCTTGAGCTCGGGCATGTGGCTGATCGGGTCCTGGGCGCTGTTGGTCAGGCGGTTACAGGGCGCCTCGCGGAAGTGATAGGGCATGGCGACGGTGCCCGGCGGCACGTCATCGGTGAGGTGTGCGCGGGTTTCCAGCTGGCCGCGGCGCGACGCCACGCGCACGCCCTGCGCCTCGGCCAGGCCCAGCCGGGCGGCATCCTGCGGGTGGATGAACAGCAGGCCGGCGGGAATCTCCCGCTCGAGCAGCGGCGACTTGCGCGTCATCGCTCCGCCGCCGTAGTGAAAATGCAGGCGCTGGGTGGTGAAGCAGAACGGGTAGTCGGCGTCCGGGCATTCATCCGGCTCGACCTGCGACACCGGAATCAGCTGCGCGCGGCCGCGCGGGAAACAGTGCCGATGGAGGATCGCCGTGCCGGCCGGGTGCGCCTCGTCGCACGGCCATTGCAGTCCACCGGCCTGCGCCAGCCGCGCGTGGCTGATGGCACTGAACGGCGGCGCCAGCGCGGCCATCTCGGCGAACACCTCCTCAGCGTTGGCCCAGCGCATGCCTTGGTAGCCCATGCGCTCGGCCAGTGCGGCGAGAATCTGCCAGTCCGCGCGCGCCTGCCCGGGCGGCTCGACGGCCTTGTGCAGCAGCTGCATGCGCCGCTCGCAGTTGCTGAAGGTGCCGTCCTTCTCGGCGAACGATGCAGCCGGCAGCACCACGTCGGCGAAGCGCGCGGTCTCGCTCAAGGTCAGCTCGACCACCACCAGAAAATCCAGCGCGGCCAGCGCGCGGGCCAGCTTGTGCTGGTCCGGGTCGGTGACCACCAGCTCCTCGCCGAGCACCAGCAGCACGCGGAACTCGCCACGCAGCGCCGCCTCGCTCATGCCCAGCGAGGTCAGCCCCGGCGCCGGCGGCTGTGCCACGCCCCAGGCGCGGGCGAATTTCTCGCGCACCTGCGCATCGGCGACCGGTTGGTAGCCGGGATACACATCCGGCAGGCAGCCCATGTCGCAGGCGCCCTGTACGTTGTTCTGCCCGCGCAACGGGTTGACCCCGGTGCCCGGCCGGCCGAGCTGGCCGCAGACCAGCGCCAGGTTGGCCACCGCGATGACGTTATGGGTGCCGCTCTGGAACTGGGTGATGCCCATGCCGTAGGCGATGAAGGCGCGCCGCGCCTGGCTGTAGGCGCGCGCCAGTTCGTACAGCGCCAGCACCGGCACGCCGGTCTGCGCGCTGGTGATTTCCGGGGTGAGGTTGCGCACATGGGCGCGCAGCGCCGCCTCGTTGGCGCAGCGGCAGGCGAGGAAGTCGCGGTCCTCCCAGCCGTTGGCGAAGATGATCTGCAGCAACCCGTTGAGCAGCGCGATGTTGCTGCCCACGCGCAGCTGCACGTGCTGGTCGGCCAGCCGCGCAAGGCGCGTGCGTCGCGGGTCGACGACGATCAGCCGGGCGCCGCGTGCCTGGGCCCGCAGCATGCGCGCGCCGATCATCGCGTGGTTCTCGCTGACGTCGGCGCCGATTACCAGGATCAAGTCAGCCTCGTCGATATCGGCGATGGAATTGGTCATCGCCCCGGAACCCAGGCTGCGGCTCAGGCCCGCTACCGAAGGGCTGTGGCAGATGCGCGCGCAGTGGTCGATGTTGGCCGTGCCGAGCACCGCGCGGGCGAACTTCTGCGCGGCGTAGTTATCCTCGTTGGTGGCATGGGCACAGCTGATCACCCCGACACTGCTCGGCCCGGCGGTTTCCAGCGCGGCGCGGAATTCGCTGGCCACCAGCGCCAGCGCCTCGTCCCAGCTCGCTTCGCGGAACCGCCCGTGCTCCTTGATCAGCGGCGTGCGCAGGCGGTTGCCGGCATCGATGGCAAAACCGCTGGCCCAGCCCTTGGCGCACAGCTGCCCGGCGCTGACCGGATGCCCCGGCTGCGGCTCCACACCCACCACGCGGCCGTCCTCGACGCGCAGGCCGAGGCCGCAGCCGACGCCGCAGAAGGTGCAGATGCTCGGAACAACCTGCATGACGAAGCCTCCCGCGTCGGACGCCGCAGCCCTGGTAGCCAGCCAAACACAGCGCGCCGACAACCTGATGACAGTCTAGTAACGAACAGCGGATGTGCGAGCGGCGCGCCGGACGTTCCGTCGGTCGCCTGTCCGGCAACGTCGCCGCCGGTCGTTGTCGTAACCAGACCCACCACCGATCGGAGCCACGTCATGACGCTGTCCGTCTTCGCCCTGAACTGCACACTCAAGTCCTCGCCAGCCGCCTCCTCCTGCGAACTGCTGCTGCGCCAGACGCTCGGCGCCTTCGCCGAGCACGGCGCGTCTGGCGAGCTGCTGCGCGCCGCCGACTTCGATATCCGGCCCGGCGTGCGCTCCGACGAGGGCAACGGCGACGAATGGCCGCTGCTGCGCGGCAAGATTCTCGCCGCCGACATCTTTCTGCTCGGCACGCCGATCTGGCTCGGTCACCCGTCAAGCCTGTGCCAGCGCGTGCTGGAACGGCTGGACGCGTTCCTCGGCGAGACCGATGCCACCGGGCGCATGCCGTCCTATGGCAAGGTCGCCGGCGTCGCGGTGGTCGGCAACGAGGATGGCGCCCATCACGTCAGCGCACAGCTCTACCAGGGTCTGAACGACGTCGGCTTCAGCCTGCCGGCCAACGCGGTGACCTACTGGGTCGGCGAGGCCATGCAGGGTAAGGACTACAAGGACCTGCCCGCCACCCCGGACAAGGTCGCGCAGACCATCGACACCCTCGCGCGCAACGGCATCCACCTGGCGCAGCTGCTCAAGACCGCGCCCTACCCCGGCGAGAGCTGAAACTGCAGCGCCCGCTACACTCCGCTCAACGGACCCTGACGGAGGCGCCGCGCATGCATCGACGACATCTGCTCCAGTTCGGCCTGCTGGGTCCGCTGCTGGTACTGGCCGCGCCACCGATCCCGCCCATCCGCCTCGTCGAGCGCGACGGCTGGCTGCTGCGCACGGAAGATCGCTGATGCTCGTCAGCGCCGGGCAGCTCGCCGCCGCCGCGCCGTTCGACTACTGCATCATCGGTAGCGGCCCGGCCGGCATCACCCTGGCTCTTGCGCTGGAAGCCAGCGGCGCGCGCATCCTGCTGGTCGAAGGCGGCGGGCTGGTGCCGTCCGAGACGAGCCAGCAGCTGTATCGCGGCGAGGTCATCGGGCATGCCTATCGGCCGCTGGAACGCTGCCGGATACGCGCCTTCGGCGGCTCCTCGAACGGCTGGGGCGGCTGGTGCCGTGCGCTTGACCCGGTGGATTTCCAGGCCAAGCCGGACCTACCCGACAGCGGCTGGCCGATCGGCCACGCAGACCTCGCGCCCTACGCGGCGCAGGCAGACGCGCTGCTCGGACTGCGCCCCGCCGAGGACGATGCCGAGCTGCCCGGCGCGGCGCTCAAGCAGAGCGGCTTTCGCTATTCCACGGTCAACTTTGCGCAGGCATACCGCGAGCGCCTGTTCGCCTCGCCGACTATCGCGCTGGCCGTGGATACCAGCCTGCTGACGCTGCGCACCGACGGCGCGGCGGTCACCGGCGTGGAGCTGGAGAGTACCGGCGTGCGCAGCGTGCTTCAGGCGCGCCGCTACATCCTCGCCACCGGCGGCATCGAGAACAGTCGCCTGCTGCTCTGGAGCAACCACCTCGCGCAGGGCACGCTGATCCGCCAGCCGGCCACGCTGGGCCGCTACTGGATGGAGCACCCGCATTTCACCCTGGGCGCCGCGCTGCTGCGCCAGCGGGCCGGCTTGCGCTTCGACGAGAAGCAGATCGCCTTCGTCGCGCCGACACCCCAGTTGATGGCGCAGCAGCGGCTGCTCAATTGCGGCCTGCGGCTGATCCGCCAGAGCGCGGCCGAAACGCTGGCCGGCATCCGCCAGCTCGGCGCAACCGCGCCGAACCTGGCCGCCACGCTGCTGCACGAGCTGCGCCAGGGGCAGGCCTACGGCGCACGGCTGCGCGCCAGCTGGGAACAACCGCCACGCGCGGACAACCGCATCACGCTGGCAAGCACGACCGACCGCCTCGGCATCCCGCAGCCGATCCTGCACTGGACGCTCGACGCCGCCGACAAGCACGCCCCACGGGAAACCGCCCGCCAGCTCGGCCGCCACCTCGCCGCCCAGGACCTCGGCCGCCTGCGCCTGGACAACTGGCTGACGGGGGCCGCGCCCTTCCCGGACGACGACGAAATCGCCGGCTGTCACCACATGGGCGGCACGCGCATGGCCAGCGACGCGCAACAGGGCATCGTCGACCGCGACTGCAAGGTCTTCGGCCAGCGCAACCTGTACATCGCCGGCTCCTCGGTCTTCCCCAGCAGCGGCTTCGCCAACCCGACCTACACCATCGTGCAGCTGGCACTGCGCCTGGCGGCGCATCTGGCGAGCAGCAACAACGCCTGAGCTCCGCCCGGTTTTCGCCCCGCAACAAAAAGCCCCGCCCGGATCGCTCCGGGCGGGGCTTTCATTTACCGCGTGTCGCTTTAGACCTTGCTGCGCTCGTAGCGCTTGCGGTCGTTCTCGTTGAGGTACTTCTTGCGCAGGCGGATCGACTTCGGCGTCACTTCCACCAGCTCGTCGTCGGCGATGAATTCCAGCGCCTGCTCGAGGGTGAACTTGATCGGCGGCACCAGGGCGATGACTTCGTCCTTGCCGGAGGCGCGCATGTTGTCGAGCTTCTTGCCCTTGGTGGGGTTGAGCACCAGGTCGTTGTCACGGCTGTTGATGCCGCACAGCTGGCCTTCGTAGATCTCGTCGCCCGGCGCCAGGAACAGCTTGCCGCGCGCCTGCAGGGTTTCCAGCGAGTAGGTCAGCGCGGTACCGGTGGCCATCGACACCAGTACGCCGTTCTGGCGGTTGGTCACTTCACCGGCCTTGATCGGGCCGTAGTGGCTGAAGGTCGAGGTGAGGATGCCGGTGCCCGAGGTCAGGGTCAGGAAGTTGTTGCGGAAGCCGATCAGACCGCGCGCCGGGATGGTGTATTCCAGGCGCACGCGGCCCTTGCCGTCGGGGATCATGTTGGTCAGATCGCCCTTGCGCAGGCCCATCTGCTCCATCACCGGGCCCTGGTGCTGCTCTTCGATATCGATGGCGACGTTCTCGTACGGCTCCTGCTTCTCGCCGGCCTCGTTCTCGATGATCACCACTTCCGGACGGCCCACGGCCAGTTCGAAGCCTTCACGGCGCATGGTTTCGATCAGTACCGACAGGTGCAGCTCGCCACGGCCGGAGACCTTGAACTTCTCCGGGCTGTCGCCCGGCTCGACGCGCAGGGCGACGTTGTGCAGCAGTTCCTTCTCCAGGCGGTCCTTGATGTTGCGGCTGGTGACGAACTTGCCTTCCTTGCCGGCGAACGGCGAGTCGTTGACTTGGAAGGTCATGCTCACGGTCGACTGGTCGACGGCCAACGATATCGTCACCACCATGGCCTACATTCCAGAGGACGTCCTGGCGCTGGGGCTGGTGGGTAACAGTCGTCTTTGCCTCGCGGCAGGGCTGCTGGATTTCGCACAGCAGTGAAGTCACCGCGCGGGCGTCACCCGCCCTACAAAGCCATCTTCGAATCGGGACGTAGCGCGGGTGAAACCCACGGCATTTATCGAGCTGAAAAAAAGCAGGCTCAAAGAGCCTGCAAAAGGAGCACCACAACAACACAGGAAAAAACTTTGGATCGTGCAGCCAGCCGGGCCGCGCCTCAGCCAGGCAACTGGCGCAGCAGGGCGAACGCATCCTGCAGGCGCCCTTCGCTGACCACGAAACCGCGCAGTTGCGCTTGCGCATCGAAGGCGCGGGCAAGCATGCCCAGTTCGTCGAAACTGAGCTGCCAGTCGAGGTGGTCGCCGGTGGTCTCGCCGGCCAGTTGCAGCGGCAGGCGCGGAGTCTTCACGCGAATCAGCATGGGCGGCAGCTGCAGCGCCTGTGGCTGACCGAGCAACTTCCTGGCAAGGGCACTGGCTGCCAGTTGCGTCGGCTGCAGGAACGGCAGCACGCGGCCGTCGATCTCGGCGCAGTCGCCCAGGGCATGGATATGCTCGTCGCTGCTGCGCAGGAGGCGGTCGACCTGAATGCCGCGGCCCACTGCCAGCCCGCTGCGGCGCGCCAGATCCACGTTGGGGCGCAGGCCGATGGCGGCGATCGCACTGTCGCAGTCGACCACATGACCATCGTTCAGGTAGGCGCGAATGCCGTCGCCGCTTCGCTCGAGGCGCTGCAGGCCGCTGCCCAGGCGCAGCTGAACACCGCTGCCGACCAGGCAGGCCTGCAGCCGCGCGCTGACGGTCGCCGGCATCAGCGATGCCAGGACGCTGCTGGCCTGGTCGACCAGCACCACCTGCTTGCCGCTGCTGTGCAGGTCCATCGCCAGCTCGCTGCCGATCAGTCCGGCACCCAGCACCAGCACGCGACGGGCGTCACGCAGCTGCGCCTCGGCAGCCTGGTACTCGCCCTGGCTGTTGAGCGTCAGCAGCAGCTCATGACCCGGCACGGGTGGCACCACGGCATTGGCGCCGGTGGCGAGCACCAGCTGGGCGTAGGCATAGCTGGCGTCGGCGGTATGCACGCGGCGCGTCTGCGGGTCGATCGACTCGACCCGGGTGAAGGGCTGCACGGTCACCTGGTACTGCTCGGCGAAGCGTGCGGCACTCAGACGGGTCAGTTCCGCGCTGCTGCGGCCCTGGCTGAACACATGGCTGATGTCCGGCTTGTTGTACTCGTCGCCGCTGTCGGCGGTGAGCATGCGGATGGGCACCTCCACGTCCAGTTTGCGCAGGCCCTTGACCAGTTGGCAGGCGGCGAACCCCGAGCCGATGATGAGGATTTCGCGGCTCATGCGGCTTTCTCCCGCAGCACGTCGAAGACATCCTTGCCCAGGCTGCATTCGGGGCAGAGGAAATTATCCGGCACCTCGCTCCAGGGGGTACCGGCAGCGACGCCTTGGATTGGTTCGCCGAGTTCGGGTTGGTAAACCCACTGGCAGACGCTGCACTGCATGGCCGGGCCGGCGTCGCCCGAACGCTCGACGGGCGGCTTGATCGCCGCTTCGGGCGTGACGGGCGTGGCGCTCGGGCTGGCGCCTGGCGGTGTATTCAAAGCCCATTCGCGCGCCAGTTGCCGGCCATGCGCACGGCAGGCCTCCAGGGCGCTGCCGTCGGGGCGCCATTTGCTCTTGAGCGATAGCGAGGTGCTGAAGCCGGCATCCATCAAGCGGGTCTGGATGCGGTCTACGGCGCCGCCGTTCCAACCGTAGCTGCCGAAGGCGGCTGCCTTCTTGTTGCGAAAGCGCAGGCCGGTGATCTCCTCCAGCATGCCGGCGATCTTCGGCATCATCACGTTGTTCATGGTCGAGGAGCCGACCAGGATGGCCTTGGAACGGAACACCTGGGTGAGGATCTCGTTCTTGTCGTGGCGGGCGACGTTGAAGATCTTCACCGCCACGCTCGGATCGGCCTCGTGGATGCCTTGGGCCAGAGCGTCGGCCATCATCCGGGTGTTGTTCGACATGCTGTCGTAGAACAGGGTGATGCGGTTCTCCTGATAGTGATCGGCCCACTCCAGATACTTGCCGATGATCTGTGTCGGATCGGTGCGCCAGACCACGCCGTGGGCGGTGGCGATCATCGACAGCGGCAGATTGAAGCCGAGCACCTCGTTGATCTTGGCGGTGACCAGCGGGCTGAAGGGCGTGAGGATGTTGGCGTAGTAACGCAGGCACTGCTCCAGCAACTCCTGCTGATCGACCTCGTCGTTGAACAGGTGCTCGTCGCAATAGTGTTGGCCGAAGGCGTCGTTGCTGAACAACACGGCGTCGCCGCTGAGATAGGTCATCATGCTGTCGGGCCAGTGCAGCATCGGCGTTTCGATGAACACCAGTTGCTTGCCATTGCCGATGTCCAGGCTGTCGCCGGTCTTCACCGGGATGAAATTCCAGTGCGGCTGGTGGTGATGGCCGGTGATCGAATCGATGGCGTTGGCGGTGCAGTAGATCGGCGTGCTGGGGATGCGCGCCATCAGCTCGGACAGGGCGCCGGCATGATCCTCTTCGGCATGGTTGATAACGATGTAGTCGATGCTCGCCAGGTCGATCTGGCTGGCCAGGTTGAGGATGAACTCGCGGCTGAAGCGATGGTGGACGGTGTCGATCAGTACGGTCTTCTCCTCGCGGATCAGGTAGCTGTTGTAGCTGGTGCCTTTGAGGGTCTTGTATTCGGTGCCGTGAAAGTCACGGACTTCCCAATCGCGTTGACCGACCCAGTGAATGTTGTCCTTGAGCAGAATTGTCATGCGGAGCATTACCTTGCAGAGGTGGATAAAAAGCCTGCCCGCTTCTATTGCAGGTGCCGTGCCAATACTTAAGTAATTGATATATATCGATTTTTTGTTTCCTATTTGTCGTAATGACAAAGCCCCTGTATTGTCCGATCGACATATATGAGTCAAAAGGACATAGGATGGCGCTTTCGATGGACAGCCTGGCCCGCATCGCACTCGACCTGCAGTGGGGCATCTCCAACCAGGACCGTTTCCAGCAATTGATCAACAGCCTGCGTCAGTTGCTGCTGTGCAACGCGCTGGCCCTGCTGCGCTACGAGGGGCAGATGTTCCGCCCGCTGGCGATCGACGGGCTGGCCCCCGACGTGCTCGGGAGGCGCTTCCGCCTCGGCGAGCATCCGCGCCTGGAGGCCATCGCCCGCGCCGGTGACGTGGTGCGCTTTCCTGCCGACAGTCAGTTGCCCGACCCCTATGACAACCTGATCCTGCCGAGCCGCGAGCAGCTCAAGGTGCATGCCTGCATCGGCCTGCCCCTGTTCGCCAACCAGACGCTGATCGGCGCGCTGACCATCGACGGTTACGACCCCGCCCAGTTCGATCACTTCAACGACGAGGAGCTGCGCCTGATCGGCGCGCTGGCCTCGGCGGCGCTGAGTAATGCGCTGCTGGTCGAGCGTCTGGAACAGCAGACTGTGGCGCCCATCAGTAACGCACCGGCAAACAAGCCCGGCGCCGACGAGATCGTCGGGCTGGCGACCAGCATGCTGCAGCTGAAGAGGGAGATCGGCGTGGTCGCCGGTTCCGATCTGAACGTGCTGATCACCGGAGAGACTGGGGTCGGCAAGGAGCTGGTGGCTAAGGCCATCCACCTCGCCTCGCCGCGCGCCGGCCATCCGCTGGTCTACCTGAACTGTGCCGCACTGCCCGAGTCGGTGGCCGAAAGCGAGCTGTTCGGCCACGTCAAGGGCGCCTTCACCGGAGCCATACACCACCGCGCCGGCAAGTTCGAGATGGCCGACAAGGGCACGCTGTTCCTCGACGAGATCGGCGAGCTGTCGCTGACCCTGCAGGCCAAGCTGCTGCGCGTGCTGCAGTACGGCGACCTGCAGCGCATCGGCGACGACCGCAGCCTCAAGGTCAACGTACGCATCCTCGCCGCCACCAACCGTGACTTGAAAAGCGCGGTGCTGGCCGGGGAGTTTCGTGCCGACCTCTACCACCGCCTCAGCGTGTTCCCGATCAGGGTGCCGGCACTGCGCGAGCGGCAGGAAGACATCGCCCTGCTCAGCGGTTTCTTCTGCGAACGATGCCGCAGCCAGCTTGGCCTCGGCGGACTGGCGCTGAGCAAGGCCGCGCTGACGTTGCTGCAGCGCTACCCCTGGCCTGGCAACGTACGCGAACTGGAGCATGCCATCCACCGCGCGGCGGTACTGGCGCGGGCCGAACAGGGCACGGGAGAGGTGCTGCTCAAACCTTCCTATTTCTGCCTGGAAGGGCCGACTGCCACCGTCAGCCAGCTGCCACCGGCACCCGCCGGCCTGTCCGGCGTTGGTTTGCGCGAGGCGCTCGACGAATTCCAGGGGCGCCTGATTCGCCAGACGCTGGAGAGCTTCAACGGCAACTGGTCGGCCACCGCCCGCGAACTGCAACTCGACACCGGCAATCTGCATCGCTTGGCAAGGCGCCTGGGCATCAAGTAGCCGGACTGCAGCCTGGTCAGCCTCGCGTCGGCTGTCGTTTGCTCGCATACCGGCTCGCTCTGCCGGCCCAGGCGAGCGGCACTGCAGCGGGTCGCTGCCATTGCGGGTCTGCCGGTGGTAGACGCAGGGCGCGTGAAACCCGCCAAGACGTAGCCCGCCACGGCATGGTTGTCGAGCGATGCCAGGCCAATAAACGAAGCTCTGGTGCATGGCAGGATTTCGTCTGATCAAGCGGGATGAGGTGTAACCGCGCGAATTTCTCCCGCCTTTCAAGGCGAATCCGCTGTGCATCAAGTGCGAAGGCGAGCGCAAGGACCGGCCCATCACCGGCATGAGCATCCTCTGGGACCTGAAACCGGACGGCGAACAGGTCTGGAGCAACGGCAGCATCCTCGACCCGGCCAATGGCAAGACCTACCGCTCCAAGGTCAGGCTGCTCGACGGCGGCGACAAGCTGGAAGTGCGCGGCTACATCGGCATCGAGGCGCTGGGACGCAACCAGACCTGGGTTCGTCAGTAACGCGATCAACTCGCAGACAGCAAAAAGGCGCCCGTAGGCGCCTTTTTTTGTCGCAGTCAGCTACCTGACGATCAGACCTTGCTGCGCTCGTAACGCTTGCGGTCGTTCTCGTTGAGGTACTTCTTGCGCAGACGGATCGACTTCGGCGTCACTTCCACCAGCTCGTCGTCGGCGATGAATTCCAGCGCCTGCTCGAGGGTGAAGCGGATCGGCGGCACCAGGGCGATGACTTCGTCCTTGCCGGAAGCACGCATGTTGTCGAGCTTCTTGCCCTTGGTGGGGTTGAGCACCAGGTCGTTGTCACGGCTGTTGATGCCGCACAGCTGGCCTTCGTAGATTTCGTCGCCCGGCGCCAGGAACAGCTTGCCGCGTGCCTGCAGGGTTTCCAGCGAGTAGGTCAGCGCGGTACCGGTGGCCATCGAGACCAGCACGCCGTTCTGGCGGTTGCTCACTTCGCCGGCCTTGATCGGGCCGTAGTGGCTGAAGGTCGAGGTCAGGATACCGGTGCCAGAGGTCAGGGTCAGGAAGTTGTTGCGGAAGCCGATCAGGCCGCGCGCCGGGATGGTGTACTCCAGGCGCACGCGGCCCTTGCCGTCGGGGATCATGTTGGTCAGATCGCCCTTGCGCAGGCCCATCTGCTCCATCACCGGACCCTGATGCTGCTCCTCGATGTCGATGGTGACGTTCTCGTACGGTTCCTGCTTCTCGCCGGCCTCGTTCTCGATGATCACCACTTCCGGACGGCCCACGGCCAGCTCGAAGCCTTCACGGCGCATGGTTTCGATCAGCACAGACAGGTGCAGCTCGCCACGACCGGAGACCTTGAACTTCTCCGGGCTGTCGCCCGGCTCGACGCGCAGGGCGACGTTGTGCAGCAGCTCCTTCTCCAGACGATCCTTGATGTTGCGGCTGGTGACGAACTTGCCTTCCTTGCCGGCGAACGGCGAGTCGTTGACCTGGAAGGTCATGCTCACGGTCGGCTGGTCGACGGTCAGCGGCGGCAGCGCCTCGACGGCGTTCTGGTCGCAGAGGGTGTCGGAGATGTACAGCTCGTCCATGCCGGATACGCAGACGATGTCGCCGGCTTCGGCTTCGGCGACTTCGACGCGCTGCAGACCGGAGTGGCCCATGATCTTCAGGATGCGGCCGTTGCGACGCTTGCCGTCGGCGCCGATGGCGGTCACCGGGCTGTTGGCCTTGATGGTGCCGCGGGCGATGCGGCCGATGCCGATCACGCCGAGGAAGCTGTTGTAGTCCAGCTGCGAGATCTGCATCTGGAACGGACCGTCGAGGTCGACCTTGGGTGCCGGAACGTGGTCGATGATGGCCTGGAACAGCGGGTCCATGTTGTCTTCCAGATTTTCGTGGTCCAGACCGGCGATGCCATTCAGGGCGCTGGCGTAGACGATCGGGAAGTCGAGCTGCTCGTCGGTGGCGCCGAGGTTGTCGAACAGATCGAAGATCTGGTCGACAACCCAGTCCGGACGAGCGCCCGGACGGTCGATCTTGTTGACCACGACGATCGGACGCAGGCCGGCCTTGAACGCTTTCTGGGTCACGAAGCGGGTCTGCGGCATGGGGCCGTCCTGGGCGTCGACCACCAGCAGCACGGAGTCGACCATGCTCATCACGCGCTCGACTTCACCGCCGAAGTCGGCGTGGCCGGGGGTGTCGACGATGTTGATGTTGTAGCCATTCCACTTCAGCGCGGTGTTCTTGGCCAGGATGGTGATGCCGCGTTCCTTTTCCTGGTCGTTGGAGTCCATTACGCGCTCGTTTTCGGCTTCCTTGCGGTCCAGGGTGCCGGACAGGCGCAGCAGCTTGTCGACGAGGGTGGTTTTGCCGTGGTCGACGTGGGCGATGATGGCGATGTTGCGTAGATTCTCGATCACTGATTCGTTTCTCTGTAGAGAGCTTCGAGCTGAGGCTGGAAGCTTGAAGTAGCCCGGACGAAGGCTGGCTGTCCGAGGTTGTAACGGCACTGCATTGCGATCAGTGCAGGTCGGGAGGGCGGTGGCGGATACTGCCGCCCAGCAGTCCCGGCTGCTTCACCGAGGCGTCAGGCCGGACGATAGACGCGAACATTCACATGCCCCTCGCTCAGCAGATGGTGAGCATGCAGGCGGCTCATGACACCTTTGTCGCAATACAGCAGGTACTGGCGGTTTTCATCCAGTTCCTTGAAACGGTTGTTCAGCGCGTAGAACGGCAAGGTCTGAACTTCGATGCCGGACAGTACGAGGGGTTCGTCCTCGGCGGCATCGGGGTGACGAATGTCGAGGATGACCTGCCCGGCCATCGCCTCGCGAACTTCCTCGACCTTGATGTCCTCGCCCAACTCGTCGATCACCCGGTCGATCGGCACCTGGCGCGCGCTGGCCAGGGCGCGCTCGAGGATAGCCATGTCGAACTGCTTCTCTTCGTGCTCGACGCGGTAGCGCTTGGCCTTGGTGGTCGGGTTCTTGGAGATCACGCCGCAGTACTCGGGCATGTTCTTGGCGAACTCGGCGGTGCCGATCTCGAAGGCGGTGTCGATGATGTCCTGCTTGTGGCTGGCGACCAGCGGACGCAGCACCAGCATGTCGGTGGCCGAGTCGATCACCGAAAGGTTGGGCAGGGTCTGGCTGGAGACCTGGGAGATCGCCTCGCCGGTGACCAGCGCGTCGATGTGCAGGCGCTCGGCGATCTGCGTCGAGGCGCGCAGCATCATACGCTTGAGCACCACGCCCATCTGGCTGTTGTCGACCTTCTCGAGAATCTCGCCGACCACTTCCTCGAACGGCACGCTGATGAACAGCACGCGGTGCGAGCTGCCGTACTTCTTCCATAGATAGTGGGCGACTTCCATCACGCCCAGCTCGTGGGCGCGGCCGCCGAGGTTGAAGAAGCAGAAATGCGTCATCAGCCCGCGGCGCATCATCTGGTAGGCGGCGACGGTGGAATCGAAACCGCCGGACATCAGCACCAGGGTCTGCTCCAGCGCACCCAGCGGGTAGCCGCCGATGCCATCGTGCTGCTCGTGCACGACGAACAGGCGCTGATCGCGGATTTCCATGCGCACTTCGACTTCCGGCGCCTTCAGCGAGATACCGGCGGCGCCGCACTGCTGGCGCAGCTGGCTGCCGACATGGCGCTCGACGTCCATCGAGCTGAACGGGTGCTTGCCGGCGCGCTTGCAACGCACGGCGAAGATCTTGCCCGGCAGGCGCTCGGCGTAATGCGCCTTGCATTTCTCGACGATGTCGTCGAGATCGCCCAGCGGGTACTCGTGTACTTCCAGGCAATGGGCGATGCCCGGCGTGCAGCGCAGGCGCTCGATCATCTCGCGCAGCAGCTTCGGCTCGGTCAGCGCGGTTTCCACCTCGATGTTGTCCCACACCCCCTCGACCCGCAGCTCGGGGTCAAGCTCGCGCAGCACGGTGCGGATGTTCTTCGCCAGCTGGCGAATGAAGCCCTTGCGCACCGGCGGGCTCTTGATGGTGATTTCGGGGAAAACCTTGACGATCAGCTTCATGGGGAAACAGCGCGTGCGCCGACATGGCGGAAAAAGAGGGGCGCGGAGTATAGCGGAAACTGCTCAACATTTAGTCGGTTTTCTGCGCGATACGTTATTGCACCAGAATGGTGCAATGCCTATTGTGCGCGCACCATCCGGGCGCGCCCGCCCGGGGAATTGTCTGCGATCGCCGAAGCCAAACTGCGCCGCCGCGCCATTTGGCTGCTGCAGGTCCATTTCGGAGCACTGGCATGCAATTTGCTCACTTGTGAGGCAGGTCGCCTTGGCGGAACATCGCCGCCGGCTCCGCCCTCGATTCGGAAGCGAACAGGCCGCTTCCACCATTTGGAGAACACCATGTCGAAGTCGCTTCAACTGATCAAAGATTACGATGTGAAGTGGATTGATCTGCGCTTCACCGACCCGAAGGGTCGCCAGCATCACATCACCATGCCGGCTCGCGACGCCGATGACGACTTCTTCGAAGTCGGCAAGATGTTCGACGGCTCCTCCATCGATGGCTGGAAGGGCATCGAGGCCTCCGACATGATCCTGCTGCCGGACGACAGCAGCGCCGTGCTGGACCCGTTCACCGAAGAGCCGACCCTGATCCTGGTCTGCGACGTGATCGAGCCGTCCACCATGCAGGGCTACGAGCGCGATCCGCGCGCCATCGCCCGCCGCGCCGAGGAATACCTGAAGTCCACCGGCATCGGCGACACCGTGTTCGTCGGTCCAGAGCCGGAGTTCTTCATCTTCGACGCGGTGAAGTTCAAGTCCGACATGTCCGGCTCGATGTTCAAGATCTTCTGCGAGCAGGCGTCCTGGAACAGCGATGCCGACATGAACGGCGGCCAGGGCAACAACGGCCACCGCATCAGCGTCAAGGGCGGCTACCTGCCGACTCCGCCGGCCGATCCGGATCACGAGATCCGCACCGCCATGTGCAACGCCCTGGAAGAGATGGGCCAGGTCGTCGAAGTGCACCACCACGAAGTGGCCGCCGGCCAGAACGAAATCGGCGTGAAGTTCAACACGCTGGTCGCCAAGGCCGATGAAGTGCAGACCCTCAAGTACGTCGTGCACAACGTCGCCGAAGCCTATGGCAAGACCGCTACGTTCATGCCGAAGCCGCTGTATGGCGACAACGGTTCGGGCATGCACGTGCACATGTCGATCGCCAAAGACGGCAAGAACACCTTCGCTGGCGAAGGCTATGCCGGCCTGTCCGACACCGCGCTGTACTTCATCGGCGGCATCATCAAGCACGGCAAGGCGCTGAACGCCCTGACCAACCCGTCGACCAACTCGTACAAGCGTCTGGTTCCGGGCTTCGAAGCACCGGTCATGCTGGCCTACTCGGCACGCAACCGCTCCGCGTCGATCCGCATCCCGTACGTGGCCAGCGCCCGCGGCCGCCGCATCGAGGCACGCTTCCCGGACCCGGCTGCCAACCCGTACCTGTCCTTCGCCGCGCTGCTGATGGCCGGTCTGGACGGCATCCAGAACAAGATCCACCCTGGCGATGCCGCGGACAAGAACCTCTACGACCTGCCGCCGGAAGAGTCCAAGCTGATCCCGCAGGTGTGCGGCAGCCTGAAGGAGGCGCTGGAGGCGCTGGAAGCCGACCACGACTTCCTGCTCAAGGGTGGCGTGTTCACCAAGGACTTCCTCGATGCCTTCATCGAGCTGAAGGCCGCCGAGGAGATCAAGGTGCGCACCTTCGTGCACCCGCTGGAATACGACCTGTACTACAGCGTCTAAGCAGCACCGCCTGTACGCAGAGGCCGCCTTCGGGCGGCCTCTGTCGTTTGCGTCACCGGCGCTGGCGCGCAGCTTGTGACGGCTCGCAAATCCGCGTGCCCGGGCTTGCCTGGCGCCGCCCGCGGTGCAAGGCTCTCGCTGTCCTTCACGCGGAGCTTCCCATGCGCCACGCACTGTTCGGCCTGCTGCTGATCCTCAGCGCCCCGGCGATCGCCGAGATCTATACCTACACCGACGCCCAGGGCAACACCGTCTACACCAACCAGCCGCCGGACGGCATCAAGGCCGAGCGTGTCGAGCTGCCGCCGCCCAATACCGTCGAGATCCAGGTCCCGTCCACGCCGGCGCCACTGCCGACAGACGCAGAAGCCGGGCAAGCGTATCGCTCGCTGGCGCTCGCCGGCATCCCCGACGAGGCTGCGCTGCGCGCCAACAACGGCACCTTCGTGGTCAGCGCCGTGCTGGAGCCGCCGCTGCAACGCGGCCACCAGCTGCGTTTCGTTCTCGACGGCATGCCCCAGGCCACCGCCAGTCAGGCCACCTCGCTGCAGCTGAACAACGTCGCGCGCGGCGAACACCGCCTGCAGGTCGAGGTGCTCAGCAATGGCCGGGTGATCCAGCGCAGCGAGCCGCAATCGTTCACCGTGCAGCGCGTGCATACCTCCAGCCCCGCCCTGCGCCACCGGGCGGCGCCATGATCCGCAGCGGCTGCTGGCTGACCGCGCTGCTGCTGGCGCTGGCGGCGCCGGCAAGCGCGGGGATCTACAGCTACATCGATGCGGACGGCAACCGGGTATTCACCGATCGCCCGACCGGCCAGGCCGCCGAGCAGGTCGAACTCAAGCCCACCAACGACATGCCGGCCCTGCCGCCCGCCGCGCCCATAGCGCCAGCGCCGGCCGCGACGGCGGCGATCCACTACCAGTTGCAGATTCTCGCCCCGGCCGAGGACGAGACCATCCGCAACAACGCCGGCGACCTGCTGGTCAGTGCCAGCGGCAACCCGGCGCCGCAGGCCGGCCACGGCTACCAGCTGCTGCTCGACGGCGAGGCGCTCAGCGCCGCCGGCCCCGAGACCCACTTCGAGCTGCACAACGTCGACCGCGGCACCCATCGGCTGCAGCTGCGCGTGATCGACGCCGCAGGCCGCGAGCTGGCGCGCAGCCCGGCGCGCACCTTTCATCTGATTCGCACCTCGCTGGTCCAGCGGCGCACCGCCAACCCATGCCGCAAGGACGACTACGGCGTACGCCCCGAATGCCCGCTCAAGGACAAGCCGGCGGAAAAACGCGACATCCCCTTCATTCCTTTCCTATGATCAGCATGTGCACCTTTTTGGTGCACATGAGCGACGGATAACGCCCCCGCTCACCCTTTTGGTTCACGCAGGCCGGTGCCAAACGCCGCCAGCACGCCAATGCGCGCCGTTTTGGCGCGTCTGGTTTGCTTCTTGCATTTGCCGGCCTACCCAAAGGATGCAGACCCGCCATGCTGACCGAAGCCCTGCAACGCCTGCTGATCGAGAACCTGACCACCGCGACGCTGCTGCTCGACGCGCGCTTGCGCCTGGAGTACATGAACCCGGCGGCCGAGATGCTGCTCGCCGTCAGCGGCCAGCGCAGCCACGGCCAGTTCATCAGCGAGCTGTTCACCGAGTCGCCCGAAGCGCTAGCCGCCCTGCGCCAGGCGGTCGCCGAGGCGCACCCGTTCACCAAGCGCGAGGCCACGCTGACCTCGGCCACCGGCCAGACCCTGACCGTCGACTACGCGGTGACGCCGATTCCCGGCAGCGGCGAAACCATGCTGCTGCTCGAAGTGCTGCCGCGCGACCGGCTGCTGCGCATCAGCAAGGAGGAGGCGCAGCTGTCCAAGCAGGAAACCACGCGGATGCTGGTGCGCGGCCTGGCCCACGAGATCAAGAATCCGCTCGGCGGCATCCGCGGCGCCGCGCAACTGCTGGCCCGCGAGCTGCCGGAGGAACACCTGCGCGATTACACCGAGGTGATCATCGAGGAGGCCGACCGCCTGCGTAACCTGGTCGACCGCATGCTCGGCTCGAACCGCCTGCCGCGCCTGGAGATGACCAACATCCACGAGGTGCTGGAACACGTCGCCAGCCTCATCGAGGCCGAATGCCAGGGCAGCCTGGTGCTGGTGCGCGACTACGACCCGAGCATCCCCGAGATCCTCATGGACCGCGAGCAGATGATCCAGGCCGTGCTCAACATCATGCGCAATGCCATGCAGGCGCTGGCCGGGCAGACCGAACTGGGCCTGGGCCGCCTGACCCTGCGCAGCCGCACGGTGCGCCAGTTCACCATCGGCCACATCCGCCACCGGCTGGTGGCGCGCATCGAGATCATCGACAACGGCCCCGGCATCCCGGCCGAACTGCAGAACACCCTGTTCTACCCGATGGTCAGCGGCCGCCCGGACGGCACCGGGCTGGGCCTGGCAATCACCCAGAACATCATCAGTCAGCACCAGGGCCTGATCGAGTGCGAGAGCCATCCCGGGCACACCGCCTTCTCGATCTTCCTGCCGCTCGAACAAGGAGCCCCCTGCTCATGAACCGAAGCGAAACCGTCTGGATCGTCGACGACGACCGCTCCATCCGCTGGGTGCTGGAAAAGGCGCTGCAGCAGGAAGGTATCGCCACGCAGAGCTTCGAAACCGCCGACAGCGTGCTCGGCCGCCTGGCGCAGCAGCAGCCGGACGTGATCATCTCCGACATCCGCATGCCCGGCACCAGCGGCCTCGACCTGCTGGCACAGATCCGCGAGCGGCACCCGCGGCTGCCGGTGATCATCATGACCGCGCACTCGGACCTCGACAGCGCCGTGGCCTCCTATCAGGGCGGCGCGTTCGAGTACCTGCCCAAGCCGTTCGACGTCGACGATGCGGTCGCGCTGGTCAAGCGCGCCAACCAGCATGCCCAGGAGCAACAGAGCCTGCAGGCGCCGGCCAGCCAGGCCCACACGCCGGAGATCATCGGCGAGGCGCCGGCGATGCAGGAGGTGTTCCGCGCCATCGGCCGCCTCTCGCACTCCAACATCACCGTGCTGATCAACGGCGAGTCCGGCACCGGCAAGGAACTGGTCGCCCACGCCCTGCACCGCCACAGCCCGCGTGCGGCCTCGCCGTTCATCGCGCTGAACATGGCGGCGATCCCCAAGGACCTGATGGAGTCCGAGCTGTTCGGCCACGAGAAGGGCGCGTTCACCGGTGCCGCCAATCAGCGGCGCGGACGCTTCGAGCAGGCCGACGGCGGCACGCTGTTCCTCGACGAGATCGGCGACATGCCGGCCGACACCCAGACGCGCCTGCTGCGCGTGCTGGCCGACGGCGAGTTCTACCGCGTCGGCGGGCACACGCCGGTGCGCGTCGATGTGCGCATCATCGCCGCCACCCACCAGGACCTCGAGGCGCTGGTGCAGGCCGGCAAGTTCCGCGAAGACCTGTTCCATCGCCTCAACGTCATCCGCATCCACATCCCGCGACTGGCCGATCGCCGCGAGGACATTCCGGCGCTGGCGCGGCATTTCCTCGCCGCCGCTGCCGAGGAGCTGACGGTGGAGACCAAGCTGCTCAAGAGCGAAACCGCGACCTTCCTGCAGCAGCTGCCGTGGCCGGGCAACGTGCGCCAGTTGGAGAACACCTGCCGCTGGATCACCGTGATGGCGTCCGGGCGCGAGGTGCATATCGGCGACCTGCCGCCGGAGCTGCTCAGCCTACCGGCCGATGCCCAACCGGCGCATAACTGGGAACAGGCGCTGCGCAGCTGGGCCGACCAGGCGCTGGCGCTCGGCCAGTCGAACCTGCTGGAAACCACCGTACCGGCGTTCGAGCGGATCATGATCGAGACCGCGCTCAAGCACACCGCCGGCCGCCGCCGCGACGCCGCACTGCTGCTGGGCTGGGGCCGCAACACCCTGACCCGCAAGATCAAGGAGCTGGGCATGGGCGATGGCCGGGATGAAGAGGAGGAGGAATAGGCTAGGAGCTGGAAGCTGGAAGCTGGAAGCTGGAAGGATCGTAGGATGGCTGTCGCTTTTTACCTCCACCGTGGCTCCGTTCGGCGGGCGTCACCCGGTGGGCAAGGCCCGGTCATGGACGATCGGGCTCCGGCGCCAGCCGTAGCTCCAGCACCCAGTCAGCCGCCTCTTGCCGCTCGCTCGCCTGTACCCGCAGCGGCCTGAGCGCGATCAGTTGCAGCAGCAGGTCCTGCCCGACGGGCTGGATGCGCCAGCGCACGCGCTGCCCGTCCACTTGCAACTGCCCGTCACGCTCGCCGCCACGCGCCTGCAAGAGCAGCGCATAGGCACCCTCGACCGCTTGTGCGCGGTACTGTGCCGGCGCGCTGAAACGCAGCAGCAGGCCTTCGCCGACGCTCTCGACGGCGAGCAGCCGCGCCGGCTCGGGCGTCGTCAGCCGACCGATCATCAGCCCCACCAGCAGGCCGATCAGCACCAGCGAGGCGAAAAAACGCCGACGCAGGCGCGGCCTCGGGTCCGGCGCAGTAGAATCGCCGCCGTCGTCCAATCGGGTGCTGCGCATGTTTCACGTGATCCTTTTCCAGCCGGAGATTCCACCGAACACCGGCAACATTATCAGGCTCTGCGCCAATGCCGGATGCAGCCTGCACCTGATCGAGCCGCTGGGCTACGAGCTGGACGACAAGCGCCTGCGCCGCGCCGGTCTGGATTACCACGAATACGCGCCGCTGCGCCGGCATGCCAGCCTCGACGCCTGCCTCGCCGAGCTGGGCATCGCGCCGCCCGGGCAGAGCGGCGCTGAAGACGCCCCGCGGCTGTTCGCCTTCACCACCAAGGGCTCGCAGCCGTTTCATCAGGTCGCCTTCCGCCGTGGCGACGCCTTTCTCTTCGGCCCGGAGAGCCGTGGCCTGCCCGACACGCTGCGCGACGCCTTCCCCACCGAGCGCCGCCTGCGCCTGCCGATGCGCCCGGACAGCCGCAGCCTGAACCTCTCCAATACCGTCGCCATCGCCGTCTACGAAGCCTGGCGCCAGCTCGGTTTCGCCATGGACTGAGGCGAACGCGGCGCTAGCCGATGGTCGAACGGCGTTGAAATGCTCGCGGCGGTGCCCCATATCACCCTGCATTCGGGCATTCATCGCCCCGCAGCGTGGAGATTTCCCTTGACCACCATCGTTTCAGTGCGCCGCAACGGCAAAGTCGTCATGGGCGGCGACGGCCAGGTTTCCCTCGGCAATACCGTCATGAAGGGCAACGCCAAGAAGGTCCGCCGCCTCTATCACGGCCAGGTGCTGGCCGGTTTCGCCGGCGCCACCGCTGACGCCTTCACCCTCTTCGAGCGCTTCGAAGGCCAGCTGGAGAAACACCAGGGCCATCTGGTGCGCGCCGCCGTCGAGCTGGCCAAGGACTGGCGCACCGACCGCTCGCTGAGCCGCCTGGAGGCCATGCTCGCGGTGGCCAACAAGGATGCCTCGCTGATCATCACCGGCAACGGCGACGTGGTCGAACCCGAGCACGGGCTGATCGCCATGGGTTCGGGCGGCGGCTTCGCCCAGGCCGCCGCCATGGCCCTGCTGCAGAAGGCCGGCGACGACATGAGCGCCCGCGAGATCGCCGAGACCGCGCTGAACATCGCCGGCAGCATCTGCGTGTTCACCAACCAGAATCTGACCATCGAAGAGCTGGACTCGGCCATCTGAGCCGTCCCGCTGGAGTAATCGCATGTCCATGACGCCCCGCGAGATCGTCCACGAACTCAACCGCCACATCATCGGCCAGGACGACGCCAAGCGCGCCGTCGCCATCGCCCTGCGCAACCGCTGGCGGCGCATGCAGCTGCCGGCCGAGCTGCGCCAGGAAGTCACGCCGAAGAACATCCTGATGATTGGCCCGACCGGGGTCGGCAAGACCGAGATCGCCCGCCGCCTGGCCAAGCTGGCCAATGCGCCCTTCCTCAAGGTCGAGGCGACCAAGTTCACCGAGGTCGGCTACGTTGGCCGCGACGTCGAGTCGATCATCCGCGACCTGGCCGACGCCGCGCTGAAGATGCTGCGCGAGCAGGAGGTGCACAAGATGCGCCACCGCGCCGAGGACGCCGCCGAGGAGCGCATCCTCGACGCCCTGCTGCCGCCGGCACGCGCCGGCTTCAACGAGGACCCGACGCCCAGCGGCGATTCCAACACCCGCCAGCTGTTCCGCAAGCGCCTGCGCGAAGGCCAGCTGGACGACAAGGAAATCGACATCGAAGTCGCCGAGAGCCCGGCCGGCGTGGAAATCATGGCGCCGCCCGGCATGGAGGAGATGACCAGCCAGCTGCAGAACCTCTTTGCCAACATGGGCAAGGGCAAGACGAAGAGCCGCAAGCTGAAGATCAAGGAAGCCTTCAAGCTGATCCGCGACGAGGAAGCCGCGCGCCTGGTCAACGAGGAAGACCTCAAGGCCCGCGCGCTGGAAGCGGTGGAGCAGCACGGCATCGTCTTCATCGACGAGATCGACAAGGTCGCCAAGCGCGGCAACACCGGCAGCGCCGACGTCTCGCGCGAGGGCGTGCAGCGCGACCTGCTGCCGCTGATCGAAGGCAGCACGGTCAACACCAAGCTCGGCATGGTCAAGACCGACCACATCCTGTTCATCGCCTCGGGCGCCTTCCACCTGTCCAAGCCCAGCGATCTGGTGCCCGAACTGCAGGGCCGCCTGCCGATCCGCGTCGAGCTCAAGGCGCTGTCACCGGAGGACTTCGAGCGCATCCTCACCGAGCCGCACGCCTCGCTCACCGAGCAATACTGCGCGCTGCTGAAGACCGAGGGGCTGCACGTCGAATTTCTCGCGGACGGCATCAAGCGCATCGCCGAGATCGCCTGGCAGGTCAACGAGAAGACCGAGAACATCGGCGCGCGCCGCCTGCACACGCTGCTCGAGCGCCTGCTGGAGGAGGTCTCCTTCAGCGCCGGCGACCTGGCCGGCCAGCAGAACGGCGAGGCGATCCGCATCGATGCCGCCTACGTCAACCAGCACCTCGGCGAACTGGCGCAGGACGAAGACCTGTCGCGCTATATCCTTTAACGGCAGCTGGAAGCTGGAAGCCAGAAGCTGGAAAAGGTGCGGGCACGGCCTGCCCAGCAGTAGCCAGAACTGGCTTTTGGCTTCAAGCTTCAAGCTCATACGGAGCTGACCCATGCGTATCCCCACCGCCATCAAGCTGCACAAGGCCTCGAAGACCCTGGAACTGGAGTACGGCGCCGACGAACGCTACGTGCTGAGCGCGGAATTCCTGCGCGTGCATTCACCCTCGGCCGAGGTGCAGGGCCACGGCAATCCGGTGCTGCAGACCGGCAAGCTCAACGTCGGCCTGGACCAACTGGAACCGGCCGGCCAGTACGCGCTGAAGCTGACCTTCAGCGACGGCCACGACAGCGGCCTGTTCACCTGGGATTACCTGGAGCGCCTGGCGCTCGACCAGCAAGCGCTGTGGGAGGACTACCTGCAGGCGCTGGAGCAGGCCGGCAAGTCGCGCGACCCGGATGAGTCGGTGGTCAAGCTGATGCTGTAAGGACCGCTGCGACCGTCCGATGGAGCCGATGCCATCGGGCGGCGGATTGCTGTCTGCGTAATCGCAGCGGATGCTCGCGAGGAATGTGCAAAGCAACATCCACCCTACGTGCGGATGCGTTGCCCGCTCAGGCCAGCGCCTTGTCCAGCGCCCGCTCGATCTGCCCCTGGATGCTCGCGCCCATCGCCGACAGCAGCAGGCCCAGGTTGAGCTGCACCTTCACCCGGTCCTCGCCCACCTCGATCTGTCCGTCGGCGCCGCTGCGCTGCACCGCCAGCACGTCGCCCTGCCAGCGATAGTTGACGCCATACTCGCTGGCCAGGCGGCTGGCCAGTTGCTCGGCCTTGGCGCGGGCGGCTTCGCGACCGAGGCTGTGGGAACGCTCGACGATGATTCGGGACATGCCGACTCCTGACTGCAGGCCGATGAACGGCCGGCACTATACAGCAGCCAGGACGGCAACGGACGGCGGCACTCGCAGCGGACCCGACCGTAATCAAGTTTTCCTGCATTAGCGCACCGGCGCGCCCTCGCACCTGAAGCGAGGTGCGGTCTTTTGGGTTTAGAATGCGCCGCACATTCTTCCGGTGACAGTGACATGACCGATCCACGCAAAGCGCATGACGCGGAACCGACCACCCATTTCGGCTACAAGAACGTGCCGGAAAGCCAGAAGGCACAGAAGGTGGCCGAGGTGTTCCATTCCGTAGCCGCCAAGTACGACCTGATGAACGACCTCATGTCCGGTGGCATCCACCGGCTGTGGAAGCGCTTCACCATCGAGCTGTCCGGCGCCCGCCCGGGCAATCGCATCCTCGATATAGCCGGCGGCACCGGTGACCTGACCCGGCAGTTCTCGCGCATCGTCGGCCCCACCGGTGAGGTGGTCCTGGCCGACATCAACGCCTCGATGCTCAAGGTCGGCCGCGACAAGCTGCTGGACAAGGGCGTGGCCGGCAACGTCAAGTTCGTCCAGGCCGATGCCGAGAAGCTGCCCTTCCCGGACAACCACTTCGACGTGGTCACCATCGCCTTCGGCCTGCGCAACGTCACCCACAAGGAAGACGCCATCGCCTCCATGCTGCGCGTGCTCAAGCCGGGCGGCCGGCTGCTGGTGCTGGAGTTCTCCAAGCCGACCAACGCGCTGTTCTCCAAGGCCTACGACGCCTACTCGTTCAGCGCCCTGCCGCTGTTCGGCAAGCTGATCACCAATGACTCCGAGAGCTACCGCTACCTCGCCGAGTCGATCCGCATGCATCCCGACCAGGAAACCCTCAAGGGCATGATGCAGACCGCCGGTTTCGAGCGCGTGACCTACCACAACATGACCGGCGGCATCGTCGCGCTGCACCGGGGCATCAAGCCCTGATGCTGCGCACAGCCCTGCTGGCCAGCGCCGAGCGCGGCCTCAACGGCATCCTGCGCCTGGACCCGGCCGCACTGCCGCGGCTGGCCCGGCTCGGCGGCCGCATCATCGAGATCGAGTGCACGGCGCCCGCCTGGCGCCTGTTCATCCTCGCCGATGACGAGGGCCTGCGCCTGGCCTCGAGCTGGGCCAGCGACGCCGATTGCCGCCTGCGCGCGCCGGCGAGCAGCCTGCTCCGGCTCGCCGTCAGCCGCAACAAGACCGCCGTGCTGCACGGCCCGGATGTCGAGATCGACGGCGACAGCGGCGTGCTGATGAATCTCGCCGAGGTGCTGCAGGACCTCGAACTGGACTGGGAATACGAACTCTCGCGCTGGCTCGGCCCGGTCGCCAGCCAACTGCTCGGTTCCAGCGTGCGCGCACCGCTGCGCTGGGCGCGCGACAGCGCCGACTCGCTACGCCTGGACCTGGCCGACTACCTCAGCGAGGAAAGTCGCGCGCTGGTCGGCCAGGCCGAAGCCGAGGCGCGCTTCGCCGAGCTGGACGCACTGAAACTGGCCCTCGACCGACTCGAGGCACGCGTCGAACGCCTCGCTCTCCACCTGCAACCAGATCAAGCCGAATGAAGCTGTTCGCCGCCACTGCCCGCCTGTTCCGTATCCTGCTGGTGGTGATCCGCTACCGCCTGGATGACATCCTGCTCGACCTGCCGATGCCCTGGTGGCTGCGCGCCACCAGCTACCTGCTGCCGTGGCGCTGGATTCCGCGGCGGCACAGCACGCTGTCGCGCGGCGCGCGCCTGCGCCTGGCGCTGGAGGGACTGGGGCCGATCTTCATCAAGTTCGGCCAGTTGCTGTCCACCCGCCGCGACCTGCTGCCGGCCGACCTCGCCGACGAGCTGGCCATGCTGCAGGACCGCGTACCGCCGTTCGACTCCGCGCAGGCCATCGCGCTGATCGAGCGGCAGCTCGGCGCGCCGGTCGGCGAGCTGTTCGCCCGCTTCGACAGCACACCGCTGGCCTCCGCCTCGGTGGCCCAGGTGCATGCCGCGCAGCTGCACAGTGGCGAGGAAGTCATCGTCAAGGTGGTGCGGCCGAACCTCAAGCCAGTCATCCGCCAGGATCTGGCCTGGCTGTTCATGCTGGCCAAGACCGCCGAACGGCTGTCCATCGACGCCCGCCGGCTGCACCTGGTGGAGGTGGTCGAGGATTACGCCCGGACCATCCATGACGAACTCGACCTGCTGCGCGAGGCGGCCAACGCCAGCCAGCTGCGGCGCAACTTCGAGGGCTCGCCGCTGCTCTACGTGCCGCAGATCCACTGGGACTACTGCCGCCCGCAGGTGCTGGTGATGGAGCGCATCTACGGCGTGCCGGTCACCGACATGGCGGCGCTGGCGCGACAGAACACCGACATGCGCCAGCTCGCCGAGCGCGGCGTGGAGATCTTCTTCACCCAGGTGTTCCGCGACAGTTTCTTCCACGCCGACATGCACCCGGGCAACATCTTCGTCAGCACCCAGCAGCCGTGGAGCCCGCAGTACATCGCGGTGGATTTTGGCATCGTCGGCAGCCTGACGCCCGAGGATCAGGACTATCTGGCGCGCAACCTGATGGCCTTCTTCAAGCGCGACTACCGCAAGGTGGCGCAGCTGCACATCGACTCGGGCTGGGTCCCGGCGGAAACCAAGGTCAACGAATTCGAGGCGGCGATCCGTACCGTCTGCGAGCCGATCTTCGAGAAGCCGCTCAAGGACATCTCCTTCGGCCAGCTGCTGGTGCGCCTGTTCCAGGTCGCGCGACGCTTCAACATGGAAGTGCAGCCGCAGCTGGTGCTGCTGCAGAAGACCCTGCTGAACATCGAGGGCCTGGGCCGCGAGTTGTATCCGCAGCTGGACCTCTGGACCACCGCCCAGCCCTATCTGGAACGCTGGATGCGTGAACGCATGGGTCCGCGCCAGTTGCTGAAGAACGTGCATGCGCAGATCGAACAGGTTCCGCACCTGGCGCACATGACGCGCGAGCTGCTCGAACGCATGGCCCACCCGCACGCCGACAACCTGCCGTCGTCGTGGCGCGCGCGCAACCACGGCTGGCCGCTGCGGCTGCTCGGCGCGCTGCTGCTGGGCAGCGGCGCCACGCTCGCCGCCAGCGCCGAGCATCTGGCCAGCGTGCAAACCTGGCCGGCCTGGGTGATGCTGGTGGCCGGCACGTACATCGTCGTGCGCCGATAGCCAGGGTCGATGGGGGCTGGCACACTTGGCGCACTCAGCGGAGAGATCGATGAACTGGCTGGACGAGATCAACTGGAATAGCGACGGACTGGTCCCGGCGATCGCCCAGGACCACAAGACCGGCCGCGTGCTGATGATGGCCTGGATGAACCGCGAGGCGCTGACACTGACCGCCCGCGAGCAGCGCGCCATCTACTGGTCACGCTCGCGCGGCAAGCTGTGGCGTAAGGGCGAGGAGTCTGGCCACGTGCAGAAGCTGCACGAGCTGCGCCTGGACTGCGACGCCGACGTGATCATCCTGCTGGTCGAGCAGATCGGCGGCATCGCCTGCCATACCGGCCGCGAGAGCTGCTTCTACCGGGTATTCGAGAACGATGCCTGGAAGGTCGTCGAGCCGGTCCTCAAAGACCCGCACACCATCTATGCGGAGCACAAGCATGAGTGACACCTTCAGCCGGCTGGCCGAGGTACTGGAAGCGCGCAAGGGCGCCGTACCGGACAGCTCCTACGTGGCCAGCCTGTATCACAAGGGGCTGAACAAGATTCTCGAAAAGGTCGGCGAGGAATCGGTGGAAACCATCCTCGCCGCCAAGGACGCCGCCAGCAGCGGCGACTGCAGCGATCTTATCTACGAAACCGCCGACCTGTGGTTCCACAGCCTGGTCATGCTCGCCGCCCTCGGCCAGCATCCCCAGGCGGTGCTGGACGAACTGGACCGGCGCTTCGGTCTCTCCGGGCACGCGGAAAAAGCCGCGCGTCCGCAAACCTGATCCACTCCGGAGTATCAAATCATGGGTCTTGGCGGCATTAGCATCTGGCAACTCCTGATCATCCTGCTCATCGTCATCATGCTGTTCGGCACCAAGCGCCTCAAGGGCCTGGGCTCCGACCTCGGCGATGCGATCAAGGGCTTTCGCAAGTCAATGGGCACCGACGACGACAAGCCAGGCGTCGAGGAAAAGCCCGGGCAGACCATCGACGCCCAGGCACGCAAGGTCGAAGAACCGACCCGCAAAGACTAGTCGTCCGCAGCCCCTACAGCCTGAGCAGCGCTCGGGCTGCCGGCGCGCACCTTCCCTGATGATGAGCACGTCCTGATGTTCGATATCGGTTTTACCGAACTGCTTCTGGTCGGTCTGGTGGCCCTGGTGGTGCTGGGGCCGGAACGCCTGCCCGGAGCCGTTCGTACCACCGGCCTGTGGGTCGGCCGCCTGAAACGCAGCTTCAGCAACATCAAGGCCGAGGTCGAGCGCGAGATCGGCGCCGACGAGATTCGTCGCCAACTGCACAACGAACGCATCCTCGACCTCGAACGCGAGATGAAGCAGAGCATCATGCCCCCGGCTTCGACCAGCGGCAGTTCCGCGGCATCCACAGCCGCCGCAGCCCCCGTGGCCGATGCAGTCGCCAGCACCCCCGCTGCCGCGCCGGCGCCCGAGCCCGCCAAACCCGCCGAGCCGGCGCCCGTTACCCGTCCTGACAGATCGCCAGAACCATGAGCAAGCCTTCCCTCGACGATCAGGAAATGCCGCTGATCGCCCACCTGACCGAACTGCGCAAGCGCCTGCTGCGCTGCGTGATCGCGATACTGGCGCTGTTCGGCGGCCTGTTCTACTTCTCCCAGCAGATCTACGCGCTGGTCGCCGCCCCGCTGCGCGCCTACCTGCCCGAAGGCGCGACGATGATCGCCACGGGCGTCGCCTCGCCGTTCCTGACGCCGTTCAAGCTGACCCTGATGGTCGCGCTGTTCCTCTCGATGCCGATCATCCTGTACCAGATCTGGGGCTTTATCGCCCCGGGGCTGTACAAGCACGAGAAGCGCATCGCCGTGCCGCTGCTGGTGTCGAGCATCTTCCTGTTCTATGCCGGCATGGCCTTCGCCTATTTCGTGGTGTTCCCGATCATGTTCGGCTTCTTCGCCAGCGTGACGCCCGAGGGCGTGGCGATGATGACCGACATCGGCCAGTACCTGGATTTCGTCCTCACGCTGTTCTTCGCCTTCGGCGTGGCGTTCGAGATTCCGGTGGCGACCTTCCTGCTGATCTGGGTCGGCATTGTCGATGTCGCCACCCTGCGCAAGAGCCGCCCCTACGTGATCGTCGGCTGCTTCGCCATCGGCATGGTGCTGACCCCGCCGGACGTGTTCTCGCAGACCCTGCTGGCGGTGCCGATGTGGCTGCTGTTCGAGGCCGGCGTGCTCTGCGGCAGCATGATCAAGAAGCGCGAGGAGGCCGGGTTCGAGGACGAGCAATCGCCGTCGGACGCCGACAGTCAGCCGCCCGCTCCGCGCCCGTGAACCTGCTGCTGCTCGAGCCGGCGGACTTCATCGCCGAGCGCCGCGTGTTGCTGCGCGACCGGCGCCTGACCCACCTGCAGGACGTGCACCGCGCCGAGCCCGGCGCGACGCTGCGGGTCGGCCTGCTGGACGGCGCGATGGGGCGCGGCCGGCTGCTGCGCCTGACGAACGACGAGGCCGAACTCGAGGTCGAACTCGACCAGCCGCCGCCGGCGAAACTGCCGCTCACCCTGCTGCTCGCCCTACCCCGGCCGAAGATGCTCAAGCGTGTGCTGCAGACCGTGGCCAGCATGGGCGTACCGCGGCTGGTGCTGCTCAACAGCTACCGGGTGGAAAAAAGCTTCTGGCAGACGCCCTTTCTCGAACCGGCGGCGATCCGCGAACAGCTGATCCTCGGCCTGGAGCAGGCCCGCGACACCGTGCTGCCGGACGTCATCATCGAGAAACGCTTCAAGCCCTTCGTCGAGGATCGTCTGCCGCAACTGGCTGCCGGCACCCTCGGGCTGGTCGGCCACCCCGGCGCTTATCCGGCCTGCCCGCGCGCCGTCGCGGGTCCGGTGACGCTCGCCATCGGCCCGGAGGGTGGCTGGATTCCCTACGAAGTGGACAAACTCGCCGAAGCCGGCCTGCAGCCAGTGCAGCTGGGCGAGCGCATCCTGCGGGTGGAAACAGCGGTCAGCGCGCTGCTGGCGCGGTTGTTCTAACAGCCTCGGCACCTCCCCGGGCCCGCCCGGGCGGTTTACACCCTGCGTATAATCCGGCTCCCACTGACTTTTTTGACCGAGTTTTCATGCCCATCAAACAAGCCGGCCTGGCGCTCTTGCTCGCCGCCGCTGCGGCGGGCGCGCATGCCCATGTGCCATTTCTGAAGCCCAATCAGTTCACCGTCGAACACGACCGATTTCAGGTCGAGTCATCGTTCACCGAGTTTCCCTTTCAGGCCGATTTCGCGATGGATTCACCGGGGTTCGCTGTGGTGGCACCCGATGGCAGCCTGTCGGCGATTACGCCTTCGGCAAAAACCAAGGCAGCCGTTTATCTGCAACCTCAACTGGATCGCGAGGGCAGCTACCGCATTACTACCGGCGTGCGCAAAGGGCCGATCTACAAGGCGGTTGAAACCGCTGAGGCCAGGCTGTATTTCTCGGACGACATCGCCCACCACCAGGGTGTGCCGACCTCCTTGGCCTACTTCAGCCGTGCCGACGTGTACGTAGGCAAAGGTGCGACCGCTTATGCGCCCCGCTTTTTGAACGAGGGGGTTGAAATCATCCCGTTGTCGTCGCCTCACCAATTGGTAAAAGGTGTGGCCAGCCTGTTTCAGGTGCTGCGCGACGGCCAGCCGGTGGCAGGCGCGCGGGTGATTGTGGTGGCTGACGGTGAGCATTTTCGCAAACACCGCATCGGTGATCTCTACGATGTGGAAAACCGCCGCAGCAGCAATATCGTGGCCGATGCGCAAGGTAAATTCAGTTTCACGCCGCAATATGCTGGGCTGAATTACCTGCTCGTCACTATTCATCAGAAGATCAACCGCGATCTCTGGCATAGCCATAATGCTGCGCTGACGCTGGAAGTCAGTCTTGCGGCTGAATCAATAAGGACAGATCTCGATTAGCTGTTCAGAGGGCACGAAAACACGCCCGCTTTATTGCAGAAACCTGACCCGGCTGGCGCGGTTGTTCTGAGGTTCAGCTCTCCAGCAGGAAGGTCACCGGGCCGTCGTTCTGCAGATGCACCTGCATGTCGGCACCGAAGCGCCCGCAGGCGACCTGCGAATGCTGCCGGCAGGCCTGCGCCAGCAGGTAGTCGTAGAGCGCCTCGCCCTGCGCCGGCGGCGCCGCGCTGGAAAAGCCCGGGCGCAGGCCGCTGCGGGTGTCGGCGGCGAGGGTGAACTGCGACACCAGCAGCAGGCCGCCACCGACATCCTTCAGCGAGCGGTTCATACGCCCTTTGGCATCGGAAAAGACACGGTAGTTGAGCAGCTTGTGCAGGAGCTTGTCGGCCCGCGCCTGGTCGTCCTCGCGCTCCACGCCGATCAGTACCAGCAGGCCCTGATCGATCGCCCCGACCACCTCACCCGCCACCTCCACCCGCGCCTGGCGCACCCGCTGCAGCAGCGCCTTCATCAGGCGTCATCCGCCGGCGGCACCTTGGTCAGGCGCTGCGCGATGTCGGCCGCGGCGCGCACCAGCGCGTCGGTGATGCCGCATTCGGCCGCCGAGTGGCCGGCGTCGCGGATGATCTGCAGCTCGCTCTCGGGCCACGCCTGATGCAGCGCCCAGGCGTTGTCCAGCGGGCAGATGGCGTCGTAGCGGCCATGCACGATGATGCCGGGCAGATGAGCGATGCGCGGCATGTCGCGCAGCAACTGGTTGGGTTGGAGAAAGGCCTGGTTGACGAAGTAGTGGCATTCGATGCGCGCCATCGACAGCGCGCGATGGGGATCACCGAAACGCTCCACAACCTGCGGATTGGGCCGCAGCGTGGCGGTGCGGCCTTCCCAGCACGACCAGGCCTTGGCCGCATGCATCTGCGCGATCTGGTCGCTGCCGGTCAGGCGCTGGTAGAAGGCCTGCATCAGGTCGCCGCGCTCCTCCGGCGGAATCGGTGCGACGAAGTCTTCCCAGTA
Source organism: Stutzerimonas stutzeri TS44 (assembly GCA_000263395.1). GTDB lineage: Bacteria > Pseudomonadota > Gammaproteobacteria > Pseudomonadales > Pseudomonadaceae > Stutzerimonas > Stutzerimonas stutzeri_C. The sequence goes on from AJXE01000002.1 coordinate 226,997, forward strand.
GTCGGGGAACAGCCGGCTCGCGCCCTCCTGGTAGAACCAGGCCAGTTCCTGCGGGCGGCAGAGGAAGATGCCGCGCAGGATCAGCGCGTGCACGTGCGCCGGATGCGCCTGGGCGTAGGCCAGCGACAGCGTCGAACCCCAGGAGCCGCCGAACAGCACCCACTTGTCGATGCCGAGGAATTCACGAATGCGCTGCATGTCGGCGATCAGGTGGGCGGTGGTGTTGTTCTCCAGGCTCGCGTGCGGCGTCGAGCGCCCGCAGCCGCGCTGGTCGAAGGTGATGATGCGATAGACGTTGGGGTCGAAGAAGCGCCGGCTCAGCGCGTCGCAGCCGCCGCCGGGGCCGCCATGCACGAACAGCACCGGCAGGCCATCCGGAGTACCGCTCTCGTCGACATAGAGCACATGCGGTTCCTGTACCGCCAACTCGTGTCGCGCATAGGGTTTGATCTCCGGATACAAGGTCTGCATGGCTCACTCCGATCTGCGTGGCGGGCGGTGGCCCGCGGACATGCCCGGCATCATAGCGGGGTTCGCCGGCACGAGCATGCTGGTGCGCGCAGGCGCCGCGCCGGGCGGGCGTTTACTTCAGACCCTTGCCGGAAAACATCATCACCTTGTCACCGGCGAACTGGACGCTGATGAAGCGGTTCTTGTCGCCCCAGGTGCAGCTGGACATGCCCAGCGCGCCCGCGCATTCCTCCGGTTTGCCGAGCATCTGCTCGACCTCGACACGCGGCATGCCGGGCTTGAGCCTGGCGAAATTGTCCTGGGTGATCTTGCTGCAGGCGCCGAGCAGCAGGGCGATGGCGATCAGGGCGGAAAAACGCAACGGCATGGGTCAAGCTCCTTGTCAGATAGGAAAAGACTAGCGTCTGGCCGGCAAATTTGTCGCGCGCAGGCCAGTCAACCCGGTCACATCTAGAAGCGCGACCCTGGCTCGCCCAGGAATGCGTGCTCGGCCTCGCTCGACTCGCGCCCGAGGATCGCATTGCGATGGGGGAAGCGGCCGAAGCGGGCGATCACCGCGCGGTGGCGCCGGGCGTGCTCGAGAAAATCGTCGAACAGCGGCTGTTCGTCCGCCGTGGCGATCTCGCGCAACTGCTCGAACTGCGCGACGGCCAGCTCCTGCTGCGCCAGATCCTCGGCGTGCTCCAGCACCAGGTAGACGAACACTCGCTGGATCGGCGTCAGCAGCACATCACCGCCATGCGCCAGCCCCTGACGCACCAGTCGCTGCGCCCGCGCATCGCCGGCGAAGGCCTGCGGCGTACCGCGCTGGATCATCCGCGGCAGCTGGTCGAGCAGCAGGATCAGCGCCAGCCAGCCGGCGGGGCTGGCTGTCCAGTCGTCGAGTTCGCCGCGCAGCGCCTGCTCGCACAGCGGGCCGAAGCGCTCGCGGGCCTGGGCGTCCTGCTCGTCCCGGTAGCCGAACCAGAGCCCGTGCTTCTCGGCCGCGATCTCGCGCGCCGTGGCGCCCCGGCCGAACCACCAGTCCAGCAATCGCTGCCAGGGCGCGGGCATCACGTCAGGCCTGGTGATAGCCGGTGATGCGCTCGACTTCTTCCTTCGAGCCGAGGAACACCGGCACGCGCTGGTGCAGCGAGGTCGGCTGGATGTCGAGGATGCGCTGACGGCCATCGGTGGCGGCGCCGCCCGCCTGCTCGATGATGAAGGACATCGGGTTGGCTTCGTACATCAGCCGCAGCTTGCCGGGCTTCTCCGGCTCACGGGCATCCCAGGGATACATGAACAGGCCGCCGCGGGTGAGGATGCGGTGCACGTCGGCCACCATCGAGGCAATCCAGCGCATGTTGTAGTTCTTGCCCAGCGGCCCTTCCTTACCGGCCAGCAGTTCGCTGACGTAGCGCTTGACCGGCTCTTCCCAGTGGCGCTGGTTGGACATGTTGATGGCGAATTCGGCGGTACTCTGCGGCACGCTGAGGTGCTCGTGGGTGAGCACGAAGCTGCCCAGTTCGCGGTCGAGGGTGAAGCCCATCACGCCGTCGCCGAGGGTCAGGATCAGCATGGTCTGCGGGCCGTAGATCGCGTAGCCGGCGGCCACCTGCTGGGTGCCCGGCTGGAGGAAGGCTTCCTCGCCGAGGCTGTCGTTCTGGCTGAAGCATTCGCGCGGGCAGCGCAGTACCGAGAAGATGGTGCCGACCGAGACGTTGACGTCAATGTTGCTGGAGCCGTCCAGCGGGTCGAACACCAGCAGGTAGGCGCCCTTGGGGTACTTGCCGGGAATCTGGTAGGCGTTGTCCATTTCCTCGGAAGCCATGCCGGCCAGGTGGCCGCCCCACTCGTTGGCCTCCAGCAGGATCTCGTTGGACAGCACGTCGAGCTTCTTCTGCACCTCGCCCTGGATGTTCTCGCTTTCCGCGCTGCCGAGTACACCGCCCAGCGCGCCCTTGGACACCTGGTGGCTGATGGCCTTGCACGCGCGCGCCACCACCTCGACAAGGAAGCGCAGATCCGCGGGAGTGTTGTTGCTGCGGGTCTGCTCGATGAGGTAGCGACTCAGGGTTACGCGTGACATGGACAAGGCTCCAGAGAGGGGAGAAAACCCGCGCAGTTTAGCAGGCCGGCACAAAACTAACTCCCCTCAGACCGGCGGCGGCGCCGCGGAGTTCAGCGCAGCGGCGACAGCCGCCCTGCGCCGCGCTCCGCGCCGGCTACATCACCTTCCAGATCTCGCTGGCGTACTCGCCAATGGTGCGGTCGGAGGAGAACCAGCCGGTGCGCGCGGTGTTGAGCACCGCCGAGCGCCACCACTGCTGCGGATCGCGCCAGCGCGCCTCGACCTCCAGCTGCGCCTGCCAGTAGGCCTCGAAGTCGGCGCAGACGTGATAGGTGTCGTGCCAGTAGAGGCCGTCGATCAGGCCCACGTAGCGCCCCGGATCGTCGGCCGAGAAGGCGCCGCCGCGAATCGCCGAAAGCACCTCGCCCAGCCGTCGCGAACCGATGATGGTGGCCTCGGCGTTGAATTCGCCGGCACGCTTGCGCGCCTCCACCTGCTGCGCGGTGAGGCCGAAGATGAACATGTGCTCGCGGCCGATCTGCTCGCTCATCTCGACATTGGCGCCGTCCAGCGTGCCGATGGTCAGCGCGCCGTTGAGGGCGAACTTCATGTTGCTGGTACCCGACGCCTCCAGTCCGGCGGTGGAAATCTGCTCGGAAAGGTCGGCCGCCGGGATGATGTCCTCGGCCAGGCTGACGTTGTAGTTGGGCAGGAACACCACCTTGAGCAGACCGCGCACGGTGGGGTCGTCGTTGATGGTGCGGGCGATGTCGTTGGCCAGCTTGATGATCAGCTTGGCCTGGTGATAGCTGGCCGCCGCCTTGCCGGCGAAGATCTTCACCCGCGGCACCCAGTCGCCGCCAGGGTCGGCGCTGATCGCGTGGTACAGCGCCACGGTGTGCAGCAGGTTGAGCAACTGGCGCTTGTACTCGTGGATGCGCTTGACGTGCACGTCGAACAGCGCCGTCGGATCGACGCTCACGCCGAGGCGCTCCTGGATCAGCGCCGCCAGGTGGCGCTTGTTGGCCATGCGTTGCTCGGCGAACTGCTGGCGGAAGGCGGCCTGCTCGGCGAACGGCTCCAGCTCACGCAGGCGGTGTTCCGGGTCGTCCAGCAGCGCCTCGCCGAGGTTGCTCACCAGCAGCGCGGTGAGGTGCGGGTTGGCCTGGTACAGCCAGCGGCGGAAGGTGATGCCGTTGGTCTTGTTGTTGATCCGCTCGGGGTAGAGCGCGTGCAGGTCGGTGAACACGGTCTTGCGCATCAGCCCGGTGTGCAGCGCCGACACGCCGTTGACGCTGGACGAGCCGAGGAACGCCAGGTTGCCCATGCGCACACGGCGCCCGTGATCCTCCTCGATCAGCGACACCGAACGCAGCAGCTCGGCATCCTGCACGCCGCGCTGGCGCAGGCTGTCGAGGTGATGGGCGTTGATCAGGTAGATGATCTGCATGTGCCGCGGCAGCAGGCGCTCCATCAGCCCCACCGGCCAGGTTTCCAGCGCCTCGGGCAGCAGCGTGTGGTTGGTGTAGTTCAGCGTCGCGGTGGTCAGCTTCCAGGCGTGCTGCCATTGCAGGCCGTGCACGTCCACCAGCAGGCGCATCAGCTCGGCCACGGCGATCGCCGGGTGGGTGTCGTTGAGCTGGATCGCCGCATAGTCCGGCAGGTTGTCCAGCGTGCCGCGCTGGTCGAGGTGGCGGCGCAGCAGGTCCTGCAGCGAGGCGGCGACAAAGAAGTACTCCTGGCGCAGGCGCAGCTCCTGCCCGGCCTCGGTGCTGTCGGCCGGATAGAGCACCCGCGAGATGCTCTGCGCCTTGGCTTCCTCGGCCACCGCACCGATGTGGTCGCCGGCGTTGAAGCGGTCCAGATGGAAATCTGCCTCGGCCCGCGCGCGCCACAGGCGCAGGGTGTTCACGCTGGCGCCGCGCCAGCCGACGATCGGCGTGTCGTAGGCAATCGCCCGCACGCCCTCGGCCCAGTGCCAGAAGTGCCGGGCTTCGCCGCCGCTCTCACCGGGGATCGCCGTGACGTTGCCGCCGAAGCCGATCAGGTAGCTGACTTCCGGCCGCTCGAACTCCCAGGGGTTGCCGAAGTCCAGCCAGGTCTCGGTCTGTTCGTGCTGCCAGCCGTCGACGATGGCCTGACGGAACAGTCCGTGGTCGTAGCGGATGCCGTAGCCATGCGCCGCCACCTGCAGCGTCGCCATGCTCTCCATGAAGCATGCCGCCAGCCGGCCGAGGCCGCCGTTGCCCAGCGCGGCGTCGGGTTCGAGCACGCGGATGCGTTCGATGTCGACGTCCAGCTCGGCCAGCGCCTCGCGTGCCACCTCGAACAGGCCGAGGTTGCTCAGGCTGTCGACCAGCAGACGGCCGATAAGAAATTCCAGCGAGAGGTAGTAGACCCGCTTGCAGCCGCCCTTGTAGGTCTGCCGGGTGCATTCCATCCAGTGGTCGATGATGTGGTCGCGCGCGGCAAGCGCCACCGCCTCGAACCAGTCGTAGTCGGAAGCGCTTTCGGAGTCCTTGCCGACCGAATAGGTCAGCTTGCGCAGGACCTTCTCGCGGTACGCGCTGACTTCGTCGGAAGGGGAAACGCCGGATTCCTGCGTCATGGATCATCCTCGCAGCTGGAAAACATACAAGAGGGACTCGTGGCGGTGCGACCGGTTCACCTCATCGGGCCGTCCGGACAGGTTTGCAGGTTTCCTTTACATCTGCGCGACCGCCCGTCCGGCGTCCGCCGCTGGCAATTGCCGCGCGGCCCGGTATGATCGCGCACCTTTTTTTCATCGAAGCGCGCGCCGTGAAACACTCGCTGATCGCCTCATCCGACCCGGAACGCCTGGAAACCTGGGCCCGCTACAGCAACGGCCTGTGCCGCGACTGCCACGCGACATGCTGCACCCTGCCGGTAGAGGTGCGCATCGACGACCTGATCCGCCTGGGCCTGGTCGACGAGTTCGAGCGCGACGAGCCGGCCAAGCAGGTCGCCCGGCGCCTGAGCCGCGAAGGGGTGGTCGAGCACTTCAACCACAAGCGCGAGGTCTTCACCCTGACCCGCCTGGCCAACGGCGACTGCCTCTACCTCGACCGCCAGACGCGCCTGTGCACGGTGTACGCCAAGCGCCCGGACACCTGCCGCAACCACCCGCACGTCGGCCCGCGTCCGGGCTATTGCGCCTACCAGCGCAAGGGCGAGCGCCGCTCCGGCCGCTGAAGCACGCGCTACACCGTCGCCTCGCCACTCGCGAAGGCGCAGCGACGAGGCGCCGCCAGCCGGCGAAACGCATGACCAGGCTGGAAAAATCGTGACTCAACAGTCATGCTTGACGTCTTTCCTGTCTCCGTCACGTATTAGGAATCTCCCCGGCATGAGCCGCGATAGCCGCTACCTGGAAGCCATCCTCCATCACGACATTCCGCTGACTCGCTCGCTGGGTCTGCGCGTCGCGCAGTGGGAAAACCACGAACTGCGCCTGAACGTGCCGCTGCAGCCGAACATCAACCACAAGAGCAGCATGTTCGGCGGCAGCCTGTACTGCGCCGCGGTACTGGCCGGCTGGGGTTGGCTGCACCTGCGCCTGCGCGAGGCCGGCATCGAGGATGGCCACATCGTCATCCACGAAGGCCAGATCGAATACCCGCTGCCGGTGGTTGACGATGCGATCGCCATTTGCGCCGCGCCGACGCCAGAAGCCTGGGAGCGCTTCGAAACCATCTACCGCCGCCGCGGCCGTTCGCGCCTGGAGTTGCACAGCCGCATCCTCGCCGCCGACGGCCGCGACGCGGTGCGTTTCACCGGGCAGTTCGTGCTGCACAAGTAGCCGTACCGGGCTGGATGCCGCGGCCCCGCGCGCAGCCAGCCTTCAGCGCCGCGCCGGCCTCACGGTTGCTGCGCGATATCCAGCAGCTCGCCGCGCCAGTCGGCGCCAGCCGGCAACGCCAGGAACGAGGGATTCAGATAGCCCTCGCGCGCCGCGTAGGTCAGCGGTGCACCGCTGACATCCAGCACTTCGCCGCCCGCCCCTTCGAGCACGCCCTGCGCCGCCGCGGTATCCCACTGCGAGGTCGGTGCCAGGCGCGGATAGCAGTCGGCAGCGCCCTCGGCGAGCAGGCAGAACTTCAGCGAGCTGCCGACACTCGTCAGCTCGAGTTCGCCGAAGCGCTGGCGCAGGCGCTCGAGCAGCTGCTCCTGGGCCGGGCTGCTGTGCCGCCGGCTGGCCACCACGGTGAAGGCGCCGGCCGGCTGCCGGCGCACCCGCAGCGGCCGCAGCGTACCGTCCGCCTCGCCACACCAGGCGCCCAGCGCCGCGCCACCGTAATAGCAGCGGCCATCGACGGGGACGCCGACCACGCCGAAGCACACCCGACCGTGCTCGATCAGCGCCACGTTGACGGTGAATTCCGCGCTGCCGGCGATGAATTCCTTGGTGCCGTCCAGCGGATCGACCAGCCACCAGCGCGTCCAGCCGGCGCGCTCGGCCAAAGCTTGCGCGCAGTCCTCCTCGGACAGCACCGGAATGCCCGCATCCAGCGCGCCCAGGCCAGCCGCCAGCAACCGGTGCGCCGCCAGATCGGCCGCGGTCACCGGTGAGGCATCGGCCTTGGTCTGCACCGCCAGCTCGTGGCGCCAGTACGGCAGGATCGCCGCGCCGGCGGCGCGCACCAGGTCGATCACCGCCGGCAGATAGGGATGCGTCATTGGCCGAACTCCCCGCGCTGGGTCAGCAGGTCACGCGCCAGGTACAGCGCCGCCAGGGCGCGGCCCTCGCTGAACTGCGGATGCTGGATCAGGCTCGACAGCTCGCTCAGCGGATACTGCTCGACGCGCATCGGCTCCGGCTCGTCGCCCGGCAGGCACTCGGGATAGAGGTCGCGTGCCAGCACCACCTGGATCTTCTGGCTCATGTAGCCCGGCGACAGCGACAGCTCGGTCAGCAGTTCCAGGCGTCGCGCGCCGAAACCGGCTTCTTCCTTGAGTTCGCGGTTGGCCGCCTCGAGCACATCCTCGCCCGGCTCGATCAGGCCCTTGGGCAACGACAGCTCGTAACTGTCGGTGCCGCCGCAGTATTCCTCGATCAGCAGCACGTTGTGCGCATCGGGCAGCGCCACGATCATCACCGCGCCGTAGCCGGTGCCCTTGCCGACCAGGCGCTCGTAGGTGCGCTCGACGCCGTTGGAGAAGCGCAGCTGCAGCTCCTCGACGCGGAACAAGCGGCTGCTCGCGACGATTTCACGGGCGAGCACGGTGGGTTTCTGGCGCATGGGGACACTCCTGCAAACGCGAGCGGCTATCATAACCCGGCTTCCGGCGGCAGCCGTGAACGCTTTGCTGCGCACCGCCGCCTCAATCCTATCCGACCATCAAGAGCCCGCCATGATCGCCGCCCCGCCCTGGTCCGCCATCGATACCGTCCTGCTCGACATGGACGGCACCCTGCTGGACCTGCATTTCGATAACCATTTCTGGCTCGAATTCCTGCCGCAGCGCTACGCCGAACGCCACGGCATCAGCCGCGCGATGGCCGAGATGGAGCTGACGCCACTGTTCAACGAGCACCTGGGCAAGCTGACCTGGTACTGCCTGGACTTCTGGACCCGCGAACTCGACCTGCCGATCCGCGAAATGAAACGCGAGATCGCCCACCTGATCGCCCTGCGTCCGGCCGCCGACGACTTTCTCGCGGCGCTGCGCGACGCCGACAAGCGCGTGGTGCTGATCACCAACGCCCACCGCGATTCGCTGTCGCTGAAGCTCGAGCGCGTCGAACTGGCGCCCTGGTTCGACCGCCTGATCAGCTCGCACGATTATGGCTTCCCCAAGGAAGACGCGCAGTTCTGGCACGCGCTGCGCCAGGACCTGGAGCTGGCGCCGGAGCGCACGCTGTTCATCGACGACAGCCTGCCGATCCTGCGCAGCGCCCGCGCCTTCGGCATCGCCCACCTGCTGGCGGTGCGCGAGCCGGATAGCCGCCGCGGGCGCAAGGACACCGAGGAGTTCGCTGCGGTCGAGGGCTATCCGGAGCTGATCCGCAGCCTGCAGGAGCGCGCGGCCTGACAAAGCGCGCTTTTCTGCCCCGAGTAACCCCGTAGAATCGTCGCGCCGCGAGCCTGGCCTGCGCGCAGGCCGCCCCGACAGCCGACCACGGTGCAAGGAATGGAACAGGTTATGCCGACAGCTGAGCGCTGGCCGCACAGCAGCAGCGAAATGGGCGAACGGATTCGCCAACACGACTGGCAGGCCAGCCCGCTGGGCCCGCCCGCGAACTGGCCGGCGGCCCTGCGCCTGCTGCTCGATACGATCCTCGATGCCCCCGGGCCCATGTGCATCCTCTGGGGCGCGGACAACGTACAGCTGTACAACGACGCCCACGCACGGCTGATCGGCCGGCGCCATCCGGCCGAGTTGGGCAGCCCGGCCTGCGACACCTGGGGCGCCACCTGGGAACTGCTCGAACCGGCCTGCGACAGCGCGCGGCGCGGCGAGGCGCGCCTGCTGCACAACCGCCACCTGCTGATCGAGCGCCACGACGAACCGGAAGATGCCTGGTTCGACATGGCGCTGAGCCCGATCCGCGACAGCCGGGGCGAGATCGCCGGCCTGCTGCTGTGCCTCAACGAGACCAGCGAGCGCATGCGCAGCGAGGCCCGGCTATCGCAGACCGCACTGCGCTACAAGCTCAGCGCCGAGGCCTATCGGCTCAGCGAACAGCGCCTGCAACTGGCGCTGGAAGCCAGCGACCTGATCGGCATCTGGGACTGGGATGTGCAGGCCGGCGCGAGCTGCGAGCAGGTCGAACTGCTCTGCCGGGTGTCCGAGCAGGACTATCCGAGCCCCCCGCAGAACCTCTCGGTGCAACCGTTCCTCGCGCACATCCACTCCGACGACCGCGCCCGCGTATACGCGGCGATGCAGCAGTGCGTCGCCGGCAACGGCACCTTCGCCGAGCGCTACCGGCTGCATGGCGACGACGCGCAGCCGCGTTGGGCCTACGCGCGCGGGCGCTGCCACTACGACGAAGACGGCCGGGTGCTGCGCTTTCCAGGCGCGGTGATGGACATCAGCCGCCAGCACGCCAGCGAACTGGCCCTGCGCGAACTCAACGAGACGCTGGAAAGCCGCATCCAGGAGCGCACCCAGGCACTGGCCGAGGTCTACGAACGGCTGCTCAAGGAAATGGCCAGCCACGAACAGGCCCAGGACGCCCTACGCCAGGCGCAGAAGATGGAGGCTGTCGGCCAGCTGACCGGCGGCATCGCGCACGACTTCAACAACATGCTCACCGGCATCATCGGCGGGCTGGACCTGATCCAGCGCTACATCCAGTCCGGCCGTCACGACGAAACCCAGCGCTTCATCGACGCCGCAGTCACCTCTGCCAACCGTGCCGCGGCGCTCACCCATCGCCTGCTGGCCTTCGCCCGCCGCCAGCCGCTGAACCTCAAGCGGGTCGAACTCAACGCGCTGATCGACTCGATGCACGACCTGCTGCTGCGCACACTCGGCAGCCATATCCAGATCGAAATGCGGCTGCAGGACGATCTGCGCCCGGCCCACAGCGACGACAACCAGCTGGAAAGCACGCTGCTCAACCTGGTGATCAACGCCCGCGATGCCATGCCCGACGGCGGCACGCTGCGCATCGGCACCGCCAACGTGGAGCTCGAACGCGCCCGCCAGGTCGGCGAGCTACCGCCCGGCGCCTACGTCACCCTGACGATCGCCGACAGCGGCTGCGGCATGACGCCCAAGGTCCTGGCCAGCGCTTTCGAGCCGTTCTTCACCACCAAGCCCATCGGCCAGGGCACCGGCCTCGGGCTGTCGATGATCTACGGCTTCGCCCGCCAGGCCGGTGGTCATCTGCAGATCACCAGCGAGCCGGGGGCCGGGACCGAAGTCTGCCTGTACCTGCCGACCCACGCCGAGGCCGCGTCCTGCGCCCCGCCGCCGCGCGCCACGGGCGCCGTGCCGCGTGCCCAGCAGGGCGAATGCGTGCTGGTGGTCGAGGACGACCCGGCGGTACGCCTGCTGGTGCTCGATGCGCTGGAAATGCTCGGCTATCAGGCACTGGAGGCGGCCGAAGGCAGTGCGGCGGTAGCGCTCCTGGAGTCGGACCAGCGCATCGACCTGCTGGTCACCGACGTCGGCCTGCCGGGCATGAACGGTCGGCAGTTGGCCGACATCGCCCGGCAACCGCGTCCGCAGCTGCCGGTGCTGTTCATGACCGGCTATGCCGAGCGGGCCGCCAGCAGCGGATTCCTCGACAGCGGCATGGACATGATCAGCAAGCCGTTCACCATCGACCAGTTGGCGCAGCAGATCCGCGCCATGCTGGCCGGGGACGATGACCAGCCGGGGCGCACGGCACCATCCCTGAACCAGCCCTAGACCGTTGCGCTTGCTGGAAGTTCCTTTTCAAAACAAATACTTGCAAAGCTTGCACAAATTCACACCTTTCATCGGCGAGCGCTTGCGGCATGCCCGTATGGCGGGTAAGGATCGCGGCGCCATCCACTCTGGGATTTCGTCAATGAAGTATTCCTCGATTCTGCTGTTGTCCGCGAGCCTGCTCAGCAGCGTCGCGTTTGCCGGAAGTAATACCGAAGCAGCCGTCGGCGGCGCGCTGGGCGGTGCACTGGGCTCGGTGGTTGGCGGACACCTGGGCGGCTCCACCGGCGCAGCCATCGGTGCCGGCGTCGGCGGCGCGGCCGGCGGCGCAGTGGGCGCGGACCGGCGCAACCGTACCGAGGCGGCCATCGGCGGCGGCCTGGGCGCGGCCGGCGGCAACGTCATCGGCCAGCAGGTCGGCGGCAGCACCGGCGGGCTGATCGGCGCGGCGGTCGGTGGCGGTGCCGGCGGCGCGCTCGGCAACGCCTACGGCGACGACGATCATGGCTACCGCGATCGCGATCGGCGCTACTACCGCGATGGCTATCGCGGCGGTCATCGCCACCCCGGCAAGGGCCACTACAAGAAAAAGTGGCACAAGCACCATCACTGAGTGCGGCCCGAGGGCATCCACGCACGCATACCGAAGAGGCCGGGCGGATCACCGATCCCCCGGCCTCTTCGGCGTTCAGGCCAGCGTTTCGGAGGGCGCGGCGCGGGCCGTCCGCGGGCGGCCGGTCATTCTCCAGCGCGCGGGAGCAGGTCCCACCGGCCTGCACTCGCGCACCGCGGCCGGTCGCAGCGCGCTCGCGGTCTTGAGCGCACAACGTTTTACCTTGCTCCAGACAGCAGAAAGCCCACCGAAGCGGGCTTTCTCTGACCATTTCTTCCTTGAGTTGCCATCCTGGCGTGGTCGATCTTCCATGTTCCCGGGCGCGTCCTGCGCTTCAGGGACGGGCATAGATTAAGTCGCCGGCCGGGTCGGCCAAAGCAGCGATAAGCGCGACGGCATGTAAGCCTTTTGCCATAGCGACGCGAATGAGCGGCTCCCGCGGGCGGCCAGACATGGTTCATCAGGCCCGGCGTGCAGCAGGCGAGCTTGCCGAAGGCGCAGACCATCCGCGTGACCATGCGGTGCGACGACAGTGTCGCCGGCCGGTAGAACCAGCCCGCCCAGCGCCGGTCGCCGGGATGGATGGTGCCCGGCAGGCGCAGCCGTTCACCCAGCAGGTCGCACAATCGCTGCCAGCGGTTTCGCATCGCAGGCTCTTCTCGTGATGCCAGGTCGGCCAGCCTCGATGACTGGACATTCGACTTCCGCCGCCAGCGCGTGCAGCCGTCTATGCTCAGGGTTCGGCAAACGTACACGCGAAGGGAGGCAAGCCATGCTCGATGTGCAGCTGTACCGCTACAACCCGGAACAGGACGAGGCGCCCTACATGCAGACGCTGCAGGTGCCGGACGAGATGCGCCAGCGCATGGTGCTGGACGTGCTGGAGTATCTGCGCGAGCAGGACCCGTCGCTGGCCTACCGCCGCTCGTGCCGCGAAGGCGTGTGCGGCTCGGATGGCATGAACATCGGCGGCAAGAACCGCCTGGCCTGCATCAGCCCGGTGCCAGAAGCGCTGGACGGCGCCGGCCGCCTGGTCATCCGGCCGTTGCCCGGCATGCCGGTGATCCGCGATCTGGTGGTCGATCAGAGCCAGTTCTTCCGCCAGTACGAACGCATCCGCCCGTGGCTGATCAACGATCAGCCGGCGCCCACCATCGAGCGCCTGCAATCGCCGCAGGAGCGCGCGCAGCTCGACGGCCTGTACGAATGCATCCTCTGCGGCTGCTGCTCGTCGCAGTGCCCGTCATGGTGGTGGAACCCGGAAAAGTACATCGGCCCGGCCGGCCTGCTGCAAGCCTGGCGCTTCATCGTCGACAGTCGCGACACCGCTGCCGCCGAGCGCCTGGCGGCGCTGGACGATCCGTTCAGCGTGTTCCGTTGCCGCAGCATTGGCAACTGCAGCTGGGTCTGTCCGAAGGGACTCAATCCGATGGGCGCGATCGGTCACATTCGCCGCGAGCTGTTCAAGCAGGGCACCTGAGCGGGCACTCGAAACCAATGCTGGCACTTTGCCTTACGGCGGTTTAATCTCTGCCGCCGTCGCGGCCCCGCCGCCCCGCAAGCCAGCCGCCAGCCCGTCATGGATCGTCATCGCCCTCCCGCCACGCCGCAACCCGCCCGTCCGCAGCGCCGGTCGCGGGCGAGCGCGCTGGTCTCGCTGGGCTACATCCTCGGCCTGTTGCTGGTATTCGCCCTCAGCCTCTATCTGCTGCCGGAGCATACCGGGCTCGGCAAGTTGCTGTGGGGCAACTGAGCCGGCCGCTACCTTGGTAGCAGCGCCATAGTTGCATAGCCGCCCGCCGCGCATGCTCGTAACGTCGCCTTGAACGCAGTGCACCCGTCCTGCAGCCCTCACGAGCGAAGCCGTCATGCTGTCCATCCTTCGATCCCGCTCCGCTGCCCGTCAGGGCGATGGTGTCACCAGCCTGCTCGGCAGCGCCGCCCAGTTGCCCGAACAACTGGCGGCGCTGCGCCTGGAGCCCACCTACATCGCCGGATTCGTCTCGCCGCATGTCGATCTCGATGCGGTCGCGCGCCTGATCCGCCAGCGCTTCCCACAGGCGGTCATCAGCCTGTGCACCACCGCCGGCGAGCTGTCGAGCCAGAATGCCCAGCTGTACTGCAGCACCGGCGCGCACTGGGATCGCGTAGCGCTGCAGCTGTTCGACGCGAGCGTGATTGCCGCCGCCGAGATCGTCCACGTAGCGCTGGAATGCGGGGACATCCGCGGCCAGGGCACGCGCCTGAGCATGGCGCAACGCATCGCCCGGCTGACCGAGTCGCTGCGGCGCCTGCAGGTGAAGATGCCGATCGACTATCGCGACACCCTGGCGAACATCGTCTTCGACGGCCTTTCGGCGTCCGAATCGTTCTTCATGGAAGCGCTCTACGAATCCGGCCGCTTCCCCTGCTTGTTCGTCGGCGGCTCGGCCGGCGGCAAGCTCGACTTCAAGGCCACCCAGCTGCATGACGGCACGCGTGCCTACCAGAACCATGCGCAGATCGTCTTCCTCAAATGCGCCCGCGACGTGCGCTTCGGCGTGTTCAAGAGCCAGAACTTCGAGCCGACCGCGCTCAGTCTCAGCGTCCTCAGCGCGTCGCTGGAAGACCGCTACATCAGCCAGGTGGTCGATGCGCGCGGCAACATCCGTTCGATGGTCGCCGCCCTCTGCGAGGCGCTGCATTGCACGCCGGGCGAGCTGGAGGCGCGGCTGGCGGATTATTCCTTTGCCATCCGCGTCGGCGAGGAGGTGTTCGTGCGCTCGATCGCGCGGATCGACTTCGCCAACGAGCGCGTGCACCTGTTCTGCGACGTCGCCCCCGGCGAGGAGCTGGTGATGGTCAAGCGCACCCCGCTGGTGGAAGCCACCCGCCGCGACTTCCAGCGCTTCATGCGCAACAAGCCCGGCCGACCGCTGGTCGGCATTCTCAACGACTGCATCCTGCGCCGGCTGAACAATGCCCAGGCGCTCGACGGCATGCACGCGGTGTTCGGCGACACGCCGGTGCTCGGCTACTCGACCTTCGGCGAGATCCTCGGGCTGAACCTGAACCAGACGCTGACGGCGGTGTTCTTTTTCCGCACCAGCGATCAGGCCGGGTTTCGCGACGAATACACCGACAACTTCATCGCCTACCACGGCGAGTTCAAGGCGTTCTTCCTGCGCCGGCAGATCAAGAAACTCACCGGCCTGAGCCAGGTGGTGGTCAAGCAGATCGACCAGTTCAAGCGCCAGGACTACCAGAGCAGCCTCGACATCAACGGCCTCGACGAGCACATCCGCCCGGTGTTCCGCGGCCTCGCCGATCTCGGCGCGGTGCTGCTCGATGCCGACCGCCAGCGTCAGCACATGGCCGACCAGCTGAGTCAGTGCGCCACCGACCTGCACGGCTCGATGGACGAACTGGCGCTGACCATCGACCAGCAGGCGCAGGTGATCGACCAGGCCGGCACGTCGGTCAGCCAGATGGTCGATCAGGCCGATGCGGTGGTCGGCAGCGCGCGCGCCCTGGCGCAGTCGAGCCAGCGCATCCAGTCGGTGGTGCAGACCATCCAGCAGATCGCCGGGCAGACCAACCTGCTGGCGCTCAACGCAGCGATCGAAGCCGCGCGCGCCGGCGAGATGGGCCGCGGCTTCGCCGTGGTCGCCGACGAAGTTCGCAAGCTGGCCGAGATCACCCGCCGGAACGCCGAGGAGATCGGCACCGACATCGACCGTCTGGCCGATGCCATACGTGCCGTGGCGCAGCACATCGAGAGCCAGTCGGCGGACGTCGGCTCGCTGACCGATGTACTCGAAGCGCTGCAGAGCACCAGCGAGGCCACCGCCGGCACGTCGCGGCGGACCAAGGGCGTCGCCGACCATCTGCTCGGCCTGACCACCCACTGAGTTTCGCCGCGGCAACGAAAAAGGGCGTGCCGAAGCACGCCCTGTTTACTTTCCGTCCGCTCAGAAGCGGTCGCGCAGCACCAGCTCGTCGAACGGCAGCTTGCCGACGCGCGGCTTGGGCTCGACCGTGCGCTTGCCCACCGCGACCATCAGGCCAATCACATGGTTGGCCGGCAGCTTGATCAGCCGCGCCACGGCATCGAAATCGAAGCCGTCCATCGGGCAGGAGTCCAGCCCCTTGCCGCGCGCCGCCAGCATCAGCGTCTGCGCCAGCAGGCCGCAGCTGCGCATGGTCTCGTCGCGCTGCACCTGCGGCTTGCCGCGGTAGTAGCTGTCGATGGCGCCGGCCATATAGTCCTGCACCGGCTCCGGCGCGCCATCCCAGACGCGGCGCACGTCCGCTTCCCAGCTGTCGAGCTTGGCGCAGACCAGCACCAGCATCGACGCCTCGGTCATCTGCGCCTGGTTCCAGCCCACCTCGCGGATCTGCGCGCGCAGCGCCGGATCGCTGACCTCGACCAGCCGCACATGCTGCAGGTTGAACGCCGACGGTGCGTGCAGCGCCAGGCGCAGCAGTTCGTCCTTCTCCGCGCGGCTGAGCTGGAAATCCGTATCGTAGGCTTTGATCGCACGGCGGCTCTGGATGGCGTCTTCGATGGTCATGGGCGTCTCCCGGGTCAAGAATGGCGGCCATGCTAGCGGCACCGATCGATCGAAATCACCGGTGCTTTGCGATCAAACCGATCGACTGAATCGATGCTTTGTGCACCGAGCGCCCACGAAAAAGCCGCCCGCAGGCGGCTTCTTGCACACGACGGAGTGCGGCTTAGAGCTGCGGACCGGCGCTCTTGATGGCGTCGGAGACATCGAACTTCTTGAAGTTCTCGATGAACTTGCCGGCCAGCTCTTTGGCCGCCAGATCGTAGGCGCCCGGCTCGGCCCAGGTGTTGCGCGGGTTGAGCAGCTGGGTTTCGACGCCGGCGACGGCCTTCGGCACGTCGAGGTTGATGATCGGCAGGTGCTCGGTTTCGGCACCGACCAGTGCGCCGCTCTGGATCGCCGCGATCACCGCGCGGGTGGTCGGGATGTTGAAGCGCTTGCCGACGCCGTAGCCACCGCCGGTCCAGCCGGTGTTGACCAGGTAGACCTTGGAGCCGAAGGCGTTGATGCGCTTGATCAGCAGCTCGGCGTACTCGCCGGCCGGACGCGGGAAGAACGGCGCGCCGAAGCAGGTGGAGAAGGTCGACTTGATGCCGCTGCCCGAACCCATCTCGGTGGAACCGACCAGCGCGGTGTAGCCGGAGAGGAAGTGGTAGGCCGCCTGCTCGTTGTTGAGGATCGACACCGGCGGCAGCACGCCGGTCAGGTCGCAGGTCAGGAAGATCACGGCGCTCGGCTCGCCGCCGAGGTTCTTCTCCGAACGCTTCTCGACGTGCTCCAGCGGGTAGGCGGCGCGGCTGTTCTGCGTCAGGCTGGCATCGGCGTAGTCGGGCAGGCGGCTCTGCGCGTCGAGCACGACGTTTTCCAGCACGGCGCCGAACTTGATGGCCTTCCAGATCACCGGCTCGTTCTTCTCGGACAGGTCGATGCACTTGGCGTAGCAGCCGCCCTCGATGTTGAACACGCGGCCGACGCCCCAGCCGTGCTCGTCGTCACCGATCAGGTAACGCGACTCGTCGGCCGACAGGGTGGTCTTGCCGGTGCCGGACAGGCCGAAGAACAGGGTGGTGTCGCCGTCTTCGCCGATGTTGGCGGCGCAGTGCATCGGCAGCACGTCGACGTCCGGCAGCAGGTAGTTCTGCACGGAGAACATGGCCTTCTTCATTTCACCGGCGTACTGCATGCCGGCGATCAGCACCTTCTTCTCGGCGAAGTTGATGATCACGCAGCCGTCGGAATGGGTGCCGTCGCGCTCCGGCTGGCAGACGAAGAACGGTGCGTTGAGGATGCGCCACTCGCTCTTGCATGCCGGGTTGAAGGCGCTCGGCTCGATGAACAGGCAGCGGCCGAACAGGTTGTGCCAGGCGGTTTCGGTGCTCATCTTGACCGGCAGGTAGTGCTCGGGGTCAGCACCGACATGCACGTGGGAAACGAAGCTGTCACGCTCGCCGAGATAGGCTTCGACGCGGTTCCACAGCGCCTCGAACTTGCCGGCCGGGAACGGGCGGTTGATCGGCCCCCAGGCGATGTGGTGCTGGGTGCTCGGCTCTTCGACGATGAAGCGGTCAGCCGGAGAACGACCTGTGCGGTGCCCGGTCTTAACCACCAGAGAGCCATTGGCAGCCAGCTCACCCTCACCGCGCTTGACGGCTTCTTCAATCAATTGCGCGATGCTGATGTCGGTGTACACGGCGTTGGTCGCTTGCGTCATGAGTGTCCCCGTCGGCCCTGGGCCGATTCCTCCATGCTGTTGTAGTGCACCAAACGGTGAACTACATCGAAAAAAGTGCGCGCGATTATGCCAGAAAACACGTCGCGCTGGGTATGAGCCCGTGATGGCCAAAAGGTTCAGTGTGGCTTCGCGCCATCAGTGGCGGGTGTCCGAGGCCGGCTGGGTGCCGCCGCCGGCGAACAGCTGGCCGATGTCGGCGGCATCGAACACGTAGCGCTCGTTGCAGAACTGGCAATCCACGGTGATGCTGCCGCCCTGCTCCTGCAGCAGCTGTTCGGCATCGTGCTGGCCCAGGCTGACCAGCGCGTTGGCCGAGCGCTCGCGCGAGCAGCTGCAACGGAAGCGGATCGGCTGGGCCTCGAACAGCCGCAGCGGCTCCTCGTGGTAGAGCCGGTGCAGCACGGTCTCGGTATCCAGCCCCAGCAGTTCCTCGGCGCTGAGCGTGTCGGCCAGGGTACGCAGGTGCTGCCAGCTGGCTTCACGTTCCTCCGGATCGTGGATGCGGTCGGCCGGCAACTGCTGCAGCAGCAGGCCGCAGGCGCGGCGGCTGTCGGCGGCGAGCCAGAAACGGGTCGGCAACTGCTCGGAGGCGGCGAAGTAATCCGACAGGCACGCGGCCAGGTCGACGCCCTCCAGACCGACGATGCCCTGGTAGCGCTGGCCCTTGGCCGGATCGATGGTGATCGCCAGCATGCCTTCGGGCATCAGTTCGCGCAGGGTCGCGTCCGCCGCGATCTGCTCGGCGTGGTAACGGGCTATACCGCGCACCTCGCGCTCGCTGGAGCATTCGACCATCAGCAGCGGCACCGGACCATCGGAGCGCGCCTGCAGCGACAGCAGGCCGTCGAACTTCAGCGTGCCGACCAGCAGCGCCGCGGCCGCCAGCAGCTCGCCGAGCAGCTGGGCGACCGGCTCGGGGTAGGCGTGCTTGGCCAGCACGTGCTGGTAGCTTTCGGCGAGCGTGGCGGTCTCGCCGCGCACGTCGCTGTCGTCGAAGAGAAAGCGTTGAGTCTGGTCGGACATGCCGGATGCTCGCAAGGTGGCCGCGGAAAAAGTCGTGCATTTTACACGAAGCGTCGACACCCCGAGGCACCCGCCGTCGCTTCGCTGGAGCGCCCACCGGGCGCGCCGTCTCCTGCCGGTCAGCCCTTGAACGCGCGCAGCAGCTCGATCTGTCGGCGCTGCTTCTTGCTCGGCCGGCCGTCGGTCTGCACCCCGAGCGCGCCGGCCTTGCGCTGCGCCGCCGCTTCTTCGCGGCGCGCCAGGCTGTCGGCGGTTTCCGCGTAGAGCAGCTGGGCCTGCGGCGCGCCTCGGCGCACCGCCGACAGCTCGCGAATGATCACCGTGCGCTCGTCGAAGCCGATGCGGATCACCAGCTCGTCGCCGACCCTGGGTTCCTTGCCCGGCTTGCAGCGCTCGCCGCGGCAGTGCACCTTGCCGCCCTCGATGGCTTCCTTGGCCAGCGCGCGGGTCTTGAAGAAGCGCGCGGCCCACAGCCACTTGTCCAGGCGCACCTTGTCGTCGTCTTTTTCGCTCATGTTCAACCTGCGTTTCGCCTTGTGGTCCCAGCCGTGTGCAGTTGTCATGCACCACGACTAGAATGCCCGCAAATCTCACGGATGCCACGCTTGGACTGTCTCGATCCCCACACGCTGATCGGCCTGCGCGAATGGGTCGCCCTGCCCGAACTGGGGATGGTCGGCCTGCGCGCGAAGATCGACACCGGCGCCGGCACCTCGGCGCTGCATGCCACCGAGATCAGCGAATTCGAGCGCGGCGGCCAGCCCTGGGTGCGTTTCACCGCGCATCTGGGCACGCTGGTGCAGCGCCGTCATCGCTGCGAGGCGCCGCTGGTGGCGCACAAGACCATCAAGAGCTCCAACGGCCAGATGCAGACGCGCTACGTGGTGCGCACCCTGCTGGCGCTCGGCGACCATGTCTGGCCGGTCGAATTCACCCTGACCTGCCGCAAGACCATGCGCTACCGCCTGCTGCTCGGCTCCAAGGCGCTGGTCGACGGGCAATGGCTGATCGACCCGTCACGCTCCTATATTCAGAACAAACCCCAGGTTCTCACTTCCCCCGGTGCCCAATGAAAATCGCCGTGCTGTCGCGCAATCCGCGTCTGTATTCCACCCATCGCCTGGTCGAGGCCGGCCAGCAGCGTGGTCATGAGGTGGTGGTGATCGACACCCTGCGCGCCTACATGAACATCGCCAGCCACAAGCCGCAGATTCATTACCGCGGCAAGCCGCTGGAGGGTTTCGACGCGGTGATCCCGCGCATCGGCGCCTCGGTGACCTTCTACGGCTGCGCGGTGCTGCGCCAGTTCGAGATGCAAGGCGTGTTTCCGCTCAACGAGTCGGTCGCCATTGCCCGCTCGCGCGACAAGCTGCGCTCGCTGCAACTGCTGTCGCGGCGTGGCGTCGGCCTGCCGGTGACCGGCTTCGCCCACTCGCCGGACGACATTCCCGACCTGATCCAGATGGTCAACGGCGCGCCGCTGGTGATCAAGGTGCTCGAAGGCACCCAGGGCATCGGCGTGGTGCTGTGCGAGACCGAGAAGGCCGCCGAATCGGTAATCGAGGCGTTCATGGGGCTCAAGCAGGACATCATGGTGCAGGAGTACATCAAGGAAGCCGGCGGCGCCGACATCCGCTGTTTCGTCGTCGGCGACAAGGTGATCGCCTCGATGAAGCGCCAGGCCAAGCCCGGCGAATTCCGCTCCAACCTGCATCGCGGCGGCACCGCCAGCCTGATCAAGATCACCCCGGAAGAACGCATGACGGCGATTCGAGCTGCCAAGGTGATGGGGCTGAACGTCGCCGGCGTCGACATCCTGCGCTCCAACCACGGCCCGCTGGTGATGGAGGTCAACTCCTCGCCGGGCCTGGCCGGCATCGAGGAAACCACCGGCAAGGACGTCGCCGGGCTGATCATCGAATACCTGGAGAAGAACGGCGGCCCGCACCTGACCCGCACCAAGGGCAAGGGCTGAAAGCTTCAAGCTTCAAGCTCCGAGCTGCCTCTACGCCTTTATCGCATCCCTCGGCAGCAGCAGCCCCAGCGGCAGGCTGACCCGCGCCTCCAGGCCGCCGCCCTCGCGGTTGCGCAGCTCGATGATGCCGCCGTGCTGGTTGGCGATGCGCTTGACGATCGCCAGCCCCAGGCCAGCACCCTTGCCGCCGCGCGCACGGTCGCCGCGGATGAACGGGTTGAAGATGCCTTCCAGCTCGCTCGGCGCGATGCCCGGCCCGCGGTCGAGCACGCTGAGCACCACGTACGGCGCATTGCTGTCGCCGCTGACCGAGGCGGCGACCTCCACGCCGCCCCCCCCGTAGCGCCGGGCGTTCTCGATCAGGTTGACCAGCAGGCGCTTGATCGACACGCGGCGCACCGCCAGCCTGGGCATCGGCTCGACACACAGGCGCACCGACTCCTCGTGCTGGTTGTACGGCGCCACCACCTCGCGGATCAGTTCGCCCAGGTCGAGCTTCTCCACCGGCTCGTCGCGGCCGTCGCGGACGAAGGCGAGGAACTGGTCGAGGATCGCGTCCATGTCCTCGACATCGCGGATCATGTCCTCGGTCAGCTCGTCGTCGCCGGCCATCAGCTCCAGCGACAGGCGCAGGCGCGTCAGTGGCGTGCGCAGGTCATGCGACACCCCGGCGAGCATCAGCTCGCGCTCGCGTCCGGCCTGTTCGACGTCCTCGGCCATCTGGTTGAAGGCGCGGTAGACCTCGGTCATCTCGCTCGGCGTATCACCGATCGGCAGGCGCACGCTGCGGCCCTTGCCGATCTGCCGCGCGGCGTAGACCAGGCGCTTGAGCGGCAGGTTGAGCTGGCTGACGAAAATCCAGGCCGCCGCCGTCGACAGCAAACCGATGCCGAGGAACCAGCCGAGCACGCTCCAGATGCGCTGGCCGCGCAGCGGATAGGCGTAGAGCGGCACCCGCACCCAGTCCGCACCGAGCTCCGGTGCCCGCACCCAAATCGCCGTGGACGGCTGGATGCGCACCCGCACCTCGGTCTCGGCGCCCAGCTCGGCGCGCATCTGCCGCTGGAAGATGTCGGTGTAGGGCCAGTGGTATTCGCCGCGCGGCACCTGCAGCTCCGGCACCGTCTGCAGGCCGGCGGCGCGACCGATGCGTGCGCGGTCGGCATCGTCCGCCGCCCAGTAGGCCCGCAGCGTCAGCGCCGCGCCGTGGCTGTACTGGCGGTCCACCAGCACGTCCTCGTTGGCCATCAGGTAGAACAGCGTCAGCACCTTGGAGAACAGCACCACCACCAGCACCATCCACAGGGTGCGGGCGAAGAAGCTTTGCGGGAACCACAGCGGCGCCTTCACGAAGCAGCCTCAAGCTCCAAGCGGCAAGCCTCAAGGAAGAGCCAGCGAGTGCCGCACCATTGCGCTTCTACTTGCAGCTTGAAGCTTGCAGCTTGCCGCTTCATTTGTTGCCGTCCGGCACGAACACGTAGCCCACGCCCCACACGGTCTGGATATAGCGCGGCTTGGAAGGATCGGGCTCGATCAGCCGGCGCAGACGCGAAATCTGCACGTCGATGGAGCGCTCCAGCGCGTCCCACTCGCGGCCGCGGGCGAGGTTCATCAGCTTGTCGCGGGTCAGCGGCTCGCGGGCGTGCTGTACCAGCGCCTTGAGCACGGCGAACTCGCCGGTGGTGAGCATATGCACCTGGTCGCCGCGGGTCAGCTCGCGGGTCGCCAACGACAGCTGGTAATCGCCGAAGGTGACGATCTCCTCCTCGCTGCCCGGTGCGCCCGGCACCTGCGGCGCCTGCCGGCGCAGCACGGCGCGGATGCGCGCCAGCAGTTCACGCGGATTGAACGGCTTGGCCAGGTAATCGTCGGCGCCCTGCTCCAGGCCCTGGATGCGGCTGGTCTCGTCGCCCTTGGCGGTGAGCATGATGATCGGAACCTGGTTGTTGCTCTCGCGCAGGCGCTGGCAGGCGGACAGGCCATCCTCGCCGGGCATCATCAGATCAAGCACCACCAGCTGGAACAGCTCGCGGCTGAGCAGGCGATCCATCTGCTCGGTGTTCTCCACGGTCCGCACGCGGTAGCCCTGCTCGTCGAGAAAGCGCTCGAGCAGGCGCCGCAGACGGGCGTCATCATCGACGATGAGAATCTTTTCACCTTCGTTGGCGGACGCAGTGCTGCTCATGGGAACTCCCGGTTTTATCGACGGCGCATTATGCGCCTGCGGATGAAGAGGCATTCGCCAGCCATTGTTAGCAGATTTTGCGGTAGACGCGGTTATAAGCGGGAAGCGCGAAGCGCGTATGAACCTTTCGCCGAATAACTTCCAGATATGTTCTTCCTGCCTGCAAATCCGCTTCCTAGTAGATGACGCATCGGTATTGCCCGGCGCTTTTTCTTCCCGCTTCCGGCTTCCAGCTTCCGGCTGCCCTTATAATCTGCCCCTTTCGCGCAGGCCCGGCCTGCAATGATTCGACTGACCCAGGTAGCTTCATGGACAGCATCAACTCCCGTATCGCCAACGAGCTGGGCGTGCGCCCGCAACAGGTAGCCGCCGCCGTGGCGCTGCTCGACGAGGGCTCGACCGTGCCCTTCATCGCCCGTTACCGCAAGGAAGTCACCGGCAGCCTCGACGATACCCAGCTGCGCAATCTGGAGGAGCGCCTGCGCTACCTGCGCGAGCTGGACGAACGCCGCGTCTCGATCCTCGCCAGCATCGAGGAACAGGGCAAGCTGACCCCCGAACTGAAGCGCGAGATCGACCTCGCCGACACCAAGACCCGCCTCGAAGACCTCTACCTGCCCTACAAGCAGAAGCGCCGCACCAAGGGCCAGATCGCCCTCGAAGCCGGTCTCGGCGAACTGGCCGATGCCCTGTTCGGCAATCCGGAGCTCACGCCGGAGCAGGAAGCCGGGCGCTTCATCGACGCCGAGAAGGGCTTCGCCGATGTGAAAGCGGTGCTCGAAGGCGCCAAGTACATCCTCATGGAGCGCTTCGCCGAAGACGCCGACTTGCTGGCGAAACTGCGCGACTTCCTCAAGCACAATGCCACCCTCAGCGCGCGCGTGGTGCCGGGCAAGGAGCACGAAGGCGCCAAGTTCAGCGACTACTTCGAGCATGACGAAGTGCTGAAGAACACCCCGTCGCACCGGGCGCTGGCGATCTTCCGCGGGCGCAACGAGGGCATCCTCAGCGTTAGCCTCAAGGTCGGCGATGAGACGCCGGGCAGCATGCACCCGGGCGAGGGCATGATCGGCGAGCGCTTCGGCATCGCCAACCGCGGCCGCGCCGCCGACAAGTGGCTCGGCGAGGTGGTGCGCTGGACCTGGAAGGTCAAGCTCTACACCCATCTGGAAACCGACCTGCTCGGCGAGCTGCGCGACAAGGCCGAAGACGAAGCCATCTCGGTGTTCGCGCGCAACCTGCACGACCTGCTGCTCGCCGCGCCGGCCGGCCCGCGCGCGACCCTGGCGCTCGACCCGGGCCTGCGCACCGGCTGCAAGGTCGCGGTGGTCGACGCCACCGGCAAGCTGCTGGATACCGCCACCGTCTACCCGCACGCGCCGCGCAACGACTGGGACGGCACCCTGGCGATCCTCGCCAGGCTGTGCGCCAAGCATGCGGTCGACCTGATCGCCATCGGCAACGGCACCGCCAGCCGCGAATCGGACAAGCTGGCCGGCGAGCTGATCAAGAAGGTGCCCGGCCTCAAGCTCACCAAGATCATGGTCAGCGAGGCCGGTGCCTCGGTGTACTCGGCCTCGGAACTGGCGGCCAAGGAATTCCCCGAGCTGGACGTTTCCCTGCGTGGCGCGGTGTCCATCGCCCGCCGCCTGCAGGACCCGCTGGCCGAGCTGGTGAAGATCGAGCCCAAGGCCATCGGCGTCGGTCAGTACCAGCACGACGTCTCCCAGCTCAAGCTGGCGCGCTCGCTGGATGCGGTGGTCGAGGACTGCGTGAACGCCGTCGGCGTGGATGTGAACACCGCCTCCGCCGCGCTGCTGGCGCGTATCTCCGGGCTCAACGGCACCCTGGCGCAGAACATCGTCGCCTACCGCGATGCCAACGGTGCGCTCAAGTCGCGCAGCGAGCTGAAGAAGGTGCCGCGCCTGGGCGACAAGACCTTCGAGCAGGCCGCCGGCTTCCTGCGCGTGATGAACGGCGACAACCCGCTGGACGCCTCCGCGGTGCACCCGGAAACCTATCCGCTGGTCAAGCGCATCGCCGCCGACACCGGCCGCGATATCCGCTCGCTGATCGGCGACTCGGCGTTCCTCAAGCGCCTGGACCCGGCGAAGTTCACCGACGAAACCTTCGGTCTGCCGACCGTCACCGATATCCTCAGCGAACTGGACAAGCCCGGCCGCGACCCGCGTCCGGAGTTCAAGACCGCTGAGTTCCAGGATGGCGTCGAGACGCTGGCCGACCTCAAGCCCGGCATGGTGCTGGAGGGCGTGGTGACCAACGTGACCAACTTCGGTGCCTTCGTCGACATCGGCGTGCATCAGGACGGCCTGGTGCACGTGTCGGCGCTCTCCGAGAAGTTCGTCAAGGACCCGTATGAAGTGGTCAAGGCCGGCGACATCGTCAAGGTCAAGGTCATGGAAGTGGACATCCCGCGCCAGCGCGTCGGCCTGTCCATGCGCATGGGCGATACCCCTGGCGAGAAGACCGACGGCCCGCGTGGCGGCGGCAAGCCACGCGGCAACGCCCCGCGCAGCGAGCGTCATGCCAAGGAAGACAAGCCGGCGCCGGCCAACGCGGCGATGGCCGCGCTGTTCGCCAACGCCAAGCAGTTGAGGAAGTAGGCATGAGCATGCAAGTCGAGGCCGTCGGCAGCTCCAGCGCGTTCGGCCGCCTGCTCGGCCTGGAAATCCACCAGGTCGGCAACGGCGAGGCCGTGCTCGGTCTGACCATGCACGATGGCCTGCGCAACCTGCACGGCAAGCTGCACGGCGGCGCGCTGTTCTCGCTGATCGACACCGCCATGGGCCAGGCCAGCCACAGCCTGGGCGACGGCTCGCCGAACAGCGTGACGCTGGAATGCAAGGTCAACTACATCCGCCCGGTCACCGATGGCGAGCTGCGCTGCCGCGCCTGGGTGGTGCATGGCGGGCGGCGCACCCAGGTGCTCGAAGCCGAGGTGCACCAGGGCGACAAGCTGATCGCCAAGGCGCAGGCCACTTTCGCCTGCCTGTAACGCCGCGCCACCAATCCTGTGCCCGCGCAAACGCCGCTCTTGTGCAGCGGCGTTTGCGTCCCCATATTGGGCCGACTGTCGCGTGAAGGAATCCACAAGTTGAGCGATCTTCTCTCTCATCGTCTGGCACTGCTGGCCGAGCAAACCAACCTGTCGCTGCTCAGCCAATGCCTGCACGGGATCGAGCGCGAATGCCTGCGCGTCGATGCGAACGGCCAGCTGGCCCACACCGCGCATCCGGCGGCGCTGGGTTCAGCGCTGACCCATCCGCAGATCACCACCGACTACTCCGAGGCGCTGCTGGAGTTCATCACCGGCACCGACCAGGACCCGCGCAACACGCTGGCCGAGCTGGAGACCATCCACCGGTTCACCTATGCCAAGCTCGACGGCGAATTCCTCTGGAGCCCGTCGATGCCCTGTCCGCTGCCGGACGAGGCGGACATTCCCATCGCCGAATACGGCAGCTCCAACGTCGGCCGGCTCAAGCACGTCTACCGCCAGGGCCTGGCGCTGCGTTACGGCAAGACCATGCAGTGCATCGCCGGCATTCACTACAACTTCTCGCTGCCCGAGCAGCTGTGGGCGGTGCTGCAGGCCGACGACGGCGATCCGCGCAGCGCGCAGGACTATCGTTCCAGCCACTACATCAGCCTGATCCGCAACTTCCGCCGCTACAGCTGGCTGCTGATGTACCTGTTCGGCGCCTCGCCGGCGCTGGATGCCGGCTTCCTGCGTGGCCGCGCACACCAGCTCGAGTCGCTCGACGAGCACACGCTCTACCTGCCTTGGGCGACCAGCCTGCGCATGAGCGACCTGGGTTACCAGAACAACGCCCAGGCCGGTCTGACGCCCTGCTACGACGACCTGCCGAGCTATACCGAAAGCCTCTACCACGCGGTCTCCACGCCCTATCCCGAGTACGTGGCGCTGGGCACCAAGGACGCCGCCGGCAACTGGCAGCAACTCAACACCAACGTGCTGCAGATCGAAAACGAGTACTACTCCAACATCCGCCCCAAGCGCGTCACCGCGGCCGGCGAGCGGCCGCTGCAGGCGCTGCGGGCGCGCGGCATCCAGTACATCGAAGTACGCTGCCTGGACATCAACCCGTTCCTGCCGCTGGGTATCGACCTCGGCGAGGCGCGCTTCCTCGATGCCTTCCTGTTGTTCTGCGCGCTGGATGACAGCCCCTGCCTGGCCGAAGGCGAATGCGGCGCCGCCACCGACAACTTCCTCAAGGTGGTCAAGGAGGGCCGGCGTCCGGGCCTGGAACTGCGCCGCCGCGGCGAGAACGTGCCCCTCACCGTGTGGGCCGGCGAGCTGCTCGACGGCATCGGCCGTGTCGCCGCGCTGCTCGATCGCAGCCATGGCGATGCGCGACATGCCGAGGCGCTCGCCGAACAGCGCGCCAAGGTCGCCGACAGCCGCCTGACCCCGTCGGCACGCGTACTCGACGAACTGCGCCGCAGCGGCGAGAGCTTCAGCCGGTTCGCCATGCGCCAGACGCTGCGCCATGCCGAGCATTTCCGCGCAGAGCCGCTGGCCGCCGAGGTGCTGGCCGGTTTCGAGGCTGCGGCGCACCAGTCGCTGGAACAGCAGGCGGCGACGGAAGCCGCGGACCGCCTGGATTTCGACAGCTTCGTCGCCGACTACCAGCGCAGCCTCGACGCCTGACCGTTGTCTGCGGCGGGCGCGATGCCCGCCGCCAGCGCCTCAGAGCGCTTTTTCGAAAATCTTCGAATTGCGCTGGAAGTTGTACAGCGACGCCCGCGCCGCCGGCAGGTGCTCGACGCCGATCGGCTCGAAGCCCCGCTCGCGGAACCAGTGCGCGGTGCGCGTGGTGAGCACGATGAGCTTCTTCAGCCCCAGCTTGCGCGCACGCTCCTCGATGCGTTCGAGCAGCTCGTCGCCGCGCCCGCCGTGGCGGTATTCCGGGTTGACCGCCAGACAGGCCAACTCGCCGGCCTCCGAATCGGCGATCGGATACAGCGCCGCACAGGCGATGATCAGCCCGTCGCGCTCGACGATGCTGAACTGCTCGACCTCGCGCTCCAGCACCTCGCGCGAGCGCCGCACCAGAATGCCCTGTTCCTCCAGCGGGGTGATCAGGTCAATCAGCCCACCGACGTCCTCGATGGTCGCCTCGCGCAGCTGCTCGAACTGCTCCTGGGTCACCAGTGTGCCGGCGCCATCGCGGGTGAACAGCTCGTTGAGCAGTGCGCCGTCGTCGGCATAGCTGATCACGTGGCTGCGCCGCACGCCGCCGCGGCAGGCCTGCGCGGCGGCATCCAGCAGCTCGGCCTGATACTGGCTGCCGAGGCGTTCGACGTAGGCCGGAATCTGTTGCGGACGCAGCTCGCGCACCAGCCTGCCGCTCTCATCGAGCAGCCCGGTCTCGGCACCGTAGAGCACCAGCTTGTCAGCCTGCAGATCGATGGCGGCGCGGGTGGCGACGTCCTCGCAAGCGAGGTTGAAGATCTCGCCAGTCGGCGAATAGCCCAGCGGCGACAGCAGCACGATGGTGCGCTCGTCGAGCAGGCGGCCGATGCCCTTGCGGTCGATGCGCCGCACCTCGCCGGTGTGGTGCAGGTCGACTCCGTCGAGCACGCCGATCGGTCGCGCGGTGACGAAGTTGCCGCTGGCCACGCGCAGCCGCGCGCCCTGCATCGGCGAGGCGGCCATATCCATCGACAGCCGCGCCTCCAGCGCGATGCGCAGCTGGCCGACTGCATCGATCACGCATTCCAGCGTCGCCGCATCGGTGATGCGCAGGTCACGGTGATAGCGCGGCTCGATGCCGCGCGCCGCCAGGCGCGCCTCGATCTGCGGGCGCGAGCCGAACGCCAGCACCAGGCGCACGCCGAGGCTGTGCAGCAACACCAGGTCGTGGACGATATTGGCGAAGTTGGCGTGCTCCAGGCCGTCGCCCGGCAGCATGACGACGAAGGTGCGGTCGCGGTGCGAATTGATGTACGGCGAGGAATCGCGAAGCCAGGTGACGTAGTCGTGCATGGATGAACCCGTGGGATTGACGAAGAGACGCGGCGTCAGGCCCGCGCCGGTTGCAGACAGTAGTGCTCGATCATCCGCAGCAGCAGCTGCACGGTCGGCTCGATACGCGCCAGCTCGAGATACTCGTCCGGCTGGTGCGCGCAGGCGATGTCGCCGGGGCCGAGGATCAGCGTCTGGCAGCCGAGCTGTTGAAGATAAGGCGCTTCGGTGGCGAACGCCACCGCGTGGGCGGCATGGCCGGTGAGGCGCTCGGCAAGCTGCACCAGCTCGCTATCGGCGGCCTGCTCGAAGGCCGGCACGCTGGGGAAGATCGGTGCCAGCTCGATGTTCACCCGATGCTGCTCGGCCAGCGGCTGCAGGCGCTGGCGGATCGCCGTGCGCAGGCTCTCGGCATCCATGCCCGGCAGCGGGCGCAGGTCGAATTCCAGCGCGCACTGGCCGCAGATGCGGTTGGGATTGTCGCCGCCGTGGATGCAGCCGAGATTGAGCGTCGGCCCCGGCACGTCGAACAGCGGATTGTTGAACTCGGCCTGCCACTCGCGGCGCAGCGCCAGCAGCTCGCCCATCGCCGCGTGCATGGCCTCCAGCGCGCTGTGACCGTAGGCCGGATTGGACGAGTGACCACTCTGCCCGAGGATGTCCAGGCGCTCCATCATGATGCCCTTGTGCAGCCGCACCGGGCGCAGACCGGTGGGCTCGCCGATCAGCGCGGCCCGCCCGAGCGGCTGACCGGCCGCCGCCAGCGCACGGGCGCCGGACATCGAGCTTTCCTCGTCACAGGTGGCGAGGATCAGCAGCGGCTGGCGGAACGGCTGGTCGAGCAGCGTGCGCACCGCCTCGATCACCAGTGCAAAGAAGCCCTTCATGTCGCAGCTGCCCAGCCCGTACCAGCGGTCGTCCGCCTCGCGCAGGCGCAGCGGGTCGGACGTCCACAGCCCGGCATCGTAGGGCACGGTATCGCTGTGCCCGGCCAGCACCAGGCCGCCCGGGCCGGAGCCGTAGACGGCCAGCAGGTTGAACTTGCCGGGGGCAACTTCGCGGATCTCGCAGGCGAAGCCGAGGTCGCCGAGCCAGGCAGCGAGCAGCTCGATCACGGCGCGGTTGCTCTGGTCCCAGCCAGGCTGGGTGCAGCTCACCGACGGCGCGGCGATCAGCGCGGCGAACTGCTCCTTGAGAGAGGGGATGGGCACGGACGGCTCCTCGGCATGGCGAACGACGCGTGCAGTGAAGCATGAAACCCGTCGCAATGCCGAAATCGCGCCGCCCAGCGACCAGCGGGCGGCGTCGCAATCAGCCGAACAGGCCCTGCAGGATGCTGAAGAACAGAATCGACAGCAGCGCACCGGCCGGCAGCGTGACGATCCAGGAAACGAAGATCTTGCCGATCACGCTCAGATTCAGCGCGCCGATGCCGCGCGCGATGCCGATGCCGAGCACCGCGCCGACCAGCGTGTGGGTGGTGGACACCGGTAGGCCGATGGCCGAGGCGCCGACCACGGTGGACGCCGTCGCCAGCTCGGCGGCGAAGCCGCGGCTGGGCGTCAGCTCGGTGATTTCCTTGCCGACGGTGGCGATCACCTTGTAGCCGTAGGTGGCCAGGCCGATGACGATCCCCAGCGCGCCGAGCAGCAGCACCCAGCCCGGCACGGCGGACTTGGCGGCGATGTCGCTGGCACCGCCGGACTCGATCACGCCGACGATGGCCGCCAGCGGACCGACTGCGTTGGCCACGTCGTTGGCGCCGTGGGCAAAGGCCATCGAGCAGGCGGTGAACACCATCAGTACGGCGAACACCTTCTCCACGCTGGCGAAGTGGAAGGTGCGATCCGCCTCCGTGTCGACCTTGATGCGCGACAGCAGCGCGATGCCGACGAACATCACCAGCAGACCGATGACCACCGCCAGCAGCAGGCCCTGCACGCCGGAAAGGTGCAGCCCGACATGTTTGAGGCCCTTGGTCACGGTCATCAACGCGACCATGAAGCCGGTGGCGAACATGTACAGCGGCACATAGCGCTTGGCGTTACGGAACGGTTCGTCGGTATCCATGATCAGCCGCTGCACGCTCATGAACAGGCCGAAAGCCACCAGCCCGGAAAGGAACGGGGTGATCACCCAGCTGGCAACGATCGGGCCGATCGCGCCCCACTGCACGGCGTCCATCGAGATGCCGACGGCGGCGAAACCGATCACCGCGCCGACGATCGAGTGCGTGGTCGACACCGGCCAGCCGCGCGAGGTCGCGATCAGCAGCCAGGTGCCGGCGGCCAGCAGCGCCGACATCATGCCCAGCACCATCAGATCCGGCGTAATGATCTCCGCATCGACGATGCCGTTCTTGATCGTCTCGGTCACTTCGCCACCGGCCAGGTAGGCGCCGCAGAACTCGAAGATCATGGCGATGAAGATCGCCTGGCGGATGGTCAGTGCCTTGGAGCCGACCGAGGTGCCCATCGCATTGGCCACATCATTGGCGCCCACGCCCCAGGCCATGAAGAAACCGAACATGCAGGCGAGCACGAGGAGTACGAAACCGTATTCCGAGAGAAGAGACATAAGGATTACCTGTTGAAGCCAGAAAGGATGCTGGCGCTCAGCGCGCCAGCAATTGTTCCAGTCGGTTACCGACGCGTTCGGCACGGTCGGCGATGTCGCCAACCCATTCGATGATCTTGTAGAGGAAGATCACATCCACGGGCGGAAGGTCCTTTTCCAGCTGATACAGGTTGCGCCGCACGGCGACCTGCATACGGTCGGTGTCGCGCTCGATGTCTTCGAGCTCCTCGACCATTTTTTCCACGAGTGCGGCTTCGCGGCCGCTGAAGCCGGTTTCCAGCAGGGCGTCGAGTTCCTTGAGCGCCTTGAGCGCCTGGGTGCTGGCATCGACGCAACGCTGCACATAAGCCAGCATCTGCGGCTGCAGCTGCGGCGGAATGTTCATGCAGCGGCCGAGCATCAGGCCGGCGATGTCCTTGGCCCGGTTGGCAATCTTGTCCTGCACGCTCAGCAGATCGAGCAGGTCCGAGCGCGGCACCGGCAGGAACAGGCTCTTGGGCAGGTGCTGGCGGACGCTCTTCTTCAGCTTGTCGGCCTCGTTCTCCAGCTGAACCATTTCCTGCTGGATCTGCTCGACGCGCTCCCAGTTCTGCGCCATCACCGCCTGGAAGAACGGCACCAGGTTCGCCGCGCATTCGTGGGATTTGGCCATGTGCTGCTGCATCGGGCCAATGGGCGAACGGCCGAAGAGACTGACAAACGGATTGATTGGCATAGACAGCGCCTTTCGGTGAGGAAGCCGCAATTATAAAACTAATGTGACCGCCTGGCGGAAAAACCTTGGCCGGCCGGGCGCCGGGCGTCGGTTACATATCCAAAAGGCCATGATGTGAACCTTCTGGCATAATCGCGCGCCTCCAAAGAACCCCCGCGGACACTCTCATGTTCGATCTCTTCAGCGGCCTGGACTTCTGGGTCGCAGCCAGCCTCGTCCTCGCCCTGCTCTTCGTCCTCAGTTTCGAGTTCATCAACGGCTTCCACGACACCGCCAACGCGGTGGCGACGGTGATCTACACCAATGCGATGCCGCCACACCTGGCGGTGGTCTTCTCCGGCATCTTCAACTTTCTCGGCGTGCTGCTCGGCGGCGTCGGGGTGGCCTACGCCATCGTCCACCTGCTGCCGGTGGAACTGCTGATCAACGTCGACACCGGGCGCGGCCTGGTGATGGTGTTCGCCCTGCTCGCCGCGGCTATCGCCTGGAACCTCGGCACCTGGTACTTCGGCATCCCGGCCTCCAGTTCGCACACGCTGATCGGCTCGATCCTCGGCGTCGGGCTGGCCAATGCGATGCTCACCGATATCTCGGTGGCCGACGGGGTCAACTGGAAGAAGGCCATCGACATCGGCCTGTCGCTGATCTTCTCGCCGCTGGCGGGCTTCCTGATCGGTGCGCTGCTGCTGTGGCTGCTGCGCAAGCGTTTCCCGGTCAACAAGATGCACGACACCCCGCACATCCGTTCGCAGCACAAGGGCAAGAAGCACCCGCCGTTCTGGAACCGCCTGGTGCTGATCGTCTCGGCGATGGCCATGAGCTTCGTGCACGGTTCCAACGACGGCCAGAAAGGTATCGGCCTGATCATGCTGGTGCTGATCGGCATCGTCCCGGCCAAGTTCGTGCTCGACCAGACCAGCACCGGCTACGAGATCGAACGTACCCGTCATGCCGCCGTCCACCTGCAGCAGTTCTATGCGCGTAACCACGACTCGCTGCAGGACTACCTGGCACTCGGCAAGAACGGTCAGACCGAACTGCCCCGCCACTTCCGCTGCGACCCGCAACTCACCGAGCCGACCATCAACGCGCTGCTGGGCAGCCTGGACGGGGTCGAGAACTACCGCGACATGCCGGCCGAGCGCCGCATCGAGGTGCGCCGCTACCTGCTCTGCCTGGACGACACGGCGAAGAAGGTCGGCAAGCTGAAGGGTATCCCGAAGCGCGAACAGGCCGACCTCGACAAGCTGCGCAAGGACCTCACCGCGACCACCGAATACGCGCCGTTCGGCGTGATCCTCGCCGTCGCCCTGGCGCTCGGCCTCGGCACGATGGTCGGCTGGCGGCGCGTGGTGCGCACCGTCGGCGAGAAGATCGGCAAGCAGGGCATGACCTACGCCCAAGGCATGTGCGCGCAGGTCACCGCGGTGTTCGCCATCGGCATGGCCAACCTCTACAGCCTGCCGGTTTCCACCACGCACATCCTCTCCTCCGGCGTCGCCGGCACCATGGTCGCCAACAACAGCGGGCTGCAGATCAACACCATCCGCACGATCCTGATGGCCTGGGTCCTGACGTTGCCGGCCACCATCGCGCTTTCCGCCGGCCTGTTCTGGCTGGGGACCAAGCTGTTCGTCTGACCCGGCCGCCCCTGCGTGCTACAAAGAGGGGACTTCGGTCCCCTCTGCCATTGGCAGCGGCACCCGAATCCACCCTATTGCGAGTCGAAGATGGCCAAGGAAACCGAAATCAAGCTGCGCGCCAGCCGTGAAACGCTGCTGGCCCTGCGCGAGCACCCGCTGCTGAAGAAGCGCAACAAGAGCGGCTGGGCGTGCCACGAACTGTCCAACCAGTACTACGACAGCGCCGAGCGCGATCTTGCCCGCGCGCAGGTCGCCCTGCGCCTGCGTCGCGACGGCGAGCAGATCATCCAGACGCTCAAGAGCCGCGGCCAGAGCGTCGCCGGGCTGTCCGAGCGCAACGAATGGGACTGGCACCTGGACAAGGCCAAGCTGGACCTGAAGAAGCTCACCGACGACTGCTGGCCGGCCGAACTGGCCGCGCTGGACAAGAAGACCCTCAAGCCCATCTTCAGCACCGACTTCGTCCGCGAGAAGGCCGAGATCGCCTGGGGCCGCGGCAAGGCCAAGGTGGTGATCGAGGCCGCGCTCGACCTCGGCCAGGTCAAGGCCGGCAAGCGGGCCGAGGAGATCTGCGAGCTGGAGCTGGAGCTGCGCCAGGGCGAACCCGAAGCGCTGCTGGAACTGGCCATCGAACTGGCCGCCGACCTACCGCTGATGCCCTGCGACATCAGCAAGGCCGAGCGCGGCTACCGCCTCTACGATGCCGAGGGCTACGGTCTGAACCTGCCGGCGCCGACGCTGGACGCCAGCATGCCGCTGGACGAGGCGGTGCCCGCGCTCGGCTGGCAGTTGCTCGGCAACAGCCAGCGGCTGGCCGAGCAGTACCGCTTCAATGGCCACTGGAAGCTGCTGAACGACTGGCTGGCGCAACTGATCGACCTGCGCGCGCTGCTCGGCAGCCTCGGCCAGGCCGCGCCGCGCGCCAGCAGCCGCGAGCTGCGCGAACTGCTCGATGCGCTGATCGGCGACTGGCGCCCGCGCCTGGAAGCCGGCCAGGACGACGAGGCGATCCGCCAGGCCGCGCCGGCCGAATTCGCCGCCGAACTCGGCCGCACCCGCTGGGGCCTGCTCTCGCTGAAGGCCTCGCAATGGCTGCTGCAGCGCGGCTGGAGCGCCGGCCGCAATGCACGGGGCGATCGCCAGGGCGCGGCCGAGCTGGGCAAGTGGCTGATGCACCTGCTCGCCGAGGAAGCCAAGGCGCTGCAATTGCCACGCTACCAGCGCCAGCCCGAAGACCTGGCCGAACAGAGCCCGCGCATGGAGCGCCTGCTGGTCTGGCTGCACCTGGCCCGCGGCGTGCTGCTGGAACTGCCGGAAACCGATCGCCTGTATGGCGAACTGGCCAAGCTCCATGAGCTGGCGCGCCAGCCGCTGACCGACGAGGCCCGCCAGCAGCGTGCCGAGCAGGCGCACATTGTGTGGACGCTCAAGGCCTGGAAACACCTGCAACGCCACTGATCGACCGATCTGCCGCAAACGAAGCGCCAGGGGACCATCCTCTGGCGCGCGCAGTCAGGCACATGGCTGTTTGACATCACTTGATATCATATTAATATCGCTCGCTTGAACGTCGTGCTGCCTGACTCTGCACAGCGGTTCTTCGCGCGATTCGAATCGCCGGGACTCAGCGGAACGAGCCTCCAAACAAAACCACGGAACGGATCATCCCGATGACTCGATTTGCCAATGCCGCCCTCGTGCTGGGACTGGGGCTGCTTCTGAGTGGCTGCGAAACCTTCCGCAGCTATGAAACAGAACTCTCTGCCGTCAACCAGCATATTCTCGCCGGCAACCCCGATGCCGCGCTCATGCTGCTGGAGCAGCACAACAGCCGCGAACAGAAAGACCTGCTGTATTACTTCGAAAAAGGCGAGCTGCTGCGCGCCAAAGGCGACCTGGACGGCAGCCGGACGGCATGGAGCGAGGCGGATCAGATGATTGCCGCCTGGGAAGACTCGATCAAGCTCGATACCGAGAAGTACCTTGCCGAATTCGGCAGCCTGCTGGTCAACGACAAGGTCCGCCGCTACGAAGGCTATGACTACGAAAAGGTCATGCTCACCACGCAGCTGGCACTCAACCACCTGGCGCGCAACGATTTCGAGCAGGCGCGCATGGACATCAAGAAGACCCACGAGCGCGAGGCCTTTATCAGCGAGCTGCGTGATCGCGAATACCTCAAGCGCGAACAGGAGGCCGAGGAAAAGGGCATCAC
Organism: Stutzerimonas stutzeri TS44; assembly: GCA_000263395.1. Lineage (GTDB taxonomy): Bacteria > Pseudomonadota > Gammaproteobacteria > Pseudomonadales > Pseudomonadaceae > Stutzerimonas > Stutzerimonas stutzeri_C. The sequence goes on from AJXE01000002.1 coordinate 263,141, forward strand.
CGCACAGTTGAAGGACTTGCAGGGCTATCCCGTGGAAGTGCTCGACGCCCCAGAGGTGGTCAGCCTGAAGAACAGCTACCAGAGCGCCTTCAGCCACTATCTTTCCGGCTTCGTCTATGAAGCCCTGGGCGAAAAAGGTCTCGCCGCACCGGGCTACCGCAAGGCCATCGAGCTGCGGCCGGGCGACAGCTTGCTCGAGGATGCGCTCGTGCGCCTGGATGCGCCGGCACCTGCGGCCGACGAAAGCGAGGTGCTGATCGTCGTGCAGAACGGGCTGGCCCCGGCCCGCGACTCGGTACGCATCCCGCTGCCGATCCCCACCTCGACCGGCATCATCGTGACGCCCTTCTCCTTCCCGGTGATCAAGAGCGAATCGCAGCCGACGGCGCAAACCGTACGACTCGGCGAACAGGAACTGACCCTTGCGCAACTCAACAGCGTCGATGCCATGTCGCGTCGCGCACTGCGTGACGACATGCCCGGCATCATCCTGCGCACCAGCGTGCGGGCCATCAGTCGCAGCGTGATGCAAAAGCAGCTGAACGATAACGTCAGTCCGCTGGCCGGGCTGGCGGTCGGCCTGATGTCAGCCATCACCGAAGGTGCCGACGAGCGCACCTGGCGCACCCTGCCCGACCAGACGCTGGTGGCGCGAGCCCGTATCAAGCGTGGCGAGCACAGCCTGGCGCTGCCCAACGGCGGCATCGCCAAGGTACGGATCGACCAGCCCTATCAGGTCATCCCGCTGCGCGTGATCGGCAGCCAGGTATTCGCCGCAGGTCCCGCCGTGGAGCTTCCCGCTCCCCTTACCCACATCGCCCAAGCCCAGTGACCAGGAGGTCCCCGATGTTCCGCTTGATTCCCCTCGTACTCGGCCTGGGCCTGCTGGCCAGCGGCTGCGCCAGTGCACCGCCACCCGCCCCTGGCAGCGCCGCCAGCAAGGTCGTCTCGCTCGGCAGCATGGAGCACATCGAAGTCGGCGCCATGCGCGTCGCCCGGGAAAACGGCTTTCTGACCGTCAAGGTCGAGCTCAAGAACAGCAGTTCCCGCAACAAGTCGATGTTCTATCGCTTCGCCTGGCTTGGCGACGACGGCTTCCCGGTCGCCGGCGAGGAAAGCTGGAAAAGTCTGACGTTGTACGGCACCCAGACCAGCTACCTGCCCGCCATCGCACCGGTACCGCAGGCCACCGACTTCCGCCTGGAAGTCCAGACCCCTGAAAACTCCGTCAACCTTTTCCGCTAGGGCTTCATCATGCTTTTCGTTCGTACCATCGCCGTTGCCGCTTTTGCCGTCCTGGCCAGCGGTTGCGCCTCCACTTCGTCGCCGGTGCTCGGCGGCGGCAACATCAGCTATGGCGACAGCAAGGCCGTCGAGCTGATCACCAATGAATTCGGTTCGACCGATCTGCAGAGCATCGCCGAATCGATGACCCGCTCGCTGGCGCAGTCCGGCGTGCTGCAAGGCCGCCCGGTCATTCAGGTCTACGACGTGAAGAACAAGACCAGCGAGTACATCGATACCCGCGAGATCACCACGTCCATCAAGACCCAGCTGATGAAAACCGGCACCGCGCGTTTCGCCAGCGACAACATCGACATGGGCAGCCAAGTCGACCAGCTCAAGCAGCAGAATCAGAGCGGCCTGTACAAGCAGTCCACGATCAGCAGAACCGGCAACATGATCGCCGCCCAGTACCGCCTCGAAGGCAGCATCAGCTCCATCGTCAAGCGCAGCAGCGACTACAAGGACGTCTTCTACAAGTTCAGCCTCCAGCTCGTCGACGTCGAGAGTGGTCTGGCCGAGTGGATGGACGAGAAGGAAATCCGCAAGACGACGGAGCGTTGAGATGCGCCTGCTAACTACCCTGCTACTCTGCGGCCTGGCCTTTGCCAGCCACGCCGCCCCCAAGGTCGCGGTGACCGACCTTGCCTACGAAGAGCGCGTTCGCGAATACATCCACGTGGTCAGCGCGTCGCAACAAGCCCAGGCAAACGGCTTTTCCGCTTCGGCCAGCAGCAGCTATCGCGAGCTCGAAGCCACTTACAGCTACATCGAGCGTGGCGAGCTGAAGAAATTCACCGCTGACATCAAGGGCGAGATCCTCAAGTCGGGTCAGTTCCAGCTGATCCAGGGCAAGCCCTACGGCAAGGACAATGAAGGGCTGCACGACATCATCGGCCGCATTCGCAATGGTGACTTCAAGGGCGCCGATTATGTGCTGTTCGGTACCCTGTCCGACCTGGATTTCCGCCAGGATCTCAATGCCCTGCCGCACAGCGACAATTACTCCAAAGTCCTCGGGCTGACGCTGGTCGCCGAGTTCAGCCTGATCGACACCCGAACTCTGGAGATCACCTCGGCATTTTCGGCCTTGGGCGAAGGCCAGGACACCAAGCTGGTCAGCGCCGCCGATGGACCCATCACGGCGAATCGTGGGCGCGTCATCCGCGAGGTTTCCCTTTCCCTGGGCACCGACGTAGCACGCCAGCTGCAGCAGCAGCTCGGCTACGGCGTGGCGCAGGAAGGCACCACGCGCACCGGCGTGCAAGCGACCCTGCCCGCCGATACCGCACCGGTGATCCTGCGCTAGCGGGTTAGTGCGCTCAGGTCTCAGGTTCACCAGCGCGCCCTGTTGCAGACCGGGCATTTGCGGCATTCTTGGCGCCGCGGCGGGTATTTCCCGCTGTCTTGCCATAAGGAGCCCCCATGCCCAGCTATGCGGCCGAGCCTGATCGCACGCTCGACCTCAACGACCTGCTGCGCGAGCTGGTCGCCCAGGGGCGCGTCGACCAGGACAGCGCCGAGCAGTGCCTGGCGGTACGCCGCAGCGCGGTGAACAACCAGCAGCACCCGCTGGAATTCCTCGCCGCGCAGCAGCTCGACGATCGCCGCCACCCCGGCAAGAAGCTCGACCTGGAAGCCCTCACCGCCTGGCTGGCCGAGCTGGCCGGCCAGCCGTACCTGCGCATCGATCCGCTGAAGATCGACGTGGCCGCGGTCACCCCGCTGATGTCCTATGCCTTCGCCCAGCGCCACAAGATCCTCGCCGTGGCGCTGGATGGTCATAGCGTGACCATCGCCAGCGCCCAGCCCTTCGTCAAAGGCTGGGAAGCCAACCTCACCCACGTGCTCAAGCGCTCGATCACCCGCGTGGTGGCCAACCCGGCGGACATCCAGCGCTTCACCGTGGAGTTCTACCGCCTGGCCAAGTCGGTCAGCGGCGCCACCGCCACGGACCAGAAGATCAGCGGCATCGGCAACTTCGAGCAGCTGCTCAACCTCGGCGCCAGCGACCAGGAGCCGGACGCCAACGACTCGCACATCGTCAACATCGTCGACTGGCTGTTCCAGTACGCCTTCCAGCAGCGCGCCAGCGACATCCACATCGAACCGCGGCGCGAGCAGGGCACCGTGCGCTTTCGCATCGACGGCGTGCTGCACAACGTCTACCAGTTCCCGCCGCAGGTGGCGATGGCGGTGGTCAGCCGGCTGAAGACCCTCGGGCGGATGAACGTCGCCGAGAAGCGCAAGCCGCAGGATGGCCGGGTCAAGACCAAAACCCCGGACGGCGGCGAGGTGGAGCTGCGGCTGTCGACGCTGCCCACCGCGTTCGGCGAGAAGATGGTGATGCGCATCTTCGACCCCGAGGTGCTGCTCAAGGGCTTCGACCAGCTGGGCTTTTCCGCCGACGACCTGCGCCGCTGGCAGGGCATGACCTGTCAGCCCAACGGCATCATCCTGGTCACCGGACCCACCGGTTCGGGCAAGACCACCACGCTCTACACCACGCTCAAGCAACTGGCGACGCCCGAGGTGAACGTCTGCACCATCGAGGACCCGATCGAGATGATCGAGGGCGCCTTCAACCAGATGCAGGTGCAGCACAACATCGACCTGACCTTCGCCAGCGGCGTGCGCGCGCTGATGCGCCAGGACCCGGACATCATCATGATCGGCGAGATCCGCGACCTGGAAACCGCCGAGATGGCGATCCAGGCCGCGCTCACCGGGCACCTGGTGCTTTCCACCCTGCACACCAACGACGCGCCGAGCGCCATTACCCGCCTGCTCGAGCTGGGCGTGCCGCACTACCTGCTCAAGGCCACCCTGCTCGGCGTCATGGCCCAGCGCCTGGTGCGCACGCTATGCCCGCACTGCAAGGCCCCGGTGCAGCTGGATGCCAGCGACTGGACCGCGCTGACCAAGCCCTGGAACGCGCCGCTGCCGAGCACGGCGCAGCAGGCGGTGGGCTGCCTGGAATGCCGCGACACCGGTTACCGCGGCCGTGCCGGGGTGTACGAGATCATGCTGCTCAACGATGCGCTCAAGCCACTGATCAGCGCCGACACCGACCTCGTCGCCCTGCGCCGTCAGGCCTTCAAGGACGGCATGCGCAGCCTGCGCCTGTCCGGCGCGCAGAAGATCGCCGCCGGCCTGACCACCCTCGAGGAAGTGCTGCGGGTGACGCCGCAGAGCGAGCAGCGCTGAGGCCGAACGGCTGGAGCTCAGCTGACGCCCATGTAGCGCCCGGCGCGGTGGTTGATCGCCAGCACCAGATTCAGCGCCACCGCGCCCAGTACCGACAGCAGCACCCGCTCCGGCGCGACGACGAACACCGCCGCCAGCACGATCAGCGCATCGATGGCCATCTGCACCTTGCCGGCGCGCAGGCCGAAGCGCTCCTGCAGGAACAGCGCGAGGATGTTCACCCCGCCCAGGCTGGCGCGATGACGGAACAGGATGAGCAGGCCGATTCCCATCGCGAAGCCGCCGAACACCGCGGCGTAGACCAGATTCAGCTCGGCGAAGCGCACCCACTGTGGGGTCAGCTCGGCGAACAGCGACACCAGCGCCACCGCGCAGACCGTGCGCAGGGTGAACTTCCAGCCCATGCGCCAGATCGCCAGCGCGTAGAACGGCAGGTTGAGCAGGAAGAACGCCGCGCCGAACGACCAGCCGGCCAGGTATTTGAGCAGGAAGGCCAGCCCCACGGTGCCGCCGGTGAGCAGCCCGGCGTGGCTGTAGAAGGCGATGCCGAGGGCGACCAGCGCCGTGCCGGTGAGCAGCGCCAGGGCATCCTCCCACAGCGGATGACGCATCAGCATGGCGGCGACGCGCCCGGCCTGGGCGTCTTCGGATGGGTTTGCTGACATCAGGAGGGCTCGTGGCGGCGACGCTGGCAAGGATAGTGGCTGCCGGCGACGGCGCAATGGACGCCGATCAAGCCGCGCCGGCCGCTCAGCGTCGCGCCCAGGTTTCGAAACGATAGGCCGGCGCCTCGCCTTCGGCCGGATGCGCCTGGCTGTCGACGCATTGCCATGCGTGCTCGTCGAATGCGGGGAAGAACGCATCGCCCTCCGGCTGTGCGTCGATGCGGGTGAGGTAGAGTCGCTGCGCCTGGCCCAGCGCCTGCGCGTAGAGCTGTGTACCGCCGATCAGCATCAGCTCGTCGACGCCCTGCTCGCGCGCCCACTGCTCGGCGCGTACCAGCGCGGCATCGAGATCGCTGAAGGTTTCCGCGCCGTCGAGTTGCAGCTCCGGCTGGCGGCTGACCACCAGATTGAGCCGGCCCGGCAGCGGGCGGCCGAGCGAATCCCAGGTCTTGCGACCCATGATGATCGGCTTGCCGAGGGTCATGGTCTTAAAATGCTTGAGATCGGCGGGCAGGTGCCAGGGCATGCGGTTGTCGAGACCGATCACGCGGTTGTGCGCGAGGGCGGCGATCATGGCGAGGGGCAGGCGGGTCTGATTCATGGCGGCGAGCATAGCAGAGCGCCCCGGCGTGCTGCAGCGCCAGCCGTTTGTCGATTTCATGGCGCTGCAACAGGCGCGACCGCGAAGCGTCAAGCTACGGTCATTCGTCTCGCGCAGGCTGGGACTCCCCACCCGAGGAGAGACCCTCATGGCTCACACCACCCCGTTCCTTCGCCCCTGGTTGGCCGTCTACGGCCTGCTGCTGCCGCTCGCCAGCATCGCCGCGCCGGACGACCGCCAGACGCAGCGCCACGCCGAACGCAGCGAACCCGCGCCGCTGGTGATCGCCCACCGTGGCGCCAGCGGCTATGTGCCGGAGCACACCCTGGCCGCCTATGCGCTGGCGGTGCTGCAGGGCGCCGACTACATCGAGCCGGACCTGGTGATGACCCGCGACGGCCAGCTGGTCGCCCGCCACGACAACGAGCTGGGGCTGACCACCGATGTCTCCCAGCGCCCCGAGTTCGCCGACCGCCAGCGCACCCAGCAGGTCGATGGCGTGACGCTCACCGGCTGGTTCAGCGAGGACTTCAGCCTCGCCGAGCTGAAGACGCTGCGCGCCATCGAGCGCATTCCGGAAATCCGCCCGGGCAACGCCCGCCTCGACGGCAGCCTGGAGATTCCGACGCTGCAGGAGATCATCGACCTGGTGAAGACGCTGCAGCTCAGCCAGGGCCGGCGCATCGGCCTGTACCCGGAAACCAAGCACCCGACCCACTTCCAGCAGCTTGGCCTGGCGATGGAGCGGCCGCTGGTGCACATCCTCACGCGCAACGGCTATGCCGGCCCGCAGGCGCCGGTGTACATCCAGTCGTTCGAGGTGGACAACCTCAAGACCCTCAGCGGCCTCACCCGCCTGCGCCTGGTGCAGCTGTTCGGCTCCGGCCAGCCCTACGACCAGCAGATGCGCGGCAGCACGCTGAGCTACGCGCAGATGGCCACGCCCGAGGGCCTGCGCGAGATCGCCCGCTACGCGACCGGCGTCGGTCCCGACAAGGGCTACATCATCCCGCGCGACGCCGGCGGCAACCTCGGCGCGCCGACCCGCTTCGTCGCCGACGCCCACGCCGCCGGCCTCAAGGTGCACCCGTACACCTTCCGCGCCGAGAACGCCTTCCTGCCGACCAGCCTGCGCAGCAGCGATCAGCCGCAGGCGCGCGGCGACGTCGAGGCGGAGCTCCGCGCCTTCCTCGACGCCGGCATCGACGGCCTGTTCATCGATCAGCCAGATGTGGCCGTGCGCCTGCGCGAGGCCCGCTAAACGTTACGGGCGGCCACGCGGTCGCCCCTAACCGATCCGACCGTTCGTCGATTACCCTGCCCTCGGTGATCTTGCGCTGCTACCTGTAACGCCGTGCTGGTGCGGCCTGCGCATGCGGAAGATGTCGCATTCGGCAATCTCGACAGAAAAATTGTATACAACTACTGGCACTACTCGCATCCAATTGTCTACAGTGGCCGACACAATAAAAACGAACGGGAGAAGCTACCCATGTCTGTGTCCGCCCCCGCAAAACGGCCCGAGGATGAAAACCTCGGTGTCGGTGCCAACCTGGCCTACGGCCTGCAACACGTGCTCACCATGTATGGCGGCATCGTCGCCGTGCCTCTCATCGTCGGCCAGGCCGCCGGCCTGTCGCCGGCCGACATCGGCCTGCTGATCGCCGCCTCGTTGTTCGCCGGCGGGCTGGCCACCCTGCTGCAGACGCTCGGTCTGCCGTTCTTCGGTTGTCAGTTGCCGCTGGTACAGGGCGTGTCCTTCGCCGGCGTGGCGACCATGATCGCCATCATCGGCAGCGACGGCGCCGGCGGCATTCCGGTGGTGCTCGGCTCGGTGATCGCCGCCTCGCTGATCGGCCTGTTCATCACGCCGGTGTTCTCCCGCATCACCAAGTTCTTTCCGCCACTGGTCACCGGCATCGTCATCACCACCATCGGCCTGACGCTGATGCCGGTGGCCGCACGCTGGGCGATGGGCGGCAACAGCCAGGCGCCAGACTTCGGCAGCGTGGCCAACATCTGCCTGGCGGCCTTCACCCTGTTCACCGTGCTGGCGCTGAGCAAGGTCGGCAGCGCGAGCATCTCGCGGCTGTCGATCCTGCTGGCGATGGTCATCGGCACGCTGGTGGCGGTGTTCTTCGGCATGGCCGACTTCTCCCAGGTACTCGACGGCCCGCTGGTGGCCATGCCGGCACCGCTGCACTTCGGCATGCCGGAGTTCCAGCTGGCGGCGATCCTGTCGATGCTGATCGTGATCATCGTCACCCTGGTCGAGACCTCGGCGGACATCCTCGCCGTCGGCGAAATCATCGACACCAAGGTCGACTCCAAGCGCCTGGGCAACGGCCTGCGCGCCGACATGATCTCCAGCTCGCTGGCGCCGCTGTTCGGTTCCTTCACCCAGAGCGCCTTCGCGCAGAACGTCGGGCTGGTCGCGGTGACCGGGGTGAAGAGCCGCTACGTGGTGGCCAGCGCCGGCCTGATCCTGGTCACCCTCGGCCTGCTGCCGGTGATGGGCCGGCTGATCGCCGCGGTACCCACCGCCGTGCTCGGCGGTGCCGGCGTGGTGCTGTTCGGCACCGTAGCAGCCAGCGGCATCCGCACCCTGGCGCAGGTCGACTACCGCAACAACATGAACCTGATCATCGTCGCCACCTCGATCGGCTTCGGCATGATCCCGATCGCCGCGCCGAGCTTCTACCACCACTTCCCGGCCTGGTTCGAGACCATCTTCCACTCCGGCATCAGCTCGGCGGCGATCATGGCGATCATCCTCAACCTGGCCTTCAACCACCTCAAGGCCGGCAACTCCGACCAGCAGTCGGTGTTCGTCGCCGGTAGCGAGCGCAGCCTGCGCTACCGCGACATCGCCGCGCTGCACGAGGGCGACTACTTCCGCAACGGCAAGCTGTACGACATCGACGGCAACGAGGTGGCGGTGGTCGACGCCCATCACCAGCCCGAACCGCCTGCGCCGTCGCAGATGCACGCCGCCGGCTCCGGCAGCAGCTGAGGCCAGCGGCCGGGCGATGCCGTGCACGGCCCGCCCGGCTGCGGTTATGCTCTGCGCTCATCCCCGGCCACGGAGCCTTCGGTGAGCGATCCCCGCATTCCCCTCCCCTCGCTGTCCCGTATCGACCGCCTGTGGCTCACCGAAGCCGTGCGCCTGCGCGAGGAACACGCCGGCCCACTGGACGACGAGGAAGCCAACCGCCAGGCCCGCGCCGGCGGCGGCGATCTGCCCACCCTGATCGAACGCCGCGCGCTGTGGCTGGCGCGCCGCGACGGCCTGCTCGAAGCGCTGCGCCACTGGCGCCAGGGCGCGCGGCTCGGCGCCGTCGCCCTCGCCGTGCTGGCGCTCTTCACCGGCGCCGGTCTGGCCTTCGCCGCGCTGGGTGACGGCCAGCGCCCGGTCAACGTGTTCTGGGCGCTCGGCAGCCTGCTCGGGCTCAACCTGCTGACCCTGCTCGGCTGGCTGCTCGGCCTGGCGCTGGCCGGTGACAGCGGCGGCGCGCTCGGCCGGCTGTGGCTCTGGCTCAGCGAGAAGTTCGCCCGCGATGCGCGCGCCGCGCAGCTGGCGCCGGCGCTGCCGGTGCTGCTGCAGCGCCAGCGCCTCGGCCGCTGGCTGCTTGGCCTCGGCGTGCATGGCCTGTGGCTGCTGGCGATGGCTTGCGCGCTACTCATGCTGCTCGCCCTGCTGGCGACCCGCCGCTACGGCTTCGTCTGGGAAACCACCATCCTCGGCGAGAGCGCCTTCGTCGGTCTGACCCAGGCGTTCGGCGCACTGCCCGCACTGCTCGGCTTCGGCGTGCCGGATGTCGAGCAGATCCGCGCCAGCGGCACGCTCGCCGGCGATCTGGAAAGTGCGCGGCGGCAATGGGCCGGCTGGCTGGTCGGCGTGGTGCTGGTCTACGGCCTGCTGCCGCGCCTGCTGCTCGCCGCGCTGTGTCTGTGGCGCTGGCGCCGCGGCCGGGCCGCGCTGGCGATCGATCTGGCACAGCCGAGCTACCGCCTGCTGCGCGAACGCCTGCAGCCGCCCAGCGAACGCCTCGGCATCCGCGATGCCGCGCCGGCGCAGCTGCACGCGCCGAGCGCCGGCGCGCAGCCCGAGGCCGGCGCCGGCGCCGTGCTGGTGGCCATCGAGCTGGACGGCAGCCGGCCGTGGCCGCCGTCGCTGCCCAAGGGCGTGGCCGATGCCGGCGTGCTCGATGATCGCGAAGGCCGCCGACGCCTGCTCGATCAGCTCACGCGCTTTCCGCCGGCGCGTCTGGCGATCGCCTGCGACCCGCGCCGCTCGCCGGATCGCGGCACCCTGGCGCTGCTCGGCGAGCTGTCGCGCTGCGCCGCCGCCACGCGCGTCTGGCTGCTGCAGGCGCCGGCCGGCGAGGCGCTGGACAGCGCGCGGCTGGCCGACTGGCATCAGGCGCTGGATGCGCTGGGCCTGGCACATTCGAGCGCCGCACCGCTGAGCTGGCTGGAGAACGGACATGACTGATGCGCTGAAGCTCGCCGTGGTCGGCCACACCAACGTCGGCAAGACCTCGCTGCTGCGTACGCTGACCCGCGACCGCGGTTTCGGCGAGGTTTCGCACCGCCCCAGCACCACCCGCCACGTCGAGGGCGCGCGGCTGTCGGTGGATGGCCAGGCGCTGCTGGAGCTGTACGACACCCCCGGCCTGGAGGACGCCATCGCCCTGCTCGACTATCTCGAGCGGCTGGAGCGCCCCGGCGAGCGCCTCGATGGCCCGGCGCGCACCGCGCGTTTTCTCGACGGCGCCGAGGCGCGCCAGCGTTTCGAGCAGGAAGCCAAGGTGCTGCGCCAGCTGCTGGCCAGCGACGCCGGGCTGTACGTGATCGACGCGCGCGAGCCGGTGCTGGCCAAGTACAAGGACGAGCTGGCGGTGCTGGCCGGTTGCGGCAAGCCGCTGCTGCCGGTGCTCAATTTCGTCGCCCAGCCCGGGCATCGCGAGGAGGAGTGGCGCCAGGCGCTGGCGCGGCTCGGCCTGCACGCGCTGGTGCGCTTCGATAGCGTGGCGCCGCCGGTGGATGGCGAGCGCCGCCTGTACGAAAGCCTGGCGCTGCTGCTGGAGCAGGCGCGGCCGCGCCTGCAGCGGCTGATCGAGGAGCACGAAGCCCAAGCCGCGGCACGCCTGGCCAGCGGCGAGCGGCTGATCGCCGAGCTGCTGGTGGACGTCGCTGCCTGCCGGCGCAGCGTGGCGGCGCAGGCGGAACTGGAGCGCGGCGCCATCCGCGACCTGCACGATGCGGTGCGTAGCCGCGAACAGCGCTGCGTCGAGGCGCTGCTGCGCCTGTACGCCTTCGGCAAGGACGACGCGGCCGCCGGCGAGCTGCCGCTGCTCGACGGCCGCTGGGGTGACGACCTGTTCAATCCGGAGACGCTGAAACAGCTGGGTGTGAAGATCGGCGGCGGCATGGCGGCCGGCGCGGCGGCCGGAGCCGGGGTCGACCTGATGGTCGGCGGCATCACCCTTGGCGCCGCGGCGCTGCTCGGCGCGCTGGCCGGCGGCGGCGCGCAGACCGCGCGGCACTATGGCAACCGCCTGCTGGGCAAGCTCAAGGGGCAGCGCGAACTGAGCGTCGACGATGCCGTGCTGCGCCTGCTGGCGCTGCGCCAGCGCCAGCTGCTCGCCGCCCTTGCCGCGCGCGGCCACGCGGCGCTGGACGCGATCCGCCTGAGCGGCCCGCAGGATCAGGGCTGGCGCGAAGGCCACCTGCCCGAGGCGCTGCAGCGCTGCCGCGCGCACCCCGAATGGTCGTCGCTCAACCCCGGCGCGCGCCTGCAGGATGCCGAGCGCCAGGCGACGCTGGAGGCGCTGCAAGCCGAGCTGCGCCAGCCCTGAGCGCCGCGCCGTCTGGCGAATGCGGGCCGGTCATGCGCACCGGCCCGCGGGCCATCACTCTTCCCTGCCGCTCTCGACTTCCTGGGCCATGCGCGCCAGGCCCATGTGCCGCACGTCGGTGCCGCGCACCAGATAGATCACCAGTTCGGCGATGTTGCGTGCGTGGTCGCCGATGCGCTCCAGCGAGCGCAGCGCCCAGATCACGCTGAGCACGCGGGAGATCGAGCGCGGATCTTCCATCATGTAGGTGACCAGTTCGCGCAGCGCGGTCTTGTATTCGCGGTCGACGGTCTTGTCGTACTGCGCCACCGACAGCGCCAGGTCGGCGTCGAAGCGGGCGAAGGCGTCGAGCGCTTCCTGCACCATCTTGCGCACCTGGTCGCCGATGTGGCGCACCTCGACGTAGCCCTTGGGCGACTCGCCTTCCTCGCACAGCTGGATGGCGCGGCGGGCGATCTTGGTCGCCTCGTCGCCGATGCGCTCGAGGTCGATCACCGACTTGGAGATGCTGATGATCAGACGCAGGTCGGAGGCCGCCGGCTGACGGCGGGCGAGGATGCGCACGCACTCCTCGTCGATGTTGCGCTCCATCTGGTTGATCTGGTCGTCGACCTCGCGCACCTGCTGGGCCAGGCCCGAATCGGCCTCGATCAGCGCGGTGACCGCGTCGTTGACCTGCTTCTCCACCAGGCCGCCCATCGCCAGCAGGTGGCTGCGTACTTCCTCCAGCTCGGCGTTGAACTGCTGGGAGATGTGCTGGGTGTGGTTGTCTTTGTTCATGGTTCGCTCCGCGAAAGCTGCAAGCTTCAAGCTGCAAGCTTCAAGTTGTTCTCCGGGGTCGCTCTTGCCGCTTGTGGCTTGCAGCTGTCGCGCGACTAGCCATAACGCCCGGTGATGTAGTCTTCGGTCTGCTTCTTCGCCGGGTTGGTGAACAGCGTATCGGTGTCGCCGTACTCGATCAGCTTGCCCATGTACATGAACGCCGTGTAGTCGGAGACGCGCGCGGCCTGCTGCATATTGTGGGTGACGATGACGATGGTGTACTTGGACTTCAGCTCGTAGATCAGTTCTTCGACCTTGAGCGAGGAGATCGGGTCGAGCGCCGAGCTGGGTTCGTCGAGCAGCAGCACTTCGGGCTGCACGGCGATGGTACGGGCGATCACCAGACGCTGCTGCTGACCACCGGACAGACCCAGCGCCGATTCGTGCAGGCGATCCTTGACCTCGTCCCACAACGCCGCGCCCTTGAGCGCCCATTCGACGGTCTCGTCGAGCACGCGCTTCTGCTTGATGCCCTGGATGCGCAGGCCGTAGACCACGTTCTCGTAGATGCTCTTGGGGAACGGGTTGGGCTTCTGGAACACCATGCCGACGCGGCGGCGCAGGTCGGCGACATCCTCGCCCTTGCGGTAGATGTTGTGGCCGTCGAGGTTGATCGCGCCTTCGATGCGGCAGCCGTCGACCAGATCGTTCATCCGGTTGAAGCAGCGCAGCAGCGTGGACTTGCCGCAACCGGACGGGCCGATGAAGGCCGTCACGCGCTGGCGCGGGATGTTCATGCTGACGTTGAACAGCGCCTGCTTCTGCCCGTAGAACAGGCTCAGGTCGGGCACCTCGATGGCCACCGGCTCGGTGGCCAGGTCCAGCACGCGCTTGTCGCGGCCGAGCGAAGAAATATCGATGGAATGGGTGTTGCTTTGCATGTGCTCACTCCGTTCGCAGCTGCAAGCTGCAAGCTACAAGCCGCAAGCTCAAACCGGCACCTCGTTCCTCTTGAGGCTTGCCGCTTGAAGCTTGCAGCTGCTCTTAGTGGTCCAGCGCCTTGTACTTCTCGCGCAGGTGGTTGCGGATGACGACCGCACTGAAGTTCAGCACCGCGATGACCAGCACCAGCAGGAACGCGGTGGCGTAGACCAGCGGCCGCGCGGCCTCGACGTTGGGACTCTGGAAGCCGACGTCGTAGATGTGGAAGCCCAGGTGCATGATCTTCTGATCCAGGTGCAGGTAAGGGTAGTTGCCGTTGAGCGGCAGGTTCGGCGCCAGCTTGACCACGCCGACCAGCATCAGCGGCGCCACTTCACCGGCGGCGCGCGCCACGGCGAGGATCAGGCCGGTCATCATCGCCGGGCTGGCCATCGGCAACACCACGCGCCACAGCGTCTCGGACTTGGTCGCGCCGAGGGCCAGCGAGCCTTCGCGGATCATCCGCGGGATGCGCGCCAGGCCTTCCTCGGTGGCGACGATCACCACCGGCAGGGTGAGGATCGCCAGGGTCAGCGAGGCCCACATCAGCCCCGGCGTGCCGAACACCGGCGCCGGCGCGGCTTCGGGGTAGAAGATACGGTCCAGCGAGCCGCCCAGCACGTAGACGAAGAAGCCCAGGCCGAACACGCCGTAGACGATCGATGGCACGCCGGCGAGGTTGTTCACCGCGATGCGGATCACGCGCGTGAGCAGGCCCTGCTTGGCGTATTCGCGCAGATAGACCGCGGCGATCACGCCGAACGGAGTGACGATCACCGCCATAATCAGGGTCATCAGCACGGTACCGAAGATCGCCGGGAAGATGCCGCCCTCGGTGTTCGCCTCGCGCGGTTCGTCGCTGACGAACTCCCACAGCTTGGCCACGTAGAAACCCAGCTTGTCGGTGGTGGACATGGCGTTCGGCCGGTAGGCGCGCACCACCTTGCCCAGGCTGATCTGCTGCTCGCGGCCATCGACGGTGCGCACGCTGATGCTGTCGCGGTTGAACTGCTGCTGCAGCGCGATCAGCTCCTGCTCCAGCACGCGGTATTCGGCGTCCCATTCGGCGCGTTCGGCGTCCAGTTCGGCCTGTGCCGCGGCATCCAGACGGCCGTCCAGCTCCAGCTTGCGGGTCTTCAGGCGCAGACGCTCGAGGCCGTGGTTGATGCGGCCGATCTCGACCTTCTCCACCTGGCTGATCTGCCCGTGCAACTGCTCGACCCGTTCGAGGCGGCGCTGCAGCTCGGCCCAGGCAGCATCGCCCTCGGCCACCAGCTGCCCGGCCTCCTTGACGTTGAGCAGCTCGCCGTAGAAGTTGCCCCACTCGCGGCGCTCCAGCACCACCATGTCCTGCGGCATGCGCGGGTTGCTCAGCCATTCGCCGACCACCCAGGAGAAGTCCGCACCGTAGACTTCACGGTTGCCGACCTTGAGCAGCTCGCGGGTCATGAACTCGCCGCCCTCGGCGTTGACCGGCAGGCCACTGGCCGCCAGCCGCGCGCGCGGCACTTCCTCGGTCTGCACCACCTCGCCGGCCAGCACGCGCGGTGCCTCGCCGGGCACCTGGTAGTCGGCGACCATCACGTCGGCCGGCCAGAAATGCGCCAGGCCGCGCACGCCAATCACGGCCAGCAGGCCCAGGGTCATGATCACCGCGATGGCCACCGCACCGGCGTTCATCCAGATCCACGGAGTGCCACTCTTGACCCAGGTGTTCAACGAATCCTTTTTCACGGATCGATACCTTTTCGAAAATCTCGGCGCCACCGCCCGCAGGCGGCGCGTGTATTACAGGCTGGCGTACTTGCCGCGCAGGCGCTGGCGAATCAGTTCGGCCAGGGTGTTCATCACGAAGGTGAACATCAGCAGCACGAAGGCGGCCAGGAACAGCACGCGGTAGTGGGTACCGCCGACCTCCGACTCGGGCATTTCCACCGCGACGTTGGCCGCCAGGGTGCGCATGCCCTCGAAGATGTTGGCCTCCATGATCGGCGTGTTGCCGGTGGCCATCAGCACGATCATGGTTTCGCCCACGGCGCGGCCCATGCCGATCATCAGCGCGGAGAAGATGCCCGGGCTCGCGGTCAGCAGCACCACGCGGGTCAGCGTCTGCCAGGGCGTGGCGCCGAGCGCCAGCGAACCCAGGGTCAGGCTCTTCGGCACGCTGAACACCGCGTCCTCGGCGATCGAATAGATCGTCGGGATCACCGCGAAGCCCATCGCCAGGCCGACCACCAGGGCGTTGCGCTGGTCGAACGGGATGCCCAGGTCATTGGACAGCCACAGGCGCATGTCGCCGCCGAAGAACCAGTTTTCCAGGTGGCCGCTGATGGCCAGCGAACCGATGCCGACGATGAGGATCACCGGGATCAGCAGCAGCGCTTCCCAGCCTTCCGGCACGCTCAGGCGCACGCGCTCGGGCAGGCGGCTCCAGCTCCAGGCGGCGAACAGGATGCCCAGCGGCATCAGCAGCAGCAGGCTGAAGATGCCCGGCAGGTGGTTCTCCAGGAACGGCGCGAGGAACAGGCCGGCGAAGAAGCCGAGGATCACCGTCGGCAGTGCCTCCATCAGTTCGATCACCGGCTTGATCTTGCGGCGCAGCGCCGGGGCCATGAAGTAGGCGGTATAGAACGCCGCGCAGATCGCCAGCGGGGCGGCCAGCAGCATCGCGTAAAACGCCGCCTTGAGCGTGCCGAAGGCCAGCGGCGCGAGGCTCAGCTTGGGTTCGAAATCGGTGTTGGCGGAGGTGGACTGCCAGACGTAGTCGGGCTTCGCGTAGCTTTCGTACCAGACCTTGCCCCACAGCGCGCTCCAGGAAATCTCCGGGTGCGGGTTGTCGATCACGAAGCGCTGCAGGCCCTGCGGCGACTCCACCAGCAGGCGGGTGGCGCGCGGAGACAGTGCGGCGAGCGCGGCGCCGTCGGCGACCTGCTCCTTGAGCAGCGTGCGGTGGGCGGTGCTGTGGAAGATGCCCAGCGTGCCGGCGCGGTCGAGCGCGAGGAAGCCCTTGCGCCGCTCTTCCGGAAGGATCTGGCTGATCGGGCTGTCGGCCAGCGTGAAGTTGCGCACGTTGCGCAGCTCGGCCTGGCCGTCGCTGCCACGCACCATGAACCACTGGCCGATGCCGCCCCTGGAGTCGCCGATCATCAGCGAGATGCCGCCGAGCAGCGGGCTGACGGCGGTGATCTCGGCACCGTCGGCGACCAGTTTGTAGCGGCCGTTGAGCTGCTTGCGGCGCAGATCGAAGACGTCGGCGCTGGCCTTGCCGCTGACCGCATACAGCCACATGTGGCGCGGATCGAGCTGCAGCGCGCGGATCGGTTCGGCGAGCTGCGGCAGATCCAGGCGCTCCTGCTCCAGGGTCACTTCGCCGGTCAGCAGGTTCTCGCTGCTGGCGATGCGCTGGGCATGCAGCGCGGTGCCGGTGGCGCCGGCGACCAGCAGGGTCTTGCCGTTGAGGCTGATGGCCGCCTGCTCGATCGCGCGGCCCTCGCCATCAAGCTGCAGCGGCTGCTCGCCGAACGGATAGACGATCCGCGGCGTGATGGTCTTCTGGTTGTTCGGGTAGGTGATCTGGTACTCGTGCTCGATGACCAGCGCCTGGCCGTTGCTCAGGCCGAGCACCAGCCGGCGGGTGCCGGGGGTGTCCTGGCCGACCGAGACGATGCGGCTGTCAGCCGGCAGCGCCAGCGCGACATTCGCGAGTGGCGCGCCATCGGCCAGCGTAAAGAAGCGCACCTGGCCATCGGCGCTCAACCGCATCGCCACTTGGTTCTGCTCCTCGACGGCCAGCAACAGTGCCTGGCTGTCCTCGGCCAGCCAGGCCGGGCGCTGGACTTCCCGCGCCTCGAGCTCGGCGCCCTGGAACATGGGCAGCACGACCTGTCCCAGGTAGAAGAAGATCAGGGTGATCGCACCCAGCACCGCCAGGCCGCCGATGGTCACGTACCAGCGCGCCAGGTGGTCTTTCAGCGCGCGAATGCGGCGTTTACGCTGCAGGGCCGGAGTATCGAAATCCAGCCGTTGCACATCGGAGTTCGCGGTCATGGGCTCTATGTCGTTCATGCCAAGGTTCCTGGGCCGGGCGGCCCCGTCAGGGCGACTAATCTAATCAAGCCGTGTGACAGAAAAATTACAACCGGGTGACACGACGAAACCCGCCAGCGCGAAGTGCGTGGCGGGCATCGTGACGCAGGAGCGGCGGGGCTGCCGCCGGTCCTCCGCGCGGGTCGTTAGAGACCCAGCTCTTGCAGGGTCTTGTCGACCACTTTCTTCGGCAGCGGGATGTAGCCGTCCTTGACCACGACTTCCTGGCCCTGCTTGGACAGCACCAGCTTGATGAACTCGGCATCGATCGGGCTCAGCGGCTTGTTCGGCGCCTTG
The DNA here is from genome assembly GCA_000263395.1 of Stutzerimonas stutzeri TS44. GTDB lineage: Bacteria > Pseudomonadota > Gammaproteobacteria > Pseudomonadales > Pseudomonadaceae > Stutzerimonas > Stutzerimonas stutzeri_C. Next base: position 280,885 of record AJXE01000002.1, read on the forward strand.
TTCACGTAGACGTAGAAGAAGCGCGCCAGCGGGAACTTGCCGGCCAGGGCGTTTTCTTCGTTGGCTTCGAAGGCTTCGCCACCCTTGGACAGCGGCACGGCGCGCACGCTGGAGGTCTTGTAGCCGATGCCCGAGTAACCGATGGCGTTCAGGGTGCTGGAGATCGACTGCACCACCGAGGCCGAACCCGGCTGCTCGTTGACGTTGGATTTGAAGTCGCCCTTACACAGCGCTTCTTCCTTGAAGTAGCCGTAGGTGCCGGATACCGAGTTGCGACCGAACAGCTGGATCGGCTTGGCCGCCCACTCGCCGGTCAGGCCCAGGTCGCCCCAGGTCTTGATGTCCTGGGCGCCACCGCACAGGCGGGTGCTGGAGAAGATCGCGTCGACCTGCTCGATGTCCAGGCTCTTGATCGGGTTGTCCTTGTGCACGAACACGGCCAGGGCGTCGATCGCTACCGGCACGGCAGTCGGCTTGTAGCCGTACTTCTGCTCGAAGGCCTGGATCTCGTTGTCCTTCATCGGGCGGCTCATCGGCCCCATGTTGGCGGTGCCTTCGGTCAGCGCGGGCGGCGCGGTGGAGGAGCCGGCAGCCTGGATCTGGATGTTGACGTTCGGGTAGCTGCGCTTGAACTCTTCGGCCCACAGAGTCATCAGGTTGGCCAGGGAGTCGGAGCCGACGCTGGACAGGTTGCCGGAAACACCGGAAGTCTTCTCGTAGCTCGGCAGAGCCGGATCGACTGCCGCAACCGCGCTCGCGGCACCCACACCAGCGGCCACGAAGGTCAGCGCCGCCATCAAACGATTCAGTTTCATACCTTGCTCCTAGCAGAGGTGTGTTCGAGTGTGTTGGAACGGGGGCCAGTATCTGCAGGCCGTATGAACACTCTATGAAGCGTGTGTGACAATCTTGTTACCGACGGCAATCTTGACCCGGGGTGGTCGCTGCGTCGTCGGAGTGCCGTTATACTGCGCTTTTCCCGCCCTAGCGCGGGGTTTTCGCGCCAGAACAACAATCGCGCCGCGAGTCCGACCGATGAACGAATACGAACAGGAAGATCCGATTCCCCAGGGCGACCTGGCCCTGCAGCTGACCGCCCTGCCGCGTGAAACCAACGGCTTCGGCGATATCTACGGCGGCTGGCTGGTCTCGCAGATGGATCTGGCCGGCACCGCGATGGCCAGCCGCGTGGCCGGCGGCCGCGTGGCGACGGTGTCCATCGACCGCATGGCCTTCATGGTGCCGGTGGCGGTCGGCGCGCAGCTGTCCTTCTATACGCAGACGCTGGAAGTCGGGCGCAGCTCGATCCGCATGCTGGTGGAAGTCTGGAGCGACGATCCGCTGTCCAGCGAATGGCGCAAGGTCACCGAGGCGGTGTTCGTCTTCGTCGCCATCGACGGCAGCGGCCGCACCCGCCCGGTGACGCCGCGCCGCTGAGCACCGCTCAACCGGCGGCCGGCAGTTCGTCCGGCCCGGCGAAGCGGTTCTTGCCCGCCTGCTTGGCGCGGTAGAGCGCCGCGTCCGCTGCCGAATACAGCTGCCCGGTGCTCTGCCCCGGTTGCAGCGTCGCGATACCGATACTCACCCCGACCCGTCCCTGCGCCGATGCCGGATGCGCGATGGCCTGCCGACGCAGCGCGGCCAGCACCTGACTGGCGATCTGCTGCGCGGCATCCTCGCTGCAGTCGTAGAGCAGCAGGGCGAACTCCTCGCCACCGACACGTGCCGCCTGGTCCAGCGGCCGTCGCGCGAAGCCGGCGAGCAGCCGGGCGAACTCGCCGATCAGCGCATCGCCGGCGGGATGGCCGAGGCGATCGTTGTAGGCCTTGAAGTCGTCCAGATCGAGCAGCAACAGGCTCAGCGGCACCGTATCGCGCCGCGCCTGCGCCAGTCGCTGACGTAGCGCCTCGTCATGGCTGCGACGGTTGGGCAGCTCGCTCAGCGCATCGTGCGCGGCGACCCAGCCGAGCAGCTTGCGCATGAGGAACTGCTGGCGCTGCGAGTATTCGTGCACGTAACGGCTGATCGCGCCGATCACCAGCAGCAGCAGGTAGTAGCTGACGGCGATCCAGTGCTCGGGCAGGCGCTCCGGAGGCAGGATCTGGCTGGCCATGAACACGTCGATCGCCACGATCGACAGCGCGCAGAGCAGCGAATGCCAGAACGTCATGCCGAGGAAGAAGAACGAACTGATGATCAGCAGGCCGGCGCCATAGCGAAACGCATAGGGCTGCGCGGCCAGCTCGTACTGGATGTCGATGATCGCGGCGACCACGCCGATCAGCACCAGCAGCAGCGGGAACAGCTGGTTGGCGCGCGCCTGATAGGTCTTGCTGAGGAAGCTCAACGCCAGCACCAGCAGCCCCGGCGACAGCTCCACCAGGCGCAGCAGCGTGAGCCGGCTCAGCCACTGCGGATCGTCATGCGGAAACAGCGTGCGCTCGACATACAGGTAGCCGCTGGCGGCGACGATCAGCAGCAGCGCGGCGACCCGCTGTGCGCCACGCGCCTGGCGGTTGAGGAAGCGGCGGAATTCGGCTTCCAGCTCGGGCTTGAACAACAGCAGGCGAAAGCCCCGCAGCAACTGCCGCCCGTAGGGGGTGTCGCTGAATTCGGCCGCCGATGAATGCTCGGTGATGCGCATGGAACAAGCCTGCCGTGGTGATGCCGAATGATATCACTGCGCCATTACAAGGGACGCAAACAACCGCCCGCCGGCGAGTCTGACTGACGAACGGAGCCGGCTCCAGCGCGGCAGGACGGCTTGCGGCGTGCGGCAAGAGCCGCCAAGATCGGCCTTCCTATCGCCCGAACGCACTCCGTGACCGCTCTTCTGCTCGCCCTCTGGCCCCTGTTTGCCCTGATCGTCGCCGGCTATGTGCTGCGTCTGCGCGGCTTCCCCGACGACGCCTTCTGGCCGGGTGCCGAACGGCTGAACTACTTCGTCCTGTTTCCGGCGTTATTGTTCAACAGCCTGGCGACCGCGCCGCTGGACAACCCGGCCTTGCCGCGCCTGGGCGCCGCGGTGCTGCTCGCCCTGGGACTGGCCTGGTGCGTCCTGCTGTGCGGCCGGCGTCTGCGCAGCTGGCCGGCGGCGCGCTTCGGTGCGCTGGCGCAGGGGACGCTGCGCTTCAACACCTACCTGGGTCTGGCGGCCGTCGGCAGCCTGTTCGGCAAGGACGGCCTGGCGCTGGCGGCGCTGATGCTGGCGCTGATGGTGCCGACGGTGAACGTGATGTCGGTCTGGGCGCTGACCGCCGAGCGCGGCATCAGCGCCCGCAGCCTGCTGCTGCCGATCGCGCGCAATCCGCTGATTCTCGCCTGCCTGGCCGGTGCGCTGGTCAACCTGGCCGGCTTCGGTCTGCCCGGCGGCAGCGACCGCCTGCTCGGCCTGCTGGCCGCCGCCAGCCTGCCGCTGGGGCTGCTGTGCGTGGGCGCGGCGCTCAAGCCCAGGGAGCTGGGCGGGGAAATTCCGACGCTGGGCTGGAGCAGCGCCGTGCGGCTGCTGGCGGTGCCGTTGCTGGCGTATGGCGTCGCCGCCCTGTTCGCGCTGCCGGCGATGGAAACCACCATCCTCGTGCTGTTCTTCGCTCTGCCGACCGCACCGACCGCCTATGTACTGACCCGCCAGCTCGGCGGCGACAGCCACCTGATGGCCGGCATCATCACCCTGCAGACGCTGCTCGCCGCCGCCAGCCTGCCGCTGGTGCTGACCCTGCTGGAAGGCTGATCAGCGCACCACCTGCCCGCGCAGCAGGCGCAGCAGCGCCAGTGCCAGGCCGATACCCAGCGCGCAGTGCGCCAGCAGCGGTCCGAGATAGCCGAGTGCGTCCTGCAGCCAGCCGAGCAGCTGATGCAGCCAGGCCGTACGCCGTGACGTCGCCACCGCCACATAGCCGCCCTGCTCCCAGATCCGATAGGCCGCATGCAGCGGAACCAGCGCCAGCGGCAGCAGGATCAGGCACAGCCAGTAGCCGCTGCGCCGATGCGGCCCCAGCAGCCCCCACGGCAGGTAGAAGGCGCGGATCAGCCCGCCGAAACAGAAGCTGTAGTAGCCGACCATGCCGAGGAACAGCAGATTGGCCACGCTCGCCTGCTGCCACACGGCGGACAGCGCCAGGCCGCCCAGCCCGAGGCTGACGGCTGCCCAGAAGAGATAGAAGAGCTTTTGCATACGTCCGATTCCGCGTGCGCTGACGAACACGCATCGGAGCAGAAACCCACCCGCGATATCGGCAACCGCTTCACGAAACCGTCGAACCACTGCCGGGAAAGCCGCCACAGCGCGCAAGTTGCCCGCTTTTGGCGGACGATCAGAACAGACTGAGCTGATCCTGCGCGCCGCTCGCGGCCTCCGTCGGCAGCACCGCCGTGGCCGAGTCGACCGCCAGCCGTTCGGCCAGCCCGGCCGTGCGTTCGGCGCGGGTGTTCACGGCCTCAGTCAGCCGCGCCGGCAATGCCCAGATTTCCACCTTGCGCCTGGCGCGGGTAATGCCGGTGTAGAACAGCGCGCGGGTCAGCAACGGGCTGGGTTGCTCGGGCAATGCCAGCAGCACTTCGCCGAACTCCGAGCCCTGGCTCTTGTGCACCGTCATGACGAAGGCGCTGTCGTGGCTCGGCAGGCGCGCCGGCGCGAACGGGCGATAGCCGTCGTCGCCCTCGAAGAACACCCGCCAGCCGAGCTCGGTCCACAGGCACAGGCCGATATCGCCGTTGAACAGGCCGAGCGCATAGTCGTTCTGCCGCACCATCACCGCGCGGCCGGCATACCAGCGCTCGCGTGCCGGCACGTTGAACCGGCGCCGCAGCCGTGCCTCCAGCGCCTCGTTGAGACCGTTGACGCCGAAGGCGCCCTCGCGCTGCGCGGTGAGTGCGCGAAAATCGTTGAACGCCGCGAACGCCTGTGCCGGATCGCCCTGCCGCGCGGCCTGCAGGTAGGGCCGATAGCCCTCCTCCAGGCGCTCGACCAGCGCCGGCGCGGCGGGTGCCGCGTTCCAGCGCAGATCGGTCCGCGTCTCGTCCAGTAACGCCAGCGTGCCGCGGGCGTCACCGCCGTTGATCCGCCGCGCCAGTTCGCCGATGCCGCTGCCACCGGCGAAGCGGTGGCTGTGCGTCAGCAGCACCACCGCATCGCCGAGGCGCGAGTGCGGCGTTTCGACCGCCACGGCCTGGCCGGTGATGCGCTCGAGATCGGCCGCGGCCTGGGCATCGAAGCCGCGCCCTTCGCAGAGTTCGGCGAACACCGCGCCGGCCTCCACGGCGGCGAGCTGGTCCTTGTCGCCGAGCAGGATCAGCCGCGCCTTGGGCGGCAGCGCGGCGACCAGCTTGGCCATCAGCGCCAGGTCGACCATCGACGCCTCGTCCACCACCAGCACGTCGAGCGGCAACGGATTGGTCGCGTCGTGGCGCACCCGCGGGCTGTCGCCGCGGCTGCCGAGCAGGCGATGCAGGGTGCGCGCCTCGTCCGGCAGCGCCGCCTTGACCGCGTCACTGACCGGCAGCTCGGCCTTGGCGTGGCGGATCGCCTCGGCCATGCGTGCCGCCGCCTTGCCGGTGGGCGCGGCCAGGCCGATGGCCAGCCGCTCGCCGCCGGGCTGTTCCAGCAATGCCGCGAGCAGGCGCACCACGGTGGTGGTCTTGCCGGTGCCGGGGCCGCCGGAGATCACCGCCAGCCGCCGGCGTACCGCCTGCGCCGCGGCCAGCCGTTGCCAGTCCGGGCGCTGCTGATTGAAGGCGAACAGCCGCGCCAGGCTTTCGCCGAGCTGCGCTTCATCGACCGGCGGCCGATCGCCGGCACGCGCCAGCAACTGTTCGGCCAGCTGCCGCTCGTAGGCCTGGTAACGGGCGAGGTAGAGCCGGTCGCCGTCGAGGATCAGCGGCGCGTAGGCGCCGGGCGCGCCGACCAGCGACGAGGCGCGCAGGCCGGCGCGCCAGTCGGCCAGCGCTGGCAGGCGGATGTCGAGCTCCGGCCATGGTCTGCGCCCGGCCAGGCGCGCCAGCGGCAGGCAGACATCGCCCTTGCCCAATGCCTCGCAGCACAGCGCGGCGGCCAGCAGCAGCGCTTCGGGCGCCTGCGGTTCCAGGCGTTGCAGGCTGGCGACAAAGGCGCGCTCCAGCGGACCGAGGGGGTAGTCTGAACGAAGCGTCATCGGCTAGGCCTCGAGACGGAAGCGGCCGGGCGCGGGGGCCTACGGTGGGCTGAAGCCCACCCTACGGACGGCACGTCCTGATTTCCTCGTAGGGTGGGCTTCAGCCCACCGGCGTACCCACCGACGTACCCAGCGGACCATAGGCTGGGGGCAATCCGCCGGGCGCGCTCGACGGCAACCGCAGCTGTCGCGCTGATCCAAACCATCATTCCCCCTCCTCGAACAGCCGGTCCAGCGCATCGAGCAACGCATCGTCGGGACGGGCGAAATACACCCCGGCCGCGGGCATGCCGCGCAGGAACAGGTAGAAGGCGCCGCCCAGCTGCTCGTCGCGGAAATCCGCCAGGCGCTGGCGCAGGAAGCGCCGCAGCGCCACCAGGTAGATCAGGTATTGCAGGTAGTAGTGTTCGCCGGCGAGCGCCTGCAACAGTCGCTCGCCGCCGTAGTAGCTGGCGTCCGGGCCGAGCCAGTTGGACTTGTAGTCGGCGATGTACCAGCGCCCGTCATGCTCGAAGGTGAGGTCGATGAAACCCTTGAGAAAGCCGCGCAGGGTGTCGAACTCCAGCCGCGCCGCCGCCTCGCGCAGCGGCGCCGGCAGGCCGCTGGCCGGATCGGCGAGCAGCGCGCGCAGGCGCGTGACGTCGAGCTGACGCACCGGGAAGGTGAAGCCCAGCTCCGGCAGGCGCCGTGCATTGTGCAGGCTGGCCAGCGTCAGCCCGGCGCCGTCGAGATCGGTCGTCAGCACCTGCTCCATCTGGGCGATGGCAATGTCGCGCCATTCCAGCGGCAGACCGAAGGCCTGTAGCGCCGGCTCGACCCGCTCGGCCAGCGCGCCGCGGCCACGCGCCCAGTCTTCGAGGATCGCGTGCAGGCAGGTGCCGGCGCGCGCGCCACGCGGGAAGGCGAAGAAACCGCTGCCCGGCTCGGCCGCATCCGGCATGGCCAGCGCATCGCGATCCGGCGCTTCCATGTGCAGGCCGGCGGCGAGTCCGGAGAAGCTGCCGATACGCCAGGCGCTGTACAGGCTGCGCTCGAGCCGCGCCAGTTGCCGCGGCGCGACGGCGCGCAGGTTGTTGGCGGTGCTCGCCTCATGGGTTTCCAGCGGCAGGCAGGCAGTACTGCCGGCGCTCGCCTGCGCCAGCCGTTCGGCCTCGCCGCGCAGGCCGACGCCGTCCAGCGTGGCCAGATGGCTGCCGAGTTCACCGAGCGCATCCGCACCGCCCAGCTCGCGGCCGTGCAGCAGCCAGGCCAGGGCGCTGCTGTGCAGACCTTCCTCGGGCAGCTCGCCGTCCTTCTTCGCCTTGGGCAGCGCCACCGGCCCCCAGTGCAGCCACAGCCGGTCGCGCGCGCGGGTCAGCGCCACGTAGGCCAGGCGCAGCTGCTCGGCGAAGGTCTCGCGGCGCGCGCGCTGCAGGTTGTCCGGCAGCTCGGCGCTGCCCAGGTCCAGCAGCGGCCGGCCATGTTCGTCGTGGCAGCGCGCACTGTCGAGGTTCTTGCCGAGCAGCTTGCCGTCCCAGAGGAACGGGCAGAACACCAGCGGGTATTCCAGGCCCTTGCTGGTGTGGATGGTGACGATCTGCACCCGCTCGGCATCGCTTTCCAGGCGCAGCAGCGCCTCGTCGCCGGCGCCTTCGCCGCCGCGCTGGGCGTTGAACCACGCCAGCAGCGGCTCCAGCCCCGGCCGCAGCAGGCTCTCGGCCTGCAGCAGCTCGCCCAGGTGCAGCAGGTTGGTCAGTCGGCGCTCGCCATCGAGGCGCCGCAGCAATCGCTCGGCCACTGCCTGCTCGTCGAGCCAGGCGCGGAACACGCGCATGAAACCCTGCTGCTGCCAGAGCTGGTGATAGCGCTCGGCCGCCTCGCGCTCGCCGTCCCATTGCTTCTGATCGTCCTGGCAGCGCGCCAGATCGGCGGCGCTACGCCCGAGCAGGCGCGTGGCCAGGGCGTGGCGCAGCAGGCCTTCGCGGCCCGGCTCGGCGTAGGCGGCCAGCACCGCGGCCAGCTCGGCGGCCTCCTCGCTGGCCCAGACGCTATCGCGCCCGCGGCGCACGCTGGGTACGCCACGGGCGGCCAGCTGCTCGGCGATCAGCGCGGCCTGGCGGTGATTGGCGACCAGCACCGCAATGTCGCCGCCCTTGAGCGGGATGAACTGGCCGTCCTGCTCGAAGCCGGCACGGCCCTCGGCTGCGGCGGCCAGTTGCCGTGCGATGCGCCGGGCACAGTCGCGGGCGGCGAGTTCGGCCGCCTCGGCCTTGCCCAGCGCAGCGTCGCCGAGCCAGACCAGCGCCAGCGGCGCGCCGGCTTCCTCTTCGTCCAGACGCAGGGTGGCGCGCGACTTGTCGGCGGCGGTCACCGGCGGATAGTCCAACCCGTCTTCGGAGAACGGTCGCGGGCGGGCGAACAGGCGATTCAGCGCATCGATCAGTTGCGGCGTCGAACGGTGGTTGACCGGCAGGTCATAGGCCGGCCGGTCGATCTGCTGGCGGGCCTGCAGGTAGGTCGCCAGATCGGCGCCGCGAAAGGCGTAGATCGCCTGCTTGGGATCGCCGACGAAACACAGCGAGGCGCCGCTGCCGCGCGTGTAGATGCGATCGAAGATGGCGTACTGGATCGGATCGGTGTCCTGGAATTCGTCGATCAGCGCCAGCGGATACGTGCTGCGCAGCGCCGCAGCCAGGTCCTCGCCCACCGGCCCCTGCAGCGCCTGGTCGAGACGGTTAAGCAGGTCGTCGAAGGCCAGCAGGCGCTGCGCCGCCTTGCGTTCGGGCAGCTCGCGGTTGAGCCGTACGAGCAGCGCAACCTGCAGCGCGACCAGCCGCTGGCGGCCGGCCGGCAGCGCCTCGGCGAGGCGGTCGGCGAGTTCATCCAGCGCCTGCGCCAGCGCGCAGTCGGGGGCGTCGAAGCCCTTCTTGCACGCCTTGGCCAGCGCCCGCGCGCCGAACTTGAGCAGGCCGTCCGGGGCGTCGTAGAGCGCCGCCGGATCGGCGAACCAGGCGTCCAGTTCGCTGCGCCAGAGCGGGAATTTCAGCGCCTTGTGGGTGCTCTGGCTCAGCCCGCGATGGGCGTCGAGTTCCTCCACCCAAGCGTTGCCGTTCTGCTGCCAGAGCGTCGCGGCGCGCTGCCAGGCGGCCTCGACGGCGCGGCTGTCGGGGGGCGCCGGCGGCTCGTGCGGCTCGACGCGCAGGTACGGCTTGCCCAAGTGCGCGCGCAGGCGCTGGCGCAGCCATTGCGGGGTGATCTTCTGCTTGGCCAGCAGGCGCGCCCAGGCCGGATCGGCGGCGGCCAGCTCGCCGCGCCAGGCATCGGCCAGCAGCGCGTCGATCAGGTCGCGGTCGTCGGCGGTGAGTTCGCTGTCGAAGTCGCCGCCGGCCTCGAACGCGGCATCCTGCAGGGCACGCTGGCAGAAGCCGTGGATGGTGAACACCGCGGCCTCGTCGAAGCCATGCACGGCGAGCAGCAGGCGCCGGCGCGAGGCGTCGTCGGGGAAGCGCGCGTGCAGGCGGTTGAGGAATTCGTCGTCGCTCGGCGTGCCGTCATAGACCGCCAGCAGCGTGGCCAGCCGCGCGCGGATGCGCTCGCGCAACTCGGCGGTGGCGGCGGTGGTGTAGGTGACCACCAGAATCTGCCCCACCGACAGCTGGCGCTCCAGCAGCAGGCGGGCGTAGAGCGCGGTGAGCGTCCAGGTCTTGCCGGTGCCGGCGCTGGCCTCGATCAGCGAGCGGCCGTCGAAGGGCGAATCGAGCAGGTCCAGGCTCATGCGTCTTGCTCCTCGTCCGGGGCCAGGGCATCCAGCGCCGGGCCGATCAGCTGCTCGGCCAGCGCCTCGAAGCGCGCGTCCAGCGGATCGCGGTCGCGGAAGGCCAGCGCGTTCCAGGGGTCTTCGCACTCGCCGGCGATGGGACTGAACTCGGCGCCCAGCCACGCCTCACGGGCACGCTTGCGCGCCGTCTCGATGGGCTCGCTGCCGCGTGCCGGGTTGCGATAGCCGCGGGCGAAGGCGTGGCTGCTGCGCGCCAGCAGCGGCAGCGGCTCGCGGATCGCGCTGCGATAGGCGGCGAGCCAGGGTTCGAGCAGCGCGGCGGCGTTCGCCAGCGGGCCCAGCTGCCAGTCGCCGGCCGGCGAGAGCAGCAGGCTGCGGCGCTCGATACCCGGCGTGGCGGCCAGGTTGAGCAACAGGTGGCGCAGCCAGAACGGCGCCAGGTCCCATTCGCCGAGGCGGCCGAGCTTCCAGCCGAACAGCCCGCCCGGCGTCACGCCGTCCAGCCAGCCGTGGATGCGCACGCCGGCCAGGCTGATGTCGATCGCCAGCGGCTCGGGTACGGCCTGCGGGCGCTGCTCGAACAACCGCGGGGCGAACGCACGCACCGGCCCGCGCAGCCGCCCCCACAGCGCCTGGCCGAGTTCGCCGGGCGGCAGCCAGCCGGCGGCGCTGGCCAGGCGGCGCTCGTCGCGATCGCTCCAGCCGTGCTCGACGGCCTGCAGCGACAACTGGCGCAGGCCATTCCAGGCGGGCAGCTCCAGCTCGAACGGCTCGTCGCTGGCCAGCGCCTGCTGCGCCTCGGCCAGGCGCAGGCCGAGGCGCTGCTCGAGCAGGAAGCGCGGCGGATGGCGAAAGCACTGCAACAGCTGCGACGGCTCGATGGTCAGCCAGGCGGCATCCGGCTCGTCGAGCAGGCTGGCAAACGCTGCTGCGTCCTGTGCGGGCGCCGCCAGCGCCTGGGCGGCGCGGAACCAGGCGGCGGCAAAGCCGGCGTGCGCACCGCCGGCGAAGTTGCCCGGGGCGAAGGGCTGCAGCGGATGGGCGATGACGATCCGCGCGCTGGGCTTGCCACCGTCGGCCAGCACCGCGGTGAGGTCGACCGCCTCCAGCACCTCGCTGAGCAGTACCGAAGGCGGCAGCTCGGCGTTGTCGCGCGGGTCGCGGCCGACGTAGGACAGGTACAGCGCCTCACGTGCCGAGAGCAGGGTTTCCAGCAGCAGGTAGCGGTCGTCCAGCCGCCGCGCCCGGTCGCCGCGGCGCGGATGGCGGGCGATCAGGTCGAAGCCGGCCGGCGGATTGCGCCGCGGGAAGGCGCCGTCGTCGAGGCCGAGCAGGCAGACAAGGCGGAACGGCAGGCTGCGCATCGGCACCATGGTGCAGAAGGTCACCGCGCCGGTGAGAAAGCCCGAGGCGCCGCCGCCCTGCTGCAGCGCGGCGCTGAGCTGCTGATGCACCAGCTCCACCTCGATCGGCCGTTCCAGGTCCGCCGCCAGCGCCTGCTCGCGCAGCGCCGCGCAGGCCTGCGACAGCAGCAACAGGGTGTCGCCGGCCTCGCGCTCGTCGAACAGTTCGTCGAGCAACAGCTGCAGATCGTCGGCCCACTGCGCCAGCGGTCGCGGCCGGGCGAGCCGGTCGGCCAGTTCGCCGAGGAGCTCGACGAATTCCACCAGCCGCCCGAGCAGCTGGCCGCGCGCGCCCTCGAGGGCATCCAGCGGCCAGTGCTCGCCGAGCAGCGGCGCGGCGTCGCCGGCCAGTTGCGGCGGCGCGGCAAAGCCCAGCAGCAGGCGATCCAGGCCCTGGCGCCAGGTGAATGCGGCCTCGTCGGGCAGGCCGAGCGCGGCGCGCTGGCCGGCATCGCGGCCCCAGCGCACGCCGGCGTCACGCAACCAGTCGCGCAGCAGCGGCAGGTCTTCGTTGTCGATACCGGCGCGACGGGCGATGGCCGGCTGCTCCAGCCAGGCAAGGACTTCCTCGGCGGTAAAGCGGCTCTGCGCCAGCAGCAGCAACTGCAGGAACGCCTCGATCAGCGGCACCTCGGCGCGCAGGCTGCGGTCGGCCAGGCTGTAGGGAATGCGCGGCACGCCCTCGCGGGCGGCGAACACCGCCTCGATGAAGGGCGCGTAACGCTCGATATCCGGCGTCAGCACCACCACCTGATCGGGGCTCAGCGCCGGATCGGCGGCGAAGCGCGCCAGCAGCTGGTCATGCAGGATTTCCACCTCGCGCAGCGGCGAATGCGCGACGTGCACTTCCAGCGAACGGTCGTCGGCGGCCAGCGGCATGCGCTCCTCGGGCAGGCGTGTGCGCAGGCGCAGGATGTCCTGCTGCAGGGCGTGCAGCAGGCTGTCGTCACGCAGGTCCGCGTCCTCGGAGTACAGGCCGAATTCCGCGCCGTCGAGGGCGAACAGCGCATCGAAGAAATCGCGGCCCTGCTTGCCGAGACTGGCCAGCAACGGGTGGCCGACGTCCAGATACCAGTCTTCGGCGCCGCTGTCGGGCTGGCGCGCCAGCTCGCGGATATCGCGGATTTCGCCCCAGGCCTCGCGGCTCGGGTTGAGCGCGCAGACCACCACGTCGATGTGCCGCGCCAGGCCGTCGAGCACGCGCAGGTGATGCGGCGGCAGGCTGCTGATGCCGAACACCAGCAGCCGTTCGGGCAGTCCCGCCAGCGGCTCGTCGCGGTACAGCCGTTGCAGCAGGTCGCCGAGCAGACGCGCGCGGTGCGGGTGGCCGTTCTTGGTCAGCTCGCGCCAGAGCAGCGCCTGCCAGCTTTCATCGGCACCGAGGTCGAGGGTTTCGCCGCGCTCCCAGGCGGCCAGCCAGTCGTCGCGGTAGAGCAGGTACTGGTCGAAGGTGTCGGCGATCTTCGCCGCCAGGCTCAGCCGCCGGCGCTCGTCGCCACCGTCCAGGTACTGCGCCAGACGCGGCGCCAGCTGCAGATTGGCCGGCTCGCTCAGCCAGCCGTACAGCCGCCAGGTGAGCGTCGACGGGGCGAACGCCGACTGCTCCGGCAGGCTGCCGAGTACCGTGCGGCTGAGGTCCCAGACGAAGGCGGCCGGCAGCTGCAGGTCGAGCTGCATGGCGATGCCCTGCTTGCGCGCCAGCTCCAGGGTCAGCCAGCGGCCCATGCCCTGGCTGGGCACCACGATCCGCGCCGGGGCGAACGGGTCGGCCAGCGGCTGGGCGAGCAGCGTGGTGGCCAGTTCGCCGAGGGTTTCCAGATCGGGGGCGTGGTAGAGGTTGAGCATGCGCGCACCACAGCAAGGTCGAGCGGGCAAGGTTACAGGCCACCCGCGCGAGTGGCGAGCCGGCCGGGCGCCGCGGCATGGCGTCGCAAGGCATCGGCGGCGGGGGTTTTCTACTCCTTTCGCCTGCCACTTCCTGTTCCGACGACCAATATCATTTCCGCCGACGAACCCTAGGATGGGGTGCGATGGGGCGATCGAATACCGCCCATTACCCGCCAGGAGTCACCCATGAATCGCACGCACACTCTGCTCATGCTGTCTCTCACTGCCGCCCTGGGTGTCATGCCGCTGGCGCATGCCGCCACGCCCGCCGCACCGGCGACGGCCGTCGGCTCGATGGAGCGCGCACAGGCCAAGCAGGCCAAGGCGCTGCTCGACAACGCCGCGCTCTACCTGCAGGCCAACGGCCCGGAACAGGCGCTGGCCGCGTTCAACGACCGCGATGGCGCCTTCGCCAAGGGCCAGTACTACATCTTCGTGCTCGGCACCGACGGCACCATGCGCGCCAGCGCCGGCACCTCGGCCAGCCTGGTCGGGCTGAACGTGCGCGACCTGAAGGACGCCAGCGGCAAGCCCTTCATCAACGACATCCTCGAAGCGGCCAAGCGTGACGACAGCGGAGCGGTTGCCTACCACTGGCTGAACCCGACCGACAACAAGGTGGAGAACAAGCTCAGCCAGTTCCGCAAGGTCGGCGAGAACATCCTCTGCGTCGGCTACTACATCCCGCGTGCCACCGCCGAGCAGGCCAGGGCGCTGCTGAGCAGGGCAGTGGCGCATCTGCAGAAGGCCGGCGACGCGGCCTATCGCGACTTCAACAACCGCAACGGCGCGTTCGTCATCGATGACGAGTATGTCTTCGCTATCGGCCTGGAAGACGGCAAGTACCGCGCCAGCGGCGGTTCGCCGAACCTGGTCGGCGTCGACGTGCGCGCGGTGAACGACGCCGCCGGCAAGCCGCTGTTCCGCGAGATGATCGAGCTGGCCCGCAAGGACGGCACCGGCACGGTGGAATACGTCTGGCGCAACCCGGTGACCAACGCCGTGGAACACAAGCGCACGCTGATCCAGCGGGTCGACGACGTGCTGCTCGGCGTGGGCTACTACACCCCGCGCTGACCGCACGGCTCTGCCTATCGGCCGGGCTGGCTGATCTGCGGTCTGTCAGCCCGCCCCTCCAGAAAGACCACTTACCAACAAAAAACCCCCGCCATGCTCACGCATGGCGGGGGTCAGGCGATGCCCGCAAGCGCTTCGCTCAGCGCGTCTGGCGACGGCGCTGCAGCCAGACCACCAGGCCGAACAGCAGCAAGCCCGGCAGCCACATCAGCTCCTTCGGCCAGCGCTCGGTTGGTGCGCGCACCGTGAGGATCTCCTGGTCGAATTCCAGCCCCGCCTCGGCGGCCGGACTGCCGAAGGTCACGCTGTCGACCAGCACCTTGCCGTCTTCCTCGTAGGTCATCAGGCCGATCTTCTCCAGCTTCTGCGCACCGGATGCAGCTTCCGGCACCGGCAGCAGCACGGCGAACTCGCGCGCATCACCCACTGCGTCCTCGCCGCGGATGCGCAGGCGCAGCTGGCTGTCCGGCTGCACCGCGTCGAGCGCCTCTACCAGCTGGGCCGGCGGAATGTCGCGGTACGGGTCGTGCACCATATCCATCCAGAATCCCGGGCGGAACAGGGTGAACGCCACCAGCAGCAGCAGCACGTTCTCGTACCAGCGGCTGCGCACCAGGAAGAAGCCCTGGGTGCCGGCGGCGAACAGCAGCATGGCGAAGGTCGCCACGACGAAGATCAGCACGCCGTGCCAGAAGCTCACGTCGATCAGCAGCAGGTCGGTGTTGAAGATGAACAGGAACGGCAGCGCCGCGGTACGCAGGCTGTAGTAGAACGCCGCGATACCGGTCTTGATCGGGTCGCCCTTGGACACCGCCGCGGCGGCGAACGAGGCCAGCCCCACCGGCGGGGTGACGTCGGCCATGATGCCGAAGTAGAAGACGAACAGGTGCACCGCGATCAGCGGCACGATCAGACCGTTCTGCTGCCCCAGCGAGACGATCACCGGCGCCAGCAGGCTGGACACCACGATGTAGTTGGCAGTGGTCGGCAGACCCATGCCGAGGATCAGGCTGAACACCGCGGTCAGCATCAGCATCAGCAGCAGGTTGCCCATCGACAGCACTTCCACCACGTCGGCCAGTACCAGGCCGACACCGGTCTGCGATACCGCGCCGACGATGATGCCCGCCGCGGCGGTGGCAATGCCGATGCCGATCATGTTGCGCGCACCGGCGATCATGCCCTCGCGCAGGTCGATCAGCCCGTCCTTCGCCGTGCCGTGGGTCGCGCCGCCGTCGCCGCGCATCCACGAGAGCAGCGGACGCTGGGTCAGCAGGATGATCACCAGCATCACCGAACCCCAGAACGCCGAGAGGCCGGGCGACAGCCGCTCGACCATCAGGCACCAGACCAGCACCACCACCGGTAGCAGGAAGTGCAGGCCGGAGAGCAGCACGGCGCGGGTATTGGGCAGTTCATCGAGGGGCTTGTCCGGGTCTTCGGCCGGCAGCGGCGGATTGCTCGCGGCGACCTTCAGCAGTGCCAGGTAGGCCAGCGCCAGCAGCACCGAGATGCCCGGCAGCGCGTAGTCGCCGAGTGCCGGCTTGAGCCAGCCGAGGCCGTAGTACACCGCCAGCGACAGCCCGGACACCAGTGCCGCGCCGAAGGCGAAGCCGGTCAGGCGGCGCAGCCAGGGCTTGGGCTGGTGGTTGCCGATCGGCTGCATGCCCTGCTTGAGCGCTTCCAGATGCACGATGTAGAGCAGCGCGATGTAGGAAATGGTCGCCGGCAGGAAGGCATGCTTGATGATCTCGACGTACGGCATACCGACGTACTCGACCATCAGGAACGCCGCGGCGCCCATCACCGGCGGCATGATCTGCCCGTTGACCGACGAGGCCACTTCCACCGCGCCGGCCTTTTCCTTGGAGAAGCCGACCTTCTTCATCATCGGAATGGTGAAGGTACCGGTGGTCACCACGTTGGCGATCGACGAGCCGGAGATCATCCCGGTCAGCGCCGAGGACACCACCGCGGCCTTGGCCGGGCCGCCACGCATGTGGCCGAGCAGACTGAACGCCAGCTGGATGAAGTAATGCCCGGCGCCGGCACGTTCGAGCAGTGCACCGAACAGCACGAAGAGGAAGACGAAGCTGGTGGACACCCCAACGGCGATGCCGAACACCCCTTCGGTGGTGATCCACTGGTGGTTGGCCATCGCGGTGAAGCTGACCCCGCGGTGCGCCAGCAGCCCCGGCATCCAGGGGCCGGCCAGGCTGTAGAGGATGAACACCAGGGCGATGATCGCCAGCGGCGGGCCGAGTGCGCGACGGGTAGCTTCCAGCAGCAGCGGAATGCCGACGCAGGCGGTGATCAGGTCCAGCGTGGTGAGGTTGCCCGGCCGCTGCGCCAGCTGTTCGTAGAAGATGAACAGGTAGGCAGCGCTGGCCGCGGCCACCAGCCCGAAGGCGATGTCCAGCAGCGGTACGCGGTCGCGCGGCGAGCGCTTGAACGCCGGGTAGGCAAGAAAGGCCAGCAGCAGCGCGAAGGCCAGGTGTATCGAGCGGGTCTCGGTGTCGTTGAGCACGCCGATGCGGAAGATGAACGGCAGCGGCGAGGCGATCCACAGCTGGAACAGCGACCAGGCCAGCGCCAGCCCGGCGATGATCTGCGCCATCGCACCTTCGGGCAGGCGCGCGCCGACATCCTGGGCGATCAGCTCCTCGGTGGACAGTTGTTTGTCTTGCATGAAATGAGGCCTGTTTTTCAGGTGACGGAAACCACGAAAACCCGTGACCGAACGGTGCACGGGTTTTCCGACTGAGCGAAGCAAGAGCAGGCGACCGCCGGAGCGGCCGCGCGACCCTTACATCCAGCCGCGTTCCTTGTAGTAGCGCTCGGCACCTTCATGCAGCGGCGCGCTCAGGCCGACCTTGATCATCTCCTCCGGCTTGAGGTCCTTGAACGCCGGGTGCAGGCGCTGGAAACGCTCGATGTTGTCGAACACCGACTTGACCAGCTGGTAGACCACCTCGGCATCGACCTTGGCCGTGGTCGAGAGCACGGCCTTGCCACCGATGGACGGGGTCGGTGCATCGCTGCCCTTGTAGATCCCGCCGGGGATCTCGGCCTTGGTGTAGTAGCTCTTGGCGGCCAGCAGCTTGTCGATTTCCGGCCCGGTGATCGGTACCAGCACGGCGTCGACGGTGGTGGTGGCTTCCTGGATGGCGCCGTTGGGATGGCCGACGAAGTAGGTCATCGCGTCGATGTTGTTGTCGCCCAGCGCGCTGGCCTGCTCGGCCGGCTTCAGCTCGGCGGCCAGGGCGAATACCGACTTGTCCCAGCCCTTGACCTGCATGATCTCCTCGAGGGTGTCACGCTGGCCGGAGCCCGGGTTGCCAATGTTGACGCGCTTGCCCTTGAGGTCGTCCAGGCCCTTGATGTCGGCATCGCGGCGCGCCAGCACGGTGAAGACCTCGCTCTGCAGCGAGAACACGGCGCGGATGTCATCCATCTTGCCTTCCTTCTCGAAGGGCGCGACGCCTTCCATCGCCTTGTACTGGTGGTCGGACTGCATGATGCCGAAGTTGAACTCGCCGCTGCGCAGGCCGTTGACGTTGGCCACGCCGCCGCCGCTGGCCGGCGCGTTGCACTTGATGTTCTCGGCGTTGCGGTTGACGAAGCGGCAGATCGACTGCCCCGCCACGTAGTAGACGCCGGTCTGCCCGCCGGTGCCGATGGTGACGAATTTCTCCTGGGCCTGTGCTGTGCCACCCAGGCCGCTACCCGCCAATGCGACGGTAAAGATCCATGCCAAGGATTTGCCTTTCATGGATGAACTCCTTTTGGTTGTTGTTGATGACCCTGCAGCCCTCATGAGCCTGCACGGAAGCCGGGAGTCTAGCAGGACAGGTTCAAAATGCGCGGACGCTACGCCGGAACACGGGCGCGAGTCCGCCTTTTATGGACTGCGCCGTGGCGAAAGCGTTTGCGCGACGGCGCCAACGGGCAGCTGGCAACGTTGACGCAGCGATGGCACACCGCCATGCCGGCGTCATGAAACTGGCATAGCATCAGCCGCGCCGCCACCCGGACATGCCGTCAGCCGTCTACGCCGACATGTGGAGCACGCTGCAGGCGGGCGCGCGAGGCGGTCGAGGTCATGCAGCGTAGCCGCGGGCAGGCGCAGCAGTTCTGGAGTCGCCGCCGCGCCTGAAAGATGTGCCTTGGCTAAATCGCGCCGGGGAAGCGTACCCGCACCAGCAAACCGCCGAGCCGGCCCTGATCCAAGCTGATCTCGGCGCGATGGGCACGCACGATCTCGCCGACGATGGCCAGGCCGAGGCCGGCGCCGTGACCGCCGGTATCGCGGCGGTAGAAGCGCGAGAACACCCGCTCGCGCTCGTCGGTGGGTATGCCCGGGCCGTCGTCCTCCACCTCCAGCACGGCGCCGTCGAGCACCCGCAGCACCACATTGCCGCCATCGACGGTGTGCGCCAGCGCGTTGTCCAGCAGGTTGCTCAGCAGCTCGTTGATCAGCGTCGGTTCGCCGTCGATCCATACCGGCGCCTCGGCCTCCAGCGCCAGGGCGACGCCGCGCTGGTGCGCCAGCGCCGCCAGCGCCAGCCCCAGCTCGCGGGCCAGCTGCGACAGGTCCAGACGCTGCGCGCCACCCTCGGCGATGGACTGCGCGCCGCTCTCGATGCGCGCCAGCGAGAGCAGCTGGTTGGCCAGGTGGATGACCTTGTCGGTGCTCTGCCCGGCGTCTTCCAGGGTGGTGCGCCAGACATTCGGCTGCGCCTCGCGCAGACCCAGCTCGATGCGCGCCTTGAGCGCCGCCAGCGGCGTGCGCAGCTCGTGGGAGGCATCGGCGATGAAGCGCGCCTGGCGCTCGAACTGCCCGCGCAAACGCTCGGTGAACTGGTTGAGCGCGGCCACCAGCGGCTTCAGCTCGCGTTGCACGTCGACCAGCGGCAGCGGTCGCAGATCATCCGGCGCGCGATCCTGCACCGCCTCGCTGAGCCGGGCCAGCGGGCGCAGCGCGGCACTGACCGCCAGCCACACCAGCAAAAGCGCGGCGAGTGCGAGCAAACCCAGGCGCCACAGCGTGTCGTTCAACAGGCTGCGCGCCATGCGCTCGCGCGCGCCGAGCGTCTCGGCCACGCGAATCTCGGCGATGCCGTTCAGCTCAGGTTCGCTGACCGGCTGCAGCAGGCTCACCAGACGCACGCCCTGGCCCTGGAACTCGCCGTCGTAGAAGCGCGCCAGCGCCGGGTAGTCGTCGGTGCGGCGGACCTCGGCGCCCGGCGCGGGCAACTGTTCGTAGCCACTGACCAGACGCCCCTCGGTGTCCAGCACCTGGTAATAGATGCGCCCCGCGCTGTCGTAGGCGAAGGTATCCAGCGCCACGTAGGGCACGTTGGCGCGCAGCCTGCCGTCGCTGGTCACCAGCCCATCGGCAATGGCCCGCGCGGACGCCAGCAGGGTGCGATCGTAAGCAGTGTCGGCGGCGGCGCGGCCGTTCCAGTAGGCGCTCCAGCCGCTGAGCAGCAGCAGCGGCGTGAGCAGGATCGCCAGCCGCAGCAGCAGCCGCGCGCGCAGGCTGCCGGCTGCCGCGTGCTCAGCCATCGAAGGCCTCGAGCATGTAGCCCAGGCCGCGGAAGGTGACGATGCGCACCGGCTGGCCCTCGAGCTTCTTGCGCAGGCGGTGGATGTAGATCTCGATGGCCTCGGCGCTGGCGTCCTCGTCGAGGCCGAACACCTGGGCGGCCAGCTGGTCCTTGCTCATCACCCGCCCGGGGCGGGCGATCAGCGCCGCCAGCACCGCCTGCTCGCGGGAGGTCAGGCTCAGCGGCTCACCGGCCAGGCTGAAGCGCCGCGCATCCAGATCGTGGACCAGCACGCCGCAGCGTTGCTGGTGCTCACCGCCGGCGACGCTGCGGCGCAGCAGCGCCTTGACCCGCGCCTCCAGCTCGGACAGCTCGAACGGCTTGGCCAGGTAGTCGTCGGCGCCGAGGTTGAGGCCGTGCACGCGGTCGCTGACCTCGCCGCGCGCGGTGAGCATCAGCACCGGCAGGGTCTTGCCGCGCTGACGCAGGCGCGCCAGCACGCCGAAGCCATCGAGCCGCGGCAGGCCGACGTCGAGGATCGCCAGGGCGTAATCCTCGCTGGCCAGCGCCAGGTCGGCGGCGATGCCGTCATCGAGCAGGTCCACCGTCCAGCCGGCGGCGCGCAGCGCCTGCGTCACGCTCTCGGCCAGCGGTGGGTGGTCCTCGACCAGGAGAATGCGCATTGCCTGTCCCTTCGATCTGCCAACGGAGCGCCAGTGTAGCGGCAGAAATCAGCCCACGGCGCGCTGAAAGGCTGGCGAAAGCTTGACTGCCTAGGATCGCTCGCAGGTGGCTCGATCCACCTCCGCACGGCGCATGCGCCGTGACAACAAAAACAACAACTGGAGATACCCGATGCTGACTGTCGTCAGACCCACACCCGCCCGTCTCGCCCTTGCCGTCGCCGCCGTCTCGCTGGCGCCGCTCACCCAGGCCGCCTTCATCGAGGACAGCAGCGCGACCCTGCAGACCCACAACATCTACCTGAACCGCGATTTTCGCGAAGGCGATGGCCAGGCCAAGCGCGAGGAGTGGACCCAGGGCTTCATCCTCGACGTGCGCTCCGGCTTCACCGAAGGCACGGTCGGCTTCGGCCTGGATGCGCTGGGCATGCTCGGCATCAAGCTCGACTCCGGTGGCGGCCGCGCCGGCACCGACCTGCTGCCGGTGCAGGACGACGGCGGCACCCCGGACGAATTCAGCCGCCTGGGCCTGACCGCCAAGGCGAAGATCGCCGCGACCGAGCTGCGCTACGGCTCGTACATCCCCGAGCTGCCGGTGGTCAAGGCCAGCGACAGCCGCACCCTGCCGCAGGTGTTCGAGGGCGCCACCGCGACCTCCAGGGACATCGAAGGCCTGACGCTGATCGGCGGACGCCTGGACAAGGTGATCGACCGCGCCTCGACCAACTCCGAAGACCTGCAGCTGAACAGCAAGAACAGCCGCTTCGCCAAGAACGTCACAGCCGATTACCTGACCTTCGCCGGGGCCGAGTACGCGTTCAACCAGAACCTCACCGGCCGCTACTACTACGGCGAGCTGGACGACGTCTATCGCCAGCACTTCTTCGGCCTGCTGGGCGTCAGGCCGCTGAGCGACAACTCCGCGCTGAGCGCCGACCTGCGCGTGATGCTCAGCGACGACAGCGGTGCGGCGAACGCCGGCAAGATCGACAACCAGGCCTGGAACGGCATGCTCGGCTACAGCCTGGGCGGCCACAAGTTCAGCCTCGGTTATCAGCAGATGCGCGGCGATACCGGCTATGCCTACATCGACGGCGGCGATCCGTTCCTGGTCAACTTCGTGCAGATCAACGACTTCGCCAATGCCGACGAGCGTTCCTGGCAGGCGCGCTACGACTACAACTTCGCCGCCATCGGCATCCCCGGGCTGACCTTCCTGACCCGCTACATCTCCGGCGACAACGCCGAGTACTCGGGCGGCAGCAACGGCAGCGAGTGGGAGCGCGACTTCGAATTCAAGTACGTGGTGCAGAGCGGCCCGCTGAAGAACGTTTCGCTGCGCTGGCGCAACGCGATGTTCCGCTCCGACTTCGCCCGCGACGCCGACGAAAACCGCCTGATCGTCAGCTACAGCCTGCCGATCTGGTAAACAGACAAGAAGAGGACCTTTCGATGAAAACCCGACTCAGCCGTTTCGCCCTGTTGTCGTCCTGCCTGCTGCTGTCGAGCCAGCTGCTGGCCGAACCCAAGCGCCCCGAGTGCATCGCTCCGGCCAAGCCCGGCGGTGGTTTCGACCTGACCTGCAAGCTGGCGCAGAGCGGCCTGAAGGACGCCGGTCTGCTCGAGGCACCGATGCGCGTCACCTACATGCCCGGCGGCGTCGGCGCGGTGGCCTACAACGCGGTGGTCGCCCAGCGCGCCGCCGACCCCGGCACCATCACCGCCTTCTCCAGCGGCTCGCTGCTCAACCTCGCCCAGGGCAAGTTCGGCCGCTACGACGAGAACGCCGTGCGCTGGCTGGCCGCGGTCGGCACCGACTACGGCGCCATCTCGGTGCGCGCCGATGCGCCGTACCAGAACCTCGATCAGCTGATTGCCGCGGTGAAGAAGGACCCGGGCAGCGTGGTATTCGGCGCCGGCGCCACCATCGGCGGCCAGGACTGGATGCAGACCGCGCTGATCGCCCGCGCTGCCGGTGTCGATCCGAAGAAGCTGCGCTACGTCGCCTTCGAGGGCGGCGGCGAAACGCTGACCGCCATGCTCGGTGGCCATGTGCAGGTCACGTCCAGCGGCCTGGGCGAAGTCACCCCGCAGCTCGACGCCGGCAAGATCCGCATCCTCGCCGTGCTCGCCGACGAGCGCCTGCCGGGCAAGCTGGCCGATGTGCCGACCGCCAAGGAGCAGGGCTACGACATCAGCTGGCCGGTGATCCGCGGTTTCTACATGGGCCCGGAAGTGCCTGACGAGGACTTCAACTGGTGGAAGACCCAGTTCGACACCCTGCTCGCCGACGAGGACTTCGCCAAGCTGCGCGAACAGCGCGACCTGTTCCCGCTGTCGATGACCGGCGATGAGCTGACCGCCTTCGTCAAGCAGCAGGTGCAGGACTACAAGGCCCTGGCCGGCGAGTTCGGCCTGCTCAAGTAACGCCAGAACCGGCCCGCGCCCGCGGGCCGCACGGCTCGCCCGTAACGCTCGGGCGGCCGAATCCTTGAGGTATCCCGTCATGTACGTACGTGTCTTCGCCGCGGTGTGGCTGCTCGCCTGCGCCGGCCTCGCCCTGCTCGCCTGGGGCTTCGAGGCGCCCTTCGCCTACGACCCGGTCGGCCCGCGCGCCTACCCGCTGCTGCTGCTGTTGCTGATGGGCTGCGGCGCTCTATGGCTGCTGCTCAAGCCGCAGGGTGAACCGACGCCGGCATTCGACCCTCCGGGCGCCGTGCGCGCGGTGCTCTGCGTGCTGGCGCTGCTGGCCTACGCGCTGCTGTTCGAAACCCTGGGTTTCGTCATCAGCACCGCGCTGACCGGCTTTGCCCTCGGCCTGCTGTTCAACGGTCGCCTGTGGCCCAGCCTGATCAGCGGCGCGCTGCTCGGCGCGCTGCTCTACGGGCTGTTCGATTACCTGCTGGACGTGCCGCTGCCGCTTGGCCTGCTGCGTCTGCTGGAGAGCTGAAATGGAAACTTTGAACTTCTTGCTGCAGGGCTTCGATGTCGCCACCCGGCCGACCAACCTGCTGGTGGCGCTGTTCGGCGCCTTCGTCGGCACCGTGGTCGGCCTGCTGCCGGGGCTCGGCCCGATCAACGGCGTGGCGCTGCTGCTGCCGCTGGCCTTCGCCCTCGGCCTGCCACCGGAGACGGCGCTGATCCTGCTCGCCGCGGTGTACCTGGGCTGCGAATACGGCGGGCGCATCTCGGCGATCCTGCTCAACGTGCCGGGCGACGCTGCGGCGGTGATGACCACCCTCGACGGCTATCCGCTGGCGCGTCAGGGCAAGGCCGGCATTGCGTTGTCGCTGTCGGCGGTGAGTTCGTTCGTCGGCAGTTTCATCGCCACCTGCGGCGTGGTGCTGTTCGCTCCGCTGCTGGCGAAATGGGCGGTGGCGTTCGGCCCGGCGGAGTACTTCGTGCTGATGATCTTCGCCATCGCCTGCCTGGGCGGCATGGTCGGCGACAAGCCGGTGAAGACGCTGATGGCCGCGCTGATGGGACTGGCGCTGGCCACGGTGGGCGTCGATTCGACCACCGGTGTCTACCGTTTCACCTTCGACAGCGTCAGCCTGTCCGACGGCATCCAGTTCGTCATCGTGGTGATCGGCTTCTTCAGCGTCAGCGAGATCCTGCTGATGCTGGAGAAGACCCACAGCGGCCAGCAGGCGGTCAAGGCCAGCGGGCGGCTGCTGTTCAACTTCAAGGAATTCTGCCTGACCTTCTGGACCATGCTGCGCAGCGCCGTGGCCGGCTTCATCATCGGTACGCTGCCGGGCGCCGGGGCGACCATCGCCAGCGCCATGACCTACATGAGCGAGAAGCGCATGGCCGGTGCCGAGGGTCGTTTCGGCGACGGCGACCTGCGTGGCCTGGCCGCCCCGGAATCGGCCAACAATGCCTCGGCCTGCGGT
Source organism: Stutzerimonas stutzeri TS44 (assembly GCA_000263395.1). Classification (GTDB taxonomy): domain Bacteria; phylum Pseudomonadota; class Gammaproteobacteria; order Pseudomonadales; family Pseudomonadaceae; genus Stutzerimonas; species Stutzerimonas stutzeri_C. Next base: position 305,286 of record AJXE01000002.1, read on the forward strand.
TCGCTGATCCCCATGCTGACCCTCGGCGTACCCGGCTCGGGCACCACGGCGGTGATGATCGGCGCGCTGACGCTGTACAACATCACCCCCGGCCCGCTGCTGTTCGAGCAGCAGCCGGACGTGGTCTGGGGCCTGATCGCCTCGCTGTTCATCGGCAACGTCATCCTGCTGGTGATGAACATCCCGCTGGTCGGCCTGTTCTCGCGCATGCTCGCCGTGCCGAACTGGGTGCTGGTGCCGGCGATCACCGTGATCAGCATGGTCGGCGTCTACTCTGTGCACAGCACCACCTTCGACCTGGTGCTGATGGTCGGCCTTGGCGTGTTCGGCTACCTGCTGCGCAAGCTGGATTTCCCGCTGTCGGCGCTGATCCTCGGTTTCGTTCTCGGCGAGATGATGGAAGACAACCTGCGCCGTGCGCTGTCGATCTCCAACGGTGAACTGGGCATCCTCTGGAGCAGCCCGATCACCCTGGCGCTGTGGGCGCTGACCGCGGCCATGCTGGGCATGCCGGCGCTGCGCTGGTGGCTCAAGCGCCGCCGTCGCGGCAGCGTGATCGAGGCGCAGGCCTGACATGCGTGAACTGCCGAGCTGGTGGGTGACGCCACTGATCGGCGCCCTCGGCGGCTGGCTGGCGAGCCTGGCCGGCTGGCCGCTACCGTGGATGGTCGGCTCGCTGCTGGCGGTGATCGCCGCCCGCTGCAGCGGCTGGCTGGTGCGCGAGATGCCGCGCGGCCGCCAGGCTGGGCAATGGATCGTCGCCAGCGGTATCGGCCTGCACTTTACCGGCGAGGTGATGGGCGAGGTGCTGGCGCACTTCGGCGCGATTCTCGCCGGCGCGCTCGGCACCCTGGCGCTGAGCCTGATCGGCATGTCCATTCTCTCGCGCGGCGGATGCGACCGTGCCACCGCCTACTTCGCCAGCATGCCGGGCGGTGCCAGCGAGATGGTCAACCTGGCCAGCCGGAACGCCGCCAACCCCGGCCGCGTCGCAGCCGCGCACAGCCTGCGCATGCTGCTGGTGGTGCTGGTGATTCCGGCGTTCTTCACCTGGAGCCTGCCGCCGGTCCAGGCGCCCGCGCCGCTGCCGGTCGACTGGTTCTGGCTGGCCGTGCTGCTACCGGCCGGCGGTCTGCTGGCGCTGCTCTGGCGCCGGTTCGGCCAACCCAATCCGTGGATGCTCGGTCCGCTGTCCGCCTGTGCGCTGGCCAGCGCCGGATTCGACCTGCACGTCGGCCTGCCGGACGGCTTGGGGCAGGTCGGCCAATGGCTGATCGGCTCGTCGCTGGCCTGCCACTTCGATCGCGCGTTCTTCCGCACTGCGCCGCTGTTTCTGCTGCGCGTGCTGCTGTTCACGCTGACGGCCATGCTCGTCGCCGTGGCGCTGGCCGCCGGGCTCGGCTGGGCGACGGCGCTGGATGAGACTTCGCTGATGCTGGGGATGATGCCCGGCGGCATCACCGAGCTGTGCCTGACCGCCGAGGCGCTGCAGCTGTCGGTGGCGCTGGTCACCGCGGTGCAGGTGCTAAGGCTGTTTCTGGTGATGTTTCTCGCCGAGCCGTTGTTTCGGCTCTGGCAACGAGCCACGCTTTAGCCCGCCGCCAGGCGGGCTCTTTTTTGGCACCAAGCGCAGTCATTGCTGTTTGCCACGCGATGCGGGCTCAGCCGAAGAACCAGTAGCACACCAGAATCGCCGCGATCACACCGGCCAGATCCGCCAGCAGCGCACAGCCCACCGCATGCCGCGCGCGCTGGATGCCGACGGCGCCGAAGTACACCGCCAGCACATAGAAGGTCGTCTCGGTGCTGCCCTGCACCGTCGCCGCGACCAGCGCCGGGAAGCTGTCGACGCCGTGGTTCTGCATGGTTTCGATCAGCATGGCGCGCGCCGCCGAGCCGGAGAACGGCTTGACCAGCGCGGTCGGCAGCGCATCGACGAAACGGGTATCCCAGCCCAGCGTCTCGACCAGCCAGCGAATGCCGTCCAGGCCGAAATCCAGGGCGCCGGATGCGCGCAGCGCACCGACCGCCACCAGCATGGCGACCAGATACGGCAGCAGGCTCTTGGCCACGTCGAAGCCTTCCTTGGCGCCTTCGACGAAGCTCTCGTAGACCGGCACCTTGCGCAGCGCGCCGACCACCACGAAGACCACGATCAGGCCGAACAGCGTGAGGTTGCCCAGCAGCGAGGACAGCGACGCCAGCGCGGTCGCCGACAGGCTCGCCAGCAGCGCCATGAACGCGCCGAGCAGCAGCGCACCGGGAATCAGGTAGGCCAGCACCACCGGGTCCCACAGGCGCAGGCGCTGCATCAGCGCCACCGACAGCAGCCCGACCAGAGTCGAGGCGCTGGTGGCGAGCAGGATCGGCAGGAACACCAGGGTCGGGTCCTCGGCGCCCTGCTGCACGCGGTACATGAAGATCGACACCGGCAGCAGCGTCAGCGACGACGCGTTGAGCACCAGAAAGAGAATCTGCGCGTTGCTCGCCGTGGTGCTCGACGGGTTGAGCTCCTGCAGCGAGCGCATCGCCTTGAGGCCGATGGGCGTGGCGGCGTTGTCCAGCCCCAGGCCGTTGGCGGCGAAGTTGAGGGTGATCAGCCCCAGCGCCGGATGACCGGCCGGCACCTCGGGCATCAGTCGACGGAACAGCGGGCCGAGCAGCCGCGCCAGCAGTTCGACCAGTCCGGCCTGCTCGGCGATGCGCAGAAAGCCCAGCCACAGCGTCAGCGTGCCGAACAGCAGGATCATCACTTCCACGGCCAGCCTGGCCATTGCGAACAGGCTTTCCACCAGCGCGGCGAACACCGCCGGATCGCCGCCAAGCAGCCAGCGCGCCAGGGCGGCGGCGGCGGCAACCAGGAAAAAGCCCAGCCAGAGGCCGTTGAGCATGTGCATCCCCCCTCTTTCGACAGGCAGCGATGATAGCCGCGTCATGCCGGGAGGATAGAGCGACAGCGAGGGAAAAATCCGCGAAGTGGACAAAGCGACGATAGGGCCGCGCGCCGGAGCGATGACCATGCTCCGGCGCGCAGCACCAGCCGAACCCGGACCGTTGCCGAAGGTACTCCCTGTACCCCTGGGTCACGCCGCCATGCAGAGCAACCCGTCCCCCTGGTTCACCCCTTGTCGGGGCTGCTTCCCTCGGCGCCGACCGTTGCGTCGGCGCCGCTGTTGAGGCGCGCTACGCGCACCTCGAAAGAACTCTGGCGTCCTGTGCCGTTTCCGCTCCTCGGTGTGGAGCCGCCCGTTACGGGCGGCTTCATCCCGTCAGACGCGCGGACCGCGTCCTCGTCCGAAGATCAGCGATGCCACGAACAGCACCAGGAAGACCACAAACAGGATCTTGGCGATACCTGTAGCGGTGCCTGCGATGCCACCGAAGCCCAGTACCGCGGCGATGATGGCGATGATCAGGAAAGTGATAGCCCAACTCAGCATGGTGCGACTCCTCTCGGTTCAGGATCGGTTCTCGACGGACCGGCCAGGGCACGATCAACTACGAGTTTTTTCTACGCATCCTTGCCGGTTCGCCTGCAAACTCCCTGCTTCAGAAGACCCAGCGCTGCTCCGAGCGCGGCTGGTGCAAGTCGAGTGATTGCGGTGCCCGGCCAGTCAGCGTGATCTCACTAGGTTGAGCGTCATACAGCTGGATTCGTTCCGCGGCGTCCGGCTGCTGCTGGCTGAGCGGTTCGTCCATCGGCTGTTTGGCTCCCATGATCAAGGTCACCACTGCGGCGCCAAGCAATCCTTTGCTGGCCAGGGACAAGCGGGCTTCGCGGTTCATCCTCAACTCCTTCTAAGCATGTCGTAGGCGATTAACCGAGACGTTGCAGTCCGCGTGCCAGCCTTGCCGCAATAAATAATTCTGTTAAATCATATACTTACAAATGAATCGCGCTCGAATCGTCCTTGATTTTGCACGAGCCGCCCCGCCGTCTCGTGCATTTTGCATGGCCGTCTCCGCTCAGGATCGCGTACCCCGTGCCTGATGCCGGCCACTGCGGCGTAGCGCATGGATTGCCGGAACGTCGACGGCGCACCGTGCAACTTGCAAGACTTTTCATAGACTAAACAATTCGCCTCGGGCATCAGGCAGCCGCGGCCCCTCAGTGCCGCTTGCCGCATCAGCAGCCTCAAAATCCGCTAGGAGCATTCATGGAGCAAACGACGGACACTGGCGGGCGCATCCTGCTGGTGGATGACGAAACAGCGATTCTGCGGACGTTCCGCTACTGCCTGGAGGATCGCGGCTACACGGTGATGACCGCCGCCAGCGCGGCGCAGGCCGAGGCGATCCTGCAGCGCCAGGTGTTCGACCTGTGCTTCCTCGACCTGCGCCTGGGCGAGGACAACGGCCTCGACGTGCTGCAACAGATGCGCAGCCTGGCGCCGTGGATGCGCGTGGTGATCGTCACCGCGCATTCGGCGGTGGACACCGCGGTGGATGCCATGCAGGCCGGCGCCGCCGACTACCTGGTCAAGCCGTGCAGCCCCGAACAGCTGCGCCTGTCGGCCGCCAAGCAGCTGGAAGTCCGGCAGATGGCCGCACGCCTGGAGGCGCTGGAAGGCGAGATGCAGAAGCGCAGCGATCCGCTCGGCTCGCACAGCCCGGCGATGATGGCGGTGCTGGAAACCGCGCGGCAGGTCGCCGACACCGACGCCAACATCCTCATCCTCGGCGAATCCGGCACCGGCAAGGGCGAGCTGGCGCGCGCCATCCACACCTGGAGCCGGCGCGCGAAGAAGGCCTTCGTCACCATCAACTGCCCGTCGCTGTCGGCCGATCTGATGGAGAGCGAGCTGTTCGGCCACAACCGCGGCGCCTTCACCGGTGCCACCGAGAGCACCCTCGGGCGGGTCAACCAGGCCGACGGCGGCACGCTGTTTCTCGACGAGATCGGCGATTTCCCGCTGGCGCTGCAGCCCAAGCTGCTGCGCTTCATCCAGGACAAGGAATACGAACGCGTCGGCGACCCGGTGACCCGCCGCGCCGACGTGCGCATCCTCGCGGCGACCAATCTCAACCTCGAGGAGATGGTCCGCGAGGGCAGGTTCCGCGAGGACCTGCTCTACCGCCTCAACGTCATCACGCTCAACCTGCCGCCCATGCGCGAGCGCCCGGAAGACATCCTCGCCCTGGCCGAGCGCTTCCTCGCCTCCTTCGTCAAGAACTACGGGCGCCCGGCACGCGGCTTCAGCGACGCCGCGCTCGCCGCGCTCAAGACCTACCGCTGGCCGGGCAACGTGCGCGAGCTGCGCAACGTGATCGAGCGCGCCAGCATCATCTGCCCGCAGCCGATGATCGAGGTCAGCCACCTCGGCCTCGGCGAACAGGTCACCGGCAACGCGCCGCGCATCGGCGAACCGCTGAGCCTGGAAGCGCTGGAGAAGGCGCACATCGCCGGCGTGCTGAGCACCAGCGATACCCTCGAGCAGGCCGCACGGATTCTCGGCATCGACGCCTCGACGCTCTACCGCAAGCGCAAGCAGTACGGTCTATGAAGCTGCAGATGAAGCTGAGAACCCGGCTGTTCCTGGGCTTCTCGGCGCTGATGACGGTCGCGCTGCTCGGCCTGCTGCTGGCGCTGGTCAGCGTCATGCAGATGGCCAAGAGCCAGGAGCACCTGATCCGCGACAACTTCGGCATCATCGAAATCAACCAGCAGCTGCGCCAGGCGCTCGGCAACCACCTGATCATCCTGCTGCGCGACCAGCGCGATAGCGAGGCGCTGGACGTGGCACGCGCGACCTTCCAGGCCTCGCTGGAGCGCGGCATCGCCGGCGCGCGCAACGACAGCGACCGCCTGGCCTTCCAGGGCATCGCCAACGCCTATGCGAGCTTCCTGCTGGTGCTGGATGCGCCGGGCAGCCAGAGCTGGACGCTGCTGGAGGAAAACGAGCTGAGTCAGGCCTTCAAGCAGGTCCGCACCCTGATGGTGGACATGCAGCAGAGCGCCTACGCGACGATCCGCGACACCGAGGTGCGCAGCCGCGAGCACGCCATGCTGCTGGCCAGCCTGCTCGGCCTGACCGGCATCGCCGTGCTGCTGATCGGCTTCATCACCGCGCACGGCTTCGCCCGTCGCTTCGGCGCGCCGATCGAGCGGCTGTCGGCGGCGGCCGACCAGATCGGCCGCGGCGATTTCAGCATCGAGCTGCCGCGCTCGCCGATCGCCGAGCTGTCGTCGCTGAGCCGGCGCTTCGGCCTGATGGCGCAGGCGCTCCATCAGTTCAAGCAGACCAACGTGCAGGCGCTGATGAATGGCCAGCAGCGCCTGCAGGCCCTGCTCGACAGCATCGACGACGGCCTGCTGATCATCGATCGCCACGGCTGCCTGGAGCATGCCAACCCCGTCGCCCAGCGCCAGCTGGCTTGGGAGGGCGAGTACCTGGGCCACCGCCTCGGCGAGGCGCTCGGCTACCCGGAACTGGACGAAGCCACGCGTCTGGTGCTCAACGACAAGCCGCTCGCCGGGCCGCCGCAGGACCTGGTGATCGAGGCCGATGGCGAACGCCGGCTGCTGGCCTGGCGCCTGAGCCCGGTCAACCACCACGACGGCAGCATCAGCGGCGCGGTGATGGTGCTGCACGACGTCACCGACCAGCGCACCTTCGAGCGCGTGCGCAACGAGTTCGTGCTGCGCGCCTCGCACGAGCTGCGCACCCCGGTGACCGGCATGCAGATGGCCTTCAGCCTGCTGCGCGAACGCCTGCACTACCCGCCCAGCAGCCGCGAATCCGACCTGCTCAGTACCGTGCACGAGGAGATGCAGCGGCTGGTGCGGCTGATCAACGACCTGCTGAACTTCTCGCGCTACCAGAGCGGCCAGCAGACGCTGGAGCTGCAGCCGTGCGACGTGCCGCAGTTGCTCGACGAGGCGCGCCAGCGCTTCGTGGTCGCCGCCGCCGAACGCCACATCGAACTGAAGCTGGAACTGCAGCAGCCGCTGCCCAGCCTGCTGCTCGATCGCCAGCAGATCGAGCGGCTGCTCGACAACCTGCTGAGCAACGCCCTGCGCCACACCCCGGAGGGCGGCGAGGTGCGCCTGCTGGCGCGCCACCACGGCGAGCGGATGATCATCAGCGTGGAGGACAACGGCGAAGGCATTCCCTACAGCCAGCAGGCGCGGATCTTCGAGCCGTTCGTGCAGATCGGCCGCCGCCGCGGCGGCGCCGGGCTCGGCCTGGCGCTGTGCAAGGAGATCGCCCAGCTGCATGGCGGACGCATCGGCGTGCACTCGCGCATCGGCCACGGCACCATCTTCTACATCGCCCTGCCGATCTGACAGTCGGCTTCAGCGCGTGCCGTTGAGCACCTGCAGCAGCGCGGCGGTTTCGGCGTCCGGCTCGCCGTCGTAGCGCGTTGGGCGGTACTTCATCTGGAAGGCCGCGAGCACGTTGCGCGTCTCCTCATCCAACTCACCGTGGCGCGGCACCTTGTAGCCCTGCAGCTGCAGCGCCAGCTGGAACCAGGCGATATCCGGCGGCGTCACGGCGAATACCGCACGCTGCGCCGCCACCGCCGCGGCATCCGGCCAGGGCACCAGCCCGGCGTCGGCCAGGCGCTTCCAGGGGAACAGCGGGCCGGGATCGACCTTGCGCTGCGCGGCGATGTCGCTGTGGCCGACGATCGCACCGGGCTTGAGCCCGTGGCGCTGCATGATGTCCTTGAGCAGCAGCACCAGCGCGTCGATCTGTTCATCCGTATACGGATACCAGAGGCGCCGGCCATCGTCGCCCTCGACGTAGCCGCGATTGACCAGTTCGATGCCGATGGAACTGGAGTTCAGCCAGGTGCGCCCGTTCCACTCGCTCTGCCCGGCATGCCAGGCGCGGCGATCCTCGTCGACCAGGCGATAGATGGTCGCTGGCTGCGCACCGATCAGGTAGTGGCTGCTCACCTCGCCCTCGGTCAGCAGCGCCAGCGAGTGTTCCAGGTCGCTGGAGGTGTAGTGCAACACGATGACCTGCGCGCGGCTGTCCTGGCCGACCGCGTGGTAGCGGTCGTCGATCTGCGGCCCGCTGGCGCAGCCGGCCAGCAGCAGGAAGAGCGCGGCAAGGCGGATGATTCTCATGGGGAACCTCGGGTCGACGACTGGATGATCCGCGGCGGCGCGCGAGCGCGCGATTATACGCAGCGGCTGCGGTAGCTCACAGACTGTTCGGTCAGCCGCGCTCGACGCGGTTGCGTCCGCTGTCCTTCGCACGGTAGAGGGCCAGGTCGGCGCGCTCGAAGACCTGCTCGGGCGTGTCGCCGGCGCTGAAGGCGCTCATGCCCGCCGAGATGCTGATCTGCACCCGCTCGCCCTTGAAATGGAACGGGCAGATGTCGATGCCGCTGCGCAACGCTTCGAGCACCTGCAGCCCCGCCTCGGGCGCGGTGGCGGGCAGCAGCAGGGCGAACTCCTCGCCGCCGAACCGGGCGATGAAGTCGGTGGCGCGCAGGCGCTTGCGCAATTCGCCGCCGATGATCTTCAGCACCCGATCACCGGCCAGGTGGCCATAGCTGTCGTTGATCCGCTTGAAGTGGTCGACGTCCACCATGGCGATCAGCAACTCGCCGCCATAGCGCTGCCAGCGCGCCGTTTCCAGCGCCAGTCGCTCGTTCCAGGCGGTGCGGTTGGGCAGGCCGGTGAGGCCGTCGAACAGAGCCTTCTGCCGCTGCTCCTCGAGATGACCACGCAGGCCCTGCGCCTCCTGTTCCAGGCTGTCGACACGGCCGACCAGCTCCTGCAGGTGCGCGCCCAGCGCCTGCTCGTGTGCGCTGCGCTGCTGCTGGTAGTCGCCGACGGTATGCAGCAGGCCATCCAGGCGCGCCTCGACCACGCGCTTGAGGCTGGCCAGATCGGTGGCCTCGCGCAGGCTGTTGTGCAGCACGTCGACCTGCTCGCGCAGCTCGTGGTCCAGCGCCTCGGCGGTGCGGCGCGTTGCGGCATGGCCGACGTGCGCGGCGCCGAGGTTCTGCTGCATGGTCGCCAGCCGCTCGTTGAGCGTCTTCAGGTAGCTCTCGAACTCGCGCTGATCCTGATCGCTGGCCGCCAGCAGCAGGTTCGCCAGATCGTCCAGCACCGGAACCAGCTCGTACCAGTTCAGGCCGTGGCGGATGCGCTCGTGCAGCGCCTCGGCCCGCAGCCGCTGCGCTTCGCCCAGGCGCAGGCTGCCGACCAGCCCGTGCAGCGCCGCCTCGATGCGCTCGGCCACCTGGCTGTACGGCGGCTCCGGCACATCAGCCGGGGCACGCTCGGGATCATCTGCCGGAGAGTCGCCGGGCGGGCCATCGGCCTCCAGCCCGTACGCCGGGAGCGGAAGCGGCCGATCCGCCGACAGCTGATCGGCCTGCGTCGGGTCCAGCTCCGGCTGGTCCGGCTGGTCCGGTTGCTCCGGCAACTCGGCGACCGCCAGCCCGAGCGGCGCGGGCACGGCCGCCGTCACGCTGGCCCCGGCGTCCAGCGCCACGCTCTCGCGGCCAGCGAACATGCGGCGCAGAAAACCACCGCCGGCGGCATCGGCGGCCAGCGGCGCGCCGAGAGCCTGGCGCTGCAGCTCGCCGAGTTCGCCCAGCAGCGCCGGCAGCTCGCGGGCGCGGGCGAGGCGCGGTTCGAGCTTGCGGGCGAAGCGCTTCAGACGCCGGCGCACATCCGCCGGCGGCGACATCGCCAGCAGCGGATTCACCAGCCCGTGCAGCGCCTCGGCCAGGCGCCGGGTGCGCTCCTGGCGCTGGCGATCCGAATCCAGCACGGCCTTTTCCAGGCGCGGCACCAGCGTGCTGAGACCGTCATCCAGATCGCCGTCACGCAGTACCTCGCGCATCTGCCGCAGGCACTGCTCCACTGCCGGATCGGCACCCTCGACCGCCATGCTGCTGCGCACCAGGCTGCGCCGCAGCAGGTCGACGCGCTGCTCCCAGCGCCGCTCGACCTGCTCCTGCTGTTCGATCAGGCGCAGGTATTTTTCCTTCCAGCGCTCGCTCTCGACGCTCACGGCAACGGCTCCAGCGTGGCCGGCAGCGCATTGCCGTTGAGCGCCTCGGGCAGGCGGATTTCCATCGCCACCGGCAGGTGATCGGAAATCGGCAGCGGCAGTACCTCGACACGCTCGAGTGCCAGGCTCGGGCTGAGCAGGATGTGGTCCAGGCAGCGCTGCGGGCGCCAGCTGGGGAAGGTCGCCTCGACCTGCGGGGCCAGCAGGCCGAGATCGCGCAGCGGAGAATTTTCCAGCAGCTCGTTGGCGTGAGTGTTCATGTCGCCCATCAGCACCTGGTGCCGATAGCCGCCGATCAGCTCGCGGATGTAGGCCAGCTGGCGCACCCGCGCCCGCCCGCCCAGCGCCAGGTGCATCACCACCACCACCAGCGCGTCCTCGCCCTCGCCGAAACGCAGCAGGATCGCACCGCGCCCGGCCGGGCCGGGCAGCGGATGGTCTTCCAGCTGCTGCGGGGCAAGACGGCTGAGCACACCGTTGCTGTGCTGGGCGAAGCGCCCGAGGTTGCGGTTGAGTTGCTGGTACCAATACGGAAAGGCGCCGAGCTGCGCCAGGTGCTCGACCTGGTTGATATAGCCGGAGCGCAGGCTGCCACCGTCGACCTCCTGCAGCGCGACCAGGTCGTAGCGGCCGATCAGCTCGCCGATGCGCTGCAGGTTCAGCGCCCGCCCCGGATGCGGCAACAGATGCTGCCAGCTACGAGTCAGGTAGTGGTGGTAACGCTCGGTGCTGATCCCGACCTGGATGTTGAAGCTCAGCAGGCGCAGACGCCCGTCCGACGGCAGGCCTGTCTGCGGCACGCAGTGCGCGTTGGTTCGCGGCTGCCCCGGACTAGCCGGGCGGGTCGGATACCAGCGCCGCAGCATCGCCGGTTACCGCGCGGCGCGTTCTTTTTCGATGAGGAAATCAGCCACGTCCAGGGTGCCCTGCGGGCCGCCGGCCGAGCCGAGGTCGAAACGGTACTTGCCGTTGACGATCAGCACCGGCACGCCGCTGATCTGGTAGGCCATGCCCAGCTTCTTGGCCTGCTCCACGCGGCTCTTCACGCCGAAGGAATTGTAAGCCTTGAGGAAGGCATCCTTGTCGATGCCCTGACCGGCGAGGAATTCGGCCATCTCCTCGGGCGTCGCGAGCTTCTTGCGCTCCTGGTGATAGGCGGCGAATACCGCGTCATGCACCTGCTGTTCCACGCCCATCGATTCGAGGGTGATGAACAGCTGGCCGTGGGTGTTCCAGATGCCGCCGAACATGGCCGGAATGCGCCGGAAGGCGACGTCCGCGGGGAGTTTTTCGACCCACGGGTTGATCACCGGTTCGAACTGGTAGCAGTGCGGGCAGCCGTACCAGAACAGCTCGACCACCTCGATCTTGCCCGGTTCGGCGACCGGCACCGGGCTGCTCAGCACCTCGTACTCCTTGCCCGCCTGGTAGTCGGCGGCCACGGCCGGCAGGCCGAACAGGCTCGCGGCGGCAAGGATGGCGGAAATGACGAGTTTGCGCATGGAGGACTCCTGTAAACATCTGGCAAGGCATGACAGGCTGCCGCAAAACGACCGCTCTCACCAGCGATTTGCGTCTTCGCCTGCAGCAGTGAATGGCTATTGTAGCGGCGCCGGAACGAAAAAAAGGCGCCCGGTCTTGCGACCGGGCGCCTTTTTCAACGGATCACCTGTCAGCCGGCGATCAGTGCAGGCCCTGGATGTAGCTCGACAGTGCCTGGATGTCCTTGTTGCTCAGCTTGGCCGCGATGCCACGCATGATCATGGTGTCGCCGTCGTTGGTGCGGGTGCCTTCGCGGAAATCGGTCAGCTGCTTGGCGGTATAGGCGGCATGCTGGCCCCCCAGTTGCGGGAATGCCGCCAGGTCGTTGCCCACGCCGTTCGGTGCGTGGCAGCCGGTGCAGGCGGGCATGCCCTGGTCCAGCTTGCCGCCGCGGAACAGTTTCTCGCCCTGCGCGACCAGCGCCGGATCGGCCATGCCGACGGTCGGCGTCTGGCTGGCGAAGTAGGCAGCGATGTCAGCCAGGTCCTGATCGCTCAGCGGATCGAGCATCGCCGTCATTTCCAGCACCTTGCGACCAACGCCCTCGGCCGCGCCCGGAGTGCTGCCAGCCTTGATGTCCTGCATCTGCTTGAGCAGGTAGCGCTCACCCTGACCGGCGAGTTTCGGGAAGTTCGGGGCCGGACTGTTGCCGTCCACTCCGTGGCAGGCACCACACACGGCAGCTTTGCTCTGACCCGCTGCGGCGTCTCCAGCCGCGTGGGCCATACCGGTGATGCCAAGGGTCAACAGCAGACTCACGAGTACTTTGTTCATCAGCTCATCCAACTACGGCTAAGGGTTATAAGGAAATCGATCGGTCGGGCCGCTCGCATCCGCGGGACTACGGCAGCGCTCGTTATGCATGGTGCGCCACTTCCGGGCTGGACAAGGCCAAAGCGCACATAAAATCCGCGGCATTATATACTTCCGCTCCTGAAACGGAAACGAACCATTGCCGCACCCCTCCCTCCGCGCACGCACCGGACCGCCCCATGCTCCCCAAGAACCCGATTCTCGGCCTCTGCCAGCAAGCCACTTTCATGATCAGCGCCGCCAAGGTCGATCAGTGCCCGGCCGATGAAGGATGGGAAGTCGCCTTCGCCGGCCGCTCGAACGCCGGCAAGTCCAGCGCGCTGAATACCCTGACCCATGCCAACCTGGCGCGCACCTCGAAGACGCCGGGGCGCACGCAGCTGCTCAACTTCTTCCGCCTCGACGACGAGCGCCGCCTGGTCGACCTGCCTGGCTACGGTTATGCCAAGGTGCCGATTCCGCTCAAGCAGCACTGGCAGCGCCACCTGGAAGCCTACCTGGGCAGCCGCGAGAGCCTGGCCGGGGTGTTCCTGATGATGGACATCCGTCATCCGCTGACCGAGTTCGACTGCATGATGCTGGACTGGTCGAGCGCCAGCCAGATGCCGCTGCACATCCTGCTGACCAAGTCCGACAAGCTCGCCTTCGGCGCCGCCAAGACCGCCCTGCTGACGATCCAGCGCGACGTGCACAAGCAATGGGGCGACGCGGCGAGCGTGCAGCTGTTCTCTGCGCCCAAGCGCCAGGGCGTGGAGCAGGCGCAGCAGGTGCTGGCCGACTGGCTGGGACTGCTCGAGAAACAGCCCGAAGCCTGAAACCGCTTTCGGCCGCAGGCTCACGAAAAAACAAAGCCCCGACACTGCGGGGCTTGTCTGACCGGCGAAGCGACTCAGGCGTCGCAAGCTGCCTGGTAGGCCGCCGCGTCGAGCAGCTTGTCCAGTTCCGCCTTGTCGCTGGGCTGCAGACGGAAGAACCAGCTGCCGTACGGGTCGCTGTTGACCTGCTCGGGCGAGTCGGCCAGCGCCTCGTTGATCGCGATGACCTCGCCGGAAACCGGCGCATAGATGTCCGACGCCGCCTTCACCGACTCCACCACACCGGCCTCATGGCCCGCCGCAAGCTGGCGGCCGACCTCCGGCAACTCGACGTAGACCACGTCGCCCAGAGCCTGCTGGGCATGATCGGAGATACCGACGGTGACGCTGCCATCCGCTTCGAGGCGGGCCCATTCGTGGCTGGCGGCGTAACGCAGATCGCTGGGAATTTCGCTCATTCGTATTGTCCTCGAGGCTGTCCAGTACAGACACGCTAAGCCATCGTGCGAAGCGGTCGCCAGAATTTACACCAGTACCTTGCCGTTGCGCACGAAGGTCGGCTGCACGACACGCACCGGATACCATTTGCCGCGGATTTCCACCTCCGCACGCTCTTCGGTGGCGGCCGGAACACGCGCCAGCGCGATCGACTTGCCAAGCGTAGGCGAAAAACTGCCGCTGGTGATCTCGCCTTCGCCAATTCCGCTCACCCGCACCACCTGATGGGCGCGCAGCACGCCGCGCTCCTCCATGACCAGCCCGACCAGCCGCGGCAGGTCATCGCGCAGCCGCTGTCGCTCGAGCGCGGTGCGGCCGACGAAGTCACGTGCCGCCGGCTCCCAGGCGACGGTCCAGCCGAGGTTCGACGACAGCGGCGAGACGTCCTCGCTCATGTCCTGGCCGTAGAGATTCAGGCCCGCCTCCAGGCGCAGGGTGTCGCGCGCGCCCAGGCCGATCGGCGGAATGCCGGCGCCGACCAGTTCGGTGAAGAAATCCGCGACCTGCTCGGCCGGCAGGATGATCTCCAGCCCATCCTCGCCGGTGTAGCCGGTGCGACCGATGAACCAGTCGCCCTCGGCCAGACCGTGGAACGGCTTGAGCTCCTGGATCAGCGCGGCGCGCGGCCGGTCCACCAGTTCGGCGGTACGCACGCGCGCGTGCGGCCCCTGGATCGCCAGCATCGCCAGCTCGGCGCGCTCGTGGAGCTCGACCTCGAAACCGCTGGCCTGCGCCTGCAGCCAGGCCAGGTCCTTGTCGTGGGTACTGGCATTGACCACCAGGCGGTAGCCCCAGTCGGTGAGGTAGACGATCAGGTCGTCGACCACACCGCCGCGCTCGTTGAGCATGGTGCTGTACAGCGCCCGGCCGACGTGCCGCAGGCGCGCCACGTCGTTGGCCAGCAGGCGCTGCAGATAGGGCATGGCCTGCGGCCCGGCGACATCGATGACGGTCATGTGCGAGACATCGAACACTCCACACTCACGCCGCACCTGCTGATGTTCCTCGACCTGGGAGCCGTAATGCAGCGGCATGTCCCAGCCGCCGAAATCGACCATCTTGGCGCCGAGCGCAAGGTGCTGAGCGTAGAGGGGAGTACGCTGACCCATGGGTTTCTCCTTCCGGGCAGGTCGCCGAAACGGCCTTGTAAAGCCTGACTGAGCCGGTTGCGCAGCGAGCGCCGGCGTTCGAATGGCGCGCATTGTAGCCCCAAGGTTGTGACAGGTCACGGCAGCCCGACGCCGAGCCAAACGTGCGCGCGATCACACCTGGCGACGGCGCTCTAGCCCCGGGCCGAGCGGCGGATCAGCAGGATCACCGGCAGCAGGCCGACCAGCACCAGCGTCAGCGCCGGCAGTGCGGCGCGCGCCCACTCGCCCTCGCTGGTCATCTCGAAGATGCGCACTGCCAGAGTGTCCCAGCCGAACGGACGCATCAGCAGCGTTGCCGGCATTTCCTTGAGCACGTCGACGAACACCAGCAGCGCGGCGCTCAGCGTGCCGGGCAGCAGCAGCGGCAGGTAGACCCGCACGAACAGCGCCAGACCGCCGACGCCGAGGCTGCGCGATGCCTGTGGCAGCGACGGGCGAATGCGCGCCAGGCTGCTCTCCAGCGGGCCGAAGGCCACCGCCATGAAACGCACCAGATAGGCCAGCAGCAACGCGCCGAGGCTGCCCAGCAGCACCGGCTTGCCGGCGCCGCCCAGCCAGTCGGACAGCGGAATCACCAGCTGCCGGTCCAGATAGCTGAACGCCAGCATGATCGCCACCGCCAGCACCGAGCCCGGCAGCGCGTAACCCAGGTTGGCCAGCCCGACGGCCGCGCGAATGCTGCGCACCGGCGCCTGGCGCCGGGCGAAGGCCAGCAGCAGGGCGATGCTGACCGTGATCAGCGCGGCCATGCCGCCGAGATAGAGGGTATGCAGGATCAGCCCGGTGTAGCGCTCGTCGAGATCGAAGCGGCCGCGCTGCCAGAACCACACCAGCAGCTGCAGCACCGGCACGATGAACGCACAGAGAAACACCAGCCCGCACCAGGCGCTGGCGGCGAATGCCTTGACACCGCGCAGCGGATACAGCGCCACCGTGCTGGCGCGTTCGCTCACCGGGCGCGCCGCACCGCGGGCGCGGCGTTCGCCATAGAGCACCAGCATCACCGCCAGCAGCAGCAGGCTAGCCAGCTGGGTGGCGCTGGTCAGGCTGAAGAAGCCGTACCAGGTCTTGTAGATCGCCGTGGTGAAGGTATCGAAGTTGAACACCGAGACCGCGCCGAAATCGGCCAGCGTCTCCATCACTGCCAGCGCCAGCCCGGCGCCGATCGCCGGCCGCGCCATCGGCAACGCCACGGTCCAGAAGGCCCGCCAGGGTGACTGGCCGAGCACCCGCGCCGCCTCCATCAGGCCGCGTCCCTGGGCGAGGAACGCCGAGCGCGCCAGCAGGTACACATAGGGGTAGAACACCAACACCAGCACCACGATCACCCCGCCGGTGGAGCGCACCCGCGGGAAGCGGATGCCGCTGCCGAACCACTCGCGCGCCAGCGTCTGCACCGGTCCGGCGAAGTCGAGCAGACCGATGAAGACGAACGCCAGCACATAGGCGGGAATCGCGAAGGGCAGCATCAGCGCCCAGTCCAGCCAG
The DNA here is from genome assembly GCA_000263395.1 of Stutzerimonas stutzeri TS44. Lineage (GTDB taxonomy): Bacteria > Pseudomonadota > Gammaproteobacteria > Pseudomonadales > Pseudomonadaceae > Stutzerimonas > Stutzerimonas stutzeri_C. The sequence goes on from AJXE01000002.1 coordinate 321,576, forward strand.
CGCCGTCCGGGAAATTCGCAGAGCGAGGTCAGCCAGGCGAGGCTGACGCCCAGCACCGTGACGCCCGCGCCGACGCCGAGCAGCAGCATCAGCGTATTGCCCAGCAGCCGCGGCATCTGGGTATCCCACAGGTGCGACCAGATTTCCCGATCAATGTCATGCCAGCTGAACAGCAGAACGCTCAGCGGCAGCAGCACCAGCGCCGCAACGACGAAGGTGATCGGATACCAGCGGTGCTCGACGGAGTGGGACACGCAAGCCTCGGATGCGGAAAAGACAACGCCCCGGATCAACCGGGGCGCCGAGTATAACCGTAGCGGCGAGGCGGACGGCGCGCGCGGCCTGATCTCAGCCACGCACCGCCCGCGCCGTGCCGCGCTGCAGCATTACCGCCAGCCGGCGCGGTCCATCAGCTTGATCGCCTCGGCCTGACGCTTGCCGGCGACTTCGACCGGAATGGTGTCGGCCTTGAACTCGCCCCAGGCAGCCACCTCGGCGGACGGCTTCACCTGCGGGTTGGCCGGATATTCCATGTTGATGTCGGCGAAGATGCTCTGCGCCTCGGCGCCGGTCATCCACTCCACCAGCTTGCGCGCCGCGTCCGGGTTCGGCGCGTACTTGGTCAGGCCGATACCGGAGAGGTTCACGTGCACGCCGCGATCCTGCTGGTTCGGCCAGAACAGCTTGGCCTTGAGCGCCGGGTTCTGCTGGTGCAGGCGGCCGTAGTAATAGGTGTTGACGATGCCGACATCGCACTGGCCGGCGTCGATGGCCTGAATCAGCGCGGTGTCGTCGGCGAAGACGTCGGTCGCCAGGTTGCCGACCCAGCCCTTGATGATCTGCTCGGTCTTCTCGGCGCCGTGCGTCTCGATCAGCGTGGCGGTCAGCGACTGGTTGTAGACCTTCTTGCTGGTGCGCAGGCACAGGCGGCCGTCCCACTTGTCGTCAGCCAGTGCTTCGTAGGTGGTCAGCTCACCGTCCTTGACCCGCTCCGGCGAGTAGACGATGGTGCGCGCGCGCAGCGACAGACCGGTCCAGGCATCCTTGGATGAGCGGTACTGCGACGGGATGTTCTGCTTGACCACCGCGGAGTCCAGCGGCTGCAGCAGCCCCATTTCCTCGGCCTGCCAGAGGTTGCCGCCGTCGACGGTCAGCAGCAGGTCGGCCGGCGTGTTCTCGCCCTCGGCCTTGATGCGGGCCATCAGCGGCGCTTCCTTGTCGGTGATGAACTTCACCGCGACGCCGCTGTGCTTGGTGTAGGCATCGAACACGGGCTTGATCAGCTCGTCGATACGCGACGAATAAACCACCACTTCATCGGCAGCCTGGACGGCGCTCGACAGCGCGCTGAGCGCCAGAGCGGCGAGTAAACCTTTGCTTACCTGCATGGATCAGCCTCTCGGTTGGGTCTGGGTAGAGGCCGAATAGTAGTGAATCCTATTTAGCTTCTCAATGCGACAATGCGCGCATGCAATGTTTTTTTGCCATCGGCCATCATCAGCGGCGCGCCAGCTGCGGCAGATCGCCGCCCAGGCCCAGCGCCTGGCGTACGAACAGCGCCTTGACCTCCGGCAGCGCCTCGGCGCCCTTCAGCCCGGCATTGCGCAGCCAGCGCAGCGGCAGCCGATCGGTCTGGAACAGGCGCTCGAACCCCTCCATCGCCGCCATCATCGCCAGGTTGTGCGGCATGCGCCGGCGCTCGAAACGGCTGAGCACGCGCAGGTCCGCCGGGCGCTCGCCGCGCGCCAGCGCCGCCTGCAGCACCTCGGCCAGCACCGCGGCATCCAGCAGGCCGAGGTTCACGCCCTGGCCGGCCAGCGGGTGGATGGTGTGCGCGGCATCGCCGATCAGCGCCAGCCCGGCGCGCACGTAGCGCTTGGCATGCCGCTGGCGCAGCGGGATGCACAGCCGCGGGTCGACTTCCAGCACCTCGCCCAGACGCTGTTCGAAAGCCCGCCCCAGCGCCGCACGGAAGGCCTCGTCCTCGAGCGCCATCAGCCGCCGGGCCTCATCCTCGGTCACTGACCAGACGATCGAGCACCAGTGCTCGTCGCCGTCCCGCTGCAACGGCAGGAACGCCAGCGGCCCGTTGTCGGTGAAGCGCTGCCAGGCGGTACGTCGGTGCGCCTCGGCGCAGCGCACGCTGGTGACGATGGCATGGTGAAAGTAGTCCCACTCGCGCGTTTCGCAGCCGGCCAAACGGCGCACCGCCGAGTTCGCGCCGTCGGCAGCGACCAGCAGCGGCGCGCGCAGCTGCCGGCCATCGCCGAAGCTGAGCTGCCAGCCGTCCTCGTCCTCGCGCAGTTGCTCCAGTCGCGCGTCGGCAATCAGCTCGGCCGTGCCGCGGGCCTGCAGCGCTTCGAGCAGGGCATCCTGCACCACGCGGTTCTCGACGATGTGGCCGAGCACCTCGGCGTGCACGGTCGCCGCGTTGAAATGAATCTGCCCGGTGCCCGAGCCATCCCACACGCGCATGTCGCCGTAGGGGCTGGCGCGCCGCGCGGCGATGCCGGGCCAGGCACCGACGCGTTCGAGGATGCGCTGACTGGCGGTGGAGAGCGCACTGACCCGCGGTTCGAACGCGCCCTGCGCATCGAACGGCGCCAGCGTCAGCGGGCCGGCATCGGCGATCGCGACCTTCAGCCCGCTGCCTTGCAGTGCCAGGGCCAGGGTGCTGCCGACCATTCCCGCGCCGACGATGATCAGATCCGCTTGCATCGCTACTCTCCCGGTCTGCCGCGGCTGCGGCGTGAATCGAGGTGGAATGACAGGACTGCCGCGCGCGGCCTAGCCGGCGCGCGTGCCCAGGCCCATCGCCTGCCGGGCGAACCAGTGCTTGGCTGGCGGCAGCAGGTCGAGCCCGAGCAGGCCGAGGTTGCGCCCGGCGCTCATCAGTGTGGCCGAGTCGCCGAACAGCCGGGTGACCTGATCGGAGAAACCGACGGTCAGCAACTGGTCGCGCTGCTGGCGCTCGACATAGCCGCGCAGCACCGCGAGATCACCGGGTCCGGCCGGGCTGGCGAGCAGCGCGGCGCTCAGCGCATCCACGTCGCGCAACGACAGGTTGTAGCCCTGCCCGGCGATCGGATGCAGGCTGTGCGCGGCATTGCCCAGCACCACCAGCCCGGCGCGCACCTGCTCCTCGGCCTCGACCAGCGCCAGCGGATACAGATGCCGCGTACCGACCTGACGGAACGCGCCCAGGCGGTAGCCGAAGGCCTGCTGCAGTTCGGCGAGGAACTGCGCCTCGGGCAATGCCGCCAGCCGCGCCGCCTCCGCCGGCGGACGCGTCCAGACCAGCGCGCAGCGGTTGTCGCGTACCGGCAGCAGCGCCATCGGCCCGTCCGCGGTGAAGCGCTCGAAGGCCAGCCCCGCATGCGCGCGCGCCGGGCTGACATTGGCGATCAGCGCGCTCTGACCGTAGGGCCGACGCTGGACATGGATGCCCAGTTGCTCGCGCAGGCCGGAGCGGCCGCCGTCGGCCAGCACTGCCAGCGCGCAGTCCAGCTCGCGCCCGTCGGCCAGCGTCAGGCGATAGCCGCCCTCGGTCGGCTGCAGCCGCTGCACCTCGGCCGGGCAGTCGCGCACCACCACCCGCTCGTCCAGCGCCTGCCACAGACAATGGCCGACCCAGGCGTTCTCGACCACGTAGCCCAGCGCCTCCACTCCCTCGGCGGCGGCGTCCAGCCGCGCGGCGGCGAAACGCCCGCGCTCGGACACGTGGATACGGCGGATCGGCTCAGCACGCTCGGCGATCCGCGGCCACACGCCGAGGCGCTGGTAGATCAGCCGGGTGCCCCAGGACAGCGCCGTGGAGCGCGCGTCGTAGCTGGGCTGGTATTCGTGCCCCGGCTGGAACGGCTCGATCAGGTGAATCCGCCAGCCGCGTTCACGCGCGCCAGCCTGCAATGCCAGCGCCAGGCTGGCGCCGACCAGGCCGCCGCCGATGATCGCCAGGGTCTGCATGTCAGGCGACCTGCTCGCGCGCGGCAGCCATCAGCGCCTCGATCTCGGCGACGCTTTTCGGCACGCCGGTGGTGAGAATCTCGCAGCCGCTCTTGGTGACCACCACATCGTCCTCGATGCGCACGCCGATGCCGCGCCACTTCCTGGCCACGTTCGGGTTGTCCGCGGCGATGTAGATGCCCGGCTCGACGGTCATCGCCATGCCCGGCTCGAGCACGCGCCATTCGCCGCCGATCTTGTAGTCGCCGACGTCGTGCACGTCCATGCCCAGCCAGTGGCCGGCGCGGTGCATGTAGAACGGCTTGTAGGCTTCGCTGGCGATCAGTTCGTCGATCTCGCCCTGCAGCAGCCCCAGCTCCACCAGCCCGGCGGTGATCACCCGCACCGTGGCTTCGTGCGCCTCGTTCCAGTGCTTGCCGGGCGCGATGTGCTTGAAGGCTTCCTCGTTGGCCTTGAGCACCAGCTCGTAGATGGCCTTCTGCTCGGGCGAGAAGCGGCCGCTGACCGGGAAGGTACGGGTGATGTCGCTGGCATAGCAGTCGATCTCGCAAGCGGCGTCGATCAGCACCAGGTCGCCGTCCTTGAGCGGCGCATCGTTCTCGCGGTAGTGCAGGATGCAGGCGTTGCGCCCGGCGGCGACGATCGAGCCATAGGCCGGCATCTTCGCCCCGCCCTTGCGGAATTCGTAGTCCAGCTCGGCTTCCAGGTGGTACTCGGACAGGCCTGCGCGGCTGGCCTGCATGGCACGGATGTGCGCACGCGCGGAAATCTGCGCGGCGTGCCGCATCACCTTCACCTCGTTGCCCGACTTGTACAGGCGCATGTCGTGCAGCAGGTGATCGAGCGCGACGAACTCGCTCGGCGGCTGCGCGCCCTGACGGGCCTTGGCGCGGATGGTCTTGATCCACTCCATCAGCCGGTGATCGAAGGCCTCGTTGGTGCCGATGGCGTAGTAGACGCGCTCGCGCCCTTCGATCAGACCGGGAAGGATGTCGTCGATATCGCCGATGGGGAAAGCGTCGTCGGCGCCGTAGGTCTTGATGGCGCCGTCCTGGCCGGCGCGCAGGCCGTCCCACAGTTCACGCTCGGGATCGCGCTCGCGGCAGAACAGCACGTATTCGCCGTGCTCACGGCCGGGGATCAGGGCGATCACCGCCTCCGGCTCGGGGAAGCCGGAGAGGTACTGGAAATCGCTGTCCTGGCGGTAGACATGCTCGACATCGCGGTTGCGGATATACATTGGCGCGGCAGGCAGGATGGCGATGCTGTTGGGTTCCATCTGCGCCATCAGCGCCGAGCGCCGACGGGCGAATTCCGACTTCGGGATGCGGGTCATGGGGCGGGTGACTTCCTCAGTGCAGGGACGGTTTTGCCGCCGGCGCGAGCGGCCTGGCGCATTCGGCGAACAGCAGTACGGGCGCGACGCGCAGGTATTCCATGACTTCCATGTAGTCGCTCTCGCCCTCTTCGGACTCCTCCAGAGCATCCTGGATCTGCGCAATGGCCGACAGGTCCTGCAGCACCTCCATCGCCTCGGCGCTCAGTGCGCGATCGCCGGCGACCAGCCCGAAGCCGGCGAGAAAGCCCTGGCACCACTGCCCCAGCGCCACCGCGCGCTCGCTCAGCGGTGCATCGTCGTTGGGCAGCAGCAGCACCACGGCGATGTCCTCGCCGGCCAGCTCGCCCTTGACCATCTCCTGCAGGCCGATCAGCGCCTGGCGCACATTGCCTTCGGGCATCTCGCCCAGCAGGTCGGCGGCATCGGCCAGCCAGGGCTCGATCGCGAAGTCGGCGCCGGCGCAGCTGCGACCCAGCAGCAGGCCGTGCAGCTCGGCAGGGGAAACGGCTTGGGCGCTGCCCGCCAGCAAGGTGGCGAAGGCGGCGTAGGGGGAATTCTGAATCGACATGGGCGGCTAGGCGCACAGGGGCGCAATGACTAGAATGAAGGCCTCGTATCCTAGCACCGGCGGCCGAGACAAGACCATCGGCGCCCGCAGGAGCCAGCCCCGCGCGCCATAGGAAGCCCATGGAAGACGCCGATCTGCGGTTGCTGACCGCCAAGCTGGAACAACTGCTCCAGCGCCTCGAACAACTCAAGGCCCAGAACCACCTGCTGCTGGCCAGCGAGCGAGCGTGGCGCGAAGAGCGCGCTCATCTGATCGAAAAGAACGAATTGGCCCGATTGAAGGTCGAATCGATGATTTCGCGCCTGAAAGCCCTGGAGCAGGACTCATGACCCAGCCGAACACCACCACCGTGCACATCATGGACAAGGAATATTGCATTTCCTGCCCGCCAGAAGAACGCAGCAATCTGGAAAATGCCGCGCGCTACCTGGACCGCAAGATGCGCGAGATTCGCAGCAGCGGCAAAGTCATCGGCGCCGACCGCGTGGCGGTGATGGCCGCGCTGAACATCACCCATGAACTGCTGCACCGCAACGACCGGCTGGACGCCGAGGCCAGCAGCGCCCGCGAGCATGTGCGCATGCTGCTGGAGCGGGTGGACAGCGCCCTGGCCACCGACCCGAATCCAGGCAACTGATAAATGGTTGGCAGTTTGAGGTATAATCCGCAGCACTCCCTGGCATGTACGCCAGTCGGCGATGACCCTCTCCCGATAAGCAATACCACGGAGGCTACAAGTGGGACCGGTGTGCATGTCCGCCTGACGGAAAGCCTGAAGGTTCTCTGTAGTCGCCACCTTGAACTCTCGGGTTCAAGGGCCTACGCCGGCAGCGGCATGCTGGGGAGCCATTATCAATGATCGCAGCGCAAGACCTTTCGCGTCCCGCACTGCGCCGCAAACTGCGCGAAGCACGCCGGGCGCTCTCGCCCGCCGAGCAGCGCCTCGCCGCCCGCCGCCTCTATCGTCAACTGGCCCAGCATCCGCTGTTTCGCCGGGCGCGCCACGTCGCGCTATATCTGCCCAACGACGGCGAGATCGATCCCCGACCGTTGCTGCGCGAAGCCCAGCGTCGCGGCAAGGCGACCTATCTACCGATACTCAATCCCTGGCCGCGCACCCGCATGGTGTTTCAGCAGGTCAGTGCCGGTGAACAGCTCAAGCCGAACCGTTTCGGCATCGCCGAACCACGACACTGCGCCAAACGGCAGCGCGCCGTGTGGACGCTCGATCTGTTGCTGCTACCGCTGGTGGGATTCGACGAGAGTGGTGGGCGCCTCGGAATGGGCGGCGGATTTTACGATCGCAGCCTGGCGTATCGCGCCAGGCGCAAAAAAAGTCACAAACCGACCCTGCTGGGCCTTGCACATGAATGTCAGAAGGTGGATCGACTGACGCTGGCCAGCTGGGATGTGCCGCTGCAGGCTACGGTGACGGATCGGCGCTGGTATGGGCGATGAGTATGTTCGCGCCGCATCCGTGCGGCGCATTCTTCAGCGACTCTGCTGCTGCACGGCAGGCGCGACGCTGGCGTCGCTCTGACGTTCCCACAGGCTCTGTGTATAGCCCGTGGTGACCACGCCGAGTCCGAAGATAAGTACCAATACCCAAAGAATGTCTGGCTTGCGCTTCATCTGATCGCCTCCCCCTGCCAGGCGGATCTGCCGTCGTGTCGACGTATTTATCGTTCTAGGAGCCGATACGCCACAAACAGCCGCGGCATTTTCCGTTAAGCATCGAGCGCGCGCAAACCTGCGTTGCCACCGACCGTCGGGGAATTTGCCAACATGGCCTTATCGAACCGCCGAGGGGATAGCAAACTCCATGCCGTACTGGTTAATGAAGTCCGAACCGGATGAATTTTCCATCCTTGATCTCGAAAAACAGCAGCAGGCGCGCTGGGATGGCGTACGCAACTACCAGGCACGCAACTTCCTGCGCGCGATGGCCGCGGGCGATCTGTTCTTCTTCTACCATTCGAGCTGCGCGGTGCCGGCCATCGCCGGCATCGGCCGCATTGCCCGTCAGGCCTATGCCGATCCGACGGCCCTGCAGCCCGCCAGCCCTTATTTCGACGCCAGGGCCAGCGCCGACAAGAATCCCTGGAGCGCGGTCGATGTCGCCTTCGTCGAGCGTTTCGCCACCCCGGTCACGCTGACCCGACTCAAGACCGAGCCCGCGCTCGCGCAACTGCCGCTGGTACAAAAGGGCAGCCGGCTTTCGGTGATGCCGGTCAGCCCTGCCGAGTGGACCGCCATACTCGCCATGCGTTGAGCAGGCGGCTCACTGGATGATCAGGTTGTTGAACAGCAGGTCCTCCACCAGCGGCTGCCCCTCCTCCTGGGTGAGCACCTCGCGCACCTGCTTCAGCGCTTCCTGACGCAGCTTCTCCTTGGCCTCGACACTGCCAAGGCTCTCGTCGGTCTGCTGCGAGAAGAGCATGACCAGCTGATTGCGGATCAGCGGCTCATGGTGCTTGACCTTGTCCTCGGCCTCCTTGCTGGCGATGCGCAGCGCGACGTCGGCCTTGTAGTACTTGAGCCGCTCGCCGGAACCATAGTTGCCGACCAGCGCCGGAACCAGCGCGTAATAGAGCGCTTGCGGGCCGGTCTCGTCGGCAGCGGGGGAATTGGCCAGGACCGGCGCGGCCAGCGCCAGGGCGATGAAAACAAACAGGATGCGCTTCACGGTGCTGCTCCGCAGGAATCGGCCGCCAGCATAACCAGTGCCCGGCCCCGACCCAAGTCCCGCTTATGCGCCGGGATTACAGGGGGCGATGCTCGTTGTACCCCGGTACTAGCCTTCTAGACTGCATGGCGCGGTAACCGCGACTACGCGGCGCTGCGCGCGCCATCCGCTCATCACGAAGGAAATCCGATGAAAGCTGTCCTGTGCAAAAGCTTCGGCCCGGCCGAGAACCTGGTCGTCGAGGAAGTCGCCAGCCCGACGCCCAAACCCAACGAGATCCTCCTCGACGTCCACGCCGCCAGCGTCAATTTCCCCGACACCCTGATCATCGAAGGCAAATACCAGTTCAAGCCGCCGCTGCCGTTCTCACCCGGCGGTGAGGCGGCCGGCGTGGTCGCCGCGATTTGCGCCAAGGTCAGCCATCTAAAGGTCGGCGACCGGGTCATGGGACTGACCGGCTGGGGCAGCTTCGCCGAGCAGGTGGCGGTACCGGCGTACAACGTGCTGCCGATTCCGGCGCAGATGGACTTCGCCACCGCGGCCGCCTTCGGCATGACCTACGGCACCTCGATGCATGCGCTCAAGCAGCGCGCCAACCTGCAACCGGGCGAGACCCTGCTGGTCCTCGGTGCGGCCGGCGGAGTCGGCCTGGCAGCGGTAGAGATCGGCAAGGCAATGGGTGCCCGAGTGATTGCCGCCGCTTCCAGCGCCGAGAAACTGGACGTGACGAAGCAGGCCGGCGCCGACGAACTGATCAACTACAGCGCCGAGAGCCTGCGCGACCGGCTCAAGGAGCTGACCGGCGGTCAGGGCGTGGACGTGATCTACGATCCGGTCGGCGGCAAGCTGTTCGAGGAGGCGTTTCGCAGCATTGCCTGGAACGGCCGCATGCTGGTGGTGGGGTTCGCCGCTGGTGGCGATATTCCGGCGCTGCCGGCCAACCTGCCGCTGCTCAAGGGTGCGGCGCTGGTCGGTGTGTTCTGGGGCGCGTTCGCCCAGCGTCAGCCGCAGGACAATGCCGCCAACTTCGAACAACTGTTTGCCTGGCATGCCGAAGGCCGACTGCGGCCGCTGATCTCGCAACGCCTTGCTCTGGAGCAGACTGCCGCGGCGATTGCCCAGCTCGGGCAGCGCAAGGCGGTGGGCAAGCTGGTGGTGCAGGTACGCTGACGGGCCGGTGGCGGACGAGAGTGGCTGGCCAGCTGGCGAGCCACTCCGCCCGCGCGGCAACGGCTCAGTGCTGGGACTGGCCGGCCTCTTGCTGCATGCGCGCCATTTCCTGGGCGTAGAGCGCGTCGAAGTTCACCGGAGCCAGCATCAGCGCCGGGAACGAGCCGCGGGTAACCAGGCTGTCCAGGGTTTCGCGGGCGTAGGGGAACAGGATGTTCGGGCAGAAGGCGCCGAGCGTGTGGCTCATGGAGGCGGCGTCCAGGCCCTTGATCAGGAAGATGCCGGCCTGCTGCACTTCGGCGATGAAGGCGACTTCTTCGCCGGTCTTGACGGTGACCGAGAGCGTCAGCACCACTTCATGGAAATCGCCTTCCAGGGCCTTCTGCCGGGTGTTCAGGTCCAGCGAGACGCCGGGATTCCACTCCTGGCGGAAGATCTCCGGGCTCTTCGGCGCCTCGAACGAGAGGTCGCGGACATAGATGCGCTGCAGGGAGAATTGCGGTCCCTGCTCGTTCTGCGCTGCGGCGCCGTTGTTTGCTTGTTCGGTCATATCAGAGCCTTCTGTTGTGCGTTTCGTATTAGAGGTGCCTGGCGGCGCTCAGGCCTGCAGCAACGGATCGAGCCGGCCGGCGCGCTCCAGCGCGACGAGGTCGTCACAGCCGCCGATATGCCGCTCGCCGATCCAGATCTGCGGCACCGACGTGCGCCCGGCCTTGCTGGCCATCTCGGCGCGCAGCGTCGGGTTGCCGTCGACGGGAATTTCTTCGTAGGCCACATTCTTGCTGTCCAACAACGCCTTGGCGCGCAGGCAGTAGGGGCACCAGGCGGTGGTATAGATGACGATGTTGGGCATGTTCACTTGACCACGGGCAGGTTGTCGCCGCGCCAGCTGGAAATCCCTCCCGCCAGCTTGACGGCAGTGAAGCCCGCCTTCTGCAGCTCGCGGCAGGCCGTTCCGGCGTGCTGGCCCATTGCATCGACCACGATGAGCGTCTTGGCCTTGTGCTTTTCCAGCTCGCTGGTGCGGCTGACCAGCTTGTCGAGGGGAATGTTCAATGCATCGACGATGTGGCCGGTGTCGAACTCCTTCTTCGGCCGCACGTCCAACACCACGCCTTCGCCACTGTTGACCAGTGCGGTCAGTTCGCGGGTGCTCAGGCTCTTGCCACCCTTGAGGGCCTCGGTGACGGCCAGCAGGACCAGCAACGCCACGAAGATCGTGACGAGTACATAGTGGTTAGAGGCAAATTCAATCAGGTTAGCGAGCATCAACAGGTACCCAGGCGATAAAATGCGGGCCAGTATACACAGCCCCCCAGCCCGGCTGAACCCTGAGCAATCGTGACCTCCGCCCGGTCAGCCAGTAGACTGGCGGCCTTTTTCACCCCGCCCCTCGCAAGGAGCCCGAACGCATGTCTGCCGCGCCTACCGCCGTGCCCAAACCCCTGGTCCTGATCATCCTCGACGGCTTCGGACACAGCGACAGCCCCGAGTTCAACGCCATCCATGCGGCCCATACCCCGGTCTACGATCGCCTGCGCGCCACCCAGCCGCACGGCCTGATCTCCGGCAGCGGCATGGACGTCGGCCTGCCGGACGGGCAGATGGGCAACTCCGAGGTCGGCCACATGAACCTCGGCGCCGGCCGCGTGGTGTACCAGGACTTCACCCGCGTCACCAAGGCGATCCGCGACGGCGAGTTCTTCGCCAATCCGACCATCTGCGCCGCGGTGGACAAGGCGGTCGCCGCCGGCAAGGCGGTGCACATCCTCGGCCTGCTTTCCGACGGCGGCGTGCACAGCCATCAGGATCATCTGGTCGCGATGGCCGAACTGGCCGCCCGGCGCGGTGCCGAGAAGATCTACCTGCACGCTTTCCTCGACGGCCGCGACACGCCGCCGAAGAGCGCCCAGAGCTCCATCGAACTGCTCGATGCCACCTTCGCCCGCCTCGGCAAGGGCCGCATCGCCAGCCTGGTCGGGCGCTACTTCGCGATGGATCGCGACAACCGCTGGGACCGCGTCGAGCAGGCCTACCGGCTGATCGTCGACGGCACGGCCGAATACCGCTCCGCCTCTGCCGTGGACGGCCTGAACGCCGCCTACGCGCGCGGCGAGAGCGACGAGTTCGTCAAGACCACCGCCATCGGTGAAGCGGTACGCGTGGAGGACGGCGATGCCGTGGTGTTCATGAACTTCCGCGCCGACCGCGCGCGCGAGCTGACCCGCACCTTCGTCGAGCCCGATTTCAAGGAATTCCAGCGCCCCCGCGTGCCGCAGCTGGCCGGCTTCGTCATGCTGACTCAGTACGCCGCGAGCATTCCGGCACCGGCTGCCTTCGCCCCGCAAGCGCTGAACAATGTGCTCGGCGAATACCTGGCCAACAACGGCAAGACCCAGCTGCGCATCGCCGAGACTGAGAAGTACGCGCACGTGACCTTCTTCTTCTCCGGCGGCCGCGAGGAGCCGTTCGAGGGCGAGGAGCGCATCCTGATCCCGTCGCCGCAGGTCGCCACCTATGACCTGCAACCGCAGATGAGCGCCCCGGAAGTCACCGACCGCATCGTCGACGCCATCGAGAACCAGCGTTACGACGTCATCATCGTCAACTACGCCAACGGCGACATGGTCGGCCATACCGGCGTATTCGAAGCCGCGGTCAAGGCAGTCGAATGCCTGGACCACTGCGTCGGGCGTATCGCCGCGGCGCTGGACAAGGTCGGCGGCGAAGCGCTGCTGACCGCCGACCACGGCAACGTCGAGCAGATGGAAGACGCCATGACCGGCCAGGCGCACACCGCGCATACCTGCGAGCCGGTACCGTTCATCTATATAGGCAAGCGCAACGTGCGCATTCGCGAAGGCGGTGTGCTGGCCGATGTGGCGCCGACCCTGCTGACCCTGCTGGGCATGCCGGTGCCGGCGGAGATGACCGGACGCTCTATCGTCGAACTGAACGACTGAAGGCGGCCAGCGGCGCGCGGCACGGGTCGCGCGCCGTTGCGCTTTTGCCTGAGGCCTGTCGGCGCTTTTTTCGGCATACTACGCCGGTCATAACGCTCGGTTGACGCCCTCCCATGCCTCGTTCCCTTCTTGTCCTCGCCCTCATCTGCCTGCTCGGCACGGCCAGCGCCGACGAGCGCGCCGCCGCACGCAAGCAGATCGAAGCCGCGCGCCAGGACGTCGCCGAACTGCAGAAGCTGCTCAAGCAGATCGAGCAGGAAAAATCCGGCGTGCAGAAGCAGCTCAAGACCACCGAGAGCGAGATGGGCGAGCTGGAGAAGCAGGTCGACACCCTGCAGCAGGAGATCGACCGCAGCGAGTCTGAGCTGGAGCGCCTCGACGAGGAAAAGACCACGCTCGAAGGCGCGCGCATCGAGCAACAGCGCCTGATCGGTACCCAGGCCCGCGCCGCCTACCAGAACGGTCGCCAGGAATACCTCAAGCTGCTGCTGAACCAGCAGAATCCGGAAAAATTCAGCCGCACCCTCACCTATTACGACTACCTGAACAAGGCCCGCTTCGAGCAGGTGGCGAGCTTCAACGAGACACTGCGCCAGCTGGCCAATGTCGAGGCCGGCATCGAGCAGCAGCGCAACAAACTGGCGGAACAGCAGGACGGCCTGCGCGAGCGGCGCAACCAGCTCGCCGCGGTGCGCAAGGAACGCCAGCAGACGCTCGCCAAGCTCGACAGCGACCTGTCCACCCGCGAACAGAAGCTGCAGGCCCGCCGCCAGGAGCAGGCGCAACTCGAACGCGTGCTCAAGACCATCGAGGAAACCCTGGCGCGCCAGGCGCGCGAAGCCGAACAGGCCCGCCAGCGTGCGCTGCTCGCCGAACGCGAGCGCCAGCAGCAACAGCGCCAGGCCGATGCGAAGGTCACGCCCGGCCCGCTGGTGTCCAGCAGCGGCGCCAGCTTCGGCGGCCCGTTCGCCCAGGCCAAGGGCAAGCTGCCGTGGCCAGTGGATGGCCGCTTGGTCGCCCGCTACGGCACTCCGCGCGGCGGCGACGCTCGAACCAAGTGGGATGGCGTGCTGATCGGCGCCGCGGCCGGCAGCCAGGTGCGTGCCGTGCACGGCGGCCGTGTGGTCTTCGCCGACTGGCTGCGTGGCGCCGGCCTGCTGGTGATTCTCGATCACGGCAACGGCTACCTGACGCTGTACGGACACAACCAGAGCCTGCTCAAGGACGCCGGTGATATCGTCAAGGCCGGCGAGCCGATCGCCACCGTGGGAACCAGCGGCGGCCAGGAAGCGTCCGCATTGTATTTCGCCATCCGCCAGCAAGGCCGCCCCAGCGACCCCGCCCAATGGTGCCGCGCGCAAGGTTAGCGCCGCCCTCACAACTGGAGTTCGACATGCTGCACCTGCGCCGTTTCGCCCAACCCTCCACGCTCGCCCTGGCCGTAGTGCTGGGGCTGCACGGCAGCGCCTGGGCGCAGCAGCCGGCGGCTGAGCCGACTGCGCCGGTGACGCTGGAGGCGTCGAAGAACAAGGCGCCGCTGCCGCTGGAAGAGCTGCGCACCTTCGCCGAGGTGCTCGACCGCATCAAGGCCGCCTATGTCGAACCGGTCGACGACAAGACGCTGCTGGAAAACGCCATCAAGGGCATGCTCAGCAACCTCGATCCGCATTCGGCCTATCTCGAGCCCGAGGCCTTCGCCGAGTTGCAGGAAAGCACCAGCGGCGAGTTCGGCGGTCTGGGCATCGAGGTGGGCCAGGAGGACGGCCTGATCAAGGTGGTCTCGCCGATCGACGACACTCCGGCCTCGCGCGCCGGCATCGAGGCCGGCGACCTGATCGTCAAGATCGACGGCAAGCCGACCAAGGGCCTGTCGATGATGGACGCCGTCGCGCAGATGCGCGGCAAGCCCGGCAGCAGCATCACCCTGACCCTGGTGCGCGAAGCCGGGCGGCCGTTCGACGTCAAGCTGACGCGCGCGGTGATCAAGGTGCAGAGCGTCAAGAGCCAGCTGCTCGAATCCGGCTACGGCTACCTGCGCATCACCCAGTTCCAGATCAACACCGGCGAGGAAGTCGGCAAGGCGCTGGCGCGGCTGAAGAAGGCCAACGGCGGCAAGAAGCTCAGCGGCCTGGTGCTGGACCTGCGCAACAACCCCGGCGGCGTGCTGCAGGCGGCGGTGGAGGTGTCCGACCACTTCCTCACCAAGGGCCTGATCGTCTACACCAAGGGCCGCATCGCCAACTCCGAACTGCGCTTCAGCGCCGACCCGGCCGATGCCAGCGAACATGTGCCGCTGGTGGTGCTGATCAACGGCGGCAGCGCCTCGGCCTCGGAAATCGTCGCCGGCGCCCTGCAGGATCACAAGCGCGGCGTGGTGATGGGCACCGACAGCTTCGGCAAGGGCTCGGTGCAGACCGTGCTGCCGCTGAACAACGACCGTGCGCTCAAGCTCACCACCGCGCTGTACTACACGCCCAACGGCCGCTCGATCCAGGCCCAGGGCATCGTGCCGGACATCGAGGTCGCGCGCGCCAAGCTGACCCGCGAGCAGGCCGGCGACAACCTGCGTGAAGCGGATCTGGCCGGCCACCTGGGCAACGGCAACGGCGGCCCCGAACGCCCCAGCAGCACGCAGGTGGTCAGCGATTCGCCACGCCCGCAGGACGATGATTATCAGCTGGGCCAGGCGCTCAACCTGCTCAAGGGACTGAACCTCACCCGCGGTCAATGACCGGCGCCTGCCGCCGCGCCGCACTACGCCTGGGCCTGCTGCTCGGCCTGCTGAGCAGCGCGGCGCTGGCCGGCGACCTGCCGGACGCCACGCCCACAACCGCCACCAGACCGGCCCGGCTGAGCCTGGTCATCGACGATCTCGGCCAGCATCCCGCGCGCGACCGCCGCGTGCTGGCGCTGCCGGGGCCGGTGGCGCTGGCGATCCTGCCGGACACCCGCCACGCCACCGACCTCGCCGAACAGGCCCACCGCGCCGGCAAGACCGTGCTGCTGCACCTGCCGATGGCGCCCGCCGACGGGCGCTTCGCCTGGCGGCCGGAGCTGTCGCACGTCGAGCTCCAGCGCCGGCTGCACGCCGCGCTGCTGGCGGTGCCGCATGCCAGCGGGGTGAACAACCACATGGGCAGCGTCATGACCACGCAAGCGCCGGCGATGACCGAGCTGATGCGCGAGTTGCAGCGGCGCCACCTGTTCTTCCTCGATAGCCGCACCAGCCCGCGCACCGTCGCCGCCGCCAGCGCCCAGCGCGAGCAGCTGGCGAGCCTGTCGCGCGACATCTTCCTCGATGACGATGCCAGCCCGGCGGCGGTCGCCGAACGCTTCCGCGCGGCGATCGCCTTGGCGCGCCAGCAGGGCTCGGTGGTGCTCATCGGCCATCCCTACGACAGCACGCTGGCGCTGCTGGAGCGCGAGCTGCCGAGCCTGGCGGCGCTCGGTATCGAGTGGGTCGACATCGGCCAGATGATCGCCATTCGCGGCAATCGGGCGATGGCGGCCCACGGTACAGCTGGAATTTATCGCTGAAGCCTGCGCAAAAGTGGCGAAGTCGGCGTGCTGCCAGCCCGGCCCGCGTATAACCTAGACCAGGCATCCGGTCGGGGCGACCGGAGCCAACACTCTGCTGCAGGGAAACGCATGGATATTCAGTGGTGGTATTGGGTCATCGCGGGCGCCGCGCTGATCCTGATGGAATTGGTGGTGCCCTCGTTCTTCATTCTCTGGTTCGGCGTCGGCGCGCTGCTGGTCGCGCTGGCGATGTGGCTGCTGCCCGACCTTTCGCTGACCGCGCAGATCGCGCTGTGGAGCGGCGCATCGCTGGTGATGGTCGCGCTCTGGTTCAGGGTGTTCGCCGGCGCCCGGCTGAAGACGCAGTCCGGCACCGCGCAGGGTGAGGTCATCGGCGAAGTGGGCCTCTTGGTCAGCGCAGTCGCACCCTTCCAGCATGGCAAGGTGCGCTTCCAGAAGCCGATCCTCGGCAGCGAGCAGTGGAACTGCATGGCCGACGAGACAATTGCCGCCGGCGAGCGGGTGCGCATCGTCGCCTTCGACGGCAACAGCGTGAAAGTCGCCCGGGCCTGACACGACCCGTGCTGCAAGCGGAACAACTCACTCAACAAGGAAGCTGTTTATGACACCCGGTCTGATCATTGCGATCGTCGTTGTGGTACTCATCCTCACCACCATCGCCAAGGGCGTACGCCTGGTTCCGCAGGGCGACGAATGGATCGTCGAGCGCCTGGGCCGTTATCAGCGCACGCTGATTCCCGGCCTCAACATCCTGATCCCGTACATGGACAACGTCGCCTACAAGCTGGTGACCAAGGACCAGATCCTCGACATCGAGCAGCAGGAGGTGATCACCAAGGACAACGCGGTGATCCTCACCAACGCGCTGTGCTTCGTGAAGGTCACCGATCCGGTGAAGGCGGTGTACGGCGTCACCGACTACAAGTCGGCGATCTCCAACCTGACCAAGACCACCCTGCGCCAGATCATCGGCGAGATGGAGCTGGACGAGGCGCTGTCCTCGCGCGACATCATCAAGGCCAAGCTGCGCGACAGCATGGCCGAGCAGGCCGGCGACTGGGGGCTGACGGTCAAGGGCATCGAGATTCAGGACATCTCGCCGTCCGAGTCCATGCAGCGCGCGATGGAGATGCAGGCGGCCGCCGAGCGCGAGCGCAAGGCCACCGTGACCCGTGCCGAAGGCGCCAAGCAGGCGGCGATCCTCGAGGCCGAGGCGCGCCTGGAGTCGGCCAAGCGCGACGCCTCGGCGCAGGTGGAACTGGCCACCGCCTCGGCCACGGCGATCCGGCTGGTTGCCGAGACCATCGGCAGCGACAGCGGACCGATGATGTATCTGCTCGGCGAAAAGTACATCGCCTCGCTGGAGAATCTTGCCGGCAGCGGCAATGCCAAGATGGTGGTGCTGCCGGCCGACCTGCAGGCGACGCTGGGCGGGCTGCTCGGCAAGGCCAAGCTCTAGCCTCAGCCGCAGCCTCAGCGCATCACGATGCCGCGCGCGGCCAGGTAGGCCTTGGCTTCCGGGATGCTGTACTCGCCGAAGTGGAAGATGCTCGCGGCGAGTACCGCATCGGCCTTGCCTTCGAGGATGCCGTCGGCCAGGTGCTGCAGGTTGCCGACGCCGCCGGAGGCGATCACCGGGATGCACAGCGCCTCGCTGATGGCGCGGGTGACGCCCAGGTCGTAGCCGCTCTTGACGCCGTCCTGGTCCATGCTGGTGAGCAGAATTTCGCCGGCGCCGAGGGCTTCCATCTTCCTCGCCCACTGCACCGCGTCCAGCCCGGTGGGCTTGCGCCCGCCGTGGGTGAAGATCTCCCAGCGCCCCGGTTCGCCCGGTGCGGAGACCTTCTTGGCGTCGATGGCGACGACGATGCACTGCGAACCGAAACGGTCCGCCGCCTCGCCGACGAAGTCCGGGTTGAACACCGCGGCGGTGTTGATCGAGACCTTGTCGGCCCCGGCGTTGAGCAGGTTGCGGATGTCCTGCACGGTCCTGACCCCACCGCCCACGGTCAGCGGGATGAACACCTGGCTGGCCATACGCTCGACGGTGTGCAGGGTGGTGGCGCGATCATCGACGCTGGCGGTGATGTCGAGGAAGGTGATCTCGTCGGCGCCCTGCTCGTCGTAGCGCCGCGCGATCTCCACCGGATCGCCGGCGTCGCGGATGTTCTCGAACTGGACACCCTTGACCACGCGGCCGTTGTCCACGTCGAGGCAGGGGATGATGCGTTTGGCCAGGGCCATGCTTTTTCTCCGAAAAAGAGCTGCAAGCTGCAAGCCCTAAGCGTCAAGTACAAGCCGAACCGTGCAGCGCTTCAGCTTGCCGCTTGTGGCTGCCTTATTCGTCTTTGTATTTCAGGTCGCAGAGCGCCTGCGCCTCGGCCACGTCCAGCGTACCTTCGTAGATCGCGCGGCCGGTGATGGCGCCGATGATGCCCGGGTTGTTGGTATCGAGCAGCTTCTGGATGTCGCCGATATTGTGGATGCCGCCGGAGGCGATCACCGGGATGCGGCTGGCATTGGCCAGCGCCACCGTGGCCTCGACGTTGCAGCCCTGCATCATGCCGTCCTTGGCGATGTCGGTGTAGACGATCGCCGCGACGCCATCGGCCTCGAAGCGCCTGGCCAGATCGGTGGCCTGCACGCTGGAGACTTCCGCCCAGCCATCGGTGGCGACGAAGCCGTCCTTGGCGTCCAGGCCGACGATCACCTTGCCCGGGAAGGCGCGGCACGCCTCGCCGACGAATTCCGGCTGCTTGACCGCCTTGGTGCCGATGATCACGTAGCTGACGCCGGCGCGCACATAGTGCTCGATGGTCTCCAGCGAGCGGATGCCGCCACCGATCTGGATCGGCAGCTGCGGGTAGCGCCTGGCGATGGCGGTGACCACCTCGCCATTGACCGGCTGGCCCTCGAAGGCGCCGTTGAGGTCAACCAGGTGCAGACGGCGGCAGCCGGCCTGTACCCACTTGGCGGCCATCGCCACCGGGTCGTCGGAGAACACTGTGGCATCGTCCATCAGGCCCTGGCGCAGGCGCACGCAGGCACCGTCCTTCAGATCGATTGCAGGGATAATCAGCATGTCTTTTTCCTTCGGAAAAAGAGCTTCAAGCTTCAAGCTGCAAGCTTCAAGCACGGCGGCTTGCAGCTTGCAGCTTGCGGCTTGCGGCTCGGAGTCTTACCAGCGCCCATCCCAGGCGGCAAAATTCTGCAGCAACTGCAGGCCGTGGGTGTGGCTCTTCTCGGGGTGGAACTGCACGGCGAACTTCGAGCCCTCGGCCAGCGCCGCGGCGAAGTCCTTGCCGTAGTGGCCGGAGCCGACCACCTGGCGCGGGTTGCCGGCCTCGACGTAGTAGCTGTGCACGAAGTAGAAGCGACCGTTGTCCGGAATGTTGTGCCACAGCGGGTGGTCGACCGCCTGCTTGACCTCGTTCCAGCCCATGTGCGGCACCTTCAGGTGCTCGCCATCCTCGTGCAGGTCCTTGCCGAAGAAGCGCACCTGGCCGGGGAACAGGCCGATGCAGTCGACGCCACCGTTTTCCTCGCTGCGCTCGAACAGCGCCTGCATGCCGACGCAGATGCCGAGGAACGGGCGGTCCTGGCTGACCTCGCGGACCAGCTCGTCGAAACCCAGGCGACGAATCTCGGCCATGCAGTCGCGGATCGCACCGACGCCGGGAAACACCACGCGGTCGGCCTCGCGGATCACCTGGGCATCGCTGGTGATCAGCACGCGGCCGGCGCCGACATGTTCCAGCGCCTTGGCCACCGAGTGCAGGTTGCCCATGCCGTAGTCGATGACGGCGACGGTCTGCATCACAGGCATCCCTTGGTCGAGGGCATCTGCCCGGCCATGCGCGGGTCGAGCTCGATGGCCATGCGCAGGGCGCGGCCGAAGGCCTTGAACACCGTTTCGATCTGGTGGTGGGTATTGCTGCCGCGCAGGTTGTCGATGTGCAGGCTCACCAGCGCGTGGTTGACGAAGCCCTGGAAGAATTCCTGGAACAGGTCGACGTCGAAGCCGCCGACCGTGGCGCGAGTGAAGGGCACGTGCATCTGCAGGCCCGGGCGCCCGGAGAAGTCGATCACCACGCGCGACAACGCCTCGTCCAGCGGCACGTAGGAATGCCCGTAGCGGGTCATGCCCTTCTTGTCGCCGACCGCCTTGGCGAAGGCCTGGCCGAGGGTGATGCCGACGTCCTCGACGGTGTGGTGGTCGTCGATGTGCAGGTCGCCGTTGCACTCGATGTCGAGGTCGATCAGCCCGTGGCGGGCGATCTGGTCGAGCATGTGCTCGAGGAAAGGCACACCGATGGCGAAGCGCGCCTTGCCGGTGCCATCCAGATTGATGGTGACCTTGACCTGGGTTTCCAGGGTGTTGCGCTCTACGCAAGCCGTACGTTCGGACATCCAACAGCTCCGCTGATCGTGGGGCGAAAAGGGCTGCATTATAGGCCCAAATGTCGCAGCGGGGATACGCCGCCGCCCGCGCGCCGTGCGGCCCGCTGCCTTCGGCGGTATGCTTGGCGCCACCTCCGCCAGCAGCCGCCAGGTCAACATGCCCGTCTACGTCGAAACCGTCACTCAACCCAGCCCGCAGGATCGCAGCGACCTGGCGAAGATCTACGCCGACGCCCCCGCCTGGCTGCTGGCTCCCCATGCCAGTGCCGAGGCGCTGATCGAGTCGGCGCTGGCCGATGGCAGCCTGATCGCCGGGCGCTTCAACGATCGCCTGCTCGGCGCCGCCGTGCTGCAGCGCGGCGACGGCACCTGGCGCCTGTCGCACCTGTGCGTGCGCAAGCTCACCCGCCAGCGCGGCGTCGGACGTCGCCTGCTGGAAGAAACCCAGCGCCTGGCCGCGCAAGCCGGCAAGCCGCTGCGCCTGGCGGCGCCCGCCGGCCACCTGGAAGCCCGCGCACTGGCGGCGCGCCTGCACCTGCCGCTGGACCCGCTCTGAGCGGCCACGGAACCCGCTCTCGACCAGCCACTCCAAAGCCGGCCGCACGCCGACCAGGGCGCTGGCACAGGGCTATACTTCGCCTCCTTTCAGAACGCTCTAACACAAGGATTCGTCCATGAAATCGCTCGGCAAAATCCTGGGTCTGGCCATTCTCGGGCTGTTGCTGATCGTCGTGGCGGCGGGCTTCGCCCTGACCCACCTGTTCGATCCCAACGACTACAAGGACGAAATCCGCCAGCTGGCACGCGACAAGGCCGGCCTGGAGCTCACCATCAACGGCGACATCGGCTGGAGCCTGTTCCCCTGGCTCGGCCTGGAGTTGCACGAGACCACGCTGGCGAGCACACAGACGCCCGACCAGCCGCTTGCCGACCTGCGCATGCTCGGCCTCTCGGTGCGTGTGCTGCCGCTGCTGCAGCGCGAAGTACAGATGAGCGACATCACCGTCAACGGCCTCAATCTGACCCTGAGCCGCGATCAGCGGGGCCGCGGCAACTGGGAAGGCATCGGCCAGCCGGCGGCGCAGCCCGCCAGCGAGCAACCGGCAGCGACCACCGCGACGCCGGCCGAGCCCGCTCAGGGCAAGAGCGGCAAACCGCTCAAGCTGGACATCGACAGCCTCACCGTCAGCGACGCCCGGGTCACCTACCAGGATGCCCGCAGCGGCCAGCAATACAGCGCCGAAAGCATCGAACTGAGCACCGGCGCGATCCGCGAAGGCAGTCCCATCCCGCTCAAGCTCAACGCCTTCTTCGGCAGCAACCAGCCGGTGATGCGCGCCCGCACCGAGCTGCAGGGCGCATTGCGCTTCGACAACCGGCTCAAGCGCTACCAACTCGAAGACCTGCGCCTGAGCGGCGAGGCCTCGGGTGAGCCGCTGCAGGGCAAGACCCTGACCTTCAGCGCCCAGGGCCAGCTGCTGGTCGACCGCGCCGCGCAGGTCGCCGAATGGAACGGCCTCAAGTTCACCGCCAACGAACTACGCGGGCTCGGCGAACTGAAGCTGCGCGACCTGGACGACCAGCCCAAGCTCGGCGGCGCACTGACGGTGGCGCAATTCAACCTGCGCCAGTTCCTCGAGGGCATCGGCCAGCCGCTGCCGGTCACCGCCGATAGCGGCGCATTGAGCAAGGTCGAGCTGATGAGCCGCCTGGCCGGCAGCCCGAACAGCCTGATCCTCGAAGAGGCCACGCTGAAGCTGGACGACAGCATCTTCAGCGGCACCCTCGGCATCAGCGACTTCGCGCGCCAGGCGCTGCGTGTGGAGCTCAAGGGCGACCGCCTCGATCTGGACCGCTACCTGCCGCCCGTCGCCAAGCAAACCGCGCAAGACACCGCGCGTGACAGCGAAGTGAAGACCAGCGAGGCCGCCGCGGTCGCCAGTGGCACCACACCGCTACCGGACAAGCCGACACAGCAGGCCTGGAGCGACGAGCCGGTGCTGCCCGTCGAGCGCCTGCGGCGTCTGGAGGCAACGCTCAGCCTGAGCCTGGACAGCCTCAAGGTCGAGCGCATGCCGTTCGAGGGCTTCACCCTCAAGGCACGCAGCCAGGGCGGCGTACTCACCCTCGAGCAGCTGCGCAGCGGATTGTTCGGCGGGCGTCTGGAATCCACCGCCAGCATCGACCTGCGCCCGCCACAACCGACCTGGCGCGTGCACAAGAGCCTGAGCCGCATCCCGATCGAGCGACTGCTGGAAGCACGCGACCAGAAGGTCACCGTCAAGGGCCTGCTGAACCTCGACGGCGACTTCACCACGCTCGGCAACAGCCAGAAGGCCTGGGTCGACAACCTCGGCGGCAAGATGGGCTTCATCCTCGATAACGGCGTGCTGGTCGAGGCCAACCTCGAGCAGCAGCTGTGCCGCGCCATCGCCACCCTCAACCGCAAGGAACTGGGCAGCGAACCCCGCGCCAGCGACACGCCGTTCCGCGAACTCAAGGGCAACCTGAGCCTGCGCGACGGCGTGGCCAACAATCCGGACCTCAAGGCCAGCATCCCCGGGCTGACGGTCAACGGCAACGGCGATGTCGACCTGCGCGTGCTCGGCATGGACTATCGCCTCGGCATCCTCATCGAGGGCGACAAGGGCGCCATGCCG
This sequence comes from Stutzerimonas stutzeri TS44, assembly GCA_000263395.1. Classification (GTDB taxonomy): domain Bacteria; phylum Pseudomonadota; class Gammaproteobacteria; order Pseudomonadales; family Pseudomonadaceae; genus Stutzerimonas; species Stutzerimonas stutzeri_C. The sequence goes on from AJXE01000002.1 coordinate 344,869, forward strand.
GACCCGGCCTGCCAGGTCAACGAGCGCTATGTAGGCATCGAATGGCCGCTGCGCTGCCGCGGCCCGCTGGAGCTGGGCGCCAAGGCCTGCCGTTTCGACAAGGATGCGCTGGGCAAGGTCGCCGGCAAGCTGGCCGGCGAGAAGCTCAGCGAGAAGATCGAAGAGAAGCTCGGCGACAAGGTCAGCCCGGAACTCAAGGACGCGCTCAAGGGCCTGTTCAAGCGATGAGTCCCGAGCAGTTCGGCGAAGCGGTGCTCGACTGGTTCGACCGCCACGGCCGCAAGGACCTGCCCTGGCAGCAGGGCATCACGCCCTACCGGGTGTGGGTGTCGGAGATCATGCTGCAGCAGACCCAGGTCAGCACCGTGCTCGGCTACTTCGACCGCTTCATGGAAGCGCTGCCCAGCGTCGAGGCGCTGGCCGCCGCCGGCGAGGACGAGGTGCTGCACCTGTGGACCGGCCTCGGCTACTACAGCCGCGCACGCAATCTGCACCAGACCGCCAAGCGCGTCGTTGCCGAACATGGCGGCGTATTTCCGGCCGATGTCGACCAACTCGCCGAGCTCCCCGGCATCGGTCGCTCCACCGCCGGCGCCATCGCCAGCATCAGCATGGGCCTGCGCGCGCCGATTCTCGACGGCAACGTCAAGCGCGTGCTGGCGCGCTATGTCGCCCAGGACGGCTATCCGGGCGAGCCGAAGGTCGTGCGCCAGCTGTGGGAAGTCGCCGAGCGCTTCACCCCGCAGCAGCGGGTCAACCACTACACCCAGGCAATGATGGACCTCGGTGCCACGCTGTGCACCCGCAGCAAGCCGAGCTGCCTGCTCTGTCCGCTGAAGAACGGTTGCCGTGCCCACCTGCTCGGACGTGAAACCGCCTTCCCGCTGCCCAAGCCGCGCAAGGCACTGCCGCAGAAGCGCACCCTGATGCCGCTGCTGGCCAGCCGCGAGGGTGCGATTCTGCTCTACCGGCGTCCGCCAAGCGGACTGTGGGGCGGCCTCTGGAGTCTGCCGGAGCTGGACGGTCTGACCGCCCTCGACACGTTGGCCGAACGCCACGCATTGCAGCTCGGCGAGCGTCGCGAGCTGCCCGGGCTGACGCATACCTTCAGCCACTTCCAGCTCGCCATCGAACCCTGGCTGATCGAGGTCAAGTCCGCCGCCAGCGCCGTGGCCGAGGCCGACTGGCTCTGGTATAACCTCGCCACCCCGCCACGCGTCGGCCTCGCCGCGCCGGTGAAGAAACTGCTCAAGCGCGCCAGCGCCGAATTGAACGCAGGAGAAATGCCATGACCCGCACCGTAATGTGCCGCAAGTACCAGCAAGAACTCCCCGGCCTCGACCGTCCGCCGTATCCGGGCGCCAAGGGCGAGGAGATCTACAACAACATCTCCCGCAAAGCCTGGGACGACTGGCAGAAACACCAGACCATGCTGATCAACGAGCGCCGGCTGAACATGATGAACGCCGACGACCGCAAGTTCCTCCAGGGCGAGATGGACAATTTCTTCTCCGGCGAGGATTACGCCAAGGCCGAAGGCTACGTCCCCCCGAGCGAGTGACCCGGCGAAACCGCCAATCGCCGCATCGCGACGCTAAGCGCCCGTCCAGGTTAAATTTTTTCCTGGGCGTGCTTGACAGGCAAAAGGCAAATCCGTCTAATAGCGCCCCGTTGCCCAGGTAGCTCAGTCGGTAGAGCAGGGGATTGAAAATCCCCGTGTCGGCGGTTCGATTCCGTCCCTGGGCACCACCTTTCGTTTTCAGGTGGTGTCAGCATCACCCGAAAGCCCACAAGAAGCCCGCCTAGTGCGGGTTTTTTGTTGTCTGCACTTCCCTACCCTTCCCTTGTAAGCCCAAACTTTTAGGGGCATTCTTTGGGACGTCGCCAGTTCGGTCTCTGCGACGTCCCTACGAAGGTGCCCTATGCCCCGCAAAGTCACGCCGCTGACTGATTCAGCAATCAAGGCAGCAAAGCCGAAAGAAAAGACTTTCAAGCTGACTGATGGCCAGGGGCTGTACCTGGACGTGAAGCCGACTGGCTCAAAGCTGTGGCGCTTCAAATACCGTTTCAACGGAAAAGAAATGACCCCGTTGTCGTTTGGCCCATATCCCGCCCTAACACTGGTGAAGGCCCGCCAGAAGCGCACAGAGGCACGCGAGCTGCTAGCCCAAGGGGTTGACCCCGGCGCAGAGAAAAAGGCCGCCAAACAAGCGCAGCGGGCCGATGGCGTGACATTCGAGACACTGGCGCGGGAGTGGTACGCCTACAACGCGCCACGCTGGGCCGAAAGCACCGCCTACAAGGCGAAGCTGTACATGGAAAACGACCTGATACCCGGCATCGGTGCGCGCCCGGTTAAAGCCATCACCCGCCCCGAGCTGGTGGAGCTGGTGCGCAAGGTCGAAGCGCGGGGCACGCTGAATGCCGCTGGCAAGATTCGCCAATGGCTACACCAGATATTCCGCTTCGGGCTGGCGAAAGGCGTAGTCGAAGCCAACCCGGCCACCGATCTGGACGTGGTAGCCGCACCGCCGAAAGCGACCCGCCATCATCCGCACGTTGCGTTTGCCGAACTGCCTGAGCTGCTGGGCAAGATCGAATCAACCACGCTAAACACCCTGACCCGCTGCGCCATCCGCTTGCTGGTGCTGACAGCCGTTCGCCCTGGTGAGCTGCGCCAAGCGCCCTGGTCGGAGTTCGATCTAGACGGCGCGACCTGGACCATTCCGAAAGCGCGCATGAAAGCCCGCCGCCCGCATGTGGTGCCCCTGCCCCGCCAAGCCGTTGCCATCCTGCGCCAGCTCAAGGAAATCACAGGCGATTACCCGCTAGTGTTTGCAGGGCAGCAAAACCCCGACCGGCCAATGAGCGAGAACACGATCAACAAGGCACTGCGCCTGATGGGCTACGAAGGCCGCCAGACCGGCCACGGCTTCCGCCACCTGCTGAGCACCGAACTCAACGGGCGCGGCTATAACCGCGACTGGATCGAACGCCAGCTAGCCCACGGCGACAACGACGAAATCCGCGACACCTACAACCACGCCACCTATCTGGAGCAGCGCCGGGAAATGATGCAAGCCTGGGCCGATTCGATAGACGCGCTATGCGCTGGCGCCAATGTGGTGAGTATCAAGCGCAAGGCTTAACTGTTTTTGGCTGGCCTAGCTCGACGGAGCGAAAAGCGGACTTCCCACCCGTCCGGCCAGCCGATTTATTCAGGAAGTGGGGCGCCTGGGAGGGCGAAAGATGGACGAGTTCGATTATTGGCGACTGTGCGACCATTTGAGCGTCCAGGACGCCGCCGCGTTGGTAATTGGTGCGGAGCCATCCAGCGTCTTCGGTACCGGAGAAGGGGTATATCTCGCGGTTCACCATAGCGATGCTGGACCATCCTCCAACGCCGGCGCATTTCAAGCTGCGTTTACAGCGATCAAAAACGCCATACAGGCCGGCACCATCCCTGCAAAAGTTAGAGTTTCGGCGAGAGAGTACGGTAGCGCTGACATGCAAGCCGATGCTGAATATGCATCTATCGGCCTACCATTTCGGCACGGAACTACGGCAGAAGATGGAGAAATTCTCTCTGACGAAGGGTTCTTTTACCGTCCGTTCCCAGACTGGAGCCTTACAACAGTTGCGGTCGCTGATCTAAAAGCCTGGCTGGCAAGCCGTGGCATGGTGACCGGCTTCTTTTTCCCGAACCGAGAGGAAAGCCAGCCCGGTTATCTGGACAAGACACACCCAAGCTATGCGCCCAAATTAGCCGCAGCCATTCGGGCATGGGAAGCCGTGACCAGCGACCCCGAACGGTTACGCGGAAAAACGCCAAAGCAAGCCTTAACCAAGTGGCTCAACGAGCACGCCGCCGCCTATGGACTGACCAAAGAAGACGGCACGCCGAACGCGACAGGCGTAGAGGAAGCGGCCAAGCTGGCAAACTGGAGGCCGGAGGGAGGCGCCAGCAAGACCCCCGGCGAGTAACCCACCCACCCCTTAAACCCGCGTAGTTGCTGGCGTCTAGCTGCGACGACCAGCATAACCAACCCACCCCCCATACCTTTTTCCAGTGGTGGGTTTTCTGAACCCGCCTAGCTATTACCCCGCCGCTTCGCTGTATTCAATGCCAATCGTGTTCAACAAAGCCCAAGAGGCAACACGATATGGCCGCACATACCAACCCAGCCCAACTCCCCCGGCGCTTTATCAAGCTGGCGCAAGTTAAGGACTACACCAGTCTTTCCACATCCGAAATCTACCGGCGCATTGCTGCCGGGACCTTCCCGGCTCAAGTCACCCTTGGGCCGAAGTCGGTGGCCTGGATCGAATCGGAAATTTTGCATTGGTGCGATTCGCTCGCCGCTCAACGCGGGGAGGCTGCATAAATGACCGACACAAAAAAGGCCGACCAACAGGCCAGCCCCAAGAAAACGCAGCGTCATAGTACCAGCGTCGAAGCACAGCGCGCCCGCCTGCTGGCGCGGCTACGGATCGGCGCCCTGGACACGTTCACCGCGCGCCGTGAACTTCACGTCATGCACCCTGGGGGGCGCATCAAGGAGTTGCGCGCCGCTGGCCACCCCATCCGCACCGAGCGGGTCACGCTGACGGATGAGGACGGCATCACCCACAACGGCGTTGCCCTTTACTACCTGGGCAGCACCAGCGCGGAGGCGACCGAATGAACACACCGCGCTTGCTCTTCCCGATTGCCAATAAGCACCAGCGGCGCTATGGTTCGCCCGTCACGGTCAATCCCGTGGACGGGCGTCGCGGCCCGATCAAGCAAAAGGCGCACAAGCGCCCCAGTCCGACAGCAGGCGCTTTTTTTGTGCCGGCCCTGTCGTGTTATGGCGGCTGTGCGTGGGAGACCGAAAGGTCTGCCGGGTTCCTTTTGCCCCGGTCCGCGAACCCGCGTACAGCTGCCACCCCTATTCGTTTCGCGGCGAATCGTGGCAGCTCCACAGCAAAAGGAGCACCACCCATGCAAACCACCCGCAATCCGTCCACCCACGCCGCCGCCTGGAAGGCCCGCGCCTTCGCCGCGCTGCGTTCCGATTCGTCCCTGTCCGTCCGCCTGCGCCGCTACAACGAAGCGATGGCCCGCGCCCGCTCCCTGGAAACCGTAGGGGGTGTGCAATGAGTACTCGCATCGCCGCTATGGCCAGCATCGCAGACGACGCAATCGAGCAGGTCCGTTATGGGAAGGAGCACGCCCGATGGCTCGCCGCCCTGATGACTGCAATTCGCCGGGAGCTTGAGCCAAGCCCCGCCCTACTGGAGTGCCGCGCGAGCCGTGTGCAGGATTTGGCCAGCTTGGGGCAGTACCTGGCCGACGATCTGGCTAACTACATGGATCGCTGCGCCAGTGAACTGCAAGCGCAGGCTGATACCGTAGGGGGTGCCAAATGAGCGCCGTCTGCTGGAGTCACCTGCTGCCCGATCCTTTGCGCATGGGCCGTCTGTCCACTGATGATCTGGACGCCATCGAGCGCACCGCTGAATGCGAAGCGCTGAACGTGGCCCACGGCATTTCCGCCATTGGCGAGCTGCTGGCCTGGACCGCTGACGCTGGCGAGCTATCGAACGACACCGCCCGCAATATCGGCTGGCTTATCAACTCGCTGGGCACGCTATCCGGCAGGCTCGTGGACGTTGCGAACGGCGCCGAGTACGAGCTGGAGCGCCGCAAGGCCACCGCACCGACCCCGACCCCGACCGCAGAGGGCTAAACCATGACTATTCAAAACGGCGCCCGTGCGCCGAGGGGATCGCTTTGCCTGGAGAAAGCCGAATTGGCCTTCCGCGACGCCCTGCAAGCCACGTTCGGGCCGCTGGATTGGCTACCTGTAGCAGACGGGACCATTCACCGCTTCCGCGTGCCAGACGACAAACCCGGCACGCTCAACGGCTGGTACGTCCTACACCTGGACGGCATCGCATCGGGTGCGTTCGGTAGTTGGAAGGCGGGAGGTTCTAGCACCTGGAGCAGCCGCAAGCCTGCCGATCCGATGGAGGCCGAATTGATCCGCCAGCGGGTTGAGCAGGCCCGCCACCAGCGCGAAGCGGAGCAGCACCAGCGCCAGCAAGCCGCAGCCATCGAGGCGCAGCGACTGTGGAGCACCAGCGCCCCGGCTGATCCGCATCACCCTTACCTGAGCGCCAAGGGCTGCCAGCCGCACGGCCTGCGCCAACGTGGCGACGTTCTATTGGTGCCGCTCTACCTGGGCCGCGTTCTGGTCAACCTGCAACGCATCGCAGCGGACGGCGGCAAGCGGTTTCTGTCCGGGGGCCGGGTGAAGGGCTGCTATTCGCCCATCGGCGCACTGGAGCCAGGCCAACCGCTGTACGTCTGCGAAGGCTGGGCAACCGGCGCGACCATCCACGAGCACAACGGCGCCGCCGTTGCCTGCGCCATGAACGCGGGCAACCTGCTGGAAGTCGGGCGCCAGCTCCAACGGCACTACCCGGACAGTTCGCTGATTATCGCGGGTGACGACGACCGCCAGACCGAAGGCAACCCCGGACGCACAGCAGCCACTCAAGCCGCCGCCGTGCTTGGCTGTGGGCTGGTGCTGCCGCCCTGGAGCGGAACCGAGCCGCTGAGCCTTTCCGACTTCAACGACCTGCGCCAGTGGCGGGAGGCGAACCAATGAGCAACTTGGCCGAACTGATCCCCGAACCCATGCCGGCACCAGATCCCATCGCGGACGCGCTCGCCAGGAGCAAACAAGATCCCGGCGCGATCTTCGAACCCGAGGTGCTGGCCCTGCTGCGCCAGGTGAGAGACGCCGACCCGGCGCGCTGGGCACGCATTCGTCACGCGGCAAAGGAAGCCAAGACGGTAAGCATGGCGGACCTGGACAAGCTGACCAGCGCCGCCAACGAAGCTACGGCGGGCACCGACGAGCTGTTCCCCGAAGTGACGCTGTGGCCTGAGCTGGTAGACGGTGCCGAGCTGCTGGAAGCGCTGACCACGATCATTCGACGCCATGTGATAGCCGACCCGGCCACGGTCCACGCCGCCGCGCTTTGGGCCGCCTTCACTTGGTTTGTGGACGTGGTGAACGTCGCGCCGATTGCCAACATCACCGCCCCGGAGAAGCGTTGCGGGAAAACGGTAATGCTTGGCGTGCTGTCGCGTCTCGCCTGCCGTCCGCTGGCCGTTTCGAATATCGCACCGGCTGCGTTGTTCCGCGCCCTGGAGCTGTGGACGCCGACACTGCTGATTGACGAGGTGGACGCCTTCTTGGCCGAGCATGAGGAAGCGCGGGGCATTCTCAATGCCGGGTTTACCCGCGACTCCGCTTTCGTGATTCGCTGCGTCGGCGATGACCACATGCCCACCCGGTTCAACGTATGGGGCGCAAAGGCGTTGTGCGGTATCGGGAAAATTGCCGACACCCTATCCGACCGGAGCATTCCGCTACGCCTGCGCCGCAAGCTGCCGGGGGAGCGCACGGTAAAGATTCGCCACGCCGACCCCGCCGCGTTTGCCGAACTGGTAAGCAAGCTGGCGCGCTTCGCTATCGACAATCGGGAGGCCATTCGCGCCGCCAGGCCCGCCGAGGTGGACGGCTTGAACGACCGCGCTAACGACTGCTGGGAGCCGCTGCTAGCCGTTGCGGAAGTAGCCGGGGGCAACTGGCCGCGCATCGCTCGCAACGCCGCCGCGACACTTCACGGCCTGGAGGAAGACACGCCGAGCATTGGCGCCGAGCTGTTGGCTTCGATCCGTGATGCCTTCGATAACCGGCGAACCGATCGGCTGCCGACCGCTGAGCTGTTGGAGGCACTTGCCGAAGATGAGGAAGCACCGTGGGCAGCGTGGAACCGGGGCAAGCCCATGACACCGCACCAGCTTTCCAAGCGGCTTTCTGAGTTCGGGATCAAGCCCGGCGCCCATCGCATCGGCTTCAAGACTGCCAAAGGGTACAAACGGGAGCAGTTCGAGGAAGCCTTTAAACGGTATCTGTCCGCCGACACCCCCGGAAAATCGGTAACACGGTTACAAGCCAGCAACCATGCGGCTTCCATCCATTTTGAAACCGTAACACGGAGCGCTGCCGTTACCGATCAAAACGGGCTGAAAGCCAGCAACGGCGCGGGCTGTAACCATGTTACCGATCCAAAGGGGGTACAGACCGAAGACAACGCGGAGTACTTCGGATAATGGCCGCCCTGGACTACCTGCGCCGGGCTGGTCTGACTGTCGAGAGCGTGGCCGACCGGCTGCGCGTCTCGCCCGTCGAGCGCATCACCGACCCCTTGCGCCACTTCATACGCGAGCACCTTGCCGAGCTGCTGGCCGAACTGAACGCAGCCAATGACTCGACGCACTTGCCCACCAGCGAGCCGAAGCGCACCGCCTGGAGGATCACCCGAGCAGGCCAGCCGATTGGTTACATGGTCGGCCAGCCAATGACCTATTCCGAAGCCCTGGCCGCCGCTCGCTGGCGCTGGGCTGATGCCGAACTAGACGGCGCACCAAAGGAGCCGAACCGATGAAAGCCAGCCAGATTCGAGCGCTCGCCAACATAGCCGACAAGCCAGGCGCCAGCGTGAGCACGCAACTAATCGCCATGCGCCGGGTATGTCGCCTTTTTTGTCATGAGCGCGCAACGATCCACCAAGAGCGCCGCGCCTTGCGCCGGAAAGCCGCCAAGCTGAGAGCCTTTCTGCCATTCACTGCCGCAGCCGCTGCCGACCTGGAGCAGCAAGCCAGGGAGCACGAAGCCGAATCGCTGGAGGGTATGAGCCGGGCGCTGATCGGCATAGGCCGGGCCGTCATTCTGCAAAGCGCCAGCACCACGGCGGCGCTGGGCTTCGACCGGCTGTGCGATCTGCTGAGCGTGAACCCCGCGCATCGAGCGCAAGCGATCCGCGACGGCGACACCAACGTTACGGCGCTGGTCTTTATTGCCTGCCTGGAGGACAGCGCGACAGGGCACGGCGCAGCCTGGGGCAATGGCGGGCCGCTGTATCAAGCCTGCCTGCTGGCTACGGCTGACTTCATCCGCACCGCACCAGAGGACGCGCTACCCGATCCGTTCGCACCCGGCGCACCCTTCGGACCGAAGATCCCGCCCGTGCTGCGCGTGGTTTGATCGCTGGCGCCACGGACGGCGCTACCCCACCCCCATTGGGTCCTTCCACCCACCCCCGCCCGTTGCGGGTGATTCGCGCCCCGCCTTTTCGCTTCATACGGATTTTTTCGGACCGCCCCCGCTTCCGGTTCCGCCTTCCGCTGAACGCCCCGCCAGCACGCCCGCAACGGCCACCAGTGAAGCGGAAACGACCGGCGCCAGTTGGCCTATTACCCAGCACCAGCGCCCGAAGTGCGAAGCCTGGAGCGAGACAACGAAACAACAACCAACCCACCAGCCAGCGCCGTATATAGCGAACGATCACGGCGCGAATCACCCGCGATGGGGCCCCCCCTTGGGAGGACCCATTAGGGGAGGCGGTTCGCGCTACTGGTTCGCAATCTTGGGACGCGCTTTCACGCGCACTTTTCACGCATGACCCCGTTTCGGGGAATCAACCCCATGAAAGCCGGTTTAGTGACCAGTACGCGCACGCACGCGAGGCCGGAAGGGTGATATCAGGGTTAGGCGGACGGCAAGGTTACGGCAAGGCGCTGGGGCGATATTAGGGCGAGGTGACAACAAGATCGCAGCAAGGCGAGACGGTAAGGTCACGGTAAGGGTGACGGGGTGATTACGGGGAGGCACCCCAAGGTTGCCCCAAGGGGTGAGGCTGAAAAACAATCAACGCCTATCAAACGCCCCCACGTTTTCCAAAGTAGATCGGTTTAGATTCCGGTCACCTGACAGCAGGCCGGAGCAGGCCACGAAACCGCCAAGGCGAAACCAGCCATTGAAGCCAGAACGGGGGTACTTTTCGTTTTGGGGGCATTTTTGGGGGCATCGGCAAAAGAGCGAACCAGTCAAAGCCAGCAAACATGCGGCCTGTAGCGATTGGTTCGGTTCCGTCCCTGGCACCACCTTTCGTTTTCAGGTGATGTCAACATCACCCGAAAGCCTACAAGAAGCCCGCCCTGTGCGGGTTTTTTGTTGTCTGCAATTTACTCCCCTCCTTCGCTTATTCGCCCGCCCGCACCGAAGCGGCCCCGCTGCGGTGCTTGTTACAGCGCAGAGATACGAAACGTAAACACGCGCTAATGACATTGATTAGCATTTAATGTAGATTCCCGCCCCGATCTCGTCCACAACACCAACATCGGGAGCGTCTCTTCGTGTATCGCCAATCCTGTCTGTGCCTGTCCATCTCGCTTGCGAGCCTGTCGCTCTGGTCGTTGCCGGCTGTTGCCGAAGAAGCAGCCGAGCTCGACGCCATCACCATCAGCGCGACCCGCGCCGGCAGCGAGGTTGGCAAGACGCCGCAGAAGATCACGATGATCAGCCGCGAACAGATCGAGCAGCAACTGGCGATCACCTCCGACCACAGCGCGGTGCTGAGCAACCTGATTCCGTCCTACTCGCCGAGCCGGCAGAAGATGACCAGCGCCGGCGAGACCTTCCGAGGCCGCTCGGTGCTGATCCTGATCGACGGCATCCCGCAATCCACGCCGCTGCGCGACAGCCAGCGCGACGGCTATGTCATCGACCTGTCGATGGTCGAGCGCATCGAGGTGATCCACGGCGCCAGCGCCGAGCACGGTCTGGGCGCCACCGGCGGGATCATCAACTACGTCACCCGCCGCCCGGCCAGCGGCGCGCTGCGCCAGCACGCCGGGATCAGCTTCACCGCTCCCACCGATTACGAATCCGAAGGCTTGGGCTACAAGCTCGACTACCGCGTCGAAGGCACCCAGGGCAACTTCGACTACCTGGCCTCCGCCAGCTGGCAGACCCAGGGCATGTTCTACGACGCCAACGGCGACCTGATCGGCGTCGACGATACTCAGGGCGACACCATGGATTCGACCAGCCAGGATCTGCTGCTCAAGCTCGGCTACTGGCTCGACGACAACCAGAACCTCGGCCTGATGATCAACCGCTTCGAGGTCGAGGGTGAGCACGAGTACGTCAACGTACCGGGCAATGCCAAAGCCGGCATCCCCGCCACCTCGCGCAAGGGCGACCCGCTGGGCAAGGCACCGCAGAATGAGGTGCTGGCGACCAGCCTGTCCTACAAGCACGCCGACTTCTACGGCAACGAACTGGGCCTGCAGCTGTATTCCCAGCGCTTTCGCAGCCGTTTCGGTGGTGGTTACAACGGTGTCTTTCAAGACCCCAGCATTGCACCAGCCGGCACACTGTTCGACCAGTCGCAGAACGAGTCGGACAAGTACGGCGGCAAGCTGACCCTGAGTCGCGACGGCCTGCTGGACAACCACCTCAAGCTCACCGGCGGCCTCGACGTGCTGCAGGACACCACCAGCCAGATGCTCATCGAGACCGATCGCGAGTGGGTACCGGAGACCGTGTTCCGCAACTACGCACCCTTCCTGCAGGCCGAGATCCGTGCGCTCGAACAGCTGACCCTGTTCGCCGGCGTGCGCCACGAGTTCGCCGACCTTGAAGTCGACAGCTTCAGCACCGTCGCCTCGACCACCAAGCCGGCCGGAGGCGTGAATGTCGACGGCGGCAACCCGACCTTCGAGGAAACCCTCTACAACGCCGGCCTGGTCTGGCAGATGAACGACTGGGCACAGCTGTTCGCCAACTATTCCGAAGGCTTCGGCATGCCCGACGTCGGCCGCGTGCTGCGCGCCATCGGTACGCCCGGCACGCGGGTCGACGACTTCCTCGACCTGCAGCCCGTGGTCACCGAGAACCGCGAGATCGGCCTGCGCCTGAATCACGGCCCGCTGGATGCCGAGATCAGCTATTACGAGTCCGACGCCGATCTCGGCACACGGCTGAACAGCGTCGGCGGCGTCTACCAGGTAAACCGCGAGCGTACCGAGATCGACGGCATCGAGTTCGTCGGCGGCTGGCAGGTCAATGCGGCGCATCGCCTGCAGCTGACCTACGCGCAGGTCAACGGCCAGTCCGACACCGACGACGACGGCAAGGTCGATACCGATCTCGACGGCGCCAACATCTCGCCGGATCGCTACGGCCTGAGCTGGCAGGCCAACTGGAACGACCGTCTGCACAGTCTGCTGCAGGCCAACCACTACGTCAGCCGCGATTTCGACACGCCCGGGCTGGAGTTCGAGGGCTACACCCTGGTGGATGCCTCGGTCGGCTATCGCCTGCCGGTCGGCGAGGTCAATCTCGGCGTGGAGAACCTGCTCGACCGTGACTACCTGACCTACTACACCCAGGCGGCCAACATCGGCAACGACGTGACCCGCAACGGCCGGGTATTCGCCGGCCGCGGGCGCACCCTGACACTCGGCTACCAAGTCAGCTTCTGATGGCGGGGCACGCTTGCCGATGAGCGCCATGCGCCAGCCGCTCGACTCAAGCGGGTATCGCCGCCTGGGCCTACTGCTGCGCCTGTGTGCGGCACTCGGCGGTGGCTATATATGTACCGTGGCGCTGAGCGCCGCCGCCGCGCTGCTCGCCACGTTGCTCGGCATGCCGCGCAGCGAGGCGGTGTACCTGGGCAGCCTGCTCGCCCTGCCGCTGTACCTGGCGCTGCTGCTGTGGAGCCTCTGCGAGCCGCGGCTGTGGCGCCTGTGCGCGCTGCTGCTGGGCAGCACCGGCGCCGGCCTGTTGCTGCAGGCGCTGCTGAACGTGACGCCGGCAGGTGGTCGCTGAGATGGCGGCGGGCAACGGCATGCGTCAATCCATGAGCGAGCTGCACAGCTGGGCCGGTGTGCTGCTCGGCGGCGTACTGCTGGCGATCTTCTGGACCGGCTCGCTGTCGCTGTTCGACCGCGAGATCGACCGCTGGATGCAGCCGGCGACCCGCCTGCCCGCGCCGCCCGCCGCGCTGTCGCTGGATCGCCTGCTGCACGGCCAGGCCGAAGAAATCATCACGACCGCACCGGTCTGGACCCTCAGCCTGCCGACGGCGCGCACGCCGACCCTGCAGCTGGACTACCAGGACCCCGCGCAGGGGCCGGTGCGCCGGCACATCGATCCGCGCACCGGCGTGCTGCTGCCTAACGAGGGCAGTTGGGCCGGTACGCGCTTCATCTTCCCGTTCCACTTCAGCCTGCACCTGCGCTGGCGCGATGTCGGCCTCTGGCTGGTGGGCGCCGCGGGCATGGGCATGCTGGTGCTGCTGGTCTCCGGCGTGCTGGCGCACCGCAAGCTGATCGCCGAGTTCTTCACCTTCCGCCCGCGCAAGCGTCTGCAGCGCAGCCTGCTGGATCTGCACAACCTCATCGGCGTGCTGGTACTGCCGTTCCACTTCCTCATCAGCCTGTCGGGGCTGGCGATCTTCTGCCTGATCTACTTTCCCGGCGTCGCGCAAAGCCTCTATCCGGAGGATCGCGCGCAGCTGCAGGCCGAGGCACTCGGCGCCTACGCCCGACCGGCCAGCGGCGTGGCCGCGCCGCTGGGTTCGCTGGATACCATGCTGCGCCAGGCCGAACGGCTCTGGGAGCAGGATGGCCAGCCCGGCGCGGCCTACCTGCTGCGCGTCTGGCATGCGGGCGACCGCGCGGCCTACGTCGAGATTCGCCGTGCGTTCACCCGCGAGGTGAGCATGAACGTCGATCGCCTGACCTTCGACGGCGTCAGCGGCGCGTTGCTGCAGCAGCACCGCACGCCGCCGGTGGTGGGCGTGCAGCGTTTTCTCACCGGCCTGCATTTCGTCCAGTTCGAGCACTGGACGCTGCGCTGGCTGTATTTCGCCGGCGGGCTCGGCGGCTGCCTGCTGATCGGCAGTGGCCTGCTGTTCTGGAGCGGCGCCCGACGCGCCCGCCACGCGCGCCAGGGGCGCAACGGCGCGCGGCTGGTCGAGGCGCTCACGGTGGCCGCCTGCGTCGGGCTGGTCATCGCCACGCTGGCCTTCTTCGTCGCCAATCGCCTGTTGCCGGTGGAGATCGCCGCGCCGGCACGCCGCGCGGCGCTGGAGATCCAGATGTTTTTCGGCGCCTGGCTGCTGAGCCTGGCGCATGCCGCGTGGCGACCGGCGCAGGCCTGGCGCGAGCAGCTGCAGCTGGCCGCGGGCCTGGCGCTGCTGGCGGTGCTGTTGAACGGGCTGACCACCGGCGATCACCTGCTGCGCAGCCTGAGCAGCGGCCAGGCGGCGGTCGCCGGCATGGACCTGATGCTGCTGGCGCTGGCCGGACTCTGCCTGCTCGGTGCCCGGCGCCTGCAACGGGCGGCGCTGCCCGATATGCACGGAGAGCGGGCAGATGGCTGAGCTCTGGCCGGCGCTGCTGGCGTTCCTGCTCGCCTACCTGGCGTTCGCCCGGCTGGCGCTGACGCAGCCCGCGCACCGCCAGGCGGTCGCTCCCGATGCCTTGCCGCCGCGGTACGCGCGGCTGCTCGGCGCAACGCTGTCGGGCAGCGGCCTGGTGCTGCTGCTCGGTACCGAAGGCGGCGGTTTCGGCGCCCTGCTCTGGCTGCTGCTGCTGAGCGCGGCAGCCTTCTGCGTCGCCCAGACGCTGAGCTGGAAGCCGCACTGGCTGCGCTGGCTGGTGCGCACGCGCGCCGGGGATGCCGCTGCCAGCGAACTGCGCTAGGCTGCTGCGGCGAGTCTGGGCAGAATGCCTGCATCACCCCGTTGCCGTCCCGGCACCCGCAAGTCCGTTGTGCAAGCAGGAGCGCGCCGTGCCGTCATCCCCCACGAAAGCGCTGTGCGCGCTGGCCCTGATCGTGCTGACGAATCCGGTCGGCGCCTGGGAGTTCGTCACCGAGGACTTTCCGCCGTTCACCTACCCTGCCGCTTCCGATGCGCCGGCCGCCACCACGACGGATACCGGCGGCGTGGCGGCGGCCGGTCCGTTCGTCGACATCGTCCAGGCCGTCTGCGCGCGCCTGCGCCGCGATTGCCCGATCAACGTGCACCCGTGGCGCCGCGCGCTGGCGCTGGCCGAAGAGGGCAAGGTGGACGGCATCTTCACGGTGATCCGCTCGCCGCGCCGCGAGCGCGCCTTCCATATCACGCGCATGCTGACAACCTCGCGTTACAGCGTGTATGCCCTGCGTTCCAGCCCCTTCGTCTACCACCAGCCGCAGGACATGGCCGGCAAGATCGTCGGCGTCTACGGCCCATCGGGCACTTCGTTCGTCCTGCGCGAACGCCTGCAGCACGTGCCAGGCGTCTCGATCAGGCTGGTCGCCGACAATCGCCGCCTGCTGCGCATGCTCGATGCCGGTCGTTTCGGCAGCCAGGGCCTGGCGGTGCTCAACCAGGACGTGGCCTGGCATCTGATCGATACCGAACGGCTCGACCAGTTGCGCGAGGTCGGCGAGCTGCAACCGGTTTCCTACGGCATCGGCCTGTCCCGCCAGCGGGTCAGCACGGCGCAGTTCGAAGCCTTCGAGGCGCAGCTCGATGCGCTCATCGCCGACGGCACGGTGCCGGCGATCCTGCGGCGCCACCAGCTCGAAGCGGCTTTCTGAGGCAACCGGCGGCGGCGCGGCGATACAGGCAAATGGACACTTTTACGCCCGCATAACCAGCCAGTTGGCCATTCTTCGCGCTTGGCGCATGCCCCGCTGCATGCTAGTTTTGCGCCTCGCCAGGAGGGCGAGCAGCCGGCCGGAGCGCAGCCACCCCGAACACCCCCGACCTGGCGTTCTCCGCCAGCCTGCAAGAGGTTCCCGCATGGCCGAGGCCATCCCCGCACTGGAAATCCGCAATCTGCACAAGCGCTACGGCGACCTGGAAGTACTCAAAGGCATCTCGCTGACCGCTCGCGATGGCGACGTGATTTCCATCCTCGGCTCTTCAGGCTCCGGCAAGTCGACCTTCCTGCGCTGCATCAACCTGCTGGAAAACCCCCACGAGGGCGAGATTCTGGTGGCCGGCGAGCAGCTCAAGCTCAAGCGCGACAAGACCGGCGACCTGGTCGCCGCCGATGGCAAGCAGCTCAACCGCATCCGCAGCGAGCTGGGCTTCGTGTTCCAGAACTTCAACCTCTGGCCGCACATGACCATCCTCGACAACATCATCGAGGCACCGCGCCGCGTGCTCGGCCAGAGCAAGGCCGAAGCCACCGAGGTGGCCGAGGCGCTGCTGGCCAAGGTCGGCATCGCCGACAAGCGCCACGTCTACCCCAACCAGCTCTCCGGCGGCCAGCAGCAACGCGCGGCCATCGCCCGCACCCTGGCGATGCAGCCCAAGGTGATCCTGTTCGACGAACCCACCTCGGCACTGGACCCGGAAATGGTCCAGGAAGTGCTCAGCGTCATCCGCTCGCTCGCCGAGGAAGGGCGCACCATGCTGCTGGTCACCCACGAGATGAATTTCGCCAAGCAGGTCTCCAGCGAAGTGGTTTTCCTCCATCAGGGCCTGGTCGAGGAACAGGGCACGCCCGAGCAGGTATTTGACAATCCGCAATCGACGCGCTGTAAACAATTCATGTCCAGCCATCGCTAAGGGAGCAACACCGAATGAAAAGCTATAAGAAGATCCTGCTGACTGCCGCTGCATCGCTGATCATCGGCACCCAGGCATTCGCGGCGGAAAAACTGCGCATCGGCACCGAAGGCGCCTACCCGCCCTTCAATCTGATCGACGCCAGCGGCCAGGCGGTGGGCTTCGACCTGGACATCGCCCATGCGCTGTGCGCCAAGATGAAGGTCGAGTGCGAAGTGGTCACCTCCGACTGGGACGGCATCATTCCCGCGCTCAATGCCGGCAAGTTCGACTTCCTCGCCGCCTCCATGTCGGTCACCGAGGAACGCAAGCAGGCCGTGGACTTCACCGACCACTACTACACCAACAAGCTGCAGTTCGTGGCGCCCAAGTCGGTGGACTTCAAGACCGACAAGGACTACCTCGACGGCAAGGTAATCGGTGCCCAGCGCGCCACCATCGCCGGCACCTGGCTGGAAGACAACATGGACGGCGTGGTCGAGATCAAGCTCTACGACACCCAGGAAAACGCCTATCTGGACCTCGCCTCCGGGCGCGTCGACGGCATCCTCGCCGACACCTTCGTGCAGTGGGAATGGCTCAAGAGCGACGCCGGCAAGGACTTCGAGTTCAAGGGCGAGCCGGTATTCGACGACGACAAGATCGCCATCGCCGTGCGCAAGGACAACGACGCACTGCGCGAGCGGCTGAACAAGGCGCTGGCCGAGATCGTCGCCGACGGCACCTACAAGCAGATCAACGACAAGTACTTCCCGTTCAGCATCTACTGATCCAACCGAACCGAGGCCCGGACGTCATACGCATGACGGACCGGGCTTCGGTGTTTGAGCCCATATGATTCCCGACCTTCACGGATTCGGTCCGGCCCTCGTCGCCGGCACCTGGATGACCATTCAACTGGCCCTCGCCTCGCTGGCGCTGGGGCTGGTGCTCGGCCTGCTCGGCGCCCTCGCCAAGACTTCGCCACTCGCCGCCCTGCGCTGGCTCGGCGGCACCTATTCGACCATCGTGCGCGGCGTTCCGGAGCTGCTCTGGGTGCTGCTGATCTACTTCGGCACCATCAACCTGATTCGCTGGATCGGCCAACTGTTCGGCATCGAGAACCTCGCGCTGAGCCCGTTCGCCGCCGGCACCATCGCCCTCGGCCTGTGTTTCGGCGCCTACGCCACGGAAGTCTTCCGCGGCGCGCTGCTGGCCATTCCCAAGGGCCACCGCGAAGCCGGGCTGGCCCTCGGGCTGGGCAAGTCGCGGATCTTCCTGCGCCTGATCCTGCCGCAGATGTGGCGCCTGGCCCTGCCGGGGCTGGGCAACCTGTTCATGATCCTGATGAAGGACACCGCGCTGGTCTCGGTGATCGGCCTGGAGGAAATCATGCGCCGCGCGCAGATCGCGGTGACCGCCAGCAAGGAGCCGTTCACCTTCTTCCTGGTGGCCGCCGTCATCTACCTGTGCCTGACCGTCGTCGCGATGATCGGCATGCATTTTCTGGAAAAACGCGCCGGCCGCGGCTTCGTCAGGAGTGCCGCATGAGCTGGGAAGTCTTCCTCAAATGGCTGCCGAGCTTCGCGGAAGCAGCCTGGCTGACCCTGCAACTGGTCGGCGTGTCGGTCATCGCCGGGCTGATCCTCGCCCTGCCGCTGGGCATCGCCCGCTCGTCGCGCCATTTCCCGGTGCGTGCGCTGCCCTATGCCTACATCTTCTTCTTCCGTGGCACGCCGCTGCTGGTGCAGCTGTTTCTCGTCTACTACGGCGCGGCGCAGTTCGACGCGGTGCGCCAGAGCGCGCTGTGGCCCTATCTGCGCGATCCGTACTGGTGCGCGATCCTCACCATGACGCTGCACACCGCCGCCTACATCGCCGAGATCATCCGCGGCGCGATCCAGAACGTGCCACCCGGCGAGATCGAGGCGGCGCGCGCGCTGGGCATGTCGCGCAGCCAGGCGCTGTGGCACATCATCCTGCCGCGCGCCACGCGCATCGGCCTGCCGGCCTACAGCAACGAGGTGATCCTGATGCTCAAGGCCAGCGCGCTGGCCAGCACCATCACCCTGCTCGAGCTGACCGGCATGGCGCGCAAGATCGCCGCGCGCACCTACCTGCACGAGGAGATGTTCCTCACCGCCGGCCTGATCTACCTGCTGATCGCCTTCGTGCTGATGCAGGGCTTCAAGCTGCTCGAGCGCTGGCTGCGCGTCGACGCCTGCCAGGGCCGCTGACCCCCGGCGCTACTCGATCTCGAACAATCCGTCACGAATCTGCGCCCCAGCCAGGCGTTGGCGGATGTCGTCGTCGATGCGCGGGTCGTCCGGAGCGTAGAGCATCACCTGGCGGTAGGCGTTGACGCGGTTGATCTCGCTGCCCAGGTAGTCCCACACCACGCGGGTGCACGCCGGGGTGCGGCGGTCGCCGCTGGAGACGCCGGTCTTCAGGCCGTTGAGGCGGCCGATGCGGCTCTTGAAGCTGGGGATGAGGATGGTCTGGCTCATCTCGTTGTCGGTCAGCGACTCGTAGTCGATGAGGAACAGCCGGTCCTGCAGGTAGAACGCCGCGCCCAGGTAGCGGCAGCGCACCACCCACTCCTCGGCCGGCGCGTTGCCGGCGCGCGAGCGTTCCTGGCGCTCCTGGCGCTCGAAGACGAAGCTGCCGCGATCCTCGCGCAGGTGCACCAGCGACAGCAGGATCTGCCCCGGCACCGACATGCAGTTGGCGTACTCGAAGTAGTAGCCGCAGTAGCGCGACAGCAGGCTGCTGGCGTTGTCGCGCAGCGGCTGGAACAGCTCCAGCAGCGGATCGCTGGCGCCACTGTGCTCCTGGTCGTGGCGGCGCAGGCCGATCAGCTGGGCGAACTGCTCGCTGGGCTGGCCCAGTTCGTAGGCCTCGACGCCGAAGAAATCGCAGATGCGCTTGAGGTTGTGCGCGGTCGGCCGGCTCTGGCCACCGAGGTAGCGGTTGAACTGCGCGCGGTTGATGCCGAGCTTGCGGCAAACCTCGGCGATCGAGCGGTAGTGGCTGCACAGCAGTTTGAGGTTGTCACCCAGGTGTTCGTACATGGCGGCGGCCTACTGATGCTGGTGACGCGAGTCTAGCATCAACTCGCGTCGGTTCGCCGCGACCTGCGCAATTGCACGGCCAGGGGCTGCGGCCGAATCATTTCCGCCCTGCACGTTGTCTACTCGCAAAACAACAAGAGAGACCTTCCCCCATGCTCGATATTCTCAACGACCTCATCTGGAGCAAGCTGCTGATCGTCATGCTGATCGGCCTTGGCCTGTACTTCACGGTGGCCTCGCGCTTCGTCCAGTTCCGCTACTTCGGCAGCATGTTCCGCATCTTCGGCGAAGCGTTCAAACACCAGCCGGGGCAGCTCAGTTCGTTCCAGGCGCTGATGCTCAGCGTCGCCGGCCGCGTCGGCGCCGGCAACATCGCCGGGGTCTCGGTGGCAATCATGCTCGGCGGCCCGGGCGCGATCTTCTGGATGTGGGTGGTGGCGCTGGTCGGCATGGCCACCAGCTATTTCGAATGCTCGCTGGCGCAGCTGTACAAGCGCCGCGAAGCCGATGGCGGCTACCGCGGCGGCCCGGCGTTCTACATCGAACACGGCCTCGGCCAGCGCTGGCTGGGTATCGTCGTCTCGATCCTGCTGCTGGTGACCTTCGGCTTCGGCTTCAACGCCGTGCAGTCCTACACCGTGGCCAGCTCGCTGCACGACACCTTCGGCGTGCCGACCCTGGTCAGCGGCGTGCTGCTGACCGCGGTGATCGGCATGATCATCTTCGGCGGCATCCGCCGCATCGCCAAGTGGGCCGACGTGCTGGTCCCGGTGATGGCCTTCTCCTACCTGGCCATGGCGCTGTTCGTCATCGGCAGCAACTTCAGCGCGATCCCTGAGACCCTGACGCTGATCGTCAAGAGCGCCTTCGGCCTGGAACCGGCCTTCGCCGGCGGCATCGGCGCGGCGATCATCATGGGCGTCAAGCGCGGCCTGTTCTCCAACGAGGCCGGCCTGGGCAGCGCGCCCAACGTCGCCGCGGTGGCCGAGGTCAAGCACCCGGTGGCTCAGGGCATCGTGCAGTCGCTGTCGGTGTTCATCGACACCATCATCCTGTGCAGCTGCACCGCGCTGATCATCCTGCTCTCGGGCGTCTACCAGCCAGGCATGGAACAGGCCGGCGTGGTGCTGACGCAGAGCGCCGTGGCCGCCGTGGTCGGCGAGTGGGGCCGGGTATTCGTCACCATCGCGCTGCTGCTGTTCGTGTTCACCACGCTGATCTACAACTACTACCTCGGCGAGAACGCGCTGGGCTTCTTCACCGGCAAGCGCTGGCCGGTGCAGTTGTATCGCCTGCTGGTGGTCGCCCTGGTGCTGTGGGGTTCGATCCAGGACCTGGGCACGGTGTTCGCCTTCGCCGACCTCACCATGGGCCTGCTGGCGATCTGCAACCTGGTCGCCCTGGCGCTGCTGTTCAAGGTCGGCCTGCGCCTGATGCGCGACTACGACGGCCAGCGCAAGGCCGGTGTAGAGTCGCCGGTGCTCGACCCGCGCGACTACGCCGATCTGGACCTCGATCCTGCCGTCTGGTCGACCCAGGCCGGCGAAGAGGCACGCATCATCGGCAGCCCCGCCGTCCAGCACTGAGCACCCGCTCGCATCGGGCACCTCTAAAAACGTAGGCGAGGCAGCCAGCGCAAGGCGAAAACAGGCGAAAAAGCGCAGTTTACGAGTGGTAAACGAGCATTTTTGAGCCTGTTTTCAACACAGCGATGGCAACGCAGATAGTTTTTAGCGGTGCCTAACGATCGACAGGGGGCTCCCAGGCCCCCTGTTGCGTTTGAGGAGATCCCATGCCGGCTTCCAGAAAGACCCTGGTGCTGTACACCGGCGGCACCATTGGCATGCAGCAGAGCGCCGACGGGCTGATGCCCGCCTCCGGCTTCGCCGAACGCCTGCGCGCGCAACAGGCGCTGCAACCCGCGCGGGCGCTGCCAGACTGGCAGTTCCGCGAGCTGCTGCCGCCGATCGACAGCGCCAACATGACCCCACACCACTGGCTGGCGATTGCCGCGGCGATCCGCCAGGGCGTCGAGCAGGACGGCTGCGACGCCGTGCTGGTGCTGCATGGCACCGACACCCTGGCCTACAGTGCAGCGGCGCTGAGTTTCCTGTTGCTCGAGCTGGAGGCGCCGGTGCTGCTGACCGGCTCGATGCTGCCGGCCGGCGTGCCGGGCAGCGACGCCTGGGACAACCTGTTCGGCGCCCTGCAGGCCCTGCATGACGGCGCGGTAGCCGGCGTCCAGCTGTATTTCCACGACCACCTGCTGCACGGCGCCCGCGCCAGCAAGCTGGGCACCGCCAGCCTCGATGCGTTCGCCACGCTGCCGCGCCAGCGCCACGAGCCGCGCGGCAGCGGCATCCCGCCGCTTCTCGACTACCGCCAGCCACGCCAGCCGGTCGAGCTGGCGGTGCTGCCGCTGTATCCGGGCATCCAGGCGGCGCAGCTGCGCGCCGCGCTCGCCGGCAACGTGCGCGGGCTGGTGCTCGAATGCTACGGCAGCGGCACCGGACCGTCCGACGATGCCGAGCTGCTGGCCGCGCTGGCCGAGGCCCAGGCGCGCGGCGTGGTGCTGGTGGCGATCAGTCAGTGTCCGCAGGGCCATGTGGATTTCGGCCTGTACGCCGCCGGCAGCCGTCTGGCCGCCTGCGGCCTGCTCGATGGCGGCGGCATGACGCGCGAGGCGGCGCTGGGCAAGCTGTTCGCCCTGCTCGGCGCAGGGCTGTCGCCCGCCGAGGTGGCGCACTGGTTCGCCGTCGACCTGTGCGGCGAGCGCGCCGACTGACGCGCCGCCCGGCTCAGCCGGCGTCAGGCGCCGGCGCCCGTTCCAGCTCGATCCAGAAGCGGCTGCCGACGCCCGGCTCGCTGTGCAGGCCCATCTGCCCGTTCATCTGCCGGGCGAATTCCAGGCACAGCGACAGGCCGATGCCGGTGCCCTGGATCATGCTGTTCTCGCGCCCCAGGCGCTGGAACGGCTCGAAGACCTGATCCCGCTGCTGCGGATCGATGCCCAGCCCGGTGTCCTCGACGATCAGCCGCACGCGGTTGCCGGCGCTCTCCGCACGCAGCACCACGCGGCCAGCGGGCACGTTGTACTTCAGCGCATTGGACAGCAGGTTGAGCAGCACCTGACGCAGCCGGCGCGGCTCGGCCAGCACCTGCAGCGCGTCCGCCGGCAGCTGCAGGTCCAGGCGCAGGTTGCGCTGGCGCACCTCCAGCGACACCAGCTCGGCGCATTCGCGCAGCAGCCTGGCGACCGCCACCGGGCGCAGCTCGAGGGTCTGCCGCTCGCTCTGCAGGCCGGACCACTCGAGCACGTCGCCGAGCATCTGGTTCAGGTGGCGGCTGGCCAGGAGGATTTCGTCGAGGTACTCGGCGGCCTCGGCCTGGTTCTCGTCGTCGCAGTCCATGCGCATCAGCTGGGCGAAGCCGAGGATGGCGTTGAGCGGCGTGCGCAGCTCGTGGCTGATGCCCGACAGCAGGCGCGTCTTCGCCTCGTTGGCGGCCTGCGCCTGCGCCGTCGCCGCGCGCAGCTCGGCGTCCGCCTGCTTGAGCGCATCGATGTCGACGTGGGTGCCGGCCAGCACCCGCGGCAGGCCGGTCTGTGCATCGTGCTCCAGCACCCGGCCGCGGCTGAGCAGCCAGTGATACTGGCCGAGCGCGTCGGCGAAGCGGTATTCGGCGTCGTAGCGCTGCGCCAAGCCCTGCTGGACCAGCTTCAGTTGCGCCAGCGCTCGCGGCAGGTCGTCGGGGTGGATGCGCTGACGGAACTGCTCGCCGGTCAGCGGGCCGGCAGGCAGGCCGAAGCGCCCCGTCATGCGCCCACGCAGCTGCAGCACGTGGCTCTGCAGGTCGAACTCCCAGAGGCTTTCGGTGGCGCTCTCCAGTACCAGTTCCAGCCGCCGCTGGGTCTGCCAGCGCTGCGTCTCGCTGGACTGCAGCTGGCTGCCGATCGACAGCGTATGGCGGGCCATGTCATCCAGTTCGCGGATGCTCGAGCTCACCGGCGCCGGCTGCCAGCGCCCCTGGCCGATCTCGTCGAGCATCCGCGAGACGCCGGCGATCGGCGCGCGCAGCGAGTCGCTGAGCCGGCGCACGCGCAGCCACATGAAGGCGAAGAAGCCGAGGTAGAACAGCACCAGCCCGGCGATCAGCAGGTAGCCGATCTGCCGGTAGCGGCTGGCCAGGGTATTGGTCTGGGCGAACATCTGCGCCTCGTCGACCACCGCCAGCAGGTGCCATCCGGTCTGGTCGATGGTGGTCCAGGCCACCAGTTGCGGGCGGCCGCCGAGCACCAGGCGGCGCACCCCGACCGGCTCGCCATCGATGGCGGCGGCCAGTTCGCGGGTCTCGGCGCGCTGCTGCAGCTTGAAGTCCGCGGGCTTGAATATCTCGCGGCGCACCGCCTCGTCGTAGGAATGCTCGGTCAGCTCGGCGAGGCCGAAGTCGCGCTCGCCGGGGCCGGGCAGTGCCATGATGCCCAGGTCGCGGCTGACCAGCAGCGCGTAGCCGTTCCACGGCACGTGCAGCTGGGCGATCTGCTGCAGGATGCCGCTGACGGTGATGTCGATGCCGTTGACGCCCTCGAGGAAGTCCCCGCGATAGACCGGCGCGATGGCCGACATCATCCAGCCGTGGCCGGCCGGGTCGAGATAGACGTCGGTCCACACCACACCGCGCTTCGGGTTGTGCTCGGCGTCGGCGAGGTAATAGAAGTTGTAGTCGGGAATGACCATGTCATTCGGGTACTGGTCCGGCGTGGAGAACCAGGGGTAGATGTGGTTGTAGCTGTCCCAGCTGTTGAAATACAGGCTGGCGATCAGCGGCACGCTCGCCTTGAGTTCCATCATCAGCGGATCGAGGCTGCGCAGGCGCGTGACCTTGTCCAGATCCTGGCGCACCGGCGGCGTGGAGCCGGAATAGAACGCCGCCGCGCCGCCATCGTCGCGCGGGCTGTAGCGCACGCCCGCGGCGTTCAGCGCCAGCGCCGGCGGGCAGGCACAGGCCGGCGACGGGTCGAGCAGCGCACGGCCGGTGAGGCCGCGAAACAGCTCGGTGGCCGCGGCGATCTGCTCCAGCTGCGCATCGATGATCCGCGCCTCCAGGCCGACCGAGACCTGCAGGTCGGTCAGCGCGGTGTCGCGCAGGTAGTCGATATGCGCATCGCGGATGGCATTGTTGGTCAGCAGATAGACGGCGATGAGCACCGCCTCCACCAGTACCAGCGGAATCAGGGCACTCTGAACGAAGGCGCGCCAGATCCACTGGCGCAACCCGATCGGGCTTCTCGTCGGCACGGGAGCTCCAGCGCGCGGCGCGCTAACGGCTGATGGGCGAAAGCGGCGGGATCATATCACCGCGCCTGGCAAAACCCATTTTTGCCGATAGACGTACAGCAGGCCGTGCGCTGGCGCTTATCCAGCGCTAGCCGCGCCGGCGCGCCAGTGCCGCCAGCCGTACCGCCGCGTTGGCCTCGCCGTGGCCGGCGTAGCCATTGCGCCGCTGCAAAAGCTCGACGCAGAAGCGCCCCCCGAACGGCGCGGTACACACCTGCAGCAGCTCGCCGCCGTGCGCATCGCGGTCGTACAGCACATTGCCGCGGGCCAGGCGCTGCAGGGTGGCGTCGTCGAGCGCGAAGCGCGCGGCGAGGTCAGCGTAGTAGTTGCGCGGTATCTCCAGCAGCGCCACGCCGGCCTGCTGGAGGCGCTCCACCTCGGCGAGCAGGTCGTCGCAGGCGAAGGCGATGCGCTGCAGCCCGGCGCCGCGGTAGCGCGCCAGCGCGTGAGCGACCGCCGTGTCGTCGTTCGGCGAGGTTTCCAGCGGCAGGCGCACCTGGCCGCAGCGGCTATGCACGGCGCGGCTGCGGATCAGCCCGCGGGGGTCGAACAGCACCGTCTCCTCGGCCACCTCGAAATCGAACAGGCTGCGGTAGAACAGCAGCCAGCTGGCCAGCCGCTCGGCCGGCAGCGCACAGGCCAGTTGGTCGATGCGCAGCAGGCCGCCGCTCGGCTGCGCCTGCGGGTCGATGCAAAAATCGGTGTCGTAGACGCTGTGTCCCGGCGCACCCGGTTCGACCAGATAGATCAGGCTGCCGTCCGGCGCGCGCACCGCCGGCACCTCCCGTTCGTCGGGGCCGACCAGGCCGCAGTAGGGCTGGGCGCGCAAGGCACAGGCACGCTCCAGTGCCGACGCCTCGTGCTCGACCCGCAACGCCATCGCGCAGAGCGAGGTGCCGTGCGCGGCGAAGAAATCCGCGGCGAACGACTGCGGCTGGGCATTGAGCACGATGTTCGCCTCGCCCTGGCGATACAGCCACACCGCCTTGGAACGGTGCCGGCCGACGCGGGCGAAACCCAGGCGTTCGAGCCAGCCGCCGAGGCGTTCGGCCTGCGTGGCATCGACGGCGAATTCGAGGAAGTCGAGCTGCGCCTGGCTGGCGGCCGGCGGTGCGGCGAACAGCTTGCCGCGCGGCGTCGCGCCCTGCTGCTCCAGGCACTGGCGGGTCTGCTCCTCCAGATAGAGCAGCGCGCGCAGGCCGTCGGCGGCGCTGGTCGGCGCGGGCGCGGCACGCAGGCCATCGTTGAAGATTTCCAGCGACAGCGGCCCGCGATAGCCGCTGCGCAGCACCGGCGCGAGAAAGCCGGCCAGATCGAACCCGCCCTGCCCCGGGAAGCAGCGGTGATGGCGGCTCCACGGCAGCACGTCGAGCGTGAGCAGCGGCGCATCGGCCAGCTGCACGAAGAAGATCTTCTCGGCGGGCAGCGCGGCGATGCCGGCCGGATCGTCGCGCAGCGCCAGGGTGTGGAAGCTGTCGAGGACGATGCCGAGCGCCGGGTGATCGGCCTGCGCCACCAGTTCCCAGGCCTGGCCCCAGGTCTGTACATGGCGGCCCCAGGCGAGTGCCTCGTAGCCGATGCGCAGGCCGCGGGCCTGCGCGCGCTCGGCCAGCTGGGCGAGGTCGGCGGCGAGAATGCCCGGCTCGCCCAGCGTCTCGGCCTGGGTGTTGCTGCAGACCAGCAGCAGGTCGGTGCCCAGTTCCTGCATCAGGTCGAACTTGCGCTCGGCACGCTCGAGGTTGCGCTGCACGAGCTCGCGCGGGCAGCCCTCGAAGTCGCGGAACGGCTCGAACAGCGCGATGCCGATGCCCAGCTCCTCGCACAGCCGCCGCACCTCGGCCGGGCTGCCCGGGTGATGCAGCAGATCGGTCTCGAACAGCTCGACCGCGTCGAAGCCGGCCGCGGCGATGGCGCGCAGCTTGTTCGGCAGGCTGCCGCTCAGCGAAACGGTGGAAATTGCCCGCGGCCAGCGCCAGCCGCGCTCGCCGGGACGCATCCGGAGCGGCGTGGCGACCGCCTGGGCGCGGTTCACCCGCGGGAATGCCGCCAGGCTGGCGGCCAGCGGCACGGTGGCCGGCTCAGTGCGCGGTGCGATCATGGTCGGGGGACTCGGTGAGGGAAATCAGCGGAGCGGACTCGGCCTGCTCCAGCAGGGCGCGCAGCGGCGTGGCGATCGAGGCGGTGTAGTCCTTCACGCAGCGGTGATGACCGCCGAGCACGTCATAACTCTCGAAGCGGATGCCCATGTTGCGCCACGCATGACTGTTGTAGTCGGCGGAGAAGTACACCACCGGCGCCGCCAGCCGCCCGGGCAGGTAACGCGCCATCGCCAGCGAGTAGCGCTGGAAGCGTTCGCGCACCTCCAGGTCGCGCGCCGTCGGCGCGGCCTCCGCACCGGCGCGGCGCAGCAGGCGCCCGCCGAGCTTGCGCAGCAAGTTGGCGATACGCTTGGGATAGGGCCATTTGCTGGTCTCGCCGAAGCGGCTCAGCGCCTCGTAGGTGCGCGCCAGCAGCGCTTCCGACAGCAGCGCGTCGGTGCTGCGCAGGATGGCGCGCGACCAGGGCCGCACATTGGCGGTCGGCGGGTCGATCAGCGCGACGATCTCCACCTCCGCGCCGGCCTCGATCAGCAGCCGCGCGGTTTCGAACGCCACCAGCGCGCCGTTGCAGTAGCCGCCGATGCGATACGGACCGCGCGCCTGGCGTTCGAGGATCAGCGGCAGCCGCGCGCGCGCCATCTGCTCGACGGATGCGGGAATCGGCTCGTTGTCCAGGCCGTGCGGGGCGATGGCGATCAGCGGTTGCCGCGCGCCGAGCAGCTTGGCCAGGCGGCGGATGTAGTAGCCGCCCTGGGCGAAGTCGCCATGGAACCAGAACAGCGGCGTGTGCTGCGGATCCGGGTTGAACTCGATCACCGGGATCACCTGTCCGGCGAGATCCTGCAGGCGCGCGGCGAGCTGGCGCGCGCTCTCCTCGACCAGCACCGACTCGGGAATCATGCGCCCGAGCAGCTGTTCGAGTTCGGCGAGCATCTCGGTGGCGAGCAGCGAGTCGCCGCCGCAGTCGAAGAAGTTGTCGTCCGGACCGACCGCGTCGGTCTTCAGCAGCCGTCGCCAGACGCTCAGCACCTCGCGCTCCAGCGGCCTCAGCTGCGCCTCCGGCGTGCCGGCGCGCTCACGCGCCTGGGCGGCGCGCAGTGCCAGCAACGCATCGCTCAGGCGGTGGCGCAGCACCTTGCCGGTCAGCCCGCGCGGCAGTTCGTCGAGCAGCTGGATGCGCCGCGGCACCTTGAAATACACCAGTTCGCCGCGCAGGAACTCGCGCAGCGCCTCGGCTTCCACCTGCATGCCCGGGCGCAGCACCACCGCGGCGGCGACGTCCTGGCCGAGGCGCGGATGCGGCACGGCGAACGCGGCGGCCTCGGCCACCGCCGGGTGGCGCAGCAGCGCGTCGTCGACTTCCTGCAGACTGACCTTTTCGCCGCCGCGGTTGATCACCTCGCGCAGGCGCCCGTGCAGGCGCAGGAAGCCATCTTCGTCGAGGCTGCCGAGATCGCCGCTGTGGAACCAGCCATCGCGAAAGGCCGCCTGGTTCAGCGCCGGGTCGCCGAGGTAGCCGGCCATCAGCGTCGGCCCGCTGAGCAGCACCTCGCCGCGCTCGCCGGCGGCGACCGACGTGCCCGCCTCGTCGACGATGCGCACGCAACCGGGCAGCGGCCGGCCGACCGTGCCGGCCTTGTGCTCGCCGGCAAACGGCGTGTTCGCCGCGACCTGCGCGGCCTCGCTGGAGCCGTAGTGTTCGAGCAGCGGCATGCCCAGCGCCGTCTGCAGGCCGTCAATGATGTCGCGCTGCAGCGGCGCGCCGCCCGAGGAGGCGAAGCGCAACCGATGGCCGGCGAACGATTCGGGGCGGCTGTGGCTGGCTTCGAGCACCGCGCGATGCAGCGCCGGGCCGGCGGAATACCAGCTCGGCTGGAGCGTTTCGAGCCACTCGTGCAGGTCCACGGTCGCCGGGCTGAGCGGAAACGCCACGCTGCCGCCGCTCAGCAGCGGGGTGAGGATGGTCACCTTGAAGCCGTGCGAGTAGTACGGCGCCGAGACGCACAGGCAGCGGTCCTCGGCGCTCAGGCGGAACCAGCGCTGCCAGTTCCGCGCGGCGGCGAGCATGTTGCGGTGGCTGAACGGGATCAGCTTGGGCCGCGCGGTGGTGCCGGAGCTGCGCAGGATGAACGCCGGCGCGTCCGCTTCCGGCTCGGCATCGGGTGCCGGAACGGCTGCCGCCGTGACACGCAGCAGCAGGCCGGCGCTGCCGTCTTCGGCGGGCTCGGCGATGAGCAGCGGCAGGTCGTGCCGGTGCGCGGCGCGATAGCCGGCGTCGGGGCCGCCGTCGATGATCAGCAGCGCATCG
Organism: Stutzerimonas stutzeri TS44; assembly: GCA_000263395.1. Taxonomy (GTDB): domain Bacteria; phylum Pseudomonadota; class Gammaproteobacteria; order Pseudomonadales; family Pseudomonadaceae; genus Stutzerimonas; species Stutzerimonas stutzeri_C. Next base: position 374,141 of record AJXE01000002.1, read on the forward strand.
AGCGGCAGCTGTTCGAGGAACTGGTCCAGCTCGGCCGAGCCGAGGCGCGGGTCGAGCGGCACGGCGACCGCCGAACAGGCGACGCCGAGGATGCCGACGGCGGCCTGGGCGGCGTCGGGGATCATCACGCCGATCTTCGCCTCGCGACCGAGGCCGGCCCGGCGCAGTTGGCGGCGGATGCCGTCGAGCTGATCGCACAGGGCGCCGCGATCCAGCGGGCCGAAGCGCGTGGCGAGCAGTGCCGGCCGCTGCGGAGCGGCAGCGGCCAGGCGTGCCAGTGCACGGTAGAGCGTCGGCGCCGTGGCGACCGGGTCGCACACGGGCGCTGCCGGGTCCAGCACGGCCCCGGTCGATTCGAGGGAATGTGTCACGCTGTCTGTCCTTGGCCGAGAGGCGACCGGAGTCGCTTTCCTCACTGGCCTCTAAGACAGCGTGCGTCGAAAAAGTTGCCTGAACTACAGCGTGTTATCGGGAACTGCTATGAAAAGTACGCTAACCGCTGCGCTTTCCCAGCAAATTTCTCGATCTGATCCGACTCACTCCGCCCGGTAGCGCGCCCGCGGCGTGGCCATCGGCAGCGGGCCGTCGCCGATCAGACGGAAGGCGCCGGTCTGCGCATCGTAGGCGCGAATCTCGCTGGTGCCGATGTTGTAGACCCAGCCGTGGATGAACAGCTGGCCGCTGGCCAGGCGCGCGGCGACCGACGGGTGGGTGCGCAGGTGGTCGAGCTGGGCGACCACGTTTTCCTCGGTGAGGATGCCCAGGGTGTGCTCGTTGGCACAGCCGCAGTTCTCCTCCACCACGTGCCGGGCGACCTCGGCGTGGCGCAGCCAGGCCTTCACCGTGGGCATGCGCTGCAGCGGCGCCGGGTCGAGCACCGCCTTCATCGCGCCGCAGTCCGAATGTCCACAGATGATGATGTGCTGCACGCCGAGCGCCACCACGGCGAACTCGATCGCGGTGGAGACGCCGCCGAGCATCTGCCCGTAGGGCGGCACCACGTTGCCGACATTGCGGGTGACGAACAGGTCGCCCGGCGAGCTCTGGGTGATCAGCTCGGGAATGATCCGCGAGTCGGCGCAGGTGATGAACATCGCCCGCGGCTTCTGCTCGAAGGCGAGCTTCTCGAACAGCTCGCGCTGCTGCGGGTAGATCTCCTCGCGAAAGCGCTTGACCCCACCGATGATGTGATCGAGCGCCTCCTGGGCACTTTCGTTGCGTTGCTGATTGCTCATGTTCGACTCTCGCAAGGTGTATTGGCGCGCCTCAGAATTTCTCCGGGCGCAGCACTTGTACTTCGGCGAGGTAGCAGACCATCGCGAAGTGTTCGTAATAACGGGCCTGCAGGTGTTCGGCGATGCGCTCGGCGATCTCGCGGCTGCAGATCACTTCCAGGCGGATGTTGCCGTCGGTGTTCCACTCGGCGCTGCGCACGCCGCGGCTGCCGCTGCCGCGTGCGTCGGACAGGGTCCAGCCGGGTGCGCCGAGCGCCTGCAGGTCGGCTTCCAGCTTGTGCTCCAGCGCCGCTTCGCAGATCACCGTGAGCAGGGTGCGGGTGTGTGCGTTCATCTCAGAGTCCCCAGGCGATCAGTCGCTCGGCCAGCGCCAGATAGAGCGGTATGCCGATCAGGATGTTGAAGGGAAAGGTGATACCCAGCGATGCGGTCAGCGACAGCGACGGATTGGCCTCCGGCACCGCCAGACGCATCGCCGCCGGCACCGCGATGTACGAGGCACTGGCCGAGAGCGTGGCGAGCATCGCCGTGCCGCCCAGCGACAGGCCCATGAGGCGCGCCAGCAACGCGCCGACCAGAGCACCGACTAGCGGCATCACCAGCGCGAAGGCCGCAAGCTTGAAGCCGTAGCGCTTGAGCGAGCCGAGCTGGCCGGAGGCGATCAGCCCCATCTCCAGCAGGAAGAACGCCAGCACCGGCTTGAACATGCTGGTGTACAGCGGCTCCAGCGGCTTGATCGCCTCCTTGCCGGCAATCGCGCCGATCAGCAGGCCGCCGAGCAGCAGCATGATGCTCTTGCCGAGGAAGATCTCGCGACCCAGCGCCTTCCAGTCGGTGTCCTTCGACACGCCCTTGGCCAGCAGGATGCCGACCAGGATCGCCGGGATCTCGAGGATCGCCACGAACAGCGGCATGTAGCTCTCGAAGAACACCTCGCGCGCCACCAGGTAGGCGACCACCACGGCAAAGGTACCGGCACTCACCGAGCCGTAGTGCGCCGCCACCGCTGCAGCGTTGATGCGGTCGAAGCGCAGGCCGCGCAGCAGGCCGAACGCCAGCACCGGCAGCAGCACGCCCAACCCGAGCACCAGCAGCGACTGGCCGAGCAGCGCGGCGCTGGCCTGCTCGGCCAGCTCAACGCCGCCGTGCAGGCCGATGGCCAGCAGCAGCACGATCGACAGCGTGTCGTACAGCGCCGGCGGCAGCTTCAGTTCGCTCTTGAGCAGCCCGGCGCACAGGCCGAAGACGAAGAACAGTACGACGGGGTCGATACCCATTTGTTTCTCCTGGCAGAGGATTGGAATCCGAGCACCGTTCCTGGTCGACATTCGCGGCTGAAAAAAAGGGAGCCGCGCGGGCTCCCTGATTCGTTACGACACGTGCTCAGGCCTCGATTTCAATCAGGACTTCGCCCGGGTTGACGCGGTCACCCTTGGCGACGTGCACCGCCTTGACGGTGCCGGCGAGCGGCGCCTGGATTTCGGTCTCCATCTTCATCGCCTCGCTGACCAGCACCGGCTGACCGGCCTTGACCACGTCGCCGACCTTGACCAGCACGTCGACCACGTTGCCCGGCATGGTGGTGCTGACGTCGCCCGGCGCGCCGGCCTGCTTGCGGCCGCTGCTGCCAGAGCCGACGAACTCGTTGAGCGCCTCGAACACCACTTCTTCCGGCATGCCGTCGATGGACAGGTAGAAGTGGCGCTTGCCTTCGGCCTTGACGCCGACGCCGGTGATGTCGACGCGGTAGGTTTCACCGTGCACGTCGATGACGAACTCGGTCGGCACGCCTTCCTGGGCGATGCTGCCGGTGGTGCCGGGGATCGGCAGCAGCGCTTCGGGCTGCAGGGTGCCGGCTTCGCGCTCTTCGAGGAACTTGCGCCCGATGTCCGGGAACATGGCATAGGTCAGTACGTCTTCCTCGCTCTTGGCCAGCGCGCCGACTTCCTTGCGCAGCTTGTCCAGCTCCGGCGCGAGCAGATCGGCCGGGCGGCACTCGATGACCTCTTCGCTGCCGATGGCGAGGAAGCGCAGGCGCTCGCACACCGGCGCCGGGGCCTGACCGTAGCGGCCCTGCAGGTAGAGCTTCACCTCGTTGGTGATGGTCTTGTAGCGCTCGCCGGCAAGCACGTTGAAGAACGCCTGGGTGCCGACGATCTGCGAGGTCGGGGTGACCAGCGGCGGGTAGCCCAGATCCTTGCGCACCTTGGGAATCTCGGCCAGCACTTCGTCCATGCGGTGCAGCGCGCCCTGCTCCTTGAGCTGGTTGGCAAGGTTGGAAATCATCCCGCCGGGCACCTGGTTGACCTGCACGCGGGTGTCGACGCCGGTGAATTCGCTCTCGAACTGGTGGTACTTCTTGCGCACCGCGTAGAAGTACAGGCCGATCTCCTGCAGCAGCTCCAGGTCCAGGCCGGTGTCGTACGGCGTGTCGCGCAGCGCGGCGACCATCGACTCGGTGCCCGGGTGGCTGGTGCCCCAGGCCATCGACGAGATGGCGGTGTCGATGCGGTCGGCGCCGTTTTCCACGGCCTTGAGCTGGCACATGCTGGCCACGCCGGCGGTATCGTGCGAGTGCACCACCACATCCAGCTGCGGCAGCGCGTCCTTCAGCGCCTTGACCAGCGCGCCGGTGGCGTACGGCGTGAGCAGGCCGGCCATGTCCTTGATCGCGATGGAGTCGATGCCCATCGCCGCCATCTTCCGCGCCTGCTCGACGAAGGCGTCGATGGTGTGCACCGGGCTGGTGGTGTAGGCGATGGTGCCCTGGGCGTGCTTGCCGGCCTTCTTCACCGCGCGGATCGCGGTTTCCAGGTTACGCACGTCGTTCATCGCATCGAAGATGCGGAACACGTCGATGCCGTTCTCCGCCGCCTTGGCGACGAACGCCTCGACCACGTCGTCGCTGTAGTGGCGGTAGCCCAAGAGGTTCTGCCCGCGCAGCAGCATCTGCAGGCGGGTGTTGGGCAGTGCGGCCTTGAGCTGGCGCAGGCGCTGCCAGGGGTCTTCCTTGAGGAAGCGCACGCAGGAATCGAAGGTGGCGCCGCCCCAGACTTCCAGCGACCAGTAGCCGACGCGGTCGAGCTTGTCGCAGATCGGCAGCATGTCTTCGGTGCGCATGCGGGTCGCCAGCAGCGACTGGTGAGCATCACGCAGGATGGTGTCGGTAACGGTAATACGACGAGTGGTGTTCATTCCTTTCCTCCTGGGCTGCAAGCCGCAAGCTACAAGCTGCAAGTAAGAGCGCACTGGCTTTCACTTGCCGCTTGAGGCTTGTAGCTTGCCGCCGTTTTATAGGCCTGCGTGGGCGGCAATGGCAGCGGCGATGGCCAGGGCCAGTTCGCCCGGCTTGCGTTTGATCGAGTAGTGCAGCAGCTCCGGGTGGTTGTCGACGAAGCTGGTGTTGAACTGGCCGCTGCGGAAATCCGGGTTGGCGAGAATCTGCTGGTAGTAGGTGGCGGTGGTCTTCACGCCCTGCACGCGCATGTCATCCAGCGCGCGCGAGCCACGCGCCAGCGCCTCTTCCCAGGTCAGCGCCCAGACCACCAGCTTCAGGCACATGGAGTCGTAGTACGGCGGGATGGTGTAGCCGGTGTAGATCGCCGTGTCGGTGCGCACGCCGGGGCCGCCGGGCGCGTAGTAGCGGGTGATCTTGCCGAAGCACGGCAGGAAGTTGTTGCGCGGGTCTTCGGCGTTGATGCGGAACTGCAGGGCGTAGCCGCGGTGCTGGATGTCTTCCTGCTTGACCGACAGCGGCTGGCCCGCGGCGATGCGGATCTGCTCGCGGACGATGTCGATCCCGGTGATTTCCTCGGTGATGGTGTGCTCCACCTGCACGCGGGTGTTCATCTCCATGAAGTACACCTCGCCATCGGCGAGCAGGAACTCCACGGTGCCAGCGTTCTCGTAACCCACCGCCTTGGCCGCCTTGACTGCCAGGTCGCCGATGTAGGCGCGCTGCTCGGGGGTCAGCTGCGGGCTGGGGGCGATCTCGATGAGCTTCTGGTTGCGCCGCTGGATCGAGCAGTCGCGCTCGAACAGGTGCACGGTGTTGCCGAACGAATCGGCCAACACCTGCGCCTCGATGTGCTTGGGCTCGACGATGCATTTCTCGAGGAACACCTCGGCACTGCCGAAGGCCTTGGTCGCCTCGGAAATGACCCGCGGGTAGGCCGATTCCAGCTCGGCGCGCGTGTTGCAGCGACGGATGCCGCGGCCGCCGCCGCCGGAGGTGGCCTTGAGCATCACCGGGTAGCCGATGCGCTCGGCTTCGCGCAGCGCCTCGGCGAGGTCGGCGACGTTGCCTTCGGTGCCCGGGGTGACCGGCACGCCGGCCTTGATCATGCTGCGCCGCGCCTCGGTCTTGTCGCCCATGCGGCGGATGACCTCGGCGCTCGGGCCGACGAAGCGGATGCCGCGCTCGGCGCAGATTTCCGCCAGTTCGGCGTTCTCGGAGAGGAAGCCGTAGCCCGGGTGCAGGGCGTCGCAGCCGGTTTCCACCGCCAGGTTGACCAGCTTGCGCGGGTTCAGGTAGCCGGCCAGCGGGTCTTCGCCAATGGAATACGCCTCGTCGGCGCGCTTGACGTGCAGCGCATGGCGGTCGGCCTCGGAGAATACCGCCACCGAGCGGATGCCCATTTCGGCACAGGCACGCACGATGCGCACCGCAATTTCCCCGCGGTTGGCGATCAGCAGCTTCTTGATCACGCTGTCTTCCTCGGATCGATGAGCAGGCGACCCGTACGGACGGGTCGGGAAGTGCCCGCCTCGGCGAGCGTTTTTACCCTACGCCTCGCTTATCGATTACCGAAAATAAATAATTGTTTGCTTATGGATAAGTGAAAACTTATACATGCGTGCAGATACCGGCGTTACCGGGCCGCGGCGCACTAAGCTGACCGCTCGAACAGTAAAAATTCGTTATCTACCAGGCGCCCGTGGCGCCGGAGAACCTTCATGCGAAAGTCCCTGATGCGCCTGACGCTGCGCCAGCTGCAGGTATTCAGCGCCGTCTGCGAAAGCCGCTCCTACAGCCGCGCGGCCGAGGAAATGGCGCTGACCCAGCCGGCGGTGAGCCTGCAGATTCGCCAGCTCGAGGAGCTGGTCGGCCAGCCGCTGTTCGAGTACGTCGGCAAGAAGCTCTACCTGACCGAAGCCGCCGAGGCGCTCAAGCGCGCCAGCAGCGACATCTTCGCCCGCCTCGACAGCCTCGACATGCAGCTGACCGACCTGCAGGGCTCGCTGCAGGGCCAGCTCAAGCTGGCGGTGGAATCCAGCGCCAAGTACTTCGTGCCGCACCTGTTCGCCGCCTTCCGCCGCCAGCACCCGGAAGTCAGCCTGCAACTGAGCGTGGTCAACCGCGCGCAGGTGATCAAACGCCTGTCGGACAACCGCGACGACCTGGTGATCATGTCGCTGATGCCCTCGGAGGTCGCGCTGGAATTCCTGCCGTTCCTGAACAATCCGATCATCGCCGTGGCGCCGCCGGAACACCCGCTGTGCCAGGCCAGCCGGCTGTCGCTGCAGGACCTGGCGGCCTATCCGCTGCTGGTGCGCGAACCCGGCTCGGGCACGCGCAAGGCCTGCGAGGAATACTTCCAGCAGAAGCGCGCGCATTTCGCGCAGACGGTGCAGATCGCCTCGCTCGATGCGCAGCGCGAAGCGGTGATCGCCGGGCTCGGCGTGGCGCTGCTGCCGCGCCACGCGGTGACGCTGGAGCTGACCCACGGCCTGCTGCGCGAGCTGCCGGTGGACGAGCTACCGCTCTACCGCAGCTGGTGCGTCGCCTATGCCCGCGGCAAGCGCCTGAGCCCGGTGGCCCAGGCGTTCTTCGCCTTCATCCGTGACCAGCGCGCGCAGGTCAGCGCGCTGGCCGCGCGCTTCGGCGGTTCTCCGCCCAAGCCCGCTGCGCAGTGAACGCGACCGGTTCGGCGAACGGGTCCAGCAGCGCGTGCAGACGGCGCTCCTCGGCGTAGCTCTCGATGGCGCGACGGAACTGCATGCGCCGCACATCCTGCTCCTTGCGGCGGGCCTTGGATTCGGACTGCGGAAGGTCGGTATACGGGTACATGGGCGGTCTCCCAGGACGGGTATCGGGAAACCCAGCATCGGACCGCCAGATGACGCCTTGAAGACAGCGCGTTGAACGAGCGATGAACGCGCCCGTCAGTCGTCGTGTTTCACCGACTTGGGCGACAGCCGCAGGCTGCGCAGGCTGCGCTTGACGCTCTTGAGGTGGTTGACCAGGCTCGGCCCGCGCGCCATCGCCACGCCCATCGCCAGCACGTCGATCACCACCAGGTGGGCGATGCGCGAGGTCAGCGGGGTGTAGATCTCGGTGTCTTCCTGCACGTCGATGGCCAGGTTGATGGTCGCCAGCTCGGCCAGCGGCGTCTGGCTCGGGCACAGGGTGATCAGCGTGGCGCCGGATTCGCGCACCACGTTGGCGGTGATCAGCAGGTCCTTGGAGCGTCCCGACTGCGAGATGCAGATCGCCACGTCGCTGGGCTTGAGCGTCACCGCCGACATCGCCTGCATGTGCGGATCGGAATACGCCGCCGCCGACAGCAGCAGACGGAAGAACTTGTGCTGGGCGTCGGTGGCCACCGCGCCGGACGCACCGAAGCCGTAGAACTCCACCCGCTCGGCCTTGGCGCAGGCCTCGATGGCACGCTCCAGCGCCTGCGGATCGAGGCGCTCGCGCACCTCCATCAAGGTGTGCAAGGTAGTGTCGAAAATCTTCAGGCTGACATCCATCACCGAGTCGTTCTCGCTGATGGCGAACTGGCCGAAGCTGGCGCCGGCGGCCAGGCTCTGCGCCAGTTTCAGCTTCAGGTCCTGGAAGCCCTGGCAGCCGATGGCGCGGCAGAAGCGCACGATGGTCGGCTCGCTGACACCCACCGCATGGGCCAGATCGGCCATCGAACTGTGCATCACCGAGGCCGGATCGAGCAGGACGTGGTCGGCCACCTTCAGTTCCGACTTCCTCAACAGGCTTCTCGATTGGGCGATGTGTTGCAGCAGATTCACGTGGCGGACTCGCTTATGCTCGCGTGCGATGGCCTGGGCGTCGCAGCGCCGCTCGACCATCGACGGGTTGTAGTGGGGCGGTAGTTATACTACAAGCCTCGCCGTGACGCCCCTTTTTTGGCCTCCTGAGGAGTGCTCCCGTGTCGATTTCCTGTGACATGCTCGTGTTCGGCGGAACCGGCGACCTGACCCTGCACAAACTGCTGCCGGCGCTCTACCACCTGCACCGCGACGGCCGCCTGCACGGCGACGTGCGGATTCTCGCGCTGGCGCGCAAGAAGCTCGACCGCGCCGGCTACCTGGCCCTCGCCGAGCGCCACTGCCGGGCGCAGGTCGCGCGCAGCGACTTCAGCGTCGACACCTGGCAGGCCTTCGCCCAGCGGCTGGACTATTTCGCCATGGACGCCAGCCAGCGCGGCGAATTCGTCCGTCTGGCGCACCACCTGGGCAGCGCCGACCGGCGCGTACGGGTCTACTACCTGGCCACCGCGCCGGACCTGTTCGAGCCCATCGCCAGCCATCTGGAAAGCGCCGGGCTGGCCGGGGACAACGCGCGCATCGTGCTGGAGAAGCCCATCGGCCATTCGCTGGACTCGGCACAAGCGATCAACGCAGCGATCGGCGCAGTGTTCGCCGAATCGCGCATCTACCGCATCGATCACTACCTGGGCAAGGAAACCGTGCAGAACCTCATGGCGCTGCGCTTCGCCAACGCGCTGTTCGAGCCGATCTGGCGCGCCGGGCACATCGACCACGTGCAGATCACCGTGGCCGAAACCCTCGGCGTGGAGAACCGCGGCGGCTACTACGACCATGCCGGCGCCATGCGCGACATGCTGCAGAACCACCTGCTGCAGCTGCTCTGCCTGGTGGCGATGGAGGCGCCGGTGCGTTTCGACGCCGAGTCGGTACGCAACGAGAAGGTCAAGGTGCTGCAGGCGCTCAAGCCGATCACCGGCATGGACGTGCTCGACAAGACCGTGCGCGGCCAGTACGGCGCCGGCCAGATCGGCGGCCACGACGTGCCGGCCTACTACTTCGAGCCCAGCATCGACAACGACAGCGACACCGAAACCTTCGTCGCCGTGCAGGCCGAGATCGACAACTGGCGCTGGGCCGGCGTGCCGTTCTACCTGCGCACCGGCAAGCGCATGGCGCGCAAGCGTTCGGAGATCATCATCACCTTCAAGCCGGTGCCGCACCTGCTGTTCAAGAAGGGCGAAGCCAACCGCCTGGTGATCCGCCTGCAGCCCGAGGAATGCATCGGTCTGCAGCTGATGGCCAAGGCGCCGGGCAAGGGCATGCAGCTCGAACCGGTGGAGCTGGACCTGAACCTGGCGCACGCGTTCAGCAGCAGCCGCCGCTGGGACGCCTACGAGCGCCTGCTGCTCGACGTGATCGAAGGCGATTCGACGCTGTTCATGCGTCGTGACGAGGTGGAAGCCGCCTGGCAGTGGGTCGATCCGATCCTGCGCGGCTGGCAGGGCCATTACCGCAAGCCGCGCCCCTACCCCGCCGGCAGCGACGGCCCGGAACAGGCCCGCCAGCTCATCGAACGCCAGGGTCGGCGCTGGTCGCACTGAGGCGCTTTCGCGCGCACTTTGCGACTACCGCCCGGTGCACACTTCAGACTGGCGGCATATCGGCCAGATATGTCGCCAGATCCCACTCGACAACTTCGATGATTGTGCGCCATTTCAGGCAAGACCAACTTTCCCGCAACGCGCCAGATTAAGGCGCGCGCCCGCGAACGCACACCGCAAGTTGTTCCGCATATTGACCCGCCGTATCCGGCCGCCCGTCATGCCATATCGGCCAGATAGTTTTCCAGCCCATTCGCCAGCACTATCCGAGCCGCCAGAAGTGCCGCCGAAACCCGCGCAAAGCCAGCAGATTCGCGCCATGCAGCGAACATAGCAGCTGTATCGATGGATACTTTTCGCCGACACCAAGTTCAGCCCGGGTATTCACGCCCGCATCCCGTGCGGGACTGCACGACGAAACAATCTGAATCAGCTTCGACAACTTGCCAATATCCGTGGGTATTTCCGCCGCATATATCCGCCATATCGACACCGATATCCGCATGACGGGTTGAGATAATCTTTTCGATGTGTTTACCCTGAAAAAGGACTGAATCAACCGCAAGGAATTGTTTTGAGTTTTGCCACCGTAATGCTCCGTCGTCCAACCGACAGCGACGGTTACAACCTCCATCAGCTGGTGGCGCGCTGCCAGCCCCTCGATAGCAACTCGGTCTACTGCAACCTGCTGCAGTGCTCCGACTTCGCCGACACCGCCATCGCCGCCGAAACCGCCGACGGCCGCCTGGTCGGCTTCATCTCCGGTTATCGCCCACCCTCAAGGCCGGACACGCTGTTCGTCTGGCAGGTCGCCGTCGACGCCTCGATGCGTGGCCAGGGCCTGGCCCTGCGCATGCTGCTGGCATTGACCGCCCGCGTTGCCCGCGAACACGGCGTGCGTTTCCTGGAAACCACCATCTCGCCGGACAACGCGGCGTCGCAGGCGCTGTTCAAGCGCGCCTTCGAGCGCCTCGACGCCGACTGCACGACGCGCACGCTGTTCTCCCGCGACGCGCACTTCGCCGGCCAGCACGAGGACGAGGTGCTCTACCGCGCCGGTCCGTTCACCGTTTCCCATCTAGAAGAAGAGCTCAAGGAGCCCACATGAACACCTTCGAACAAAACGAATCCCAGGTTCGCAGCTACTGCCGTTCCTTCCCGGTGGTCTTCAACGAGGCCCGCGGCGCCGAACTGATCGACGCCGACGGCACGCGCTACATCGATTTCCTCGCCGGCGCCGGCACGCTCAACTACGGGCACAACCACCCGCTGCTCAAGCAGGCGCTGCTCGACTACATCGAGCGCGACGGCATCACCCACGGCCTGGACCTGTACACCGCGGCCAAGGAGCGTTTCCTCGACACCTTCGCCCGGCTGATCCTCGCGCCGCGCGGCATGGGCGACTACCGCATGCAGTTCACCGGCCCGACCGGCACCAACGCGGTCGAGGCGGCGCTGAAGCTGGCGCGCAAGGTCACCGGACGCAACAACATCATCAGCTTCACCAATGGCTTCCACGGCTGCAGCATCGGCGCGCTGGCCGCCACCGGCAACCAGCACCACCGCGGCGGTGCCGGCACCGGCCTGACCGACGTCAGCCGCATGCCCTACGCCAACTACTTCGGCGACAAGACCAACACCATCGGCATGATGGACAAGCTGCTGTCCGACCCCTCCAGCGGCATCGACAAGCCGGCCGCGGTGATCGTCGAGGTGGTGCAGGGCGAAGGCGGCCTGAACGTCGCCTCGGCCGAGTGGATGCGCAAGCTGGAGAAGCTCTGCCGCAAGCACGAGATGCTGCTGATCGTCGACGACATCCAGGCCGGCTGCGGCCGCACCGGCAGCTTCTTCAGCTTCGAGGAGATGGGCATCCGGCCGGATATCGTCACGCTGTCCAAGTCGCTGTCCGGCTACGGCCTGCCGTTCGCCATGGTGCTGCTGCGCCAGGAGCTGGACCAGTGGCAGCCGGGCGAGCACAACGGCACCTTCCGCGGCAACAACCACGCCTTCGTCACCGCCACCGCGGCGCTGGAGCAGTTCTGGCAGGACGACGCGTTCGCCAGCAGCGTGAAGGCCAAGGGCAAGCGCATCGCCGATGGCATGCAGCGCATCATCCGTCGCCACGGCCCGGATTCGCTGTACCTCAAGGGCCGCGGGATGATGCTCGGCATCAGTTGCCCGGATGGCGAGAGCGCCGCCGCGGTGTGCCGTCACGCCTTCGACAACGGTCTGGTGATCGAGACCAGCGGCGCCCACAGCGAGGTGGTCAAGTGCCTCTGCCCGCTGGTGATCAGCGACGAACAGATCGACAAGGCGCTCGCCATCCTCGACAAGGCGTTTGCCGCCGTGATGAGCGAGCAGACCGCGAACCAGGCTTCCTGAGGTATTAGCAGATGATCGTAAGAACCCTCGCCGAGTGCGAACAGACCGGGCGCAAGATCCACAGCCAGACCGGCACCTGGGACAGCACGCGCATGCTGCTCAAGGATGACAACGTCGGCTTCTCGTTCCACATCACCACCATCTACGCCGGCAGCGAGACGCACATCCACTACCGCAACCACTTCGAGGCGGTGTACTGCATCTCCGGCAACGGCGAGATCGAGACCCTCGCCGACGGCAAGATCTACAAGATCGAGCCGGGCACGCTGTACGTGCTGGACCAGCATGACGAGCAGCTGCTGCGCGGCGGCAGCGAGGACATGAAGCTCGCCTGCGTGTTCAACCCGCCGCTCAACGGCCGCGAGGTGCACGACGCCAGCGGCGTCTACCCGCTGGAGGCCGAAACCCTCTGACTCACCGGGGCGGCCAGCATGCCGCCCCGCCACTACAAGAAAGGAGGCAAGCGTGCAGCCTATGCAAGCCGACCCGTATCCCTCGCGCCACGAGGACCAGCCGCGCTGGCAGGACCGTCTGGACCCGGTCGTCTACCGCAGCGACCTGGAGAACGCGCCGATCGCCGCAGAGCTGATCGAACGCTTCGAGCGCGACGGTTACCTGATCATCCCCAACCTGTTCAGCGCCGAGGAAGTGGCGGTCTTTCGCGCCGAACTCGAGCGCATCCGCCAGGACCCGGCCGTCGCCGGCTCCGGCAAGACCATCCAGGAACCCGACAGCGGTGCGATCCGCTCGGTGTTCGCCATCCACCAGGACAATCCGCTGTTCGCCCGCGTCGCCGCCGATGAGCGCATCGCCGGCATCGCCCGCTTCATCCTCGGCGGCGAGATCTACGTGCATCAGTCGCGGATGAACTTCAAGCCCGGCTTCAGCGGCAAGGAGTTCTACTGGCATTCGGATTTCGAGACCTGGCACGTCGAGGACGGCATGCCGCGCATGCGCTGCCTGTCCTGCTCGATCCTGCTGACCGACAACCAGCCGCACAACGGCCCGCTGATGCTGATGCCCGGTTCGCACCGCCACTACGTGCGCTGCGTCGGCGCCACGCCGGAGAATCACTACGAGAAATCCCTGCGCAAGCAGGAGATCGGCGTGCCCGATCAGCACAGCCTGAGCGAGCTGGCCAGCCGTTTCGGCATCGACTGCGCCACCGGCCCGGCCGGCAGCGTGGTGTTCTTCGACTGCAACACCATGCACGGCTCCAACGGCAATATCACCCCCAGTGCGCGGAGCAATCTGTTCTACGTCTACAACCATGTGGATAATGCCGTGCTGGCTCCGTTCTGCGCGCACAAGCCGCGCCCGGCGTTCGTTGCCGAGCGCGAGACATTCAAGCCGCTCGACATCCAGCCGCAACAGTATCCTTGAGGCGTTCGGGTGCGTCTGATGACGACCCGACCCCGGCCGTGCCACACGGCCGGGTGATGAATCCATTTCCAGCTCGTTGACCGCCGACGCTCCTGCGCCCGGCCCGCCAGCGGCCTGCCAGATGCGGACGTAATAACTAGATGCATACCGTGGAAAAGATCGGCGGCACGTCGATGAGCCGCTTCGACGAGCTGCTCGACAACATCTTCATCGGCTCGCGCCAGGGTGACGCACTGTACCAGCGCGTGTTCGTGGTCTCGGCCTACAGCGGCATGACCAACCTGCTGCTCGAGCACAAGAAGACCGGCGAGCCGGGCGTCTACCAGCGCTTCGCCGAGGCGCACAACGACGAAGCCTGGCGCGAAGCGCTGGAGACCGTGCGCCAGCGCATGCTGGAAAAGAACGCCGAGCTGTTCACCGGCACCCCCGAGCTGCAGGCCGCCGACCGCTTCGTCAACGAACGCATCAACGACGCCCGCGACTGCATGGACAGCCTGCACAAGCTGTGCAGCTACGGCCACTTCCAGCTCAGCGAGAACCTGATGAAAGTGCGCGAGATGCTCGCCTCGCTCGGCGAGGCGCACAGCGCCTTCAACAGCGTGCTGGCGCTGCGCCAGCGCGACATCAACGCGCGGCTGGTCGACCTCAGCGGCTGGCAGATGGACACGCCACTGCCGTTCGAGACGATGATCGAGCAGAGCTTCGCCGGCCTCGACCTCAGCCGCGAGCTGGTCATCGCCACCGGCTACGCGCATTGCGCCGAAGGCCTGATGAACACCTTCGACCGTGGCTACAGCGAGATCACCTTCGCCCAGATCGCCGCCGCCACCGGCGCGCGCGAGGCGATCATCCACAAGGAATTTCACCTTTCCAGCGCCGATCCGAACCTGGTCGGCGTCGACAAGGTGGTCACCATCGGTCGCACCAACTACGACGTCGCCGACCAGCTGTCGAACCTCGGCATGGAGGCGATCCACCCGCGCGCCGCGCGCACGCTGCGCCGCGCCGGCATCGAGCTGCGCATCAAGAACGCCTTCGAGCCCGAGCACGGCGGCACGCTGATCAGCCAGGACTACTGCAGCGCGCGGCCCTGCGTGGAGATCATCGCCGGACGCAAGGACGTCTTCGGCATCGAGGTGTTCGACCAGGAAATGCTCGGCGACCCCGAGCACGACATCGAGATCAGCAAGCAGCTCAAGCAGCTCAAGCTGTACGTGATCAACAAGGGCTGCGATGCCAACAGCATCACCTACTACGTCAGCGGCTCGCGCAAGGCGATCAACCGCGCCGCGCGGCTGATCGAGGAGCGCTTCCCGGCGGCCGAGGTGACCATGCACAACGTCGCCGTGGTGTCGGCGATCGGCTCCAACCTCAAGGTCAAGGGCATCCTCGCGCGCACCGCCACCGCGCTGGCCGAGGCCGGCATCAGCATCCAGGCGCTGCACCAGTCGATCCGCCAGGTAGAGATGCAGTGCGTGGTCAACGAGGAAGACTACGCCGCCGCCATCGCCGCGCTGCACCGCGCGCTGATCGAGCCGGAGAACCACGGCGACGTGATCGCCGTAGCCTGATCGCCAGCGCACCAGCCGTCGCGCCGGACCTGCCCGGCACGGCGGCGTGCGGGTCACAGCGGCGCGCAATCGGCGTAGAATCGCCGCTCTTTCGTCGAGCCCCGAGTCACCCGCCATGAGTCGCCCCTACCGCACCGAGCTGCTGTCGCCCGCCGGCACGCTGAAATCCATGCGCTACGCCTTCGCCTACGGCGCCGATGCGGTGTACGCCGGGCAGCCGCGCTACAGCCTGCGCGTGCGCAACAACGAGTTCGATCACGCCAACCTCAAGCTGGGCATCGACGAGGCCCACGCGCTGGGCAAGCAGTTCTACGTGGTGGTCAACATCGCCCCGCACAACGCCAAGCTGAAGACCTTCATCAAGGATCTCGAGCCGGTGGTGGCGATGGGTCCGGACGCGCTGATCATGTCCGATCCCGGCCTGATCATGCTGGTTCGCCAGCATTTCCCGCAGATGACCATCCACCTCTCGGTACAGGCCAACGCGGTGAACTGGGCCACGGTGAAGTTCTGGGAAAGCCAGGGCGTGAGCCGGGTGATTCTCTCGCGCGAGCTGTCGCTGGAGGAGATCGGCGAGATCCGCGAGCAGGTGCCGGGCATGGAGCTGGAGGTGTTCGTCCACGGCGCGCTGTGCATGGCCTATTCCGGCCGCTGCCTGCTGTCGGGCTACATCAACAAGCGCGACCCCAACCAGGGCAGCTGCACCAACGCCTGCCGCTGGGAATACAAGACCCACGAGGCCAAGGAGAACGAACTCGGCGAGGTGGTGCACCAGTACGAACCGATTGCCGTGCAGCGCGCCGAACCGACCCTCGGCGTGGGCAAGCCCACCGATGAGCTGTTCCTGCTGGAAGATTCCACTCGCCCCGGCGAGTTCATGGAAGTCAGCGAGGACGAGCACGGCACCTACATCATGAACTCCAAGGACCTGCGCGCCGTGCAGCACGTCGAGCGGCTGGTGCAGATGGGCGTGCACTCGCTGAA
Organism: Stutzerimonas stutzeri TS44; assembly: GCA_000263395.1. Lineage (GTDB taxonomy): Bacteria > Pseudomonadota > Gammaproteobacteria > Pseudomonadales > Pseudomonadaceae > Stutzerimonas > Stutzerimonas stutzeri_C. The sequence goes on from AJXE01000002.1 coordinate 390,308, forward strand.
GATCGAGGGCCGCACCAAGAGCCACTACTACGTGGCGCGTACCGCGCAGGTCTATCGCAAGGCCATCGACGACGCGCAGGCCGGCAAGCCGTTCGACAAGTCGCTGATGGACACGCTGGAATCGCTGGCGCATCGCGGCTACACCGAAGGCTTCCTGCGCCGCCACGTGCACGACGAATACCAGAACTACGAACGCGGCTTCTCGCTCTCCGAGCGCCAGCAGTTCGTCGGCGAACTGACCGGCGAGCGCCGCAACGGCCTGGCCGAGGTGAAGGTGAAGAACCGTTTCGCCGTCGGCGACCGCCTGGAGCTGATGACGCCCCAGGGCAATCTCAACCTGCGCCTGGAAAAACTGGAGAACAAGCGCGGCGAAGCCATCGAGGTCGCGCCGGGCGATGGCCACACCGTCTACCTGCCGGTGCCGGAAGGCGTGGAGCTGCAATACGTCCTGCTGATGCGCGAGCTGGAGAGCGGCACGACGCGGGGCTGACTCGGCGCACGCTGCCATCAGCAGGTGCCCCCATGATTTCAGCCCCGTGTTCGGCGCGCCCGGCTTTTAGCGAGCGCGCCGCCAGTCGGCCAACCGCGTCGAGCCGCTAGGCGTAGCTGGGTGTCGGGCTGGCAACGACTCCGGCCAGCTTCTGCGCCGCCTGGTGCTCTTTCAGGGTCTGCCACTGGGCAAACAGCTCGACCACATCCGCCCGTCCGGCAAATTCACCCAGGACGCTGCGCGGCGTAACCACCCGCGCGGCCTGGGCCAGCAGACGCTGCTGCGCCCGCGACAAGGCCTGTTCCTGCTCGTTGCGAAGCTGCTCGCCTTTCTGCAGTGCGTCGGCGTAGATGGCGCGCAGCTCCAGATCGCTCTTGCCATAGAAGCGCATGTCGCCGCGACGCCGGATCTCCCAGCGGAACTCGTTGAATGAACGCGGCTGCCAACGCTCGAGGAGCTGCCGGACATTCTTCACCTGGGCGTGGATATCGCGGACTTCACTGTCGGTAAACAATGCGCCCTGGCGTTTTTCGACGCTGTCATGCCAGCGCAGCAGCGTCGTCAACGCTGCGCGCGCATAACCGCTATCGCTGGAGTGATGCGCCCCGGACAGCGGCACGCGTTCCGGCATATCCCCGTCCAGAGCGATCTCGCCCATGTAACGCGCACAGGTCTGCTCGTCGATCAGCGCACAGCCCGGCTGCCAGAGAATGGCTGCCTCGCTTCCGCCGCCCGGCTTGCGCGGCATGAAGTGCCGCTGCTCGCCATGATGCTCGTAGGGATCGCCGTGCAGATTCACCAGCCCGGCGAGCAACAGCACGATGCCCACCACCGGCGAGCTGAACAGCAGCGCGGTACCGGGCAGCGCCAGCTTCCACTCGGCATCCATCCAGGGCAGCGGCAAGGCCGGAATGGGATCGTCGTGATTGACGATGCGATGGTGGGTCAGCGGCTGGGCGGCCCGGACGAACGCACGGTCGCCGGCGCGGGGTGCTCCGTAGGTATAGAGCTGAACGTCGTCGGACCACGTTCGACGAAGCCATTCCGCAAGTAGTAGTGCGATGGCACCGCCGAGGCTGTGACCGCAGACGATGATCGTATGCTCAGCGGTGTGGAATGCTTCCAGATAGCGCTCGACAAATGGCTTCACCGCCAGGAAGCCGCCATGGAAGCCGCGGTGCGCCTGACCTTCCCCTTCGTAGGGCACCTGGCGCGCGTCCAGATCACGACCGGTGTCGGCGAGCACCTCTTGGGTGCCACGCACCGAAATCAGCACGATCTTGTCGTTGTGGGTGATGAACGCCTGGGTACTGGAATCCTTGTCGTAGAGAAAGTGCACGTCCTCAGGGTTCTTCCAACCCTCCTCCGCTTCCTTCACATAGCGCCCGGGATCGTACGGCATGATTTCCAGGCGTTTGGAATAGGGCACTTCCTCACAGAGCAAATGGTATGGCCCTGCGTCATTAAATTGTGTCGGCTTGACCAGGCGCCCCAGCTGATTCTGCAATACATGACCGATGCTACCGAGCGCTGTGTAGGGTGGCGGCGACGATTCATAACGCTCGAACGATCCCGGCTCCCTGCTGAACGGCGCGTAGACAAAGGCGCTCATCACCGCCAGGTGATAGGCGTTCAACGCACAGAAGTCCTTATCCCTAGAAAACAGTGGGCTATAGGCGCGCAGGGCTTTGACTTCGAGTACGTAATGCGCGCTTTCTGCCATTAACACGATTCCCGGTTGCTCTTCCGGCAAACCGACATTTCGTTTGGGAATGGCTGGAGGGCGCGGCTGCCATGTCTTGTCTTCCTCGGGTAGATGGCCAGCAGTCTTAGCGAAATTCCTAACTTCCACTCGAAAAAAACGAGCTTTCTCTTGTGATGCACGCGCTTCCGCTAGATAGGTTTTGCCGTCTGTACGACGCGGCCCGGAAGGCGATTGTTCAGCTGCTACTTGCAGAGCAGTTAAGG
>AJXE01000003.1 GCA_000263395.1 Stutzerimonas stutzeri TS44
TTGCGCAGATGCGCGCCGGCCTGCCGCTGACCGATGCCCAGCGTATCGACCAGCTGGCGCTGGGCAGATTCTCGACGCTGGCGAAGTGCTGGCCGCGGGTCATGGCCAGCAGCAGGATCAGCGCGGCGCCGATTGCCAGTTGCGCGCGGGAGGAAAGGACGTGCATGCGGTGCTCCTCGGGTAGGGGTTGACGGTTCAGATCGCCTGGTAGCGGACGGTGAAGTACACCGCGCGGCCGGGCTGTTCGTAGGTCTGGGTGGTTTCGTAGTCGCGGTCGAACAGGTTGGCCAGCTTGACCTGCAGGCGCCAGGCGTCATCGACGCGGTATTCGCTACGCAGGTCCACCAGCGCGTAGCCGGGCATGCGTGTGTCCTCGGCGTTGCTGGCCTTGTCGAAGCGCTCGCTGGACGCATACAGCGAGGCGCCCAGGCCGATAGCGCCGAACTGGCGATCGACATCGAGGTTGAACTGGCGCTTGGCGCGGCGCTGCAGCAGGTGGCCGTGGTTGGCCTTGCTGCGATCCTGCGGGTCCATGACGGTCAGGTTGGCCGCTACATCCCAGCCGGCCAGCACCGTGGCGACGCTGGTCTCGATGCCGCGGATGCGCGCCACGTCGACGTTCTCCGGGCGCATGGGGCTGGTACCGGCCCAGACGATCAGATCCTCGATCTGGTTTTCGTAGGCGTTGACGCTCCACTCGCCCCAGCCGTGGCTGCCGCGGATGCCCAGCTCGTAGCTTTGCGACTCCTCCGGTTTGACGTCCGGGTTGCCGGCGGTGAAGGCGCTGGCCGGGTAGTACAGATCGTTGAAGGTCGGCGCGCGGTAGGCGGTGCCGTAGGCGGCGGTGAGCGTCAGCGCCTCGCTCAGCTCGAAGCTGTAGCCGAGGCTGCCGGTATCGTGGGAGCCGAAGAACTCGTCCTTGTCGCGGCGCAGGCCGGCCTGCACGCCGTGCCGGCCGAAGGCGGCCTGATACTGGACGAAGTAGCCGCGGTTGTAGCGGCTGTCCCGGGCATAGTCGTCACTGCTGTCGATGCGGTCCTGCTGGTAGTCCATGCCGAGGGTCAGCACCTGCGCCTCGCCGACATGGAAATCGTTCTGCCAACTCAGGCTGTCGCGGCGGGTATCGAAGCGCGAGTAGAAGGCGCCATCCTGGAAGTTGTCGCCCAGGTCCTCGCTGTGGCCGGCCTGCAGGGTGACGTCCCAGAAGGCCAGCGGCGAGAAGCGCGCGCGGCCGCTGAGCGCCTGCAGCGAGCCGTCGCTGTAGGCATCGCGGCCGCTGGTGCCGCGCGTCGAACGGCCATCGAAGTCGCCGTGGTTCTCGCTCTGCAGCCAGCTGCCGTCGAGCTCCAGGCCGTTGGCGAAGCGATAGCCGGCGCGCAGCTGCGCGGACAGCTCGCGGTAGCCGTCGGCGTCCGGTTCGTAGGCCTTGGGTGCGCTGGCGCGGTAGGCGCGGGCGTTGATGCCGTCGGTGGATTCGCTGGCCACGCCGAGGTTGAACCAGCCATTGCCCTGACTGCCGGACAGCCCGGCCGAGCCGGTGAAGCTGGAGCGCGAACCGGCGCCCACCGAGAAGTACGGCTTGACGCCAGCGTTGCCGCCGCGGCGGGTGAAAATCTGGATCACCCCGCCCATCGCCTCCGAGCCGTACAGGCTGGAACGCGGTCCGCGGACGATCTCGATACGCTCGATCTGCTCGATCGGGATGCTCTGCAGCGCGGCGCTGCCAGAGGTGGCCGAGCCGACACGGATACCGTCGATCAGCACCAGCACGTGCTTGTCGCTGGTGCCGCGAATGGACACCGAGGTGCTCCTGCCACGCCCGCCATTGCTGGTGACGCTGACGCCGGCCAGGCGCTGCAGCAGCTCTGGCACACTGCCGGCCTGCTGGCGCTCGATCTGCTCGCGGGTAATGACGCTGCTGGCGGCAATGGCCACCGGCGAGGCGCCGGTCCGGCTGGCGGTGATCACCTGCTGGCCGAGCAACAGGGCGCCCTCGTGGGCCAGAGCAACGGAAGGCACGCCCAGCAGGACGGCCGCCAGGGAAAGGGAGTTACGCATTGGATCAGGGTTCTCCGTCGTGCCCACCCGCACGACCAAAAAGTCGCTGGAGACAGACGGCAGAACCCGCAGGAAGGAGGCACCCGAAGGTACGCACCCGCTCAGCGCCCGCCGCACTGTCAGTGAAATGCGACAGGCCGGTCTCCGGGCTTGCGAGCGGATGCCTGGCATCCCGAAACCGCGCCTTCCCGTGCGTGAGCACAGTGGCCGTTGGGTTTCTCGACTCGCCTACCGTTGCGGGGGCAGCGCCGGAATCGTCATTGCGACTGGACCGGCTTCCCTGTTTCACCTCCTGACCAAGTCAGGGGGCACCTGAAGCGAGGCGCAGGGTAGTCCAAGGCCGGGAGGGACGCAATCGCGAACATGTCGCGGTCAGCGGCAAACTCCGCTTGCAGATTGCGTGCAACGGCCTGGAACGGCGGACGGCGAGCGGCTTCGAATGCCACAATGCCCTCCATTCGCCAGGACCGACGACAGCGCCCCATGACCAGCATCGTGCAGATCTCCGACACCCACTTCGGCACCGAGCAGCCCGCGGTGGTCGAGGCCCTCGAACAGCATGTACGCGAGCATCGCGCCGATCTGCTGGTTTTCTCCGGCGACATCACCCAGCGCGCGCGCCGCGCCCAGTTCGCCGCCGCGCAGGCGCTGGTACGCCGGCTGGAGGCCGACGGCGTGGGCCGCAGCCTGGTGATTCCGGGCAATCACGACATCCCGCTGTACAACCTCGCGGCGCGCCTGTTCAGCCCCTACGGCAACTACCGCCGCTACTTCGGCGAGCAGCTGGAGCCGGTGTTCGAGGACGCGCGGATGCTGGTGATCGGGCTGAACACCACTCATCCGCGGCGACACAAGGACGGTCGCGTCACCCCGCGTCAGGTGCAAGCGGTGGCGCGGCGGCTGGCCGCCAGCGACCCGGCCAAGCTGCGCATCGTGGTGGCGCATCAGCCGTTCGGCGCGATGGTGGCGAGCGATCTGCGCAACCTGCAGCACGGCGCCGCAGCCGCGCTGCAATGCTGGGCCGAACACGGACTGGATCTGGTGATGGGCGGGCACATCCACCTGCCCTACGTGCTGCCGCTGTCGCGGCAGTATCCGGGGCTGACGCGGGAAATCTGGATGGTGCAGGCCGGCACCACGCTGTCGACACGCCTGCGCGGCACCTCGCCGAATTCGCTGAACCGCTTGAAGCTGCAACCGGGAGCCGAGAAGAAGGTCTGCGTCGAGCGCTGGGATCTGTCCGACGGACGCTTCGTGCCCGCCTCGCACTTCAACCTGGACTGGTGAAACGCGTCAGGGATTGCGCGCCAGCTGCTCGTCCTCGAGGACGCGCTTGGCGCCGAGATAGGTCCTGGCCCAGTAGCGATTGCCCAGGCTGTCGAGGCGCACCGTGCCGCCGGACGATGGCGCATGGACGAAACGCCCGTCGCCGACGTAGATACCGGCATGACTGACCCGGCGCCCGCCGTCGGTGGCGAAGAACAGCAGGTCACCGGTCTGCAGCGCCTCGCGGCCGACATTGGCCGAGCGCATGCGGCTCATTTCCACGGTGGTTCGCGGCAGCGCCACGCCCGCCGCGCCGCGGTAGACGTAGCCGATCAGGCCGCTGCAATCGAAACCGCTATCGGGGGTGTTGCCGCCGTAGCGATAAGGCGTGCCCACCAGCCCAAGCGCGCTGAACAGCACATCTTCGGCCAGCGGCGAGGTGGTCACGGACGGCGCGGTGATTTCGGGAGTGGGCGCGCGACCGGCGCAGGCAGTCAGCAGCGCGGTCAGGACGAGTAGCGAAAGGCGAGCCGGAAAGGGCATGACAGAGCGATCCTGGCGGTCGAAACGTCACTCTGCCGGCACGCGGGGCGTTGCGCAACCCCGCGGCAAGATCGGTCGATCAGTTGTGCGCGGTCGTATGTTCCGCCGGCGCGAGCGCCAATACCCGCTTGGCCTCCATGTAGCTGGCCCGCCAGTACTTGTCGTCCAGGCTGTCGACCCGCACGCCGCCGCTGCGGCTGCTGGAGGAATGGATGAAGCGGTCGTCGCCGATGTAGATGCCCGCGTGGGTGACGCGGCCACGGCCACGGTTGTTGAAGAACACCACGTCGCCCGGTTCCAGCTCGCTGCGCTTGACCACCGGCGCGTCGAGGTTGATCAGCTCGCGGGTCGAACGCGGCAGCTCGAGCCCGGCTTCCTTGCGGAACAGGAAACCGACGAAGCCGCTGCAATCGAAGCCGGTCTTCACCGAGTTGCCGCCGTAACGATACGGCGTGCCAACCAGAGTGAAACCGCGTTCGAGGATGCTGTCGGCCAGCTGCGGCAGCTGGTATTCGGTGGCATCGGTGAGTTCGCGCAGGTCCCGCTCGTCCGGTTCGGCGGTGTCGAAGTCGCTGGCGGCCTGATCGAAAACCTGGCCGCTCGGGGCAGAGGTGTAGGCGCTGTCCGGCTGGGTCTGCTGACCGGCGCAGGCCGTCAGCAGGGCGATGAGTGCGAGGGGCACGAGGGGTGCGAAGCGTTGGCGCATGGGCACGACCGTGTCGGGGAAATTGAAAGTGCCGGCGACTATGCCTTCAATCGCCTCGATGCGCAAATTCAATTGACCGAAATGTGACGAATCCGCTGCGGCAAAACGTCTGACCGCCCCTCGTCAAAAAGCCGGCCGTCAGCCGCTGGAAAACGCATCGTTTTCCGCCGTGGCACGCGCCGCGGATGCATGGCAGCGGCGCCTGCACGCATCCGAGTTCAGCCCAGAGCGGGCGCGAGCAGAATGGAATACCCCAACACCAGCAACGGCCAACCAACCAGCGGCCCCAGCAGCCAGCGCCACACCCACAAGCGCGGCACGAAACCGACCCCATGCACGAAACCGGCGCTGACGCCCCACATCACCAGCATCAGCTGCGGATGGCTATAACCGCCCTGCCCGTCCAGCATCGCCGCGGGGTGGATCAGCAGCACCAGCGCCAGCGGCGCGGCCAGCAGCAACGACAGCGTGCGACTGACCGTCCCGTAAAGCGGTCCGGCGCCCACGTTGGTCACGGCTCGGCATCCAGGTCCTGCGTGGCTTCGAGCCAGAGCACATTGATGATGCCGAAGCTGCACGCCAGCAACACACCGAGAATCCAGGTGAAGTACCACATCGTCATTTCTCCCAGGCGAAGCGGGCGCGACGGCCCGCTTGCACATTTTCAATACAGGCCGTGAGGGTTCGCTTCGATCGTCTGCTGATTGATCCGGCCCCACATGCGGATGTAGCTCCACAGCGTGTAGCAAAGGATCAGCGGCACGAAGATGCAGGCCACGACAAACATGATGCCCAGCGTCTTGCGGCTCGACACGGCGTCCCACATGGTCAGGCTCGATGCCGGGTCCAGGCTCGACGGAAAGACGAAGGGGAACAGCGCGAAGCCCGCCGTGCAGATAGCCCCGACGATCATCAGGCTGGTGCCGAGGAAGCTCAGTCCGCCACTGTTGCGACTCGAGCCGAACAGCGCCAGCAGCGCCCCGAAGATGCCGGCCAGCGGCGCGATCAGCGTGATCGGATAGCGACCGTAGTTGCCCAGCCAGCCGGCATTGTCCTGCGCCACCTGCTTGTGCAGCAGCGGATTGAGCGCCGCGCCGGGATCGGTGATCGACACCTGGGTGAAGCCCTGGATGCCCAGCGCCAGCCAAACCCCGGCGGCGACGAAGCCGAGCAGGAACACCAGCGCACACAGACGCGTCGCCTGGCGCGAACGCTCGCCCAGCGCGCCATCGGTGCGCAGCATCAGCCAGGCGCCGCCATGCGCGCAAAGCATGCTCAGACTGACGATGCCGCACAGCAGCGCGAAGGGATTGAGCAGCGCGAAGAACGAGCCGTGGTAGCTGGAGCGCATCAGATCGTCGAGCTGGAACGGCAGGCCGAGGAACAGGTTGCCGAACGCCACACCGAACACCAGCGCTGGCACCGCGCCGCCGACGAACAGCGCCCAGTCCCAGGCACTGCGCCAGCGCGGGTCCTCGACCTTGCTGCGGTAGTCGAAGCCCACCGGCCGGCAGAACAGCGCGAACAGCACCAGCAGCATCGCCCAGTACAACCCGGAGAATGCCACCGCATAGACCATCGGCCAGGCGGCGAACAGCGCACCGCCGGCGGTGATGAACCACACCTGGTTGCCATCCCAGTGCGGCGCGATGGTGTTGATCGCCGCGCGCCGCTCGTGGTCGGTCTTGCCGACGAAGGGCATCAGCGCCATGGCGCCCATATCGAAGCCATCGGTCAGAGCGAAGCCGATCAGCAGCACGCCGATCAGCACCCACCAGACCAGCTTGAGTACTTCGTAATCGAACATGGTGGTTTCCTCAGGCGTGCGACGGGACGTGAGCCGCTGCGGCCGCGCCCTGCTCGAAGTGATAACGGCCGGTGTGCAGGCTGCTCGGGCCGAGCCGCGCGAAGCGGATCATCAGGAACATCTCCACCACCAGCAGCAGGCTGTAGAAGGCCACCAGCGCAATCAGCGAACCCCAGATATCCCCCGCCGCCAGCGTCGAGGTGGACAGGTGGGTCGGCAGCACCTCGGCGATCGACCAAGGCTGACGGCCATGCTCGGCGACGTACCAGCCGGTCTGCGCGGCGATCCACGGCAGCGGCAGGCTGAACAGCGCGAATTTCAGCAGCCACGGCTTGCGCTCGGCGTTGCGCTTGATCGAAGCCCAGCTTGCCAGGGCGAACAGCACCAGCATCAGGAAGCCCGAGGCGACCATCACGCGGAACGTCCAGAACAGGCTGAACACATCGGGAATGGTGTCCAGTGCGGCCAGCCTGATCTGCTCGTCGCTGGCATCCACCACGTCGGGCGTGTACTTCTTCAGCAGCAGGCCGTAGCCCAGATCGTCCTTGACCGCGTTGAAGGCGGCCTTGGCCTGCTCCGAGGTGTCGCCGCCGCGCAGCACCTGCAGCCGCGCGTAGGCGAGCATGCCGTTGCGGATGCGCAGTTCATGCTCGGCGATCAGGTCCTTGATGCCCTTGACCTCCTCGTCCAGCGAGCGGGTGGCGATCAGCCCGAGCACGTAGGGAATCTTCACCGCGTAGTCGGTGCGCTGCGCCTCCTGGTTCGGCAGGCCGAACAGGGTGAAGCCCGCCGGCGCCGGATGGGTTTCCCATTCGGCCTCGATGGCCGCGAGCTTGGTCTTCTGCACATCGCCGATCTCGTAGCCGGATTCATCGCCGAGGATGATCACCGAGATCGTCGACGCCAGGCCGAACACCGCGGCGATGGCGAACGAGCGGCGGGCGAAGCCGAGGTCACGCTTCTTCAGCAGATAGAAGGAGGAGATCGCCAGCACGAAGATCGCCCCGGTGACATAGCCGGCCGACACGGTATGGACGAACTTGACCTGCGCCACCGGGTTGAACAGCAGCGCGCCGAAGTCGACCAGCTCCATGCGCATGGTCTGGAAGTTGAACTCCGAGCCGACCGGATTCTGCATCCAGCCATTGGCGATGAGAATCCACAGCGCCGACAGGTTCGAGCCCAGCGCCACCAGCCAGGTCACGGCCAGGTGCTGCACCTTGCTAAGCCGATCCCAGCCGAAGAAGAACAGGCCGATGAAGGTGGACTCGAGGAAGAACGCCATCAGCCCTTCGATGGCCAGCGGCGCGCCGAAGATGTCACCGACATAGTGGCTGTAGTAGGCCCAGTTGGTGCCGAATTGAAACTCCATGGTCAGCCCGGTGGTGACGCCCAGGGCGAAGTTGATGCCGAACAGCTTGCCCCAGAACTTCACCATGTCCTGATAGACCTGCTTGCCGGTCATCACATAGACCGACTCCATGATCGCCAGCAGGAACGCCAGCCCTAGCGTCAGCGGCACGAAGAGAAAGTGATACATCGCCGTCATGGCGAATTGCAGGCGTGACAGATCTACAACGCTTTCCGAGATCATCTCGGCCCTCCCTCGGGATTGGCATCCCGCTTATCAAGCAAATGCTCGGCGACCCGCGCCGAACCGTTCTCGGGAATGCTGGGAGCATCGAACCAGATGTTTTTTATGCTTATGAGGATCGCGATCTTGACCAGCAGCACCAGCACGATGTCTCGCCGCAGCGATGACTTGAACATGCATTCCTCCCTGCTTATGCGCCGACTGTCTCGGTGGCGGCGGGCAGCGGCATAGCCGCAAACCCTGCGCCATGCGAGACGGAAGAAGTGTCCCGCTCCGCCGAAGCGCTCACAACTGCGACGGCTTGCCTCAGCCCCCGGACGTTGCGGCGCCTTGGTGCTTGCCGTCTCGCTTGCTCAGCGTAGCCCTTGACGCGCAACGCGCAGCGCTGCTGGCCAGCCCGGCCGGCGACGATTTCCCCGGCGAGCCGCGGATTCAGCGCCGCACGGACGGCCAGCGCGGCAGACTGTCGCGCTCACGGCACTCGCAACCAGCGGCGAAAACCGTTGCCGGCGGTGCTCGAAAGCGGGCTCCAGGCGAAATCCCAGGGCGGCGGCGGCAGCTCTTCCAGCTCGGCCGGCAGAATGCGGGCGCTGCGTTGCACGCGGGGCTTCCAGTCGAACACCTTGTCGGCGCTGCCCTGCCAGCCCAGCACGATGCCCAGCGCGGCGCTGTCATCGGTCCCGGCCCAGCGCGCCGCCGCGGCCAGCAGCATCGCCTCGATATCCTCGGTGCCGATCTGCTCGCGGTAACGCGAGGTCAGCAGCCAGCGGCAGGCGCTCAGATGGAAGGTCCAGTCGAGCGCGAGCTGGCACCGATAGGCCCAGGTCATGAAGTCGCGAAACAGGGTCAGGCCGTCCGGTGGGTCGAGCTTGAGCAGCCGCGGGCAGACATCGAACAGGGCGTGCCAGTACGGCAGCAGCTTGGCGTCCAGGTGCACGAAGTTGCGTGCATTGCTGGGATAGTCCGGGAACGGCAGCCAGGGGCTGGCGCGATTCTCGGAGCGGGTGAAGCGTTCCATCACGGTCATGCTGAATGATCCTGAGCTGAGGTGCCGCCAGCTCGCGCCGGCAGAGGCCCACCCCGCAGCGCACAGAAGGCTGCGGCCGGGCGGTTCAGTGGTCAGTCAGGACGATTCAGGGCGCGCGAGGGTTGAGCGTGGGCCAGTGATGCCGCGGTCCGAGACGCTCGGCGCGCCGCAGCGCAATGCTGAGCGGCGTGCGCCGACCGGGCCAGATCAGCCCGAACAGTGCAACGAGCGCGACAAACAGCGAGCTGCACAGCGGGCAGTCGAACGACAACCTCGACGCGCTGGAAAGATCGCCGGCAGGATCGCCAAGCGCGAAGTCGCCATCGTCGCTGAGGCAGAACAGCCCCTGCCCCATCGCCAGCTCGAAACCGACGTGCGAGGCATGCTGCAGGCTGCAGGCGAAGCCGTTGAACAGCAGGCTGACCAGCAGCAGGCAGCCAATCAACGGGCGGTAATTCTTGACGATGGTCATGTTTCGACTTTAGCACCACCGCCCGCCGGCCCGGCTGCGCCAAACCGTCGCAACCGCCTCAGTGGTTGACGGTGTACGCCAGCATCGCCGAGAGATGACACAGCGGTCGGCCGCTTTCGGCCTGCCACTGGTTGAAAGCGGCCTGCATCGCGGCCTGGTCGCGCTGGCTGCTGGGGGTCTTGTCGATGACACCCTGCGCCTTGAGCGCGGCCACCACGTCGGTACTCGGCACGAAGGTGTCCTTGCCGGCCATGCGCAGCAGACGCGGCGCGGAAACCCCGCCGAGCTGGCTGCCGTGCCGCGCCAGGTAGCGCCACAGGCCGACGATGTCGCTGCCCGGCCATTCGGCGATCAGATTGCCGAAGCTGCCCCGCTCCTTCGCCACGTCGAGGACGAACTGGGCATTGCGCGGCACGCTCTTGAGCTTGCCCAGATGGCGGATCAGCTGGGTGTTCTGCATCAGTCGCTCGATGTGCTCGCCGCCCATCAACACCACCTTGTGCGGATCGAAGCCGAAGAACGCCTGCTCGAAGGCGGGCCATTTGGCATCCACCAGGCTGTGCTTGAGCCCGGCGCGGAAGATGCGCAGGGCGATCAGTGACAGGTAGCGGTCATCGGGAATCGCGCGCAGCGCCTCGGCGTCGAGCGGCTGCGGCAGCAGCGCCTCCAGCGCCGCCGCCGAGCCGAAACGGTTGAGACAGTATTGGTGCAGCCATTTGTAGTCTTGCATCGTTGCTACCCGGTTGTGACGCAGCGCCACAGAGTGCCGCCGTCGCGGTTTCGCCGCAAGCGGCACGCCGGCCACTAGCCCGCGCTGCGGCCACGCAGGCGCCCGGCCGCCTCGCGCAGCAGGTGTTCGGTGCCGCTCCAGCCCAGGCAGCCATCGGTGATCGAGACGCCGTAGCGCAGCTCGCCGGCAAGCGGCTGGCAGCCGTCGAACAGATGGCTCTCCAGCATCACCCCACGCAGGCTGGTGTCGCCGGCCAGGCGCTGGCTCAGCACGCTGTCGAGCACCGCCGGCTGGCGCAGCGGGTCCTTGCCGCTGTTGGCGTGACTGCAATCGACCATGATGCGCGGTGCGATGCCCTGCTTTTCCAGTGCGCGGCGAGCAGCGCCGACACTGCCCGCGTCGTAGTTGGGCGCAGCGTGGCCGCCGCGCAGCACCAGATGGGTGTCCGGATTGCCGCGCGTCTGCAGCAACGCAGGATGACCGAGATCGTCGATGCCGAAGTGCTGATGCGGATGTTCCGCCGAACGCATGGCGTCACAGGCGATGCCCAGGCTGCCGTCGGTGCCGTTCTTGAAGCCCACCGGCAGATCCAGACCACTGACCAGCTCGCGGTGAATCTGCGACTCGCTGGTGCGCGCACCGATGGCGGCCCAACCCAGCAGATCGTCGAAGTAGCCGGCGGCCAGCGGTTGCAGCAGTTCGCTGGCGATCGGCAGGCCGCGGGCCAGGATGTCCAGCATCAGCCGACGCGACAACCGCAGGCCTTCGGCCATGTCGCCGCTACCGTCCAGATGCGGATCGTAGACCAGCCCTTTCCAGCCGACCGTGGTGCGCGGCTTTTCCACGTAGGTGCGCATCACCAGCAGCAGCTGGTCGTCGAGCTCGCGCGCCAGCTCGGCCAGGCGTTCGGCGTATTCCAGCGCCGCGGCCGGATCGTGCAACGAGCAGGGGCCGACCACCACCAGCAGGCGCGGGTCATGGCCATCGAGGACGGCGCGGATGGCGTTGCGATCGGTCTGGATACGTGCGGCGAGCGTGTCGCTCAGCGGCAGGCGCTGGCGCAGTAGGGCCGGGCTGGGCAACGGCTGGGCGCTGCGACGGCGAGGGAGTGGATCGGCCGCGGATTCGCAAAGAGCGAGTGGCAGGGCGGCGTTCTGGGCAGTGGCGGATGCATTCATGATCGGGCGATTCCTTCTGCCGGCGCGGCAAGGCCGCGACGGCGCTAGTCGTGTGTTCGTTCGAGTGGTGTCAGGCAGGCGTCGAAGCGGCTAAATCGCCAGTCGTAGCGGTAATAACGATCGGTGCGGTAGTAAGTGGTCATGCTGCATTCCTCGTGACGTTGGGCCGTTGGCGGCCGGAAAAACAAAACCCCCGGTCGGGTGGCCGACCGGGGGTTCGAAAACTGTCTGGTGGCGACCCTGCTTGCTAGGGCGCCTGTGGGGTATCAGGCGCGCCCGTGGCTAAACCAGTACCCAAAGTAATAACCGGCAGCGACGACCAGCCGGGCACGCAGCACCGCGACGCGAGCGGCGGCGGTATGAGCGAGGGCGGAACGGTCGAGGCTGAACGGCATGCTGATCTCCAAAAGTGTCCGAACCATACTCCAGCGCCGCGGCAGGTTTCAACCTGCGTGTTGCGGTAGGCGAAACCGCGCGTGATCGGTATCTTCGCCACCTCCGTCACGCCAGGAACGCCCGTCACATGCTCCGTCCCGCCCTGCTCTACGCCTTCGCCCTGTATGCCGGCTGCGTTTCGGCGCAGGTGGAGGTCATGCCCGTGGAGCATCAGACCCAGGGCAAGATCCTCGTCGCGCGCGTCACCGAGCAGGTCGCTCCCGGCGACTATCAGGCGCTGCTGCGTGGTATCGCTGCACACCCCGGCAAGTACGCGCGCAAGCTGCTGATCCTCGACAACATCGGCGGCAGCACGCCCGAGGCGATGCGCATGGGCTACCTGCTGCGCGAAACCGGCTTCGACGCGCTGGTGCCGCCCGATGCGATCTGCCAGGGCAGTTGCATCTACCTGCTGGCCGCGGGCCGGCAGCGCACCGTGCGTGGCCACGTCGCGCTGCAGCGGCCCTATCTACCCAGCGGCGAATCGGCGCTGGCGGTCGGCCAGCTGCCGCGCCGCACGCCGCAGAACTACCTGCGCGACATGGGCGTCGACCCGCTGCTGGCGCTCGACATACAACTGCTCAACCCCGGGCAGCTGCGCATGCTCAAACCACACGATCTGGCGCGCTACCGCCTCAAGTGATCCGTCGTCTCCAGCCGAAAACCCCGCCAGGCTGCCGCTGCGCAGGGCCAGCGTTCGACCGGCGATCGGAGCCGGCGGCAATCGCCGCAGGTCCGTCTAGGCTTTTTCCAGTCCCACGAACGAGCCCGCGCGAACCGGCTCCTCCGAACGATTGCGCCAAGGAGCGTGACATGAAACTTTCCACCTACCTCACCTTCGACGGTCAGGCCCGCGAAGCCTTCACTTTCTACCAGCAGGTGCTGGGCGGCACGCTGGAGATGATGACCTTCGCCCAGGCACCCGAAGCCGAGCACTTTCCCGCCGAGCATCGCGAACGGATCATGCACGTCTGTCTGACGCTCGATGACTACCGGCTGATGGCGTCCGACACCATGCCCGGCATGGACTGCGGCAGCGGCACGTACGAGGGCATCAAGGGCTGCTCGATCAGCCTGCATCCCGACAGCGTGGCCGAGGGCGAGCGCCTGTTCGCTGGGCTGTCTGCCGGCGGCCAGGTCGTCATGCCGATGGAAAAGACCTTCTGGGCCGAACGCTTCGGCATGTTCACCGATCGCTTCGGCGTGTCCTGGATGGTCAACTGCGAACACCCCTGAGGCCGACATGCCGGTGAGATTTGCGTCACCGGCGCAGGCGCATAGACTGCGCGTCGCGATGACCCCTGTCCGTCGCCGGCCTCCGGCCGCCCCGTGAATCGAGGAGCGCACGCGCTGTGGATCTGGTCTTTCTCGGCACCTCCTCCGGCACGCCCACCCGGGCGCGCAACGTCACCGGCCTGGCCCTGCAGGAGGACGCCGGCAAGGCCTGGTACCTGATCGACTGCGGCGAAGGCACGCAGCACCGCCTGCTGCGCATGCCGCTGTCGCTGCACGACCTGCGCGCGATCTTCATCACCCATGTCCATGGCGACCATTGCTACGGCCTGCCCGGCCTGCTCGCCAGCGCCGGCATGATGGGCCGCCGGCATCCGCTGGAGATCATCGCCCCGGCAGGTATCGCCGACTGGGTGCAGGCGACGCTGCGCATGAGCCACGCCTGGCTGGGCTATGAGCTGGCCTTCCATGCCGTCGAAAGCCTCGGCGAGTGGCGCAGCCTGAACATGCGCGTCGCGGCAACCGCGCTGTCCCATCGCGTGCCCTGCTACGGCTACAGCTTCACCGAGGCGCGCCCGGACCCGCGCTTGAACATCGAGCGGCTGGAGCGCGACGGCGTTCCGCGCGGCCCGCTCTGGGGGCAGCTGGCACGCGGCTTCGACCTCGAACATGAAGGTCGAACGCTGCGCAGTGAGGACTACCTGAGCTTCACCCGCGCGCCGCGGCGCGTCGTCATTGGCGGCGACAACGACCGTCCGCCGCTGCTTGCCGAGGCCTGCCGCGGCGCGCAGGTGCTGGTGCACGAGGCGACCTACAGCCAGACGCTGGTCGAGGCCAGCGGCAATACCTTCGGCCACAGCAGCGCCGCTCAGGTGGCGGCCTTCGCACAGCAGGCCGAGGTGCCGAACCTGGTGCTGACGCACTTCAGCGCGCGCTACCAGCCCGGCTCGCAGCGCGGGCACTCCATCGAGGAGATCCGCCAGGAAGCGGCCGCGGCGTATCAAGGCCAGCTGTTTCTGGCGCGGGACTTCCTGCGGCTGCGCCTGGGCAAGGACGGCGTTCTGCACGAGGTGGAGCCGACCTGACCGGTACCGAATCCGGCGGCTCGTTCATCGGGTTCATGCTCGCCGTCGCACTCTGCGCTCGATGTCGGTCTAGGCTGTGGCGAGGCATCGATAACGCCTTTCCGGAGAACCCGCATGAGCAGCAAGAACCGGATCTGCCTGTGGTACGACGGCGCCGCGCTGGAGGCGGCGACCTTCTATGCCAGGACGTTTCCCGACAGCGCCGTCGGCACCGTCTATCGCGCGCCCGCGGACTATCCGGCGGGCAAACAGGGCGATGTGCTGACAGTCGAGTTCACGGTGATGGGCATTCCCTGCCTGGGCCTGAACGGCGGGCCGGCGTTCCCGCACAGCGAGGCGTTCTCGTTCCAGGTGGCCACCGACGACCAGGCCGAAACGGATCGCCTGTGGAACGCCATCGTCGGCAATGGCGGTCAGGAAAGCGAGTGCGGCTGGTGCAAGGACCGCTGGGGACTGTCGTGGCAGATCACACCGCGCGCGCTGACGGCCGCCATCGCCCATCCGGATGGCGCGGCGGCGCGGCGCGCATTCGAGGCGATGATGACGATGCGGAAGATCGACATCGCAGCCATCGAGGCCGCGCTGGCCGGTTGACCGACACGACCACCGCGCTATTCCTCTCGCCCGTTCCCGTCGCGATCACGTGTGTAGCGATGCGCGAGCGGGAACGTCGGCAGCCAGGCTTCGCGGCGCAGCGTCCAGCTTTCGTAGGTGGGCGTCAGCTGGTCGGGCGCATCCAGTGCGCCAAGGCTTACTTCGATCTCGTCCGCGCTGTGGGCGAACACCGACGAGCCGCAACGTGGGCAGAAGTGCCGCCCGGCGTACTCATGCGTCTCGCCCGTGATGCTCACCGCCGCCTGCGGGAAGATCGCCGCGGCGTAGAACAGCGCGCCGTGGTGCTTGCGGCAATCGAGACAATGGCACAGGCCGACCCGATAGGGCCGCCCGGAGGCCACGATGCGCACGCTGCCGCACAGGCAGCCGCCGGTGAATCGATCCATGCCGCGCTCCTGCAATCGAGTAGGTCAGCCATGAACGCTAGCACTCGCCGGGCGGATTGCGCGCCGAGCCGACCATCGAGCCGCGGTGCTGGCACCGGACGGGTTTCGCCGGTTAAATCGGTTCTCCACCCTTCGCCAGGAGCATCCATGAGCAACGCACGCCAGGCCCAGCACCCCATCGCCTCGTCCTTCACCGCGCGCTGGTCGCCGCGCGCCTTCGACGGCCAGCCACTGAGCGAAGCGCGGATGCGCTCGCTGTTCGAGGCGGCCCGCTGGGCGCCCTCGGCCTACAACTTCCAGCCGTGGCGTTTCTGCTACGCGCTCGCCGGCACGCCGCACTTCGAGGATTTCGTCGCCCTGCTGGTGCCGGCCAATCAGGCCTGGGCGCGGCATGCCGGCGCACTGGTGGCGGTGCTGTCGCAAAGCACCCGTACGGCTGCTGACGGCGCGGAACAGCCCTTCCCCAGCCATGCCTTCGATACCGGCGCGGCCTGGATGAGCCTCGCCATGCAGGCCTACGACATGGGGCTGGCCACCCACGCGATGGGCGGGTTCGATGCCGAACGCGCGCGACGCTATCTCCGGCTACCGGCGAATGTGGCGATCCACGCCTTCGTCGCCATCGGCCAGCGCGGCGACGCCAGCGCCCTGCCCGAGGCGCTGCAGGCCCGCGAGCAGGCCAGCGACCGCAACCCGCAGGCGGGCTGGGTGTTCGAGGGACCGATGGCCTGAGCGCGCAGCGTCGGGATCAGGCGGCGCGCTTGCCCATCTTGCGCAGCGCCCGCAGCCCTTCCAGCACCAACACCGCGATGGCCAGCCAGATCGCGCCGTAAGTCAGCCATTGCTGCGGCGCGATGCTTTCGCCGAGCAACAGCGACACCACCACCAGCAACACCGGCTCGACGTAGCTGAGCAGGCCGAACAGGGCAAGATTCAGGCGCTTGCCGGCGATGATCATCAGCGCCAGCGCCACCGCGCTGAGCGCACCTAGACCGAAGATCAGTACCAGCAGGCGCGGGCTCGCGGCTACCTGGCGCAGCGTCTCGCCATCGGCCAGGGCGAACGCGGCGGCGACCGGCAGGCTGATGACGAGGTCCAGCCACAGACCGCCGAGGTTGGCGGTACCGATCCAGCGGCGCAGGGCGAAGTAGCCGGGATAGCCGAGCGCGACCGCCAGCACCGGCCAGGACAACGACGACGCCCGCAGCAGTTCGTTGCCGACGCCAACGGCCGCCAGCAGGCAGGCCAACCGTTGCAGCCGACTGATCGCCTCGCCGAACAGCAGTCGCCCGGTGAGCACCAGGGCCAGCGGCAGCAGGAAATAGCCGAGTGAAACATCCAGCCCGTGGCCGTTGATCGGCGCCCACATGAACAGCCACAGCTGCACGCCGACCAGCGCCGAGGACAGCGGCAAGCCCAGCCACAGCCGCGGCTCGGCGGGCAGCCGCGCCAGAATCGCACGCACCTCGCTCAGGCGCCCGAAACCGAGCAGCAGCAACGCCAGACACGGCGCGGTCAGCAGGATGCGCCAGCCATACACCTGCTGGCCATCCAGCGGCTGCAGCAACGTGGTGTAGTAGTAGAGCGTGGCGAACAGTGCCGATGCACCGAGCGAACTGAGCACGCCGGGCAGGCTGTTGTGAGTGTGCATGAGCCTCCCGGCATCTGCGTGGAACGGTCGCCCCGGCGATCAGGGCTCGACCTGGCTCCACTGCTTGTTTAGGCGCTTGTCCGATACCGGCATCCGGGTTCCCAACTGCTGGGCCCACAGCGAGACGCGGTACTCCTCCAGCATCCAGCGGTACTGGCTCAGCTGCGGGTCGCGCTTGCCCTCCTGCTGGTGCTTGTGCAGCCGCGCCTGGTACTGCTCCCAGTAGCCGCCCAGCTCGCCGGACCAGACGCGATCACGCTGCAGCTGCGCGCCGATCTTCTCGAAGCGTTGCTCGATGGCCTTGAGATAGCGCGGGTATTCCTTCAGCCACTCGGCCGGCGTTTCGCGGACGAAGCCCGGATAGACCAGGTTGCCCAGCTGCGCCTTGATGTCGTTGAGCGCCACCGCCTGGGCCAGATCGATCTTGCCCTTGAAGCGCTTCTGCAGGCCGTGCCAGTGCTTGAGGATTTCCAGCGTCAGGCGCGCCAGCCGTTCGGCATGCGCGGTCCAGTCGCCGCGCTTCTTCTCCGCCAGCGAGGCCAGCGCGGCGCCGTCGCGTGGCAACTGCGCTTCACCATCGAGAACGCAGCTGTCCAGGCTGGCCAAGAGGATGTCCTCGACCAGCGCGTCGATCTTGCCCATGTCGCGATACAACAGGCCGAGTTCGGTCAGCCCTGGCAGTTTGCTGCGCAGGAACTTGGCCGGCTCGGCCAGTTGCTGCAGCAGCAGCCGCTGCAGGGCGCGACGGTGCTGCCAGTCGGCCTCGGCCTGGGTCGGGAAGCGCCCCTCCTTGACCACCCCGGCCTCTTCGACCAGCGCCGGGTAAACGGTCATCGACAACCCGGCCACCTTCGCCTGGGCCTTCTCCGCCACCTGGGCAAAGCCCTTGGCCTCGACCGGCTTCTGCTCGGCCTTCTGCTGCGGCGGCGCCAGCGCGGCCTGGCTGGCCTCGGCGAAGCGCGCGGTCAGCTCGGCCAGGTCACGCCCTTCACCGAGGAGCTTGCCGCGCGCGTCGACCACTTCGATGTTCATCTTCAGGTGGTTTTCCAACCCGGCGGCCGCCTCGGCCCAGGCTTCGTCCGCCACGCGGGCGCCGGTCATGCGCGTCAGTTCGCGGCCCAGCGCCTCGGGCAGCGCGCCGTCGCCGAAGGCGATCTTGGAAAGCGCCGCGCCGACGAAGTCCGGCACCGGTACGAAGTTCTTGCGGATCGCCTTGGGCAGGTTGCGCACCAGCGCGATCGCCTTGGCCTCGATCAGCCCGGGCACCAGCCAGTCCAGCCGTTCGCGGCGCAGCTGCGGCAACAGCGGCGCCGGCACGCGCAGGGTCACGCCGTCGCGCGGATGGTTGGGTTCGAAATGGTATTCCAGCGGCAACTGCAGCTCGCCGATACGCAGGTGGTCCGGGTACTGCGCGGCAGTGACCTCGCTGGCCTCACGGGCGAGCACGTCTTCCTCGCGCATGACCAAGAGCTGCGGGTTCTTCTGGCTCTCGCGCTTGTACCAGTTCTCAAAGCTGGCGGTCTGGTAGATGTCCGCCGGC
This sequence comes from Stutzerimonas stutzeri TS44, assembly GCA_000263395.1. Lineage (GTDB taxonomy): Bacteria > Pseudomonadota > Gammaproteobacteria > Pseudomonadales > Pseudomonadaceae > Stutzerimonas > Stutzerimonas stutzeri_C. The sequence continues at coordinate 18,327 of AJXE01000003.1, forward strand.
AGGCGCGCGTCGTAGTAGCCGAACAGGGTTTCCTCGTCGGCGAGGATGTCGCGGCGGCGTGCCTTGGCCTCCAGCTCGTCCATGCGTTCGAGCAGTTCGCGGTTGGCTGCCAGCGCGCGGGCGCGGCTGTTGATCTCGCCACGCACCAGCCCTTCGCGGATGAACAGCTCGCGCGCCGCCGGCGGGTCGATCGGCCCGTAGTGCACCGGGCGGCGGCCGACCACGATCAGCCCGTAGAGCGTGACCTGCTCGTAGGCCACCACCTGGCCGCGCTTCTTCTCCCAGTGCGGCTCGAAGTGGTTCTTCTTGATCAGGTGCCCGGCCAGCGGCTCGATCCAGTCCGGCTCGATCTTGGCGACCATGCGCGCGAACAGCTTGGTGGTTTCCACCAGCTCGGCGGCCATCAGCCAGTTGGGCTTCTTGCGCCCGATGACGCTGGAGGGATGCACCCAGAAGCGCCGCTGACGCGCGCCGAGGAAGTCGCCCTCCTCGGTCTTGTTGCCGATCTGGCTGAGCAGGCCGGCGAGGATCGCCTTGTGCACGGCGGCGTAGCTCTTGGCCTTCTGCGCGGCCTCGCTGGCCTCGGCCTGCTGGCGAAGGATGACGTTGACCTTGGTGTCCCTGGTGGGCGCGGGTTGGGAGGCGGCCTCGGCCGGACGCGTGGAAGAGGCTGCGCCGTCTTCCACAAGGCGGCCATCCACCGATTTTGCGGCGTTGCCGGTGGACAAGGCTTTGCCGTTGTCCACCCTACGGTCCGGGTGGGCGCCCGGCTTTGCGTAGGGTGGATGGCCGGAGCCATCCACCGCCTTACCCGCGCCGAGCTTGAGCTCGCGAGCGATCAGCAGCAATTGCCGGTGCGCATCGCGCCACTCGCGCAGACGCAGGTAGTTGAGGAAGTGCTTGCGGCACCAGCTGCGCAGCGCGTTGGCGCCCAGCGCCTGGCGCTGCTCCTCGAAGCCGCGCCAGAGGTTGATCAGCGCAGCGAAGTCCGAATCCGGGTCCTTCCATTGTGCGTGGGCCTGATCCGCCGCCTGCTGGCGGTCGGCCGGGCGCTCGCGCACGTCCTGCACCGAGAGTGCGCTGGCGACGATCAGCACTTCGCTCAGGCTGCCGAGCCGCGCGGCCTCCAGCAGCATGCGGCCAAGGCGCGGATCGATGGGCAGGCGCGCCAGCTGGCGGCCCAATGGCGTCAGCTGGTTCTCGCGATTGACCGCCGAGAGCTCCTGCAGCAGGTTGAAGCCGTCGCTGATGGCCTTGCCGTCCGGCGGCTCGATGAAGGGGAAATCCTGAATATCGCCGAGGCGCAGGTGCAGCATCTGCAGGATCACCGCGGCGAGGTTGGTGCGCAGGATTTCCGGATCGGTGAATTCGGGGCGGGAGAGAAAATCCTCCTCGCTGTACAAGCGGATGCAGATGCCCGGCTCGACCCGGCCGCAGCGGCCCTTGCGCTGGTTGGCACTGGCCTGCGACACCGCCTCGATGGGCAGGCGCTGGACCTTGGCGCGGTAGCTGTAGCGGCTGATGCGCGCGGTGCCCGAGTCGATCACGTAGCGAATACCCGGCACGGTCAGCGAGGTCTCGGCGACGTTGGTGGCCAGCACGATCTTGCGGCCGGATGCCGGGCGGAAGATCTTCTGCTGCTCGGCCGGAGTCAGCCGCGCATACAGCGGCAGCACCTCGGTCAGGCGCAGGTTGGCCTTGCGCAGCATCTCGGCAGCATCGCGGATCTCGCGTTCGCCCGGGAGGAACACCAGCACGTCGCCGGGGCGCTGGCCGACGCTTTTCTCGTGAGCGGCGATCTCGTCCAGCGCGGCGAGGATGCCCTGATCGACGGTCAGATCGTCCTCGACCCGGTTGCCGTCCTCGTCGGTCTCGGCGGCCAGCGGGCGGTACCAGGTCTCCACCGGGTAGGTGCGGCCGGAAACCTCGATGATCGGCGCATCGTTGAAATGTTTGGAAAAGCGCTCCAGATCGATGGTCGCCGAGGTGATGATCACCTTCAGGTCCGGCCGGCGCGGCAGCAGCGTCTTCAGGAAGCCGAGCAGGAAATCGATGTTCAGCGAGCGCTCGTGGGCCTCGTCGACGATGATCGTGTCGTACTTTTCCAGGAAGCGGTCGTGCTGGGTCTCGGCGAGCAGGATGCCGTCGGTCATCAGCTTGATCAGCGTGCGCTCGGTGCTCTGATCCTCGAAGCGCACCTGATAGCCCACCAGTTCGCCCAGCGGCGCGCCCAGTTCCTCCGCTACCCGCGTCGCCACGCTGCGCGCGGCCAGCCGGCGCGGCTGGGTGTGGCCGATCAGCCCGTTCACGCCACGGCCCATTTCCAGACAGATCTTCGGCAACTGCGTGGTCTTGCCCGAGCCGGTTTCGCCGGCGATCACCAGCACCTGATGCTGGGCGAGCGCCGCCTTGATCTCGTCGCGCTTGGCGGCGATCGGCAGGGCATCGTCGTAGCGGATCGCCGGCACGCTCTGCCGACGCGCCTCGACCTTGGCCGCCGAAGCCTGGAAGCGTTCCAGCCACTGGCCGAGCTTGTCCTCGTCGGGCTTCTTGCGCAGCTCGTGCAGCTGCCGGCGCAGGCGATGGCGGTCGGCGCTGAAGGTCTGCTCGAGGTTGTTGAACAGGGTATCGAAGGCGGGCGTTGCGTCGGTCATGGACAGCCGTGGAGCAATTCGTGAAGGGCGCAATTGTCGCAGATTTCGCACGGTGCCGAACGACGAGCCGACAGCCCCGCCATCGCACCATCCTTCACGTCCGCGGCGCTGGCGGACAAGCCAACGCGACGGCGGCATTGCGCCGCCGCTGCGCCGCGATCAGATGCGGAACTGGCCGACCAGTTTCTGCAGACGCTCGGCCACGCCGCCGAGGTCGCGCGAGGTCTGCGCGCCTTGCGCGGCGTCGCTGGCCACCGTGTCCACGGCATCGGCGATGTGGTGCACGCTGCGGTTGATCTCCTCGGCCACCGCGGTCTGCTCTTCGGCGGCGGCGGCGATCTGCGCGTTCATCGAGTTGATGGTGCCGATCAGTGCCGCGATGGCGTCCAGCGCTTCGCCGGCCTGGTTGGAGTGCTGCTGGGTGCTCTCCCCCTTCTCGCCGGCGCGCAGCATGGTGGTCACGGTGTGGCTGGTGGCGCCCTGCAGACGGTCGATCATGCCCTGGATCTCGCCGGTGCTCTGCTGGGTACGGCTGGCCAGCGCGCGCACTTCGTCGGCGACCACGGCGAACCCGCGCCCGGCCTCGCCGGCACGCGCCGCCTCGATGGCGGCGTTGAGCGCCAGCAGGTTGGTCTGCTCGGCGATGGCGCGGATCACGTCGAGCACGCCGACGATGCCTTGCACATCCTGCTGCAGCCCTTCGAGCGACTCGCTGCTGCCGCGCAGTTCCACCACCAGCTCGTGAATCTGGCGGATGCTCTGGTCGACCACCTGCTTGGCCGCCTGGCCTTGCTGGTCGGTCTCCTGCGCCGCCTCGGCCGCACGTTGCGCGCTCATGGCTACTTCATGGGCGGCGGCGGACATCTCGTTGATCGCGGTGGCGACCTGGTCGGTTTCGTGGCGCTGGCTGGACATGGCCTGCTCGGAACGCTGCGCCTGGCTGGCCACCGCCCCTACCAGGCCGCTCAGCTCGGTGGTGGTGCCGGCGACCTGGCGCACCAGCAGATGGATCTTCTCGACGAAGCGGTTGAAGGCGCCGGACAGTTCGCCCAGTTCGTCCCGGCTGGCGACCGGCAGACGATGGGTGAGGTCGCCCTCGCCCTGCGCCATGTCGTCCAGACGGGTCTTGATCTGCAGCAGCGGACGCAGCACGGCGTTGCTCATGAACACCGCCAGGATCGCCATCAGCACCAGCAATGCCGCGGCGGAGCCGAGCATGATGGCGACCAGCGCGTCGATGCGCTGCTGGAACCCGGCCCGCGCCGCCTCGACGTCACGCTCGACGCCATCGAGGTTGAGCGAGGTGCCGAACGCCAGCTTCCACTTCGGCAGGTACTCGGCATAACCGACCTTGGGCACCAGCGTGCTGTTGGCGGCCAGAACGAAGCTGTAGTCGACATAATGGCTACCGTTCTGCGCGGCCGCCACCAGTTCGCGGATGGCGTAGACGCCATTCGGGTCGCGGAAGTCGTAGAAGCTCTCGCCGATCTTGTCGCGGGTGTTGCCCTGCAGCACGCGTACGGACTTGTCGTCGTAGCCCCAGAAATAGCCGTCCTTGCCATACGACAGGCGCTCGAGGATCGCCACCGCCTGGTCACGCGCCTGCAGGTCGCCGTCGGCCGAGGCGTCGTAGATCGGCGCCAGTGCCTGACGCGCGAGCTGCACGTAATGCTCCAGCTCGGCGCGACGGTCATGGATCAGGCTCTGGCGGGTGTCTTGCTCCTGTTGCTCGGCCAGCGCGCGCAGCTCGTAGACGGCGATGCCGCTGAGCAGAATCGCCAGCAGCAGGATCGGCCCGAGAGCCAGCAGAAGCAGTTTCGTACGAAGTCGCAGATTCGAAAGCATGGAGTTCAATCCCAAGGTACTGGCGACCATCTCGATCGATGGCGGCACACGAGCGTTGCTCCGGTTTGTCGGCGGGACTGGCGAGCAACTTTACCCCTGCGCGCAAAAATCCTTTTCGCGTAAAGGACTTCTCCCGAAATCGCCGCCCGAGCGTGCACGACACACCCGCTTCGTCGGCGGCAGACATGAAAAAGCCCCGCACAGCGTTCGCTGGCGGGGCTTTTGTCCTGTGCTTCGATCAGCTCGCCACGGCGGTCTTCTTCAATTCCTGATCGCGCAGTTCGCGGCGCAGGATCTTGCCGACGTTGGTGGTCGGCAGGCTGTCGCGGAACTCGACATAGCGCGGCCGCTTGTAGCCGGTCAGGTTGTCGTGCATGTGCTGCATGACCTGCTCGCGGGTCAGGCTCTCGCCCGGTTTGACCACCACGAACAGCTTGATCGCCTCGCTGGACTTCTCGTCCGGCACGCCGATGGCCGCGCACTGCAGCACACCGGGCAACGTCGCCAGCACGTCTTCCAGCTCGTTCGGATAGACGTTGAAACCGGAGACCAGAATCATGTCCTTCTTGCGGTCGACGATGCGCAGGTAGCCGTCGGCCTGGATCACGCCGATATCGCCGGTCTTGAAGAAGCCTTCGGCATCCATCACCTCGGCGGTGGCCTCCGGCCGCTGCCAGTAGCCCTTCATCACCTGCGGGCCCTTGATGCACAGCTCGCCGATTTCACCCTGCGGCAGCGCCTGGCCGTCATCGTTGATGACCTTGAACAGCGTCGAGGGCACAGGGATGCCGATGGTGCCGAGCTGGATGTTGGCGATCGGGTTGACCGAGGCCACCGGGCTGGTTTCGGTCAGGCCATAGCCTTCGCAGATCGAACAGCCGGTGACCTGCTTCCAGCGCTCGGCCGTGGCCAGTTGCAGCGCCATGCCGCCCGACAAGGTGACCTTGAGCGCGGAGAAGTCCAGTTTGCGGAAGCCCTCGCTGTTGCACAGCGCGACGAACAGCGTGTTGAGGCCGACGAAGCCGCTGAAGCGGTAACGGGCCAGGTCCTTGATCATCGCCGGCAGATCGCGCGGGTTGCTGATGAGGATGTTGTGGTTGCCGCTGATCATCATCGCCATGCAATGAAAGGTGAACGCATAGATGTGGTACAGCGGCAACGGCGCGATCAGCACCTCGCGACCTTCATCGAGGTTCGAGCCCATCAGCGCCTTGCACTGCAGCATGTTGGCGACGAGGTTGCGGTGCGTCAGCATCGCGCCCTTGGCGACGCCGGTGGTGCCGCCGGTGTACTGCAGCACGGCGACGTCCTGGCCGTTCGGATTGGCGTCACGCACCGTCTGGCCACGGCCCCGGGCCAGGGCATCGTTCAGGCGCACCGCCAGCGGCAGGTGGTAGGCCGGCACCATCTTCTTGACGTGCTTGACCACGCTGTTGACCAGCAGGCGCTTGAGCGGCGCCAGCATGTCGCCGACCTCGGTGACGACCACATGCTTGATCCCGGTTCTGGGCAGCACGTCCTCGGCCAGGTGCGCCATGTTGGCCAGGCACACCAGCGCCTTGGCGCCGGCATCGTTGAACTGGTGCTCCATCTCCCGCGCGGTGTACAGCGGGTTGGTGTTGACCACGATCAGCCCGGCACGCATGGCACCGAACACCACGATCGGGTACTGGAGAAGGTTGGGCAACTGCACGGCGATGCGGTCGCCGGGTTGCAGATCGGTGTGGTGCTGAAGATAGGCGGCAAACTCGCCGGACAGTCGATACAGGTCGCCGTAGGTCAGCGTCTTGCCGAAACTGCTGAAAGCCGATTTGTCCGCGAAACGCTCGCAGGACAGTTTCAGCACTGTCTGGATATTCTGGTACTCATCGGGATTGATCTCGCTGGCAACCCCAACAGGATATTTATCCTTCCAGAAGTTTTCGGTCATGACCCTACTCCTAAGCGACAGCCTTCTTCACTGCCCACAATGGCAGCTGTTTTGTTGTGTTTTGTAAACTTTTGTGCCGTGGATAGCGGCAAGAAGCCGGCCGAGGTTAGCAGCTTTGAAACTGAGCGAACAGAGCCATTTATGTACAGCAAAGGCATAAAGTGACCAAATTTACAAAATCGGTCACTCACGCCCGGACTGCTCCCGGGCATCCGGATCAGTCGCTTCAGGCGATGTCGCACCACAGCTTCTGGCCCTCTTGGAGTCATCGTCAGCGAGTCACGCAGGGCATAGTGGCGTATGGGCCGTCATCGGCGCGGTGAATCGTCCACCTTCGGCCATGCGCCCGGACGTCGGGACAAGCTTCACGTCAGCCACTAGAATGCAGCGCACCTTTTTCAGCCAGGTCGGTGCGTCCGCTCTTCGGAGCAGGCGTGCCGCATCCCTATCTCTGCGACCAAGGACAGATACCGAGCATGAATACCATCAGCAGCACGCCCTACTCCGCGCTTGAAGTAGGCCAGACAGCGAGCTTCGAGAAGACCGTCGGCGAGCGCGACATCCAGCTGTTCGCGGCCATGTCCGGTGATCGCAATCCGGTGCACCTGGATGCCGAGTTCGCCGCCGGCACGCTGTTTCGCGAGCGCATCGCGCACGGTATGTTCAGCGGTGCGCTGATAAGTGCTGCCGTGGCCTGCACCATGCCGGGGCCGGGCACGATCTATCTCGGCCAGACCATGAAGTTCACCCGGCCGGTGAAGATCGGCGACACCCTCACCGTGCGCCTGGAAATTCTGGAAAAGATGCCGAAGAACCGCGTGCGCATCGCCACGCAGGTGTTCAACCAGAACGACGAGCAGGTCGTCGATGGCGAGGCCGAAGTGCTGGCCCCGCGCAAGCATGAAACCGTGCAGCTGAAGGAGCTGCCGCCGATCAGCATCGGCTGATCCACCCCATCCTCCCTGCCGCTCCGTGTCGTTGCGCGGGCGGCTCGCCTGACCGAGGTTTCCCCAATCTCGGCCACCGCATAAATCAAGAGCAAAAAAAAGGCGACCTAGGGTCGCCCAAATGCCTTGCGTGCTCTTTTATCGAACGGGATCAGCTGCGCTTTTTCTTTTGCGCGTCCCGCCAGATGAAATATGTGAATCCACCGAGGAAGGCGACCATCAGGCCGACCGTGACAACCCCTGCGAGCACCACATTATCGACGAACATGAGACCTTCCCTCCGAAGCTGTTTTGCTATCCGATGGGCGCACGTTAATGCGCTCTTCGGCGCACTAAATTGATCGATGTCAATAGCCGCAGATAGCTGACGAAAAGCGTGCCCGGCGACTGATCTGGATCAAGAAAGAAGGGGTATTTCGAGGCGGAAATCGGCGCGCTGGCCGGGTATCGCGGCGGGGGAAGCGGGTGCTATCGGAGAGGACCGGAACGGAGCGCCCAACAGGCCGCGACAGGCCGTCGCAGCCGTGCTCGTCAGGCGCTCGTGCAATGGCGTAATCAGCGTTTCTTCGGCTTCTTCTTGCTGCGGCTCTTCTTGTCCTGCCCCAGCGGCAGCGCCTGTTCGAAGGCCTTGCGCATCTCTGCGAGGCGCTTGTCGTTCTGCTCATGAATGCGCTTGTCGCGCTCGGCGCTGAAATCGATCAGCTTGTCGTCGTCACTGCTCATGCTCGGGTCCGTGGGTGGATCAGGCGAAAGGTCAGATTGAGGCGCGGCGCCCGGACCTTGCGGGTGCGGGCGATCTGATGCTGCCAATGATGCTGGGTCGCCCCGCCCATGACCAGTAGCGAGCCATGCTCGAGGGCGATGGAATGCTCGATGCGCTGGCTGCCCTTGCGCCGCAGATCGAAGCGCCGAGTGGCGCCCAGGCTCAGTGACGCCAGCAGCGGCTCGTGGCCCAGCTCCGGCTCGTCATCGCTGTGCCAGCCCATCGCGTCCTGGCCGTCACGATAGTAATTGAGCAGCACACCGTTGAATGGCTGTCCCAGCTCGTCTTGCAAGCGCTCGCGTAGCGCCGCGAGCAGGGGCGTCCAGGCAAGCGGCTCGTGCTGCAGGCCAGAATAGCGATAGCGCGCCTGCGCATCGCCGTACCAGGCCACCTGCCGCGGAATCGCCACGCGGCGGCCGTAAAGGCTGATCTGCGGCTGTTGCCACGGGGTTTGCTCGATCAGTTCGGCCAGCCAGGCATCCGCCAGCGGCGCCGCGAGCCATTGCGGCAGATAGCGCAGATCGGCATCGGGCAGCGACAGCGGGTCGGTCATGCGCGGCGACTGCCCGAGCCGAACAATCTGCGGCACGACTCAGACTTCGACATCCACCCACCGGCCCTGGCGCGGGCGCTCGTCTGCATCATCGCGGGCATCGCCTTCGTTGGGGAGGTCAGGAGCCTGCTCGCCCGGCGTCGATCCGCGCCGCTGCCGCCGACGCTGCTCGTCGCGCAGCATCTGCTCGGTTTCCTGCGGATGGCGACGGTCCAGCGCGATGGCACTTTCCCCGGCGGCCGGTTCCACCGGCGCGACGGGCTGAATATCCGGGCGCGGCTTGACCGCGTCCTGCTGCGCACTGACCGGAAAGACGCCTGAGGGAATGGGTGGCAGCATGCGGGAGTCCTGTTGCGCAGCGCGGCGAATCGTCATTTGTCACTGTAGCAGGGCCGCTACACTTGCTGTGGTCAAAGGCCCTCGGTCGTCGTCGCTCTCGACGCGGTGTTCCGTTACCATAACCGGCTTTTTTCACAGCGGAGGCAGCATGGCGCAGCAGTATCTACCGGGGCAACGCTGGATCAGCGACAGCGAAGCCGAACTCGGGCTGGGAACCATCCTGACCCACGACGGGCGAATGCTCACCGTGCTCTATCCCGCGACCGGCGAAACCCGCCAGTACGCCACCCGCAGCGCGCCACTGACGCGCGTGCGCTTCGCCCCTGGCGACGAGATCACCCATTTCGAAGGCTGGAAGATGACCGTGCGCGAAGTCGACGATGTCGACGGCCTGCTGGTCTATCACGGCCTCACCGCACAGAACGAAGCCCGCACCCTGCCGGAAACCCAGCTGTCGAACTTCATCCAGTTCCGCCTGGCCAGTGACCGCCTGTTCGCCGGCCAGATCGATCCGCTGGCCTGGTTCAGCCTGCGTTATCACACCCTGCAGCATCAGAGCGCCCAGCTGCAGTCATCGCTGTGGGGCCTGGGCGGCGTGCGCGCGCAGCCCATCGCGCACCAGCTGCACATCGCCAAGGAAGTCGCCGACCGCATCGCCCCGCGCGTGCTGCTGGCCGACGAAGTGGGCCTGGGCAAGACCATCGAGGCCGGCCTGATCATCCATCGCCAGCTGCTCTCAGGGCGCGCCAGCCGCGTGCTGATCCTGGTGCCGGAGAACCTCCAGCACCAGTGGCTGGTGGAGATGCGCCGGCGCTTCAACCTGGAGGTCGCGCTGTTCGACGACGAGCGCTTCATCGAAAGCGACGCCAGCAACCCGTTCGAAGACGCCCAGCTCGCGCTGGTCTCGCTGGAATGGCTGAAGGACGACGAACGCGCCCAAGATGCCGCCTTCGCCGCCGGCTGGGACCTGCTGGTGGTCGACGAGGCGCACCACCTGGTCTGGCACCCGGACGGCGCCAGCGGCGAATACCAGCTGGTCGAACAGCTGGCCGAAGTGATTCCCGGCGTGCTGCTGCTCACCGCGACCCCCGAACAGCTCGGCCAGGACAGCCACTTCGCGCGTCTGCGCCTGCTCGACCGCAACCGTTTCCATGACCTGGAGGCCTTCCGCGCCGAAAGCAGCAGCTACCAGCCGGTCGCCCAGGCGGTACAGGAACTGCTCGATGACGGCCGCCTGTCGCAGGACGCTCACGAGACCATTCACACCTTCCTCGGCGCCGAAGGTGAGGCTCTGCTCGCCGCCGCCACCGATGGCGACATCGAAGCCAGCAGCCGGCTGATCCGCGAGCTGCTCGACCGTCACGGCACCGGCCGCCTGCTGTTCCGCAATACCCGCGCCGCCGTGCAGGGCTTCCCGGAGCGCCAGCTGCACCCCTATCCGCTGCCCTGCCCGGTCGAATACATGGAACTGCCGCTGGGTGAGCATGCCGAGCTTTACCCCGAGGTGGCCTTTCAGAGCCAGCAGGACGACGGCGAGGCCGGCAACCGCTGGTGGCAATTCGACCCGCGCGTCGAATGGCTGATCGACACCCTGAAGATGCTCAAGAAGTACAAGGTGCTGGTGATCTGCGCCCACGCCGAAACCGCGCTGGACCTGGAAGACGCGCTGCGCGTGCGCTCCGGGATTCCCGCCACGGTGTTCCACGAGGGCATGAGCATCCTCGAGCGCGACCGTGCCGCGGCCTATTTCGCCGACGAGGAGTTCGGCGCACAGGTGCTGATCTGCTCCGAGATCGGCTCGGAGGGCCGCAACTTCCAGTTCGCCCATCATCTGGTGCTGTTCGACCTGCCGGCGCACCCGGACCTGCTCGAACAGCGCATCGGCCGTCTCGACCGTATCGGCCAGCAGCACGTCATCCAGCTGCACGTTACCTATCTGGAAACCAGCCCGCAGCAGCGCCTGTTCCAGTGGTATCACGAGGCGCTGAATGCCTTCCTGGCCACCTGCCCGACCGGCAACGCCCTGCAGCACCAGTTCGGCCCACGCCTGCTGGCACAGCTGGAAGACGGCGACGACGAGGCGTTCCAGCGCCTGATCGACGAGGCCCGTGCCGAGCGCGAGCGTCTGGAAGCCGAACTGCACAGCGGCCGCGACCGCCTGCTGGAACTCAACTCCGGCGGCGGCGAACAGGGCAAGGCGCTGGTCGAGGCCATCGAGGAACAGGACGACCAGTTCGCCCTGCCGATCTACATGGAGCAGCTGTTCGACGCCTTCGGCATCGACAGCGAGGACCACTCCGAGAACGCCCTGGTGCTGCGCCCCAGCGAGAAGATGCTGGACGCCAGCTTCCCGCTCGGCGACGACGAGGCAGTCACCATCACCTACGACCGCGAGCAGGCCCTGGCCCGCGAGGACATGCAGTTCCTGACCTGGGAACACCCGATGGTGCAGGGCGGCATGGACCTGGTGCTGTCCGGTTCGATGGGCAACACCGCGGTGGCGCTGATCAAGAACAAGGCGCTCAAGCCCGGCACCGTGCTGCTCGAACTGCTGTTCGTCAGCGAAGTGGTGGCGCCGCGCGCGCTGCAGCTGAGTCGCTTCCTGCCGCCGCTGGCGCTGCGCTGCCTGCTCGATGGCAACGGCAACGACCTGGCCTCGAAGGTAGCCTTCGATACGCTCAACGATCAGCTGGAAAGCGTGCCGCGCGCCAGCGCCAACAAGTTCGTGCAGGCCCAGCGCGACGTGCTCGCCGCGCAGATCGCCGCCGCCGAGAGCAAGATCGCGCCGCGCCATACCGAACGCGTCGCCGAGGCGCAACGCAAGCTCAAGGCCGGACTGGACGAGGAACTGGCGCGACTGGTGGCGCTGCAGGCGGTCAATCCGAGCGTGCGCGACAGCGAGATCGAAGCGCTGCGCCAGCAGCGCGAGGAAGGTCTGGCCGCGCTGGAAAAAGCCGCACTGCGCCTGGAGGCGATCCGGGTCCTGGTGGCCGGCTGAGCGGAGGGCGGCGGGTTAGCCTGCCGCCCTCCGAAGGCACCGGGCGTTCAGCCCTGCTCGCTGCGCGCGATGCGCCAGTAGGCGTCGAAGCGCGTCACCAGCGCTTTCGGCTTCTCGGCAAACAGCCGATGCCCCAGACGCCGCGCCAGTTGCTGCAGCTGCGCACGCCGACGCTCGATGCAACGCCGCAGTTGCTCGTGGGTTTGCGCCTCGCCGAACAGTTCCGGCTCGCGCTGCATCAGTTGCTGCATCACCGCCAGATCGTGATCGTCGCCCAGCGCGTCGGCGACCCGCTTGAGCTGTTCGCACCGCCGCTCCATCGCCTCCGGCCAGCACGGCGACAGCAACTGGCAGTGATACCAGTGATCCTTCACGCGCTTGCGCCACTCGTGCAGCAGTTCGTCGCTGCCGGCCTTCTCGGCACGCGCCAGGTCGCGCACGCCATCGGCATAGGTCCGCTTCAGCCCGTCCGCCAGCAGGGCAAAGCCCTTGCCTGCGAGTTGCCATTGTCTGGCGTCCGCGGTCAGCGCGCGCAGCTCGCCCAGTACCTGCGCGACCTCCTCTTCGACGCCGGCATGCACCTCGCCATCCGGTGCGGCACGCTGCTGCAGCCGCACGCGCACCTGGCGCAGCGCTTCGCTGCCGAACAATCGCCGGTTGCGCCGCGCCAGCGCGTCCCAGCTTTCCAGCATGGCCGCGGCATCGCGTGATTCGGCCAGCCGTCGGCCCATGTCGCGCAGGCGCCGGTTGTCGGTCCCGAAACGCCGGCCCAGCGGCTCGCGCACCAGCCGCAGCAATGCACGCAGCTCCTTGAAGCGCTTGCGTGCCCGGTGAATGCCCTCCGCGCGCTCCGCCGATGCGGCCCCCAGCACCTGGATCGCCTTGTCGATGCGATTCAGCGCAGCCTTGCGCACCTCCTTGGCGGCATTGCGTGACGAGCGTATCCGGTAGGCCATGACGATCCCCCTGTGCGGCAGCCATCCGACCGAGCGGACACCGTTCGGACTCGGATCAACCGTAGCGCTTGCGCGCCTCGATGGCCAGGCCGCTGCCGATGCTGCCGAAGCGGTTGCCCTGCGCGTGGCGCGCCCCCGGCAGCAGCTCGGCGACACACTGCCGTAGCGCCGGCACGGCACTCGAACCGCCGGTGAAGAACACCGTGTCGACCGCGTCATGGCGCACGCCGGCGTCCGCCAGCAAGCGCCCCAGCTCGCCTGCGACGCGTTCGAGCAGCGGCGCGATGGCACGCTCGAAGCCGTCGCGGGTCAGCTCCGCCCGCAGCGCCGGCTCGATGCGTTGAAAATCGATGGCATGGGATGCCTGCTCGGTCAGCGCGATCTTGCCGTGTTCCACCTGCATCGCCAGCCAGTGCCCGGCACGCTGCTCGATCAGGCGGAATAGCCGGTCGATGCCGGTGGGGTCGACGATGTCGTAGCGCATGCTCTGCAGCGCCCGTTGCGAGGCCGGTGCATAGACCGCGTTGATGGTGTGCCAGGTAGCGAGGTTGAGGTGGGTACTGGTGGGCATCGGCGCGTCGCTCTTCATCCGGCTGCCATAGCCGAACAGCGGCATCACCCCGTGCAGGCTGAGCAGCTTGTCGAAATCGGTGCCGCCGATATGCACACCACCGGTGGCGAGGATATCGGCCTGGCGGTCATCGACCGCGCGGCGCTCGGGCGACAGCCGCACCAGCGAGAAGTCCGAGGTGCCGCCGCCGATGTCGACGATCAGCACGCGCTCCTCGCGCGCGATGCGCGACTCGTAATCGAACGCCGCGGCGATCGGCTCGTACTGGAACGACACGTCGCGAAAGCCGATCTTGTGCGCTGCCGCCGCGAGCATCTGCGCCGCTTCGCGATCGGCCTGCGGATCGTCATCGACGAAGAACACCGGGCGCCCCAGCACCACTTCCTCGAACGGCCGCCCGGCCACCGCTTCGGCGCGCTGCTTGAGGGTGCCGAGGAACAGACCGAGGATGTCCTTGAACGGCATGGCGCTGCCGAGCACGGTGGTTTCGCTCTTCAGCAGCTTGGAACCCAGCAGGCTCTTGAGCGAGCGCATCAGCCGGCCTTCGTAGCCCTCGAGGTATTCGTTCAGCGCCTGGCGACCGTAGACCGGCCGGCGCTCCTCGGTGTTGAAGAACACCACCGAAGGCAGCGTCGGCTGCTCACCTTCCAGCGCGATCAGCGCATCGACATCCGGCCGCCACCAGCCGACCGTGGAATTGGAGGTGCCGAAGTCGATGCCACAGGCGCGGGCGGGCGAAGCGTTCTGCATGGTGCGTACCGGACTGCCAAAAAACGGCCGCGCAGTGTACTGGAGCCGGCGCGCCGATGCAGTCCGGCTGTCGTATCCCTATGCCAACGGCAGGTCGCGCGATGGCTCAGCGCGCCTGCCATTCGGCCAGCCAGCCCAGGCTCGCCGCGGTGCCGGCCTCGCCCGGCTTATACTCGGCGCCGAGCCAGCCCGTGTAGCCGCTCGCCTGCAGGGTCTGCAGCGCGGTGCTGAAGTCGACCTCGCCGCTGCCCGGCGCCCCCCGCCCGGGACAGTCGGCGAACTGCACGTGGCCGATGCGACCGCGCAGTTGCGCGACGCACCCGGTCAGGTCCAGGCCCTGACGTGCCATGTGGTAGAGGTCCAGCTGGCCCTGGCAGTTGGGATGATTGACGCGCTCCAGCAAGGCGGCGAGATCGGCGGCGCTGTTGATCAGGAAGCCCGGCATGTCCAGCGGATTGATCGCTTCGCAGAGCACGCGAATGCCGAGCATGTCGAAGGCTTCGGCGGCCATCCACAGATTGTGTTCGAGCGTCTCCAGCGCTTCCTCGCGCGCCACGCCTTCGGCCAGCCGCCCCGGCAGGACGTTGACGCAGGCCGGGCGGACCATCAGCGCGTAGGTCAACGCCTCCTGCAACGCCGCCTCGAACTCGGCCTGACGCTCCGGCACCGCCGCAAGCCCCGCGCCGCCCTGCATCAGATCGCCGACCGGCAGGTTGATCAGCACCAGCGGCAGCCCGGCGCGGTCGAGCAGCCCCTTGAGCAGCACGGCCGGCAGCTCGTAGGGGAACTGGATTTCCACGCCGTCGAAACCGGCGACCCGCGCGGCAAGCACCCGCTCGGCCAGCGGCACTTCGCTGAACAGCAGCGACAGGTTGGCGGCGATCTTCATGACTCGCCCTCCCGGTACAGCTGCACCAGCGTCGCCGGATCGCGCTGCAGGTTGCCCTGGCTGCCGTGCAGGCGCATCAGCTGCGCAGCGAGGCCGCTCATCGGCGTCGCCGAGCCCTGCTCGCGGGACAGTTTCACCGCGGTATCCAGGTCCTTGAGCAGCGTGCGCACGTGCCATTTCACCGGCTCGAACTCGCTGGCCGCCATCTGCGGCGCGAGGATCTGCAACGGCCGCGAGTCGGCGAAACCACCGGCCAGCGCTGGCGCCAGCAGGCTGGCATCGACCCCGGCACGCTCGGCCAGCGCCACCACCTCGGCGATCACCAGCGCATTGCAGGCGACGATCATCTGGTTGCAGACCTTGCTGACCTGCCCCGCACCGACCTCACCCATGTGCGTCAGCCGCTGGCCGAGATGCATCAGCACCGGCCGCACGCGCTCGACATCCTCGACCCGGCCGCCGGCCATGATTGCCAGCGTGCCGCTCTCCGCCCCCGCGGTGCCGCCGGAGACCGGCGCATCGACCCAGCGCATGCCGCTGCGAAATTCCAGCTCGGCGGCCATGTCGCGCGTCGCGCTGGGTTCCAGGCTGGAATGATCGACCAGCAGCTTGCCCGGCTTGCCGCCTTCGGCGAGCCCGCCCTTGCCGAACACCACCTCGCGCACGGCGGCCGTATCGGCCAGGCACAGCAGCACGATATCGGCGGTGCAGAGCTCGGCCGGCGTCGCCACCGCCGTGGCGCCGAGCGCAACCAGTGGCGCGCATTTGTCGGGCGAGCGGTTCCAGACCAGCAGACGGTAACCGGCCGCCAGCAGGCGGCGACACATCGGCAGGCCCATCAGGCCGATACCGGCGAACGCAAGGGTTGGCAGCGTGGACACGGGGCAGCTCCTCGGAAAACGGTGAAGGCGCCGATTCTAGGCGCGAAAACCGGTCATGGCTAAGCACGACCGTCCGCACCTATAATCGCCGCGCTTTTTCCGCCATTGAACCGGAGAACCCTCAATGCTCAAGCGCTCCCTAGCAGCCGTCGCCGGCCTTGCCCTGTCCCTGTCCGTCACCGCTATCCAAGCCGCCGAAACCCTGCGGGTTTCCGCGATCCCCGACGAAGCCCCCACCGAATTGATCCGCAAGTTCAAGCCGCTGGGCGAGTACCTGGAGAAGGAACTCGGCATGCCGGTGAAATTCACCCCGGTATCCGACTACGCCGCCGTGGTCGAGGCGCTGGCCTCCGATCGCCTGGACATGGCCTGGCTGGGCGGCTTCACCTTCGTGCAGACGCGCCTGAAGACCGGCAACGCCATCCCGCTGGTGCAGCGCGAGCAGGACGAGCAGTTCACCAGCAAGTTCATCACCGCCGATCCCGCGGTCGAATCGCTGCAGGACCTCAAGGGCAAGACCTTCGCCTTCGGCTCGGTGTCCTCGACCTCGGGCAGCCTGATGCCGCGCTATTTCATGCTCAAGGACGGCATCGAGCCGGAGCAGTTCTTCTCCCGCATCGCCTATTCCGGCGCGCATGACGCCACTGCCGCCTGGGTTGAAGCCGGCAAGGCCGACGCCGGCGTGCTCAACGCCTCGGTGTGGGACAAGCTGGTCGCCGCTGGCAAGGTGAACACCGACAAGGTGCGCGTCTTCGCCACCACGCCGACCTACTACGACTACAACTGGACCGTGCGCGGCACTCTCGATCCGGCCCTGGCCGAGAAGATCAAGGCGGCCTTCCTCGCGCTCGACCCGGCCAACCCGGAACACAAGGCGATCCTCGACCTGCAGGCGGCCAGCCGCTTCATCGCGACCAAGCCGGAAAACTACGAAGGCATCGAGCAAGCCGCGCGCGCTGCCGGCCTGCTTAAGTGATCCTCAGCCTGAGCGGCGTGGGCCACACCCACGCCGACGGTCAGGCTGCGCTGTGCGACATCGAACTGCGGGTCGCCCAGGGCGAACGCGTGGCCATCATCGGACCGTCCGGCGCCGGCAAGACCACCCTGCTGCGCCTGCTGGCGACCGCGCTGAAACCGCAGTGCGGCCAGCTGGAACTGCTCGGCCAGCAGCCGTGGGCGCTTTCCGTCGCGCAACGCCAGCGGCTGCGCGCGCGCATCGGGCTGATCCACCAGGCGCCGCCCCTGCCGCCGCGGCAACGGGTGGTCACTGCGGTACTCGCCGGTCGTCTCGGCCAGTGGTCGCTCGGCCGCAGCCTGCTCAGCCTGATCTACCCGCTGGACGCCGCTGGCGCCGCGGCCGAGCTGGGCCGACTGGATCTGGCCGACAAACTCTACATGCGCTGCGACCAGCTTTCCGGCGGCCAGCTGCAGCGCGTCGGCATCGCCCGCGTGCTCTATCAGGCGCCGGAGCTGATCCTCGCCGACGAGCCGGTGTCGGCGATGGATCCGGTGCTCGCCAACTACACCCTCGGCGTACTCAACCGCGAGGCGCAGCAGCGCAACGCCACGCTGCTGGCCAGCCTGCACGCCGTCGATCTGGCGCTGCAGCATTTCCCGCGGATCGTCGGCGTGCGCGCCGGGCGCATCCTGTTCGACAAGCCGGCCGCCGCGGTCACGTCCGAAGAGCTGGCGGCGCTGTATGCCAACGAGCAGCTGGCCCATTCGCCAATCCCCGCCGCGGCCTTCGCGCCGGCCCTGCATATCCCGCGATGCTGAATCCCACTGTTACCCGCGACCCGGCGGCGCCGGCGCGCCTGCTGCTCACGCTGCTGGCGCTGACGCTGCTGTGGCCGGGGCTTTCGCTCAGCGAGCTGGACCTCGGCGTGCTGTTCGATGGCAGCAACGCCGAGACGATGGGCATATTCCTCGCCGGCTTCTGGCCCCCGGCGCATGACCAGCCGTTCCTTGCCCTGCTGGCGCAGGCCACGCTGGAGACCCTCGCCATCGCCACCGCCGGCATGGCGCTGGCGCTGCTGATCGCCCTGCCCGGTGCGCTGCTCGCCACGCGCGCGCTGTCGCTTTCGGCGCTCAGCCGAGGCGGCCGACCGGCATGGTGGGCACAGGCGCTGCGCTGGCCGGCGCGCGGCCTGCTGATCGTGCTACGCAGCATCCCGGAAATCGTCTGGGCGCTGCTGTTCGTCCGCGCCGTCGGCCTCGGCCCAACCGCCGGCGTGCTGGCCATCGCCATCACCTACGCCGGCATGCTCGGCAAGGTCTATGCGGAAATCTTCGAGTCGGTCGATCCGCAACCGGCGCGGGCGCTGCTCGCCGCCGGCAGTTCGCGCCTGCAGGCGTTCTGCTACGGCGTGCTGCCGCAGGCGACCGGCGAGATGCTGTCGTATTCGGTCTATCGCTGGGAATGCGCGGTTCGCGCCTCGGTGGTGATGGGCTTCGTCGGCGCCGGCGGGCTGGGCCAGCAGATGGACCTGTCGATGCGCATGTTCGCCGGGGGCGAGGTCGCCAGCATGCTGCTGACCTTTCTCGCCCTGGTACTGCTGGCCGACCTGCTCAGCCGGCTGCTGCGCTGGAGGTTCGCGTGAAGCTTCTGGCTCGTCTGCTGATTCCGCTGGTACTGCTCGCCGCCGTGGTCGCCGCCTTCGCCTATCTGCAGCTGGACACCGCCACGCTGTTCGGACGCGAAGGGCTCGGGCAGATGGCCGCGTATGCGGCGGGTTTTCTCGATCCCGATCTGTCACCGGCGCATCTGCGCGCCATCGGCCGGGGCGCGCTGGAAACCCTGGCGATGTCGGCCATCGGCACGCTGCTCGCCGCCTTGTTGGGCGTGCTGCTGGCGCTACCCGCCGCCGGGCGCTTCGGCAGGCCGGCCCAGGCCGCCGCGCGTCTGCTGCTCAACGCGCTGCGGGCGATTCCGGAACTGGTCTGGGCGGCGCTGATGGTCCTTGCTGCCGGGCTCGGGCCGAACGCCGGCACCCTCGCCCTGGCCCTGCACACCGCCGGCGTGCTCGGCCGGCTGTTCGCCGAGGCGCTGGAAAACACCCCACCGGTCCCGGCCGACGCGCTGCGCCTGAGTGGCGGCGGACGCGTCGGCGCCTTCTGCTATGGCACCTTGCCCAGCCTGTGGCCGCAGCTGGTGGCCTACACGCTGTATCGCTGGGAAAACAACATCCGCATGGCCAGCGTGCTTGGCTTCGTCGGTGCCGGCGGCTTGGGGCAGATGCTGCACATGAGCCTCAGCCTGTTCCAGGAGGCCCAGGCCTCGACGGTGATCATCGCCATGCTGCTGATGGTGCTGGCGGTCGACGCCCTCAGCGGCTGGGCGCGGCAGCGCTGGGTGCGCGGTTGAACGCGGCGTCGTAAATAATAGGCACACCGCCTCAGTGCACGGCCGGCCGCGCGCCGCGCTCCTGTGCCAGCACCCAGGGCGCGACGACCACCGCCCATAGCGGCGGATCACGCTCCAGCCAGTCCTGCGCCTGCGGGGCGTCCATCTTCAGCAACTGACCGCCGTCCAGCCAGGCCGCAACCTTGGCGCGATCGTCCTGCGCCACGGCCAGCGCCACCTCGACCAGATCGAAATCATTCGCCACCCGCAGGAGCGCGCCACGGGCGAAGAACGGTTGCAGTTCTTCCCAGGTGATCGGGGCCGTTTCGCCCAGAAGCTTGGCATACAGAGTGCTTGTATCGTCGGTCATGAGAGCTACCAGAATCGGAGGGCGGCCATGATAACGCGACCCCGCGCCCATCAGAACGGCCGGAGCGGCCGGCTGTGCAAAGGAAGGAGACACTTCTACACTGTGCCGGTACAGTTGCCGCACCGTTCCGGGACGATCGGCCCGTAACGCCTCTGCGACATGCAAAATCCAAATAATAATGATGCAAGTGGAGCGCATATGAAGAACAACCAGCGTCTGTCCAGACTCGTTCTCGCCCTCGCCTTGAGCGGCGCCGCCAGCTACACGCTCGCGGCCGACACCATCCGGATCGCCCTCGCCGGGCCGGTCACCGGATCGGTCGCGCAATACGGGGACATGCAGTTCATCGGGGCCGAGATGGCCATCGAGCAGATCAACAAGGCCGGCGGGGTGAACGGCCAGCAGCTCGAGGGCGTGCGCTACGACGACGCCTGCGACCCGAAGCAGGCCGTGGCGGTGGCCAACAAGGTCGTCAACGACGGCGTGCAGTTCGTGGTCGGTCACCTGTGCTCCAGCTCCACCCAGCCGGCGTCCGACATCTACGAGGACGAAGGCATCCTGATGATCACCGCGGCATCCACCAGCCCGGACATCACCTCGCGCGGCTATCAGCTGATCTTCCGCACTATCGGCCTGGACAGCCTGCAGGGCCCGACCGCCGGCAACTTCATCGCCGACTACGTCAAACCTAAGAACGTCGCGGTCATCCACGACAAGCAGCAGTACGGCGAAGGCATCGCCACCGCCGTCAAGCAGACGCTGGAAAGCAAGAACATCAAGGTCGGCCTGTTCGAGGGCATCAATGCCGGCGACAAGGACTTCTCCTCGCTGATCGCCAAGCTCAAGCGCGAAGGCGTGGACTTCGTCTACTACGGCGGCTACCACCCGGAACTCGGCCTGCTGCTGCGCCAGGCCAAGGAAAAAGGCCTGGACGTGCGCTTCATGGGCCCGGAAGGCGTCGGCAACTCGGAAATCTCCGCCATCGCCGGCCCGGCTTCCGAAGGCATGTACGTGACGCTGCCGAAATCCTTCAACGAAGATCCGAAGAACCAGCAGCTCGTCGAAGCCTTCAAGGCCAAGAAGCAGGACCCGAGCGGCCCGTTCGTGTTCCCGGCCTACGCTGCGGTGCAGGTGATCGCCGAAGGCATCGAGAAAGCCGGCACTACCGACACCGACAAGGTGGCCGAGGCGCTGCGCAGCAACACCTTCGACACCCCGACCGGCGCGCTGGAATTCGACGAGAAAGGCGACCTGAAGAACTTCAACTTCGTCGTCTACGAATGGCACCAGGACGGCACCAAGACCGAAGCCAAGTAACTTTCCATCAGCCTCGCAAAGCCCATCTGCCGTGGGCTTTGTTTTAGCGGGCGGCCCCGCCACAAGCACCGGGTCGCCTTGCCATACCTGTAATCCGACGAGCGGCCTGAATCACAGGTCCGCCTCGAACCGGCGCCGTGCGTGATCCGCAGGTCGTCGTACCGCAGTAGCGCCGCGCGGGTGTGCGGCGTGTTCGATGTGGGCAACGCCGCCAACCGGAATGAAATTGCAGGGACTTCGGGAGAGCAGTGATGCCTGAGCTTTACCATTACCTACAACAGCTGATCAACGGACTCACCGTTGGCAGCACCTATGCCTTGATCGCCATCGGCTACACGATGGTGTACGGCATCATCGGCATGATCAACTTCGCCCACGGCGAGGTGTACATGATCGGCTCGTATGTTGCCTTCATCGCCATCATCGGCCTGTCTGCGCTGGGGCTGGACGCCTTGCCGATCCTCATGATCGGCGCCTTCGTCGCCAGCATGATCGTCACCAGTGCCTACGGCTACAGCATCGAACGGGTCGCCTATCGCCCGTTGCGCGGCAGCAATCGGCTGATCCCGCTGATCTCGGCGATCGGCATGTCGATCTTCCTGCAGAACGTCGTGCTGCTGGCGCAGGACTCCAAGGACAAGGCCATCCCCAACCTGATGCCGGGCAACTTCGTGTTCGGTGAAAGCACCATGCACGGCGTGACGATCTCCTACATGCAGGTGGCGATCTTCATCGTGACCTTCGTCACCATGTACGCCCTGACGCTGTTCATCTCGCGCTCGCGACTGGGGCGCGCCTGCCGCGCCTGCGCCGAAGACATCAAGATGGCCAACCTGCTCGGCATCAACACCAACCACATCATCGCCCTGACGTTCGTCATCGGCGCGGCGCTGGCGGCCATCGCGGCGGTGCTGATCAGCATGCAGTACGGCGTGATCAACCCGCACATCGGCTTCCTCGCCGGCATCAAGGCGTTCACCGCCGCGGTGCTCGGCGGCATCGGCAGTATTCCGGGCGCCATGCTCGGCGGCCTGGTGCTCGGCGTGGCCGAGGCCTTCGGCGCCGATCTGTTCGGCGACCAGTACAAGGATGTCGTGGCATTCGGCCTGCTGGTGCTCGTCCTGCTGTTCCGCCCCACCGGCATCCTCGGTCGCCCGGAGGTGGAGAAGGTATGACGCACAAACTTCGTACAGCGTTTTTCAGCGCCCTGCTGGTGATCGCCGTTGCGGTGCCGGTGTTCGGCGTGAAGCTCACCACGGTGGGCATCAAGGTGGAGGCGCATGGCGCGGACGCACGGACGTTCTGGATCATCGCCGCCTGCGCCGTGGCGATGTTCTGCTGGCAGCTGGTGCGCACGCGCCTGCCCGCCGGCTGGGCGGCCAGCGCGAGTCTGCCGAGCATTCCCGCCGGAGCCGGCAACTTCTTCACGCTGCCGTCCACGCAACGCTACATCATCATCGCCCTGGTGCTGGTGGCACTGGCCTGGCCGTTCTACGGCTCGCGCGGCGCGGTGGATATCGCCACGCTGATCCTGATCTACGTGATGCTCGGCCTCGGCCTGAACATCGTCGTCGGCCTGGCCGGGCTGCTCGACCTGGGCTACGTCGGCTTCTACGCCGTCGGCGCCTATACCTACGCGCTGCTCTCGCACTACTACGGCGTCGGTTTCTGGACGGCACTGCCCATCGCCGGTGCGATGGCCGCGCTGTTCGGCTTCCTGCTGGGCTTCCCGGTGTTGCGCCTGCGCGGCGACTACCTGGCCATCGTGACGCTCGGCTTCGGCGAGATCATCCGCCTGCTGTTGCGCAACATGACCGAGCTGACCGGCGGCCCCAACGGCATCAGCGGCATCGACAAGCCGACGCTGTTCGGCCTGTCGTTCGAGCGCCGCGCCGCCGAGGGCATGCAGACCTTCCACGAGTACTTCGGGGTGGCCTACAACTCGGTGAACAAGGTGATCTTCCTCTACCTGATCGCCCTGTTGCTGGTATTGCTGACGCTGTTCGTGATCAACCGCCTGCTGCGCATGCCGATCGGCCGCGCCTGGGAAGCGCTGCGTGAGGACGAGATCGCCTGCCGCGCGCTGGGCATGAATCCCACAGTGATCAAGCTGTCGGCCTTCACCCTCGGCGCCACGTTCGCCGGTTTTGCCGGGAGCTTCTTTGCCGCGCGCCAGGGGCTGGTGTCGCCGGAATCGTTCACCTTCATCGAGTCGGCGATCATCCTCGCCATCGTCGTGCTGGGCGGTATGGGCTCGCAGCTGGGCGTGATTCTCGCGGCCATCGTGATGATCCTGCTGCCCGAGCTGATGCGCGAATTCAGCGAGTACCGCATGCTGATGTTCGGCGCACTGATGGTGCTGATGATGATCTGGCGTCCGCAGGGCCTGCTGCCCATGCAACGTCCCCACCTGGAGCTGAAGCGATGAGCCGCCCGATTCTAGAGGTACGCGGCCTGAGCATGCGCTTCGGCGGCCTGCTGGCCGTCAACAATGTGGCCCTGAACGTACAGGAAAGACAGGTGGTCTCGATGATCGGCCCCAACGGCGCCGGCAAGACCACGGTATTCAACTGCCTGACCGGCTTCTACCAGCCGACCGCCGGGGAGATTCTCCTCGACGGCACGCCGATCCACGGCATGCCGGGCCACAAGATCGCCCGCCAGGGCGTGGTGCGCACCTTCCAGAACGTCCGTCTGTTCAAGGACATGACGGCCGTGGAAAACCTGCTGGTGGCGCAGCATCGTCACCTCAACACCAACTTCCTCGCCGGTCTGCTGAAGACCCCGGCGTTCCGTCAGAGCGAGCAGGAGGCCATGGACTTCGCCGCGCACTGGCTGGAGCAGGTGAACCTGACCGACATCGCCAACCGCCCGGCCGGTACCCTCGCCTACGGCCAGCAGCGCCGGCTGGAGATTGCCCGCTGCATGATGACGCGCCCGCGCATCCTCATGCTCGACGAGCCCGCGGCTGGCCTCAACCCCAGGGAAACTGAGGATCTCAAGGCACTGATTGCCCTGCTGCGCGAGGAGCACGGCGTAACCGTTCTGCTGATCGAGCACGACATGACGCTGGTGATGAGCATTTCCGACCACATCTACGTCATCAACCAGGGCACGCCCCTGGCCGACGGTACGCCGGAGCAGATCCGCAACAATCCGGACGTGATCAAAGCCTATCTGGGGGAGGCGTGAGCATGCTGTCTTTCGATAACGTCTCGACCTTCTACGGCAAGATCCAGGCGCTGCATGATGTGAGCATCAGCGTCGAACGCGGGGAGATCGTCACGCTGATCGGCGCCAACGGCGCCGGCAAGTCGACCCTGCTGATGACCCTCTGCGGCTCGCCGCAGGCAGCCAGCGGCAGTATCCGCTACGAGGGCGAGGAACTGGTCGGCCAGCAGAGCTGCGACATCATGCGCAAGAGCATCGCCGTGGTGCCCGAGGGGCGCCGGGTGTTTGCGCGCCTGAGCGTCGAGGAGAATCTGGCGATGGGCGGGTTCTTCGGCAGCAAGGCCGACAACCAGCAGCAGCTGGACAAGGTGTTGCAGCTGTTCCCGCGCCTGCAGGAGCGCCTCGCGCAGCGCGCCGGCACCATGTCCGGCGGCGAGCAGCAGATGCTCGCCATCGGCCGGGCGCTGATGAGCAAACCGAAGCTGCTGCTGCTGGACGAACCGTCGCTGGGCCTGGCGCCGATCATCATCCAGCAGATCTTCGACATCATCGAACAGCTGCGTGCGGATGGCGTGACGATCTTCCTCGTCGAACAGAACGCCAACCAGGCGCTCAGGCTGGCCGATCGTGGCTATGTGCTGGAAAACGGGCGCATCGTCATGCAGGGCAGCGGCGAACAGCTGCTGGACGATCCGAAGGTACGCGACGCCTATCTCGGCGCGTGAAGCGGCGATGCGTGCACCGCAGCCCGGGCGAGCCCTTCGCCCCGACTGCGGTGCTTCTTGCCATCAGGCCTTGGGCAGGGTCACGCCGCGCTGCCCCTGATACTTGCCGCCGCGGTCGCGGTAGGAGACTTCGCAAGGCTCGTCGGACTGCAGGAACAGCATCTGTGCCACGCCCTCGTTGGCGTAGATCTTCGCCGGCAGCGTGGTGGTGTTGGAGAACTCCAGCGTCACGTGGCCTTCCCACTCCGGCTCCAGCGGCGTGACGTTGACGATGATGCCGCAGCGCGCGTAGGTGCTCTTGCCCAGGCAGATGGTCAGCACATCGCGCGGGATGCGGAAGTACTCGACGGTGCGCGCCAGGGCGAAGGAGTTCGGCGGAATGATGCACACCGGCCCCTTCACATCCACAAAGCTCCTCTCGTCGAAATTCTTCGGATCCACGGTCGCCGAATGGATGTTGGTGAACACCTTGAATTCATCGGCACAGCGCACATCGTAGCCGTAGCTCGAGACGCCATAGGAGATCAGGCGCTCGCTGCCTTCGGTGCGCACCTGGCGCTCGACGAAGGGCTCGATCATGCCGTGATCCTGCGCCATGCGGCGAATCCACTTGTCCGATTTGATGCTCATCGTGGCGTCCTGATTGGGCGGAAATTCATAAAAATGGACAGGCATCTTACCGATGCCACTGCCCGCCTCCAAGTCTTGGCAGCGCGGGCGCGCGACCGGCCGGCCGCAGCCCGGAAACAAACTGAAAATAAAGCTCGCTTTGCGGCAAAAAACCGGTATCGTTGCCGTGCTGCTGCTGCATGTGTCACCGTGAATCGCTACATGTTTAGATTTCGATCCAAATATCGATACGACTCCTATCTCCTTGCACACAGTGATGTTCGGGTTAATCGATCCGCACTTTAAATCTTCAAAACTTGGTTCAAGGAGACATCAAATGTCCAATCGCCAAACCGGTACCGTCAAGTGGTTCAACGATGAGAAAGGCTTCGGCTTCATCACTCCGCAATCCGGTGACGACCTCTTCGTACACTTCCGCGCCATCCAGGGCGACGGCTTCAAGAGCCTGAAAGAAGGCCAGCAGGTTTCCTTCGTCGCTACCCGCGGCCAGAAGGGCATGCAAGCCGAGGAAGTTCAGGTTATCTAACCTGTCCCTCGCATCGAAAAAACCTCGCCTCGGCGAGGTTTTTTTGTGCCTGCGATTTGGCTTCACGCCGGACGGAGTCGCCGCAGGCGCCTCCGTCGTTCAAACATACCGCTTCGTGCGACCTGGCCGCCGCTGCCCATCCAATCACGCAGAAGCAGCGGCGCTGCCTGCGGATCAGTCGTCGGCAACCATGATCTTCGGCATCGACTGGGCGATGATCTGCCCGCTCTGCGCGATGCGGGCACCGACGGTGCGCGCGATCTCCTGATAGATCATGGCGATCTGGCTATCCGGATCGGCGATTACGGTCGGGACGCCCGCATCGGCCTGACTGCGGATTGCCATCGACAGCGGCAGCGACGCCAGCAGGTCGACGTTGTACTGCGCGGCCAGCTTCTCGCCACCACCTTCACCGAACAGATGCTCGGCATGACCGCAGTTCGAGCAGATGTGCACGGCCATGTTCTCCACCACGCCCAGCACCGGGATATTCACCTTGCGGAACATCTCCACGCCCTTCTTGGCATCCA
Organism: Stutzerimonas stutzeri TS44; assembly: GCA_000263395.1. Taxonomy (GTDB): domain Bacteria; phylum Pseudomonadota; class Gammaproteobacteria; order Pseudomonadales; family Pseudomonadaceae; genus Stutzerimonas; species Stutzerimonas stutzeri_C. Next base: position 45,015 of record AJXE01000003.1, read on the forward strand.
GCAACGCCAGGTCCTGCGGCGTGGTGACGATCACCGCGCCGGTCACCGGCACCTTCTGCGCCAGCGTCAGCTGGATGTCGCCAGTGCCCGGCGGCATGTCGATCACCAGGTAATCCAGGTTGTCCCAGGCGGTCTGGGTGATCAGCTGCAACAACGCGCCGGACACCATCGGCCCGCGCCAGACCATCGGCGTCTTGTCGTCGGCCAGGAACGCCATCGACATCACCTGCACCCCATGCGCCTGCAACGGCACGAAGGCCTTGCCATCGCGAATCTGCGGGCGCGTGCCCTCGGCAATGCCGAACATGATGCCCTGGCTAGGCCCATAGATATCGGCGTCCAGCATGCCGACCCGCGCCCCTTCGCGCGCCAGCGCCAGCGCCAGGTTGGCGGCCGTGGTGGACTTGCCGACCCCACCTTTGCCGGAGGAGACGGCGATGATGTTCTTCACGCTGGCCAATGCCGGCACCTGCTCCTGCGACTTGTGCGCGTGGATCACGCAATCGACCTGCACGTCGGCACGGCTGACACCGTCCAGCCCCTCGATCGCCATCGCCAGCATCTGTGCCCAGCCGCTGCGGAACAGTCCCGCGGCATAGCCCAGCTCGAGCTGAACGCTGACGCGTCCCCCCTGAATTTCGATCGAACGCACGCAGCCGGCGCTCACCGGGTCCTGGTTCAAATGGGGATCGGTGTACTGGCGCAGTACGTTTTCCACAGCTTCACGGGTGACGGACATGGCTACTCCCAAGAAAGACCGAGCAAATCAGACAGGCATATTACCGCGCAGGCAGCCTCCAGCCCACCGCAGCCGAAACACAGCCGCCGCAGAACGCGGCGCGCCGGCTGCGCGGATGAAAAAAACCCGGCACACCTTTATAGTTGCAGCCTTTCTTTCGCAACTCCGACCGCAGATCCCCATGTCCGAAGCCCGCCAGATTCTCGTCACCAGCGCCCTGCCCTACGCCAACGGCTCGATCCACCTCGGCCACATGCTCGAGTACATCCAGACCGACATGTGGGTGCGCTTCCAGAAGCTGCGCGGCAACCAGTGCATCTACGTCTGCGCCGACGACGCCCACGGCTCGGCGATCATGCTGCGCGCGGAGAAGGAAGGCATCACGCCCGAGCAGCTGATCGCCAACGTGCAGGCCGAACACAGCGCCGACTTCGCCGATTTCCTGGTCGATTTCGACAACTTCCACTCGACCCACGCCGAAGAGAACCGCGAACTGGCCGAGCTGATCTACGGCAAACTGCGCGATGCCGGGCACATCGCCACTCGCTCGGTGACCCAGTACTTCGATCCCGAGAAAGGCATGTTCCTCGCCGACCGCTTCATCAAGGGCACCTGCCCCAAGTGCGGCGCCGAGGACCAGTACGGCGACAACTGCGAGAAATGCGGCGCCACCTACGAGCCCACCGAACTGAAGGACCCGCGCTCGGCGATCTCCGGCGCCACCCCGGTGCTCAGGGACTCCAAGCACTTCTTCTTCAAGCTGCCGGACTTCGAGGCGATGCTGAAGGAATGGACGCGTAGCGGCACGCTGCAGGAATCGGTGGCCAACAAGATCGCCGAATGGCTCGATGGCGGCCTGCAGGAGTGGGACATCTCCCGTGACGCGCCCTATTTCGGCTTCGAGATCCCCGGCGAGCCAGGCAAGTACTTCTACGTCTGGCTGGACGCGCCGATCGGCTACATGGCCAGCTTCAAGAACCTCTGCAAGCGCCGCCCGGAACTATCCTTCGATGCCTTCTGGAGCAAGGACTCGACCGCCGAGCTGTACCACTTCATCGGCAAGGACATCATCAACTTCCACACCCTGTTCTGGCCGGCCATGCTCGAAGGCGCCGGCTACCGCAAGCCGACCGCGGTCAACGTGCACGGCTACCTGACGGTGAACGGGCAGAAGATGTCCAAGTCGCGCGGCACCTTCATCAAGGCACGCACCTATCTCGAACACCTCAACCCGGAATACCTGCGCTACTACTACGCGTCCAAGCTCGGCCGCGGCGTCGACGACCTCGACCTGAACCTCGAGGACTTCGTGCAGAAGGTCAACTCGGACCTGGTCGGCAAAGTGGTCAACATCGCCAGCCGCTGCGCCGGCTTCATCCACAAGGGCAACGCCGGGCTGATGGTCGACGCCAACCCCGAGCCGGAACTCTGGGCCGCCTTCCAGGCCGCCGCGCCGAGCATCGCCGAGGCCTACGAGGCGCGTGACTTCGCCCGCGCCATGCGCGAGATCATGCACCTGGCCGACCGTGCCAACGCCTGGATCGCCGACAAGGCGCCGTGGGCGCTGAACAAGGTCGAGGGCAAGCAGGCTGAGGTGCAGGAAATCTGCGCCTTCGGCGTCAACCTGTTCCGTCAGCTGGTGATCTTCCTCAAGCCGGTGCTGCCGAACCTGGCTGCCGCCGCCGAACAGTTCCTCAACGTCGCCCCGCTGAGCTGGAACGACCACGCCACGCTGCTGGCCAACCATCAGCTCAACGCCTTCACCCCGCTGATGACCCGCATCGAGCCGGCGAAGATCGAAGCCATGATCGAAGCCTCCAAGGAAGACCTGGCGGCCAGCGCGCCCGCCGCGCCCGCAGGCAACGGCGAACTGGTCAAGGAGCCGCTGGCCGCCGAGATCAACTTCGACACCTTCGCTGCGGTGGACCTGCGCATCGCGCTGATCGAGAAGGCCGAGTTCGTCGAGGGCGCCGACAAGCTGCTGCGCCTGACGCTGGACATCGGCGACGCCAAGCGCAACGTGTTCTCCGGCATCAAGAGCGCCTACCCGGACCCGAGCAAGCTGGAAGGCCGCCTGACCCTGTACGTCGCCAACCTGGCGCCGCGCAAGATGAAGTTCGGCCTGTCCGAAGGCATGGTCCTGGCCGCCGGCCCCGGCGGCAGCGAGATCTACCTGCTGAGCCCCGATAACGGCGCCAAGCCGGGCCAACGCGTCATGTAACCCGGCTGCGCGTGCCGGCCCACCACCGGCACGCGACGCCCGACGCTTCAATGGAAACGCCATGAGCGAGCCTGTCGAACCCTCCCGCTGCCCGCTCTGCGGCCAGCCAAATCAGTGCGCCGAGTGCGATCCCGGCGTGCAACAGCCGTGCTGGTGCATGTCGGCCAGCATCGCCCGGGACGCCCTCGAACGCATCCCCGCGCCACTCAGGAACCAGGCCTGCCTCTGCCCGCGCTGCGCCCGCGGTGACAGCGCACCCGAAGCCTGATGCGCCTGGATCGCTACCTCGCCGGCCGCGCGCAACTCAGTCGCCAGGACGTCCGCCGCCTGCTCATCGAAGGTCGCGCCCGGGTGAATGGCGAGGTGGCCCGAACGCTGGACCGGGAGGTGCGCCTGTTCGACCGCATCGAACTCGACGACGCACTGCTGCAGCCGGGAAAAGCCGCCCGCTACCTGATGCTGCACAAGCCGACCGGCTGCGTCAGCGCCACCTGCGACCCGACTCACCGCACCGTGCTTGACCTCCTCGACACAGCGGACAGGGAAGACCTGCACATCGCCGGCCGCCTGGACTTCAACACCACCGGTCTGATGCTGCTCACCAACGACGGCCAGTGGTCGCGCCGCCTGACCCAGCCGAGCAGCCTGCAAGGCAAGATCTACAAGGTTGAAACGGAAGACGAGATCGACCCAGGCTGCATCGCCGCCTTCGCTCAAGGACTGTATTTTCGCTTCGAGAACCTGACCACCCTGCCCGCCCACCTCGAACTGCTCGGCCCGCGGCACGCCCGCCTGACCCTGCATGAAGGCCGCTACCATCAGGTCAAGCGCATGTTCGGCCACTTCCGCAACAAGGTCACCGCCCTGCATCGCGAAAGCATGGGCCCGCTGACGCTGGATACCGCGCTCACCCCGGGCGAATATCGCTCACTTACTCCGGTGGAAATCGCTCAAATCTGACCCCGCGCCCGAACACTCACCGAAAAAAAGCCCGGCGCCCTTCATTTCACGCAACGCTTCTGGTAAAAAGGCACCCCTTGGCGGGCGTCGTATAATGGCATTACCTGAGCTTCCCAAGCTCATGACGAGGGTTCGATTCCCTTCGCCCGCTCCAAACACCACACGTTAAAGCCCTGTTTTTACAGGGCTTTTTCGTTTCTGGCTTTTGGTGGTGTCGAAAAAGTATCGAAAAGGACCAGCCGCTAAGCTGAGATCAGACGGAAGAAAGCGCCTGGATAACGTGCTTCGGATCGTTATGGATGGCGCGCAGCAGCGCCTTGGCCGGACCGGTCGGCTCGCGTCGACCTTGTTCCCAGTTACGCAGCGTACCCAGTTGAACGTCGATCATCGCTGCGAATTTAGCCTGGGTCAGCCCGGTTGCCTTGCGGATTTCCTTCACCTGCAGAGCATCCACGGTGAACTCCCGCGAAGGCTGTCGCTCGCCTCGACGGATCTCGTCCATCTGCTGGACGCTTTCCAGAAGGTCTTCGAAGAATTTGCTCATAGTAATTACCTCCACCGCTCGATGATTTGCTTGAGCACCTTGCGCTCGTCTGCCGTCAGGTCGTCCTTCTCGTTCTTCGGGTAGATCAGCAGAAGCGCGATCTGCGAAGCAGCCGTGAAGTGGTAGTAGATGACCCTGGAGCCGCCTCGCTTGCCGTGACCACTGGTCGCAACTCGAACCTTGCGGATGCCGCCAGTACCTTCGATCACGTCGCCCATGTCGGGCCGATCAGCCAATTGCCGTTGAAACTCCGCATAGCTGTCATCGCTGAGCAACTCCCGCAGGCGCTTGGTGAACATCGGCGTCTCGATAAAGATCATAGCTGACTGTACGCCATTGGCGCACCTCCTCTGGATGTCGTTTACTGATCGGCAAGCGGCAAGGCAATGCCCGCCAGCGGCCCCAACCTGATCGCATCATGCAAATGCTCAGGTGCAAGGTGTGCGTAGCGCATCGTCATGTTCAGCGAGGCATGGCCCAGGATCTCTTTCAGCGTCACGATGTGCCCGCCGCCCATGATGAAGTGAGCCGCAAAGGTGTGCCGCAGGATATGGCTTGCCTGTCCGCGCGGTGGCTTGATCGTGGTCGAGAGCAGGACCAGTCGAAACGCGCCAATGCAGTTGGTGAACGGCCCATGCGTCTGCCAGTGCTTCTTGATCGCTGCCACCAGTTCAGGCGTTATCGGAATCATCCGCACCCGCTTGGACTTGGTATTGGCGAACACCAGGGCGTTGCCTCGAATCCGCTCCGGTCGCAGCGCTTGCGCCTCACCCCACCTCGCCCCGGTCGCCAGACAGATACGCGCCACCATCGCCGGATGCGGAGAGGTGGTCCGCGCCTGGAGCGCATCGAGCAGCGCCGAAATCTGTGGCTTGGTCAGGTAGGCCAGCGGCCGTTCCTGCAACCGAACCGGACGAATACGCGGGGCGGCATTGGGCGGATTGTGTGGACCGGAAGGGAGCGGGTTTCGTCATTTCGCGTCTGGACCAGCAGACAGAGCAGGCGCAGTCCGGGCCGTGCGTAAGGCGTTGATAGCTAGCTAGCCGGCTTCTGCATAAGTCATCCCCTCCCCTGGCTTTCCGTAAGCGGTGCGAATCATGCGGTCCACTCCTGTTCCAGCAGCCAGTGACGGAGCATTGCGCTGTTTACCATGCGCCGCTTACCGAGCTTTACGGTCGGTATCACACCGCGCGTCGCCCAGGCACGGGCCATACCGGGGCTAATGCCATTACGGTCTGCCCAGCATTCGACGGTTTCCACGTCCTGCTGTGGGCCGACCAGCTTCGAAGGTTCCAGCTCTTCCAGTTCCATGCTCGTTCCGTCACTATTCGTAGCAATGCCAGTTATTCAGCATTGCGTCATCCGAATTGGATAGTCCCGGAACGGATAATGCCATTGCTGATCCATATTGGATATATCAATTATAGATCAAATGGCTATGATTAAAGAGCGGGTTATAACTATTTTGAAAACCTCCGGGATTCGGCTGCCTGAGCTGGAGTCGCGCACTGGCATCAGTCGCTACACTTGGAACAACCTGAAGAACACCGCCAGAAAGCGCGAGATCAAAGCCGAGGAAATTGAAGCTATCGTGAAGCTCTTCCCTCAATATGCCTTATGGGTCGTAAGCGGAGAGATAGCCCCAGAAGCAGGGCAGATCAGCCCTGATTACGCTGTTGCCGATTCAAACTTGCCCAATCAAAGCGCGGGATAGCGATTACAGCGGAAGTAACTAGGCGATGGTATGCCCGCAGGAATAAACGGCAATGAATGGAAAACCGGCTTTAAGCGCCACAGTAATTTGCAGCCTAACATTAGGAATTGGCGCGATTTTAGGAGTCGGCCCTCACACACAGCTATATATAGCTAGACTCCTCAAAAGTAGTGAGTCTAGTATTTACGGCACCGCTTACAGTGACAGCCTAATTGAGTTCGCAGGAATATCCCCTTGGATTCAATCAATCTATTTTTCACAATTGATGCTAGCGGCGCTCGTTATTTCAATATGCATACACAACCTGCACTCCATTAGAAGTATATTTCTAACAGCTACACTTTCAGCCTTCCTCTCAATAACCGTCAATGATTTAATTTTAGCCATCGGCTGGCTTGGCACCAGCGAAACAAACTTACTTGAAAACGTCATCGCAAACTTAGCAGGCGCACCAATACTCGGGGGCGTGGCTGCTCTATTAGTTTATTGCATGCACAGCATTATCAATGACTACCCGGAAAACATTCTTCTTCGCAGGATTGCAGCGCTAGCTTTGCCACCTTCTATAGGTTTACTAACTGCCATTTCCGCATTCTATATAATAGTTATTTTGTACAACCCAACACCTGCTGAAATTTCAGTAACGCTATCGAGGGATTCTTCAGCTCACATCTGGGAAAACTCAAAATCAGACCAACCTTTTAACATCCTAACAAACACTTCCCGATTTGATGGAGCGCTGGATATCAACCATCTCCAAGGCCCTCTGTCGCTGGCGTGGTCCTCTGCAAACGAGCTTGCACCCGCAGACATGGCTATATCCATTTTGCACAACTGTACGCCACGCGATCTAGACGGCCTTAAACTAAGCATGAGCAAGTCACTGCAATGGCAAAAGATTAAATCTATATCACTCGATGCAGGCGACGGCGCAACCAATATTCATATTCCGGCAAAGAACGGGATAATTAGTTCGGAGGAACCCGAGTCATTAATATACTGGCTTACCAAAGCAGCCAACGACGGCAAAGATGGCAACATCCCATCTGACGAAACGGACATTGCAGTATTCGCCAAAAACACAAGCTTAAACTACTCAAGCAATAACAACGACAACACAGTTTACATATACTCTATTTTGCTTGACACAAAAACAAGAGCAAAAACAAACAAAATTTACAACCTCAAAATAAACGACTCCAAATTCAAACTAACATCGCGCTATGGAGAAAGCGCATCCATTGACGAAAAAGCGAGTTGCACTCAAATCGACGCATCAAGACTTGATTCCTTTAACAACTTTCACCTAATGGATAATGTTGGCCTGCTAGGAATTCACATTCAACTAATCCAGCCAAATATTCCCTCATTACTAACCGCTAACTTATTTAATATTAAACTTAACGACGTATCTGGCTGGATACATGCAAGCGAACTCGAAAACGACGAAGCCAAAAATCTAATAAAAGAAGGCACCATTAAAAACATCCAGTTCCGCGGAAACATTGAGCGCCTAGTAATTGATGGACGGAAACAATCTCCCGTACCCACTGATGTTTATACAGCGATAAATGCAAAAATCAAAGGCAGTTACTCCGACAGATCCATTTATTTTGAAGGCAAAGCTAGGCAGCTTTATAAGAATAACCAGCGACAAAATATGACACGCTGGGAACGTATGCCACTGGAATTCCAAATACCGATAATAGGAATTTTTTTAACACTATTCTTGTATCTCGGGAACTTTTTAATCAAAACCTTGAGAGACAACGAAAGCATAGCTCTTACAGGAAACCAATAAAGAAATAATAAAGCCCGATTCGAGCCATCGGAACGCAAGGAGGCAGCATGAGATCAGATTGGGATGATGCACCGGAATATCTACGCAGCAGAAAGAAGTCCAGCCCTTGGCGGCTCCTAGCGTTCCTGGGAATCGGTTCGGCTGTGGTGTCAGCGCTAGCGATTACGTTTGGCAAGCCGATCGTGCTGGACGTAAACCAGATCAAACAAGGCATCTATGTCGGGGGCAAGCCTTGGTTCAACCAAGAGCCAGTACAGCCCATGCAGCCGGTTAGTCGGCCTTCGATTGCAAGCTACGAAGCCCCACCAGCAGAACCGGCACCAGCGCCACAGCAGCGTCGGCTGAGCCAGGAAGAAATCGAATGGTTCGCAAAACGCACGGCAGAGGCCATACAGTCCCGCCAAACATCGTTCAACGATGACAACTACACTCCCCGCCCTGCAGCAAACACGATCCAACCACCACCGGCCCGCTATTACGCAGCCAGTTCGACCAGGAGCACACAGAAGCGCTCTATCTCCCACGAAACCCATCTAAGCAACTGGAGCTGGGAGAACGGCCCCAACAGACGCCGGATCGACGGCCAGTTTGAGTGGGCGGTGGTAAATGACAAGATCGACTACGACAGCGTTTGCCAAAACTACAAACGCGGCTCCCTGGTCTACCGCGACTGCCGTAAGGGCGCAAAGGTTGCGTTCAAGAACATGTGCAGCCAATACGAGCCTGCTTGTGCAGCAGCTAACAACTTCATGCCGTGAGCTCATTGGCGTGAACGAATAGGTATACAACGAAGCAAGGAAATAACAGTGGATGTTTTCGGCTGGATCATAATTTTCGCGATCGTCTTTCTCTTCCTTCAAATGAAGAAGAAGCCACGATCACCCCGCTACAAGCGAGCACCGCGCGCGCCGTGGCAACAGCCGATACAGAAGCAAGAGCCGACATTTACCAGAACTGCGGACACACAGACGCAAGCGCAGCAACCATCTCAGCCACAAGCCTCACAGCCCAGCCGAAAGATTGCGCCGGACGGTTTCCGATACGACCCAGATGGTGAATGGCCCTTTCAGAAGCGGAAGCTAATAACGGCAACCGAGACGATTCTGTTCGAGCGGCTGCGGCAAGCATTGCCAGATCACTACATCTTCACCCAGGTGCAGCTATCGCAACTGGTGGCGATCAAGAAGGGCCACAGCTTCAAGATGTGGTTTTCCCGCATCAGCCAAATGAGCGTTGATTTCGTGATCGCGGACGAGTTCTTGAACACCGTTGCAGCCGTCGAGCTGGACGATAAATCGCACTACTCGGACGAGGATCGACATAAAGCCGATGCCAAGAAGGACAAGGTATTGACCGCCGCAGGTATTCGCGTTGTGCGTTGGCGCTGCGAGATCATGCCGTCCATAGAGCAGATCGCCCTGACCTTCCCAGAGTGTAAACGGGCGCCGGAGCCGCAGCCTCAGAGAGCTGTTCCGACCCCACCTGCTGAGCCTGCATTTCAGCCGAGTGCAGATGTGGAGCGGATCGAGCCCACTTTCGAAAGGCCGGTGCAGGTCGAGCCACGCTCACCATCGCAGCCGGGTTAGGTGTCGATAAAGTGTCGAAATCACTGTGACGTACTGCGCCGAAACGAGCAGGCGGTTCAATCCGGAAACCGCATAACGACACGCATTGAGCCGGAACGACACACTAAGCAAAAGGGTTCGATTCCCTTCGCCCGCTCCACACAAAAAAGCCCTGTCTTCACAGGGCTTTTTCATTCCATCGATAAACGGCCACTTCCGCCGCACTACTTCAACCGCGCAGGAATTCCAGTACACGCTGGGTGAAGACTTCGCCGGCTTCTACGTTCGAGAGGTGGGCGGCTTCGAAGGCTGCCAGTTCTGCGCCGGCAACCTGTGCCTGGATGAACTGGCCGTGTTCCACGGTCGTCACCGGATCCTTGGCGCCGCAGACCACCAGGGTGGGTGCGCTGATGTCGCCGAGTTGCTCGCGGAAATCGGCGTCGCGCACCGCCGCGCAGTTGGCGACGTAGCCGCCGGGCGAGGTGCTGGCGATCATGTCGGTGATGCGGCTCGCAGCATCCGGGTGCTGTTCGGCGAAGCCCGGGGTGAACCAGCGTGCGATGGAGGCATCGCGCATGTCGCGCATGGCTTGCTGCTGGCTCTTGAGAACCGTCTCGATGCGCTCGTTCCAGACCTGTTCGGTGCCGATCTTCGCAGCGGTGTTGCACAGCACCAGGCGCTGCAGACGTGGACCAGCGTGAAGTCCCAGCCACTGGCCGATCAGCCCGCCCATCGACAGGCCGCAGAAGGAAAATCGCTCGACATCCAGCGCATCCAGCAGGTCCAGCACGTCGCGGCCCAGCTGTTCGATGCTGTAGGGGCCGGGGCTGACACTCGATTCGCCGTGGCCGCGGGTGTCGTATCGCAGTACGCGAAAATGCTCGGCGAAGGCCGGAACCTGCTCGTCCCACATGCCCAGGCTGGTGCCCAGGGAGTTGGAGAGCACCAGCACCGGCGAGTCTTCGGCGCCATCTAGGTGGTAGTTCAGGCTGGCATCGGCCAATTTCACGGTCGGCATGGTCGTTTACTCTCTTCAAGCATGGTGTTCGGCCGGCGCATCGTTCAACGATACGCCGGCCGGGATAAAGGAGCGGATCGAGGCCCCGATTCAGCCAGGAGGGCACTCAAGTCCGGCTATATGGGCAGACTTTACCTGTCTGCGCTCAGACCCGCTCCACTGCCAGTGCCAAGCCCTGGCCGACACCGACGCACATGGTCGCCAGGCCGAGCTTGCCGCCGGACTTCTCCAGTTGGTGCACCGCGGTCAGTACCAGGCGCGCGCCGCTCATGCCCAGCGGGTGGCCGAGGGCGATGGCGCCGCCGTTGGGGTTGACCCGGACATCGTCGTCGGCCAGGCCGAGTTCGCGGGTCACCGCCAGGCCCTGGGCGGCGAAGGCTTCGTTGAGCTCGATCACGTCGAACTCGTCCACCGCCTTGCCGAGGCGCTCGCAGAGCTTCTTCACCGCCGGCACCGGGCCGATGCCCATCACCCGCGGCGCGACACCGGCGCTGGCCATGCCGAGCACCCGGGCGCGCGGCTTGAGGCCGTATTTCTGCACTGCCTCGGCGCTGGCGAGGATCATTGCCGCCGCGCCGTCGTTGACGCCCGAGGCGTTGCCGGCGGTGACGGTCTTGCCCTCGCCGTTGACCGGCTTGAGCCTGGCCAGGGCCTCGGCGGTGGTGTCGGCGCGCGGGTGCTCGTCGGTGTCCACGACCGTCTCGCCCTTGCGGGTCTTGATGACCACCGGGACGATTTCCTCGGCGAAGAAGCCGGCCGCCTGGGCCGCCGCGGTGCGCTGCTGGCTGCGCAGGGCGAAGGCGTCCTGGTCGGCACGGTTGACGTGCCAGTCATCGGCGACGTTGTCGGCGGTCTGCGGCATGGCATCCACGCCGTACTGCGCCTTCATCAGCGGATTGACGAAGCGCCAGCCGATGGTGGTGTCCTCGATCTTCTGGCCGCGGCCGAAGGCGCTGTCGGCCTTGCCCATCACGTAGGGCGCGCGGGACATGGACTCCACGCCGCCGGCGATGGCCAGCTCCAGCTCGCCTGCCGCGATGGCGCGAAAGGCCGTGCCCACCGCATCCATGCCCGAGGCGCAGAGGCGGTTGAGGGTCACGCCCGGCACGCTGTCCGGCAGTCCGGCGAGCAGCGCGGCCATGCGCGCGACGTTGCGGTTGTCCTCGCCGGCCTGGTTGGCGCAGCCCATGAACACTTCGTCGACCGCTGCCGGGTCGAGTCCGGGGTTGCGCTCGAGCAGCGCCTTGAGCGGGATCGCCGCCAGGTCGTCGGCGCGCACTGCCGCCAGCGCGCCGCCGAAGCGGCCGATGGGCGTGCGCACGGCATCGCAGATGAAGACGTCGCGGCTCATTCGTCACCTCCGGCCTGGCCGTGGGCGGCCGCGGTGCGGGCTTCCAGGGCGCGCAGTGCTTCCAGTTCCTCGGCGCGCGGCGCTTCGGTGGTGGCGACCTGTTCGGCGAAGCGGATCGCCCAGCCGGTGTTCTCGATCACCTGCTCGCGGGTCACGCCCGGGTGCAGCGCGGTGACGACGAACTCGTTGGTGCCGGCTTCGGGCTCCATGATGCACAGGTCGGTGATGATCGCCACCGGCCCCTTGCCCGGCAGGCCGAGCTGCTTGCGGTGCTCGCCGCCTTCGCCGAAGCCGACCGAGGTGATGAAGGCCAGCTTGTCGACGAAGGTACGGTGCGACTGCTTGAGGATGATCAGCACCTGCTTGGCACTGCCGGCGATCTCCGGCGCACCGCCGGCACCGGGCAGACGCACCTTCGGCTGGTGGTAGTCGCCGATCACGGTGGTGTTGATGTTGCCGTACTTGTCCACCTGCGCGGCGCCGAGGAAGCCCACGTCGATGCGCCCGCCTTGTAGCCAGTAGCGGAAGATCTCGCCGGTGGGCACCACGGTGTCGGCGGTCTCGGCCAGTTCGCCGTCGCCGATCGACAGCGGCAGCACGGTCGGCTTGGCGCCGATCGGGCCGGATTCGTAGATCAACACGACTTCCGGTGCATGGGTCAGGCGTGCCAGGTTGGCGGCCTTGGACGGCAGGCCGATGCCGACGAAGCAGACGCTGCCGTTACCGAGGCGGCGGGCGGCCGCGACGGTCATCATTTCATTGGTGCTGTAGGCGCTCATTAGTTGGCCTCCCCTGCGAGCTTTTGCTTGAACTCGGCGAAATCGGCCGTGCCGCGAATGTAGCTGTCGATCCAGGCGCTGAACGCCTCGCGATCGCGGGCGATCGGATCCCAGGCCTGGTAGAAGCGGTTGTCGCGCTCGTAGTAGCCGTGGGCGTAGGACGGATGCGCGCCGCCCGGCACCAGGCAGACCGCGGTCAGCGCCCAAGTCGGCAGCACGCAGGCGTTCATCGGCGCGTTGAGGTCATCGACGATTTCCTCGACGGTGACGATGGCGCGCTTGGCGGCCAGGGCGGCTTCCTTCTGCACACCGAGGATGCCCTGGATCAGCACGTTGCCCTTGCGGTCGGCCTTCTGCGCGTGGATCACGGTGACGTCCGGGCGCACGCTCGGCACGGCGGCCAGCACTTCGCCGGTGAACGGGCAGGTGACCGACTTGATCAGCGGGTTGACCTTCGGCAGGTCGGAGCCAGCGTAGGCGCGCAGCACGGCGAACGGCAGGCCCGAAGCGCCGGCGACGTAGGCGTTGGCGAGGTCGGCGTGGCTGTGTTCCTCGATCTCCAGCGGCTGCGGCCACTGCTTCTCCACCGCGTCGCGCAGGCGGTGCAGCGAGCCGACGCCGGGGTTGCCGCCCCAGGAGAAGATCAGCTTCTTCGCGCAGCCGGCGCCGATCAGCAGGTCGTAGACCAGGTCCGGCGTCATGCGCACCAGGGTCAGCTCCTGCTTGTTCTGGCGGACGATCTCGTGGGCCGCGGCGGTGGGAATCAGGTGGGTGAAGCCTTCCAGGGCAACCGTGTCGCCATCCTGGATGAAGCGCTCGACGGCTTCGCGGAGCGGGAGAAGTTCAGCCATGAGTCGGATCTCGTGTGGTTTTCGGTACGCTGAATGCGTTGGAGAAAACGGTAACGGTCCGATTCACGCCGAACAATCCGATAATCGACATACTGTTCGATTATCGAACCAATTAGCACCTCATGCCGGGCGATGATCACGACGCCGCACCCGGGCCGGGAGCCCGGCACGGCGGCGTATCAGCGGTGCGACATCAATGGAACAGCCGCGTACTCAGCTCGCGGCTGGCCTCGAGCAGCACCGGCAGGAAACGCGTCTCCAACTCCTGGCGCGAGACACGTCCGGCATGGGTGCCGACGTTCAAGGCGGCGAGCACCTGGCCGGCGGAATCCTTGAGCGGCACCGCCAGCGAGCGCAGACCGACTTCCAGCTCCTGGTCGACGATGACCCAGCCCTGATGGCGGATTTGCGCGATATTCGCCCGCAACGCCTCGGGCGTATGCAGGGTGCGGCTGGTCTTGACCTGCAGGTCGGCGCGTTCGAGGTACTCGTCGAGCGCCGTGTCGTCCAACGCCGCCAGCAGGATGCGGCCCATCGAAGTGCAGTACGCCGGCAGCCGGCTGCCCACCGACAGGTCCACCGAAATCAGCCGTTGCGGCGTGGCCGAGCGCGCGACGTAGAGCACCTCGTCACCTTCCAGCGTGGCCATCGAACAGGCTTCGTGCAGCTGCTCGCTGAGCCGGTCGAGGATCGGTTGCGCGGTCAGCGCCAGCGGCGTGGAAGACAGGTAGGCATGCCCCAGGGTCAATACCTTGGGCAGCAGTGAATAGCTGCGCCCATCGGTGGTGACGTAGCCGAGCTTCATCAGCGTGTGCAGGCAGCGACGCACGGCGGCGCGGGGGATTTCGGTGCGGTGGCTGATCTGCGCGATGGTCAGGTGGCGCTTGCGTTCCTGGAAGGCGTGGATCACCGCCAGCCCGCGCGCCAGTGAGGTCATGAAATTGGGGTCGCCGGTCAGCGCCTCGATGCGCTTGGCCGGCGAAGCGACGATGGGTGGTGCCATCGGTGCGGGATGGGAGCGCGACTCGTCGGTCATAACGGTACTCCGGGGCTGCTGGCAATCGGGCGATTATCGATATCTTGATCGATAATCGCCAGCCGGATTGCCCGGAACCGCGCGAAGAATGCCCGCCCCGCGAGGACCGCTGGGCCTTAGCGCGGCCTCAGCGCTCGCCTCGCCCGTCGCGCTGTGGCACACGCCGTCCTTGCGGCTGCGCCTTGTACGCAGCACGGTGCGCCGACTTGCTCTGGAGCTTGTGCGTCGGCCCGCGACTGTAAGACCTGGATGAAAACTGCTTGTCGCCATCGACACGCCGATCATGGCTGCCGTAGCGGTGATCGCGGCGCCCATAGTCGTGATCGCGGCGGTCAAGGCGACGGTCATAGTCGTGTCTACGGCGCTCGTAGCGGTCCCTGCCCTGATCGTCGTGGTCGTAATAGCGCACCGACGGCGCGTAGCGGCGATAGTCGTGACGGTCGTAATAGTAGTAACGCGTCGGGTAGCCCGAGTGGTGATGATCCTTGTAGCCGCCGTAGTAATAGGGGCGGTAGTCATGATCGTCATACTCATAGACCGCACAGCCGCCAAGCAGGCTCAGCGCGAGAAGCAACAGCGGGAGTCGGAGCATGATTCGCCTCCTGAAGAGGCAAGGCCGGCGTAGCGACCCTGCCGGAACGGAACGCGGCGGGCGGTACGCCCGCCATCGGGGTCAGCAGTTGCCCTTCTTCGCCTGCCCTGGCGGGCAATGCGGTGGGCCACCATACCCGCCGTCGCCAATATCGATACCGATACCCGGCAGGCGCAGGCTGCAGCCGGATATCAACAGGGTCGCCAGCGCAACCGCAAGCAGACGCGCGACCATTTAGCAGCTCCCTTTCATGCGATGGCCTGGCGGGCAGAAACCACCGCCGCCGTGGCCATGACCACCGATATCCAGATGCACCGCATCGGCATCGCCAATGCGCGCATGCACACCCGGCGCACTGAAGCTGCAACCTGCCAGACCCAGCGTCGCCCCCAGCAACAACATCGTCCAGATTCTCATCGAGATACTCCTTGGATTCTCAGTGGGCCATTGCCCGATCTGCCCATGCGCTGAAAGGCGCGGCTGGACGATGAATCAGACCTCGGCCGATTTGTCTCGTTCCGTTAGTCGGCATTAATTCTCTTTCGGCTAACGGCATGTTCGATTGTTTTTTTCGATGATGACGTGCAGCAGCAAAGCCGCAGCGTCCTGCGCCGTCGTCAGGGCAGCGCCCTTGGAACGGCTCGCGCAGTGTACCGGGCCGAGGCATGTGATCGGCTAACAGGCCCACGCCTGATCGGCTCTGGCAGCGGATCGGCATCACAAAACTGATACGTGGCGGAAGGTTTCCCCTGTCTTCAGCGCTTTTTCGCGGCTTTGCCGTTCTTGCCGAGGATGTGCGAGAACACCGCGTGCAGGTCGCCCGAGGCGCTGTCTTCTTCCAGATCGAGCTTGCTGTCGATGTGGTCCATGTGGTGCAGCATCAGGCGCACGGCCAGATCGGTATCGCGGGCGGCGATGGCGTCGATCAGCTCGTTGTGCTCGTCGTAGGAGCAATGCGAGCGGCCACCGCTTTCGTATTGCGCGATGATCAGCGAGGTCTGCGAGATCAGGCTGCGCTGGAAGCTGATCAGCGGCGCGTTCTTCGCCGCCTCGGCCAGCTTGAGGTGGAACTCGCCGGACAGGCGGATGCCGGCGCCGCGGTCGCCGCGGGCGAAGCAGTCGCGCTCGTCGTTCACCATCTGCCGCAGCTCGGCCAACTGCGCGGCGCTGGCGTGCTGTACCGCGAGTTCGGTGATCGCGCGCTCGACCAGCCGGCGGGCGAAGAAGATCTGCCGCGCCTCGTCGACGCTCGGGCTGGCCACCACCGCGCCGCGGTTGGGCCGCAGCAGCACCACGCTCTCGTGGGCCAGGCGTGACAGGGCGCGGCGAATGATGGTACGGCTGACGCCGAAGATCTCCCCCAGCGCTTCTTCGCTGAGCTTGGTACCTGGGGCCAGCCGCTGTTCGAGGATGGCGTCGAAGATGTGCGCGTAGACAATATCGTCCTGGGTTCCGGTCCGGCCCTTGCCGGTCCGCGTGGGTTTCTTCAGCGGCTGCAGTTGTTCGTTCATCGGGGGTTCGCATCCTGGTGTCGGCAGCGCAACTTTACTGCGTTCCGCGAGCCGCCGGCAGCTCACCGCAGCAGATTAGCGAAAATGTCGCACCCACAATTGTGCACAATCAATCAGCCAAAATGCTCACCCATGCACGCAGCACTCGCTTCGCCCCTCTACCCTTCCAGCACTCGAAACCAGCCTGAAACTGGCGAACAGCCGCGCTTTCCCGAGATTCTTCAGCTCCGATTAGATGCAATCGGCAGTCTGCGCTCGACACTTATTACCAATCTGCGTTTGCCTTTTTTGTATACACAAGCATAATCGCGACACGTCTTTCTGACCCACAAGTCAACTTGAGGCAGATCGCGTATACCCGTCACCCGCCCTCGGGAGCACTCAGGCTCTGGGTGACCGACAACAAGAACGATGAGGAACACCCAGTGGAAAACATCACGCAGGAACAGCGGGTCACCCCGGCGCAGCACCGGACGTCCGGCCGACTCGATCGCTTCTTCAGGCTCAGCGAGCATCGCACCAGCGTGCGTACCGAGCTGCTCGCAGGCCTGACCACGTTCGTCACCATGGCCTACATCATCTTCGTCAACCCGAACATCATGGCCGAAGCCGGCGTGGACCACGGTGCCGCCTTCGTTGCCACCTGCATCGGCGCGGCGCTGGGCTGTTTCCTCATGGGCTTGTATGCCAACTGGCCGGTGGGCCTGGCGCCGGGCATGGGCCTGAACGCCTTCTTCACCTACACGGTGGTCGGCGAAATGGGCTACAGCTGGCAGATCGCGCTGGGTGCGGTGTTCCTCTCCGGCATCCTGTTCACGCTCATGAGCCTGTCAAAGATCCGCGAGTGGCTGCTCAACAGCATTCCGATGAGCCTGCGCTTCGCCATGGGCGCCGGGGTCGGCCTGTTCCTCGGACTGATCGGCCTGAAGACTGCCGGCATCGTGGTGGACAGCCCGGCCACGCTGCTGACACTGGGTTCGTTCGGCGAGCCTTCGGCGCTGCTGGCGGGCATCTGCTTCCTGCTGATCGCCGTACTCAGCCATCGCAACGTGTTCGGCGCGATCCTGATCGCCATGCTGGCCGTTACCGCCATCGGTTGGGGCCTCGGCCTGGTGGAATATCGCGGCCTGGTATCGATGCCGCCGAGCCTAGCGCCGACCTGGCTGGCGATGGATATCCTCGGTGCGCTGGACGTGGCGATGATCAGCGTGATTCTCGCCTTCCTCTTCGTGAACATGTTCGACACCGCCGGAACGCTGATGGGCGTCGCGCATCGCGCCAACCTGGTGGATGACGAGGGCCGCATCAAGGACCTGTCGCGCGCACTGAAGGCCGACAGCACCTCCAGCGTGGTCGGCGCCTTCGTCGGCTGTCCGCCGGTGACCAGCTACGTGGAAAGCGCCTCGGGCGTCGCCGCCGGCGGCCGCACCGGCCTCACCGCGATCACCGTCGGCGTACTGTTTCTCGTCGCGATGTTTCTCTCCCCGCTGGCCGGCATGATCCCCGCCTATGCCACCGCCGGCGCGCTGATCTATGTCGCCATGCTGATGATGAGCGGCATGGCGCATATCGACTGGAAGGACCACACCGACACCATCCCGGCTATCGTCACCGTGGTGATGATGCCGCTGACCTTCTCCATCGCCAACGGCATTGCCCTGGGCTTTCTCACCTATGCCACGCTGAAGCTGTTGACCGGCCAGCGCGACAAGGTGTCGATCAGCCTGTACGTGCTGTGCGTGATCTTCATCGCCAAATTCGCGTTCCTCTGAACGAGGTACGCATCATCGCCCCGTCGCATCGCGGCGGGGCTTTTGCTTTTGTCAGGAGGAAGTGATGAGTCTGGAAACCTGGTTGTTGTATGCGAGTGCGGCGCTGGTGGTGATTTTGATCCCCGGTCCGCTGTCGCTGCTGATGATCAGCAACAGCCTGAACTATGGGGTGCGCCGTTCGTGGCCGGCGTTTCTCGGCGGGGTCACGGCCTCGATCCTCCTGCTCAGCGCCTCGGCACTGGGACTCGGCGCCATCCTGCTGGCGTCGGAGCGACTGTTCAGCACGCTGAAGCTGATCGGCGCGCTGTACCTGTTCTATCTCGCCTGGCAGAGCTGGCAGGAGGCCCGTCAGGCTCCTGCCGCGCGGGCAATCGAAACCCCGGCGCTGGCGCCGCGCTTCGGCCGGCTGTTCGGACGGGCGTTCATGCTAGGCGGCAGCAACCCGAAGGACATTCTGTTCTTCGCCGCCTTCCTGCCGCAGTTTCTCAGCGCCGGGCAGCCGCTGCTGCCGCAGTTGCTGGTGATGATCGTGACTTGGGCGGTGCTCGATCTGTGTTGCAAGCTGGCCTATGGGCTGGGGGCGCAGGGCGCGGCGCGGTACCTGCGCACCGGGCGTGGGCATGTGTGGTTCAACCGCACCAGCGCGGCGCTGTTTGGGGGCGCGGGGGCGGCGTCGCTGATGAGTCGGTGACTTGACGGCGCGGGCGCGCCAGCCCGGGCCGTGATGCAGGGCAAGGCCTCACGGCCCGGGCTGGCCAGTGGGCTCGCAGGGTGGAAAACCATGCAGCGTTTTCCGCCTTGGTGGGTTTCGGCGCGTGTCTCGGTGTGTATAACGTCGCGCTTTCCTCGGCATGGGCTACAGGTTGCGCCTTGCACGGCGCCTCACTTTTCTTTGCACGCGCAAAGAAAAGTAAGCAAAAGAAAGCGCGCCCCTTCATCCGGGTCCGGGAGCGCAGCTCCCGGACTTCCCTCCTTCCGCCAGCACTCCGGGGACCGGCGTACAAGGGCCATCCCTGGCCTTTACGCCTCTCGCGGCATCCATGCCGCTCGCTCCCCTGCGTGCTGGCTTCACTCGGCCGTCTGCAAGGGGAAGAGTGGTGTTGCCTGTCGGGCCGTGCATGGAAAAGCGAAAGGCGAAGCAAAGCGAAGCCGGCTTTCGATCCTTCAGGCGACTCGGACTCCCTTCCCCTTCAGGAGGCCGAACGCAGGCGTTGCGCAGGGGGACGCGAGGCATGGACGCCGAGCGAGTCACGAAGGGACAGGGACGTCCCTTCGTGACGTGCCCCTGGAGCAATGCCGGAGTGAGGGAAGTCTGGTCGCGCAGCGGCCAGACCCGGATGCAGGGGGCGCCTTCTCTTTGGTTACTTTCTCTTGGCCAGACAAGAGAAAGTGACGCGCCGTGCAAGGCGCAACCTGTAGCCCGAGCCGAGGAAAGCGCCACGCCAGACACAAGCGTGCGTGCCGCCCTTGGAGCCAAACGCTGCGCGGCTTTCAACCCTATGGTTTTTCTCGGCGACATAACTCCCCCCATAAAAAACCCGCCACAAGGGCGGGTAAAAGGGACTCAGAGAGAGTCATTGCACGGCAAGAGGAATCAGCTACCCCGATAGGTGGAATAGCTATACGGCGAAATCAGCAGCGGCACGTGATAGTGATCCTGCCCGGCATCGATGCCGAACCGGAGCACCACTTCATCGAGAAACGCCGGCGCGCCCAGCGTCACGCCGCGGCGCCGGTAGTAATCGCCCGCCTGGAAATGCAGCTGGTAGACGCCCGAGCGGTAATCGCCCCCTTCCAGCAAGGCGCTGTCGCAGCGGCCGTCGGCATTGGTTTCGCGGGTGGCGACCAGCTCCAGGCCCTGCCCCTCGACGCGAAACAGCGTCACCTTGATGCCGCTGCCCGGACAACCGTGCGCCGCATCCAGTACATGTGTGGTCAAACGTCCCACGAGCACCTCCGCTTGTTTGAAAGTGGGTTGAGGATAGCCAAGCCGGTGCAAAATATTCAAGACAATATTCGTATATTTTGTATACACAAAAGACACACCACGCTTTCCACCCTCCTCCCCAGCACCCGCCGTACCCGCAACGCTTAAGCCGACGCTATATAGCAGACTGCCATAAGGCGGCAGGCGGCACGCTGGGCGATTTTTATGGTTTACATTGCGCAATCTATTTTGTATACAATCAAGCCATCCGGTCGCACTGCTGCGACCCGCCATACAGGACCCATCGCCGTGAGCGCCGACTACCCCCGCGACCTAATCGGTTACGCCAGCAATCCGCCCCATCCCCAATGGCCAGGCGAGGCCCGCATCGCCCTGTCCTTCGTGCTCAATTACGAGGAAGGCGGCGAACGCTGCGTGCTGCATGGCGACAAGGAATCCGAGGCCTTCCTCTCCGAGATGGTCGCCGCGCAGCCGTTGCAGGGCGTGCGCCACATGAGCATGGAATCGCTCTATGAATACGGCAGCCGCGCCGGCGTGTGGCGTCTGCTCCGGCTGTTCAAGCGCCACGACATTCCGCTAACCATCTTCGCCGTCGCGATGGCCGCCCAGCGTCATCCAGAGGTGATCAAGTCGATGGTCGCCGACGGCCACGAGATCTGCAGCCACGGCTACCGCTGGATCGACTACCAGTACATGGACGAAGCCGAGGAGCGCGAGCACATGCTTGAGGCGATCCGCATCCTCACCGAACTGACCGGTGAACGCCCGCTGGGCTGGTACACCGGCCGCACCAGCCCCAACACCCGGCGCCTGGTACGCGAGGAAGGCGGCTTCCTCTATGACTCCGACACCTACGACGACGACCTGCCCTACTGGGACCCCGATTCCGCGCCGGTCAAGCCGCATCTGGTGATCCCCTACACGCTGGACACCAACGACATGCGCTTCACCCAGGTGCAGGGCTTCAACAGCGGCGACGACTTCTTCAATTACCTGAAGGACGCCTTCGACGTGCTCTACGCCGAAGGCTGCGAAGGCGCGCCGAAGATGCTGACCATCGGCATGCACTGCCGCCTGCTCGGGCGCCCGGCGCGCATGGCCGCGCTGGCCCGCTTCATCGACTACGTGAAGGGCCATGAGAAGGTCTGGTTCGCCCGCCGCGTCGATATCGCCCGCCACTGGCACGCCACTCACCCCATGACTGCGGAGCGCAACGCATGAGCGCGTTCAAGACCATCAAGCCTTCGACTCTCGACCGCGACGCCTTCGTCGCCACCTTTGCCGATGTCTACGAGCACTCGCCGTGGGTCGCCGAAACCGTCTACGACGCCGGCGTCGACGCCACGCTGGACGACGTCGAGGTCATGCACCGCCGCCTGTCGCAGGTGATGCTCGCCGCCGACCACGCCACCCAACTGGCGCTGGTCAACGCTCACCCGGATCTCGCCGGCAAGGCCGCGATTCGCGGCGAGCTGACGGCCGCCAGCACCAGCGAGCAGGCCGGCGCCGGCATCCACGAATGCACCGCCGAGGAGTTCGCCCGCTTCACCGAACTCAACGATGCGTACAAGGCCAGGTTCGGCTTCCCCTTCATCATGGCGGTCAAGGGCAGCGACCGGCACCAAATCCTCGCCGCGTTCGAGGAGCGCATCCACAACAGCCCCGAGCAGGAATTCGCCCGGGCGCTGGCGGAGATCAACAAAATCGCCCGGTTCCGGCTGGAGGCGATGTAACAGGCAACACCGCAACACAGGCAACAAAGGCAGAAACCGCTCAATTCCAATCAGGGCAGATGACATGAAAGCTTACGCCGCACCCTTCGAAAAATACGTCAACCTGGCCGACGCCCGCCTGGGCACCCGTGCCATTTCCGTCACCGATGACTGGTTCGCCGATGTCAACCGGATGTTCCAGCCCGGTCCGGCCGTATGGAAGGAGGGCGTGTTCGATGACAACGGCAAGTGGATGGACGGCTGGGAGTCGCGCCGCAAGCGCTTCGAGGGTTACGACCATGCGGTGATCCGCCTCGGTGTGCCGGGCTGGATCAAGGGCGTGGACATCGACACCAGTTTCTTCCGTGGCAACGTGCCGCCGTCGGCCTCGCTGGAAGCCTGCTTCGTCGCCGAGGGTGATCCGAGCGATGACACGGTCTGGACGGAAATCCTCCCGGCGGTGGACCTCAAGGGCGACAGCCATCACTACCACGAGATCGCCTGCGAGCAGCCGGTCAGCCACCTGCGCTTCAACATCTACCCGGACGGCGGCGTGGCGCGCCTGCGCGTGCACGGCATCCCCTATCGCGACTGGAGCAGCATCGGCGACAACGAGCAGGTCGACCTGGCTGCCGCGCTCAACGGCGGCCGCGCACTGGCCTGCTCCGACGAGCACTTCGGCCGCATGAGCAACATCCTCAACCCGAACCGCGGCGAGAACATGGGTGACGGCTGGGAAACCGCCCGCCGCCGCACGCCGGGCAATGACTGGGTGATCGTCGCCCTCGGCCATCCGGGCGAGATCGAGCGCATCGTCGTCGACACCCTGCACTTCAAGGGCAACTACCCGGACAGCTGCACCATCCAGGCGGCCTACGTGAAGGGCGGCACCGACAGCCAGATCGAGACGCAGAGCCTGTTCTGGCGCGAACTGCTGCCGAGCCAGAAGCTCTCCATGCATGCGGAGCACGAGTTCGTCGAGCAGATCGCCAAGCTCGGCCCGGTGACGCACGTGCGCCTGAACATCTTCCCGGACGGCGGCGTCAGCCGACTGCGCCTGTTCGGCAAGGTGGCGAAGTAAGGGGGCTGTGGTGGGCCGTCATGGTGGGCTGAAGCCCACCATGACGGCTGCGGCGGAATCAGCTCAATTGTGTAGGGTGGGCTTCAGCCCACCCGATGAACCAGGCCCGCAGCATGCGCGGCTACCCAGCACACTACTGACAACGAGAATGCCATGCGTACGCTGACCATCGAACCTCTGACCAAGGAAGCCTTCGCCCCCTTCGGCGACGTCATCGAGACCGAGGGCAGCGACTATTTCATGATCAACAACGGCTCCACCCGCCGCTATCACAAGCTGGCGACGGTGGAGACCGCACAGCCGGACGATCGCGCCATCATCAGCATCTTCGCCGCCGAAGCACTGGAGATGCCGCTGGTCATCCGCATGCTGGAGCGTCATCCGCTGGGCAGTCAGGCCTTCGTGCCGCTGCACGGCAACCCCTTTCTGGTCGTGGTCGCGCCACTTGGCGATGCACCTGTACCGGGTCACGTCCGCGCATTCGCCAGCAATGGCAGGCAGGGCGTCAATTACCACCGCGGCGTCTGGCACCACCCGGTGCTGACGATCGAAAAGCGGGATGAATTCCTGGTGGTCGATCGCAGCGGTTCTGGCAACAACTGCGACGAGTACTTCTTTACAGAGGATCAGCAACTCCTCCTCGACCCCCAACCCTAATAAGAAAACCCGGCCGTCTCTGCGAAGGTCGGGAAGAGGTACGTAAAAATGGATGCTCATCTGACCGAATGGCTAAACCTGGGAATCCGCTGGATTCACATGATCGTCGGCATCGCCTGGATCGGTGCTTCGTTCTATTTCGTCTGGCTGGAGAACAACCTCAACCGCAGCAACCCGCGCGAAGGACTATCGGGTGACCTCTGGGCCATCCACGGTGGCGGTATCTACCATCTGGAGAAATACAAGCTGGCACCACCGCAGATGCCGGAGAACCTGCACTGGTTCAAGTGGGAGGCCTACACCACCTGGCTGTCGGGCGTCGCCCTGCTGCTGGTGGTCTACTACCTCAACCCTAGCCTGTACCTGATCGCACCGGGCGTCGAGCTGTCCCCCGCCGCCGCGGTGGCGATCGGCTTCGGTTCGCTGATCGCCGGCTGGTTCATCTATGACCTGCTCTGCGATTCGCCGCTGGGCAAGACTCCGGCGCTGCTCGGCCTGGTGCTGTTCGTGCTGGTGATCGCCGCCTGCTGGGGCTACACGCAGATCTTCAGCGGCCGCGCGGCCTACATCCATACCGGCGCGCTGATGGGCACCATCATGGTCGGCAACGTGTTCCGCATCATCATGCCGGCCCAGCGCGCACTGGTCACCGCCATCGAGCAGAACCGCACGCCCGACCCGGTGCTGCCGGCCAAGGGCCTGCTGCGTTCGCGGCACAACAACTACTTCACCCTGCCGGTGCTGTTCATCATGATCAGCAACCACTTCCCGAGCACCTACGGCAGTCAGTACAACTGGCTGATCCTCGCCGGTCTGGCGGCGCTCTCGGTGCTGGTGCGGCACTTCTTCAATACCCGTCACGACAGCAACCGCTTCGCCTGGGCACTGCCGGCAGCTGCCGTCGGCATGATCTGCCTGGCCTTCGTCACCACGCCGAATCGCCAGCCAGCCGCGCCGACCCTCGCCGCCACGCCGGCCGAACGCGCCAGCGCAGCGGCCGCCGCCCATGCGCAGGGCTCGATGTTCGAGGAGGTCAACGAGGTGATCCACGAGCGCTGCACCGTCTGCCATTCGGCCCAGCCGAGCAGCCCGATGTTCAGCGCCGCGCCGGCCGGGGTGATGTTCGACACACCCGAGCAGATTCGCCTGCAGGCGGCGAAGATCCACGCGCAGACCGTCGCCAGCCAGATCATGCCGCTGGGTAACATCACCCAGATGACCCAGGATGAGCGCGATCTGCTGGCCAGCTGGATCGCCGAGGGCGCCAGCATCGAGTGACACCCCGCCTGTCGATCACGCGGCCCGCCACTGGCGGGCCGCGTCATTTTCGCCCTGCCCCATTGCGTTCGATCATCCACGGGCACGCCAGCTTGGCTAAAATGCGCGCCCCGCCCCCCCCGTCGGACACCCCCCGATGATTGAAGCCAGCTGGATCGCCTTCGCCTTTACCCTGGGCCTGATTGCCCGAGCCATCAGCCTGCCGCCGCTGATCGGCTACCTGGGCGCCGGTTTCGCCCTGGCGGCGGTGGGCGAGCACGTCGGCGTCGGCAAGCAGGATGGCGTCATCCTCCAGCATCTGGCGCACCTGGGCGTGCTTCTGCTGCTGTTCACCGTGGGCCTCAAGCTCAAGCTGGGCAACCTGGTGCGCCGCGAGGTGATCGGCGGCAGCCTGCTGCACTTCGCCATTTCCAGCGTGCTGGTGCTGCCGGCGATCGCGCTGGTATTCGACGCCAGCTGGCGCGACAGCCTGCTGCTGGCCATCGCACTGTCGTTCTCCAGCACCGTGCTGGCGGCCAAGGTGCTGGAAGGCAAGCGCGAGCTGAAGGCCTTCCACGGCCGGGTGGCGATCGGCGTGCTGATCATCCAGGACCTCATCGCGCTGGTGGTGATGAGCCTGGCGGCCGGCCAGGTACCGTCGCCCTGGGCGCTGCTGGTGTTCCTCCTGCCGCTGCTGCGCCCGGCGCTGTTCCGGCTGCTCGATCACAGCGGCCATGAGGAGCTGATGGTCCTGCTCGGCCTGATGCTGGCGCTGGTGGTCGGCGGCATGGGCTTCGAGGCGGTCGGGCTGAGTGCGGAACTCGGTGCGCTGGCCTTCGGCGCCATGCTCGCCAAGCACAAGCGCGCCACTGAGCTGTCCAACTCGCTGTGGGCGATCAAGGAAGTGTTCCTGGTCGGCTTCTTCCTGCAGATCGGCATCGGCGGCCTGCCGGATACCGACGCGATGATCTTCGCCACCATCGTGGCGCTGCTGCTGCCGCTCAAGGGCGTGCTGTTCTTCTTCCTGTTCCTCGGCTTCCGCCTGCGCGCGCGCAGTGCCTTCCTCAGCGCCTCGAGCCTGACCAACTACAGCGAGTTCGGCCTGATCGTCGCCAGCGTGGTGCTGCCGCAATGGCTGACACCGCTGGCG
Organism: Stutzerimonas stutzeri TS44; assembly: GCA_000263395.1. Lineage (GTDB taxonomy): Bacteria > Pseudomonadota > Gammaproteobacteria > Pseudomonadales > Pseudomonadaceae > Stutzerimonas > Stutzerimonas stutzeri_C. Next base: position 71,274 of record AJXE01000003.1, read on the forward strand.
ATCAGCGTGGCGCTGTCGTTCGTGGTCTCCGCGCAGCTCAACCGCATCGTCCATCCGATGTACGAGCGCCTGGCCAAATGGCTGATTCCGCTGGAGCGCGACACCCGCCACCCCGATGAGCAGCCGGTGTCGCTGGGCGACGCGCAGATCCTGGTGATGGGCATGGGGCGGACCGGGCGCGCCGCCTACGATCACCTGCTGCGCAAGGGGTTTCGCCTGGCCAGCCTGGACTCCGACCCGGTGATGGTCGAGCGCAACGTCGCCGAAGGCCGCAACGTGTTCTTCGCCGACGCCGAGGACCAGATGTTCTGGCAGAACCTGCAGATGAACGACGTGCAGGCCGTGGTGCTGGCGATGAACGACGCCGAGGCCAAGATCATCTCCACCACCAAGCTGCGCGCCATCGGCTTCGAGGGGCTGATCGTGTCCCATGCGCTGTACGAGGACATCGCCCAGCGCATCCAGGCGGCCGGCGCGAACCACACCTACCTGACCATGACCGAAGCCGGCACCGGTCTCGCCGAGAACGTCGCACGGGAACTGCTGCCCGACAGCCAGCGGCCCGCCATCGAACGGATAGCGGGATAGCCGGCCGGAATAATTGTGCACAATATTCACAAATTATTGTTTAAACAAATGTGCACAGGTTGCTATGATCGGCCCGTCCCGCGTTCCCTCTCGCTTTGCGGCGCGCGGGTGACGGAGGCGCCGTGAAGCCTCTCATGCCGAACAACAACAAATAAGGCAGGCTTGACCATGACCGCAAACCGCAGCGCCGCCGCTCGCCACCGCCGTGCCGAGCGAGCAGCCCAGCCCCACCCGCCCGTCCGCGCCTCATCGCCCGCAGCCGACACACTCGCCGTGCCAGCGCGTTCCGCTTTTGCGTCGCCTGGCGCATCGCCGATAATCCGCGCCGCTCACCGCCCGGCTTCACGCACGAAGATTTCCGCAGGAAACGCCACCATGACCCGCAAGCTCGCCCCGCTCTGCCTCGCCCTCGCCGGCAGCCTTCTCGCCGCCCCCGCAATGGCCGGCGATGCACTGCTCTGGCAGAACAACAGCCTGACCTACCTGTACGGCAAGAACTTCAAGATCGCCCCGGACACCCAGCAGACCGTCACCTTCGAGCACGCCAGCGGCTGGGCCTGGGGCGACATGTTCCTGTTCGTCGACAGCCTCTGGTTCAACGGACCCAACGGCAACGACGGCCACACCTACTACGGCGAATTCAGCCCGCGCCTGTCGCTGGGCAAGATCAGCGGCCGCGACCTGTCGTTCGGCCCGATCAAGGATGTGCTGATCGCCGCCACCTACGAGCGCGGCGAAAGCCAGGACGATGGCACGCCGAACCAGAACTACCTGCTCGGCCCGGCCGTGGACCTCAACGTGCCCGGCTTCGACCGCCTGGCACTAAACCTCTACTACCGCAAGCCCGACGGCAGCACCGGCAAGCCCTCCGGCCAGTGGCAGCTGACCCCGACCTGGGCGATGACCTTCCCGGTGGGCAAGTCGGACATCCTCTTCGACGGTTTCATCGACTGGGTGATCAACGACGCCGGCTCCGAACGCCGTGGCGACTTCATCTCGAAGAACCTGCACATCGTGCCGCAGATCAAGTACGACCTGGGCAAGGCGCTGAACTACACCCCCGGCCGGCTCTACGTCGGTATCGAGTACGACTACTGGTCGGACAAGTTCGGCATCGAGGACGGCGGCTACGTCAGCCGCAATTTCGTCGGCAAGACCGACCAGAACACCTTCAGCGCCATCGTCAAGGCGCATTTCTAAGGTCTGCTACGGGCCTGCTGCGACGAAGGAAAAGGGCGACCTGCGGGTCGCCCTTTTTCGTGGTTCAGCCAGTATTGTCGTAGAGACCGCGATTACCGAGCGCACTCGGCAATCAGCATGCTCTCCGAAGGCAGTCGCAACACGCCGGCAGTCCGGCCCTTCCAGGCCGGTCCACAAGCAACCCCTTACAGCCGGAAACTCCCCATCTGCCGCCCGAGGTCCTCGGCCAGTTGCGAGAGCGCCTGGCAGTCGCTGCGGCAGGCCTGCACATCGCGCGCCGTGGCCTGGGCCAGGTCGGCGATCCCCTGCACGTTGCGGGTGATCTCCTCGGTGACGCTGCTCTGCTCCTCGGTCGCCGCGGCGACCTGGGTGTTCATGTCACTGATGGCCTCGACCTGCTCGGTGATCGCGCCCAGCGACTGACCGGTGCGCTGGCTGGCCTGCACCCCGGTGCCGGTGGCGGCCTGCCCGGCGTGCATCGAGGCAACGGCATTGTCGGCGCCGCTCTTGAGCCGCTGGATCATCTGCTGGATCTCGTCGGTCGAGCCCTGCGTGCGACTGGCCAGCGTGCGCACCTCGTCGGCGACCACGGCAAAGCCGCGGCCCATCTCGCCGGCCCGCGCCGCCTCGATGGCCGCGTTCAGCGCCAACAGGTTGGTCTGCTCGGAAATGCCACGGATGACCGCCAGCACCTGATCGATCGACGCCACCTGCTGCGCCAGCTCGGTCACCGAGCCGGCCGCCTCGCCGATCTCGCCGGACATCTTTTCGATATGCGCGATCGACTCGCCAACCACCCGGCGCGCCTGCACGGCCTCGTCACGCGCGCCCTGCGAAGCCTGCGCCGCGTTGCTGGCATTGCGCGCGATATCCTGCACGGTCAGCCCCATCTCGTGCACGGCGGTGGCCACCATGTCGGTCATCTCGTGCTGGCGGCCGGCACGTGTGGCGGTGTTGTCGACCACCTGCGCGACCTGGCCGACAGCGCCGCGCAACCGTTCGCTGGTGGTCAGAGCATCACCGATCAGCTCGCGCAGGCTGCCGAGGAAACGGTTGAAGCCGCGCGCCAGGTCGCCCAACTCGTCGGCGCGGCTTTCATCCAGACGCCGGGTCAGGTCACCACCGCCGCCGCCGATCTCCACCAGCGCCGCGGTCACCTGGCGGATCGGCCGTACCAGCCCGCGCGCCAGCAGCACGATCACGCCGAGAAACGCCAGGCCGACGGCCGCGCCGATCAGGGCAGTGGTCCACAGCGTGCGCCGGGCTTCGCCGAAGATTTCGGCTTCGGGCACCTCGCTGACCAGCCACCAGCCGAGTCCTTCCAGCCGCTGCGCCATCGCCAGGAATGCCTCGCCGTCGCGCTCGAAACGCACCACCTTATCGCCGCCGCTCTGGAGCTCGCCGGCTGCCGTCTCGCCGGTCAGCTCGGCCAGCGCCACGTGGTCGTTGTTCTCGTTGCGCGGATGCACCTTGACCCGGCCGTCGGCACCGACCAGATACACCTCGCCACGCTCGCCGAAGCGGAAATTGGCCACCAGCTCGGACATGCTGCTCAGGCTGTAGCCCAGTCCGGCGACGCCGAGGGTGCGACCGTTGACGCTGATGCGCTGGTTGATGAACAGCGTCGGCTGGCGGCTGGCCTTGTCGATATCGATCTCGAAGCGTTTCTCCACGCTGCCGTCGATCAGGCTGTAGAACCAGGCGTCGCCCGCCGCTGCGCGCGACAAGGTGCGGCTCAGGCCGGTCTCGGAATAGTAGTTGCCGCTGTCGAGCACCGCGATCGAGGTCGTCAGCGCGTTCTGCTGCGCCTTCACGCCTTGCAGGTAGCGGCCGATGGCCTGCCCCTCGCCCGCGTCCTCGCCGGCCGTGAGCCAGTCATGCACCAGCGTATTGCCGGCGATGCCGGCCGTTGCGGTAACCGGCCCGCTGAGCGTGCGCTCGATGTCGTTGCGGATGGCGGTGATGCTGGCTGGCAGGGCTTCGCCGATCAGGTAGCGCTCGGCAAGTCGGTCGACAGCCGAGGCATAGACCAGGATCACGATCAGCAGGCTGGTCAACAGGGCGGCGCCCATGCTGACCGCCAGTTGCCATTGAATACTGCGTTGCATGAAGCGCATGGCATGACTCCGTTTTTATAGGTATTAATGATTATTCTGTGGACAATCTTGTATACCGATATCACGGTTCGGTAAGTCGCTATCGGCCCGCGCAGCCGTTACTTGAGACCGCTCATCCATTACCGAACCCACGTGCGATCAGGGATTTACAGGCCTATCCGGTTTGCGCGCGCAGCACTTTCGGTGCGATGGCGCGCTCGTCACGACGCCATCTGCGAGCGCAATGCGAGATGAACGGAATCATTCAACGGCATGAATGTATACAATCTGCAAAAACTTGCCTGGAGAAACTCCGATGCCGATGTTTGCCTGGTGGCTACTCGCCCTTCCCCTGATCGCAGGTGCGGTACTGCCGCTGCAGGCCGGGATGAATGGCGAGGTGGCCCGCCAGCTCACCAGCGTGATGAACGCCGCGCTGGTGTCGTTCGCGGTCGGCACGCTGGCGCTGCTGTGCATCGTGCTGTGGCAGCGCGACCCGCCCACGCTGCAGGGATTGCGCGGAATCACCTGGTGGCACTGGAGCAGCGGCCTGCTCGGGGTCTTTCTCATCGCCACGGCGGCCTTCGCCGCACCGCGCGTGGGCGCCTCGCTGTTCATGGGGCTGCTGCTGGCCGGGCAACTGCTGATGGCGTTGCTGCTCGACCAGTTCGGCTGGGCCGGCTATCGCCAGGCGCCGATCAGCCTGGGCAAGGCGGGCGGCGTGCTGCTGGTGTTCGCTGGCGTCTGGCTGATCCGACGTGGCTGACGGCACCGGCGCCTATCGCACCGCCGCTTCCTTCGCCTTCTGCCGTTCGAGGAAGTCGACCTTCCACTGCTCCATGCCGAGGTATTCCGAGTCGAGGCCGGCTTCCACCGCGTACTTGCGCTTCAACGCGGTGATCGTGCCGCGGTGCTCATCGAGAAAACGGTCGAACCGCTGGATCAGCTCCCGGTGGCGCACGCTGGACAGGTGGTAAGTACCGCGACTGTGCGGCAGCTGCGCATCGAACACCAGCGCGCCGGACTTGGTGCGCACGTGGTTGAGGTAATGCATGGCGACGACGATGTTGTAGTAGGCGCCGTCGGTTTCCTTGAGCATGGCCTGGCGGATCATGCGCGGCAGATCCTGCCGATCAGCAGGATCTGCCCGCCATCGACCTGCGTCTCGTAACCGCGCGGCGTCCAGCCATCGACCACCGCCAGCCGCTTGAGCTGCTCGACGTCCAGCCCCAGCCGTCGCGGCGCGACCATGACGCCATCGGCATAGGCCACCGTCGCCTGGCTGTAATGCAGCGTATGACCGGTCTTGTCCGTCGCGGACCAGACCGGGCTGTCCGGATACTTGAGATCGATGCTGCCGGCGAGCAAAGCCGGCAGCAGCTCGTCGGCCGGCAACGGCCGGTAGACCAGGCGTACCCCGCTCCGCGTGGCGAAGGCATCCAGCAGATCACGTGCGAACCCCCGGTAGTCACCGGTTTCGTCCACGCTGTAATGAGGCATAAAGTGCGCGTCTTCGACGCCGACGACATAGGTCGGCTCGGCATGCGTCGTGGCAGAGAGGATGAGCATGGCGCTGGCAATGAGCGGCTTCATCAACTTCTCCGTGCAGATCGTTGTTGTTCTTGTTCGTCCGTGGTGCGCGCCGCCGCAGCGTGACGAAGGACTGGCGCCAGACAATTGTATACAACGATGCAGACAATCACTCCGGACGCGGCCTACCCTTGTTGTAACCGGCCCGCTGCCGCAGAATTTCCGCACTTTTGCCCAGCGCTCGTCATCGAGCAGTCCTGAGTCGGTCGCGACCGACCCCGCCGCGGAAATCGAACAACCCATGTCCAGTATCCGAGAGCGCAACAAAGAACTGATCCTGCATGCCGCCAGCGAGGAATTTGCCGAGAAGGGCTTCGCCGCGACCAAGACCAGCGACATCGCCGCGCGCGCCGGGCTGCCCAAGCCCAACGTCTACTACTACTTCAAGTCCAAGGAAAATCTCTATCGCGAGGTGCTAGAGAGCATCGTCGAGCCGCTGCTGGAGGCCTCGGCGCCGTTCAACCAGCCCGGCCATCCGGCGGATGTGCTGCGCGCCTACATCCGCACCAAGATCCGCATCTCGCGCGACCACGCCTGTGCGTCGAAGGTCTTCGCCAGCGAGATCATGCATGGCGCGCCGCACTTGTCCCCGGAGCGCACCGCCCAGCTCAATGCGCAGGCGGCGCACAACATCGCCTGCATCCAGCGCTGGATCGACCTGGGTCTGATGGCCAGGGTCGATCCTCATCACCTGATGTTCAGCATCTGGGCGGCGACGCAGACCTATGCCGATTTCGACTGGCAGATCAGCACCGTCACCGGCAAGGCGCAGCTCGACGATGCCGACTACACCGCCGCCGCCGACACCATCATCCGCCTGGTGCTCAGGGGCTGCGAGATCGCCGAGCCAGCCGCACCGTCTGCGTGAGGGCGACGGGCGCTGGCCGGTGGATCAGAACGCCAGCCGCACGCCCACGGTCAGGTTGCGCCCCGTTAGCAGCACGTCGTCCTTGATGAAGGAGGTGTGCTGGCGCGCCTTCTCGTCGAGCAGGTTGTTGGCCTTCAGATAGAGCAGGTAGTCGGTCTGGTTCAGCGCGCCGCTGTAACCGAGGCTGGCGCCCAGCATGTTGTAGCCGCCGGTTTCGGTCTCGTAGGCGGCCAGCTCGTCCTGACGCTGCACGCGGTAGAACTCCAGCTGGCCGTTGAGCGCCGGCGTGAAGCTCTGCTCGACTCGTACGCCCAGGCGGTCGGCCGGAATGCGCGGCAGGTCGCCGCCGCCGTCACGCAGCTTGCCGCGTACATGGTCGCCGAACAGGGTGAAGGCGGTGGCATCGGTGGCCTGAAAACGCACCTCGCCTTCCGCGCCGGTAAGCACCGCATCCTGCTGGCGGTATTCGATCTCACGATAGCCGCCGCCGATATCGTGGCCGGTGTCGGCGGCATAGATGAAGTCATCCACCTGGTTGCGGAACAGGCTGAAGCTGAAGGTGGTGCGCCCGGCGAACTTGCGCAGCGTCAGCTCGGCGTTGTGCGAGGTTTCTTCCTCGAGATCGAGATTGCCCAGTTCGACGGTACGCGTGGCGGCATGCGGGCCGTTGGCGTACAGCTCCTCGGCGCTGGGCAGGCGCTGCGAGCGCGACAGCGAGAAGCCCAGCGAGTACTGCGGGGCGAACGTCCACACCGCGCCGGCGGACAGCGAGGTGCCGCTGTGATCGGTATCCGAACGGCCGTCGGCGTCGATGTCCTGCCATTCGTGACGCAGGCCAAGCTCGTAGCGCCAGGCCCCGGCGGTGTATTCCTCGAGCAGGAACAGGCCGTGGTTGCGCGTCAGCGTCTGGGGTATGTAGGCCTCTTCGCCGAGGGCTTCGAAGTCGCGCCGCAGGGTCTGCGCGCCGAGCACACCGCGCCAGCCGAACAGCGGCTGGTGCGTGAGTTCCAGGCGCGCATCGGTGGCGTCGTTGTTGAAACGGGTACCGACTTCGCCGCCTTCGATTTCCTCGTGCTGGTAGTTGCTGTGGCCGACGCGCAGGCGCGCCAGTGCAAAACCCGGCAGCGGATCGCTCAGCTCGCCACGCAGGTCCCAGCGTTTCTGCTGCATGTCGACGTAGGGCACCGCGCCTTCGTCCTCGTGCTCGTCGTGCTCGTCGTGCTCGTCGTGTTCGTCGTCCTCTTCATCCTCGTCGTGGCCGCCACAGTGCCAGGCGCTGCCATCGATGTGGCAGTCGACGTGTTCGTGACCCAGCAGCCCGTAGCGGTTGTTCTGTTCGCCGTAGGCCACGCCCAGGTAGCCGCGCTCACCGATGTAGCTGACGCCGAGGGTAAAGCTGTCGGTGTCGTTGTAGGACCCGGCCTGCTTGTCCGGCGAACCCGGAATTTCGTACTCGTCAGCCTGGCGCTTGGTACCTTCGGCACGCACGGCGAAGTTGCCGCTGCCGGCGGTGATGCCGAACACGCCCGCGCCTTCGTTCGCCACGCTGTTGGCGCGCAGTTCCAGCTCGCCCTCGTAGCCTTTCTCCGGAATGTAGGTGGGAATCTTCCGGTCGATCACGTTGACCACACCGCCGATGGCGCCGCCGCCGTACAGCAATGCCGCCGGCCCCTTGAGCACCTCGATGCGCTCGGCCAGCAGCGGTTCGCTGGTCACCGCATGGTCGGGACTGATGGTCGATGCATCGAGCAATTCCACGCCGTCGCTCAGTACCTTGACCCGCGCGCCGTCCAGTCCGCGAATCACCGGCCGGCCCGCACCGGCGCCAAAGCTGCTGGAGCGCACTCCGGGCAGGCTTTCCAGGGTTTCGCCGAGGGTCGCCTCGCGGCGCAGCAGCAGTTCGTCACCCTCCATGACCGCGGCCGGCGTGGTCATCTCGTGACTCTGCCTGTCCAGTCCGCTGGCGCTCACCACCACCGGTTGCAATTCGAGCGGATCGGCACCCCAGACGGACGCCGGCAGCGTAAGACCGATGGCCCAGGCCAGGGGGTGAAGCTTCAGTTTCATGTGACTCTCCAGACTGTGACGGTTGCTTGCAGAACCGCGAAAAGACAGCGCACCAGCCCTTCCAAAGGCGGGCCTGGTGGCGCGGGCGGGAGAATCTATCATGTTATATCGTAACAACTAAGTCTCTTTTTCCCCGATGCGCACAACCTCGCGCCGCTATCGGTGGTCCGAAGAGAAATGCCCAGGAATCGATGCGCGTCAGCGGCCGCGCGAGGAGACAGACATGAGCGTACAGATCGACACCACCAGCGGCACCTGCACCGCCGTCATCGCCGGCCGCACGCACCGCTGCGCCATCACCGATGCCCGTATCAGCACCGACCCGCAGGCGCGCATGTCGGTCCTGCACATCGACGGCGCCAGCATCCATGTGCCTGAAGAACAGGCCGAACACCTGATCGCGGCAGGCGCCAAGGACGAGCGCGCCAATCTGATCGCCGACGACTGACCCGGCACCGTCGGGGCTTGGGGCGACGCCGGCAGGACGGCTATCCTTGGCACTCCCTTGCAACCGGTGCCGCCCATGTCCTTCCTCCGCCGCGCGTTCGTTCCCGCCGCCGTGCTGCTGCTCAGCGCCTGCGCGCAGCAGGCACCCAGCACCTTGACCCTGGAGAACCATCCAGACCACTGCCAGCCACTGCGGCTGAGCGCCGGCCAGGAGTTCAACCTGCGCCTGCCGAGCAACCCCACCACCGGTTTTCGCTGGACCCTGCGTGCCGACGGCGCACCACAGCTGAAACTACTCGGCCCCGAGGTCTACACCGTGCCCGAGGAAGCGGGCCTGGTCGGCAGCGCCGGCGTATCGACCTGGCGCTTTCGTGCGGTGACGTCCGGCGAGGCGCTGCTCGCCCTCGATTACGCCCGGCCGTGGGAGATCGGCGTCGCTCCGGCCCGAACGCTGGATTGCCGCATTCGCGTCGACTAACGGTCGATGCGGGCGCCAAAACTGCCTGACTGAACGGACCAAACAGACCACTGGCAACCACGCTCGCCGCCTCCGCCCGGCAGAAACCCGAAAAATCGCCTATACCAAACACAGGGATCGTCAGCTGTCGGGGGAAAGCGACATGGACGGCTTCAGAGCGTACCCACTGTGCTGCGCATTGGCCCTGCTGGCCGGATGCGGCAACCTGCTACCCAGCGAACGTGCGGAAGTCAGCTCGTCGTTCCGCGATTATCTGGATGCCGAAACCAGCTTCGCGCGCGCCATTCCCGGGCGCACCACGCGCAGCGAACTGTTCACCCTCGGCTTCGATCCGCAGCAAGGCGGCAATGGCCGTATTCTCTCGTTCCTCGACGTGCGCATGCTGTTCGTGCAGCCGAACATTCCCATCGACTATCTGCCGGACAGCCTGGTCCGCTGCCTGGAAGCCAAGGAACGCTGCAACGGCTACGCCTTCGAGTTCACCCAGACCGACAGCCAGCGCGTCGGCAGCTTCTGGGCGGACGTGCTGAACTTCCGCAAGAATCGCCAGGTGCAGGGCTGGAACCTGCGCGCAATCTTCGTCATGGTGGACGACGTGCTGGTCCACAAGGTGAGCAACGGCGAGCCGCAGATCCGCCGCTACCAGGTCCAGCGCAACCCGTTGGGACCGCTGCAGGGCGCCGGCGAATTTCTTTCCGATCAGCTGAAATGAGCGAACGGACGCTGCACTTGGGCTAAAATGCGCGCCTTTTTTGCTTCGCCCGGAATGCAGCCGTGACGCAACTCCCCGACCGCATCTACGCCACCCCTCAGGCGCGGGTCGCCGATTTCGTGTTCAACGAGGATGTGGTGCGCGTCTTCCCCGACATGATCAAGCGCTCGGTACCTGGCTATCCGGCGATCGTCGAGAACATCGGCGTGATCGCCGCGCAGTTCGCCCAGCCAAACACCTGCCTGTACGACCTGGGCTGTTCGCTGGGCGCGGTGACCCAGGCACTGCGCCGCCATGTGAAGGCCGACAACTGCCGGGTGCTGGCCGTGGACAACTCCGCGGCGATGGTCGAGCGCTGCCGCGAGTACCTGCATGCACAGGATTCGATGTTCCAGGAGCTGCTGCCGGTCGAGGTGATCGAGCGCGACATCCTCGCGCTGGAATTTCAGCCGAGCTCGCTGGTTGCGCTGAACTTCACCCTGCAGTTCATCGCTCCCGAGCAGCGGCCGGCACTGCTCGGCGCCATTCGCCGGGCTCTGATGCCGGGCGGGGCGCTGATTCTCTCGGAAAAACTGCATTTCGCCGATGCCGGCGAACAGCAGTTGCTCACCGACCTGCACATCGCCTTCAAACGCGCCAACGGCTACAGCGAGCTGGAAATCTCCCAGAAGCGCAGTGCCATCGAGAACGTGATGAAGCCCGACAGCCTGGAAGTCCACCGCCAGCGTCTGCTGGATGCCGGTTTCTCCAAGGTTGTGCCCTGGTTCCAGTGCCTGAACTTCGCCTCACTGATCGCCCTGCCATGAATCTCGACCTGACTCCCCTCGCCTGGCACCTGGCCGGCACACCGTTGGCCGCCTGGGCCAATGGCGTGCAGCAGCAGCTGGACGCCAAGCTGGAAATCGGCCACGGCGACCTGCCGCGCTGGCGCCGCGCCGTCGACGCCCTGCCCGCGCTGACGTCCGTGACCGTCGAACTGCGTGACGGCTTTCGCCTGCAGGCCAGTTGCGACGATGCCACCCGTCAGACGACCCGCGAAGCCCTGATGGGACTCTCGCCCTGGCGCAAGGGGCCGTTCGAGGTGTTCGATGTGCATGTGGACACCGAATGGCGCTCGGACTGGAAGTGGCAGCGCGTCGCGCCGCACCTGGAGCTCACCGGCAAGCGCATCCTCGACGTCGGCTGCGGCAACGGCTACTACATGTGGCGCATGCTCGGCGCCGGCGCCGACAGCGTGGTCGGCGTCGACCCGAACTGGCTGTTCTTCTGCCAGTTCCATGCGATGAAGCGCTATCTGCCGCAGCTGCCGGTCTGGCATCTGCCCTTCGCGCTGGAGGAGTTGCCGGCGAAGCTCGAAGGCTTCGACACGGTCTTCTCGATGGGCGTGCTCTACCACCGCCGCTCGCCCATCGATCATCTGCTCGACCTCAAGGACTGCCTGGTGCGTGGCGGCGAGCTGGTGCTGGAGACGCTGGTGGTCGACGGCGACGAGAACACCGCGCTGGTGCCCGAGGACCGTTACGCACAGATGCGCAACGTCTGGTTCCTGCCGTCGGTACCGGCGCTGGAACTCTGGCTGCGCCGGGCCGGCTTCGTCGACGTGCGCTGCGTGGATGTCAGCGTGACCCGCGTCGAAGAACAGCGCAGCACCGAATGGATGCGCTACCAGTCGCTGCCCGACTTCCTCGATCCGCAGGACCATAGCAGGACCGTGGAGGGCCTGCCGGCGCCGATGCGCGCCGTGCTGCTGGCGCGCAAGCCCTGACAGACGGCCGCCGACTCAGCTGCGGACGGCGGCACCGAGAATCAGCTGCTTCATTTCCGCCACCGCCTGCTTGAATCCGACAAACAGCGCATGCGCGACGATGGCGTGGCCGATGTTCAGCTCGTTGATGCCGCGGATCGCGGCGATCGCCTCGGTGTTGTGGTAATGCAGCCCGTGGCCGGCATTGACGATCAGCCCTTGGCCCAGCCCGGCCTCGACCGCCTCGCGGATGCGCTCCAGCTCGCCGGCGCGCTCGGCCACGCCGTGCGCATCGGCATAGCGGCCGGTGTGCAACTCGATGGCCGGCGCGCCGATGCGTGCCGCCGCCTCGATCTGTCGCGGGTCGGCATCGATGAACAGCGAAACCTCCGCACCGCAGGCCTGCAGGCGCTCGACCGCGGCACGGATGCGCGCTTCCTGGCCGGCGACATCCAGGCCGCCCTCGGTCGTCAGTTCCTGGCGAGTCTCCGGCACCAGGCAGACATGCTCCGGACGCAACTGCTCGGCGAAGGCGAGCATCGCCTCGGTGACGCCCATCTCGAAGTTCATCCGCGTCTGCAGGGCGTCCTTCATCAGCAGCACGTCACGTTCCTGGATATGCCGGCGATCCTCGCGCAGATGCACGGTGATACCGTCCGCCCCGGCCTCCTCGGCATCCAGCGCGGCCTTGACCGGGTCCGGGTAACGCGTGCCACGCGCCTGGCGCAGGGTGGCAACATGATCGACGTTGACGCCGAGCAGAATTCGATTGGCTTCAGTCACGCGGGGCCTCCTTCAGGCTCATGAACAGTTCGCGGCTGACCAGCGGTCGGCCACCCAGATGTGGTGCCAGCGCCTGGCGCATCAGTCGCTTGGCGGCGGCGAGCGCGCCGGGCACCTGCCAATCGGCTTCGGCCATCGCCAACAGCTCGGCTCCGTTGAACAGCCCAGGCTGGAACGACTCGACCGGCTCCAGCCCGGCGTCAGGCAGCAGACGATAGAGGCGCTGCGGCTCGATCGGCCGGCCGCCGATATCGCTCTGGAGGGCGAAACCATAGCCCAGTTCATCGAGCAGGCGCCATTCGAACGCCCGCAGCAGCGGTTCCAGCGGCCGGTGCGCCGCCAGCGCCGGCAACGTAGCCAGGTAATGCTCGAACAGTGCCGGATGGGCGTCCTCGGCCGGCAGCAGGCGGATCAGTAATTCGTTGAGATACAGTCCGCCGAACAGCGCCTGACCATCGAGCCAGTGCGCCGGCCCCGCGCCTTCGAGGCGGGCAATGGTCTTGAGATCGGATTTGCCGCGCAGCTCCACTTCCAGCGAGACGAAGGGGCGAATCAGGCTGCCGGCTTTCCCGCGCGCCGCACGCATGACCGCACGCAGCCTTCCCTGCGGCGTGAGCAGATCGACCAGCGCGCTGCTTTCCTTGTAGGGACGGCTGTGCAGAACGAAGGCGGGCTGGGGAGAGATGAAATCCATCGATCGGTCACGCTCGCATCAAGCCGGCAGTGAGCGCGCCTGCCGCCAGTGGGGCTGGTCGCTACGGGATCAGTTGTAACCCAGCGAATGCAGCGCGCGCTCGTCGTCGGACCAGCCGCCCTTCACCTTGACCCACAGGTTGAGCATGACCTTGGAGTCGAACAGCACTTCCATGTCCTTGCGCGCTTCCTGGCCGATGCGTTTGATGCGCTCGCCCTTGTCGCCGATGATGATTTTCTTCTGCCCATCGCGCTCAACCAGGATCAGCGCATGGATGTGCAACACATGGCCTTCCTGCTTGAAGTCCTCGATCTCCACGGTGATCTGGTACGGCACCTCGGCGCCGAGCTGGCGCATGATCTTCTCGCGCACCAGCTCGGCGGCGAGGAAACGGCTGCTGCGATCGGTGATCTGGTCTTCGGGAAAGAAGTGTTCACCTTCCGGCAGACGCTCGGCCACCAGTTGCTCCAGCGTTTCGAGATTCTGTCCGTGCTGCGCGGAGATCGGCACGATCTCCGCATTTGGCAGCTGCTCGGCGAGCCAGCGCAGGTGCGGCAGCAGCTCGGCCTTGTCCTCGATGCGGTCGGTCTTGTTGACCGCGACGATCAGCGGCCCGGTGACATATTGCACCCGCTCGAGCACGGCCTGGTCCTCGTCGGTCCAGCGCGTGCGGTCGACGACGAAGATCACCACGTCGACGTCCTTCAGCGCCGAGGCGGCGGTGCGGTTCATGTAGCGGTTGAGCGCCGTTTCGCCGTTCTTGTGCAGACCGGGGGTGTCGACGTAGACCGCCTGCACGGCGCCCTCGGTCTTGATTCCGAGCATGTTGTGGCGAGTGGTCTGCGGTTTGCGCGAGGTAATCGCCAGCTTCTGCCCGAGGATGTGATTCAGCAGCGTCGACTTACCGACGTTCGGCCGCCCGACGATGGCGACATAGCCGCAGCGGCTGATGTCTTCTGGCTGTGCGTGCTCGTCAGTCATGTCCGTTCTCCACGCCGAGGGCGATCAGTGCGGCTGCCGCGGCAACCTGTTCAGCAATGCGACGGCTGGCGCCCTGCCCGTGCGTCTTGTCCACCAGCAGCGCCACCTGGCATTCCACGTAGAACGTCCGGCAGTGCGGCTCGCCCTGGATATCCACCACCTCGTAACGCGGCAGCTCGCAGGCGCGCGACTGCAAAAACTCCTGCAGTCGCGTTTTCGGATCCTTGTTGGTATCGACCAGGGTCAGGCCCTGCAGCTCGTTGGCCAGCCAGGCGAGGACGCGCTCGCGCGCGGTTTCCATGCCGGCATCCAGGTAGATGGCGCCAATCAGCGCTTCAAGGGTATCGGCAAGAATGGATTCACGGCGAAAACCACCGCTCTTGAGCTCGCCCGAGCCCAGCCGGAGGTAATCGCCAAGCTCGAAGCCGCGCGCCAGCACCGCCAGGGTCTCGCCTTTCACCAGGCGCGACCGCAGGCGCGACAGCTGGCCTTCCCGCGCCTGGGTGAAGTGATGGAACAGCGCTTCACCAGCGATGAAGTTGAGGATCGCATCGCCGAGAAACTCCAGGCGCTCGTTGTTGCGCCCGGCGTAGCTGCGATGGGTCAGGGCCAGGAGCATCAGCTCCTGATCCTTGAATTGGTAGCCGAGCTTGCGCTCGAGGCGGGCTAGCGAAGTGCTCACGGCATCCTTAGGCGATATTGTTTGTCGAAGTTGGCCAGCAGATCGAGGTTATGGATCAGCGGCTCGCGTTTTTCGTATTTCAGGTGCACCCGGAATTCGTTCTCCTGAATCTCGACCTTGAGCGCTTTCTTCAGATCGATATCCTGAATCCCGTTGACCTGCATGCCCCGGCTGACGTGAGTATAGAACTCGCCCACGCTGCGGACTTCCGCTGCCGTATCGGTTTCCACGGACTGGATGATCTTGTCCATGGACATGTAGTCAAAGTAGTGAGGAAGCATCTTGAATGCCGTGCTGGCCAGAAACGCCACCAGCGCCAGCACCACGATCCAGCTCAGCATGGACAGCCCTTTTTGCGAATGCGCAAAACTCATGTCGACCTCTATTATGTCGTTGCGATACCCACCGATCGGGGCAGCGCAACTATAAACAGACCGGCTGCTGGCGCGGAGGCCATAATTCACAGCTTAGTGAATCAGCCCCACGCGGGAGAAATGCGGCAAATTGCTGAACTTCGGATCGGGCCAGCTCATCCACACGGCGAATGCCTTGCCGACAATATTGTGATCCGGAACCATCCCGGCCAGTCCGGCGGGAATGGCATCGTCCTGCCAATAGCGACTGTCATTCGAATTGTCGCGATTGTCGCCCATCATGAAGTAATGCCCCTGCGGCACGGCCCATTGACGGCTGGGTTCCACCCGGTAACGGCCCATCTCCTTGCGGATCAGGTGCTCCACCTCGCCCAGTTTCTCGCGATACAACCGTGCACTGCCCAGGCTGCCCGGCTCGTCGCCGACCAGCGTCTCGGCCACCAGCCGGTCGTTGACATACAGGCGGCGTTCGCTGCTGTAGCGAATCACGTCGCCCGGCAGGCCGACCACCCGCTTGATGTAGTTGACGTTCGGATCGCTCGGATAGCGGAACACCATGACGTCACCACGTTGCGGATCGCTCACCTCGACGACTTTGGTATCGATCACCGGCAGGCGGATGCCGTAGGCAAACTTGTTGACCAGAATGAAATCGCCCACTTCCAGCGTCGGCTTCATCGACCCCGAGGGAATCTGGAACGGCTCGACGAGAAAGGAGCGCAGTACCAGCACGATCGCCAGCACCGGGAAGAACGACTTGCCGTACTCGATCAGTACCGGCTCGCGGCTGAGCGCTTCGAGCGTTGCCGAATCGATCGCACCGTTGCGCCCCTCATAGCTGGCGATGGCGGCACGGCGCCGGGGCGCGAAGAACAGCAGATCACTCAGCGCCAGCAGCCCACAGACAATGACCGCGAGGACCAGCACCAGCGGGAAATTGATCGACATATCAGCTATCTACCTTCAATACCGCGAGGAACGCCTCTTGCGGAATCTCTACGCTACCGACCTGTTTCATGCGTTTCTTGCCCGCCTTCTGCTTCTCCAGCAGCTTGCGCTTGCGGCTCACGTCGCCGCCATAGCACTTGGCCAGCACGTTCTTCCTGAGCGCCTTGACCGTCGATCGGGCGATCACCTGGCCGCCGATGGCCGCCTGGATCGCCACGTCGAACATCTGCCGCGGGATCAGCTCCTTCATCTTTTCCACCAGCTGGCGGCCCTTGTAGGCCGCGTTGTCGCGGTGGACGATCAACGCCAGGGCATCGACCCGCTCGCCGTTGATCAGCACGTCCAGACGCACCAGGTTGGCCGGCTGGAAGCGGTCGAAACCGTAGTCCAGTGAGGCATAGCCGCGGCTGGCCGACTTCAGGCGGTCGAAGAAGTCCATCACCACCTCGTTCATCGGCAGGTCGTAGCTGACCTGCACCTGGCTGCCGAGGAAGTGCATGTCGCGCTGCACGCCGCGCTTTTCGATACACAGGGTGATCACGCTGCCCAGGTGGTCCTGAGGCACCAGGATGTTGGCGTGACAGATCGGCTCGCGCATCTCGGCGATCGAGGCCAGATCAGGCAGCTTGGACGGGTTGTCGACGTAGACGGTATCGCCGTTCTTCAGCACCACTTCGAACACCACGGTCGGAGCGGTGGTGATCAGGTCCAGGTCGTATTCGCGTTCCAGGCGCTCCTGGATGATCTCCATGTGCAGCATGCCGAGGAAGCCGATGCGGAAGCCGAAGCCCAGCGCATCGGAACTCTCCGGCTCGTACTGCAGCGCGGCGTCGTTGAGGGTCAGTTTCTCCAGCGCATCGCGGAAGTCCTCGAAATCGTCCGAGCTGACCGGGAAAAGGCCGGCGTAGACCTGCGGCTTGACCCGCTTGAAACCCGGCAGCATCTCGACATCGGGTGTCGCGGAGAGGGTCAGAGTGTCGCCCACCGGGGCGCCCTGGATGTCCTTGATGCCGGCGATGATGAAGCCCACCTCACCGGCCTTGAGGTCGGCGGTGGCGGTGTGCTTGGGCGTGAACACGCCGACGCTGTCGACCTGATGAATCTTGCCGGTCGACTTGACCAAGATCTTGTCGCCCTTCTTCACCCGGCCGTGGCGCACCCGCACCAGCGAGACCACGCCCAGGTAGTTGTCGAACCAGGAGTCGATAATCAGCGCCTGCAGCGGCGCCTCGATCTCGCCTTCCGGTGGCGGGATGACCTCGACCAGGCGCTCGAGCACATCCTCCACGCCCATGCCGCTCTTGGCACTGCAGGCCACGGCGTCGGTCGCGTCGATGCCGATGACGTGCTCGATTTCTTCCTTGACCCGCTCCGGCTCGGCCTGGGGCAGGTCCATCTTGTTCAGCACCGGCATCACCTCGAGGCCCTGCTCGATGGCGGTGTAGCAGTTGGCCACCGACTGCGCCTCGACACCCTGCCCTGCATCCACCACCAGCAGCGCGCCCTCGCAGGCGGCCAGCGAGCGGCTGACCTCATAGGTGAAGTCGACGTGGCCGGGGGTGTCGATGAAGTTCAGCTGGTAGGTCTTGCCGTTCTGCGCCTTGTAGTGCAGGGTCACGCTGTGTGCCTTGATGGTGATGCCGCGCTCGCGCTCGAGATCCATGGAATCGAGGACCTGAGCCTCCATCTCGCGCTCGGACAGGCCGCCGCAGATCTGGATGAACCGATCGGCCAGGGTCGACTTGCCGTGGTCGATATGGGCGATGATGGAGAAGTTGCGGATATGACTCAGGTCACTCACAGCTGAACACTCGAAAAATGCCGCAGGCCGATTGCCCGCCGAAAATAGCCGCGAAGTGTAACCGATCGACCATGCGAGCGCCACGCGCCTCGCCCATTCGCCCGAGCGCTCTGGCACTCAATCGCATAGTCCCGCGGCAAGAAAAAGGGCGGTCATAACCGCCCTTCCCCGATATTGCCGCCAGCGTGTTATTCCGCCAGTTTGAAGGTGATGAAGCTCGCGCGCCCCTGACGCAGCACCCGCATCGATACTGAACGATTCTTCGGCAACTGGGCCGCGACCCGACCGAAGGTCTTGGCCGAATCGATGGCCTGGTTGTTCAGGTGCGTAATCACATCGCCCGGACGCAGGCCGATCATCGCGGCCGGACCATTGAGAATTTCGGTGATGACTACCCCGCCCTGCAGATCCAGGCTGGCCCGCTGCTCGGCGGTCAGCTCGGAAACCTTGACGCCCAGGCGGTTGTCGCTCTGCTCCGGCCCGGCGCCCGCTGCGGCGATTTCGTCGCCTTCTTCGGGCAGCGCACCGATCTGCACATCGATGTTGCGCCGCTCGCCTTCGCGCACGACCTCCATTCGCGCGGTACTTCCCGGCTTGAGCGCACCGACGAGATGCGGCAGATCGGCAGACATGATGATGGGCTTGCCGTTCATGCTCAGGATCACGTCACCCACGCGCAGCCCACCCCGGGCAGCCGGCCCACCGTCCATGACCTGTGCCACCAGCGCACCCGCCGGACGCTCGAGGCCGAACGACTCGGCCAGATCCTTGTTCACTTCCTGGATGACCACGCCCAGCCAGCCGCGACTGACCTTGCCGTCGGTACGCAACTGATTGGCGACATCCATCGCCACGTCGATCGGGATGGCGAAGGACAACCCCATGAAGCCACCGGAGCGAGTGAAGATTTGCGAGTTGATCCCGACGACTTCGCCCTCGAGATTGAACAGCGGACCGCCCGAGTTGCCCGGATTGATCGCGACATCGGTCTGGATGAACGGCACATAGCTTTCATTCGGCAGGCTGCGGCCCGTTGCACTGACGATGCCGGCGGTCACGGTGTGATCGAAACCGAACGGCGAGCCGATCGCCAGGACCCACTCGCCTACCTTGAGCGCACTGGAATCACCCAGCTTGACGGTCGGCAGCCCCTTGCCCTCGACCTTCAGCACGGCGACATCGGTACGCGGATCGGCACCGACCAGCTTGGCTTCCAGCTCGCTGCGATCGGGCAGACGCACGATGATCTCGTCGGCATCGGCAACCACATGATTGTTGGTCAGCACGTAGCCGTCAGCCGAGATGATGAAACCCGAACCCAGCGACTGCGCCTCGCGCTGCTGACCACGACCGTCGGGCATCTGGGGAATACCGCGCTCGAAGAACTCCCGAAAAATCGGCGGCAGGCCTTCCAGATCGGGAATCTGCACCGACGCACCACGAGCCGGCAATTTCTGCTTGGTACTGATGTTGACGACTGCCGGGGATGCACTCTCCACCAACGGGGTGAAATCCGGCAGCGCCGCTTGTGCAACAACCGCCTGCCCCAGCAACGCCAGCCCCGCCAAAAAGGCGAGGCAGCTGTTTCGATTGAACATGAACTAGCCCCCACTGACGAACTAAAGAAAAACTCACTGCATGCCGGGCGACCCGGCGAGCATCGCCCGCAACACCACGGGCTGCAGGCTCGGATCATTCGCCACGCGCTGACTGCGCAGGCGCACGACTGCCCAGGCGACGGCAAATCCGCTCAGCCCTGCCGCGATGATCCAGGGCTCGCTGGCCGACCACTGAGCCGCCAATGTGGCGGCAATCAGCAGCATGAGCAGGGGGAAAAGATAGACAAGGAGCGCCCCGCGCAGCAACACGCGCTCCTCAATGCCCAGCACGACGGCGTCACCGACTTGCAGCTTAAGCTCCGACACCGCGCGAACCAGCCCACGTTGTTCGCGCACGTCCAGACGCTCCATCAGGCCCTGCCCGCAGCCATTTTTCGCAACACAGCCCGAACAGGTACTGCGGCGCTGCGTCTGCACCCAGACGGCACCGGGCTCCACAGCGACAACGCGGCCCTGCTCTTCGATCATTGCGACACCGCACGCATCGAAAGCGCCACGCGCTCGGCAGTCCCGAGCGGGATCTCACCCACGACGGTCACCATCACGTCGCCTTCCGGCGTGCTGATGCGCTTGGCTACCGACGCCGTCGGCCCCATCTGGCTGCGGGCATCGCTCACTGTCGCGTCGCCGAGCGGCTCGAGAAACACGGAGAAGCTCGCCAGTCCGTCGCCATACGAAAGCCAGGAAACCGACTCACGGGAAATCGGACTCGGCCGCACGTCCGCGCCCTGCAGAACGAAACCCGGCGGCAGCCAATCGGAACGCCACACTATCTCAGCCTCATCGGCTGCGGCTTTGAGCGAGACGCTTTCGCACGCCGCGCTCTGACGCACCGACTGCGCATCGGCCGCATCCGGCTCGAAATGGGTGAACTGAAACCGCTCGAGCAACTGGCCCTTATCGCTGAGCATGAGTGACTTGAGCGGCAGCGCAGTCTCGCGGTCGAGATGCAGCTCGAAGCTGTAACGGTGCTGATCCTTGGCCATCACGCCCAGTGCGACCGCGGGACGGCCGGCAACGCGGGACTCGCCCATCAGACGAAACTCGTACCACTCCGAAAGCGCCTTCACGTCGAGACGCCGATCATTCCAGACACCCTGCCGTTCGATCTGCGTCGTCAGCCCGTCGCTGGCGCATTGCACCTGACCGTCGCGACGGACGACCTCGATGGCCGGCCCATCGAGCTGCAGCATGCGCTCCTGGAGATGCCCTTCCTCGACTCGGCGCCAGATCGCATGACTGGAAAAGCTGCCATTGCGCTCGTAGACGAACGTGCCTGCATAGTTTTGAGTCCGTTCCGCCTGGACGAGCTCGCTCATCCACGTTCCGGCATCAACGGCGAAGGCCGGCATCGATAGCCAGCCTCCGAACATCACACACAGCGGTAAGACGCGCATGCTTCTCCCTAACGTTAACGTTCTTCCATACTCGCAGCCCGCGCATACGGCAGCGCACCCTCGGAGCCACCACCAAATGCCGCCTGCTGTGCGTGCTGGCGCACATAGGAGGGCAGCCGCTCTTCGTGCCAGCGCTCCACCGGTGCTGTCTGGGCAGCCGTCTGCGCCGGCGCCTCGACCTGTCCTTCGCTGTAGCCGGCCAGAACCGCCGGTCCCTGACCGGCCTGCGGCACGGCAAGTGCCGGCTGAGCGGCCTGCTGCGCCATCTGCGGACCGGCAACCTCGCTCTGGTTGTACAGGCGAACACCCGCCAGAACGGCGACGGTAACCGAGGCCGCCACGGCCAGGCGCCCCAGAGCACGCCAGGACGAACCTTGCGACTTGACCGGCGCGGCTTCGTCGGCCAGCGCTGCGGAAACGGCCGCGGCTATATCCAGGCGCGGCTCGAGCAATTCCTTGTGCATGGCGGCGCGGGCAACCTGGTAGCGCGACCAGGTCGAGCGCATCTGGCCGTCATCGCCCGCGGCGAGTACACGACGTAATTCCAACTCATCCGCTTCGTTATCCATCACCGCGGACAGCGATTCATGCAGGGCTTCACGACTCATGGCGGTTCCTCTCTTGGCTGTCGCCGCTGTCTCAGGACTCATGCAACAAGGGTTGCAACGCTTTATCTATGGCTTCGCGCGCCCGGAAGATCCGTGAACGCACCGTTCCTACGGGACACTGCATCACGCTCGCAATGTCCTCGTAACTAAGACCATCAAATTCGCGCAGCGTTAGAGCGGTGCGCAAATCTTCGGGAAGCAATTGAATGGTCCGATGTACCGTGTCTTCGATCTCATCCCGAAGCAGCGCGCGTTCAGGGGACTCGATATCCTTGAGGGCATGATCGCCTTCGTAAAACTCGGCATCTTCGGAACTCACATCGCTGTCCGGCGGACGCCTGCCACGCGCCACCAGATGGTTCTTCGCCGTGTTGATGGCGATGCGGTACAGCCACGTATAGAACGCGCTGTCACCGCGGAAATTCGCGAGTGCGCGATAGGCCTTGATGAAAGCCTCCTGCGCGACATCCTGGGCCTCATGAGAGTCATGAACGAAACGTACGATCAGACCAAGAATCTTGTGCTGGTACTTCAGCACAAGGAGATCGAACGCCCGCTTGTCGCCTCGCTGTACTCGCTCAACCAGCTGCTGGTCCTGTTCCTGGGTCAGCATGGGTACGCCTCCATCCCGCCGAAGGAGTACCGCTCACACCAGCAAATCGACCTGCCAGAATAGACACGGGCTCTACGCAAAAGTTCTCCCCCTACTAGCAAGCTATCCTGCAATACCTGACGGCGATTGCACCGTAGTGTCGCAATCGAATTCGCGGTCTGTGCCGCCCTGGTGTCCTTGGCAAACCGAACTGTTGCGCACCAAGAGTCCGACCTGCATACACAACTATTCATTGAGCGCACCAGGGCAGAAAAGTTCCATTGGCTCAGCAACATATAATCCCGGCCACTGTCTCGCCACTCGCCTCGCTCTATATACTACGAAACGATTTCTCCGCGGAACTCGCCATGAGCCACCATCATCGCTACGACGTATTAGTCATCGGCAGCGGGGCCGCCGGCCTGACGCTGGCGCTGAACCTGCCAAGCCATCTGCGCATCGCCGTGCTCAGCAAGGGCGACCTCGCCAACGGCTCGACCTACCGGGCGCAGGGCGGTGTCGCCGCCGTACTGGACGACACCGACACGGTGGAATCCCACGTCGCCGATACCCTGGTGGCCGGCGGCGGTCTGTGTCGCGAAGAGGCCGTGCGCTTCACCGTCGAGCACAGCCGCGACGCCATCAAGTGGCTCATCGAACAGGGTGTACCCTTTACCCGCGACGACGCGCCAGACCGCGAGGATGGCGGCTTCGAATTCCATCTGACGCGCGAGGGCGGCCACAGCCACCGGCGCATCATCCACGCGGCCGATGCCACCGGCGCCGCCATCTTCAATACCCTGCTGGCACGCGCCCGGGCCCGAAGCAACATCGAACTGCTGCAGCAGCGCGTCGCCGTGGACCTGATCACCGAGCGCAAGCTGGGCCTTGCCGGCAAGCGCTGTCTCGGCGCCTACGTACTGAACCGCAACAGTGGCGAAGTGGAAACCTTCCAGGCGCGCTTCGTCGCGCTGGCCACGGGCGGTGCCGCCAAGGTGTACCTGTACACCAGCAATCCCGACAGCGCCTGCGGCGACGGCATCGCAATGGCCTGGCGCGCCGGCTGCCGGGTGGGCAACCTGGAGTTCAACCAGTTCCACCCGACCTGCCTGTACCACCCCCAGGCCAAGAGCTTCCTGGTCACCGAGGCGCTGCGCGGCGAGGGAGCGCTGCTCAAGCTGCCCAATGGCGAGCGCTTCATGCCGCGCTTCGACCCGCGCGAGGAACTCGCGCCGCGCGATATCGTGGCCCGCGCGATAGACCACGAGATGAAGCGCTTGGGCATCGACTGCGTCTACCTGGACATCAGCCACAAGCCGGCCGACTTCATCCGCGGCCATTTCCCGACGGTCTACGAGCGCTGCCTGGCGTTCGGCATCGACATCACGCGCCAGGCCATCCCGGTGGTCCCCGCCGCGCATTACACCTGCGGCGGCGTGGTGGTCGACCAGCATGGCCGCACCGACATTCCGGGCCTGTATGCGATAGGCGAAACCAGCTTCACCGGCCTGCACGGGGCCAATCGCATGGCCAGCAACTCGCTGCTCGAATGCTTCGTCTACGGACGCGCGGCCGCCGAGGACATGCTCCGCCAGTTGCCGGACATAGAGCTGGCGGGCGACCTGCCGGGCTGGGATGCCAGCCAGGTCACCGACTCCGACGAAGACGTGATCATCGCGCACAACTGGGACGAATTGCGGCGTTTCATGTGGGACTACGTCGGCATCGTGCGCACCAACAAGCGCCTGATGCGCGCGCAGCATCGGGTCAAGCTGCTGCTGGATGAGATCGACGAGTTCTATTCCAACTACAAGGTCAGCCGCGATCTGCTGGAGCTGCGCAACCTCGCACTGGTGGCCGACCTGATGATCCGTTCGGCCATGCAGCGCAAGGAAAGCCGCGGCCTGCACTTCACCCTGGACTACCCCGAGCAGCTGCCGGTGGCGGTCGACACTATTCTGCAGCCGCCCACCTATTGCGACTGAACTTCAGCCGCACGCGCAAACGCCGGTGCTCCCCCGCCGGCAGCGCATCGCGCGGGATGCAGATACCGCGGGTCACTCGCTGGCCCGCCAGGCGAAAACGCAATACCACGGCCAGCGGCAGCACCAGGCTGTCGGGGCGCAGCTGGATCGGCTGCCAGCCGGCGCGCTGCGACCACAGGCTCCAGCCGCCATCGTCATGGCGCAGACCGCACCAGGCCGCCGGACTGCGCAACAGGATGAAGCACGGCAGGACCCAGGCCGCATGCGCAATGCAGAATGTCCACAACAGGATCTTGAGCGACAGCGGCGCCGCGGACAGCCCGATGCCGATCAGCGCCAGCCCCTGCACCGACAGATAGAGCCCCAGCAGCAGGCGCGACGCCTGCCAGTGGCACTCGAACGGCGGATTACTGCGGCTGGACACGATCGAGGATCATGCGAACCATGCGGCGCAGATCCTCGTCTTCGGGTTCGCCGCGCTGCATGAACCAGCCGAACAGGTCCTGATCCTCGCAGCTCAGCAGCTTGCGATAGCGCTGCTGATCCGCCTCATCCAGCCCCGGATAGACTTCCTTGACGAACGGCACCAGTAGCACGTCCAGCTCCAGCATGCCGCGGCGGCTCTGCCAGAACAGGCGGTTGAGTTCAGATTGATCGACCATGCGACGGCTCCTTCGAAGGGGGCCGGCATTATAGCGGCAGCCGCCGGCAAGCGGCACGCCGACGACGGTCTATTCGTACATCGCGACCTGTGCAGGCGGCTGCCTTTTCGTGACCGCCTGCTATGATGGCCGCCCGGATTTTTCACGGCGACCGATCATGACCGACGCAGCCTATTTTTGCCTTCTGTCGCATGAAGGCGTCCTTGCCGTACGCGGCCCGGACGCCAGCAAGTTTTTGCAGGGTCAGCTGACCTGCAACCTCAACTACCTCGATCACGACACCTCCAGCCTCGGCGCCCGCTGCACCCCCAAGGGTCGGATGCAGTCGAGCTTTCGCATTCTGACCGAGGGTGACGGCCTGCTGCTGGCGATGGCCAGCGAGCTGCTGCAGCCGCAGCTCGCCGACCTCGGCAAGTACGCGGTGTTTTCCAAGTCGCGACTGAGCGATGAAAGCGCGCTCTGGTGTCGCTTCGGCCTGCGCCAGGGGGACGGCGCGCTGGTCAGCCTGGGGCTAGAACTGCCGCAGGACGCCGATCAGGTGGTACGCGGCAACGATCTGATCGCACTGCGTCTGGCCGATGGACGCGCCGAACTGTGGTGCAAGGCGCAGGATGCCGAGCAGGTCCGCCTGCGCCTGGGCGCACAACTGGGCGAAGCCCCGCTCGGGCGCTGGCTGCTCGACCAGATTCGCGCCGGCGTCGGCCAGGTCTTCGGCAGCACACGCGAGCTGTTCATTCCGCAGATGATCAATCTGCAGGCGCTGGGCGGCGTCAGCTTCAAGAAGGGTTGCTACGCCGGGCAGGAAATCGTCGCGCGCATGCAGTACCTCGGCAAGCTCAAGCGCAGGCTGTACCACCTCGCTGCCGAAGGTGCGCCGAGCGAACTGCCGGCCGCCGGCGTCGAACTGTTCTCGCCGGTGCACGGCTCGAGCGTGGGTGAAGTCGTGCTGGCGGCAGCCAGCGAGAGCGGCATGGAACTGCTGGCCGTGGTCCAGGAGGACGCGATAGCCGATGGCCGCCTCTTCCTCGGCTCGCCCGATGGCATGCCGCTGAGCCAGCTCGAGCTTCCCTATACCCTGAACGCCGACCAGGAAATCCAGCGCTGAAGCCCATATGAACGGCGGTCACACGGCCGGCAGCGCAGCGTCGCCGGCCATGACGCAGCACTCCACCACTGAAGGAATCGCATGAGCACCCTCGCCGACAAGGTTCAACACGAACTGACCCGCGCCATCGAGAACGACGAACTGATTCTTCCGACGCTGCCGGAGGTGGCGCTGCAGGTGCGCGAAGCCGCGGAAGACCCGGACGTCAGCATCCTCGCGCTGAGCAAGGTGATCGGCAACGACGCCGCGCTGACCGCGCGCATCATCAAGGTGGTCAACAGCCCGCTGCTGCGCACCAATCGCGAGATCACCGACCTGCAGATGGCGATCAGCCGTCTGGGCATCAATTACACCTGCAACCTCGCCACAGGCCTGGCGATGGAGCAGATGTTCCAGGCCACGACCGATGTGGTCGACCGCAAGATGCGCGAAGTCTGGAACAAGAGCACCGAAGTGGCGGCGATCAGCCATGTGCTGTGCCGGCACTACACGCGCCTGCCGCCCGACCAGGCGACGCTGGCGGGTCTGGTGCACCAGATCGGCATCCTGCCCATCCTCACCTACGCCGAGGAACACGGCGAACTGATGGCCGATTCCATCAGCCTCAATCACGTGATCGACCGGATCCACCCGCTGCTGGGCGAAAAGATCCTGCGCGCCTGGGACTTCCGCGAGCCGATTGCGATCGTGCCCGGCCAGTACACCGACTTCACCCGAAATTCGCCGACAGTCGATTATGTCGACATCGTGCAGGTCGCCACGCTGCAAAGCCACCTGGGCAGCAACCATCCCTATACACAGCTGGACTGGAACCGGATTCCGGCATTCGCCAAGCTCGGCCTGGACCCAAGCACCCTGCTCCAGGAGGACGAGGATCTCTCGGCCGCTATGGACGCGGCAATGAGCATGCTCCAGTAAGCGGAACCGACCTGCCCGCGCGAGCAGGTTGTTGAAAAACGTAGGCGAGGCAGCCAGTGCAAGGAAAAAACAGGCGAAAAAGCGCAGTTTACGAGCTGTAAAGGAGCATTTTGAGCCTGTTTTTGACGCCGCAATGGCCACGCAGATAGTTTTTCAACAGCCTGCTAGACCTGCGCGGGCAGTTGCCAGTCGATCGGCTGCATACCGTGCTGCCGGAGAAACTGGTTGGTGCGGCTGAAATGGCCGTTGCCCAGAAAGCCGCGGTGCGCGGAGAGCGGCGAAGGGTGCGGCGACTTGAGGATCAGGTGGCGGGTCGGGTCGATCAGCCGCGCCTTGCTCTGCGCATGCGCGCCCCAGAGCAGGAATACCAGATGCGGCCGCCGCTCGCTCACCACCTCGATGATCCGGTCGGTGAAGCGCTGCCAGCCTGCCCCGGCATGCGAACCGGCGTTACCCTGCTCCACCGTCAGCGAGGTGTTGAGCATCAGCACGCCCTGCTCTGCCCAGTGCTGCAGATAGCCGTGCCCCGGCGGATCGATGTTCAGATCACGCTTGAGCTCCTTGAAAATGTTCTGCAGCGACGGTGGTGGCGCAACGCCCGGCTGCACCGAGAAGCACAGCCCGTGGGCCTGGCCGGGGCCGTGATAGGGGTCCTGCCCGAGGATGACCACCTCGACTCGCTCCAGCGGCGTCGAATTCAGCGCATTGAAGATCAGCGGCCCGGGCGGATAGATGGTCTTGCCGGCCGCCTTCTCGCGGCGCAGGAAGGCCGACAGCTCGTGCATGTAAGGCTGATCGAACTCCTCACGCAACGCATCCTTCCAGCTCGGCTCGAGCTTGATTCGATCATCCTGGGTCATCGGTTCACCTTTGCATGCGACGGGGCCGGCGCACCCTAGAAAAGCCGCGGCGCGCTGTCAACGCGAACGCCGACACCACCCCCCCCCAGCCGATGCCTTGCCCCGGGTCAACAAGGCGAAAGTCGAAACGCCATCAAAATGCCGCCGCAGTCACATTGGCAGCCGCGGAGCTTCCCGGAGTAATGACGCCCGTTCGGCGTCGGGGTAAAACGCCGCAATTGCCAATAACCATAACAAGCAAGCAAGGAACTCGCGTATGAAACGGATAACCCTCCTGGCGCTCATGCTGGGCTGCTGCGCCGTGGCCCAGGCCGCCGACTCCATCAAACTGGGCATGAACTATCCCCGCACCGGCAGCTACAAGGAAGAGGGCCTCGCCCAGATGCGCGGCGCGCTGCTGGCCATCGACGAAATCAATGCCCGCGGCGGTGTGCTTGGCCGGCCGCTGGAGCTGGTCAGCCGCAACAGCGCCTCGCGTCCGGAAAAGGCCGTCGCCAACGTCGACAAGATGGCCGACGAAGGCGCCGCGATGCTCTTCGGCGGCGCGTCCAGCGCTGTCGCCATCGCCGCCAGCAAGCGCGCCAGGGAACGCGGCCTGCTGTACTTCGGCACCCTGACCTACTCCAACGACACGACCGGCAAGGACGGCCATCGCTACATGTTCCGCGAGTGCAACAACGCCTGGATGAGCGCCCAGGTGCTGGGGCAATACCTCAACCAGAACCTGCCGGGCAAACGCTACTTCTACGTCACCTCCGACTACACCTGGGGCCACACCAGCGAAAGCTCGCTGCGCCAGGCCACCGGCACCACCGACCAGAACCGGCATCCTGGCGTGAAGACCGCCTTCCCCGGCGCCCGCCTGGCCGACTATCGCAAGGCCCTGCAGCAGGCGGCCGGCAGCGACACCGAAGTGCTGGTGCTCGTGCTGTTCGGCGAGGACCTGGTGCGCGCCATGCGCATCGCCGATGAACTCGGCCTGAACACCAAGATGCAGATCGCCGTGCCCAACCTGACCCAGAGCATGGTCGAGCTTGCCGGCCCGGACATCATGCGCGGCGTTCTCGGCACCGAGCCCTGGACCTGGCGCGTGCCCGAACTGGAGGGCTCCGAACGCGGGCAGGCCTTCGTGCGCAATTTCGACGAGCGCTACCAGACCCATCCGTCCAGCTCCGCCGCCTCGGCCTACAGCATCGTGCACCAATGGGCCGACGCCGCCACGCGCGCGCGCAGCATCGCCAGCGAATCGGTGATCGCCGCCCTGGAAAACCATCGCTACACGCTGCTCAAGGACGAGCAGCACTGGCGCAGCTTCGATCACCAGAACGTGCAGACGGTCTATGCCGTTCGCGTCAAGCCGCGCGAGGAAGTGCTCAAGGACCGCTTCAAGCAGGACTACTTCGAAATCGTCCATCGCCTCGCCGGCGACCAGGCAGCGCCTACACTTGCCCAATGGCAGGAAGAGCGGCGCGGCACCGGACAGGCCATCGCCCTGCAGTAAGCACCCCGCGGGGATGGGGCGATCCCCGACCGCAGCACGCACCTCGCTGCCTTGATAGAGAGACAGATGCGCCCGCCGCACCCGCGGCGGGCCTCGCCGAGGACGCCCACATGAGCACCGCACTCGAACCGTATCAGTCCGGGGTCTTCGACCTGACCCACAAGCTGACCGTGGAAAAGCACGGTCATACCGCCCTCATCACCATCAACCATCCGCCAGCCAATACCTGGGATCGCGAGTCGCTGATCGGCCTCAAGCTGCTGGTCGAGCACCTCGACCACGACGACGACATCTATGCGCTGGTGATCACCGGCCAGGGCGCCGAGTTCTTCAGCGCCGGCGCCGACCTGCAGCTGTTCGCCGACGGCGACCGCCTGCGCGCGCGGGAAATGGCGCGTCGCTTCGGCGAGGCCTTCGAGGCGCTGCGCGACTTTCGCGGCGTCACCCTCGCCGCAATCAACGGCTTCGCGCTCGGCGCCGGCCTGGAATGTGCGCTGGCCTGCGATCTGCGCATCGCCGAACAACATGCGCAGCTCGGCCTGCCGGATGCGGCGGTCGGCCTGCTGCCCTGCGCCGGCGGCACCCAGGCCCTGGCCTGGGTGGTCGGCGAAGGCTGGGCCAAGCGGATGATCCTCTGCGGCGAACGCATCACCGCCGAGACGGCGCTGCGCATCGGCCTGGTCGAACAGCTCGCCGAGCCCGGCGAGTCATGCGGGCATGCCCTGCTGCTGGCGGCACGCATCGCCCGCCAGAGCCCGGTGGCGATCCGCGCGATCAAGCCGCTGATCAACGGCGCCCGCCGCCGTCTGCCCGAGACCTTCGCGGCCGCCGAGCGCGAAGCCTTCGTCGAACTGTTCGAGGCCGAGGATACGCTGGAGGGCATCAACGCATTCCTCGAAGAACGCGAGCCGCGCTGGCGCAATCGCTGACGACAGGATCGACGCGATGCGCTCAATGGCGCTCGTAGCGCTGGCGGTAGTCGTACCGGCGCTGCTGCAGCGAGCGATAGTCGCGTATCAGCGGCGGGCGCGGCTGGTAATGCCGATCCTGCCAGTAGGGCGGCCGCCCCGTGTCCCAGTGCCGCTGGTAGTAGCGCGGCGGCAACTGCCCCTGATAACGCGGGGGCAGGTTGGGCTGATAACGCGGGTAATACGGATACGGGTTGCGCGGGTTGTAGCGATACGGCAGCACCTCGCCGCGATGCACCGGCGCATCCGCCGGGTAGACCCATACGCGATTGCCGCGATCGGCCTGCGCCGGCGCCGCCAGCCAGGCCAGACCGCACAGGAGCAACACGACACGACTGTTCATCTGCCACCTCCGAAGCACAAGGCATTCGTTCACCGAACTGGCCGCCGCCATCGCCAGCGACATCCGCATCCGGACAGGCAATACGCTGCAATTGACCTTCTGCGTCGCCGCGACTGCCAACCGCAGCTTGTTTGCCGGCGGTGGCTTTCCGATAATAGCGGCCCTTCAGCCTCATGGCTCCGCAGCGCGCGACGGAATTCCTGATGACCGAACTCGCCCTGATCATGGTTAGCGCCATCCTGGTCAACAACTTCGTACTGGTACAGTTCCTCGGCCTGTGCCCGTTCATGGGCGTCTCGAAAAAGATCGAGACCGCCATCGGCCTGTCCCTGGCCACCACCTTCGTGCTCACGCTGGCGGCGATGTGCAGCTACCTCGTGCAGCAGTATGTACTCAAGCCGCTGGACCTGGAGTTCCTGCGCACCATCAGTTTCATTCTGGTGATCGCGGTGGTGGTGCAGTTCACCGAGATGGTGGTGAACAAGACCAGCCCGCTGCTCTATCGCGTGCTGGGGATCTTCCTGCCGCTGATCACCACCAACTGCATCGTGCTCGGCGTCGCCCTGCTCAACGCCAACAAGAGTGAGTTCACCTTCCTGACCGCGACCGCCAACGGGTTCGCCGCCGGGCTCGGCTTCTCGCTGGTGCTGGTGCTGTTCGCCGCCATGCGCGAGCGCATCGCCATCGCCGACGTGCCCCGCTCGTTTCAGGGTGCCTCCATCGGCCTGATCACCGCCGGGCTGATGTCGCTGGCGTTCATGGGCTTCACCGGGCTGATCAAGCTATGAGCCTGGTGCTCGTGGCGGTGCTCGCCCTGCTGGCGCTCTGCCTGGCGTGCGGTGCGATTCTCGGCTTCGCCGCGGTGCGCTTTCGCGTCGAGGGCGACCCGATCGCCGAACAGATCAACGCCCTGCTGCCGCAGACCCAGTGCGGCCAGTGTGGCTATCCGGGCTGCAAGCCCTACGCCGAGGCGATTGCCGCCGGCGACAAGATCAACAAGTGCCCGCCCGGCGGCGAGGCGACCATCCAGGCGCTGGCTGACCTGCTGGACGTTGAAGCCGAGCCGTTGGATGCCGAAGGCGGCGAGAAGCCGCAGATGGTTGCCTACATCCGCGAGGCCGAATGCATCGGCTGCACCAAGTGCATCCAGGCCTGCCCGGTGGACGCCATCGTCGGCGCGGCGCGGCAGATGCATACGGTGATCGTCAGCGAATGCACCGGCTGCGACCTGTGCGTCGAGCCCTGCCCGGTGGACTGCATCGACATGATCGAACTGGGCAGCAACCTGCGAAGCTGGAAATGGGATCAACCGCTGGCGCCCGGCCAGCTGATCGGCACGGATCGGGAGCAGGCCGCATGACTTCATTAAAGGTCTGGGACATTCCCGGCGGCATCCACCCGGCCGAGCGCAAGACGCTGTCCAACCGCACGCCGATCCAACCGGCGCCGCTGCCCAAACGGCTGATCGTGCCGCTGGCGCAACACCTGGGCGCGCCGGCCGAGGCGTGCGTACAGCCCGGCGAGCACGTGCTCAAGGGGCAGAAGATCGCCGATGCCGCGGGGCTGATCAGTGCACCGGTGCATGCACCGACCTCGGGCGTGGTCAGTTTCGTCGGCCCGCAGCCCTATCCGCATGTATCCGGCCTGCTCGATACCGCGATCGTCATCGACAGCGATGGTCTGGAGCAGTGGACCGCGCTACATCCGCAGCCGCACTACCACTCGGTCGAGCCCGCCGCGCTGCTCGAACTCATCCGCCAGGCCGGCATCAGCGGCCTTGGCGGCGCGGGTTTTCCCGCCGCGGCCAAGCTGGGCGCACGCACCACGCAGAAGATTCACACGCTGATCATCAACGGCACCGAATGCGAGCCGTACATCACCGCCGACGACCTGCTGATGCGCGAGCAGGCCGCACAACTGGTGGCCGGCATCGAGATTCTCGCCTACCTGATCGAGCCCGAGACGATCCTCATCGGCATCGAGGACAACAAGCCCGAGGCCATCGCCGCCGTGCGCGCGGCGGTCGGCGAGCGGCCGTTCACCATCAAGGTGTTCCCGACCAAGTACCCGTCGGGCGGCGAGAAGCAGCTGATCCAGATTCTCACCGGCGAGGAGGTACCCAGCGGCAGCCTGCCGGCGGACATCGGCATGCTCTGCCAGAACGTCGGCACCTGCGTGGCCATCCACGATGCGGTGCTGCTCGGCCAGCCGCTGATTTCGCGCATCACCACGCTCACCGGCGCAGCCCTGGCACGCCCGATGAACGTCGAGGCGCTGATCGGCACGCCGGTGCGCGAACTGCTGGAATTCGCCGGGCTCGATCCGGCCCGCCTCGATCGCCTGCTCATGGGCGGGCCGATGATGGGTTTTACCCTGCCCAGCCTCGACGTGCCGCTGATCAAGACCACCAACTGCCTGCTGGCCGTCACCGCCGCCGAACTGCCGCCGCCCCCGCCGGCGCTGCCGTGCATTCGCTGCGGCGAGTGTGCCGAAGCCTGTCCGGCCAGCCTGCTGCCGCAGCAGCTGCACTTCTTCGCGCTCGGCCACGAGCATGCGCAGCTGCGCGCGCACAACCTGTTCGACTGCATCGAATGCGGCGCCTGCGCCTACGTCTGCCCCTCGAGCATTCCCCTGGTGCAGTACTACCGGGCGGCGAAGGCAGAAATCCGCGAGCTGGAGCTCAAGCAACAGAAGGCCGAACACTCCAAGCAGCGCTTCGAGCTGCGCCAGGAGCGCCTGCGCCGCGCCGAGGAGCACAAGGAAGCCGAGCGCAAGGCCCGCGCCGAGAAAGCCGCACGCGCCAAGGCAGCGCAGGCGTCGTCCGCCGAAGCGCCGGCACAGGACGATGCCGCCGCCGGCAAGAGCAGCCCGTTGAGCGACGAGCAGAAGCGCCTGAAGATCGAGGCCAGTCTGGCCCAGGTCGCGCTGAAGAAGGCCGAGAAACAGCTGGCGACCCACGCCACTGCGGAACTGCAGGCGCAGGTCGCTGAACTGCGGCAAGCCGCCGAAGCCGCGCAGCGGGCGCTGGCCGCCGCTGTGCCGCCGGCTACGCCCCAGCCCGCGGGGGACGAAGCGCTGAAGAAAGCCAAGATCGAAGCCGCGATGCTCCGCGCGCAGATCCGCAAGCTGGAAAAAATCGAAGCCCCGGACGACGACCAGCAGGCCGAACTCGCCCGCCTGCGTCAGCAGCTGCACGCAGCCGAGACGGCCCTGGCCGCAGCTGAAAGCGCCACGCCCAGCGCACCCGCCAAACCCGCGGGCGGCGAGGCGCTGAAAAAAGCCAAGATCGAAGCCGCGATGCTCCGCGCGCAGATCCGCAAGCTGGAGAAAGTCGAAACTCCGGACGACGACCAGCAGGCCGAACTCGCCCGCCTGCGCCAGCAGCTGCACGCAGCCGAGACGGCGCTGGCCGCAGCTGAAAGCGCCACGCCCAGCGCACCCGCCAAACCCGCGGGCGACGAGGCGCTGAAGAAAGCCAAGATCGAACTGGCGCTCAAGCGCGCCGAACTGAAGAAGGCCGAACAGGCAGGCCGCGAGGAAGTCGAACTGGGCCGGTTACGCGACGCCCTGGCTGCCGCCGAGCAGGCATTGCATGCCGCCGAGGAAGACTCCGGAAAACCGGCGCCGGCCCTGCTGCGCACCAGCAAGCCGGGGGTCGACGAACGCCTGCGCGAACTGAAGACCGACGTGGCGTTTGCCCGCGCCGACCTGCGCAAGCTCGAACGCGAGCCGGCCAGCACCGCGGCCAGCCTCGAAGCGGCACGCACACGCCTGCTGGCCGCCGAGCAACGCCTGGCCGAGCACAAGGACGGCTGACGCAGCCGCCCCTAACACACCCTCATGTGTCGCGCCGGTATCTGCGCGACCGCAAGACACAGGAACCACAACGCCAATGGCCCTGCCCCGCATCACATCGCCCCATGCCCAGGGCGGCAACCGCACCCAGCGCGTCATGCTGCTGGTGCTCGCCGCGACGCTGCCCGGTGTGGTGGCTCTGACCTGGCTGTACGGCGCCGGCACGCTGATCAACCTGTGCTGGGCCAGCGGCGTGGCGCTGGCCTGCGAGGCGGCCATCCTCCGGCTGCGCGGCCGCCCAGTGCGCTTCTTTCTGCGCGATGGCAGCGCACTGGTTACCGCCGTGCTGCTGGCGCTGGCGCTACCGCCCTACTCCCCCTGGTGGCTGACGCTGATCGCCACCGGTGTCGCCATCGTCTTCGGCAAGCAGCTGTATGGCGGGCTGGGGCAGAACCCGTTCAACCCGGCGATGGTCGGTTATGTAGTCGTGCTGATCTCCTTCCCGGTGCAGATGACCACCTGGCCGGTGCCCCACGGCGTCGGTCTTCTGGACGGACTGCGGCAGATTCTCGGCGTCGGCTCACTGCCCGACGGCTGGAGCCAGGCCACCGCGCTGGACGTGCTCAAGCTCAACAACCGGCTGACCATCGAGGAGCTGTGGCGTAACCCCGCCTTCGGGCATTTCGGCGGCATCGGCTCGGAGGTGGTCAACCTGGCCTTCCTCGCCGGCGGCCTGTTTCTCCTGCATCGGCGGCTGTTCAGCTGGCACGCGCCGGCCGGCATGCTCGGCGCGCTGGCACTGATGAGCCTACTGTTCTGGAACGGCGCCGGCTCGGACAGCAACGGCTCGCCGCTGTTCCACCTGCTCAGCGGCGCGACCATGCTCGGCGCCTTCTTCATCGTCACCGACCCGGTGAGCGGCGCCACCAGCACCCGCGGCCGCCTGATCTTCGGTGCCGGCGTCGGCATCCTGGTGTATGTGATCCGCGCCTGGGGCGGCTATCCGGATGGCGTCGCCTTCGCCGTGCTGCTGATGAACCTCGCGGCACCGACGATCGACTACTACACGCGCCCGCGCACCTACGGCCATCGCAAGGCCGAGCGCGGCTTCAAGCTGGGCGAATGACATGATGCTTCCGGAAATCAGCCGCTCGATGCTGAAGAACGCCGCCGTACTCGGCCTGTTCGCCATCGCCACCGTGGGCAGTGTCACGTTGCTGCAGCAGGGCACGGCCGAACGCATTCAGGCCGCCGAGCGCGAGGCGCAGGTTCGCGCGCTCGGCGAGATCCTGCCCCCCGGCAGCTACGACAATCATCTGCTCGACAACACCGTCGAAGTGCATGATCGACTGCTGGGCAACCGCAAGCCGCTACCCACCTACATCGCCCACAAGGATGGCCAGCCGGTTGCGGTCATCCTCCAGGCCACCGCGCCGGACGGCTACAGCGGCGCCATCCGCCTGCTGGTCGGGGTGCTCGCCGATGGCCGCCTGGCCGGCGTACGCGTCCTCAGCCACCGGGAAACCCCGGGCCTGGGCGACAAGATCGAGCTGGCGAAAAGCGACTGGATCCATGCCTTTGCCGGCAAGTCGCTGAGCGATCCCGACGAAGCGGGCTGGGCGGTGAAGAAGGACCGGGGCGACTTCGACCAGTTCGCCGGGGCCACCATTACCCCGCGCGCCGTGGTCGGCGCGGTGCATCGCGCGCTGCAGTACTTCGATGCGCACAAGGGCGAGCTGCTGCAGGGCGCCGAAGCCACCGCGGACGGCGCGGCCAGCCGTGCCGACGAGCCCACCGCCACCATCCACTCACGCGCCGGCACGGCGACCAGCGACGAGCTGCGCGTCCGCGAGCCGGCCGTCGCGCCGCAAGGGAGCACGCCATGAGCACACCCAGCTACCGCGAACTGACCCTCAACGGACTGTGGAAAAACAACCCCGGCCTGGTACAGCTGCTGGGCTTGTGTCCACTGCTGGGCGTGAGCAACTCGGCCGTCAACGCGCTGGGCCTGGGGCTGGCGACCATGCTCGTGCTGGCCTGCTCGAACATTGCCGTATCGCTGGTGCGCAGCGTGGTGAATACCGCCGTGCGCCTGCCGGCATTCGTGATGATCATCGCCGCGCTGACCACCTGCATCGAACTGCTGATGCAGGCCTTCACCTACGAGCTGTACCAGATTCTGGGTATCTTCATTCCGCTGATCACCACCAACTGCGTGATCCTCGGCCGTGCCGACGGCTTCGCCGCCAAGCACAAGCCGCTGGTGGCCGGCTACGACGGACTGGTGATGGGCCTGGGCTTCTGCCTGGTGCTGGTGGTGCTCGGCGGCATCCGCGAACTGCTCGGCACCGGCGCGCTGTTCGCCAACATGCAACTGCTGCTCGGCCCGCTGGCCGCCAACTGGCAGATCACGCTGATCGACGACTACCAGGGCTTCCTGCTGGCAATCCTGCCGCCCGGCGCCTTCATCGTGCTGGGTCTGCTGATCGCGCTGAAGAACCGCATCGACGAACAGCTTGCCGCCCGCGTCGCGGCGCGCGAGCCGAAGGTCGCCGCGACGAGCCGGCGGGTGCGTGTCACCGGGGTCATCGAATGAAGCTGCCTGAATGAATGCCACGAAACGCCGGGAGATCTTCCGTCGCCTGCACGAAGACAACCCCGAACCCAAGACCGAGCTGGCGTACAGCTCGCCGTTCGAGCTGCTGATCGCCGTGATTCTTTCCGCGCAGGCGACCGATGTCGGGGTGAACAAGGTCACCGCCCGGCTGTTTCCGGTAGCCAATACCCCGGAAGCGATCTACGCCCTCGGCTATGACGGGCTCTGCGAGTACATCAAGACCATCGGCCTGTACCCGAGCAAGGCGAAGAATGTCATCGAGACCTGTCGGATTCTGGTGGAAAAGCACGGCAGCCAGGTGCCGGACAATCGCGAAGACCTCGAGGCGCTGCCGGGCGTCGGCCGCAAGACCGCCAACGTGGTGCTCAACACGGCCTTTCGTCAGTTCACGATGGCGGTTGATACGCACATCTTTCGCGTCAGCAACCGCACCGGCATCGCTCCCGGCAAGAACGTGCTGGAGGTCGAGCGCAAGCTGATCAAGTTTGTGCCCAAGGAGTATTTGCTCGACGCCCACCATTGGCTGATCCTGCATGGCCGCTATGTCTGCAAGGCACGCAAACCGCAGTGTGGCAGCTGTCGTATCGAGGATCTGTGCGAATACAAGCACAAGACCTCAGACGATTGAGCTCACTCGACAAATCCCTCTCTCACGATTGAAAAAATCTTTTTTACCGAGCCCGGGTTTGCCGCTATAAGGTGCGCCAAAGCGCCCAGTAGCCTTGGAGTGAACACGTGGCCGAGAAAGAAGATATCCAGATCGAAGACGATTTCATCGCCGAAGACGACGACGAAACCACCGATGCCCCCGCCGAAGTCGCCAAGACCAACCTGACCAAGCGCCGCATCATCGACAACCTGCTCGAAGAGCGACGCCTGCAGAAGCAGCTCAACGACTTCGATTTCGACCTGTAATAAAAAAGCCCCTTTCGGGGCTTTTTTATGGGTCAGTCGCGACGCTGTGGCGAGAGCAGCTCGATCTTGTAGCCGTCCGGATCCTCGATGAACGCCAGGATGCTCGAGCCATGCTTCATCGGCCCCGGCTCGCGGGTGACCTTGCCGCCACGGGCGCGGATGTCCTCGCAGGCCTTGTAGACATCCTCCACCTCCAGGGCGATATGGCCGTAGCCGTCGCCCAGCGCGTAATGCTCCACGCCCCAGTTCTGGGTCAGCTCGATCACGCTGTTGTGCGCCTCGTCGCCATAGCCGACGAACGCCAGGGTGAACTGGCCATCCGGGTAATCCTTGCGGCGCAGCAGGGTCATGCCTAGCACTTCGGTATAGAAGGCGATGGATTTGTCCATGTCGCCAACGCGCAGCATGGTATGCAGCAGTCTCATGGGTTGGTTCTCCTCGCAGATACGGTGCATAAAGCAAGACCCCGGCGCAGGGCCGGGGTCGGGTCAGGCTCGATCCGCGCAGCTTATCAGAGCGGCGAACGACCCTTGCCAGCGGCGATGCGCATGCGCAGGGCGTTCAGCTTGATGAAGCCAGCGGCGTCGGCCTGGTCGTAGGCGCCGGCATCGTCCTCGAAGGTGGAGATGCGGGTGTCGAACAGGCTGTCGTCGGACTTGCGACCGGTGACGATGACGTTGCCCTTGTACAGCTTCAGGCGCACCACGCCGTTCACATGTTCCTGGGAGGCGTCGATCATGGTCTGCAGCATCTGCCGCTCGGGGCTCCACCAGTAGCCGTTGTAGATCAGGCTGGCGTACTTGGGCATCAGCTCGTCTTTCAGGTGGGCCACTTCGCGGTCCAGGGTGATGGACTCGATGGCACGGTGGGCCTTGAGCATGATGGTGCCGCCGGGGGTTTCGTAGCAGCCGCGGGATTTCATGCCCACGTAGCGGTTTTCCACGATGTCCAGGCGACCGATGCCGTTGGCGCCGCCGATTTCATTGAGCTTGGCCAGCACGGTGGCCGGGGTCATCTCGACGCCGTCGATAGCGACGATGTCGCCCTTGCGGTAGGTCAGCTCGAGGTAGGTGGGCACATCGGGAGCCTTCTCCGGGGAGACGCTCCAGCGCCACATGTCTTCTTCGTGCTCGGTCCAGGTGTCTTCCAGCACGCCGCCTTCATAGGAGATGTGCAGCAGGTTGGCATCCATCGAATACGGCGATTTCTTGCCAGCTTTGGCGAAGTCGACCGGGATCTTCGCCTTTTCGGCGTAGGCCATCAGCGTTTCACGGGAAGTCAGATCCCACTCGCGCCAGGGTGCGATTACCTGTACGCCCGGCTTGAGAGCGTAGGCGCCCAGCTCGAAACGCACCTGGTCGTTGCCCTTGCCGGTGGCGCCGTGGGAGATGGCGTCGGCGCCGGTCTCGTTGGCGATCTCGATCAGGCGCTTGGCGATCAGCGGGCGGGCGATGGAGGTGCCCAGCAGGTATTCGCCTTCGTAGACGGTGTTGGCGCGGAACATCGGGAACACGAAGTCGCGCACGAATTCTTCGCGCAGGTCGTCGATGTAGATTTCCTTGACGCCCATGGCCTGGGCCTTGGCGCGGGCCGGCTCGACTTCCTCACCCTGGCCCAGGTCGGCGGTGAAGGTCACCACTTCGCAGTTGTAGGTGTCTTGCAGCCACTTGAGAATCACCGAGGTGTCCAGGCCACCGGAATAGGCCAGAACCACCTTCTTAATGTCCGCCATGCCATCAGCTCCACGGTTGTACGGAAAACCGTGGATTCTACCGATCACGGGGCTGTATTTACAGGGGCGCGCGCCTCAGCTGGCCGGCGTGGCTGGCGCCGTCGCCGCGGTCTCGGTGACCGCCTCGCGCTCCAGGCGCAGCGTCACGCGGCGATTCTTCGCCCGCGCCGCGGCGCTGTCGTTGCGTACCAGCGGATAGCGCTCGCCATGAAAGCGCAGGGTAATCTGCGCCTCCGGTACGCCGTTAGCCTGCAGGTATTCCTGCACCGCCACCGCCCTTCTGCGCGACAGGTCACGATTGGTCAGGCGGTTGCCGCTGTTGTCCGAATGCCCGTCGAGCACGATGCGATTGACGCTGGGATCGGCCTTGAGGAACTGCAGGATGATGTCCAGCTTGGCCCGCCCAACATCATCCAGCACCACATCGCCGGACGGGAAGCCGATCTGCGACTGGCGCACCTGGTCGTAGTTGACCG
This sequence comes from Stutzerimonas stutzeri TS44, assembly GCA_000263395.1. Lineage (GTDB taxonomy): Bacteria > Pseudomonadota > Gammaproteobacteria > Pseudomonadales > Pseudomonadaceae > Stutzerimonas > Stutzerimonas stutzeri_C. Next base: position 111,420 of record AJXE01000003.1, read on the forward strand.
GCAGCAGCTTGGCCGCGCAGGCGCGATAGTCCTCGTAGGCCTTGGCGAATCGCGCCGGCAGCAGGCGCACCTCCAGCGTTTCTCCGCCGTGCAGGGTGCGGTGACGCACGACCGGGCTACGGCCTTCGAGCAGCCCGCTGAGCAGGCGGCCAGCCTGCAGATGCGAGCTGTTAAACGGAATTTCGCCGCCACCGACCGATACCACGCCCAGGTTGATATCACCTCGCGCCGGCTGCCAGGGCGCCGCAGCCGCGTAAAGCGTGGCCGCCCCTGCACCCAGCCAGCGCTGCGGGGACTGCAGGCGGAAGATCGCCTCCTCGCCGGCGCGCCGGACGAACTGCCCACTGCCGAATCCGGCGATCGGCTGGCTCAGGCGGCACTCGAACTGGTCCCCCTCGACATGCCACTGCACCCGCTCCAGACGGGTCTGGAAGGTGATGGCATCGGCCGGGGAGGCCAACAGGCAGCACAGCACGAGCGGACGCAGGCGCACAGGAAACTCCGGAGAGAACGCATTCCTAGGGGGTATCGGAGCGGCGCCACAAAACTTGAGCCATCCCCGCCCACGCTAGCTCCGGCTGCGGGGAGCGACACGTGCCGCCGGCAGGCTTTTCCGGTAGCATTCGCGCACGTTTCACCCGCCAGGAAACCCGCATGTCCGACCGAATCACCCTGCTGCGCCCCGACGACTGGCATATCCACCTGCGCGACGGCGCGGTGCTATCGCACACCGTGGCCGACGCCGCGCGCCAGTTCGCCCGCGCGATCATCATGCCCAACCTGGTGCCGCCAGTACGCAACGCCGATGAAGCTGCCGCCTATCGCCAGCGCATCCTCGCCGTCCGCCCGAACGGTAGTCGCTTCGAGCCGCTGATGGTGCTCTACCTCACCGACAGCACCAGCGTCGAAGACGTGCGCGCCGCCAAGGCCAGCGGCTTCGTGCACGCAGCCAAGCTCTACCCTGCCGGCGCCACGACCAACTCGGCATCGGGCGTGACGCGGATCGACAACATCTTCCCGGTCCTGGAAACGATGGCCGAGGTCGGCCTACCCCTGCTGGTGCACGGCGAGGTAACGCGCAGCGAAATCGACATCTTCGACCGCGAGAAGCATTTCATCGACGAGCAGCTGAGCCGTGTGACCGAGCGCTTCCCGCAGCTGAAGGTGGTTTTCGAGCACATCACCACGCGCGATGCCGTGCAGTTCGTCGAGGCGGCCGGCGCCAATGTCGGCGCCACCATCACCGCCCACCATCTGCTGTACAACCGCAACCACATGTTGGTCGGCGGCATTCGCCCGCACTTCTTCTGCCTGCCCATTCTCAAGCGCAACGTGCATCAGGAAGCGCTGCTGGATGCTGCCACCAGCGGCAATCCGAAGTTCTTCCTCGGCACCGATTCGGCGCCGCATGCCCAGCACGCCAAGGAGTCCGCCTGCGGCTGCGCCGGCTGTTACACCGCGCATGCGGCCATCGAGCTGTATGCCGAGGCTTTCGAACAGCGCAACGCGCTGGACCGGCTGGAAGCCTTCGCCAGCCACTTCGGCGCCGACTTCTACGGCCTGCCGCGCAACACCGAGCAGATCACCCTGGTGCGCGACGCCTGGGAAATGCCGGCCAGCCTGCCGTTCGGCGGGCAGCAGCTGATTCCGCTGCGTGCCGGGGAAATCCTGCGCTGGCGCCTGGAGGCAAGCCGATGAGCGACGAGTATTTCGACGACGAGCTGGACACCAGCCAACCGGGCCGCCCACGTTCGCCGATGGCGCGTCGCTTCCGCGGCTTCCTGCCGGTCGTCATCGATGTCGAGTGCGGCGGCTTCAACTGCGCCACCGACGCCTTGCTGGAAATCGCCGCGGTGACCATCGGCATGGATGAGCAGGGCCTGCTCTATCCGCAGGAGACGCAGTTCTTTCGCGTCGAACCCTTCGCCGGCGCCAACATCGAGCCGGCGGCGCTGGAGTTCACCGGCATCAAGCTCGATCACCCGCTGCGCATGGCGGTCAGTGAAGACCACGCGCTGCACGAGATCTTCCGCAACGTGCGCAAGGCGGTGAAGTCCAGTGGCTGCAAACGGGCGATCCTGGTCGGTCACAACAGCAGCTTCGACCTAGGCTTCCTCAACGCGGCGATTGCCCGCTGCGATATCAAGCGCAACCCGTTCCATCCATTCTCCAGCTTCGACACCGCCACGCTCGCCGGCCTTGCCTACGGCCAGACCGTGCTGGCCAAAGCCTGCCAAGCGGCCGGAATCGATTTCGACGGCCGCGAGGCACACTCGGCACGCTACGACACCGAGAAGACCGCCGAGCTGTTCTGCGGGATCGTCAATCGCTGGCGGGAAATGGGTGGCTGGGAAGAGTTCGACGAATAACGCTGCAGCGACATCCGCCACAGCGGCAGCGCGTCTGAAACGCTCCCGCCAGAATGCAAAAGGCCAGTCTCACGACTGGCCTTTTGCATTGCAGCGCTCCGCTTACAGCGGTTTGCCGCGATTGCCATGCTGGCTGACGAAGGTCTGGACCGCCTTCAGCTCATTGGCCAGCACCGTGCAGCGCTCGGGGCGCTCGAACAGGTCGGCCAGGTGCGCCGGCAGCTCGAGCGCCTTGCCCACTCCAGCCTTTTGCACCGCCTCGGGGAATTTCACCGGATGCGCCGTGCCGAGCGTCACCATCGGCACGCTCAGGCTGCGCCGGCATTCACGCGCGGCGCGCACGCCGATGGCGGTGTGCGGATCGAGCAGCTCGCCGGTTTCGCGGAACACCTCGGCGATGGTCGCGCAGGTCTGCGCATCATCCACCGCGAGCGAATCGAACAGCTTGCGCGCCTCGGTCCAGCGGTCTTCCTCGACCGACAGCTTGCCGCTGGCCCTGAACGCATCCAGCAGCTCGGCCACCACCTTGCCGTTGCGCCCGTGCAAATCGAACAGCAGGCGCTCGAAGTTGGACGACACCATGATGTCCATCGACGGCGACAGCGACGGGTGCAGGGTGTCCTTGTCGTAGTGGTTGCCGGACATGAAGCGATGCAGGATGTCGTTGCGGTTGGTGGCAACGATCAGCTGGCTGACCGGCAGGCCCATGTTGCGCGCGAGATAACCGGCAAAGATGTCGCCGAAGTTGCCGGTCGGCACCGAGAACGCCACTGAACGCGCCGGACCGCCGAGCTGCAGCGCCGCATGGAAGTAGTAAACGATCTGGGCCATGATCCGCGCCCAGTTGATCGAGTTGACCGCCACCAGCCGGGTGCCCTTGAGGAAGCCCTGGTCGGCGAAGCTGGCCTTGACCATCTCCTGGCAGTCGTCGAAGTTGCCTTCGATGGCGATGTTGTGGATGTTCTCGCCCGCAATGGTGGTCATCTGCCGGCGCTGCACGTCCGACACACGGTTATGCGGATGCAGGATGAAGATGTCGACATTCTCGCAGCGACGGCAGCCCTCGATGGCAGCCGAGCCGGTATCGCCGGAAGTCGCGCCCATGATCACCACGCGCTCGCCGCGCTTGGCCAGCACATAGTCGAGCAGGCGGCCGAGCAGCTGCAGGGCAAAATCCTTGAACGCCAGTGTCGGGCCGTGGAACAGCTCCAGTACCCACTCGTTGCCGTTCAGTTGGCGCAGCGGCGCCACCGCAGCGTGGGCGAATACGCCGTCTTCGCCGCTGGCGTAGGTCTGCTCGAGAATCTGCTTGAAATCGGCATCCGGGATGCTGCCGCTGACGAACGGCCGCATGACCCGAAAGGCCAGCTCGTGGTACGGCAACCCCGCCCAGGAGGCGATCTCCTCGACGCTGAAGCGCGGCAGGTTTTCCGGCACGTAGAGGCCGCCGTCGCTGGCCAGGCCGGCCAGCAGCACATCTTCGAAATTCAGGGCCGGAGCCTGGCCGCGGGTACTGATGTAACGCATTGGATTCAAACCTTTGGTTTGAGCGGCAAGCCACACGTTTCAAGCGGCAAGCAAAAGCACAACCGCCTCCGCCTACCGCATATCACCGTACCTTGCCGCCATGTTCAAGTTCAGCGCATCAAGCGATGCAGCGAGCCTCTGACGCTCTTTCCTGCAGCCTGCAGCTGCCCTCAGTTCAGTTGTTCGACGCGAATCCGCACGACCTTGTCCGCCACGTCGTCGAGCGCCTCGAGCGCGGCAATCGCGTCATCGATGCGCTGCTCGACGACCCGATGGGTGACCAGGATCACCGGCACCAGGCCATCGTGTTCCTCGACTTCCTTCTGCATGATCGACTCGATGTTGATCCCGCGCTCGGAGAGGATGGTGGCGACCTGCGCCAGCACGCCCGGATGATCCTTGGCCTGGATGCGCAGATAGTAGGCGCTCTCGCAGGCGGCGATCGGCAGGATCGGGTGATCGGACAGCGAATCCGGCTGGAATGCCAGGTGCGGCACGCGGTTGTGCGGGTCGGTGGTCAGCGCGCGGGCAACATCGACGAGATCGGCCACTACCGCCGAAGCGGTCGGCTCCATGCCGGCCCCGGCGCCGTAGTAAAGCGTGCTGCCCACGGCATCGCCATTGACCATCACTGCGTTCATCACACCGTTGACGTTGGCGATCAGGCGATCGGCGGGAATCAGCGTCGGATGCACGCGCAACTCGATGCCGGCCTCGGTGCGGCGGGCCATGCCCAGGTGCTTGATGCGATAGCCCAGCGCCTCGGCGTAGTTGACGTCGGCAGTGGTCAGCTGGCCGATGCCCTCGGTGTAGGCCTTGTCGAACTGCAGCGGGATGCCGAAGGCGATGGAAGCGAGGATGGTCAGCTTGTGCGCGGCGTCGATGCCCTCGACATCGAAGGTCGGATCGGCCTCGGCGTAGCCCAACGCCTGGGCTTCCTTGAGCACATCCTCGAAGGCCCGGCCCTTATCGCGCATCTCGGTGAGGATGAAGTTGCCGGTGCCGTTGATGATCCCGGCCACCCAGTTGATGCGATTGCCGGCCAGTCCTTCGCGAATCGCCTTGATCACCGGAATGCCGCCGGCCACCGAGGCCTCGAACGCGACGATCACGCCCTTCGCGCGGGCCTTGGCGAACAGTTCGTTGCCGTGGACGGCGATCAGAGCCTTGTTGGCGGTGACCACATGCTTGCCGTTATCGATGGCCTTGAGCACCAGCTCGCGCGCCAGCGTATAACCGCCGATCAGCTCGACGACGATATCGATCTCGGGATTGTTGACGACATCGAACACATCGTCGGTTACCGGCGTGCCGGCGGTGTCGCACTTGGGGTTCGGCTGGCGGGTGGCGATCTGCACGACCTCGATGCCACGGCCGGCGCGGCGGGCAATCTCCTCGGCGTTGCGCTTGAGCACATTGAAGGTACCGCCACCGACGGTTCCCAGCCCACAAATGCCAACTTTCACCGATTTCAAGCTGCACTCCCCTATTCACGGCGATCGACCGGGGGTACCGGCCGAACAAAAAGAGTCGAACATTACGAAGGGCGTCGCCGTTAGTCAATCGGCCATCGCGGCGTCATCGGCACCACCCGGTTCGCCCGCGGCCCCATCATCGGGTGCGTGCGTTGCGCGGAACCGGCAATGACGTCTCGATCGCCGAGGCGCCGCCCGAATCCTCGTCAGTTGGCCTGCAGCGCCAGTTCCGCCAGCTGCGGCGCCGGCTGATAGCCGGGAATCATCTGACCGTCCGCGAGGATGATGGCAGGCGTGCCCTGCACGCCAATCAGTCGGCCAAGGGCGTACTGCCTGGCAATCGGGTTGTCGCAGCTGGCCTGCGGCACATCCTGGCGTGCCTTGGCCAGGTTCATCGCGGCCTGGCGATCCTTGGCGCACCAGACGCTGGCCAGCGTGTTGGCACCGTGGCTACCCATGCCCTGACGCGGGAAGGCGACATACCGCACCTCGACGCCCAGGCGGTTCAGCTCGGCAACCTCGCTGTGCAGCTTCTGGCAGTAGCCGCAATCGGTGTCGGTAAAGACGGTGATGTGGGTCTTGGGGCTCTTTGGCGCGAATATCACCATCTCGCTCGGCGGAATCGCACCGATCTCCCGCGCAACCGACTGATTCTGCGCCTGCTCGGTCAGATTGACTGCACGGCCATCCTGAAAGCGGTAGAGAAAGCCCTGCAGGACGAACTGGCCGTCGGCGCTGGCATAAAGCTGGCGGCCGCCCTTGAGCTGCACCTGATAGAGTCCCGGCATCGGACTTTCGGCAATGGCCTCGATCGGCAGGTCCGGCTGAGCCGCTTGCAGGGTCTGACGAATCACCTGGTCAGGGTCGGCAGCGAAGGCAAGGGTGCTGGCCAGACCGGCGGTCACGGCAGCGAACAAACGAAACACGCCCATGAAAACTCCTGCAGCGGCGGTTCAAGGAAAGGCGCCCAGCCTATCACAGCTACCACCTACAAACCGCCGCCGCCCCGTCGACAGGTGCACACGCCAGTGTGCCTGTGCGGTTAGCTGGTCAACTCAAGTGCGGATGTTCAGGGACCCGAGACAAGGCGCCGCGACGAGTCATGGCAGGGCTATGGCGAGAAGTGGCAACACCGTATCGGAGCCTTGGACGCCGAAGTTGATTAGCTGAATGCCACTAGCCCCGCGGGTGGTGCTCGGCATGCAGCGCCTGCAGGCGCGCGCGCGCGATGTGCGTATAGATCTGGGTGGTCGACAGATCGCTGTGACCAAGCAGCATCTGCACGGTGCGCAGATCGGCGCCATGATTGAGCAGATGCGTCGCGAAGGCATGCCGCAGGGTATGCGGCGAGATGGCGGCGGATATCCCGGCCTGCCTTGCATGCAGCTTGATTCGATACCAGAAGGTCTGGCGCGTCATCGGATCGCCGCGGCGACTCGGAAACTCGATATCGCTCAGCTTGTCGCCAAGCAACAGCCCCCGCGCCTCATGCCGATAGCGCTCCAGCCAGTGCATGGCTTCATCGCCCAGCGGCACCAGGCGCTCCTTGTTGCCCTTGCCGAAGGTGCGCAGGACGCCCTGGCGCAGGCTGATCTGCTCCTGGCGCAAACCGACCAGCTCGCTGACGCGCAGGCCGCAGGCGTACAGCACCTCGAGCATCGCGCGGTCGCGCAGACCGAGCGCGTCGCCGATATCCGGCGCAGCCAGCAACGCGTCGACATCGGCCTCGGACAGAGCCTTGGGCAGCGGACTGCCCAGCCGCGGCAGATCGACCCTCAGCGTCGGATCGACCTCCACCAGCCCCTCGCGCAGCAGATAGCGATAGAAGCCGCGCAAGCCGGAGAGAAAGCGCGCGGTCGAACGCGCCTTGTAGCCATTGGCCAGGCGCCAGGCCAGGTGATCGAGAATGGCGTCGCGGCCTGCACCGACCAGGCAAGCCCCACGCTCGGCGAGCCAGCCGTTGAACAGGGCAAGATCGCTGCAATAGGCGTCACGCGTGTTGTCCGCCAGGCCCTTTTCCAGCCACAGCGCATCCAGAAAACGGTCGATGATCGGATCGTGTAACGCCGGCATCTCGAGACTCCCGTCAATTGCTCGCGAATCTGCCACTCCGCACAGCGCGTGCCTCACCTGCCATCAACGCTGGTATTGGGGCATAAAAAAAGCAGCCCGCAGGCTGCTTTTTTCGTGCATCGAAATCCGTCCTCAGGACAGCTTTTCCTTGATGCGGGCGGCCTTGCCGGACAGGTCGCGCAGATAGTACAGCTTGGCCTTGCGCACGTCGCCGCGGCGCTTGACGCTCAGGCTGTCGACGACCGGGCTGTAGGTCTGGAAGGTACGCTCGACGCCCACGCCGTTGGAGATCTTGCGCACGGTGAAGGCACTGTTCAGGCCGCGGTTGCGCTTGCCGATCACCACGCCTTCGAAGGCTTGGAGGCGCTGACGATCGCCTTCCTTCACCTTCACCTGGACGATCACGGTGTCGCCCGGGGCGAACGCCGGGATTTCTTTGTTCATCTGCTCGGCTTCGAGCTGCTGGATGATCTTGTTGGTCATGCTGTGCTCCTAAGACAAGTCCTTACGGCCTGCCATCGATACGTTGCGTTAACTATCGTCCCGCTGGCGGATGTATTCCTCCAGCAGCTTCTGTTCTTCTCCAGAAAGCGAGCGGCTATCCAGAAGATCGGCACGGCGCTCCCAGGTTCTCCCGAGGGACTGCTGCAAGCGCCAGCGCCGGATGTGTTCATGGTTGCCGCTGAGCAGCACCTCAGGAACACGTTTGTCCGCATACACCTCCGGTCGCGTGTAATGCGGGCAGTCGAGCAGGCCGTCGGTAAACGAATCCTCCTCGGCGGAATCAGCATGGCCCAACGCTCCGGGGAGCAGACGGGTCACTGCGTCGATCAGCACCATCGCCGGCAGCTCGCCACCGGACAGCACATAGTCGCCGATCGACCATTCCTCATCGACGTGCGCCTCGATGAAGCGTTCGTCAATGCCTTCATAGCGGCCAGCGATGAGGATCAATGCCTCCTCGTTCGCCAACTGCCGGACGTCCGCCTGTTTCAGCTGACGCCCCTGCGGCGAAAGGTAGATCACCTTCGCCGCGTCCCCTGCCGCATGACGCGCATCCGTCAGGGCACGCTCCAGCGGCTGGATCTTCATCACCATCCCGGGGCCGCCACCGAATGGCCGGTCATCCACGGTCTGGTGACGATCCTCGGTGTAGCTCCGCGGATTCCAGCAGCGCAGCTGCAGCAACCCCTGCTTGACCGCGCGACTGGTTATTCCGTAGTCGCGGATCGCAGCGAACATCTCCGGGAACAGGCTGATGACTTCAACGCGCAAACCAGGCATGAGGCTCAGAAGTCCGCATCCCAGTCGACCCGCATCTCGCCCAGTTCCAGATCGACGCGCTGTACGCACTGATCGGTATAGGGCAGCAGTCGTTCCCGATCGTCCAGGCTGCCGGCACAAGGCTTGACCACCAGAACGTCATTGGCGCCGGTCTCGAGCAGATGATCGACAACGCCGAGCAGTTGCTCGAGCTGGTTGATGACCTTCAGGCCCTGGAGCTGGTACCAGTAGTACTCATCGCTGGCCAGCGCGGGCAGTTCCGCGCGCGGGATGCAGATTTCGAAATCCGCGTAGGAACGCGCGACCTCTCGATCATTCAGCCCTTTCAGCGACGCCACCAGGATCTTGCCCTGAAGGCGACCGCGGACCAGCTCGACCTGTTTGACCTCGTCACCTCGCCGCAGCGTCCAGTGACGGTAGTCGAGCAGGTTGTCGATCGGATCTGTAAAGGAGTAGACCTTCACGTCACCGCGCACGCCATGCACCGAAACGATCTTGCCGATGACGATCAGGTCCTCGGCCGGAGCAGACGTTGCGCTCATGCGATTCAGGCAGCAGCCTTGGCAGCTTCCTTCAGCAGCTGAGCAACACGCTCAGACGGCTGGGCGCCCTGGCTCAGCCAGTACGCGGCGCGTTCCTGGTTCACCGAAAGCTTCACTTCCGCACCGCTGGCGATCGGATTGAAGAAACCGATGCGCTCGACGAAGCGACCATCACGCGCACTGCGGCTGTTGGTCACGGTCAGGTGGTAGAAAGGGCGCTTCTTGGAGCCGCCACGGGCGAGACGAATAGTTACCATGTGAACATCGTTCCTGTAGTCGGTGCTAACTTAAGGCACACACTTAAAATGGGCCTAGGCCCGAAAGGCCGCGCATTTTACGAGTAAAAGCGACAACCTTCAAGCCGCCAGCCACAAGTAATCCCGGCGAGCCGGGAGTACCTTCTGACGAGCTGTCGTTCAAAGCGCGGCGCCGGCTCAGAGCTTCGGCATTCCACCGCCGGGGAACATGCCGCCCATGCCGCGCATCATCTTGGCCATGCCACCCTTGCCGGTGACCTTTTTCATCATCTTCTGCATCTGCTTGTGCTGCTTGATCAGCCGGCCGATGTCCTGCACCTGGGTGCCGGAACCCAGGGCGATGCGACGCTTGCGCGAACCGCTGATGAGGTCGGGATTGCGGCGCTCGGCCGGGGTCATCGAGTTGATGATGGCCTCCATCTGCTTGAACTGCTTTTCCGCCGCGCCCTGGGCATTGCCCATCTGCGCCAGATTGACGCCGCCGATGGACGGCAGCTTGTCCATCAGCCCGCCCAGCCCGCCCATGTTCTTCATCTGCTGCAGCTGGTCACGGAAGTCCTCGAGGTCGAAGCCCTTGCCCTTCTTCAGCTTCTTGGTGAGCTTCTCGGCCTTCTCGCGATCGAGGGTCTGCTCGGCCTGCTCGATCAGGCTGAGCACGTCGCCCATGCCGAGGATGCGCGAGGCGATCCGGTCGGGATGGAACGGCTCGAGCGCGTCGCTCTTCTCGCCCATGCCAAGGAATTTGATCGGCTTGCCGGTGATGTGACGTACCGACAGCGCGGCGCCGCCACGGGCATCGCCATCGACCTTGGTCAGCACCACGCCGGTCAGCGGCAGCGCCTCGCCAAAGGCACGGGCGGTGTTGGCGGCATCCTGGCCGGTCATGGCGTCGACCACGAACAGCGTCTCGGCCGGGTTGATCGCCGCATGCAGAGCCTTGATCTCGGCCATCATCTCGGCATCGATGGCCAGCCGCCCGGCGGTATCCACCAGCACCACATCGATGAACTTCAGTTTGGCTTCGCGGATCGCCGCCTGAGCGATCGCTACCGGCTTCTGGCTGATATCGGAGGGGAAGAAGGTCACCCCCACTTCACCGGCCAGGGTTTCCAGCTGCTTGATCGCCGCCGGACGATAGACGTCGGCCGACACGACCAGCACCGATTTCTTCTTGCGCTCCTTGAGCAGACGCGCGAGCTTGCCCACGGTCGTGGTCTTGCCCGCACCCTGCAGGCCGGCCATCAGCACCACCGCCGGCGGCGCGACATTCAACGCCAGATCCTCGTTGGCGGCGCCCATCAGCTCCTCGAGCTCGGCACGCACGATTTTCACGAACGCCTGGCCCGGAGTCAGGCTCTTCGACACCTCGGTGCCGACCGCGCGCTCCTTGACCTTGTTGACGAATTCCTTGACCACCGGCAGCGCGACGTCGGCCTCGAGCAGGGCCATCCGCACCTCGCGCAGGGTGTCCTTGATGTTGTCCTCGGTCAGCTTCGCCTTGCCCGTGACATGGCGAAGGGTTTGAGACAGGCGATCGGTTAGATTCTCGAACATGAGGCGTTCCACGTTGGATGTGGTGAAGGCGGCGATTATAGAGACTCGGGGCGGCAGGCCGGTACCCCGACAATGATGCTTTTCATGTAAGCGACCTCCCGCCGCTTTTGCACCTTGGGGGTTTGTGCCACACTCACGGCCTTTCGAGTCGCTACCAGAACCTATGCACCCTCTGCTGCCCAGCCTCACTGCCGCTCTTCTCTACGCTGGCGTCACGGGCTATCAAAGTTTGCGTCTGGCACAACGTTCCGTCCCGGACAAACGCCTGCTGCTCGTGCTCGGCGCGCTGGCGCTGCTGGCACACGGGGCCAGCCTGTTCATGCAGCTGCTTTCGCCGAGCGGGCTGCACCTGGACTTCTTCAATGCCTCCAGCCTGATCGCCGCCGCCGTGATCCTGCTGATCCTCCTGGCCCTGCAACGGATGCCGGTGGAGAACCTGCTGGTGCTGCTGTTTCCGCTCGGCGGTCTGACGGTTCTGTTCGCCCAGTTCGCGCCGACCGGCACTGCGCCGGCGATCGCCGAAGAAGCCGGCATCCTGGCGCACATCCTGTTGTCGATCCTGGCCTACGGCATGCTCACCATCGCGGTGTTCCAGGCGCTGTTGCTGCTGCTGCAGGATCATCACCTGAAGAACAAGCACCCATCCGGTCTGATCCGCAACTTCCCACCGCTGCAAACCATGGAAAGCCTGCTGTTCGGCTTCCTCTGGGCCGGCTGGCTGCTGCTGTCGGCTTCGCTGCTGTCCGGCTGGCTGTTCCTCGACGACCTGTTCGCCCAGCACCTGGTGCACAAGACCCTGCTATCGGTAGTCGCCTGGGTGGTCTTCGGTCTGCTGCTGTGGGGCCGCCACCAACTCGGCTGGCGTGGCTACAAGGCCATTCGCTGGACCCTGGTCGGCTTCTGCCTGCTGATGCTGGCGTACTTCGGCAGCAAGCTCGTTCGCGAATTCATCCTGCACATCTAGCTACTCAGGACAGCCACGTGGAACATCTACATCCCGGCCTGGTGGTCGGACTGCTGGTTTTCCTGATCCTGTGCTCCGCATTCTTTTCCGGCTCCGAAACCGGAATGCTCAGCCTCAACCGCTACCGTCTGCGGCATCGTGCCAGAGAAGGCCATCGTGCAGCCCGTCGCACCATCGACCTGCTGGCGCGGCCGGATCGACTGCTGGGTACCATTCTGGTCGGCAACAATTTCGTCAACATCCTTGTCTCCTCGATCGCAACAGCGACTGCCGTGCAGCTGTGGGGCGAGGTCGGCATCGCCATCGCCACCCTCGGCGTGACGATCCTGCTGCTGATCTTCGGTGAAATCGCGCCCAAGACCTTTGCCGCACAGCGCCCCGAGGTGGTGGCCTATCCGGTCAGCCTGCCGCTGGCCGTGCTGCAGAAGGTGCTATTCCCGGTGGTCGCCCTGCTCGGCTGGATCAGCAACGGCCTGCTCAGGCTGCTCGGCGCCGATCCGACCGCCAAGAGCAGCGACAGCCTGTCCAGCGAGGAATTGCGCAGCGTAGTGCGTGAATCCGGCAGCGATCTGCCGCTGAATCGCCAGAGCATGCTGCTCGGCATCCTCGATCTGGAGCGGGTGACGGTCGACGACATCATGATCCCGCGCAACGAGGTCAACGGCATCGATCTCGAAGAAGATCTGGAAACCATCATCGGCCAGTTGCGCACGACCTCGCACACCCGCCTGCCGGTGTTCCGCAAGGACATCAACCAGGTCGAAGGCATCGTCCACATGCGGCACATCGCCCGCCTGCTCAGCCATGACCAGCTGACCCGCGACAGCCTGCTCGAGGCCTGCAGCCCGCCCTACTTCGTGCCGGAGAACACCCCGCTCTCCACCCAGTTGCTGAACTTCCAGAAACACAAACGCCGCATCGGCATCGTCGTCGACGAGTACGGCGATGTGCTGGGCATCGTCACCCTGGAGGACATCCTCGAGGAGATCGTCGGCGAATTCAGCAACCAGGACGCCCTGCGCAGCCCGGACATCCACCCTCAGGAGGACGGCACGCAGGTGATCGATGGCGCCGCCTACCTGCGCGAGATCAATCGCGCGCTCGGCTGGCAGTTGCCCTGCGACGGCCCGAGAACCCTCAATGGCCTGATTACCGAAGCCCTCGAACACATTCCTGACAGCGGCATCTGCCTGCAGATCGGCCACTATCGGCTGGAAATCCTGCAGGCTGCGGACAACCGGGTGAAAAGCGTCCGCGCCTGGGCCATCGAGCCTCCTCGAGACGAGTAAGCAACACTCGGCTCGAATGCCTGCCTAGAGCTGAATCCTGACCGCCGCAGCGGCGCGTTGCGCCTTTGTCCGCGCCGCATCGAGCGACACGTCGCGCGCCAGCGCCACACCCATGCGCCGTTGACCGCTGACACCCGGCTTGCCGAACAGCCGCAGCGACGTGTCCGGCTCACACAGCGCGCCTTCCAGATTGCCGAAGCAGACCTCGGTCGACTCGCCCTCCGCCAGGATGACGGCCGAGGCGCAGGGGCCGAACTGGCGAATCGCCGGAATCGGCAAGCCGAGAATCGCCCGCGCATGCAAGGCGAATTCCGAGAGATCCTGCGATACCAGCGTCACCAGGCCGGTGTCGTGCGGGCGCGGCGAAATCTCGCAGAACCAGACCTGCTCACCCTTGATGAACAGCTCCACACCGAACACGCCACGGCCACCCAGCGCGTCGGTCACCGCCAGCGCGATGCGCTCGGCCTCGGCAAGCGCCGCAGCGCAAACCGGTTGTGGCTGCCAGGACTCCTGGTAATCGCCCTTTTCCTGGCGATGGCCGACCGGTTGGCAGAACGTGCTGCCACCGGCATGCCGCACGGTGAGCAGGGTGATCTCGTAATCGAAATCGACGAATCCCTCGACGATGACCCGCCCGCGCCCGGCACGCCCGCCGGCCTGGGCGTATTCCCAGGCGGCGTCGACGTCCGCTTCGCTGAGCAGCAGTGTCTGGCCTTTGCCGGAGGAGCTCATCACCGGCTTGATCAGGCAGGGAAAGCCCAGCGCAAGTGCCGCCGCACGGCACTCGGCCAGCGAGCCGGCGAACCGGTAGGGCGACGTCGGCAGCCCCAGCTCCTCCGCCGCCAGGCGGCGAATGCCCTCGCGGTTCATGGTCAGCTGGGCCGCACGCGCAGTCGGGATCACGGTAAAGCCTTCGGCCTCCAGCTCGACCAGCGTTGCGGTGGCAATGGCCTCGATCTCCGGGACGATGTAGTGCGGCTGCTCCTGTTCGATCACCACGCGCAACGCCGCGCCATCGAGCATGTCGACCACGTGGGAGCGGTGCGCCACCTGCATGGCCGGCGCGTTGGCATAGCGATCCACCGCGATCACCTCTACGCCCAGACGCTGCAGCTCGATCACCAGTTCCTTGCCGAGTTCGCCGGAACCACACAGCAGGACGCGCGTGGCGCTGGCAGTCAGCGGGGTGCCAATTCGGGGCATGGAAATCCTCGTCATTCGTGAATCGGTAGCGCGCAGGACGCGCGCCTACATCAGCTGCCCGTTCGCGCGGGCCCGCTCGGCGCACTGGCGCAATACCTGGCGCCGCTCGTCGTTGTTCATCAGCCCCCAGCGGCGAATCTCATCGACGCTGCGCTGGCAGCCCACACAAACGTCGTCCTCATCGAGCGCGCAGAGGCTGACACAGGGCGAGGCCACGGGCTTGGCGCTGTCGCTCACTCGTCCGCCTCCAGCTCGCGCGCGTAGCGCTGGGCGTTGTGGACATAGTGGGCGGCGCTGGCTTCGAGCATCTTCTTCTGCTCCTCGCTCAATTCGCGCACCACCTTGCCGGGCGAGCCCACCACCAGCGAGCCGTCGGGAATTTCCTTGCCCTCAGCGATCAGCGTATTGGCGCCGATGATGCAGTGCCTGCCGATCTTTGCGCCATTGAGAATCACCGCATTGATGCCGATCAGGCTGTAATCGCCGACGCTGCAGCCATGCAGCATGGCGTTGTGACCGACGGTGACGCCGGTGCCCAGGGTCAGCGGATGGCCCATGTCGGTGTGCATCACGCTGCCATCCTGGACGTTGCTGTGCGGGCCGACATGAATCAGCTCGTTGTCGCCGCGCAACACCGCGCCGAACCACACGCTCGCCCCTTCATCGAGGCGAACCTTGCCGATCAGCGTCGCCGTGGGGGCAACCCAGCTCTGCGGGTGGGCTTGAACGCGTGACTCTCCCAGACGGTATTTCACATGCAGTCCCTCTCTGAATTGCAATGAATAAGGAGCACCGCGCCGGTTGTCAGCTCGCGCTGCGCCCCGTGAGATCGATGAAGGACGCCGAGGCCCTGCGCATCTCGATGCCGGCGTCGTACACCAGATTGACCAGCTCGACGATCATGATCGCCGTCAGCCCCCAGATTTGGTATTCGCCATATCGGTAAGACGGGATGTACCAGCTCTGCCCCTGGTAATCGATACGGTGCGTGACTTCGCGCGGGTCCGTACAGAAGAAGCTCAACGGGACGGAGAACACCGAGGCGATCTCCGCATCGTTGGCGCGGTACTCCACGTAATCGGGAACGATGCCGACGTAGGGTGTGACATGAATGCCGTGCACCGAAATCAGGCTGCTCAGCGGCCCGATGACCTCCACCATGCCCGGCGCCAGGCCAACCTCCTCCTCCGCCTCGCGCAACGCGGTATGCATGAGGTCGCGATCCTCCGGATCGCGGCGCCCCCCGGGAAACGCCACCTCGCCGCCGTGCGTCGACAGCCCGCTGGCGCGCAGCGTCAGCACCAGTTCCGGATCCTCGCTGCGGGTGATGGGCATCAGCACGGCCGCCTCGGGCAGTCGCCCCTCCGGCTCCAGAAGATGCGGGGAGTAGTCGCGCACCCGGCGAAGAATGGTATCCAGCATAATCATCTCAATTCATCTTTGACCGGCATCATGGCATGAAAGGCGCAACCGCCCAAGGCCCGCCACGGTGCCATGATCAGCATCGCAAAGGCCGTTGGCGTGGCGCCGATCCGGTTTTCGTCTTGCCCTGGCAATGACCAGAAAACCGCCTGGAATGCTGCAGCCCGAATCTCGAGCACCGGCACCCGGCGATCACACGACAGGCTCGCGGTCGGCCCGTCTTTCCCGAGCCTTCACCGGTGTCCTAGAATGTCGCTTCACCGGCCGGGCGCAGCAAGCCCTCCCGGTACACACGCCGGCGCCATGCCGTTCCCCGACCACTGGTCTGATGTCGTCGTATTGCAGGAAGAGCTCCGATGCGCTGGCTGTTCGCAATTTTCTGTTTCACCTTCGCCACGCTTTCCCACGCCAATGCAACGCCGCATCTGGAGGGGGCGACCATCGACAAGGTGCTGGTCATCAAGTCCGAACGCCGACTGCATCTGCTCAGCCACGGCAAGACGCTCAAGAGCTATCGCGTCTCGCTCGGCAAACAGCCGGCCGGCGCCAAGCTGCGCCAGGGCGACCAGCGCACACCGGAGGGGCTCTACTGGATCGACTGGCGCAAGACCAGTGACAAGTTCAACCTGTCCATGCACATCTCCTATCCCAACGCCCGCGACCTCGCGCGCGCCGAGACCGAAGGCGTACAGCCCGGCGACATGATCATGTTGCACGGCACGCCGCTGGACGAGGAATACCCCGAGTGGTACTTCCACACCCTCGACTGGACGGAGGGTTGCATCGCGCTGAAAAACGCCGACATGCAGGAAATCTGGCAGTTGGTGCGCAACGGTACGCTGATCGAAATCCGTCCCTGAATCTTCACGGGCGCCGCTGGCGCCCGCCTTCGGCATGCCGTCAGAACTGCATGTCCGACAGGCGCCAGACATCGAATGCCGGCGTTTCGTAGGGATGCGCCTTCTTCAACGCCTTGACGCTGTCGTGGATCAACTCGTCGGCAACCACCAGCTCGACTTTCCATTCGGCAACATGCTGCACCTGCTCCAACTGCCCGAGAAAGGGCTGGCTGCCCACCAGCGGGCGGTACTGGCCCTGGCCGAGCACCTGCCAACAACAGCTGTCGTAGGCGCCGATACGGCCGGCACCAGCTGCGAACACTGCTTTCTTGACTGCATCCAGATGACTCTCCGGAACGTAGAAACACAGCTTGTACATCGGGTTCTCCAGGCGGAATCAGATCGGTGAAACAGCTTCCACCGACAATAAGTGGCATTTTGGCATGACGACTCACAACGAATGGTGCGGTCGATCAAAGCTGAGACGCGGCAAGACGCCCCGGGTTCACCTCGCGCAAGCATCCGGATGAAAAAAGGCCCGATGGACAGGATTCCATCGGGCCTTTTCGTTTGCGCGAGGGTGAAGTTACCGCGATCAATCCACCCAGACGCGAGCGTTGCGGAACAGGCGCATCCAGCCGCCGTCTTCGTGCCACTCGTCCGGGCGCCAGGAGTTGGTCACGGCACGTACCACCCGCTCGGGGTGCGGCATCATGATGGTCACCCGGCCATCACGACTGGTGAGGCCGGTGATGCCGCGCGGCGAGCCGTTGGGGTTGGCCGGATAGCGCTCGGTGACCTTGCCGTGGTTGTCGATGTAGCGCAGCGCCACCGCGCCGGACAGATCGGCCTGCAGCAGGGCTTCCTCGCTGGCGAACTCGGCATGCCCTTCGCCGTGGGCGATGGCGATCGGCAGGCGCGAGCCGGCCATGCCCTGCAGTAGGATCGACGGCGAATCCTGCACCTGGATCATCGCTACGCGCGCCTCGAACTGCTCCGAGCGGTTACGCACGAAGTGCGGCCAGTTCTCGGTGCCCGGAATCAGCTCGTGCAGGTTGCTCATCATCTGGCAGCCGTTGCACACGCCGAGGGCGAAGCTGTCCGTGCGCTCGAAGAAGGCCTGGAAGGCATCGCGCGCGCGGGCGTGGAACAGGATCGACTTGGCCCAGCCTTCACCGGCGCCGAGCACGTCGCCATAGGAGAAGCCGCCGCAGGCGACCAGCCCCTTGAACGCCTCGAGGCTGACGCGCCCGGCGAGGATATCGCTCATGTGCACGTCCACCGCGGCGAAGCCGGCCCGGTCGAACGCCGCCGCCATTTCCACCTGGCCGTTGACGCCCTGCTCACGCAGTACCGCCACCTGCGGCCGCACGCCGCGCTTGATGTACGGCGCGGCGATGTCCTGGTTGACGTCGAAGCCGAGCTTGACGCTGAGGCCGGGGTTGTCTTCCTCCAGCAGCGCATCGAACTCCTGATCGGCACAGTCGGCGTTGTCGCGCAGACGCTGGACCTGGTAGCTGGTCTCGGCCCACTCGCGCTGCAGCAGGCGACGGTCGCCACTGAACACTTCGCTGCCGGCCAGGCGGATCGACACATAACCGTTGTTGCTCGGCTGACCGATCACCGCGACGCAATCGCCGAGGCCGGCAGCGCTGAACTGCGCCAGCACGATTTCGGTATCGTCCTGACGCACCTGGATCACCGCACCCAGTTCCTCGCTGAACAGCACGGCCGGCACATCGTCGGCGTCGTCCAGCAGGCCATCGAGATTCAGATCGAGGCCGCAGTGGCCAGCGAAGGCCATTTCCAGCACGGTGGTCAACAGGCCGCCGTCGGAGCGGTCGTGATAGGCCTGCAGCAGGCCGTCGGTATTGAGCCCCTGAATCACCGCGAAGAACGCGCGCAGGTCCTCGGCATCATCGACATCCGGCACTTCGCGGCCGAGCTTGCCGTAGACCTGGGCGAGGATCGAGCCACCCAGGCGATTCTGGCCACGACCGAGGTCGATCAGGATCAGGTCGGTGGCGCCCTTGTCCAGTCGCAGCTGCGGGGTCAGGGTCTGGCGGATGTCGGCAACCGGGGCGAAGCCAGACACGATCAGCGACAGCGGCGAGGTCACGCTCTTCTCGGCGCCCTCGTCCGACCAGCGCGTCTTCATCGACATCGAGTCCTTGCCCACCGGGATGGTCAGGCCCAGTTGCGGGCACAGCTCCATGCCAACAGCACGCACGGTGTCGTACAGCCGTGCATCCTCGCCCGGGTGGCCGGCGGCGGCCATCCAGTTGGCCGACAACTTGATATCGGAGAGTTTCTCGATGCGCGCCGCGGCAAGGTTGGTCAGCGTTTCGCCGATCGCCATGCGCCCAGAGGCCGGGGCGTCGAGCAGGGCCAGCGGCGTGCGCTCACCCATCGCCATCGCCTCGCCGGTGTAGACGTCGTAGCTGGCGGCCGTCACCGCGCAATCGGCCACCGGCACCTGCCAGGGACCGACCATCTGGTCACGCGCCACCAGGCCGGTGATGCTGCGGTCGCCGATGGTGATCAAAAAGCTCTTGCTCGCCACCGCCGGGTGGCGCAGCACGCGGCCCACGGCCTCATCGAGGTAGACCGCCGCGGCATTGAAGTCGTCGCCCTGCTCGGCTTCGCGCTGCGCGCTGCGGTGCATGCGCGGCGCCTTGCCGAGCAGCACATTGAGCGGCATGTCCACCGGCTTGTTGCCGAAGTGACTGTCGGCGACGGTCAGATGCGCTTCCTCGGTGGCCTCACCGACGACCGCGAAGGGGCAGCGCTCGCGCTCGCAGATCGCCGCGAAGCGTTCCAGATCGGCGGCATCGACCGAGAGCACGTAGCGCTCCTGGGACTCGTTGCACCAGATCTCGTGCGGCGCCATGCCGGGTTCGTCGTTGGGGATGTTGCGTAGCTCGAAGCGACCACCGCGACCGCCATCGTTGACCAGCTCGGGGAAGGCGTTGGACAGGCCGCCGGCGCCGACGTCGTGGATGAACTTGATCGGGTTGTGCTCGCCGAGCTGCCAGCAGCGGTCGATGACCTCCTGGCAGCGACGCTCCATTTCCGGGTTGTCGCGCTGTACCGAGGCGAAGTCCAGGTCCGCCGAGCTGGTGCCGGTGGCCATCGACGAGGCCGCGCCGCCGCCCAGGCCGATCAGCATGGCCGGGCCGCCGAGCACGATCAGCTTGCCGCCGACCGAGATCTCGCCCTTCTGCACGTGATCTTCACGGATGTTGCCCATGCCGCCGGCGAGCATGATCGGCTTGTGGTAGCCGCGCACTTCCTCGCCGCGCGGCGTGTCGATCGCCTGCTCGAAGGTACGAAAGTAGCCGGTCAGCGCCGGGCGGCCGAATTCGTTGTTGAATGCGGCGCCGCCCAGCGGGCCTTCGATCATGATGTCCAGCGGCGTGACGATGCGCTCGGGCTTGCCATAGGGCTTCTCCCAGGGCTGCTCGAAGCCAGGGATGTTCAGGTTGGAGACGGTGAAGCCGGTCAGGCCGGCCTTGGGCTTGGCACCGCGACCGGTCGCGCCCTCGTCGCGGATTTCGCCGCCGGAGCCGGTGGAGGCCCCCGGGAACGGCGCGATGGCGGTCGGGTGGTTGTGCGTCTCCACCTTCATCAGGATGTGCACCGGCTCCTGGCTCGCGGCGTACTCGCGCGTCTCCGGATTCGGGTAGAAGCGGCCGGCAACATTGCCGACGATGACGGCGGCGTTGTCCTTGTAGGCCGACAGCACGCCCTCGTTGTGCAGCTGGTAGGTGTTCTTGATCATGCCGAACAGGGACTTGTCCTGGCTTTCGCCGTCGATGTCCCAACTGGCATTGAAGATCTTGTGCCGGCAGTGCTCGGAGTTGGCCTGGGCGAACATCATCAGTTCGATGTCGTGCGGGTTGCGCCCCAGCCCGGTGAAGGCCTGCACCAGGTAGTCGATCTCGTCCTCGGCCAGCGCCAGGCCCAGCTCGACGTTGGCCTGCTCCAGCGCGGCACGACCGCCGCCGAGCACGTCCACGGCGGTGAGCGGCTTGGGCTGGGCATGGCTGAACAGGCTGGCGGCTTCCTCGAAACGGCCGAGCACCAGCTGGGTCATGCGGTCATGCAGCGCGGCGGCGACGAGCGCGGCGGCGCTGTCGGACAGCTCGCCCTGCACGTAGTAGGCGATGCCGCGCTCCAGGCGCTGGATCTTCTCCAGGCCGCAGTTGTGGGCGATGTCGCTGGCCTTGCTCGACCAGGGCGAGATGGTGCCGAAACGCGGCACCACCAGGAACAGCCGCCCGGCTGGCTCCTGCACCGGCACGCTGGGGCCGTACTTGAGCAGGCGGGTCAGGACCTGTTGCTCTTCCGCGCCAAGCGCGCCGGAAACCTCGGCGAAATGGGCGAACTCGGCATACAGTCCGCTCACTGCGGGGACCTTCTCGGTCAGTTGTGCCAGGAGCTTGCCGTGACGGAAGGCGGAAAGAGCGGGAGCGCCGCGCAGAATCAACATCGTCGGAACAGCCTCGAAGAGGGGAGCAGTCGGGGCGCGTATTCTAGCCCATGACGGCGGTCAAGGGGCAGCGGCCCGACGCAAGCTCGACTGCCAACGCACGCCCGGCCAGCCGGCTGCCACTACCGCGCACCGCCCTGCTGGGCTTCGATGCCACGCCAGACGCTGTATGTCCCTCGCGGCTGCCTCATCGGCAGGCGCTTGAGCTCGGCCAGGCTCTGCGTATCGAAGACGATCACGGCGCCGTCGTCGCGCCACAGGCTGGCCAGCGCATAACGGCCGTCGCGGGTGAATTCGACGTGCGCCAGCGTGTCGCCCGGCGCGGCGGCGAAGCGCCGCGCAACCTCCAGCGTTTCCCGGTCGATCGCCTGCAGTACATGCCGCGAATCGGCCGCCAGCATCGAATCGACGAACAGGTAGCGGCTGTTCTCATGGCCGGCGAGGAAAAAACCCGGACCTTGCAGGGCGATGCGTTGCACCAGTTCGCGCCGCTGCGGGTCGACCACAGCAACTTCCGCCAGCTTCAGGTTGGTGCTGGCCATCAGCGTCACCCCCTGGCGGCGCCAGGTGACGGCCGTACCCAGGTGCGGGCGCCCGTGCAAAGGCAAGCCGCCGATTCGCTGGCGCGCATCCAGGTGGATCACCTGCACCTCGCCCTGCGGCGACACGCCGAACAGCTCGGCCGGATCAGGATTGAAGAAGAAATCATCCAGCGGCGCGTCCAGCTCGATGCGTCGTGGATTGAGATACCCCGTGACGAAGGTGCCCTCCCGATACTGGAAGTCGTGCACCAGGCCGATCGCCATGTCTTCGGCTTGCGGGTCGTAGCTGACCTCCCACAACTCGGCGATGTCCTGCAGCGCCACGACGAACGAGCGCCGCGACGGCACGCTGTAGACCGCCGACACCCGCGAGCTGCGCTGCGTCTTCTGGTCGAGCGCCGGCATCGACTTGAGCAGGTTCAGGTCGCCGTCCAGCAGCACCAGGGCATGGGGCTGGTAGTTGGCCACGGCAACGTGATCGCCCGTCGGGTCGACGGCAATGTTGCGGGTGTCCCGCCCTGCGCGCACCTCGGCCACGACCTCCAGCGTCCACAGGTCGTACTTGGTCACCCAGCCATCGCGGGACACGAAGAATGCATAGCGCCCGTCGCGGGTGAATTTCGGGCTGCCCTGCAGCTGCGCCCGGGTGGCGAAACGATGCAAGGGCTCGAGCTTGTCGCCATCGAGGATCGAGACGTGAGAATCACCGGCCTCGACCACCAGCATCAGCTCCAGCGGATCGGCCTGGTAGACCGGTGCCTGCGCCGCCGTGGTCGCGCGTAGCAGCTGGCGGGACGCGCGGATGTCCGCCTCGCTCCATGATTCCTGCCCCTGCGCCGCGGCGGCCAGCAAGCCCGCCAGCAGCCAGACGGCGAGCCCTTGCAGCGACCGCGTGACGCCACCCTTTCTGCGCTTGGACATGCCCCGCTTCCCGAGCCTCGATGATGACTGGCGATTACAGGCCAGGCACGGGCGCAACCCCATGACCGGCGTCAATCGAAGGCCAGGCGGCGCTCAATGCAGGATCTGGCTGAGGAACAGCTTGGTCCGATCATTCACCGGGTTGTTGAAGAACACCTCCGGCTCGGCCTGCTCGACGATCTCGCCGCGATCCATGAAGATCACCCGGTCGGCCACGGTGCGCGCGAAGCCCATCTCGTGGGTCACGCAGAGCATGGTCATGCCGCTTTCGGCCAGGCGGATCATGGTGTCCAGCACCTCCTTGACCATTTCCGGGTCGAGCGCCGAGGTCGGCTCGTCGAACAGCATGATCTTGGGTTTCATGCACAGCGCCCGGGCAATCGCCACGCGCTGCTGCTGGCCGCCGGAGAGCTGGCCGGGATATTTGCCGGCCTGCTCCGGGATGCGCACCCGCTCCAGGTAATGCATGGCCACTTCCTCGGCCTGGCGGCGCGGCAGCTTGCGCACCCACATCGGTGCCAGCGTGCAGTTCTGCAGCACGGTCAGGTGCGGGAACAGGTTGAAATGCTGGAAGACCATGCCGACTTCGCTGCGAACCGTCTCGATGTGCTTGAGATCGCTGGTCAGCTCCACACCGTTGATGACGATGCGTCCCTGCTGGTGCTCCTCCAGCCGGTTGAGGCAGCGGATGGTGGTGGACTTGCCCGAGCCGGACGGCCCGCAGAGCACGATGCGCTCGCCCTGGCGCACGCTCAGGTTGATGTCCTTGAGCACATGGAACTGGCCGTACCACTTGTGCACGCCCTGCATGAGGATGACCGGCTCGCTCGCCTGCTCCGGTCGTGCCACGGTATCGCTCATAACCCTCTCCTAGTTCCTGTGACCAGTATCGAGCTTGCGCTCCAGGTGCATCGAATAGCGCGACATGCCGAAGCAGAACAGCCAGTAGACCAGCGCGGCGAACACATAGCCCTCGGTGGACATACCCAGCCAGGCCGGGTCCGCCGTGGCGCGTTTGATGCTGTTGAGGAAGTCGAACAGGCCGATGATGATCACCAGGCTGGTGTCCTTGAACAGCGCGATGAAGGTATTGACGATGCCCGGAATCACCAGCTTCAGCGCCTGCGGCAGGATCACCAGCAGCGTGCTGCGCCAGTAGCCCAGGCCCAGCGCCGCGGCGGCCTCGTACTGGCCCTTGGGGATCGCCTGCAGGCCGCCGCGCACCACCTCGGCGATATAGGCCGCCTCGAAGAAGATCACCATCAGCATGGCGCGCATCAGCTTGTCCAGGTTCATGCCTTCGGGCAGGAACAGCGGCAGCATCACCGAAGACATGAACAGCACGGTGATCAGCGGCACGCCGCGCCAGAACTCGATGAACGTCACGCACAGCACGCGGATCGCCGGCATGTCCGAGCGCCGCCCCAGCGCCAGCAGAATGCCCATCGGCAGCGCACCGGCGATGCCCACGGCGGCGATGACGATGGTCAGCATCAGGCCGCCCCACTGGCTGGTCGACACCGTCTGCAGGCCGAGGAAGCCGCCATGCAGCAGCCAGTACGCCAGCAGCGGGTAGCTCAGCAGATAGGCAAACCCGTAGCGCACCTTGTGCGGCATCTGGCGCAGGAAGAACGGCGTCGCCCCGATGATCGCCAGCCACACGCTGAAGTCGACCCGCCAGCGCAGTTCGGCCGGGTAGAAGCCGTACATGAACTGGCTGAAGCGCGCCCGCACGAAGACCCAGCACGCGCCTTCGCGCGTGCAGTCGGCGCGGGTTTCGCCGCTCCAGTCGGCGCTGAAGATCGCCCAGTCCAGCAGCGGCGGAATCACCAGCCAGATCGCATACAGCCCCAGCAGCGTCAGCAGCGTGTTGCCGACGCCGGAGAACAGGTTCGCCCGCAGCCAGCCGATGGCGCCCAGGTTGCTCGACGGCGGCGGCAGGTCAGGCTTGAAATGGTGAGTCGTCATGGCTTGCTCCTCACCGTTCGATCAGCGCGATGCGCCGGTTGTACCCGTTCATCAGCAGCGAAATGCTGATGCTGATGGCCAGGTACACGCTCATGGTGATCGCCATCGTCTCGATCGCCTGGCCGGTCTGGTTGAGCACCGTACCGGCGAACAGCGACACCATGTCCGGGTAGCCGATGGCGGCCGCCAGCGAGGAGTTTTTCGTCAGGTTGAGGTACTGGCTGGTCAGTGGCGGGACGATCACCCGTAGCGCCTGCGGGATGATCACCAGCCGCAGCGTCTGTCCGGCGCGCAACCCCAGCGACTCGGCCGCCTCGCTCTGTCCGTGGCTGACCGCCTGGATGCCGGCACGTACCGTTTCACCGATGAACGCCGCCGTGTAGACCGCCAGCGCCAGCACGATCGACACCAGTTCGGGAATCACGATCCAGCCGCCGCGGATGTTGAAGCGCTGCAACTGCGGCACCTCCCAGTCGAACGGCGCGCCCCACAGCAGCACGCTCAGCGTGGGAATCGCCACCAGCAGCGCCAGGCTCGACCAGAACAACGGAAACGGCTGCCCGGTGGCATGCCGCCGCGCACGCGCCCAGCGGGCGAGCACCACAACCGCCAGCGCCGCCGCCAGCAGCGCCAGCCAGAACGGCCAGAAACCCTCCGCGGCACTGGGCGCCGGCAGCTGCACGCCGCGATTGTTGAGGAAGATCACACCGCCCAGGCTCAGGCTGTCGCGCGGGCCGGGCAGCGGACCGATCACCGCGAAATAGACGAAGAAGATCTGCAGCAGTGGCGGGATGTTGCGGAACGTCTCGATATACAGCGTCGCCAGCTGGCGGACCAGCCAGTTCGACGATAGCCGCGCCACGCCTAGCGTGAAGCCGATCAGCGTCGCCAGGATGATGCCGATGACACTGACCAGCAGCGTGTTGAGCAGCCCGATCCAGAACACCCGGCCGTAGGAATCGCTCTCGCTGTAGTCGATCAGGTGCTGGGAAATGCCGAAGCCGGCGGCATTGTCGAGGAAGCCGAAACCGGACGTGATGCCGCGATGGGCCAGATTGGCCTGCGTGTTGACGAACAGGAACCAGCCGAACGCCACCACCGTGACCACCGCCAGCACCTGGAACACCCAGGCGCGCACGCGCGGATCGGTCAGCGGCGAGCGTCCCGCAGGCCTTGATTCAGTACTGCGCATCGAAAACCCTCGTACGGCACCGCCGAAGCGGAGCGCGTGCCGTCAGTGCCGTTCCCTGGAAACGGGCCGGCAGCGCCTGCCGCCGGCCCCGGACACTCAACGCACCGGTGGTGCGTACTGCAATCCGCCCTTGTTCCACAGGGCATTGAGGCCGCGCTCGATCTTCAGCGCGCTGCCGGCGCCGACGTTGCGCTCGAAGATCTCGCCGTAGTTGCCCACCTGCTTGACGATCTGCACCGCCCAGTCCGCCGGCAGCTTGAGGTCCTTGCCGTATTCACCCTCGCCACCGAGCAGGCGCGCCACGTCCGGGTTCTTGGTTTCCTTGGCGACCTTCTCCACGTTCGCCGAGGTCACGCCCAGCTCTTCGGCATTGAGCATGGCGAACAGCGTCCAGCGCACGATATCGAACCATTCCTCGTCGCCCTGGCGCACGGCCGGGCCGAGCGGTTCCTTGGAGATCACCTCGGGCAGCACGACGTATTGCTCGGGATTGGCCAGCTTGATGCGCTGCGCATAGAGCTGCGACTGGTCAGAGGTCAGCACGTCGCAGCGGCCCGATTCCAGCGACTTGGCGCTCTCGTCGGAGGTGTCGTAGGTGATGGGGGTGTATTTGAGGCCGTTGGCGCGGAAGTAGTCGGAGAGATTGAGTTCGGTGGTGGTGCCGGCCTGGATGCAGACGGTGGCGCCGTCCAGCTCCTTGGCGCTGCTGACGCCGAGCTCCTTGTTCACCAGAAAGCCCTGGCCGTCGTAATAGGTCACCCCGGTGAAGTTCAGCCCCATCGCCGAATCCCGCGAGCTGGTCCAGGTGGTATTGCGCGACAGCACGTCGATCTCGCCGGACTGCAGCGCGGTGAAGCGCTCCTTGGCGGTCAGCGGGCTGAACTTGACCTTGCCGGCATCGCCGAACACCGCAGCGGCCACCGCGCGGCAGACATCCACGTCGATGCCTTTGTACTGCCCCTTGGCATCGGCGAAGGAGAACCCCGGCAGCCCGTCGCTGATGCCGCATTGCACGAAGCCCTTCTTCTTCACGGCATCCAGGGTCGCCCCGGCATGCGCCGCCCCGCTGATAGCGAACAGCGTCGCGACGCTCAGCACGGTCAGTGTGGATTTCACCCTCTTCATCGAAACCTCCAGTTTGCTTTCTTATTCTCGGGTCGGAATCGTCCGCCACCTCGCGAACGGTTCGGCGAGAGCACTGGCAGCAGAGTCAAAGCTGAGTCTAGTCGCAGCTGAGTGATCGGCAATGTCGTCGATTTGCCTTGATTTCGCCGTCAGCGGAACCGCCCGGAACACCCGACGGCGACGAGGCAGGCGACGTGCCAGCAACTGCCCACGCCAGGCCCCGCGGTAGCGCGGGTGCACCGGCGCCGCACAACCGGGTAACCTCGCACGACTTTCACCACTGGCGATTCGCCCGCGCCCCAGGCTGGGGCGATTTCGCCGTTAGCCGCCGGAGCCCTCCCATGAGCGAACCCCTGATCATCGAACCGACCCGGCAGGCCGATGCCTGCGTCATCTGGCTGCACGGCCTGGGCGCCGACCGCTACGACTTCCAGCCGGTCGCCGAAGCCCTGCAGCAGCGCCTGCTCAGCACCCGCTTCGTGCTGCCGCAGGCGCCGACCCGCGCGGTCACCATCAATGGCGGTTGGCAGATGCCCAGCTGGTACGACATCCAGGCACTGAGCCCGGCGCGCGCGATCAACCGCGACCAACTGGAAGAGTCCGCCGAGTTGGTCATCCGCCTGATCGAGGCGCAGCGCGACAGCGGTATCGACCCGGCGCGCATCGTCCTCGCCGGCTTCTCCCAGGGCGGCGCGGTGGTGCTGCATGCCGCCTACCTGCGCTGGCCGGGCACGCTGGGCGGCGTCATCGCGCTGTCCACCTACGCCCCGACGTTCAGCGAAAACCTCCAACTCACCGAAACCGCCCGTCGCCAGCCGGCACTCTGCCTGCATGGCAACCGCGACGACGTGGTGCCGCCGCCGATGGGCCGCGCGGCCTATGAAGGCCTGCAGGCCGCGGGCGTCGCGGCGACCTGGCACGACTACCCGATGGGCCATGAGGTGCTGCCGCAGGAAATCCGCGACATCGGCGAGTGGCTGGCCGAACGCCTGGCCTGAACGATCGCCCTCGCAAAGCGAGGCGGCGCAGTCGAATTTGCACGGCTACGCTTGCTACAAGGCCGAATGCTTCGGTGCCGTTGCGCGTGACGCACGCCCGCCAGTTCGCGGCGCGTGGGAGGGGGCGCGATGAAAATCGCCAGCGACTGTTGCCGCGCCGCAGGGGCGTGGCGATGAAACTGCTCCAGCAACCGGTAGACCTGCTGCAACTGAGCCAGATGCGCCTGATGCAGCAGGTCGACGTGGCCCATCTGCGCCTGCTCGCCAATCGGTTCGAGCTGTGCGAAATGGCAGTCGACGAGGTCCTGCTGTCGCCACGCAGCATCAACCACTTCCTCTACCTACTGCTCGAAGGGCAACTGACGGTCTACCTCGACACCCTGGACAGCCCGGTGCTGCGGCTGATCGAGCCCTGCGAGTGCGCCGGCGAAATCAGCTTCGTCGATCGCCTCCCACCACCGACCTACGTCGCCGCCAGCCAGCCGAGCCGACTGCTGCGTCTGCACAACCGGGATTTCGACTGCCTGACGACCTCGCCCCGACTCATGCGCAATCTCGTCGGCCTGCTCTGCGAGCGCGTGCGCCTGAGCGACCGGCTGATCATCAACAGCGAGCACAACGCCAACGTCGACATGCTCACCGGCGTCTTCAACCGGCGCTGGCTGGAGCACATCTTCGAGCGCGAGCGCGCCCGCTGCGCGTTCAGCCAGCTGCCGCTGTGCCTGCTGATGCTGGATGTCGATCACTTCAAGGCCTACAACGACAAGCACGGCCACCTGGCCGGCGACCACGCGCTGCTGATGGTCGCCCGCACGCTGGGCGCCCAGCTGCGGCCCAAGGACAGCCTGATCCGCTTCGGCGGCGAGGAGTTCGTCATCCTGCTGCCGGAGCTGGATACGGCCGAGGCGCGGCTGATCGGTGAGCGGCTGTTGCGCAGCATCGAACAGGTCAGCACGTTCGATACCGCCATCGGCACCCTGCCGGGGGTCACCGTGTCCATCGGGCTGGCGCAGATGCAGGCGGACGACGAGCTGGCAGACCTGATCGATCGCGCCGACAAGGTGCTCTACCAGGCCAAGCAACAGGGCCGAAACCGGCTGTGCGCCTGAGCCGCAGCGCTGTCAACCGGGAACATGGTCAATACTTCGCCAGGCCAGCGTCTTGCATTACACTGGCGCACGAATTTCCCAATTGATGACGAGAAGACCGTGCTCAAAGCACTCAAGAAAATCTTTGCCAAGGATGAGCCCCAGCCGGCGCCCGTGATGCCCGCCGCCAGCAGCTCTGCCACCGACCCTGTCCAGACGCCGCACACCCAGCCCGCGCCGCAAGCGCAAAAGCCCGCACGCGCCGCCGAAAAACCGCGCCGTGCGCGCCACAGCAAGCCCGCCGCCCCGGCCTGGAAGCTCGAAGACTTCGTGGTCGAGCCGGTCGAAGGCAAGACCCGCTTCCATGACTTCAAGCTCGCCCCCGAGCTGATGCACGCCATTCACGACCTCGGCTTCCCCTACTGCACGCCGATCCAGGCGCAGGTGCTGGGCTTCACGCTCAAGGGCCAGGACGCCATCGGCCGCGCGCAGACCGGCACCGGCAAGACCGCCGCGTTCCTGATCTCGACCATCACCCAGCTGCTGCAGACACCGCCGCCAAAAGATCGCTACATGGGCGAGCCGCGTGCATTGATCATCGCGCCGACCCGCGAGCTGGTGGTGCAGATCGCCAACGACGCGCTGGACCTGGCCAAGTACACCGGCCTGAACGTGATGAGCTTCGTCGGCGGCATGGACTTCGACAAGCAGCTCAAGCAGCTCGAATCGCGCTTCTGCGACATCCTGGTTGCCACGCCCGGACGCCTGCTGGACTTCAACCAGCGCGGCGAGGTGCACCTGGACATGGTCGAGGTGATGGTGCTGGACGAGGCCGACCGCATGCTCGACATGGGCTTCATCCCCCAGGTCCGCCAGATCATTCGCCAGACGCCGCCCAAGAGCGAACGCCAGACCCTGCTGTTCTCTGCCACGTTCACCGACGACGTGATGAACCTCGCCCGCCAGTGGACGGTGAACCCGGCCATCGTCGAGATCGAGCCGGAGAACGTCGCCAGCGACACCGTCGAGCAGCACGTCTACGCGGTCGCCGGCAGCGACAAGTACAAGCTGCTCTACAACCTGATCAGCCAGAACGACTGGACCCGGGTGATGGTCTTCGCCAACCGCAAGGACGAGGTGCGGCGCATCGAAGAACGCCTGACCAAGGACGGCATCAGCGCCGCGCAGATGTCCGGCGACGTACCGCAGCACAAGCGCATCAAGGTGCTGGAAGGCTTCCGCGAGGGCAAGATTCGCGTGCTGGTGGCCACCGACGTCGCCGGCCGCGGCATCCACGTCGATGGCATCAGCCACGTGATCAACTTCACCCTGCCGGAAGACCCGGACGACTACGTGCACCGCATCGGCCGTACCGGCCGTGCCGGCGCCAGCGGCACCTCGATCAGTTTCGCCGGCGAGGACGACGCCTTCGCCCTGCCGCCAATCGATGAGCTGATCGGGCGCAAGATCCACTGCGAGATGCCGCCAGCCGAGCTGCTGGTGCCGGTGCCGCGCCACCGCTGAGACACTGGGAAACGACGGGCGAAGCTACGGCTTCGCCTTTTTTGTGCGCCACGCCGGGCTGACGCGGGTCAGCCGGCTACTACCGCAACGGAACGACCGTACAAGCGCTGACGGTGCGTACAAGGAGATTTCATGGAAAGCCTCGACTGGCTGCTGCTGCTCATCCTCACCGGCTTCGTGCTGCTTTGCGCAGGCTTCGCCAACCGCGACCGGCAATGGGGCATCGTGCTGCTCAGCCTGGGCATCATCGTCATGTTCTCCACGATATCGTTCAAGCTGTATATCGCCCTGAACTGATATCCCTCACTCGACGGCGCTCAGCGCTGCCAGCGCTCGGCCGCGGCCTGATCGCTGTCGCGCCCATCGACCCAGCGTTCGCCGGCCGGCGTGCTTTCCTTCTTCCAGAACGGCGCGCGGGTCTTCAGGTAATCCATGACGAAACGGCAGGCCTCGAACGCCGCCTCACGATGCGCGCTGGTCACGCCGACGAACACGATCGGCTCGCCCGGCTCCAGCGCACCGACGCGGTGCAGCACGTCGATGCCGAGCAGCGGCCAGCGCGTCTCGGCCTCGGCGATGATCTTGCCCAGTGCCTTCTCGGTCATGCCTGGCGCATGTTCGAGGAACATGCCGGCGATTTCGTGACCATCATTGAAATCACGCACGTAACCGACGAAGGCGGCGACCGCCCCGATGCCCAGATTGGCCGCGTGCAGCGCATTCAACTCGGCGCCCGGATCGAACGCCGCCTGCTGTACCCGAACACTCATTTCAACCTCCGGTCACGGTCGGGAAGAACGCCACTTCATCGCCATCGACGAGCGGCTCGTCCAGGCTGCAGAGCTCCTGGTTGCGTGCGCACATCAGGTTCTGTTCGCCGAGCACTTCCCAGGCGCCGCCGCGCGCCAGCAGGCGCTGACGCAGGTCGTCCAGGCAGGTGAGTGACGAGTCCCAGTCGAGGCGTTCGCCATCGCTGCCCAGCGCCTCGCGGTAACGGGCAAAAAACTGTACGCAAATCATGCCTGCACCTGCCAGTGGCCGCTCTTGCCGCCGCGTTTTTCCAGCAGGCGCACACCCTCGATGCACATGCCGCGGTCGACCGCCTTGCACATGTCGTAGATCGTCAGGGCGGCGACGCTGGCGGCGGTCAGCGCCTCCATTTCCACCCCGGTCTGCCCGGCCAGCCTGCAGGTGGCGCGAATCAGCACGCTGTCGTCGCCTTCGGCCTGCAGCTCGACCTTGATGCTGGTCAGCAGCAGCGGATGGCACAGGGGAATCAGTTCGTAGGTCTTCTTCGCCGCCTGGATGCCGGCGATACGCGCCACGGCGAACACGTCGCCCTTGGGATGGCCGCCCTGCTGGATCATCTGCAGCGTCTGCGGCAGCATCCGCACGCGCGCCTCGGCCGTCGCCTCGCGCGCGGTGACGGCCTTGTCGGTCACATCGACCATGCTGGCACGGCCCTGGGAATCGAGATGGGTGAGCATATGGCGCTCCTGGCTGGGAAAGTCGCGAGTCTAACCCAGCCAGCCGCACTCGGTCCGCCCCCGGAAGGGGTACCACCAACGCCCCTTCCGTCGCGAGCGCGGACTACATGTGCGCCTCGGCGAACTCGGCGAGGATCGAGCGCGGCACGCCCTGCAGGGTGATGTGCACGCCGTGGGAGAAGTCCTTGAAGCGCTCCGTCAGGTAGGTGAGGCCGGAACTGGTGGCCGACAGGTAGGGCGTATCGATCTGCGCCAGGTTGCCCAGGCAGACCACCTTGGAGCCGTTGCCGGCGCGGGTGATGATGGTCTTCATCTGGTGCGGGGTGAGGTTCTGGCACTCGTCGATGAGGATCAGGCTCTGCTGGAAGCTGCGCCCGCGGATGTAGTTCAGCGATTTGAACTGCAACGGCACCTTCTGCAGGATGTAGTCGATGCTGCCGGGGGTGTTCTCATCGTCCATGTGCAGCGCTTCGAGGTTGTCGGTGATGGCGCCGAGCCAGGGCTCCATCTTCTCCGCCTCGGTGCCGGGCAGGAAGCCGATGTCCTCGTCCAGCCCCTGCACGCTGCGGGTGGCGATGATGCGCCGGTAGCGCTTGCTGACCACCGTCTGCTCGATCGCTGCGGCCAGCGCCAGGATGGTCTTGCCCGAGCCCGCCGCGCCCGACAGGTTGACCAGGTGGATATCCGGATCGAGCAGGGCGAACAGCGCCAGCGCCTGGTGGATGTCGCGCGGGCGCAGCCCCCAGGCCTCCTGATGCAGCAGCGGCTCCTGGTGCATGTCGAGCAACAGCAGCTCGTCGTCCTTGATGCCCTTGATCCAGCCGACGAAGCCCTGCTCGTCGAGGATGAACTCGTTGATGTGTACCGCCGGCAGGTTGTCGACCAACTGCACGCGATGCCAGGTGCGACCGTGCCCCTGATGGGTCTCGACCTTGCTCACGCGGTCCCAGAACGAGCCGCTCAGGCTGTGGTAGCCGCGCGACAGCTGGCCCACGTCGTCGACCAGCTGATCGGTGTGGTAATCCTCGGCGGCCACACCGCAGGCCCGTGCCTTGAGGCGCATGTTGATGTCCTTGGTGACCAGCACCACCGGCACCCCGGGCCGCTGTTTGCTGATCGCGACCACCAGATTGATGATCTTGTTGTCGTTCAGGTCCTCCGGCAGGCCGTTCTCCAGCCGCTGGCTCATCAGGATCGACAGGCTGCCGCGTGGCCCGCTCTTGTCCCGTTGGATCGGTACGCCCGCCTCCACCTCGGCGGGCGTGGCATTGCCGAGCAGGCGGTCGATCAGGCGAATCGCCTGGCGACACTCGGCGGCGACGCTGTGCTTGCCGGTTTTGAGTTGATCGAGTTCCTCCAGCACGGTCATCGGTATCGCGACCTGGTGCTCCTGGAAGTTGAGCAAAGCGTTGGGATCGTGGATCAGGACGTTGGTATCGAGAACATACAGGGTGGGCTGAGTCGCGTGGGATCTGCCGAAGTCATCCATACCGATCACCTTTTCGTTGGGTCAGTCGACGGAGAGCCACTGGCGCTCCGCCGCAGAAAGACCACCGTGCTGGCCGGGTGAACGGGCTTGGGAGGCCGGGGGTTCGGGGCCACCCAGGGGCCGCCACCTGTGTCGCAGGGTTCGGCGGTCTGATTCGGTAATAACCCAAAACCGATGACGGGCAAAAGCGTTTTTATGCGATTTCCGCTTTTATTGTCCGTATCGATGGAACGCCCTTGGCGTGTGGAATGCAGCCGGCTACAGTCTGGAATCCAGGTGCGCCGATTCGCCGCAGCGGTTTACTTCGGCCGTCACATGCACCAACTGCGGCAGCTCCTGCAGGACACGCTTGTAATCGTCGGCGCTGTAATCCTGGTGCGTGACCACGCTGAGGATGCAGCTGTACTGGGCGCGACCCACGCGCCACAGATGCAGATCGGTCACCTCGGTATCCGGCACCGCTTCCAGCTGCCGGCGCACGCGATGCACCAGCGGATCGTCCATTTCCCGATCCAGCAATGCCTTGGCGGTCTCCACCAGCAAGCCCTTGGCCCAGACCAGGATCACCAACGCGCCGATCACGCCCATCAGCGGGTCCAGCCAGCCCCAGCCGAAGAACTTGCCACCCAGCAGGGCCACGATCGCTGCCACCGAGGTCAACCCGTCGGTCAGCACATGGATGAAGGCAGCGTGGCGATTGAGGTCGCGCCCGTGCCTGGACGCAGCATGCTCATGGTCGTGATCGTGATCGTGATCGTGATCGTGATCGTGATGATGACTATGAGCGTGACCATGATCATGTCCGTCGTGCAGCAGCCAGGCCGACGCCAGGTTCACCAGCAGGCCGATCACCGCGACCCAGAGCGCTTCGTCGAAGCGAATGCTCGCCGGCGACCAGAACCGCAGCAGCGATTCGAAGATCATCATCAACGCAATGCCGACCAGGAACAGCGCACTGGAGAAACCCGCCAGCACCTCGATCTTCCAGGTGCCGAAGGCGAAACGCCGATCATCGGCGTAACGCCGGGCCAGCATGTAGGCCAGTGCCGCCAGACCGATCGCCACCATGTGCGAGGACATGTGCCAGCCATCGGCAAGCAGCGCCATCGAGTTGAACCAGTAACCGGCGGCGATCTCCACCACCATCATCACGCCGGTGAGCAGCGCCACGGCCCAGGTCTGGCGTTCGGCACCCAGCTCCAGCGGACGGTAATCGTGTGGGTGTTGCCAGTTGGAATGATCGCGCGCGCTCATGCTGCCTCCTTGTCGTCAGCGGCGCAGATTGCACCCTGCCCATCTGGCAAGGTCAAGCATCCTCAATCGGCACGATAGCTGGAGCCGGGCTCGCCATCGCGCCTAGAATCGCCGCTGCACACAGGAGAGCTGCTACATGCTGATGGTGATTTCCCCCGCCAAGACCCTCGACTACGAGACGCCCCCGGTCACCCCGCGCTTCACCCACCCCGAACACCTCGAGCATTCGCAACTGCTGATCGAACAGCTGCGCGACTTCTCGCCGGCGCAGATCGCCGAGTTGATGCACCTTTCCGACAAGCTGGCGGCACTGAATGTCGCCCGCTTCGGCAGCTGGAGCACGCCCTTCACCACCGACAACGCCAAGCAGGCCCTGCTCGCCTTCAAGGGCGACGTCTATACCGGGCTTGCCGCGCAGGACTTTACCGAAGCCGACTTCGACTTCGCC
Source organism: Stutzerimonas stutzeri TS44 (assembly GCA_000263395.1). GTDB lineage: Bacteria > Pseudomonadota > Gammaproteobacteria > Pseudomonadales > Pseudomonadaceae > Stutzerimonas > Stutzerimonas stutzeri_C. Next base: position 146,749 of record AJXE01000003.1, read on the forward strand.
CAGCAGCACCTGCGCATGCTGTCCGGGCTCTACGGCCTGCTGCGGCCGCTGGACCTGATGCAGCCCTACCGCCTGGAAATGGGGACGAAGCTCGCCAACGCACGCGGCAAGGACCTCTACGCGTTCTGGGGCGAACGCATCAGCAAATGGCTCAACCAGGCGCTGCAGGCGCAAGGCGACCCGGTGCTGCTCAACCTTGCGTCCAACGAATACTTCTCGGCCGTCAAGCGCAAGGCGCTGCAGGCGCGGGTGATCGACGTGGACTTCAAGGACCTGAAGAACGGCCAGTACAAGATCATCAGCTTTTACGCCAAGAAGGCCCGCGGGCTGATGGCGCGCTACGTCATCAAGGAGCGCATCCAGACGGTCGAGCGCCTGCGCGACTTCGCCTGCGAGGGTTATCGCTTCAGCGCGACCGACTCCACGGACGATCACCTCGTATTCCTGCGCGACACCCCCGCCGCCTGACCCCTCGCGCGCGGTACGCCGCGCCACATCCCCTCCCGAGCGCGTCGTCGATCCGCACGACGCGGCCTCCCGCCCCTCGCCGATCAACGGTCCGTCCCGTGGGAACTATCGAGCGACGCCGGGAATCATAAGGCGCGTACCGACAACTCCAGACCGGAAAGGAACGTCGCACATGAACGTGCTCGGGTTCTCGAACATTGACCACAGCCAGCCGCTCCCGCGGCGGGCGACACGAACGACAGCGGCGCCCGCTGCCACCCGGCGACGGACAGCCCCCACGCCGGCATGCGCCCGGCCCGGCAGCCGTGCCCCGCTCGTTCCCATCGGAGCGCCCACGCCACGCCGGCACGGACGAACACGCAGCCACGACCTGCGTCCCGACCGCCGGCCGCGCCCCTGACCCCGCTCGCCCCATCCATTTTCCCGGGCACGCCGACCGCGCGCTCGCAACAGAACGCTCTTAACGATGCAGGAGAGACGACATGATTCCGGTAATTCTTTCAGGTGGTAGCGGCTCGCGGCTGTGGCCCCTCTCGCGCAAGCTGTTCCCCAAGCAGTTCCTCGCCCTCACCGGTGAGCAGACGCTGTTTCAGCAAACCATCGAGCGCCTGGCCTTCGAGGGTATCCAGCAGCCGCTGCTGGTGTGCAACAAGGAACACCGTTTCATCGTCAAGGAGCAACTGGCCGCGCGCAAGCTGGGCGTCCAGGGCCTGCTGCTCGAACCCTTCGGGCGCAACACCGCCCCGGCGATCGCCATCACCGCGCTGAAACTCGTCGAAGAAGGCCGCGACGAGCTGCTGCTGGTGCTGCCGGCCGATCACGTGATCGACGACCAGCGCGCCTTCCAGCGCTCGCTGGCGCTGGCCACCAACGCTGCGGAAAACGGCGAGATGGTGCTGTTCGGCATCCCGGCGACGCGCCCGGAAACCGGCTACGGCTACATCAAGTGCGATCCGAACGACAACAGCGGGCTGCCGGAAGGCATCAGCCGCGTCAGCCAGTTCGTCGAGAAGCCGGACGAAGCCCGCGCCCAGAGCTATGTCGAATCGGGCGACTACTACTGGAACAGCGGCATGTTCCTGTTCCGCGCCAGTGTGTTCCTGGAGGAACTGAAGAAGCACGACCCGGACATCTACGACACCTGCTGCGCAACGCTCGAGCGCAGCACGCTGAACGGCGACGAGCTGCTGATCGACCCGGCCACCTTCGCCTGCTGCCCCGACAACTCCATCGACTACGCCGTGATGGAGAAGACCAGCCTCGCCTGCGTGGTGCCCATGTCCGCCGGCTGGAGCGATGTCGGCTCCTGGTCGTCGATCTGGGACGTGCACAACAAGGACGCCAACGGCAACGTGCTCAAGGGCGACGTGATCGCCGAGGACACCCGCAACTGCCTGGTTCACGGCAACGGCAAGCTGGTGACCGTGCTGGGGCTGGAAGACATCGTGGTGGTGGAAACCAAGGACGCCATGATGATTGCCCACAAGGACAAGGTGCAGGACGTCAAGAAACTCGTCGCCCGTCTCGATGAACAGGCGCGCCCGGAAACCCAGAACCACTGCGCCGTGTATCGCCCGTGGGGCTGGTACGACTCGGTGGACATGGGCGGGCGCTTCCAGGTCAAGCGGATCTGCGTCAATCCGGGCGCCAGCCTGTCGCTGCAGATGCACCACCACCGCGCCGAACACTGGATCGTCGTTTCCGGCACGGCCCAGGTGACCTGCAACGAAAAGACCTTCCTGCTCACGGAAAACCAGTCGACCTATATCCCGGTCACGTCGGTACACCGCCTGGCCAACCCCGGCAAGATTCCACTGGAGATCATCGAAGTGCAGTCCGGAAGTTATCTGGGCGAAGACGATATCGAACGTCTGGATGATGTTTACGGTCGGGCCGAATCCGCTGTCGAAGCCAAGATCGCCCGCTGAGCGAAGTTGTTCCCTGAATAAAACCCGCGTATTGACGCGGGTTTTATTTTGCCGCAAAGAAAATCGCCAAAAAACGTCGATCGGCGCATAATGCGAACTTGCTGAAGCATGACGAGTCCGCATCCACAGCGGACTCTCGCGACAGGCGTTGCACGCGTCGCGAAGACCACAGGGCTGTTTCGAGCCTTGCGCCAGTTCCTTGAACGGCTACCCGTTTTCAAATCCACGTGCAGAAACAAATGCCAGGCAGCAGCGCTTCCTTCGCATTGCACCGCCTGCAAGATGCAAGCGGGTCTTGGCAGAAAGGCACTCGACTGGCGCTGCGGTATCGCCGAAGCACTTCAGCACCTATTCATCCGCACACAACAAGGCAGGTCCAATTACGTGACAAAAGAACAACTGCGCATCGAACTCGAGCGTCAGGCGCAGCGCTACCAGGATATCTATGGCGGCGAAGTTACAACTTATGCAGCCAAAACCGAGCCGGAACGCAAACCCTGGCGCAAGAAGGCGAGCCTGCAGGACCGGGTATTCCAGGAAGAACTGCAGAAGATGGAAAAAGAAAAAGCCCGGCAGGAAAACTCCGACGCGGAAAACTGACGGCACTCCGGCGACTTTCAATACTCGTCCGCAATTGCCTGCAGTACCTCGACAGCCGCCGAATACCTGCTCACAGGCAAGCGGCGGCCACCGTCTTCAGGGCGTCTCTAAAAACCTAGGCGAGGCAGCCAGCACAAGGCGAAAACAGGCGAAAAAGCGCAGTTTACGAGTTGTAAATGAGCATTTGATTCGCTGCGCTCACCCCTTCGGGGCCGCGCTAAAGCGCGTTCAACCTTACGGCGGTGAGCCTGTTTTCAACGCAGCGATGGCAACGCAGGTAGTTTTTAGAGGTGCCCTTCAGCGCTTGCCACCCAGCAGCGACCCCAGCAGGCCGCGCACGATCTGCCGACCGATCTGGCTGGCCGCCTGGTTCAGCGCGCTCTTGAGCACCCGTCCGGCGAAATCGCCGACCGTGCCGTCCCCGCTGTCCCGCTTGCCACGCGCTTCCGGCGCTGGCTCGGGCTGCGCAGTCGCCTGGCGCGCCCGCGCCGTCAGCATCTCGTAGGCCGATTCGCGATCGACCGGCTGGTCGTAACGACCGCGCAACGGTGAGTGCGCGATCAGCTCGGCACGTTCGGTCTCGCTCAGCACGCCGACGCGCGATTGCGGCGGCGCCACCGCGACCCGCTGCACCATCGCCGGCGTGCCCTTGGCCTCCAGACCGCCCACCAGCGCCTCGCCGATGCCCAGCTCGGTGAGCACCTCGAGCGCGGAGAACTCCGGGCTTTCGCGGAAGCCGTCGGCTACCGAACGCAGCGCCTTCTGCTCCTTCACCGTGAACGCTCGCAGGCCGTGCTGGACACGCAGGCCGAGCTGGGCCAGCACATCGTCCGGCAGATCGCCCGGCGACTGGGTGACGAAGTAGACCCCCACGCCCTTGGAACGGATCAGCCGCACCACCTGCACCAGGCGCTCCTGCAGCGCCTTGGGCGTGTCGTTGAACAGCAGGTGCGCCTCGTCGAAGAACAGTGCCAGGAGCGGCCGATCCTGATCGCCGCGCTCGGGCAGTTGCTCGAACAGTTCGGCGAGCAGCCAGAGCAGGAACGTCGCATAGACCTTGGGCGCTTCGTGCACCAGCTGGCTGGCGTCGAGCAGATGGATACGGCCGCGGCCGTCGCGATCCGGCTGCAGCAGATCTTCCAGCTGCAGCGCCGGCTCGCCGAACAGCGCCTCGGCGCCCTGCTGTTCGAGCGTCGCCAGGCGCCGCTGCAGAGCCTGCGACGAAGCGCCGGTGAACAGCGCACGGTCCTCGCCGAGCACCTCGGGATGGTCGCGCAGATGCCCCAGCAGCGCCTTGAGGTCCTTGAGATCGAGCAGCAGCAGACCTTCACGATCGGCCACCTTGAACGCCGCGTAGAGCGCCGCCTGTTGGCTGTCGGTCAGCTCCAGCAGGTTGCCCAGCAGCAGCGGCCCCATCTCGCTGAGGGTGGTGCGCAGCGGGTGTCCGCTGCGGCCCTGCACGTCCCACAGCGTCACCGGATAGGCACGCGGCTGATGCCCCAGCCAGGGCATGCTGGCGATGCGCTCGGCGATCTTGCCCGTCGGTGCGCCAGCGGCGCCCAGGCCGCACAGGTCGCCCTTGATATCGGCGGCGAACACCGCGACTCCGGCGTCGCTGAACTGCTCGGCCAGGCGCTGCAGGGTCACGGTCTTGCCGGTGCCGGTGGCGCCGGCGATCAGCCCGTGGCGGTTGGCCAGGCGCAACGGGTGGAGGCTGGGCTGGCCGTGGGCGTCGGCGCCCAGTACCAGATGATCGGCGAATGCATCCATCGATAGGTTCTCCAAGGCGGGAAACGCGCGCTCAATCGAGCGCGGCGCGGTGACGGCCAGCCGGTCGCCCGGCGCCGCACGAAGCTTCGGCCGGTGCCTGGGCATCTGCCGGGTGCAGGCGCTGCCAGAGTTCGGCGGCGCCGGGAAACTCGGTGCCCAGCTCGGCGCTCAGCGCCTCGGGGTCGTAGCGCCGGGTGCAACCACTGCCGATGATCGGCGGCGCCTCGGCCGTGGCGCGTGCGAGCGGGTCGGTCATGCCGCCTCCTCGATCAGTTGAATACCAGCGTCTTGTTGCTGTGAACCACCACACGGTCCTGCAAGTGATAGCGCAGGCCGCGCGCGAGCACCATCTTCTCCACATCCTTGCCCAGCCGCACCATGTCCGCGGTGCTGTCGCGGTGGCTGACGCGCACCACGTCCTGCTCGATGATCGGGCCGGCATCCAGCTCCTCGGTCACGTAGTGGCAGGTCGCGCCGATCAGCTTCACGCCCCGCAGCGAGGCCTGGTGGTACGGCTTGGCGCCGACGAAGGACGGCAGGAAGCTGTGGTGGATGTTGATCACCCGCTGGGCATATTCCCCGCACAGTTCCGGGGGCAGGATCTGCATGTAGCGCGCCAGCACGATGGCGTCCGCCTCGTGTTCGCGCACCAGACGGGTCACTTCGGCGAATGCCTGCTCCTTGCGGGCCGGGTCGACCGGCACATGGAAATAGGGAATGTCGTGCCACTCGACCATGCTGCGCAGGTCATCGTGGTTGGAAATCACGCAGGGGATATCGCAATCCAGCTCGTCGCTGTGCCAGCGATGCAGCAGATCGGCCAGGCAGTGCGACTCGCGACTGGCCATCAGCACCACGCGCTTGCGCCGCTCGGAATCGGTGATGCGCCACTCCATCGAGAACTCGCGGGCAATCGGTGCGAACGCCTGGCGGAAGCCCTCCAGATCGAACGGCAGGGAGTCGGCACGAATCTCGTGGCGCATGAAGAACCAGCCACTCTGATGATCCGAGTGATGGTTGGCTTCGGTAATCCAGCCGTTATAGGTCGCGAGGAAGTTGCTGACCTTGGCCACGATACCGACGCCGTCGGGACAGGCAATAACCAGCCTGAAAGTGCGCATTGAAAGATGACTCCGCTCTAAACAAAAGACGTCGCATTCTAGCCCAGCATCCAACTGGCGCCCATCGGCACAATCGATGGAATTATCGACCCATGCGCCCGGCCAGATCGCCGCAACGATTCGTTACCGGCAGCCGCGCTATATCCAGTGCGGCGCCGCCCGGTGCATGTAGGGCAATTACCAGGGTGCATCCTTGGCCATACGAGTTGAGTGGCACCCCTTTAATGGCAAATGGCGCGGCGGGAAATATTTTATATACAAATAAAAGCCCGTTTCCGGGGGGCGACTATATTTACTTGCAGATTGTGCATGTCTATGATTGACGCCACTTGCGTACACCCCCTATCCCCAAGGAAAGCATATGTCCCTCATCAGTGAATACCGCGCCACGGAAGAAGCCATCAAGGAACTTCAAGAGCGGCTGAAATCCCTTTCCGCCGATGACAAGCTGAAGAAGGAACTGGAGTTCGAAGGCAAACTGCGCGAACTCATGGGCGAATACCAGAAGTCGCTGCGCGACATCATCGCCCTGCTCGATCCGGACGCCCGCAGCAGCCGGGCTCCGCGCGGTGCGGCCAAGGCACCGGTCGCCAGCAAGCGCGCCCGCCGGGTCAAGCAATACAAGAACCCGAATACCGGCGAAGTTATCGAAACCAAGGGCGGCAACCACAAGACCCTGAAAGAGTGGAAAGCCAAGTGGGGCGCCGACACCGTGGAAAGCTGGGCAACCCTGCTCGACTGATTCGCCCGGCGATATAACAGAACGCCGCATCCTTTACCGGGATGCGGCGTTTTTGTTTGTCTGGCCGTCCCAGAGCGCTCAACCGGTTATTGCATAGCGCTCGCGCAACTGCTGCACATGGCTGCACCACTGCTCGAGCACTTCGCTCTGCGCGGCAGTTGCCGTGGCAACGGATTGCCGAACGCCTTCATCGAATTGCTGCAGCGTGTTTGGCGCGCCATATTGCGCATCGATAAGACGCTGCCGACAGAAGCTCTTCCACTGCTCGCGCTCGGCCGTCGATAGCGTTTCGGGAAAGTTGCGCGCGCGGTAGCGAAACAGCAACTCGGCCAGACGCGGATCATCGAATGTCCAGTTGCGCGCAGCACATTCGCTCGCCGAGAGGCTGCGCACCTGTTCGCACAAGCGACGATCACGCTCGCCGAGAAAGCCATCGTAGAGTTGCTGTTCGGGATCGAGACACTCCTCGAAGGCTTCCTGCTGGTAGATCTGCGCCAGTTTCGGCAACCACGTCTCACGGGTTTCGCACAACCACCGGGCGCGCTGCAAACACTGCGCCCGGTCGAGCTGCAGCCGCGTCAGGTCGCCTTCGCGCAGCACGCTCAACGGCGCCAGCACCGGGCAACGGTTGACGTGCACCAGCTTCAGCGGCACCGGCAGCGCGCCGGCGGCCAATTCATCGCGCCGGGTATACAGGCGCTCGCGCAGCGTCTGCGCGCTTTCATCGCAGAGCACCCCAGGCTCGGCCTGCAGGTCGCAGACGATCAGCGCATTGCGGTTGAGCGGGTGCCAGGCCAGCGGCAGCACCACGGCCAGATAATGACGCTCGGCGGAAAAACGTCCCGACACATGCACCAGCGGTTTGAGCAGCTCGATCTGATCGAGCACTGCCTGCTTGCGCCGCAGCTGGTACAGATAGTCGTAAAGGCGCGGCTGCCGGTCGCGCAGCAGCCGCGCCAGGGCGATGGTGGCGCGTACATCGGACAGCGCGTCGTGCGCATGCAGGTGTTCCAGCCCGTTGGCCACCGTCAGACGATCGAGCTTGAGGGTCACCCGGCCGTTTTCCTGCGGCCATTCGATGCCTTCCGGGCGCAGCGCATAGGCGGTGCGCACCAGGTCGATCAGATCCCAGCGGCTGTTGCCGCCCTGCCATTCGCGCGCGTAAGGATCGAAGAAGTTGCGATACAGGCTGTAGCGGGTCATCTCGTCGTCGAAGCGCAGGTTGTTGTAACCGGCGCCGCAGGTGCCGGGCAGGGCCAGCTCCTGATGCAGGCGTGTGATGAATTCGGCTTCGCCCAGCCCGCGCTCTTGCAGGATGCCCGGTGTGATGCCGGTCACCAGGCAGGCCGCCGGGTGCGGCAGGATGTCGTCGGCGGGGCGGCAATAGAGGTTCAGCGGCTCGCCGATCTCCTCCAGCGCCTCGTTGGTGCGGATACCCGCGACCTGCAGCGGCCGGTCGCGGCGCGGCGAGATGCCGGTGGTTTCGTAGTCGTACCAGAAGATGCTAGGGCTCACGCGAAGGTCCTTCTCAATCATCGGCCACCAGTCTAACAGCGCGATGCGCGCCACAGCCGCAGCCGTCGCGCATTGATCCGGCGGGCGGTTGCCGCATAGCATCAGCCTCCGCCGCGCGCACAGAGCCCAGGTCTTGCCCTCCCCTCAGCCATCCCCGCCGCTGGACAATCGCCATCGGGTCGAAACCCCCGAGGGCATCGACCTGCTGCTGCGCCCGGCCGGGCTGGTGCCGCGTGCGCTGGCGTTTGCCGTGGACCTGGCGCTGCGGGCGGCGATCCTGCTCGCGCTGTTTCTCGGTTTCGGCCTGCTGGGCAAGTTCGGCAGCGGGCTGAGCGCGCTGCTGCTGTTCCTCGTGCAGTGGTGGTACATGGTGCTGTTCGAAGTGCTCAACCAGGGACGCACGCCCGGCAAGCAGTGGCTGGGCGTGCGCGTGGTGCACGACGACGGCACGCCGGTCGGCTGGGCCGCATCGCTCACGCGCAACCTGCTGCGTTTCGTCGACATGCTGCCGTTCGGCTATTTCCTCGGCGCCCTGAGCTGCCTGGCGCACCCGGCATTCAAGCGCCTCGGCGATCTGGCCGCCGGCACCCTGGTGGTCTACGCCGAACGCCCCGGCACGCGCCCCGCCCTGCCGATGGTGGAAGCACAGCGACCACCGGTCGAACTGGATCGTGACGCCCAGCGCGCGCTGCTCGATTTCGCCGAACGCCAGGCGTCGCTGAACCCGGAGCGCGCCCAGGAGCTGGCCGCGCTGCTGGCCGAGCCCATGCGCCTGCCCGCCGCGCAGGCCGTACCTGGCTTGCTCGCGATCACCCAGGGGCTGCTGCGCGTGACGCTGAAGCAGGAACAGTTCGAGCAGCGGCACCAGCCCGATTGGGAGCGCTTCGATGCCCGCCTGGCCGCGCTCGAGCGTGGCCGTCCTGCCGACGACGAGGCGATGGACTTCCCCGCCGCCTACCGTCGGCTCTGCCAGCAGCTGGCCCTGGCCGAGGCGCGCGGCTACAGCAGCCCGTTACTGGAACAGCTGCGCCGGCGGGTACTGCGCGGCCATCAGCAGCTCTATCGCCAGCGCAGCCCGCTGCTCGGCCGGCTGCTGGGCTTCGTCCTCGGCGGCTTCGCCCGTCTGGCACGCGAGGAATGGCGCGGTGTACTCGCCGCCAGCCTGCTGTTCTACGGCAGCCTGCTGGGCATGGGCGCGCTGGTCTATGCGTTCCCCGAGCTGGTCTACAGCGTGCTGCCGACCGAGCAGGTCGCCGAGATGGAAACCCTCTACGACCCCGATGCCAGCCGGCTCGGGCGCTTCGGCGAGCGCGGCTCGGCCGAGGACTGGATGATGTTCGGCTACTACGTGATGAACAACATCGGCATCGCCTTCCAGACCTTCGCCGGCGGCTTGCTGCTCGGCGTCGGCAGCCTGTTCTTCCTGGCGTTCAACGGCCTGACCATCGGCGCGGTGGCCGGGCACCTGAGCGAGATCGGCTACCACCAGCCGTTCTGGTCGTTCGTCATCGGCCACGGCGCCTTCGAGCTCACCGCCATTACCCTGGCCGGTGCGGCGGGCCTGAAGCTCGGCGCAGCGCTGCTCGCCCCCGGTCGACTGCGCCGCGGCGAGGCACTGCGCCAGGCTGCCGAACGCGGCGTGCGGCTGGTTGCCGGCGCCACGCTGATGCTGTTGATCGCGGCGTTTATCGAAGCGTACTGGTCGTCGATGACCTACGGCCCGGCCGGTGTCAAATACGCGGTCGGCGCGCTGCTCTGGCTGCTGGTGGCGCTCTATTTCCTCTACGCCGGCAGGGCTCGCCATGCATCCGGCTGAAGCGAACCTGACGATCCGTCCGCGCAGCGCCTGGGAAGCGCTGGACCTGGGCACGCTGCTGGCGCGCCGCCATGCCGGCGTGCTGATGCTCGCCTGGGCGGCGCTGACGCTGCCGGTATTCGGCCTGCTCAGCGCGCTGTGCTGGCAGCAGCCGAGCCTGGCGCTGCTGCTGTTCTGGTGGCTGAAGCCGCTCTTTGAACGCCTGCCGCTGCATATCCTCTCGCACGCGGTTTTCGGTCAGACGCCGGGCGTGCGCCAGAGCCTGCTCGCGCTGCCCGGCGTGCTGCGTCCGCAGTGGCTGGCCAGCCTGACCTGGCGGCGCTTCAGCTCGACGCGCAGCTTCGATCTGCCGGTGCTGCAGCTCGAAGAGCTCGCGGGCGCGGCCCGCCAGCGCCGCCTGGCGGTGCTCGGCCAACGCGAGCGCAGCGTGGCGCGCTGGCTCACGGTGGTCGGCATGCACCTGGAAGGCGCGCTCTGGCTCGGCCTGCTGGCGCTGCTGTATTTCTTCCTGCCGGCGCAACTGGCCTACGACAGCTGGAGTTGGGAGGACCTGCTGCGCGCGGACGACAGCTGGCTGTGGCTGGAACACCTGTCCAACCTGCTCTACGTGCTGGTGCTGATTGTCTGGGAGCCGATCTACGTCGCCTGCGGCTTCAGCCTCTACCTGAATCGCCGCACCCGGCTCGAGGCCTGGGACCTGGAACTGGCCTTCCGCCGCCTGCGCGCACAGCTGCTGACGGCACTGCCGGCGCTGCTGCTCGGCCTCTGCCTGCTGTCGCCGAGCACGCCCGTGTGGGCTGCGGATGACAGCGCTGCCACCCCCGCAACCGCCACCGCCCCGCTGAGCCGCGACGATGCCCGCCAGCAGGTGCGCGACCTGCTCGATCAGCCGCCTTTCACCCAGCGCGAAACCGTCACCCGCTGGCGTTTCGCCGAAACGCCAGCCGACGCCGAGCCCGACATCCTGGCGCGCCTGCTGGAGAATCTGCTGCGGCTCGGCTCGTTCTGGCACGGTCGCGAACGCCTGACGCTGCTGATCGAGACCCTGCTGTGGAGCGCACTGGCACTGCTGGTCGCGTTGCTGCTGTGGCACCGCCGCGACTGGCTGCAGGCCTTCGGTCGCCGCCTGCCGCGACCACGCAAACGTCACCGGCCGCCGGCACAGCTGTTCGGCCTTGCCGTGACCCCGGAAAGCCTGCCGGAGGACGTCGCCAGCGCGGCCGAACGGCTCTGGCCGACGCAGCCCCGCCAGGCGCTCGGCCTGCTCTATCGCGCCATGCTCAGCCGCCTGCTGCATGATCATCGATTGCCGCTCGTGGCCGGTCACACCGAAGGCGAAGTGCTGGAGGCCGTGCACACCCTGGCGCGGCCCGAACTGAACGCCTTCGCCGCCACCCTCACGCACCACTGGCAAGGCCTCGCCTATGGCCGGCAGATACCCGACGACGCAGCATGGACCGCGCTGTGCGCCGACTGGCGCCGGCTGTTCGAACGGGAGTCGCGGCCATGAAACGACACCTGCTGATATTGCTCGGCGTGGCGCTGGCGCTGCTGGCCGGCGCGCGCCTGCTGACCGCACTGCAGCCCTACGACGAAGTCGTCGACCGCGGCCCGGCGGCACAGGCACGTGCCAACCCCTATCTGGCAGCCGAGCGCTTCCTCGCCGAAGTCGGCCGCCCGGTCAGCCACAACGAGCATCTGGCCGATCTCGACCAGGCTCCGGCCAAGGGACACAGTCTGCTGCTGCTCGGTGATCGCGGCCAGCTGACGCCGCAGCAGACCCAGCGCCTGCTCGATTGGGCCGCACGCGGCGGCCACCTGCTGTTCGTCGCTGAGCGACTCTGGAACGAAACGGACGGCAACAGCGGCGATCTGCTGGCAGACCGCCTCAATCTGCAGCAGTACACCAGCGAGAACCACGATGCCGCGAACGCCCAGGGCGAATCGACCAGCGACGAGCAGCAGCCGCAGCTGACCCGGCTCTATCTGGACAACGAAGCCAGCCCGGCCTTTCTCGCCTTCGATACCGACTTTCACCTCTACGACGCCGACAAGCGCGCCCATGCCTGGGCCAACAGCGCCGGCGCCACGCACATGCTGCAGTTGCGCCACGGCGAGGGGCTGGTCACCGCCCTGACCGACGCCTGGATCTGGCACAACGACCGCATCGGCGAGTACGACCATGCCTGGCTGCTGTGGTACCTGACCCAGGACAGCCAGGTCACCCTGGTCTACCGCGCCGATCACCCGGGGCTGCCCAGCCTGCTGCTGCGTCACTTTCCCGAGGTGCTGGCCGCCCTTGTGCTGCTCGCCCTGCTCTGTGCCTGGCACTTTGGCCAGCGCCACGGCCCGCTGCAGGCGCCTGCGGGTCACGCCCGCCGGCGGCTGCAGGAGCACCTGCTGGCGTCGGCGGAGTTCATCCAGCGCCATGACGGGCGCGCGGTGCTGCTACAGCGCTTGCAGCAGGACATCCGGCAGCACGTCGCCCGGCGTCATGCCGGTTTCGATCAGGTGCCGGCCACGCAGCAGCACGAGCTGCTCGGCGCGCTGAGCGGACTGCCGGCCGCAACCATCGAGCAGGCCATGCGCCCGGCGACGGACGCCAGCGCCATCGACTTCACCCGGCAGGTCGCCGACCTGCAAGCACTCAGGAATGCCCTATGAGCGAATCCCCTGCCGAACCCATTCCCGGCGCCACCGCCAGCCCGCGCCAGCGCGCCAGCCAGCTGGCACAGGCGCTGCGCGAGGAACTGCGCAAGGCCCTGATCGGCCAGGACGCGGTCATCGACGGCGTGCTGACCGCCTTGATCGCCGGCGGCCACGTGCTGGTCGAAGGCGTGCCGGGCCTCGGCAAGACCCTGCTGGTGCGCGCGCTGGCCCGCTGCTTCGCCGGCGAGTTCAGCCGCATCCAGTTCACCCCGGACCTGATGCCCAGCGACGTCACCGGCCACGCGGTGTACGACCTGCAGAGCGAGCAGTTCAAGCTGCGCAAGGGCCCGGTGTTCACCAACCTGCTGCTGGCCGACGAGATCAACCGCGCCCCGGCCAAGACCCAGGCGGCCCTGCTGGAGGTGATGCAGGAGCGCCAGGTGACGCTCGAAGGCCGTGCGCTGGCGGTGCCGCAGCCGTTTCTGGTGATGGCCACGCAGAACCCCATCGAGCAGGAAGGCACCTACCCGCTGCCGGAGGCGGAGCTGGACCGTTTCATGCTGATGCTGCGCATGGACTATCCCGACGCCGAGGCGGAGCTGCGACTGGTGCGCCAGGTGACCCGTTCGGCCCGCGCCGACATGCTCGATGTCAGCGCGCTGCGACCACAGCTCAGCGCCAAGGACGTGCTGGCATTGCAGAAGATCGCCAGCGACCTGCCGCTGGACGAGCAGGTGCTCGACTACGCCGTGCGCCTGGCGCGCGCCACCCGTGACTGGCCGGGGCTGGCGCTGGGCGCCGGGCCGCGCGCATCGATCGCGCTGGTACGCGGCGCACGGGCGCGGGCGCTGCTGCGCGGTGGCGAGTTCGTCACGCCGGACGACGTCAAGGCCTGCGCGGCGGATGTGCTGCGCCATCGCGTGCGGCTGACGCCGGAGCTGGATATCGAGGGGCTGTCGGTGGATCGCGTGCTGCGCCAGCTGCTCGATCAGGTCGCGGCGCCGCGCCTGTGAATCGTCCGTCTGCCCGCTACCGGGTGCGACCGTGAGCCCGTCCGTGCGCCTGCTCGTTGCCGTCGCCGTGCTGCTGATGGCGGGGCTGCCGCTGGGCGTGCTCGATGCCCTCGGCCATGCACCGGCCAGCGGCTGGCGCTCGCTGTGGTGGGGGCTGCTGCTGGCGCTCGGTCTGCTCGCCGCCGTCGATGCGCTGCGCTTGCGGCGCATTACCACGCCGCAGATCGAACGCCAGCTGCCGGCGCGCCTGCCGCTGGGACACTGGAGCGAGGTAGGCCTGCTGCTGCAGCATCACGGTGCCGCGCCGCTGCAGCTGGAAATCTTCGACCACCCACCGGCGCAGATGGCCTTCGAGCAGCTGCCGCGGCGCGTTTCGTTGCGCCCCGGCGAGCAGTGTGCGTTCGGCTACCGGCTGCGTCCGCTGCAGCGCGGGCAATTCACCTTCACCCGTTGCGAGATCCGCCTGCAGTCGCCGCTCGGCCTGTGGCGCGGCCGACGCCTGCTGGAGCTGCCCGGCGGCACCCGCGTCTATCCGGATTTTGTACAACTGCACGGCGCCGGCCTGCAGGGCGTCGATCACTGGCTGAACCGGCTCGGCGTGCGTCAGCAGCCACGCCGCGGTCTCGGCCTGGAATTCCATCAGCTGCGCGAATTTCGCGATGGCGACAGCCTGCGGCAGATCGACTGGAAGGCCACCGCGCGCATGCGCACGCCCATTGCCCGCGAGTACCAGGACGAGCGCGACCAGCAGATCATCCTGCTGCTCGACTGTGGCCGGCGCATGCGCAGCCAGGACGACGAGCTGGCGCATTTCGACCATGCGCTCAATGCCAGCCTGCTGCTGGCCTATGCCGCGCTGCGCGAGGGCGACGCGGTCGGCCTGCAGACCTTCGCCAGCGATGCGCCACGGCATGTCGCCCCGGCCAAGGGCCAGGCGCAGCTCGGCCGGCTGCTCGACAGCGTCTACGATCTGCAATGCACCCTGCAGCCGGCCGACTTCGCCGCTGCGGCCGATCAGGTGCTGGCGCACCAGCGGCGTCGCGCGCTGGTGATCGTGCTGAGCAACCTGCGCGACGAGGACGACGACGAACTGCTCGCCGCCATGCAGCGCCTGGCGCGTCGGCATCGGGTGCTGCTGGTCAGCCTGCGCGAGGACGTCCTCGACCGCGTGCGCCAGCAGCCGGTGACCAACCTCGACGACGCCCTCGGCTACTGCGCAACGCTGGCGCATCTGCAACGGCGCGACGCCCTGTCCCGCCGCCTGATCGCGCACGGCCTGCACGTGCTGGACGCACGTCCGCGCGAGGTGGCGCCGGAGCTGGTCGGCCGCTACCTGGCCTGGAAACGCGCCGGCGTGCTCTGAACCGCCCCGTCAGCGCCCGCAGCAGCAGTCGTGATCGGGCGAGCGATCGGCCGCGAAGGGCGGCGGCTGGGTCAGCGGCACATGCGGGCTCGGCTGGAAACTGAAGTAATGATGCAGCGCGGCGATCATCTCCATGATCTCGGCCGGCGGCGTGATCAGCTCGAAGCCGGTGTCGTAGCTGCCGGGGGTAACGTCCTCGCGCGACCACAGGCTGATGGCGCTGAAATCGACGAAGCGCAGCTGACCGACCTGCCCGGGAATCTTCAGGCGCATGTCGAAACGCTTCTGCAGCATCATCGGATAGCGGCTGATCAGCATCAGGCCACCCTCGGAGAGGTTGCCGATGAAGCCCAGCGGCTTGTCGGTGTGGCGATTGAACACGTTCAGGTAATACGGCAGCTGGTGCCGCTGGATGCGACGCTGATTCGAGATATTCATGGTTCGAGCCTGCCTGTGCGCATGCCCCTGCCGCTGCTTCCAGTTCGCTCAGTCACATCGTTCGCGAATACGGCTGGCCAGTTGCTGCCGGGCTTTCTCAATGTCGTTTTCACTGTAGTAGACACGCTCACCCGCTGCATCGGTACGAAAGTAACGCCCGCCACGCTGCAGCACCTCCAGCTCCTCGCGCAGCCCCTGGCACTCACGCTCACGCTGCGCCCGCTGCTGTCCGGCCCGTTCATCGGCGATCTGGCGCTCCTCGCGCCGCGCCTCGAAGAACTTCTCGCTGCGCTGTTCGCGCTGTCGCGTCGCCTCGTCGCGTTCGACCACCTGCGGTCGCACGTCGATCCGCTCGGCACCCGCCGCCGGGCGCTGACCGAAGTGCACCCGGCCCTGGGTGTCGGTCCAGCGGTAGATCTCGGCCGTCGCCAGCATGGGTGACAGGGCCAGCAGCAATAACAGTGCGCGCATCATTCCCTCCGTGGATGAGCTGTTCGCGATACGTCTCAGGGTCGGACCGGATGGCTGATCGCGGGTTCGGCGGGCTCATAGTGCCCGAGCTGGCGCAGCGTCTCCAGCCGTGCGGCGGCGCGGTAGGCGTATTCGCTGGCCGGGTAGCGCGCACGGATGAAGCGGTAGATCTGCGCCGCATCGACGTACAGCCCCTGACGCTCCAGGCATTGGCCGCGCAGTAGGGAGATTTCCGGCTGCACCTCGCCACGCCCGCGCGTGCGGCGCTCGGCCTGCGACAGGGCGAGCATGGCGCCACCGCAGTCGCCGGCCTCGTAGCGGCTGTAGGCCTCGTTGAGCTGGCGATCGGCGGCGTGCTGGCTGCTGCAGCCAACGGTGAACAGGGTCAGGCAGGCAATGATCAGGGTACGCATGGATGGCTCCTCCGGAGCCGGCTTATCGACCGCGCAGCAAAAAACTGCAGGCCGTCCGGCGGCCTTTCACGGCGCGGAAAGAGTAGTACGGCATAACGATGACTACAGCGAACGAGCATAGTAGCCTCGCGACCAGACTGAAAAAGGAGCCATCGAATGACACCGCGTCGCACCAAGATTGTCGCCACCCTGGGCCCGGCGAGCAGCTCGCCCGAGGTGCTGGAAAAGATGATCGTCGCCGGGCTGGATGTCGCCCGTCTGAACTTCTCCCACGGCTCGCCCGACGAACACCGCGCCCGTGCCGAGCTGGTCCGCGAGATCGCCGCCCGCCACGGCCGCTTCGTCGCGCTGCTGGGCGACCTGCAAGGCCCGAAGATCCGCATCGCCAAGTTCGCCAACAAGCGCATCGAGCTGAAGGAAGGCGACCGTTTCCGTTTCTCCGTCACTCACCCGCGCGATGCCGGCACCCAGGAAGTGGTCGGCATCGACTACCCGGATCTGGTCAAGGATTGCAGCATCGGTGACGAACTGCTGCTCGATGACGGCCGCGTGGTCATGCGCGTCGATGCCACCACCGCCGACGAACTGCACTGCAGCGTGCTGATCGGCGGCCCGCTGTCGGACAACAAGGGCATCAACCGTCGCGGCGGCGGCCTCACCGCGCCGGCACTGACCGCCAAGGACAAGGCCGACATCAAGCTGGCCGCCGACCTCGAGCTCGACTACCTGGCCGTGTCCTTCCCGCGCGACGCCGCCGACATGGACCTGGCCCGCCGCCTGCGCGACGAGGCTGGCTCCAGCGCCTGGCTGATTGCCAAGATCGAACGCGCCGAAGCGGTCGCCGACGACGAAGCCCTGGACGGCCTGATCCGCGCCAGCGACGGCGTGATGGTCGCGCGCGGCGACCTCGGCGTGGAGATCGGCGATGCCGAGCTGGTCGGCATCCAGAAGAAGATCATCGCCCACGCCCGGCGCCTGAATAAGGTAGTGATCACCGCCACGCAGATGATGGAGTCGATGATCCATAACCCAATGCCGACCCGCGCCGAGGTGTCCGACGTCGCCAACGCCGTGCTCGACTACACCGATGCGGTGATGCTCTCGGCCGAGAGCGCCGCTGGCGAGTATCCGATCGAAGCGATCAAGGCGATGGCGCGCGTGTGCTGCGGTGCCGAGAAGCACCCGACCAGCACCAAGTCCGGTCATCGTCTGGGGCAGACCTTCAGCCGCTGCGACGAGAGCACGGCGCTGGCGGCGATGTACACCGCCAACCACTTCCCGGGCGTCAAGGCCATCATCAGCCTGACCGAAAGCGGCTACACCCCGCTGATCATGTCGCGCATCCGCTCGGCGGTGCCGATCTTCGCCTTCTCGCCGCACCGCGAAACCCAGGCCCGCGTGGCGCTGTTCCGTGGCGTGCAGACGATCCCCTTCGATCCGGCCGTGCTGCCGGCCGACAAGGTCAGCCAGATGGCCGTCGAAGAGCTGCTCAAGCGCAACATGGTGCAGCCCGGTGACTGGGTGATCCTGACCAAGGGCGACAGCTACCACGACAGCACCGGCGGCACCAACACGCTGAAGATCCTGCAGGTCGGCGCTCCGCTGAACTGATCGACCACGCGAGCCG
Organism: Stutzerimonas stutzeri TS44; assembly: GCA_000263395.1. Classification (GTDB taxonomy): domain Bacteria; phylum Pseudomonadota; class Gammaproteobacteria; order Pseudomonadales; family Pseudomonadaceae; genus Stutzerimonas; species Stutzerimonas stutzeri_C. Next base: position 164,683 of record AJXE01000003.1, read on the forward strand.
GTCCGCCCGGCTCGCGCCTGCCCTTGCAACGCCTGGCCGCGCCGCATCGCGGTTCGGCCGGGCGTCAATCCCCGCTCAATTCCTCGCTCAGGTCCCGCTCGATGAAGGTGTCGCTGAACACCTGTCCGCGCGGCAGGCCGGCCAGAAACAGCCGCCGGCAGCACGCCGTGACGAAATCGGCATGCCCGCAGACCAGGGCAATTTCCTGCCGTGAAGCGATTCGCAGCGCCTGATCGTTCCATGGCTGCTCCGCGTCGAGCCACTGCACGTCGAGTTCGCCGTGCTGCTGTGCCAGCTGCAGCAGAGCTTCGGCCAGGTAGGAGGTGCCGTGCGTGCGCTGCAGCAGCCGGATCGGCCCCGCGTGGCCCTGGCGCAGCGCCTCGCGCAGCACCGCCCACAGCGGCGCCAGGCCCGTGCCGCTGGCGAGCAGCAACAGCGGGCGCTCGGCCCAGTCCGGATCGTAGTGCAGCGCGCCGCCGTGCAACTGCCCCAGCCGCAGGCCATCGCCGGGGCGCAAGCGCCGCGCCGCCTCGCTGAAGGCGCCCGGGCGGTGACAGTCGAGGTGGAATTCCAGCCAGCGATCCTCGCCCGGCAGGCTCGCCAGCGAGTAGGGCCGCACGATGCCATCCGGCGTCCACAGCAGCAGGTGCTGGCCGGCGCGGTAGCGCAGCGGTCGCTCGGGCAACAGGCGCAAGCGCAGCACGTCGCGCCGCAGCCAGTCGAGCGTTTGCACCCGCGCCGCCAGGCCATCGCGGGCGGGGTCGAACAGCTCCACCTGCAGATCACCATCGATCCGGCACTGGCAGGCCAGCCGCCAACCCTGCTCGCGTTGCGTGGCCGGCAGCGCCTCGGGACGCGCATCGAGCGGTTCGCCGCCGCGGCAGCGCACCATGCAGGCCTGGCAGCTGCCCGCCCGGCAGCTGTAAGGCACGCGCAGCCCGGCCGCATTCAGCGCATCGAGCAGGTTGCTGCCGGCCGCCACCGTCCAGCGCCGGCCGGCACAGACCAGTTCAGGCATTGTCGGTCGTCCAGGCCGCCTCGCAGCGGTTGCGCCCGCCGCGCTTGGCGCGATACAGCGCCTCGTCGGCGCGCTGCAGCGAGGCATCGAGATCATCGCCGGCGTCGAGCAGCGTCAGCCCGACCGACAGACTCAGCTGCCCCACCGGGATGCCCGGATCGACCGGCTGGGCGTTGGCGAACGCCTCCCGCAAGCGTTCGCAGCAGATGCCGAACTGCTCGGCGTCGGTGTCCGGCAGCAACAGCACGAATTCCTCGCCGCCGTAGCGGGCCAGCACGTCACCGTCGCGCAGGCAGGCCCGTGCAATCGCAGCGAAGGTCTGCAGCACCCGGTCGCCGGCGGCATGACCGTGCACATCGTTGATCCGCTTGAAATGGTCGAGGTCGATCAGCGCCAGACCGAGCTGATGTCCCTTGCGCAGTCGCGCCAGCTCGCCTTCGGCGATGCGCAGGAAATGCCGGCGGTTGTAGAGGCCGGTCAGCTCGTCCGTGGACGCCAGGTCTTCGAGCTGGCGCAGCATGCCGCGCAACGTGTCCTGGTGGACCTGCAAGGCAAAGCGGCGCTGGCGCATGCGCTGACGCAGCTGGTAGACGTAGTTGACGAACAGGCACATCCACAGCAGCGTCACCAGCAGCACGGACGCCTCGAGCAGGAACGCCGCCGGCTCGGCGAGGCGCCCCAGGTGGAAGTCCAGCAGGTTGAGCCCGACGAAACTGAGAAACGCCAGCACGGCATAGCGGATGAAGATTTTCGGCGGCAGGAACACCGCGAACATCAGCACCAGCAGGTAGAGCACCAGCAGCGAACCGCGCGCGCTACCCAGGTTGAACAGCAGGCAGGTCAGCCACAGCAGCGCGACCAGCACCTGCGGCTCGGTCAGGCTCGGGTCCCGGAAGCGCTGGTTGAAGCCACTCCAGAACAGCGCGAGAAATACCAGCTGGCTGATCACGATGAGCAGCGAGCTGCCCAGCGCGATGGAGACCGGCGCGGTATAGAAGCCCGCAGCAACCGACACCCAGGTCAGCAGCAACGCCAGCCCGTAGGTCAGCGCCGCCAGCGCGAACCGTTTCATTACCAACTGCTGCAACGCCTGCTGATCAAGCTCGACACGCGCACTCATAGGGATCCGTCCCGCCGTGGCAATGGGTCGCACTCTACGCCAGCAAATTTCAAAAACCTAGCCAACATCCCTTCGCTCCCGGTCCATCCGTGTACCCGCCAGCCCGACGCGCTATACTGCCGCGCCCTTTTCACTCGGCACGCCGGCTGCCACGCTCGACGCGCCGAATCCCCGCCCCGTCAAGAGGACGCGCTGCATGACCGTGATCAAGCAAGACGACCTGATTCAAAGCGTCGCCGACGCTTTGCAGTTCATTTCTTACTACCACCCCGTCGACTTCATCCAGGCGATGCACGAAGCCTACCTGCGTGAAGAATCTCCGGCCGCGCGCGACTCCATGGCGCAAATCCTGATCAACTCGCGCATGTGCGCCACCGGTCACCGGCCGATCTGCCAGGACACCGGCATCGTCACCGTGTTCGTCCGTGTCGGCATGGACGTGCGCTGGGACGGCGCCACCATGAGCCTGGACGACATGATCAACGAGGGCGTGCGCCGCGCCTACAACCTGCCGGAAAACGTCCTGCGTGCTTCGATCCTGGCCGACCCGGCAGGTTCCCGCAAGAACACTAAGGACAATACCCCGGCCGTCATCCACTACTCCATCGTTCCCGGCGACAAGGTGGAAGTGGACGTCGCGGCCAAGGGCGGCGGCTCCGAGAACAAGTCGAAGATGGCCATGCTCAACCCGTCCGACTCGATCGTCGACTGGGTGCTGAAGACCGTGCCGGAAATGGGCGCTGGCTGGTGCCCGCCGGGCATGCTCGGCATCGGCATCGGCGGTACCGCCGAGAAGGCCGCGGTGATGGCCAAGGAAGTCCTCATGGACCCGATCGACATCCACGAGCTGAAGGCCCGCGGTCCGCAGAACCGCATCGAGGAGCTGCGCCTGGAGCTGTTCGAGAAGGTCAACCAGCTGGGTATCGGCGCCCAGGGCCTCGGCGGCCTGACCACCGTGCTCGACGTGAAGATCATGGACTACCCGACCCACGCCGCCTCGCTGCCGGTGTGCATGATCCCCAACTGCGCCGCCACCCGCCACGCGCACTTCGTGCTCGATGGCTCCGGCCCGGCCAGCCTGGAAGCGCCGTCGCTGGACGCCTACCCGGAAATCGTCTGGGAAGCCGGTCCGAGTGCACGCCGCGTCAACCTCGACACCATCACCCCGGAAGAAGTGCAGAGCTGGAAGCCGGGTGAAACCATCCTGCTCAACGGCAAGATGCTCACCGGCCGCGACGCCGCGCACAAGCGCATGGTCGACATGCTGAACAAGGGTGAAGAGCTGCCGGTGGACCTCAAGGGTCGCTTCATCTACTACGTCGGCCCGGTCGATCCGGTTGGTGACGAAGTGGTTGGTCCGGCTGGCCCGACCACTGCCACGCGCATGGACAAGTTCACCCGGCAGATCCTCGAAAGCACCGGCCTGTTGGGCATGATCGGCAAGTCCGAGCGCGGCCCGATCGCCATCGAAGCAATCAAGGACAACAAGGCCGTGTACCTGATGGCCGTCGGCGGCGCCGCCTACCTGGTCGCCCAGGCGATCAAGAAGTCCAAGGTGCTGGCCTTCGCCGAACTGGGCATGGAAGCGATCTACGAGTTCGAGGTGAAGGACATGCCGGTCACCGTGGCCGTCGACACCAAGGGCGAGTCGGTGCACATCACCGGCCCGGCGATCTGGAAGCAGAAGATCGCCGACAGCCTGGCGGTGGAAGTGCAGTAAGCGCCTCAGCGGAACGAAAAGCCCGGCCTAGTGCCGGGCTTTTTGCTTTCACATCGCGCAAATCAACCGCGGCGGCGCAGCTGCACGAACAGCGCTTCGACCTTCTGCCGTGCCCATGGCGTGCGGCGCAGGAACGTCAGGCTCGACTTGATGCTCGGCTCGCTCTTGAAGCAGCGGATATCGACGCGCTGCGCCAGCCCTTCCCAGCCGTAGTGCGCCTGCAGTTCGACCAGCATCGCCTCGAGGGTGATGCCGTGCAGTGGATTGTTCGGGGCGCTGCTCACCTGCGGTTCTCCTTGTTAGCTGACGAAAGCCTGGCCGCCGGCGGGCGGCGGCCCGGCATGCTACAGGGTTATCTCGGTGCCGAGCAGCTTGAGGAAGCCCGCCAGCCACGCCGGATGCGCCGGCCAGGCGGGCGCACTGACGAGATTGCCTTGCGTGTGCGCCTGATCCACCGGGATGTCGATGTATTCGCCACCAGCCAGCTTCACTTCCGGCGCGCAGGCCGGATAGGCGCTGCAGGCGCGGCCCTTGAGCACGCCGGCGGCGGCCAGCAGCTGCGCGCCGTGGCAAACCGCGGCGATCGGCTTGTTCGCCTCGTCGAAGGCGCGCACCAGCGCCAGCACCTGCTCGTTCAGGCGCAGGTACTCCGGCGCGCGGCCACCGGGAATCACCAGCGCGTCGTAGTCCTCGGCGCGCACAGCGGCGAAGTCGAAGTTCAGCGCAAAGTTGTGGCCGGGTTTCTCGCTGTAGGTCTGGTCGCCCTCGAAGTCGTGGATGGCGGTGCGCACAGTTTGGCCGGCCTGCTTGTCCGGGCACACCGCGTGCACACGGTGGCCGACCATCTGCAGCGCCTGGAACGGCACCATCGTCTCGTAGTCTTCGGCATAGTCGCCGACCAGCATCAGGATGTTCTTCGCTGCCATTGGATCGTCCTCTTTTCCAGATAGGGAGCTGCGCTCCGGTGCAGGGCGGCCATCGGCTGATCAGCCGCCGCGGTTGAAGATGTTGACCAGCAGGCGATCCAGCCAGCCCCACATGCGCTGATACAGGCGCATGTGTAACGGGCGGGCATACCAGCTGCGCAGGTCGATTTCCTGGCTGTGCTGGAAGTCGCGCTCGAAGCTCTGCACGACCTGCTCGGTAAGCGCCGGATCGATCGCTTCGAGGTTCGCCTCCAGGTTCCAGCGCAGGTTCCAGTGATCGAAATTGCACGAACCGACGCTGACCCAGTCGTCCACCAGCACCATCTTCAGGTGCGAGAAGTGTGGCTGGTATTCGTGGATGCGCACGCCGGCGCGCAGCAGCCGCGGGTAGAAGCGCTGTCCGGCATAGCGCACCGGCGGATGATCGGTGTTGCGGCTGGTCAGCAGCAGGCGCACCTCCACCCCGCGCCGGGCCGCGTAGATCAGCGCGCGGCGCACCTTGCCGGTAGGCAGGAAATAGGGCGTGGCCAGCCAGATGCGCGTCTGCGCGCGCCGCAGGTTGTGCAACAGGCTGTGCAGGATGTCGGTGTGCTGGCGCGCTGCCGCATAGGCCACCCGACCGAGACCCGAGCCGGTCGGCAGCAGCGGAATCCGCGGGATCTTGCGCGGCAGCGGCAGCTGCCAGATGCGTCGGCGCTGGCAGTTCACCCACTGCGCATCGAACAGCGCCTGCCAGTCCTGCAGCAGCGGCCCGCTCATCTCGACCATCACCTCGTGCCAATGCTCGTCCGGACGTTGCGGGTTCCAGAACTGATCGGTGGCACCCGCGCCACCGACGAAACCGGCGCAGCCGTCGACCAGCAACAGCTTGCGGTGGTCGCGGTGCAGGTTGCGGAACTTCAAGCGCAGCGCCAGCGGGTTGTACAGCCGCAGCTCAACGCCCGCTGCGGCGAGACGGTCGCGGCTGGCCTGGCCCATCTTCAGGCAGCCGAAGCCATCGAACAGACAGCGCACCCGCACGCCCCGCGCCGCCACTGCCAGCAGCGCCTCGAGCAGGCGCTCCAGGCAGCGGCCGTCCTCGACCAGATAGAGTTCCAGATCCACCCGCCGCTCGGCTCGGGCGATGGCCTCGAGCATCGCCGGAAAGAACTCTGGGCCGTCGATCAGCAGGCGAAAACGATTGGCCTTGCGCCAGGGAAATACCGAGCCGGCCAGCATCATCGACGACCCGTCCCGGTGGATACGCCGGCAAGGGCAGGCAAACGAAACAGTGACATGAAATCCTTTTTCCGATGGAGTCGCCGCGAGAGCGGCCATGGCGGCGGGGCTGAGGCCGGGGCAGCTTAACCAGTCCGCCGGTCCCGGCAAAGGGCCGCCGCTGGCCCCGTGCGACGCGCTGGCGAGCCGGCCGGCAGATATCGCCGCCCGTCTATATAGGCGCGCCGCCACGAGCCGAGTTCCCCTGAGTCTCATCCTCCGTGCCCGCCAGCCCCAGCTGCAGCCAGGCCTTGCGCAGTCGTTCGGCCTGCGCGCCACGCGCCAGCCCGAGCACGCCGCGGTCGCGCAGCCACATCGCCGACCAGTCGCCGGGCGTCGCCGCCAGCGCACCTTCGAGTTCCGTCTGCAGCGCGGCAAACTGCTCGCTCAACGCCGCCAGCAGCACGTGCGTGGCGGCAGCCTCGACCGGCTGCCGTGCGACTTCCGCCGCGCTGGTCAGCAACCCGACCAGGCGCAGCAGCAGCGCCTGCGACCAGCGATGCTCCAGTGCCACGCCGTACAGCCAGCCGAGCAGCGCGACCAGCACATAGAGGTCCTCGTGCGTGCGAAACGGTTTGACGTAGTCATCCCAGCCGTCGCCCGGCAGCCGCTCGCCCCTAGCCTCGACCAGCACCAGCCGCCCATGCGCGATGTCCGGCAGCAGCGGCAGCGGTGCGCCGGCTTCGAGCACCACCCCGCCGGCGTCGGCCGCGAGCAGGTACATGCCCAGACGCGGCGCGTCGCCGATGCGTTCTTCGCGGGCCGGCGCCAGCAGCCAGGCGGCCGCATCGCCGGCGGTGACGAAATCCTTGCGGCCGTCCAGACGGCCGTCGCGCAGGCGGGTGGTCATGTCGGCCGGGCGCAACCGCCGGTTTTCCGTGGCGCAGAGTGCGCCGAGCCCCGCCGGTGCGTCCGCCCACAGTGCCCGCAACGCCTGCTGGTAGCCGGCGAGAAAGGCCAGCCCCGGCGTCACCGCCAACCGGCCACCCAGCAGCGCGCCGGCGAAGGGTGCGGCGCCGGCCGTGCGCTGCTGCACCGCGGCGTACCAGTCGTTCAGACGCCCGCCTGCCGGCAGCCGCGCCAGCGGCCCCAGCCATTCGTGCCAAGCCATATTCCCTCCCGAACCGCCCGCTGCGGGCGTCACCCAACCATCACCGATCCGTCACAGGCGTGACACGCCAGCTACCTAGCCTGACCCGGCCATCAGATCGACCGAGCGCAACCATAACAACCAGGCGCCGCCGATTACCAACCCGCCACAGCCGGGCGGAACAGGAGTAGACAGCATGAACGCCATCGCTCACCCCCGCAGCACCCGTCAACTGCAGGCCGAACGCCTGGTCGGCACCGCCGCCCTGCGCGAAGCCCAGGCGCTGCGCTACCGCGTGTTCAGCAGCGAGTTCGACGCTCGCCTGCAAGGCGCCGAGTTCGGTCTGGACATCGATGACTACGATGCGCATTGCAGCCACATCGGCGTGCGCGATCTGTCCAGCGGCGCGCTGGTTGCAACCACGCGCCTGCTCGATCACCTCACCGCGCGGCGCATCGGCCACTTTTACAGCGAGCAGGAGTTCAGCCTGCACGGGCTGGCAGCGCTGGACGAGCCCGTGCTGGAGATCGGCCGTACCTGCGTCGATTCTGCCTATCGCAACGGCGCCACCATCGCCGTGCTCTGGGGCGAGCTGGCCGAGGTGCTCAACCAGGGCGGCTATCGCTACCTGATGGGCTGCGCCAGCATCTCCATGCGTGATGGCGGCGTGCAGGCGCAGGCGATCATGCAGCGCTTGCGCGAGGGCCATCTGAGCACCGAACTGCTGCGCGCCGAACCGAAGACGCCGCTGCCCGCGCTGGAGCTGGCAGCGAACGTCACCGCGCAGCTGCCGCCGCTGCTCAAGGCCTACATGCGCCTGGGCGCGAAGATCTGCGGCGAGCCGTGCTGGGACGCGGACTTCCAGGTCGCCGACGTGTTCATCCTGCTCAAGCGCGACGAGCTCTGCCCGCGTTACGCGCGGCACTTCAAGGCGGCAGTGTGATGCGGCGACTGCGCCGCTACCGGCGGCTGGCACGGATCGCCGCGGTGCTGCTGGCGGGCCTCGCGCTCGCCAGCGCCATCGAACTGGGCCGGTGGATCGGCGTGCAGACCTCGATGGCGCGCAAGCAGCGCCTGACCTGCTGGTTCCTCGCCCGTCTGGCGCGGGCACTGCCGCTGCGCGTGCGGATCATCGGCGACCGGCCGCGCGAGCCGATGCTGTGGGTCGCCAACCACATTTCCTGGAGCGACATTCCGCTGCTCGGCGCCCTGCTGCCGATCTCCTTCCTGGCCAAGGCCGAGGTGCGCCAGTGGCCGGTGCTGGGCTGGCTGGCGCAGCAGGCCGGCACGCTGTTCATCCGCCGTGGCGCCGGCGATGCGGGACGAGTCAGCCGCGAACTGGCCGGCCACCTGCACCACGGCCGGCATCTGCTGATCTTCCCGGAAGGCACCTCGACCGATGGCAGCACCCTGCGCACCTTCCATTCGCGACTGTTCGCCTGCGCGGTGGAATCCGCCTGTCCGGTTCAGCCCGTTGCGATTCGCTATCTGCGCGACGGCCAGGCCGATCCACTGGCGCCGTTCATCGGCGACGACGAGCTGCCCGCGCACCTGCTGCGCCTGCTCGACGCCGAGGTGGCAGAGGTGGAAATCCATCTGCTGCCGCCAATTTCCAGCCACGATCGCAGCCCGCGCGAACTGGCACGCCAGGCGCAGGAGGCGATCGCCCTGACGTTGTTCGGCGACACCCCGCAACTGCAGCGAGCAGCCTAGCGCCGGCGGCCGGCAACTGGTTAAGCTCGGCCGATGAACTACCTCGCACACCTGCATCTGGGCGGTGCCCAGCCGGCTGAACTGCTCGGCAGCCTCTACGGCGACTTCGTCAAGGGGCCGCTGCAGGGTCGCTGGCCGGCGCAGATCGAAGCCGGCATCCGCCTGCACCGACAGATCGACGCCTTCACCGACAGCCATCCGTTGGTGCTGCAGGCCAAGGCGCGCTTCCCGGCCGCGCGGCGGCGCTACGCCGGCATCCTGCTGGACCTGTTCTTCGATCACTGCCTGGCAGCCAACTGGCCGGACTATTCCAGCGAGCCGCTGGAGCAGTTCACCCTGCGTGTCTACCGCGTGCTGCAGAACGAGCCGCAGCTGCCCGGCAAGCTGGCGTTGATCGCACCGCGCATGGCGGCGCAGGACTGGCTGGGCAGCTACCGCGAGTTCGCCGTGCTGGAACAGGTGCTGGCTGGCATGAGCCGCAGGCTCAGTCGCCCGGAAGGCCTCGCCGGCGGCCTGGAGGAACTGCAGCAGTTGTACGCGCCGCTGCAGGATGACTTTCGCGCCTTCTATCCGCAGTTGTGCGCCTTCGCCCGCCGCGCCGCGGGCTGAGCGCCCGTCTCAGCCGCGCAGGATTTCGGCGAAGCGCGCCAGCCAGGGCTCGGCATCGACTTCCGGCGTGACCGTCTCGCTGCCATCGATCCGCAGCATTTCCTGCACTTCCCGCACGCCCAGCTCGGCGAACAGCTCGCGCACCAGCTCGCCACCGCCGCAGAACGTATCGCCATAGCTGGCGTCACCCAAGGCGATCACCCCACCGGGCAGTCCGTGCCAGGCCGGGAACTGTTCGCGGATGGCCGAATACAGCGGCACGAAGCTGTCCGGCAGCTCACCCATGCCGGTGGTGGAGGTCACCACCAGCAGCGCTTGCGGCGCGAACTCCAGCACCTGCGGCAGTTGCGCGCGCGGATCGTGCCAGGCATCGAAACCGGCGGCCTTGAGCTGGCGCTCGGCATGACGAGCGACGTCCTCGGCGCTGCCGTAAACGCTGCCGGAAAGGATGGCGACTTTCATGAGGGAATCTCCGCAAATTGAAGCCGGCCATTATGCCGCAAGGCGCTCGCCTGTCGGACATCCCGGGCAGCGAATCGCCAAAATCCGACAACCGTACTGAACTACTCTTGGAAATAACGATCACAGCGCGCAACAAACCGCCCGGCACGGATCGCCGTGCTGCGGTCGTCGGCGCCCGCCGCGCCGACTCCTCGAGGAAGCGACATGGCCGAACGGACAGTCCTGACCAGCGATGAGCTGGCCTTCATCAACAAGCTCATGCATCGCGCGGCCAACGGCCATGGCGAGCGCACTGCCGGCTTTCGCCTCGACGGCGGACCGCAGTCCAACGAGCTGCTGCTGGCGCTGGCGACCCACGCGGAGCTTTCGCTCGAAGCGAAAACCGCCGAGTTCCGCATGAGCTTCCCGGTGCAGCTCAAGGAGGACGAATTTCACAGCCTGCATCTGCATCTGGCGCCGCCGGTCATCTTCGAGCGCGGCCCGATCAACCGGGCCTGGCGCCTGCACCTCGAACAGCCGCTGGCGCTGCTCAAGCGCGACGGCGAGGCGAGTCCGCTGCGCGTCTGCGAGCTGTCCTCGCACGGGCTGCTGGTCAAGGCCGGCCGCGGGCGCAAGCCCCCCAAACACTTCCATCTGTGCCTGGCGCTGCCCGACGACGCGCCGCTGGAAGTCGAAGCGCACCGGGTACGCGAGATCGACGACGACCTGGCGGCCTACGAGGTGGAGTTCAACGGCGAGCAGGATGCCGAACGCATCCGCAGTTTCCTCTACCGCCAGCATCGGCGCCTGCATCCCGAGTCGTCCGCCGATCTGGTGTAAGCTGGCCGGCCAGCGCTGCGCACCGGCATGACGACAGCGCCTGACCGACCGAGGCGCCCGATGAGCCAATCCCCGCTTCCCATCCTGATCACCGGCGCCGGCCAGCGAATCGGCCTGCATTGCGCCGAGCGCCTGCTCGACGACGGCCACTCCGTCATCATCAGCTACCGCCGCGAACGCGAAGGCGTGGCGCATCTGCGCAGCCGCGGAGCGATCACGCTGGCGGCCGATTTCGCCGATGCGGCCGGCATTCAGGCCTTCATCGAAACACTCAAGGCGCACACCGACGGCCTGCGTGCCATCGTGCACAACGCTTCGGAATGGCACAGCGAAACGTCCGGCCAGGAAGCCGAGCTGTTCCAGCGCATGTTCAGCGTGCACATGCTCGCGCCATACCTGATCAACCTGCACGGCGCCGCGCTGCTACGTCACGGCGGCGCCGCGGACATCGTGCACATCGGCGACGACGTCACCCGCCGCGGCAGCAGCAAGCACATCGCCTACGCGGCCAGCAAGGCCGGCCTGGACAATCTCACGCTGTCGTTCGCCGCCAGCCTGGCGCCGCAGATCAAGGTCAACGGCATCGCTCCGGCGCTGATCCAGTTCAATCCCGACGATGACGAGGCCTACCGGCGCAAGGCCCTGGCCAAATCGGCGCTGGGCATCGAGCCCGGCGCCGAGGTGATCTACCAGAGTCTGCGCTATCTGCTCGACAATCCCTACGTCACCGGCACCATCCTCACGGTGAACGGCGGCCGCCACCTGATCTGACCCGCCCACAAGGAGGCCCCATGCCCAGACTGGAACCCTCGATGGCACGCATCCGCGTAAAAGACCTGCGCCTGCGCACGTTCATCGGCATCAAGGAAGAGGAGATCCTCAACAAGCAGGACGTGCTGATCAACCTGACCATGCTCTACCCCGCCGCCGATGCGGTGCGTGACAACGTCATCGACCACGCGCTGAACTACCGCACCATCACCAAGGCGATCATCCGTCACGTCGAGGACAACCGCTTCGCCCTGCTGGAACGCCTCACCCAGGAAATCCTCGACCTGATCATGCAGCACCCGCAGGTGCGCTATGCCGAGGTGGAAGTCGACAAGCCCCACGCGCTGCGCTTCGCCGAGTCCGTCTCGATCACCCTGGCCGCGCACCGCGACTGAAACGCGACGGCCCGGCGCCTCGCGCCGCGGTGCTGGTCGCTGCCCAGTACCGAGGTTATGATCCGGCCCACCTCAGCCAACGCCGAGAAGCAGACATGAACGAGCAAGAACGCACTGAACTGGAAGCCGCCGCCTTCCGCCGCCTGGTCCAGCACCTGCGCAGCCGTCCGGACGTGCAGAACATCGACCTGATGAACCTCGCCGGCTTCTGCCGCAATTGCCTGTCCAAGTGGTACAAGGCCGCCGCCGACGACCTCGACGTCGCCGTCAGCGTCGACGAGGCGCGCGAAGAGGTGTACGGCATGCCCTACGCCGAATGGAAGAAGCGCTACCAGAAGGAAGCGACGTCCGAACAGCAGGCCGCCTTCGACAAGGGCCAGAAGCCATGAGCAGCCTCAAGGACTTCCGCGCCAGCCTGCGCAACCGCAACCACCCGTTCAGCGCCACGCTGGCGTTCATCGCTGAGCACTACGACTACCAGCCGAGCCGCTTCATCAACGGTGGTGTGGAAAACGCCGCGGGGGAGAACGAGGGTTCCTGCAAGACGCTGGGCCTCGCGCTGCTGGAAGGCTTCTCCACCGAGGAAGCGCTGCTGGCCTTCGGCGAGCATTACCAGGCCGTGCTGGCCTCGCCGACCGGCTCCGACCATCGCAACATCCGTGCGCTGATGGAAACCGGCCTGCCGGGCATTCGCTTCGACCGGCAGCCGCTCAGCCGGCGCTGACGCCGCGTCGCCAGAAGAAAAAAGGGCCATCCCAAAGCGCTAGGGGAAGGCTGTGAGTGGATGACCCTTGGGAAACCGATGGGGCCACTCTAGGCGCCCCGCGCTGCCCGGTAAAATTCAACCCGTCCATCCTCACCATAGACCTAGCCTATCGCTCCCCGGTGCGGCTTTGCGCCGTCGGGCAAAGCCGGTATGGTCCCGTCGATTCCTCTGCTGGAGCTTGCGCATGTCGTTGCCCGCCCTTTCCGGCCCGCAGTACCTTCGTGAAGGCCTGAAACTGGTCCTCAGCCCGGGGTTGCGGCTGTTCGTGCTCCTGCCGCTGACCGTCAACGTGCTGCTGTTCGTCGGCCTGATCTGGCTCGCCATGCGTCAGTTCGGACTCTGGGTCGAGGCGTTCATGCCGAGCCTGCCGGACTGGCTGACCTTTCTCGAATATCTGCTCTGGCCGCTGTTCGTCGTGCTGGTCGTGCTGATGGTGTTCTTCACCTTCACCCTGCTCGCCAACGTCATCGCCGCGCCGTTCAACGGCTTCCTCGCGGAGAAGGTCGAGGTGGTGGCGCGCGGTGAGGATACGGCGCCGCCCTTCAGCTGGGCCGAACTGCTGGCCATGCTGCCGCGTACCCTGGCCCGCGAAGCGCGCAAGCTGGCCTATTTCGCGCCACGCGCGCTGGCGCTGCTGGTGCTGTCGTTCATTCCGGTGCTGAACCTTGTCGCCGCGCCGCTGTGGCTGCTGTTCGGCGTCTGGATGATGGCCGTGCAGTACATCGACTATCCGGCGGACAACAACCGGGTGAGCTGGGCCGAGATGCTGACCTGGCTGCGCCAGCGCCGCTGGCAGAGCCTGAGCTTCGGCGCAGTGACCTATGCGGCGCTGCTGGTGCCCGGCCTGAACCTGCTGATCATGCCGGCCGCGGTCGCCGGAGCGACCCTGCTGTGGGTCCGCGAGGGTGGCCAAAGTCACGCGCTGGCCAAACGTCCGACCTAGCGCCGGGCGAAAAAGAAAAAGGCCGGAACGCCACAAGCGTTCCGGCCTTTTTTGCATCGCGACGAATACGTCAGGCGAGCGTCTTCAACGCCTCGCGGCTGAACGGCAGCACGTCCTGCATCCGTCCTTCGCGCACTTTCTGCGCCCAGTCCGGATCGACCAGCAGCGCACGCCCCACCGCGACCAGATCGAACTCCTGCCGGTTCAGGCGCTCCAGCAGGCCTTCGATGTTCGCCGGTTGAGCGACCTTGTCGGTCTTGACCATGTACTGCAGGAACTCGTCGTCCAGGCCGACGCTGCCCACGGTGATCGTCGGCTTGCCGGTCAGCTGGCGCGTCCAGCCGGCGAGGTTCAGCGGCGAACCCTCGAACTCCGGCTCCCAGAAACGCCGCGTCGAACAATGGAAGATGTCCACACCCGCCGCTGACAGCGGCGCGAGGAATTCGCCCAGCTCCTCGGGGGTCTGCACCAGCCGTGCGCTGTAGTCCTGCTGCTTCCACTGCGAGAAGCGGAAGATGATCGGGAAGTCCGGCCCTACAGCCGCGCGTACCGCCTGGATCAGTTCGATGGCGAAGCGCGAACGGTTGGCCAGGCTGCCGCCATATTCGTCGGTACGCTGGTTGCTGCCGGCCCAGAAGAACTGGTCGATCAGATAACCATGAGCGCCGTGGATCTCCACGCCGTCCATGCCGATCGCCTGGGCATCGCGGGCGGCCTGGGCAAACGCGGCGATGACGTCCTGAATGTCCTGCTTGGTCATGCCGTGCACGACGACTTGGCCATCCTTGAGCTTTTCCATCGGGCCGTACCCCGGCACGCTCGCCTCCGGCTCGGTGCCGATGCGGCGCACATTGCCGACGTGCCAGAGCTGCGGAACGATGCGTCCACCAGCGGCGTGCACGGCATCGACCACCTGCTTCCAGCCAGCCAGTGCATCGGCGCCATAAAACCGCGGAACCTGCGGATAGCCGTTGGCGGCCGCGTGCCCGACCGTGGTGCCCTCGGTGATGATCAGCCCCACCCCGGATGCCGCCCGCCGCCGGTAGTACTCGACCACATCGGCGGTCGGCACGCCGTTGGGCGAGAACGAGCGGGTCATCGGCGCCATCACCACGCGGGTCGGCAGGTGCAGCGAACCCAGCTCGAACGGCTGGAACAAGGCATTTGCGGTAGCGGTCATGCGACTCTCCTGTTGTGTGTGTTGCGACGGTGCCGGGCGCAGGCTCACTGGCACTCCAGCAGCCGCGCCAGCTGATCGAGAAAACGCTGCAGCGGCGTCACGCTGCCGCTGACCTTCATGCGCAGCAGCGCGCCTTCCCAGGCGTTGCCGATGAATTCGGCGATGGCGGCGCAATCGCTGTCGGCGGCTATTTCGCCCTGACGGCGCGCCTGTTCCAGGCAGTCGGCCAGCAGCTCGACCGATTGCCCGAGAATCGCCAGCACCTTCTGGCCGATGGGCGGACACAGCTCGGCCATCTCGAAACTCAGGCTGCCGATGAAGCAGTGGTATTCGGGCTTTTCCTGGCGAGAGAAGTGCGCGGTCAGCTCGCGGTAATAGGCGAGGATGCGCTGGCAAGGGGTGCCGGGTGCCTCGTTGAGCGCCACCCGGTAACGCTCGAGGCGCGGGCGATACAACGCCTCGAGCGCTTGCAAGGCGAAGTCTTCCTTGCTGGCGAAGTAGTGATAGAACGAGCCCTTGGGCACGCCCGCGGCCTGCACGATCTCCTGCACGCCGGTGCCGTGGTAGCCGCGCCGGATCATCACCTGGGCGCCCCTGGCGAGGATCAATGCGTGCTTGTCGTTGCGGGTCTGAGTGGTCATGCGGCGAGGATATGACCGATCGTCTCGCCAGCCTAGGATCATCACCCGGGCTTATCGGTCGCGATGTTTTTCGAAGGCACTGCCGGCTTGCCCGGCACGCGCGCAATCCCGATACCCCGGCGCCCGTTGCAGGCGCCGGGGCATGAGGGTCAGGGCAGCGCCGCCTCGATCGCCTGGATCAGCGCCGGGTCGTCCGGGCTGGTGCGTGGCGAGAAACGCGCCAGCACGCGGCCGTCGCGGTCGACCAGGAATTTCTCGAAGTTCCAGCTGATGTCGCCGGGAAAGTCCGCGCCCTCGCCTGCCAGCAGGCGGTACAGCGGATGGCGCTGCGGCCCGTTGACTTCGAGCTTGCCGGTCAGCGGAAAGCTGACGCCGTAATTGAGGCTGCAGAACGCACGAATCTCTTCGTCGCTGCCCGGCTCCTGCGCGGCGAACTGGTTGCACGGCACGCCGAGCACGCTGAAGCCACGCTCGCGATACTGCTGGTGCAGCCGCTCGAGGCCTGCGTACTGGGGCGTCAAACCGCATTGTGAGGCAACGTTGACCACCAGCGTGAGCTTGTCGCCGAACGGTGCCAGCGGCAGCTCCTGGCCACCGAGCCCGGGCAGGACCAATTGATGAAATGCGCTCATGTCTTCCCTCCAGACAAAAAAAACGCCCCGGCCGCAACCGGAGCGCCTTCTACACGATCAGCTCGGCCTGGCGCGGTCTCGAACAACCGCGCCGCGGGCGCGCCGATCAGTGGTGATGACCGCCTTCGCCATGCACATGGCCGTGGGCCACTTCTTCCTCGCTGGCGTCGCGGACGCTGACGATCTTGACCTCGAAGCTCAGGCGCTGGCCGGCCAGCGGGTGGTTGCCGTCGACGATCACATCGTCGCCCTCGACATCACGGATGGTGACGATCTGCATGCCGCCATCCGGGCCGGAGGCATGGAACTGCATGCCGACTTCCAGCTCGTCGACGCCTTCGAACATTGAGCGGTTCAGCGTGGCGACCAGCTCCGGGCTGTACTCGCCATAGGCGTCCTGCGGCTCGATGGTGACCTGGACCTGATCGCCGCCCTGCTTGCCTTCCAGCGCCTTTTCCAGGCCGGGAATGATGTTGCCTGCACCGTGCAGGTAGACCAGCGGCGCGCCGCCGGCGGAGCTGTCGATCACCTCACCGGCGTCGTTGGTGAGGGTGTAGTCGATTGAGACAGCCTTGTTAGCGGCGATCAGCATGGGCACAAACCTTTGCTTGGGGAAATGGACGGCACAGTCTAACCGCGCGCCACGCCGAATGTGAACCGGAGGCCGAGCAACGGCGTGCACGAGCGGCGCCGAGGCGATCGTGTAGTGCCATCGACAGCTCGACTACAACCTTTGGATGGCATCGCTTTCATTGTGGTTATGCAAGAATCCGGCTGCCTGAGATTCTTTTGTCACTTCATATCAATAACTTTCAGTGAATAAAGGAGCACCGATGCCGGCTCGTAACATTCTGGTGATCAATTGTGGCAGCTCGTCGATCAAGTTCGCCCTGGTCAACGAAGCGCAAGCTACCTTCCCGCTGCAAGGTCTCGCCGAGTGCATCGGCACCGCAGAGGCTGTCATCCACTTCGAGGGCGCCGCCGGCAAGGAAAGCGTCAAGGTCCCGAATGCCGACCACCAGGCCGCTCTGGCGCAGATCCTGCCGCGCGTCGAAGACGCCGCCGGCGGCCATCTGGACGGCATCGGTCACCGCGTGGTGCACGGCGGCGAGAAGTTCTTCGCCTCCACCCTGCTCAACGACGAAACCCTGGCCAGCATCGAAGCCAACATCCAGCTGGCGCCACTGCACAACCCGGCCAACCTGAGCGGCATCCACGCGGCCATCAACCTGTTCCCCGAACTGCCGCAGGTCGGCGTGTTCGATACCGCGTTCCACCAGACCATGCCGCCGCATGCCTACCGCTACGCGATCCCGGGCTTCCTCTACGAGGAGCACGGCGTGCGTCGCTACGGCTTCCACGGCACCAGCCTACGCTTCGTCAGCCGGCGCGCCGCCGAGATGACCGGCCTGCCGGTGGAAAACAGCGGCTGGCTGGTCGCTCACCTGGGCAACGGCTGCTCCTCCTGTGCGGTACAGAACGGCGAGAGCCGCGACACCAGCATGGGCCTGACCCCGCTGGAAGGCCTGGTGATGGGCACCCGCAGCGGCGATGTCGATCCGAGCCTGCACTACTTCCTCAACCGCACCCTCGGCTGGGATCTGGCCAAGATCGACAACCTGCTGAACAAGGAAAGCGGCCTGAAGGGTCTGTCCGGCCTGTCCAACGACATGCGCACCCTCGCCGACGCCCGCAACGCCGGCCATCCGGGCGCCGTGCTGGCGTTCGAGGTGTTCTGCTATCGCCTGGCCAAGTCGCTGGCAGCCATGTCCTGTGGTCTGGACAGTCTGGACGGCCTGGTCTTCACCGGCGGCATCGGCGAGAACTCCGCGCTCGTGCGTGCGCGCACCCTCGAGCACCTCAAGCTGCTCGGCTTCAAGCTCGACGACGAGGCCAACGCCCGCTGCACCCGCGGTGTTTCCGGCGAGATCCAGGCCGAAGGCAGCCCTCGCATCCTGGTGGTGCCGACCAACGAAGAGCGCCAGATCGCTCTGGATACCCTTGCGCTGCTCGACGCCTGATCCGACTCCGGCAGGCGGGATGCCTGCCGCGCAGGCCCGGCGACCGCAAGGTCGCCGGGCCTTGCCTTGCGCGTCCCGCCTGCGCGCCCCGCTTTCTGCAGCCTGAGCTTCGCGTTCCCTGAAGGAGAACCCATGCACACTCTGTTTCTAGCCCCAACCGGTTTCGGCGGCGGTCTGAACTCCGTCAGCCTCGGCCTGATCCGCGCGCTCGAAGGCGCCGGCCTGAAGGTCGGTTTCTTCAAGCCGATCGCCCAACCCTTCCCGGTCGACCAGGGTCGCGAGCGCTCGTGCATCCTCGTGGAAAAGGCCCTCAACCTGCCCTCGCCCGAGCCGCTGGCGCTGGAACAGGTCGAGCGCCAGCTGGCCGACGGCGAGCTGGACCTGATGCTCGAGGAAGTGGTCAGCCGCTTCCAGCACGCCGCCGCCGGCAAGGACGTGGTCATCGTCGAAGGCATGGTGCCGACCACCAGCTCCGACTACACCTCGCGCATCAACACCCAGCTGGCCAAGAGCCTGGACGCCGAGATCATCCTGATCGCCGCCCAGGGCAAGAACAGCCTCAAGCGCATGGCCGAGCGCATCGAGATCCAGGCGCAGCAGTTCGGCGGCGCCAAGGACCCGAAGGTGCTCGGCGTGATCCTCAACAAGGTCAAGAGCGAGGACGGCGTGCCGGCCTTCGTCGAGCGCCTCAAGGAACACCTGCCGCTGCTCGGCAGCGCCGACTTCCAGCTGCTCGGCGCCATCCCCTTCGCCGAGGAACTCAACGCGCTGCGTACCCGTGACATCATCGAACTGCTCGACGCGCAGGTGCTCAACGTCGGCGAGGCCGACCAGCGCCGCGTCGGCAAGATCGTGCTGTGCGCCCGCGCCGTGCCGAACACCGTGCAGCTGCTGCGCTCCGGCGTGCTGGTGGTGACACCGGGCGACCGCGACGACATCATCCTCGCCGCCAGCCTGGCCGCGCTCAACGGCGAAAAGCTCGCCGGCCTGCTGCTGACCGGCGACTTCGCCCCCGATCCGCGCATCCTCGAGCTGTGCAAGACCGCGCTGGCCAGCGGCCTGCCGCTGATGCTGGTGAGCACCAACTCCTATGAGACGGCCACCAACCTGTTCGGCCTGAACAAGGAAACCCCGTCGGACGACATCGAGCGCGCCAGCCTGGTCACCGACTACATCGCCAAGCACCTGCATCCCGAAGTCCTGCACACCCGCTGCAGCGTGCCGCGCACCGAGCCGCGCCTGTCGCCGGCGGCGTTCCGCTACCAGCTGGTCAAGCGCGCGCAGGACGCCAACAAGCGCATCGTCCTGCCGGAAGGCAACGAACCACGCACCATCCGCGCCGCCGCCATCTGCCAGGAGCGTGGCATCGCCCGCTGCGTTCTGCTGGCCAAGCCGACCGAAGTCGAGCAGATCGCCCGCGAGCAGGGCATCAATCTGCCGGCCAGCCTGGAAATCCTCGACCCGGAGCTGATCGCCAACCGCTACGTCGAGCCGATGTGCGAGATGCGCAAGGCCAAGGGCCTGACGCCCGAGGATGCCCGCGAGCAGCTCAAGGACACCGTCGTGCTCGGCACCATGATGCTGGCGCTGGACGAGGTGGACGGCCTGGTCTCCGGCGCCGTGCACACCACCGCCAACACCATCCGCCCGGCCCTGCAGCTGATCAAGACCGCGCCGGGCTACAGCCTGGTGTCCTCGGTATTCTTCATGCTGCTGCCGGACCAGGTGCTGGTGTATGGCGACTGCGCGGTGAACCCCAACCCGAACGCCACCGAGCTGGCCGAAATCGCCCTGCAGAGCGCCGAATCGGCCGCCGCCCTCGGCGTGCCGCAGCGCGTGGCGATGATCAGCTACTCCACCGGCAGCTCCGGCAGCGGTGCCGAGGTGGAGAAGGTCGCCGAAGCCACCCGCATCGCCCAACAGCGCGCGCCGCAGTTGCCGATTGACGGCCCGCTGCAGTACGACGCCGCCTCGGTGCTCAGCGTCGGCAAGCAGAAGGCGCCGGACAGCAAGGTCGCCGGCCAGGCCACCGTGTTCATCTTCCCCGACCTGAACACCGGCAACACCACCTACAAGGCCGTGCAGCGCAACGCCAACTGCCTCAGCGTCGGCCCGATGCTGCAGGGCCTGGCCAAGCCGGTGAACGACCTGTCGCGCGGCGCGCTGGTCGAGGACATCGTCTTCACCATCGCCCTCACCGCCCTGCAGGCCGCCAGCCAGAAAGCCTGACGCCCGCGCCCCCCGGAAGCCCGCCCACGCCTCGCGCGGGCGGGCTTTTTACTGTCGTTTCAGATAGTTACAGATGCCTGCATAATCGCTACTCTTGGCGACTCGACTCCGCCGTATCGACGAGCCAGCCATGCTTAGTTTCCTTCCCGCGCCGCTGCGCGGCACGCTTTCCGCGCTGATCCTCGCGCTCAATACCCTGTTCTGGTGCTGGCCGCTGTTCGCTCTCGCCCTGCTCAAGCTGGTGCTGCCCTTTGCGCCGATCCAGCGCACGCTGCGCTACGGCATGCACTGGATCGCCGAATCCTGGATGGCGGTCAACAGCTTCTGGATGGATCTGGCGCGGCCGATTCGCTGGAACGTCGCAGGTCTGGAGCACGTCGACATGACGCATTCCTGGCTGGTCACCAGCAATCACCAGAGCTGGGCCGATATCCTTGTGCTGCAGTACCAGCTCAATCGCCGCATGCCGATCCTCAAGTTCTTCCTCAAGCAGGAGCTGATCTGGGTGCCGGTGATCGGCCTGTGCTGGTGGGCGCTGGAGTTTCCGTTCATGAAGCGCTTCAGCAAGGAGTACCTGGCCAGGCACCCGGAAAAGCGCGGTCAGGACCTGCTCACCACCCGCCGCGCCTGCCAGCGCTACCGCACCAATCCGGTGTCGGTGTTCAACTTCCTCGAAGGCACGCGCTTCACGCCAGCCAAGCATGACCAGCAGGACTCGCCGTTCCGCCACCTGCTCAAGCCGCGCGCCGGCGGCATCGCCTTCGTGATCGACGCGATGGGCGAGCAGCTGAGCGCGCTGGTCGACATCACCATCCACTATCCCGACGGCCGCCCGAGCTTCTGGGACCTGCTCGCCGGGCGCATCCGCCAGGTGGTGCTGCGTATCGAGGCGCGGCAGATTCCGGGCGAGTTCCTTGGCCGCAACTACGACCAGGACGAGGCGTACCGGCTAGCCTTCCAGCAGTGGGTCAACCAGCTGTGGAGCGCCAAGGACGCCCAGTTGGCTGGCCTGCACGCGCAGTTCCCGCCGCGCTGAGGCGGGTCAGCGCGACTCCCAGCCGATCCGCGCGGGAAACACGGTCGCCTGTGCCGGGGCGATCGCCGGTGACACCAGGAAGCCCTGCAGCACGTCGCAGCCGTTGGCGAGCAGCCAGTCGCGCTGCGCCAGGCTCTCGACGCCTTCGGCGATCACTTCCAGCCCCAGGTTGTGCCCCAGGTCGATGATGGCGTTGACCACCGCCGCATCGCGGGGCGAGTCGAGCATGTTGGTGATGAACAGGCGATCGATCTTCAGCGTGTCGAGCTCGAAATGGCGCAGGTAGGCCAGCGACGAATAGCCGGTGCCGAAATCGTCGATCGCCACGCGCACGCCGAGCTTGCGCAGGCGCCGCAGCTTGTCACAGCTCTGCTCCAGGTCCTGCATCAGCGTGCCTTCGGTGACCTCCAGCTCCAGTTGCGCCGGCAGCAGCTGGTACTCGTCGAGCAGGCGCTGCAGGCTGTCCAGCAGCCCGGCGCGGGCGAACTGCACCGGGCTGACGTTGACGCTGAGGATCAGCCCGTCGCCGAGCGCCTGCGGCCACAGGCGATGCTGGTTGAGCGCCTCGCGCAGCACCCATTCGCCGACCCGTTCGATCAGCCGGGTCTCCTCCAGCAGCGGAATGAACACCCCCGGCTCGACCTGTCCGCTCTGCCCGTTGGGCCAGCGCAGCAACGCCTCGAAACCACGCAAGCGACCGCTGTCGAGCATGATCTGCGGCTGGTAGGCCAGCTCGAACCCGTTGCGCTCGATGGCGCTGCGCAGGTTCTCCTCCATCATCAGGCGGGTGTGCGCCCGGCCGTTCATCTCATCGGAGAAGAAGCGGTACTGCCGGCGTCCGGCGCGCTTGGCCTCGTACATCGCCATGTCCGCCGAGCGCAGCAGCTCATCGACGCTCTGTCCGCTGTCGGGGAAATGCGCGATGCCGATGCTCGCCCCCAGGGTGACCTCGGTACCCTCGACGCGGTGGCGCACCGAGATCAGCTCGATGAGCTTCTCCGCCACGCGCGCCGCATCCTCCGGATGATCGAGCGAGTCCAGCAGCGCGGTGAATTCGTCGCCGCCCATGCGCGCGATGATGTCGTAGGGGCGCATGCAGGTTTCCAGCAACCGCGCCACCTTGCACAGAATCTCGTCGCCGGCGTCGTGGCCGAGCGAGTCGTTGATGCGCTTGAAGCCGTCCAGGTCGATGTAGAGGATCGCCATGCGCTTGCCGTTGCGGTCGACCCGCGCCAGCGCCGACTCCAGCGCCTGGTGGAAACCGCGGCGATTGAGCAGCCCGGTCAGCGAATCGGTCACCGCCTGGGTTTCCAGCTGCACGTGCAGGTTGCGCACCACCGACATGTCCAGTGCGATGACCACCATCGAGCGCTGCTGGCGTGGCAAGGGCGAGCTGGACAGCGCCACCGGCAGCGTCGAGCCATCGCTCTTGTAGAGCTGCGCCTCGTGCAGGCGGTAGGTCGCACCGCGGCGCCAGTGCTCGTAGAACTCCGACTCGCGCCACACCACGTCCACCTCCGGCGCCGCCAGGTGCGCCAGCAGGGCGGTGCCCTGCAGGTCCTCCACGCGGGCATGCAGCATTTCGGCAATGGCCGGATTGGCGAATGTGACACAGCCGTCCTCGCCCACCACCAGGATGCCCTCGGCGGCGTTGCTCAGCACCGAGGCGTTGAACGCCCGGGCGCTGTCGAGCTGCTGGGACAGCAGCTGCAGGTCGCGGCGATTGTGCTCGTGCGCCAGCAGCGTGTTGATCTTGTGCTTGAGCACCTGCGGGTCGAACGGCTTGAGGATGAAATCCACCGCGCCGCTGGCGTAGCCGCGCAGCACCGACTCGCGGGTGTGCGCGATCGCCGAGACGAAGATGATCGGCGTGTAGCGCGTATGCGGGCTGCCGCGCATCAGCCGGGCGACCTCGAAGCCGTCCATGCCGGGCATCTGCACGTCCAGCAGCACCAGTTCGACGTCCAGTTCGAGCAGCGCCTTGAGCGCCGCCTCGCCGGAATTGACGCTGTGCACCTGCCAGTCGCCGTCGCCGAGCAGGGCCTCCATCGCGACCAGGTTGGCCTCGCGATCATCCACCACCAGCAGCGTCCGGCTGCGCGGCTGCGTCCTAAGCTGCGCTCGTCCCATCGCGGTCCTCCCGCATTGCTGCGCGCGCACAAGCGCGTTCACCCGTGGCGGCACAGTACCTGTTTGCGGCAAATCCAGCGTCTACTCCCACCGCCTGCTACTCCTCTTCCGCCTTGCCCTGCTCCGCCGGCAGGCCCAGCCAATGCTGCAACAGAGTCGCCAACGCGGCGCGCTGCACGGGCTTGACCAGCACATCATCGGCCCCGAGGGCCAGGCAGCGCTGGCGCTGCTCCTCGCTGGCATCGTCGACCAGGGTGATGATCGGCACCAGACAGCCGTGCTCGCCCTTGAGCGCGGCGGGCAACATTACACCTTCCGCATCCGCTTGGCTCATGTCCAGCAGCACCAGATCGAAGGCACCCTCGGCAAACCGCATCAGCGCCGTCTCGGCACTGGTCACCGGCTCGACCTGCACGCCCAGCCGGTCGAGATCGGCGCTCAGCGCATAGATCAGCCGCACATCGTCGCCGACCAGCAGCACCTGGCTGCCCAGCTCCGGCCGCGATACCGGGGGCATCGCCTCGGGCGCGCCCGCCGTGGTGGCCTGGCGCACCAGCTCGCCGATGCGCTCGGGGCTGTCGGATTTCGCCAGCAGCAGCGCCGAATAGCGCCGCAGGCGCTGCTGCTGCGCATCGTCCAGCGGCACCCGGCTGCTCACCAGGATCAGCATGCCTTGCAGCGGCCGCAGGCGTTCCAGCGCCTCGAGCAGTTCCAGGCCGTTGTCATCGGCCAGGTCGAAGTCGATGGCCAGCGCGCTGAATGCCTGCTCGGCGAATGCCAGGTGCGCCGTCTCGCTGCGCCCGGTGGCCGTCACGCTGTAGCCGAGCGCCTCGAAACACTCGCGAATCTCGCGCCGGCGCTGCGGATCGCCCTCGACCAATAGCAGGCGCAGCGGATTGTGGCCCTGGCGGCGCAGCTCGATGAACAGCTGTTCGAGCGCCAGTCGATCGACCGGCCGGGTCAGGTAGCGCGCGCTATCGTCGTGCCAGTCGTCTGGCGGCGGCCCGCTGGCAATGAGCGCGACCGGCAACGTCTGCTGGCGCGCGTCGGCGCGCAGCTCGTGATAGACCTGCCAGCCACTGACGTCGGGCAGCTGGATGTCGAGAATCACCGCCGCGAAGCGCCGTTCGCGCAGCGCCGCCAGCGCTTCGTTGCCGGTGGCGCAACGCGTGCTGATGAAGCCGTGGCCCTGACCGACCTCATCGAGCAGCGCGGCGAAGGCACCATCGCCCGCGACGATCAACAGGTCCGGCTCGTCGCCGCGCGCGCCGGGCAGCGCCGCCCGCTGCTCCGGCAGCGGCAGCTCGACGATGAAGCGCGAGCCCTGCCCCGGTTCGCTCAGCAACTCGATCCGCCCACCCAGCACGGCCACCAGCTGCTGAGTGATCGCCAGCCCCAGGCCGGTGCCACCGTAATGCCGGCTGATCGAACCATCGATCTGCTGGAAGGCCTGGAAGATCCGCTCGTGCTGGTCCCGGGCGATGCCGATGCCGGTGTCGTGCACCTCGATCTGCAACACCTCACCGCCGCCCGCCTGCGCGAGGCAACGTGCCAGCACCCGCACCTCGCCATGCTCGGTGAACTTCAGCGCATTGGTCAGCAGGTTGTGCAGGATCTGCCGCAGGCGCAGGCGGTCGCTGTCCAGCCGCGCGGGGACGTTCGGCGCAACGTCCAGCGTGAGCCTCAGGCCCTTGTGCTGCGCCATCGATGCCAGCGCGGCCTCGATCTCGGCCAGCAGCTCGCGCAGGTCCAGCGGCTCGAGCTTGAGCTGCAGATGCCCGGCCTCGATCTTGGCCAGGTCCAGCACATCGTTGATCAGTTGCAGCAGATCGTGGCCGGCGCGGTAGATGATGTCGGCATGCCGTATCTGCTTGTCGGTGAGGTTGCCGCCACCATTCTGCCGCAACTGGTCGCTGAGGATCAGGATGCTGTTGAGCGGCGTGCGCAGCTCATGGGACATGTTGGCGAGAAATTCCGACTTGTAGCGATTGGCGACCACCAGCTGGTCGGCCTGGTCACGCAGGCGGCGCTCGGCCGCCTTGCGATGACTGATGTCGATGATCACCGCCTGCACCAGCTGCTCGTCGCCGCTGCGCAGCGGCGACAGGCCGATCTCTACCGGTACCTGGCTGCCGTCGCGATGGCAGCCGAACAGCTCGCGGTTGGCGCCCATCCGCCGCGGTTCGGGATGCGCCGCGTACTCCTGGCGAACGCCGCGGTGGGCCTCGCGCGCCGCTTCCGGCAGCAGCAGCTCGACCGGCTGGCCGAGCAACTCCTCGCGCGCGTAGCCGAACAGCAGCTCGGTCTGGCGATTGACCATGACGATGCGCCCTTCGCTGTCGACCAGCACGAAGGCGTTGGGCGAGGCCTCGACCACGTTGCGAAAGCGCTCCTCGTCGCGCTTGCGCGCCTGCAGGTCGAGCAGGTTGAGCACGTAGTAGCGGGCTTCGTCGTGGTTGAAGCTGGTCAGGCTGAGCGCGACCGGCACCGGCGTGGCATCCTCGCGCAGCGCCTGGGTTTCCTGCTGGTTGAGCCCGCCGCGCTGAGCCAGCGAATCGCCGCCGAGCAGGAACGGCAGGTAGCGGCTGACCCGCTCGCCGGCCAACAGCCCGGCGTTGGAGCCGAGCAGGCTGGCGGCGCTCTGGTTGGCCAGCTCGATGCGCCCGGCGGCATTGCACAGCAGGGTGGCCACCGGCAGTTGTTCGATGAGCTGGCGAAAGCGCGCCTCGCGCTCCTGTGACTGCAGACCCAGCCGCTGGCTGGCCCGCAGCGTGCGTTCGCGCAGGGAGAGATAGCCGCCGATCAGCAGCGAGAACAGTGCGGCGGCGAGCAGCGGCGAAACCAGGTCGAACGTACGGTTGCCGTGGCGCAGCACAGCTTCGTATTCGGGCGTGCTCGCCACCTTCAACTGCCAGCTGCGGCCGTACATGTAGATGTTGCGCGTGCGCTGGAAGCCAGCCTTCTCATTGGCCGGTCGGCGCCCGGCGAGCAGCGGCACGTCCGGCGCGGCGGCGTCGCGCAGCTGCAGTTGCAGCGAGCTGCTGCGCGAGCCGAGGATACCTTCCATCAGGTCGGTCAGCCGGAAGGCACCATGCAGCGTGCCGAGAAAGGCGCGGCGGCGCTCCTCCTCGGTGGTGATCGGCGCGTTGGCGCGGTACAGCGGCAGGTAGAGCAGCACGCCGACCTGGATGTTCTGCTCGGTCTCCTGCTTGAGGCGCAACGGCCCGGTGAGAACCGGATTGCCGCTGTCGCGTGCCGCCGAGGCGGCCGCGCGGCGGGTCGCCTCGCTGAACAGGTCGAAGCCCAGCACCCGACGGTTGCGCCAGTCGGTGGGGTGGATGTAGTCGACCACTAGGTATTCGTCGCGCTCGCCGGGCGGGTACATGCGAAAGCGCTCGCGCCCGGACTGGCGGATCGCCTGCAGTTGCGCTTCGATCGTCTGCCGCGTGGCATAGCGCGCTAAAGCCACGGCCTGGATGCCGGGGTAGAAATCCTGCAGCTGCAGCTGATCGGACGCGCGCATCCACTCGTCGAGGGAAACCGCGTCGCTGCCGGCGACCAGTCCGGCGACGCCACGCAGCACCATTTCATAGGCGCGCATGCGCTCGCGCAGCGTGTGCTCGATATCATCGACGGCAAAGCTGAAGCGCTGCTCCTGCTCGATGCGGTTGCGCGTTTCCTGAGCATGCCATTGCCAGCCGATCCATCCACCGAGCCCCGCCATCAGCGCCAGCGTGACGAACAATGGCAGCCAAGGCTTGCGGGAATGGAGAGCGGGACGATCATCCATTCGACCTCCTCTGCGCCATTACTGGCGTGCTTCAAGAGCTTGAGAGTCACGCAACGGACAGAGGTTCCGTGCGACGAATGGAGGGTCGGATTTCATGACGCCGATTTTCCGGCAGCGGCGGAGCCATTGCGGCTCCGCCGGGTATCGCAGGTGTTACAGCGGCCGCAGGTTGATCTCGACGCGGCGGTTCTGCGCGCGGCCGGCGGCCGTATCGTTGCTGGCGATCGGCTGGCTCGGGCCGACGCCCGAGGCGGAGATGCGCGAGGACGGCACACCGTTGCTGATCAGGTAGGACGCCACGCTCTGCGCGCGACGGTTGGACAGGTCCTGGTTCAGTTGCAGCGAGCCGGTGCTGTCGGTGTGACCGACGATGTCCACACCGTTCTTGTCGAACTCCTTGAACACCTGTACCAGCGAATTCAGGGTCGGGTAGAAGTTGCTGGAGATGTCCGCCGAGCTGCTGGCGAAGGTGATGTTGCCCGGCATGATCAGGGTCAGGTTGTCGCCCTCGCGCTGCACCTGCACGCCGGTGCCCTGCAGCGTCTGGCGCAGCTTGGCTTCCTGGGTGTCGACGTAGTAGCCGTAGCCGCCACCGGCCGCGCCACCGACTGCCGCGCCGATCAGCGCGCCCTTGGTGCGGTCCTTCTTGCTGGAAGTCGCCGCACCGATCACCGCGCCGCTGACCGCCCCGATACCGCCATAGATGCCCGCCTTGCCGGCCTCGCGCTCACCGGTATAAGGATTGGTGGTGCAACCGACCAGGAGGGCGACCGCCGCTGCGGCGGCAGTCAAATTCAGCTTTTTCATATGGACTTCCTTTGTTTCGTCAGTGACCAGGGCGCGCAACATGCCGGCGCTCCCCGAACGCAGCGCTAATGTAACACCGGCCAGCACCGCAGGACTGCAACCGAGGCGGCAGAACCACGCGGCACCGGCCGTACCGATTCACGCCTGCTGCAGCGCGCGACCCTGGGCCAGATAGGCGGCGAACTCCGCGTCCGGCACCATGCTGCCGCCGGTTCCCCAGACCAGATGCGTGGCGCGCGCCAGGCGCGCCGGATCGACGCCGATCCGCTGCAGGTAGTCGGGCGCACGCAGCACGCGCTGCAGGCCCGGCATTCCTGCCAGCGCCGAAGGCTCCAGGCGCGCCTGCTCCAGCTCCCAGGCGCGGACCAGCAGGCGCGCGAGCGTTTCGTCCGTGACCGTGTAGTAGCCGTCGATCAGCCGCTGCATGGCCCGACCGACGAAACCGGACGGCCGCCCGACCGCCAGGCCATCCGCCGCGGTGACGTTGTCGATGCCGAATTCCTGCACGCTGACCGCATCGTGCAGCCCGCTGTAGACGCCCAGCAGCATGCATGGCGAGTGGGTCGGCTCGGCGAACAGGCAGTGCACCGCATCGCCGAAGGCCAGCTTGAGGCCGAAGGCGACCCCGCCGGGACCGCCGCCGACGCCACAGGGCAGGTAGACGAACAGCGGGTGCTCGGCATCGACGACGATGCCGGCCTGTTCGAACTGCCGCACCAGGCGCTCGGCAGCGACCGCGTAACCGAGAAACAGCTGCGGCGAGTTCTCGTCGTCGACGAAATAGCAGCTCGGATCGCTCGCTGCCTGTTCGCGCCCCTGGGTCACCGCGACGCTGTAGTCGGAGGCGTATTCGACCACCGTCACGCCACTGGCCCGCAGCAGATCCTTCTTCCATTGCCGCGCATCGGCGGACATGTGCACGCTCGCCTGGAAACCGAGCCGGGCGCTCATGATGCCGATCGACAGGCCGAGGTTGCCGGTGGAACCCACCGCGATGCGGTAACGACCGAAGAACGCCCGGGCGGCATCGCTGTCCAGCACGGTGTAATCGTCGCCGGGACGGATCAGGCCAGCCTGCAGCGCGAGGTCCTCGGCGTGCTTGAGCACTTCATGGATACCGCCGCGCGCCTTGATCGAGCCGGAGATCGGCAGCTGGTTGTCCGCCTTCAGCCACAGCGCGCCGCCGTCGGCCACACCGACCTCGTCCAGCAGCTCGCGCCCCAGCGTCGGCAACGGCAGCAGCGGCGATTCGATGATGCCGCCGGCCGCTGCGGTCTCCGGGAAGACCTTGGCCAGATAGGGCGCGAAGCGCTGCAGGCGGGCGCTGGCCGCGGCGACGTCGGCCGCCGTCAGGCCGACATCGGCCAACGCCGTCGCGGTCGGCGCGATGGCCGGGTTGAACCAGGCGGTTTCGCGCAGAGCCAGCAGCTCCCTGAGCAGCGGATGGCTGGCGCACCAGGCCTCGAGTGTCTTGCCGTGAATCATCGATGGGGCTCCTGTCGACTGTTTGTTGACTGTGCAGTCTCTTTTAACAGGCGACGCCCACCGGTGTCAGCCGCAACGTCAAAGTGCGGAGATCGCCGCGTGCCCCTCCGCCAGCCAGCGGGCGATATCCAGGCGGATGCGCTTCTTGTCCAGCTTGCCGACGCTGGTCTTGGGAATCTCATCGACCAGCGCGATCTGCTGCGGCACCGCCCACCGGTTGATATGCCCCTGCGCCACCGCGGGTTCGAGGAATGCCCTCAGCGCCTGAGCGGTCAGCGTCTGTCCGTCGTGCAGCACCAACAGGGCGAACGGCCGCTCGCCCCAGCGCTCGTCCGGCACGCCCACCACCGCCACCTCGCGGACCGCCGCGTGCTGGCTGATCAGCCCTTCGAGCGCCAGCGAGGAAATCCACTCACCGCCGGTCTTGATCACGTCCTTGAGGCGGTCGCGGATATCGATGTTGCCCATCGCGTCGATCACCGCCACATCGCCGGTGTGCAGCCAGCCGCCCGCCCAGAGCTCCTCGCTCTTGTCCGGCTCGTTGAAATAGCCCTGGGTCAGCCAAGGCGCGCGCAGCACCAGCTCGCCCTGCGCTTCGCCGTCGGCGGGCAGGAAACGGCCATCCTGCGTCTGGATCGCGGCATCCACCAGCACCACCGGCACGCCGGCCTTGAGCTGATAGGCGATGCGGGTCTCGTCATCGGCGCCGAGCAGCTCGTCGTTAATGTGCGCGCCGGAGATCAGCGGACAGGTCTCCGACATGCCGTAGGCGGCGATCAGCCGCATCCCACGCGCCTGGGCCGCGTCGTAGAGCCCACGCGTCAGCGCACTGCCGCCGATGGTGATCTTCCAGCCGGCAAAGTCCACGCCCTGCGCGGCCTTGGCGTTGAGCAGCATCTGCACGATGGTCGGCACGCAGTGGGAGAAGGTCACCCGCTCGCGGCGCCACAGCTCGATGAGCAAATCCGGGTCGTAGCGCCCGGGATAGACCTGCTTGAGCCCGAGCATGGTGGCGACGTACGGCAAGCCCCAGGCGTGCACGTGGAACATCGGCGTGATCGGCATGTACACGTCGCCGGCGCCCATCAGCTGCGGATTCTCGCGACAGCCAACGGTCACCGCCGCCGCCAGCGTATGCAGCACCAGCTGGCGATGGGTGAAGTACACGCCCTTCGGATTACCGGTGGTGCCGGTGGTGTAGAAGGTGGTGGCGACCGAATCCTCGTCGAAGTCGGGGAAGTCGTAATGCGGCTCGGCGGCCGCCAGCAGGCTTTCGTATTCGCCCACGCAGCCCGGCAGATCGGTCGTGACGGCCTCGCCGTCGGTTAGCAGCAGGGTCTTCTCGACCGTCGCCAACTGCCCGGCGATGGCCTGGTAGAGCGGCACGAACTCGCTGTTGACCAGCACGAAGCGGTCCTCGGCGTGGTTCATGGTGTAGAGGATCTGCTCGGGTGACAGGCGCACGTTGATGGTGTGCACCACCGCGCCGATCATCGGAATGGCGAACATGCATTCGAGGTAGCGATGGCTGTCCCAGTCCATCACCGCCACCGTATCGTCCGCCTTGACCCCGGCCGCGGTCAACACGTTGGCCAGCCGCGCGATGCGCTGGTTGAGCGTGCGGTAGTCGAAACGCAGCCGGTCACGGTAGACGATCTCGCGGCTGCGCTCGTAACGCAGCCCCGACAACAGCAGGCGCTTGATCAGCAGGGGGTACGGATAGGCATCGGCGGCGGGCTTGATCACGCGGGTCTGCAGCATGAGGGCATCCTTTTTCTTGGAGTTGTAGTTGCACTCTAGAGCGTCGCAAGCACTGTCAAATCAGTCCAAAGGAGGATTTTTCCGTCGTGCCGCACTGGCGCTTCAGCCAAGCTCGCTCAATGCCAGCCGTGCGCCGAGGCCCATCAGCAGCGCCCCGGTGGCGCGGTCGAACCAGTGTCCCATGCGCGCAAAGCCAGCGCGCACGCGGGGCCGGCTGAACAGCCAGGCCACCAGCAGGAACCAGCAGATCGTCGCGAGCGCCAGGTAGGCGCCGTAGCCGGCCTGCACCGGCAGCGGCGTATCGTGGTCGATCACCACCGTGAATAACGCCAGGAAGAACAGTGTGGCCTTGGGGTTCAGGCCGTTGGTGACGAAGCCCATGACGAAAGCGCTGCCGGCCGAACGCGCCGCTCCGCCGGCAGCCGTCACCTCGGCCAGCGCCTGCGGTCGGGCACGCAGCGCACGCCAGCCGAGATAGAGCAGATAGGCCGCCGCCAGCCATTTGAAGAGGTTGAACAGGACGATCGACTGCGAGACGATCAGGCCGATCCCGAGCAGCGAATAGGCGACATGCAGGAAGATGCCGCAGCCGACGCCCAGCGCCGTCCAGCTGCCGATCCGGTGCCCCTGCGTCACGCTCTCGCGCACCACCACCGCGAAATCCGGTCCGGGGCTGGCCACGGCGAGCAGATGCACCAGCGCCACGGTCAGAAACTCCATCCAGTACACGATCCACTCCTCGCTCATTTATCCCGGGCTGTATTTTCGACCAGTCCGCACCACTCCGAAAGGTACAGTTGATGACCCTTTATCGCGCCGTTTTCCTCGACCTCGCCCCGCTCGACCAGGGCGATCTCGACCTCGCCCCGCTGCGAACCGCCTTTGACGAGCTGATCTGCCACGTCCAGAGCGCACCCGAGCAGATCGTCGAGCGCCTGCAGGGCGCGCAGGTGGCGATCGTCAACAAGCTCGCCCTGACCGACGAAACACTCGCCCGCTGCCCCGATCTCAAACTGATCCTGATCGCCGCCACCGGCACCAACAACGTCGACCTGGAATCGGCGCGCCGCCGCGGCATCGCTGTCTGCAACTGCCAGGCCTACGGCACGCCGACCGTGGCCCAGCACACGCTGATGCTGCTGCTGGCACTGGCCACCCGCCTGCCGGACTACCAGGCCGCCGTCGCCCGCGGGCGTTGGCAGCAGAGCGGACAGTTCTGCCTGCTGGATTTCCCCATCGTCGAACTGCAGGGCAAGACGCTCGGCCTGCTCGGCCACGGCGAGCTCGGCAGCGCCGTGGCGCGCCTGGCCGAAGCCTTCGGCATGCGCGTGTTGACCGGCAACCTGCCGGGCCGCCCGCCACGCCCGGAGCGCCTGGACCTCGACGAGTTGCTGCCACAGGTCGATGCGCTGACCCTGCACTGCCCGTTGACCGAGCAGACCCGCAACCTGATCGGCGCGCGCGAACTGCAGCTGATGAAGCCCAACGCCTTTCTGATCAACGCGGCGCGCGGCGGCCTGGTCGACGAACAGGCACTGGCCGACGCCCTGCGCCGTGGCCACCTGGGCGGCGCGGCCACCGACGTGCTGACCAGTGAACCGCCCAGCGACGACAATCCGCTGCTGGCCGCCGACGTGCCACGGCTGATCGTCACCCCGCACAGCGCCTGGGGTAGCCGCGAGGCACGCCAGCGCATCGTCAGCCAGCTGGCGGAGAACGCCACGGCATTCGCCGCCGGCACGCCGACGCGGCAGGTGAACTGAAGCGGCGAGCGCTGATGGTGGCGGGCAAAGGCTGTTAAGCTCGCCGCTTTTTTGCGGAGGCCTCATGGATCCTCGAAGCGAAGTATTGCTGCGTCAGGCGCAGCTGTTCGACGGCAAGCTGCTGCTGGCCGGGCTGCCCGCCGACGACCTGCTCGGTCAGCTGCCGCAGGCGTCCGGCTGGAGCTGGCATGCGGGCGAGCAGCAGCGTCTGCAGCGGCGTTTTGCCGGACGCTGCAGCTTCGGCGTCGATGCGCCGGCCGGCGACTTCGAGGCCGCCGTGCTGTTCCTGCCCAAATCCCGCGAGCTGACCGAGTACCTGCTGCAGACGCTGGCCGCGCGCCTCGCCGGCCGCCCTCTGTATCTGGTCGGCGAGAAACGCGCCGGCGTGGAGCGCGCCGCGCGCCAGCTGGCCGCCTTCGGCCATGCACGCAAGCTCGACAGTGCGCGGCATTGCCAGCTCTGGCAGGTGCAGGTCGAACAGGCCACGGCCCATCCCGAGCTGAGCACGCTGGCCGAACGCTTCCCACTGGAGCTGGCGGACGGTCCGCTGCAGGTGGTCAGCCTGCCCGGGGTGTTCAGCCACGGCCGGCTGGATCGCGGCAGCGCCCTGCTGCTCGAACACCTCGACGGCCTGCCCGCGAGCGGCCGGCTACTGGACTTCGGCTGCGGTGCCGGCGTGCTCGGCGCCACCCTGAAGCGGCGCTATCCGCAGAGCGAGCTGTTCCTGCTGGACGTGGACGCCTTCGCCCTCGAAAGCAGCCGCCTGACCCTGGCCGCCAATGGCCTGGAGGCGACGCTGATCGCCGGCGACGGCATCGACGCAGCGCCCTTCGAGCTGAGCGCCATCGTCAGCAATCCTCCATTCCACCACGGCGTGCACACCAGCTACGAGGCCAGCGAAGCGCTGCTCGAACGCGCCGCGCGGCACCTGGCCGCCGGTGGCGAGTTGCGTCTGGTGGCCAACGCCTTCCTGCGCTATCCGCCGCTGATCGAGGCCCATCTGGGCCACTGCCAGACCCTCGCCGAGGCCGACGGTTTTCGCATCTACCGCGCCGTACATCAGCCGTAGCGGTTGCGAAACCCGCAGCGCTTGGGCAAACTCGCGGCCGTCCCTGGGGGAGTAGTCTCGGGCGAGCGCCAGCCCGCCTGGCATGCGTCAACATACTTGATCGGCAGATCATGGCGCATGCGACCCGCGCGATCGTGTCCAGCACGCTTCGCCGCCGGTTTGACAAGACCCATGACATGAACACCTGGCCCGGGGCGGGCAGGTTGTGCGTGTCATGGTGTTCATGTCGACCCGCCCTGAGGAATATCGCTTGGAATCGTTCTTCATCCCCACGCTGATCGTTGCGCTCGCCGAGATCGGCGACAAGACGCAACTGCTCGCCCTTCTGCTCGCCGCCCGCTATCGGCGTCCGTGGCCGATCATCTGGGGCATCGTCGTCGCCACACTGGCCAATCACGCGGCTGCCGGCGCTGTCGGCAGCTGGGTTTCGGGGCTGTTCTCGCCCGCCGCACTGAGCTGGATTCTCGCCGCCTGCTTCGCCGCCGTCGCCCTGTGGACGCTGGTGCCCGACCAGCTGGACGATGACGAGAGCAAGCTGGGTCGCCCCTACGGCCCCTTCGTCGCCACGGTGATCGCCTTCTTCATCGCTGAGATGGGCGACAAGACGCAGATCGCCACGGTGATGCTCGCCGCGCAGTACCCGGACTTCCTGCTGGTCATTCTCGGCACCACCGCCGGCATGCTGATCGCCAACGTGCCGGTGGTGCTGGTCAGCCACTTCGCCGCCGACCGCCTGCCGCTGACGCTGATCCGCCGCGTGGCCGCCGCCGGCTTCGGTCTGCTGGCGCTGTATGCCGTGTACGAGGCGCTGAAGCTCAGCGGCATGCTCTCAGGCTGATACGCAGCGCAAATCCGCGAATCGGGGGAGCTGTTAGAGTGCTCAGTCGCAGCACCCAGCACCCCGAGGAGACCGGCTGCATGTCAGCGGATGGACGCAAGAAACGAGTCTGCACTCATATCGATCTGAGCTGGAACAAGGGCCGCCTGGCCCTTTCCGAGCAGTTGCAGAGTCGCTACTTCAGCTACAAGAGCTCGCTGCTCAGTCAGCCGCTGAGCGCGGCCGGCTTCGCCGAACTGGTACGCACCGTGCGCGGCGCGATGCCGGACCTGGAAGTGATGGTCGACGAATGCCTCTGCGAAGGCCACAAGGTCATCACCACCAGCACGGTGATGGGCACCCTGACTCAACCGCTGCTGGGCTGGCCGGCGAGCGACAAGATTCTCGCCATCGCGGCGGTCAGCACCTGGACGCTGAACAGCGCCGGCGACATCGAGGAAATCAGCACGCTGATCGATCTGGAAAATGCGCGCCTGCAGCTCGGGCTGCATAGCGCGCTCTCCGGTTTTCTGCCGGCCGGCTGAGCACCGGCCGGGCGGTGGTCAGGGCCGCGCCTGCTCGTACAGCGGCATCACTTTCGGAATGTTGGCCTTGAGCGTCGCGGTACGCGTGCTGGAGGACGGGTGGGTACTCATGAACTCAGGCGGCGCCGAACCGCCCGCCGAGGCCATTTTCTCCCACAGGGTCAGCGCCGCGTTGGGGTTGTAGCCGGCGCGCGCGGCCAGCTCCAGGCCGATCAGATCCGCCTCGTTCTCGTTGCCCCGGCTGTTGGGCAGCGTCATCAGGTATTCGACGCCCATGTTCGCCAGCTGCAGGCTGCCGCTACCGACCCCCATCGCCGAACCGAGCTGGGTGGCCATCTGCACGCCATAGGCCTTGGACATCGCCTCGCGGCCGTGCTCGCGCAAGGCGTGGGCGATCTCGTGTCCCATCACCGCGGCGATCTCGTCGTCGCTGAGCTGAAGCTTCTCGATCAGCCCGGTGTAGAAGATGATCTTGCCGCCCGGACCGCAGTTGGCGTTGAGCTCGGGACTGTCGATGACGTTGACCTCCCAGTCCCACTGCGCCGCATCCGGGCGGAATACCGGGACCTTGGCGATCAGACGCTGGGCGATGGCGTCGACGCGCCGGGTCAGCGGCCCGCTCTTGGCCAGCACGCCCTTGCTGGTGGCTTCGCTCAGCGTCTGTTGATACGACTGGGCATACATCTGGTTGACCTGCTCGGTCGACAGCATGCTGAACATGTACTGCTTGCGGTCCACCCCGACGGCACCGCCGCTGGTGGTGTTGACGGCCTGGCAGCCGGCCAGCAGCGCGGCGGCGATCAGTGCGGACAAGGGTTGCAGCTTGGACATGGAGCATTCTCCGGGGAAACTGCGCGGTAGATTAGAGCGGCGCCGACGCTCAGGCAACCGATGCAACCGGCCGGCAGGCGGCAGTGGTTCGGCGGCGGACGAGCGGAGCTTCCGGCAGCGTCAGTTGGCCGGGGTCAGGCACTCCGGCGCATCGAGTTGCGGATCGTTGACCAACGTCGCCAGCGGGCGCTCGCGCAGCGCTGGCTGCGTCTGGCCAAGCAGTACCTGCAGCGTCTGCGGCGGCGTCTGCGGGTCGAGCCAGACGGCCTGCGCAGCCTCGTCGAGAATCAGCGGTCGCCGCTGGTTGGCGGCCGCGACGGTGACCACCGCGGCGCTGAGGTAGGTGTAACCCTGCACCGGATAGGCCTCCCACAGCGCCGCGAAGTACATCAGCGAGCCTTCGGCGGTCATCCAGTACGGCCGCTTGCGCGCCGTGCCGCGCCATTCATAGAAGCCGTTGGCCGGCAGCAGCCCACGGCGCAGGCGCAAGGCTTCGCGGAACATCGGCTGCTCGGCCAGCGTCTCGGCACGCGCCTGCGCGGGCGTGCGGGTCAGGTCGCTGAGCCAGGCAGGTGTCAGCCCCCAGCGCACGCGATCGAGCGTGAGGCCGTCCTCACCCCTGCGCAGCAGCAGCACCTGTGCGCCAGGCGCAAGGTTCCAGTGCGGCGCCTGGTCGGCGGGAAACCCGGGCAACGCGGCAAACGCCGGGCTCCAGCGGAAAAAGGCATAGCGGCCACACATAACGGCACTCGTCAGCAGATCAGTTCGCCGGGATAACTCTGCGGTTCATCGTCCGGCAGCGGCAGCGCGCCATTGTACGCGGCGATCAGCTGCTGCGCCCGCGCCGCGTCGCGGTCCGCCACCATCAGCCCGAGCAGGCCGATCGCCGGCAGCTCGCCCACCGCCCCGACCAGATGGCCGCCGGCAAGAAACGCCTCGACGCCCTCATCGGCCAGCATGCCGGTGAGCATCTGCGCCTCCAGCAGATCGCGCGGCTCGTAGATGCGCTGCATCACTCGTCCTCCCGGCGAACCTGCAGCTGCCAGTCTTCGCCATCGACGCGCAGATCGAACACCGCCGGCCGGCAGCACACCGGGCAATCCTCGACGTACTGCTGATCGCCGCCGCTCAGATCGAGCAGCGCCTCGGCCGGTTCGCCGCAGTACGGACATTGGTAAAGCTGTGATTCCAGCATGGACGTCTCCCTCGTGACTTGCCGCTATAATCGCCGTCCAGTTTCAGCCCACTACCGCAACTCGCCGTGACAATCCGGCAGGCACGGCCGGACAGCAGGCTCGGGGCGCATCCGCGTTGGCGCGGGTCATGCGTCGTCGCCTTCCTACTGTATAGCGCGTCCGTGTCGCAGTGAGGTCGCGCGGTCTTGCGCCGTTTCCTTCCAACCAGAGAGCATGATGGACGAATTCGAAGCCATCCGACCCTATGCCGACGCCGAAGTACCGGCCGTCATGTCCCGCCTGTTCACCGATCGGGACTTCCTCGACATCCTGCTGCGCTTTCGCTTCCCGCGGCTGGCCAACACCTTCGGCTGGCTGCTCAAGCCGGTCATCACCCATCGTCTGCGCCGCGAGTTCGCCGCGATCGACTCGGTCGATGCGCTGCAGCACAAGGTCGAGGCCTACGTCGACCGGACCATCGAGCGCGCCACCGACGGGGTGACCTATTCGGGCGTGCAGCACCTGCAGCCCGGCCGCGCCTACCTGTTTCTCGCCAACCACCGCGACATCGTGATGGACCCGGCCTTCGTCAACTACGCGGTCTATCACGCCGGCATCCGCACCCCGCGCATCGCCATCGGCGACAACCTGCTGCAACGCCCCTTCGTCAGCGATCTGATGCGGCTGAACAAGAGCTTCATCGTGCGCCGCTCGATCACCGCGCGCCGCGAGAAGCTCGCGGCCTACCAGGTGCTCTCGGCGTACATCAACCACTCCATCCGCGAGGACGGCGAATCGGTATGGATCGCCCAGGCCGAGGGGCGCGCCAAGGACGGCGATGATCGCACCGATTCAGCGATCCTCAAGATGCTGCACATGAGCCGCAAGGACCAGCCTTTCGCCGAGGTGCTGGCGGCGCTGCAACCGACGCCGGTGGCGATCAGCTACGAATACGACCCCTGCGACCTGGCCAAGGCGCGCGAGCTGTACACCCGCGCCACCACCGGCAGCTACACCAAGGCGCCAGGCGAGGACGACGCCAGCATCGCGCTCGGCATCACCGGCTACAAGGGCCGGGTACACGTACACTTCGGCGCGCCGATGAGCCAGGTGGCGGATGATCCGAAGGCGCTAGCCGCCGCCCTCGACCGTGAAATCCTCTGCGGCTATCGGCTGTTTCCGGTGCACTACCTGGCGTACCGCATGTGGGACGCGCAGGATCCGGCGATCAGCGTGCCGAGCGCGGCCGAGCTGTTCGAGCCGGCCGAACTGCAGCGCGCCGAGGCGCAGTGGAGCGCGCGCCTGGCCGCCTGCCCGCCCGAGCAACACCCCTACCTGATCCAGCAGTACGCCAATCCGGTGCGCAACCAGTACCGTCTCAACGCCGGCCTGCCCCTCTGAGCGGGGCGCCGCGCCGGCGCCCTTCCCCCTGTCCCTGTCCCTGTCGTGCCATTTGGCAAGAGACACGGCGGCATTATTGATGTCGCTGATGTCTCGCCCTTCGCCGGATCGGCTTGACGCAGGGTCTCCCCGCCCTCACCCTCCGGAAACCCCCGAAGAGGCGAACTAGAGCCTCCGCCCTGCCGGCGAAGGCAATCCACGGGAGCGCAACCCGCCCGCCGCCGCGCACGATGAGGGTTCGCATGCGGCACTGCGCAGACATTTCCGCGGGGCACAACAACAAGGATCACAGGACCACCACGATGCGCACGACACTTTTCAGATTGGGGACTCTTTCACTCGCCCTGCTGGCCGGCAGCGCCAGCGCGGCGGTATCCGAGGCAGACGCCGCCCGGCTCGGCGACAGCCTGACCCCGGTGGGCGCCGAACGCGCCGGCAATGCCGCCGGCACCATTCCGGCGTGGACCGGCGGCCTCCCGGTGGATGCCGCGCCGGTGAGCGCCGAGGGTTTCGTCGGCGACCCGTTCGCCGCCGACCAGCCGAAATTCACCATCACCGCGCAGAACTACCAGCAGTATCAGGACAACCTGAGCCCCGGCCAGATCGCCATGCTCAAGCGCTACCCGCAGAGCTACCGCCTGCCGGTGTACGAAACCCGCCGCAGCGCCGCGCTGCCGCAGCACATCTACGACGCCGCGGCGCGCAACACGCGCAACACCACGCTGGTGCGTGGCGGCAACGGCCTGGAGAACTTCGACACGGCGCTGGCCTTCCCGATCCCGCAGGACGGCCTGCAGGCGGTCTGGAACCACATCACCCGCTATCGCGGTGCCTCCGTGCGCCGCGTGATCGCGCAGGCCACGCCGCAGGTCAACGGCAGTTACAGCCTGGTGAAGTTCATCGACGAGGTGGTCTACGCCAACACCCTGACCGACTACAACGCCGAAAAGCACGGCAACGTGCTGTTCTACTTCAAGCAGCAGGTGACCGAACCCTCGCGCCTGGCGGGCAACGTGCTGCTGGTGCACGAAACCCTCGACCAGGTGAAAGAACCGCGCATGGCCTGGATCTACAACGCCGGCCAGCGCCGTGTGCGCCGCGCGCCGCAGGTGGCCTACGACGGTCCCGGCACCGCGGCCGACGGACTGCGCACCGCGGACAATCTGGACATGCTCAACGGCGCGCCGGATCGCTACGACTGGAAGCTGGTCGGCAAGCGCGAGCTGTACATTCCCTACAACTCCTACCGCCTGGACTCGCCGCAGCTGAAGTACGACGACATCGTCAAGCCCGGTCATATCAACCAGGACCTGACGCGCTACGAGCTGCACCGCGTCTGGGAAGTCGAGGCGACGCTCAAGCCGGGCGACCGCCACATCTACGCCAAGCGCCACCTGTTCATCGACGAGGACACCTGGCAAGCCGCGGTGATCGACCACTACGACGGTCGCAACCAGCTGTGGCGGGTGGCCGAGGCGCATGCGCTGCAGGTCTACAACGTGCAGGTGCCGCTGTATGCCGTGGAAACCCTGTATGACCTGATCTCCGGGCGCTACCTGGTGATGGGCATGAAGAACGAGGAAAAGACGCCTTACAGCTACAACTACAAGGCCAGCTCCAACCAGTACACCCCGGCCGCCCTGCGCAGCTCCGGCGTCCGCTGATGCACGTGAATAGTGCCGGGGACGGGGCGTTCATGCCGCCATCCATTCGGCAACGAAAAAGCCCGCAGCTGCGGGCTTTTTCATGGGTGCGGCAAGTGCCTGACCAGCGCTTACTGCGCCAGCAACTGACCGATGCTCTGGTCCTTGAACACGCGGGTCAGCGCATCGCTCAACACATCGCTGACCAGCTTGGTGTTGGTCTGCTCGTTGGGCGCCATACCGAAGCGCTGATTCAGCGAGGCGCCATAACGCCCGCTGTAGCGGCGGCCGGAGTTCTGCACGTCGACGCGCAGGGTTGCGCCGATGTTGGCCTCGGTGACGTACAGGCCTTCCTTGGGCGACTGGTACTTCAGTTCGGCCAGGGTCAGCGTCAGTTGCGGTGCGTTGTAGGCGTTGGGTGAAGGCGTGAAGCCGAGCAGGCGCACCGCCGCTTCGGTCTGCGCCTGCAGCTTGGGCAGCAGTTTTTCGCTCGGCACGATCACCGCGCTGGTTTCCGGGTACAGGCCGCCGCGCGTGCCCAGCGTGGGCGACGGACGTCCGTCGACGACCCGTACGACGACCGGCTGGCCCTTGCCGACCGGATTGATGGTGCCCAGCAGTTTGGGGCTGGGATCGAGCTGTTGCGGGCTGTGGGCACAGCCTGCGAGAGCCAGTCCAAGCACCGCGACAAGTCCGAACAACAGGCGCTGCAGCATGCTGTTTTTCTCCAAGTGAGGGGGATGACGAACGCGGCGCAGTATAGCGGGCGCTTCCCGGCCCCGACAGTGATGCACTGCAGTGCCGCTCATCCGACCGCGGCGCTGCGTCATCCGTCTGTCATGGGTAACTGCGATAAAGCGCGTATCGCCTTCATCGAGATGCCCGACCATGAGCTTCCTGCGTCGCCTGTTGCGCCCCCGCTCGCGCCAGCACTACGCATTCGTCGACGAACAGGGCTGCTGCCGCATGCTGTGCACCGCCACCAACCGCCCGCGTGGCCGCCATTGGATCGAAGTGGGCGAAGTCCGGCTCGACTGGATCGGCCGCCCGCTGCCGGACGACGCGATCCTCGCAGGCCGCTGAACCGGCCAGGGCCGCAACACCTGCATAAAAAAACCGCCCTGCCTCCAGGAGACAGGGCGGTTTTTCGTTCAACCCACGAACGCGGCGGAAGTCAGTCCGCCAGGCCCAGGCGCTTGTCCGACAGCGCGCTGATCTCGCGATAGGCCGTCGCGTCGCTTTGCAGCTGGTCTTCGCGCGCCGGGAAGATCTCGCCCAGCTTGCTCGTCCAGGCCTGCGACCGGTACTGCTCGGGGAAGCAGCGCTCGATTAGCTCGAGCATGATCGATACCGTCACCGAGGCACCCGGCGAGGCGCCGAGCAGCGCGGCGATGCTGCCGTCCTTCGCGGCGACCAGCTCGGTACCGAACTGCAGGATGCCGCCCTTCTTCGGGTCCTTCTTGATGATCTGCACGCGCTGCCCGGCAACCTCCAGGCGCCAGTCCTCGGCCTTGGCCTCGGGGTAGAAGCCGCGCAGGGTTTCCAGGCGATCTTCCATGGACTGCATCACTTCCTTGATCAGGTAGCGGGTCAGGTCCATGTTGTCGCGCGCCACCGCCATCATCGGGCCGATGTTGCCGGGACGGATCGACAGCGGCAGGTCCATGAAGGAACCGCGCTTGAGGAACTTGGTGGTGAAGCCGGCGTAGGGTCCGAACAGCAGTGACTTCTTGCCATCGACGACGCGGGTATCCAGGTGCGGCACCGACATCGGCGGCGCGCCGACCGCGGCCAGGCTGTAGACCTTGGCCTGGTGCTGAGCGACGATTTCCGGGTTGTCGCAACGCAGCCACTGACCGCTGACCGGGAAGCCGCCGAAGCCCTTGCCTTCCTCGATACCGGACATCTGCAGCAGCGGCAGTGCCGCGCCACCGGCGCCGAGGAACACGAAGCCGGCAGCCACTTCACGGGAGTCGCCGCTGCGGGTGTTCTTGATGTCGACCTTCCAGCCGGTCGCGGTGCGCGCCAGGCCGGTAACCTTCTGGTTGTAGGAAACCTTGACGCCGGCCTCGCGCGACAGATAGCCGAGCATCTGGTTGGTGACGGCGCCGAAGTTGACGTCGGTGCCGTTCATCGCACGGGTCGCGGCAATCGGCTCGTCGGCCGCGCGTCCCGGCATCATCAGCGGCATCCACTCGGCCAGCGTGGCGCGGTCTTCGGAATAGACCATGTCGGCGAAGGCGTGGTGGGTCTTCAGCGCCTCGAAACGGCGCTTGAGGAAATCAATGTTCTTGGCACCACGCACGAAGCTCAGGTGCGGCACGGCATTGATGAAGTCGCGGGGAGAGCCGAAGCCTTCGCGATCGGCGAGATATGCCCAGAACTGCTTCGAAACCTCGAACTGGGTATTGATATGGACGGCCTTCTTGATATCGATCGGGCCGTCCTTGCTGTCGGGGGTGTAGTTCAGCTCGCAAAGCCCCGCGTGGCCAGTACCGGCATTGTTCCAGGGATTGGAGCTTTCGATGGCTCCGGATTCCTGCAGTTCGATGATCTCAAGCTTGATGCTGGGGTCGAGCTCCTTGAGCAGTACCGCGAGGGTAACGCTCATGATGCCGGCCCCCACCAACACCATATCCACTGCTTCGCTATCGTGTTGCGTCATTAACGCGTTCTCCAGAATCACAGCATTAAACTGTCACGTCCGCAGTACGCGGCCGCGTATAACCCACCAGCCAGACGGCCAGAAACGGAGGAAGTCTCTGTATCCGCTGCTCGGGATAGCTGTGCCCGAGAACAGGCGAGAAGAACGCCTGCCAGCTGTTGGAAGGACGGCTTTTGGCTTCCTTCCTGACGCCTCGATCGGACCGGAGCGGGGATATACCCGGGCTCGACAGTCGGATGCGGCGAAAAAACGCTTTGCGCGCTCGGTGCAGCGGTATGCCGCTGCACCGAGCGCCGGATATTCAATGTGGAGGGGCTGCCGCGTCAGCCGCGAGCCGC
This sequence comes from Stutzerimonas stutzeri TS44, assembly GCA_000263395.1. Lineage (GTDB taxonomy): Bacteria > Pseudomonadota > Gammaproteobacteria > Pseudomonadales > Pseudomonadaceae > Stutzerimonas > Stutzerimonas stutzeri_C. Next base: position 208,251 of record AJXE01000003.1, read on the forward strand.
TTCGATCACCTCGATGTACGGCCGCGCCTGGTGCTGATCGGCCACCAGGTCGATGAAATCCCGCCCCTTGGCGTCACGTGCGCCGAGGTCGTAGCCGGCAGCCTGGAAGAAACCGATGTAGCGCTCGAAGTCGTCGATGCGCAGCCCGCGATAGGCCTTGATCAGCTTGTACAGCGCCGGCGGCGTATCGTCAGCCGGTTCCGGCAGAAGAAACAGTTTGATCGCTTCGTCGCCGATCTCCTCGCCAATCACCTGTTTCTTGTCTTTACGCATGTCGATTCTGCTCCACGGTTTCTCACCGGGGCGGCAGTTTACTCCTCACGGCCGACACGCTCAACGCGCCAGGGCAGCTTGCGACCAAGGTCGTACTCGCCGCGGCGCACCCGGACGGGGGATTACCATCGATCCGAGCGCCACGCCGGTGCTTATACTGCTGCATTGCGCACAAGGAGTGTCACGGCATGAACCTACCTCCTCTATTCGCCGCCTGGCGCCAGACCCTGCGCCTGGGTTACGGCTCCGCGCAGCTGCGCGGCGATCTCAGCGCCGGCCTGACGGTCGGCATCATCGCCATTCCGCTGGCAATGGCGCTGGCGATCGCGGTCGGGGTGCCACCGCAGCATGGCCTGTACACGGTGCTGGTAGCCGCGCCGCTGATCGCGCTGACTGGCGGTTCGCGCTTCAATGTCAGCGGTCCGACCGCAGCCTTCGTGGTGATCCTGCTGCCGATCACCCAGCAGTTCGGCATCGGTGGCCTGCTGCTGTGCACCATGCTGGCCGGGCTGATCCTGATCGTGCTCGGCGTGCTGCGCGCGGGGCGGCTGATCGCCTTCATTCCCTATCCGGTCACCTTGGGCTTCACCGCCGGCATCGGCATCGTCATCGCCACGCTGCAGCTCAAGGACCTGTTCGGCCTGGCGCTCAGCGAGCAGCCGCAGCACTACGTCGAGCAGGTCGCCCTGCTGGTGCGCTCGCTGCCGCAGGCGCAGGTGGGCGACGGGCTGGTTGCGATCGTAAGCCTGGCGGTGCTGATTCTCTGGCCGCGCTGGGTACCGCGTGTGCCCGGGCATCTGGTCGCACTGACGATCGGCGCCCTGGCCGGCCTCGCCCTGGAATCGTCCGGCATACCGATCGCCACGCTGGGCGAGCGCTTCAGCTATGAACTCGACGGCATCCACCATCCGGGCATTCCGCCGCTGCTGCCGGACTTCGCCTGGCCGTGGCAGCTCCCCGGCGCGGACGGCCAGCCGCTGCAGCTGAGTTACGAACTGTTCCGCCAGTTGCTGGCACCGGCGTTCGCCATCGCCATGCTCGGCGCCATCGAGTCGCTACTCTGCGCGGTGATCGCCGACGGCATGACCGGCAGCAACCACGAGCCCAACGGCGAGCTGATCGGCCAGGGTCTGGGCAACCTGATCGCCCCGCTGTTCGGCGGCATCACCGCCACCGCCGCCATCGCCCGTAGCGCCGCCAACATCCGCGCCGGCGCATTCTCACCGCTGGCGGCGATCATCCATGCCGGTGTGGTGCTGGTGGCGATTCTCTGGCTGGCACCGCTATTCAGCTACCTGCCGATGGCCGCGCTGGCGGCGCTGCTGCTGATGGTGGCGTGGAACATGAGCGAGGCGCCGCACGTCGTGCATGTGCTGCGCATCGCCCCGCGCAGCGACGTGCTGGTGCTGTTGACCTGCCTGGTGCTGACCGTGCTGTTCGACATGGTGTTGGCGGTGGGCGTCGGCCTGCTGCTGGCCGCCGGACTGTTCATCAAGCGCATGAGCGAGCTGACCGACACCGGCCAGCTGTCGCGCGATCAGCGCCGCGTCCTGGCCGACCTGCCGGAGCATGTGGCGGCCTATGCCATTCGCGGTCCGCTGTTCTTCGGCGCCGCGGAAAAGGCCCTGGGCGCACTGCGCCGCTTCAATCCCGAAGTGCGGGTGGTTATCGTCGACATCAGTGCCGTGCCCATGCTGGACATGACTGCCCTGGCGGCGCTGGAGAACGTGCTAGTGGATTACCGGCGGCTCGGCGTCACGCTGATCCTCAGCGGCAGCAACGCACGCGTGCGGCTCAAGCTACGGCGTGCCGGCATCCACCGGTTGCCAGGGCGCCTGCTGTATGTGCGCGATCTGACCCAGGCGCGGGAGAAGGCCCTGCGTCTGCTGCAGGATGAGGACAAGCTGTTGCCGCAGCCAGCCTGACGGCAGCGGCTTGGGTCAGCCGGCGTACGTGTGCCGGCTGACCATCCTCCCCGACAGCCAATTCCCATAGCACACCTTGTCCATCCAGCCGCCGCCGGCCGCGAACAACACCGCCGCCGTCCTGGCAGTGCTCGCTGGCGAGTCGAGCCTGAATACTGGTCATTTTTTGTACCACGGCTACGCAGCCCTGACGGCACGGCGTCTCGCCGACTTTTCCAGCAGCTTATCCACAGCAACTTCCACAGCTTTCGGGGATAACCAGTAGCCTGGCGCTGCCACCGCAACGGCTCTCATATAAAACTGCAAATAGCTGATTTAGATAGGGTTAAACAGCACAAAAGCGGGATCGAGCAAAAATCGAACAGACCGTTGCACGCCAGGCACCATCGCATCGCCAGAGGTTGCTCCATAGGTTATCCACAGAATGCTGCACAGATCGCGTGGATAACATGATTGCCGTCCACCTATTGCCGTCATCGCCTAAATCAACCGGCCCGCGGACAGGTTCGGACTTATCCTTCGATGACCTGTCACAGCCGGAGCCACGCCATGATCAGCCATGCCATCTTGCAACGCCTGTTCGCCAACTATGCCTCGGCTGCCAGCGGCGCCTGCGCGGACGAATGATGCCAACGCCCTGACGAGCTGAACAAATTTCATACAGCGCGCCGCAGCCCGCGTGGCCCGGTGCTTGCGGCACTGTTTACCCAAATTATCCACAGGACCTTGCACAGCAACCGTGGATAAGCTCGGAGAAAATTCGCGCCGACCCACCTGCCCGGGCGTGTTCGCCACGCTGATCAGAATCCGAGCAACCGCTGGAAACCCGCGCCGTTGGTGGCATGCGCCGACCTATGCAGAAGTTACCCACAAGGCAATACACAGCTGGCGTGGATAAAGCCAGGCGTATGTTCCCGCGTCCGGAAGGCGCCACCCGACGCCACTTGACCGCCCCGTTGCGGCGAGCCATTGTGCCGCCCGCATGTGCGGGCAGCGTGGCTGCCGGCATGCAATCCCAGCATTCCCGCAGTGTCCAAACTGATATCACCATCGGCTCGAAGTGATCGTCGCATGCGCCTGAAAACCCGCCTGGCATCGCTGATCGATCGGATCAGCGGCCTGCTCCGTCGTTACCCCGGCACCGTTGCGCTGTTCGGTTTCTGCTCGGGCGTAGCCAGTTTCGTGCTGGTGGAGCGCCACGCCGGGCTGGCCAAGAGCATCGCCGCGATCATGCTGGTGAGCTGGGTCTGGCTGACGCTCGAGCACAGCCTGCGGCGCAGCCTGAAGCGCTGGTTCGGCTGGAAGCTGCCGGCGCCGCTGCTGCGCTATGCGACGCAGATGGTGCACCAGGAAAGCCTGTTCTTCATCGTCCCGTTCTTCGCCATCACCACCACCTGGAACAGCGGACAGGCGCTGTTCACCGGCCTGCTCGGGGTCGCCGCGCTGGTCTCGCTGATCGATCCGCTGTACTACCGCTGGCTGGCGCCGCGGCGCTGGATCTACCTCGGCTTCCACACGCTGACGCTGTTCGCCGTGCTGCTCACGGCGCTGCCGATCATCCTGCATCTGTCGACGCCGCAGAGCTATCAGCTGGCGCTTGCCGTGACAGTGCTGCTGGCGCTGCCCAGCCTGGGCAGCCTGTTCCGCCACTGGAACTGGCGCAGCCTGCTTGGCATGCTCGGGCTGGCTATCGCGCTCGCCGGCGCTGGCTGGCTCGGGCGCACCTGGGTGCCGCCGGCCACGCTGTGGCTCACCGATGTCGCCGTGACGACCCATCTGGACGACCGCCAGCGCAAACCCGGCAAGGAGCTGCGCCAGCTCAGCAGCGCCGAGCTGCACGCCACGGGGCTCTATGCTTTCACCGCGATCAACGCTCCGCGCGGGCTGAAGGAGCGCATCTACCACGAGTGGCTGCACGAAGGCCGTCAGGTCGACCGCATCGCGCTGGACATCAGCGGCGGGCGCGAGGCGGGCTATCGCGCCTGGACGCACAAGCGCAACTTCCCACCGCAACCGGCCGGCAAGTGGCGCGTACGAGTGATGACGGAGGCGGGCCAGATGATCGGCATGCTGCGCTTCGAGGTCAGCGAATAGCGAACGTCCGGCCACGACGCCACTCCTAAGCAGAACCCGTAGCGCGTATCGGAGGCTGGCATGGACTGGTGGGATATCGTTATCCGGACGATTGCCGCGCAATTCGCGGACATTCCCGACCTGGAAGAGGCCGTGCGCATCGCCACGCGCCTGCTGCTCGCGGTCTTGCTGGGCGGCCTGCTCGGCTACGAGCGCGAGCTCAAACGCCGCGCCGCCGGCCTGCGCACGCACATGCTGGTGGCGCTCGGTGCCGCACTGTTCGTACTGGTGCCGGTGCAGGCTGGGGTGGAGGTTTCGCGGGTGATGCAGGGCATCATCACCGGCATCGGCTTCCTCGGTGCCGGGACGATCCTCAAGGGCACCTCCATCGAAGACGTGCAGGGGCTGACCACCGCCGCCAACATCTGGATGACGGCCGCCATCGGCGTCGCCGCCGGCCTCGGCTACGAGGCGAGCGCGGTGCTGGGTACCCTGCTGGCACTGCTGGTGCTGCTGCTCATGCCGGCGCTGGAACGCCATGCGACGCGCAAGCAGGACGATCCCCCTCCCTCCTGACGAACGCGCGAACGATGAAGCAGCCAGGGGGGTCGTAAATCAGACAGTCCGCGTCCCGGAGCCGAGAACATGCCCGCTGCCCGTCCCTGTTTGATCGCCACCACCCTCGCCCTCGCCCTGGGCGGTTGCGGCGATACCGCGAAGACGCCGGTCGAAGCCGGCTATGGCCCTGATCCGGCGCTACCGGCGCCGAACAAGACGCTGCTGCCAACCGTCAACATCGCCCCCGCCAAGGGCTGGCCCGAAGGCGGCAAACCGCAGGCCGCACCCGGGCTGGAAGTCGTCGCGTTTGCTGACGATCTGAAGCATCCGCGCTGGATCCATGTGCTGCCCAATGGCGATGTGCTGGTCGCCGAAGCGGATGCCCCGCCCAAACCGGAAGGCAGCCAGGGCATCCGCGGCTGGATCATGAACAAGGTCATGGCCCGCGCCGGGTCGCGGACGCCGAGCGCCAATCGCATCACCCTGCTGCGCGACCGCGACGGTGACGGCCAGCCGGAACAACGCAGCGTCTTTCTCGAAGGACTCAACTCGCCGTTCGGCATGGCCCTGGTCGACGACCAGCTGTACGTCGCCAATACCGACGCCCTGCTGCGTTTTCCCTACCGGGAAGGCGCCACGCGACTGGAGCTGGCCACCGGCGAGAAGGTCGTCGACCTGCCGGCGGGGCCGATCAACCACCACTGGACCAAGAACGTCATCGCCAGCCAGGATGGCACGCGGCTGTACGTCACCAGCGGCTCGAACAGCAACGTCGCGGAAAACGGCATGCAGGCCGAGGAAAACCGCGCTGCAATCCTCGAAGTCGACCCGCAGGCCAAGACCTTGCGCCTGTTCGCCTCGGGGCTGCGCAATCCCAACGGTCTGGCCTGGCAGCCCGACAGCGGCCAGCTGTGGACCACCGTCAACGAGCGCGACGAGATCGGCAGCGATCTGGTTCCCGACTACATGACCTCGGTACAGCAAGGCGGTTTCTACGGCTGGCCCTACAGCTATTACGGCCAGCACGTCGACCAGCGGGTCGAACCGCCGCGCCCGGACCTGGTCGCCAAAGCCATCGTGCCCGATTACGCGCTGGGCGCGCATACCGCCTCACTGGGCCTGGCCTTCTACGAGGGCAACCTGCTGCCCGAGCGCTACGCCGAGGGCGCCTTCGTCGGACAGCACGGTTCCTGGAACCGCAAGCCGCTGAGCGGCTACAAGGTGATCTTCGTGCCGTTTCGCGACGGTAAGCCCGCCGGGCCGGCCGAGGACGTGCTGACCGGTTTCGTCAACCCGGACGGCGAGGCGCTGGGGCGTCCGGTCGGCGTCGCGGTCGACCGTCGTGGGGCGCTGCTGGTGGCCGATGATGTCGGCAATATCATCTGGCGCGTGACACCGACCACGAGCCAAGACACGCGCGCGCAACCGCGCGAAGGAGGTCCCGATGCCCCGCGGTGACAAATCCAAATACACCGACAAGCAGCGGCGCAAGGCCGAACACATCGAGCAAAGCTACGAAGCGCGCGGTGTAGCACCAGAGGAAGCTGAAGCGCGCGCCTGGGCCACGGTCAACAAGCAATCCGGCGGCGGTGAGCGCAAGGGCGGCGCGGGCCGCAAGAAAAGCGAGACGGCCAAACGGGCCGATCGCAAGGACTCGGCACACCGAGCCGCGCAGACGCGCGCCGGTGACTCGCCCAATCGCGGCTCGGCGCGTCAGCATCGCAGCGGCACCAGCACTTCGCTCACCGAGATGACCCGCGACGAGCTGCTGCAGAAGGCCCGCGAACGCGACATCCGCGGCCGCTCGAAGATGCGCAAGGCCGAACTGCTGCGCGCATTGAGCTGAGCGAACACATGCAAGCACCCGAACGCCCGATTACGCCCGATCCCGCCAGCAACCCAAAGCGCGAGGAGCCGGGCGAGCCGCTGCCGATCGACGATCCCGGCCAGGCGCCACCGGTCGAAAAGCCGCCTGCGCGCGAGCCGGGACCAGCAACGTATTTTCCACGGCATAAAAAAAGCCACCCGAAGGTGGCTCAAGAATACTAGGAAGGAGGTATCGCTTAACCGGCTGCTGCCGGACGCATGTAGGAGATCGGGGCGGCTTGGGCGTCATCGAAGGTGACCAGCTCCCACGCATCCTTCTGGGCCATCAGGGTGCGCAGCAAGCGGTTGTTCAACGCATGCCCGGACTTGAAGCCACGGAATTCGCCGATCAGGCTGGTGCCCAGCAGATAGAGGTCGCCGATGGCATCCAGGATCTTGTGCTTGACGAATTCGTCCTCGTAACGCAGGCCGTCTTCGTTGAGCACGCCGTTTTCGTCCACCACGATAGCGTTATCCACACTGCCGCCGAGCGCCAGGTTGTGCGAGCGCAGGAATTCGATGTCGCGCATGAAGCCGAAGGTCCGTGCACGGCTGACTTCCTTGACGAAGGAAGTACTGGAGAAATCCACGCTGGCGGTCTGGGTACGGCCCTTGAACACCGGATGGTCGAAATCGATCTCGAAACTCACCTTGAAGCCGTCGAACGGCAGGAAGGTCGCACGCTTGTCGCCCTCCTCGACGGTGACTTCGCGCTTGATGCGAATGAACTTCTTCGGCGCGTCCTGCTCCTGCAGGCCGGCTGACTGAATCAGGAATACGAACGGCCCGGCACTGCCATCCATGATCGGCACCTCCGAGGCGGAGAGTTCGACGTAGGCGTTGTCGATTCCCAACCCGGCCATTGCCGAAAGCAGGTGCTCCACTGTGTCGACCTTGACGTCACCGTTGACCAGCGTCGTGGACATGGTGGTTTCGCCGACGTTCTCGGCCCGCGCGGGAATCTCCACGGGCGGGTTGAGATCGGTGCGACAGAACACGATTCCGGTATCCACCGGCGCCGGTTTCAGGGTGAGATAAACCTTCTCTCCCGAATGCAAGCCGACGCCGGTGGCGCGAATGATGTTCTTCAGGGTGCGTTGTCTGATCATGGCCTTTGGTTCGCTATTGCACTAGTTGCGAATTGTTTTCAACAATTGCCGGCGATAATAGCAGATGCCAACTTTGCTGAACACCAATCACAACTATACTCCTGATAACTTCAATCAATCGGCCTGACGACGCAGGAACGCCGGAATATCCAGGTAATCCAGATCCTCTTGCGGGTTCAGTTTGGCGGCAGTAGCCGCGGCATGGGCCTGATTGCGCATGATGGTCGGGCGCTCCAGGTCACGGTAGTTGACTGCCACCTGCTCCTGACGCGGTGCAACCGGTGCGGACGGAGCAACCGAAGCCTGCAGGGTATTGTCCACGACCTTGACCGGCTTCTCATTACGCGGACCCAGGCCGGTGGCCACCACGGTCACGTGCAGTTCGTCGCGCATGTCCGGATCGATCACGGCGCCCACCTTGACGGTGGCTTCATCGGAAGCGAAGGCCTCAATGATCTCGCCGACCGCGGCGTATTCGCCCAGCGACAGATCCAGACCGGCGGTGATGTTCACCAGGATGCCGCGGGCGCCCTGCAGATTGACGTCTTCCAGCAGCGGGTTGCGGATCGCCGCCTCGGTGGCCTCGCGCGCACGGTTCGGGCCGGTGGCGCAGCCAGTGCCCATCATCGCCATGCCCATCTCGCCCATGACGGTCTTGACGTCGGCGAAGTCGACGTTCATCAGGCCCGGACGCTGCATGATGTCGGAAATGCCGCGCACGGCGCCGGTCAGCACGTCGTCAGCCTTGGCGAAGGCGGACAGCAGGCTGGCGTCCTTGCCGAGGATGGTCAGCAGTTTCTCGTTGGGGATGGTGATCAGCGAATCGACGCACTCGGACAGCGCGCGGATGCCTTCGTCGGCCACCTGCATGCGGCGACGGCCCTCGAACGGGAACGGACGGGTAACCACGGCGACGGTGAGGATGCCCATTTCCTTGGCCACCGAAGCGATGATCGGCGCAGCGCCGGTACCGGTACCGCCACCCATGCCGGTGGTGATGAACACCATGTCGGCACCTTCGAGCACCTCGGCGATGCGCTCACGATCTTCCATCGCCGCCTGACGGCCGATGTCCGGATTGGTGCCGGCGCCCAGGCCCTTGGTGATGGCCGAACCGAGCTGCAGCACGGTGCGCGCCTCGATCTTCTTCAGCGCCTGCGCATCGGTGTTGGCACAGATGAATTCCACGCCCTCGACGTTGTTGCGCACCATGTGGTTGACGGCGTTGCCGCCGCCACCGCCAACGCCGATGACCTTGATGACTGCACTCTGCGGGGTATGATCTACGAGTTCGAACATGGCCCTTTCTCCTTCCAGCTTTCTAGTTTTGGGTTGCCGCGTACTGCTTAGAAATTGCCCTGGATCCAGCCCTTGAACCGATCCAGGACAGATGTTTTGGGTTCTTCATTCAGGCTGCCGGTACCACGCGGGCCGGCGCCTTCGACCTGCTTCTGCACGCCGTAGAGCAACAGGCCAACGCCCGTCGCATAGATCGGGTTGCGCACCACATCATTCAGGCCCTTGACCGTATGCGGCACGCCCAGGCGTACCGGCATGTGGAAAATTTCCTCGGCCAGCTCGACCGCGCCTTCCATCTTCGACGTACCGCCAGTGAGCACGATGCCGGCCGGCACCAGGTCTTCGTAACCGCTGCGCCGCAGCTCGGCCTGGATCAGGGTGAACAGCTCGTCGTAGCGCGGCTCGACCACTTCGGCCAGGGCCTGGCGCGACAACTCGCGCGGCGGACGATCGCCGACGCTCGGCACCTTGATGGTTTCGCCGGCGCCGGCCAGCTTGGCCAGCGCGCAGGCGTAGCGGATCTTGATTTCCTCGGCGTACTGCGTGGGGGTACGCAGGGCCATCGCGATGTCGTTGGTGACCTGGTCGCCGGCGATCGGGATCACTGCCGTGTGGCGAATCGCGCCTTCGGTGAAGATGCAGATATCGGTGGTACCGCCGCCGATGTCGACCAGACACACGCCCAGCTCCTTCTCGTCGTCGGTCAGCACCGAATGGGCAGAGGCCAGCTGCTCGAGGATGATGTCGTCAACCTCCAGGCCGCAGCGGCGCACGCATTTCTCGATGTTCTGCGCGGCATTCACGGCGCAGGTCACCACGTGCACCTTGGCCTCCAGGCGCACGCCGGACATGCCCAGCGGCTCGCGCACGCCCTCCTGGTTGTCGATCACGTAGTCCTGCGGCAGCGTGTGCAGCACGCGCTGGTCGGCCGGAATCGCCACCGCCTGGGCGGCATCGAGCACGCGCTCGAGGTCGGCGCTGCTGACCTCGCGGTCGCGGATGGCGACGATGCCGTGCGAATTCAGGCTGCGGATATGGTTGCCGGCCAGGCCGACGAAGGCCGAGTGGATGCGGCAGCCGGCCATCAGCTGGGCTTCCTCGATGGCACGCTGGATCGACTGCACGGTGGACTCGATGTTCACTACCACGCCCTTCTTCAGGCCGCGGGACGGGTGAGTGCCGATGCCGACGATTTCCAGATCGCCGTCGGCCGTGACCTCGCCCACCAGCGCGACCACCTTGGAGGTGCCGATATCGAGACCGACGATCATCTTGCCGCTTTGCACGCTAGACATGTGTTTCATTCCTCAATTCTTCGCCGCGACGGTCACGTCCGTCGCGGTCGGGATCGGCTCGCGCCAGGCCACGGCGAGGCCGTTGGCGTAGCGCAGGTCGATCCGTGCAATGTTTTCGCTTTGTGCCTGCAACGCCTTTTGATAGATGGCATTGAAGCGACGCATTTTTTCCACCACGTGGTCCCGGCCCAGCAGCAGCTCGATGCCCTGGCTGGTGGTCAGGAACCAGCTGCCGCGCTCGCGCAGCTCCAGACTCGCGATGGAGAAGCCCAGCGGCCGCAACATCTGGCTGAGCATCTGGTACTGCTGCATGACCCTCTGCTGAGCCCGCTTCGGACCATGCAATTGCGGCAAGTGTTCATAATGATTGAGGTTATTCGGCGCAAAAGCCTGCCCGCGGTTGTTCAGCAGCGCTTCGCCGCCCCAACGGGCGACCGGCAGCTGTTCCTCGAGATTCACCTGCACCTGGTCCGGCCATACGCGGCGCACCTCCACATGGGCGATCCACGGCATCTGCTCGAGATCGTGACGCATGCCGTTCAGATCGACCTTGAAGAAACTCGCCTCGACGAACGGCGCAATGCGCTGCTGCACCGCCTCGCGCGCCACGTAGCTCAGCTCACCCTGCACGCTGACCTTGGCGATCGGCCGGTCGGCGTAGGGCAGCAGGCGCTCGCCCAGCTCGTACAGACCGAACGCCAGACCGACGAGCAACAGCGGCCAGACGGCGCGCTTGAGCCCCGTCAGATTCGGCCGCGGCAGCCGTGCGGACAGCGGCTCGCGGGCCACCAGCCGGCTGGCCCCACGCGGCGCCGGCTTGCGCAGCGCACGGCCGCCCCCCGGTTGCGAGTGACGCAGCGTGGTGATCATCTCAGCCCTCCGCCCCGACGCTGTCGTCGAGAATGCTCAGCACCAGTTGCTGGAAATCCAGCCCCGCCGCCCGCGCGGCCATCGGCACCAGACTGTGGTCGGTCATGCCCGGCACGGTGTTCACCTCCAGCAGCCAGAACTCGCCGTTGACGTCCTGCATCACGTCGACCCGCGCCCAGCCGCGTACGCCTACCGCTTCGCAGGCACGCGCCGACAGCTCCTTGAGTCGCTGCTCACGCACCGGGTCGAGCCCGCAGGGAATGCGGTACTGGGTGTCGGAGGCCAGGTACTTGGCGTCGTAGTCGTAGAAGCTGTGCGGCGTACCCAGACCGATCGGCGGCAGCACTTCGCCGCGCAGCACCGCAATGGTGAATTCCGGGCCCTGGATCCACTGCTCGACCAGCACCTGCGAATCGAAGCGGCTGGCCTCGCGCCAGGCGGCGACCAGCGCCTCGACGTCGTCCACCTTGGCCATGCCGATGCTCGACCCTTCGTGGGCCGGCTTGACCATCAGCGGGAACCCCAGCTCGGCGGCCGCGGTTTGACAGTCCTCGACGCTGGCCAGCGCGGCGTGGCGCGGAGTGGGCAGGCCGAGGCTCTGCCAGACCTGCTTGGTCCGCAGCTTGTCCATCGCCAGCGCCGAGGCCAGGATGCCGCTGCCGGTGTAGGGGATGCCGGCGCACTCCAGCAGGCCCTGCATGCTGCCGTCCTCGCCGCCACGCCCGTGCAGGACGATGAACGCGCGGTCGATGCGCTCGCGGTCCAGGCGCTGCAGCAGATCGTCGCCGACATCGATACCGAAGGCATCCACGCCGGCCGCCTGCAGTGCCTGCAGCACCGCCGCACCGGACTTCAGCGATACTTCGCGCTCGGCGCTCTTGCCGCCGAACAGCACGGCGACCCGGCCGAACGCCTGCGGGTCACGGGTCGAATGCAGGGCGCTCATGGTTGTTTCCTCGCGGTGCCTGCGGCAGCGCCAAACAGGGGACTCTTGATCAGTTGCGGGGCTACGCCGCCGATATCGCCGGCACCCTGGCAGAGCAGAATGTCGCCGGCACGCAGCAGCGGCTTGATGATCGACGCCAAGTCGGCGCCGCGCTCGACATAGATCGGATCGAGCTGGCCGCGCTGGCGGATGCTGTGGCAGAGCTGGCGGCTGTCTGCGCCCGGAATCGGCTCTTCGCCGGCCGGGTAGACCTCCATCAGCAGCAGCACATTGGCGTCGGCCAGTACCTGCACGAAATCGTCGTAGAGGTCGCGGGTGCGGCTGAAGCGGTGTGGCTGATAGACCATCACCAGCCGACGCTCCGGCCAGCCGCCACGCACGGCCTTGATCACCGCTGCCACTTCGCGCGGATGGTGGCCGTAGTCGTCCACCAGCATCACGCTGCCACCTTCGACCGGCAGTTGACCGTAGACCTGGAAGCGCCGGCCGACGCCCGCGAACTGCGACAGGCCCTGGACGATGGCCTCATCATCGATACCTTCGTCGGTGGCGATGGCAATGGTCGCCAGCGCGTTGAGCACGTTATGGGTGCCGGGCATGTTCACCGACACGTCCAGCGGCTCGCAGCCGGCGCGCAGCACGGTGAAATGGGTGCGCATGCCTTCCTGGCGGATATTGATGGCGCGCACGTCGGCGTCTTCGCTGATGCCGTAGGTGGTGATCGGCCGGCCGATCTGCGGCAGGATTTCGCGCACCACCGGGTCGTCGACGCAGAGCACGGCCAGACCGTAGAACGGCAGGTTGTGCAGGAACTCGATGAAGGTCTTCTTCAGCTTGCCGAAATCGCCGCCGTAGGTGCTCATGTGGTCGGCGTCGATATTGGTGACCACCGCCACCATCGGCTGCAGGTGCAGGAAGCTGGCGTCGCTTTCGTCCGCCTCGGCGATCAGGTAGCGGCTGCCGCCGAGCTGGGCGTTGGTGCCTGCCGCGGTCAGCCGGCCACCGATGACGAAGGTCGGGTCCAGGCCGCCGGCGGCGAACACCGAAGCCAGCAGGCTGGTGGTGGTGGTCTTGCCGTGAGTACCGGCGACCGCGATGCCATGGCGGTAGCGCATCAGCTCGGCGAGCATTTCCGCGCGCGGCACCACCGGGATGCGCTGCTCCAGCGCCAGGGCGACCTCGGGATTGCTGGCATTGATCGCGCTGGATACCACCAGCACGTCGGCACCAGCGACGTTACCGGCCTGGTGGCCGATGAAGATATGCGCGCCGAAACTCTGCAGGCGCTCGGTGCTGGCCGATTCCTTCAGGTCCGAGCCGGATACCTCGTAACCCAGGTTCAGCAGCACCTCGGCGATGCCGCACATGCCCACGCCGCCGATGCCGACGAAATGGATGCGGCGGATGCGCCGCATGCGCCGGACTTCAGCCTTTACCGCAGCCGGGGACTTAGCCATTGGCCACCTCCAGGCAGATATTGACGACGCGCCGCGTCGCATCGGGTCGCGCCAGCCGGCGAGCGGTGGCGCCCATGACCTTGAGTTTTTCCGGGTACATCAGTACCTCTTCAAGCTGCTCGGCGAGGGCGGCAGCATCGGTCTTGGCTTGCGGCAGAAGGACGGCCGCGCCCTCCTTCGCCAGATATTCGGCATTGCGCGTCTGGTGGTCGTCGATGGCGTGCGGCAGCGGCAGCAGAAACGACGGCAGGCCGGCGGCGGCCAGTTCGCAGACGGTCAGCGCGCCGGCGCGGCAGATCACCAGATCGGCCCAGGCATAGGCGCGCGCCATGTCCTTGATGAACGGCGCCACTTCGGCGACGACGCCGGCTTCGGCGTAACGCCCGGTAGTGATGTCGGCGTGCTGCTTGCCGGCCTGGTGGAACACCTCCGGACGCAGCTCGCCCGGCACACGCGCCAGCGCGGCGGGCAATAGCTTGTTCAGCGGTTCGGCACCCAGGCTGCCGCCGAGCACCAGCAGGCGCGGGCGGCGGTTGACCAGGACATCGCGTGGCGTCTCGAGGAACAGCTCCTCGCGCACCGGATTGCCGGTGGTGCGACGCTTGTCGCTGGCCTTGAACGTATCCGGGAATGCCTCGCAGACACGTCGCGACAGCGGCGCCAGGCTGCGGTTAGCGGTCCCGGCGACGGCGTTCTGCTCGTGGATAATCAACGGCACGCCGGCGAGCCAGGCCGCCAGGCCGCCCGGGCCGGTGACATAGCCGCCCAGGCCGAGCACGCAGACCGGTTTCAGTTCGCGGATGATCCGCCGCGCCTGCAGCAGCGAGCGCACCAGCTGCAGCGGCGCCTTGAGCAGGGCCATGAGGTTCTTGCCACGCAGTCCGCTGACCTGAATCAGATGCAGTGGCAGTCCGGCGGCCGGCACCAGTTCGTTCTCGATGCCACGCGGCGTACCCAGCCAGTGCACGGCATAGCCGCGCGCCTGGAATTCGCGGGCGCAGGCCAGCGCCGGGAACACGTGGCCACCGGTGCCACCGGCCATGATCAGTACGTTAGCGGCCACGGGCGACCTCCTTGGCGGCTGGCGCCTCCTCGAAGTCCGCTTCGCTGAACTCGACATCCTCGCTGCCGAGCACCGTGCGGCTTTCCCACTCGATACGCAGCAACAACGCCATGCTCGCGCAGGTCACCACCAGCGAGCTGCCGCCATAACTGAGAAATGGCAGCGTCAGCCCCTTGGTCGGCAACAGGCCGACGTTCACCCCGACATTGATGAGGAATTGCCCCAGCCAGAGGAAGGCCATGCCCCAGGCGACGTAGGCGGCGAAGAACTGCCGCGCCTTCTCGGCCTGCAGGCCGATGTACAGCGCGCGCACGCCGACGAAGGCAAACAGCGCGATGGTCAGCAGCGCGCCGACCATGCCCAGTTCCTCGGCCAGCACGGAGAACACGAAGTCGGTGTGCGCCTCGGGCAGGTAGAACTGCTTCTGCACGCTGTTGCCCAGCCCGACGCCGAACCATTCGCCGCGGCCGAAGGCGATCAGCGCCTGGGTCAGCTGGTAGCCGGCGCCGTACTGGTCGGCCCACGGATCGGTGAAGGTGATCAGGCGCTGCAGGCGATATTCCTGCGTCTGTACCAGCACGAACACCGCGCCGACCGCCGCGATGACCAGCAGGCTGAAGCGGATCAGGCCGACACCACCGAGGAACAGCATGGCCACCGCCGAGCCCATCATCACCACGGTGGCGCCGAAGTCCGGCTCCATCAGCAGCAGGAAGGCCATCGGCAGCAGCACCAGGAACGGCTTGGCGAAGCCCCAGAAACTCTCGCGCACCTCTTCCTGGCGGCGCACCAGATAGCCGGCGAGATAGATCACCACGAACACCTTGGCCAGCTCGGACGGCTGCACGTTGAACGCGCCGAAACCGATCCAGCGCATCGAACCGTTCACTTCACGGCCAATACCGGGGATCAGCACCAGGATCAGCAGACCGAAGGCCGCCAGCAGCAGCATCCAGTCCAGCCGCTGCCAGGTCGAAACCGGCACCAGCAACATCATCCCGGCGGCGCCCAGGCCGAGTACGACGTACACCATGTGGCGGGTCATGTGATACAGCGCGTTGCCCGAATTCACCGCTGCCACTTCGGACGAGGCCGAGGTGATCATCACCAACCCGAGGCCGAGCAGCGCCAGGCAGCCAGCCAGCATCGGGAAATCCAGATCCAGGCCGCGAGGACCGAACAGCGGTGAAGGCGCACCACGCAGGAAGGCGAGCATCAGACGAGCGCCTCCACCGCGGCGGCGAACAGGCGGCCGCGCTCCTCGAAGTTCTTGAACATGTCCAGGCTGGCACAGGCCGGCGACAGCAGCACCGCATCGCCAGCCGTGGCGCAGGCCGCGGCCTGCTGCACGGCCTCTTCCAGCGTGCGCACGCGCAGCAGCGGCGCGGCGCCGTCCAGCGCGGCGGCCAGCACGTCGGCATCGCGCCCGAGCAGAACGACCGCACGGCAGTAGCGCGCCACCGGTGCGTGCAGGGCGGAAAAGTCCGCGCCCTTGCCGTCGCCACCGGCGATCAGCACCAGCTTGCCGGCGATATCGGCACCCAGCCCGTCGATAGCCGCCAGCGCAGCGCCGACATTGGTGGCCTTGGAGTCATCGTAGAACGCCACGCCGCCGCGCTCGCCGACCCACTGGCAGCGGTGTGCCAGACCGGCGAACGAACGCAGCGTCTGCAGCATCGCGTCGAACGGCAGGCCGACCGCATGCCCCAGCGCCAGCGCCGCCAGTGCATTGGCCTGGTTGTGTGCGCCACGAATCTTCAGATCGCCGACCGGCATCAGCGCCTCGAACTGGAACGCCAGGTACTTCTCGCCGCACTCCTCGAACAGGCCGAAGCCCTTGAAATCCGGCTTGCCGAGGCCGAACGACCAGACCGGCACGTCCTCGCCAATCAGCGGGCGGCTCAGGCGGTCGTCACGGTTGATCACGACCTGCCGCGCGCCGCGGAAAATACGGTGCTTGGCCTGATGGTAGGCCGGCAGCCCGCTGTAGCGATCCATATGGTCTTCGCTGACGTTCAGGCAGGTGGCGACCTCGGCGTTCAGCTGGTCGGTGGTTTCCAGCTGGAAGCTCGACAGTTCCAGCACATACAACTCGACCTCATCATCCAGCAGATCGAGCGCCGGCGTGCCCAGGTTGCCGCCCACGGCGGCCTTGCGGCCGGCCGCCGCTGCCATCTCGCCGACCAGCGTGGTCACGGTGCTCTTGGCGTTGGAGCCGGTGATGGCAATGATCGGGGCTTTCGCTTCACGGGCGAACAGGTCGATATCGCCGGAGAGCTTCACGCCGCGCGCGGCAGCGGCCTGCAACGCCGGGGTAGCAATGGCCAGGCCGGGGCTGACCAGCAGTTCGCTGGCGCGGCAGAGGAATTCGACGTCCAACTCGCCGCAGCGCACTTCCACGCCCGGGTACTGCGCCTTGAGCGTGGCCAGCTCCGGCGGATTCGCGCGCGTGTCGGCGACCGCGAACGGCAGACCGCGACGCGCCAGATGGCGAACCACGGACATGCCGCTCTTGCCGAGACCGACAACGATGCGGAATTGGTCGGAAGCGATCAGCACTCTTTATTACCTCAGCTTCAACGTGGCCAAACCGACGAGCACCAGGATCACCGTGATGATCCAGAAGCGCACGATGACCCGCGGTTCGGGCCAGCCCTTGAGTTCGAAATGGTGGTGGATCGGCGCCATGCGGAACACGCGCTTGCCGGTCAGCTTGAAGCTGGCGACCTGGATCATCACCGACAGCGTTTCCATCACGAACACACCGCCCATGATGAACAGCACCACTTCCTGGCGGACGATCACCGCGATGGTGCCCAACGCGGCGCCCAGCGCCAGCGCGCCGACGTCGCCCATGAAGACCTGTGCCGGATAGGTGTTGAACCAGAGGAAACCCAGGCCGGCTCCGGTCAGCGCACCGCAGAACACGATCAGCTCGCCGGCGCCCGGCACGTAGGGAATCAGCAGGTATTCGGCGAAATTCGCGTTGCCCGACAGGTAGCAGAAGATGCCCAGGCCACCGCCGACCAGTACCGTCGGCATGATCGCCAAACCGTCGAGGCCGTCGGTGAGGTTCACCGCGTTGCTCGAGCCGACGATGACGAAGTAGGTCAGCACGATAAAGCCGATGCCCAGCGGAATCTCGATGGTTTTCAGCAGCGGCAGGATCAGCGTGGTTTCCACCGGCGTCTGCGCGGTCATATAAAGGAAGACCGCCGCGCCCAGGCCGAACACCGACTGCCAGAAGTACTTCCAGCGGCTCGGCAGGCCACGCGAGTTCTTCTCGATCACCTTGCGGTAGTCGTCGACCCAGCCGATGGCGCCGAACAGCAGCGTCACCGCCAGCACCACCCAGACATAGCGATTGGACAGGTCGGCCCAGAGCAGCGTACTGATGGCGATGGCGCTGAGAATCAGCGCACCGCCCATCGTCGGCGTGCCGGATTTGGACAGGTGCGACTGCGGGCCATCGGTCCGCACCGCCTGGCCGATCTGGCGCAGCTGCAGGGTGCGGATCAGCCAGGGGCCCATCCACAGCGACAGCACCAGTGCGGTGAGTACGCCAAGAATCCCGCGCAGGGTCAGGTACTGGAAGACCGCGAAGCCCTTGTGGAACTGTTGCAGGTACTCGGCGAGCAGCAGCAGCATCAATGTTTCTCCATGACGGAATCGCTCAGCGCGGCGACGACCTTGTCCATCGCCGCGCTGCGCGAGCCCTTGACCAGAATGGTGGTGTTGCCCTGCTCGACCCGCAGCGCCTCGATCAGGCTCGCCTGATCGACGAAATGTCGGGCACCGGCGCCGAATGCGTCTACCGCATGCGCCATCAGCGGGCCGACGGCATAGAGCACATCGACCTTGCCGCGCGCGTAAGCGCCGACTTCGCGATGCCCCTGTTCGGCCCATTCGCCCAGCTCGCCCATGTCGCCGAGGACGAGGACGGTACGCCCGGCGAAACCGCCGAGGACGTCGATCGCCGCGCAGATGGAAGCCGGGTTGGCGTTGTAGCTGTCGTCAATCAGGCGCACGCCGTTGCCGAGCATCTGTGCGACGCCGCGCCCCTTGACCGGCTGCAGATTCTGCAAGCCATCGACGATGGCCTGCGCTGCAACGCCCAGCGCATGCGCCGCGGCGGCGGCGGCCAGGGCATTGGCGACACTGTGGCGACCCAGCAGGTTGAGCTGGACATGCGCGGTGCCGCGCGGGCCGTTCAGGACGAAGTTGGCGCAACCGCGGATATCGAAGGCAATCGACTCGGCATGAAAATCCGCCAGCGGGCTCTGCAGCCCGAAGCTGACGATGCGCTTGCCGGCGGCACGCGCGGCCCAGCGCGGATAGGCCTTGTCGTCGCGATTGAGCACGGCGATACCGTCCGCCGGCAAGCTGTCGAGAATCTCGCCCTTGGCCTCGACGATCTTGTCCGGCCCGCCGAACTCGCCGACGTGGGCGGTGCCGGCATTGGTGATCAGGCTGACCTGCGGGCGCACCAGCGCGACGGTGTAGGCGATTTCGCCGGGGCGCGAGGCGCCCAGCTCGATGACCGCGGCGCGATGCCGGGAACCCAGTTCCAGCAGCGTCAGCGGCGCGCCGAGGTCGTTGTTCAGATTGCCGCGGGTGGCCAGCACGCCGTCTTCGCCGTAGGCGGCGCGCAGGATGCTGGCGAGCATTTCCTTGACGCTGGTCTTGCCGCTGGAACCGGTGATCGCCGCCACCGGGCCATCGAAGCCGTCGCGGTTCAGCGCACCAAGCCGTCCAAGCGCCAGACGGGTATCGGCCACCACCAGCTGCGGCAGCGACACGTCCGAAATCTCGCGCTCGACCAGTGCCGCGACCGCGCCTTTGGCCGCCACCTCGGCGAGATAGGCATGGCCGTCGAAACGCGCACCGCTGAGGGCAACGAACAGCTGTCCCGGTTCGATGGCGCGGCTGTCGGTGCTGACCGCAGTAAAGACAGCATCGGCACCGACCAGCCGGCCAGCGAGCGGAAGAGTCAGCGCGCTCAGGCGCATGGCGTCACGCATCATGCTTCTCCCAGGCGGCCAGGGCCTTGCGCGCTTCATCCAGGTCGGAGAATGGCTGACGCACGCCGCAGATCTCCTGATAGTCCTCGTGCCCCTTGCCGGCCAGCAGCACCACATCCTCCGGCTGCGCGGCGGCAATCGCCGCGGCGATCGCAGCGCCACGTCCCGGGCGGAACTGGACCCGCTCTGGCTGGGCGAAGCCCTGACGAATGTCTTCCAGAATTTGCTCGGCCGGCTCGTTGCGCGGATTGTCGTCGGTCGCGACCACCCGGTCGGCCAGCCGTTCGGCGACCTGCGCCATCAGCGCGCGCTTGCCGCGGTCGCGCTCGCCACCGCAGCCGAACAGGCAAACCAGTTGTCCACGCGCATGCGGACGCAGCGCGGTGAGCACCTTTTCCAGCGCATCGGGCGTATGGGCGTAATCGACCACCACCAGCGGCAGGTCGCCACCGCCCAGTCGCTGCATGCGCCCGGCCGGGCCGTGCAGTTCGGGCAGCACGGCGAGAATTTCATCCAGCGGCCAGTCCATGCCCAGCAGCGCGCCGACCGCCGCCAGCACGTTGCTGACATTGAAGCGCCCCAGCAGCGGGCTGCGCAGCGAGCGCTCGCCCTGCGGTGTGATCAGCCGCGCCTGGATGCCGTCGTCGTCCAGTTGCGGCTCCGGGCAGTACAGGTCGGCCGAGGCGTCCTCCAGGCTGTAGGTGATCAGGCGCGACTCCTGCGGCTGCGCAGCCAGGCAGCGACCAAACGCGTCGTCCAGATTGATCACGCGGCAGCGCAGGCCCGGCATGTCGAACAGGCGCGCCTTGGCCGCCGCGTAGGCTTCCATGCTGCCGTGGTAATCCAGATGGTCACGCGACAGATTGGTGAACACCGCCACGTCGAACGCCAGAGCGGCCACGCGGCCCTGCTCCAGCCCGTGCGAGGAGACTTCCATCGCCACCGCGCGCGCTTCGTGCTGCTTCAGGTTGGCCAGCGTCGCCTGCACGCCGATGGCGTCCGGCGTGGTGTGGTAGCCCTGCTCCAGTTCGCCATGAAAGCCGGTGCCCAGCGTACCGATGATGCCGCAGCGCTCGCCGAGACGATCCAGCGCCTGCGCGATCAGCTGGCTGACACTGGTCTTGCCGTTGGTACCGGTCACCCCGAGCAGATGCAGGCTGCGGCTCGGCTCGCCATAGAAGCGGCCGGCGATCGCCGACAGCTGGCTGGCGAGCTGGCGCACCGGTATCAGCACCGCATCGCTGACAGGTTGCGGCGCGGCACCCTCGGCTTCGTAGGCAACGGCCGCCGCGCCACGCGCGACGGCATCGGCGATATGACTGCGACCGTCCTGATGCAGGCCGGGAACGGCGAGGAAAAGATCGCCCGGAAGCACCTTGCGGCTGTCGAGCGTCAGCTCGCGGATCAGCACGGCACTGTCGGCCTGGGGCAGCAGTTGATTCAATGGCATCGGCATCAGCCACGCCCTCCCTTGCTCGTGGTCGCCTCGGCGGTCTGAACCGGCGCCGGCGGCGGCAGATTGTCCGGTGCCACGTTCATCAGGCGCAGCGCCCGCGCCATCACCTTGCCGAATACCGGCGCGGCCACCAGGCCGCCGTAGTACTGTCCCTTGCTCGGCTCGTCGACCACCACCACCGCGGCGATGCGCGGGTTGGACAGCGGCGCGACGCCGGCGAAGAACGAACGGTAGGCGTTCTTGGTGTAGCCGCCGGTGCCGGAAATCTTCTTCGCGGTACCGCTCTTGCCAGCGACGTGATAGCCAGGCACCTGTGCGCGCGCGCCGCCGCCGCCTTCTTCCTCGACGACGGCACGCAGCATCTGCAGCACGGTGCCGGAAATCTGCTTGTCGATGACCTGCACGCCTTCCTGGGTGCGGTCCAGGCGCAGCAGCGACAGCGGTACGTTGACCCCTTCGTTGCCGAGCACGGCGTAGGCATGGGCGAGCTGTACCGCAGTCACGGAAAGGCCGTAGCCGTAGGCCAGCGAGGCGGTTTCGGCATCGCGCCACTTGCGATGGTTGGGCAGATTGCCCACACGCTCACCCGGAAAGCCCAGGCCGGTGTCCTGACCGAAACCGGCCTGCTGCATCACCGCGTAGACCGGCTCGGCACCGATATCCAGGGCGATCTTGCTGATGCCGACGTTGCTCGACTTCATCAGAATGCCGGTCAGCGTGAGCATGCCGCCACGCGAAACGTCGCGAATGGTGTAGCGACCGATGCGCATCCAGCCCGGCAGGGTGTTGACCACCGAATCGGGCTGGTATTTGCCGGTTCCCAGAGCGGCAGCGATGCTGAACGGCTTGACGGTCGAACCAGGCTCGAACACGTCGATCATCGCGCGGTTACGCATCGCCGCCGGCTGCAGGTTGCGACGATTGTTGGGGTTGTAGGTCGGCTGGTTGGCCATCGCGAGGATCTCGCCGGTCTTGACGTCGACCATCACCAGGCTCGCCGCCTTCGCGCCGTACTCCTGCACGACATTGCGCAGCTCGCTGTGCGCCAGATACTGCAGACGCAGATCGATCGACAGGGCCATCGGCTTGCCCGGCTTGGCGTTCTGCACCACCTGTACATCCTTGATCAGCCGCCCGCGACGATCCTTGAGCACCTGCCGCTTGCCCGGCACGCCCGCCAGCCACTCGTCGTAGGCCAGCTCCATGCCCTCGCGGCCGCGATCGTCGATGTCGGTGAAGCCCACCAGATGCGCGGCCACTTCGCCGGCCGGATAGAAGCGGCGGAATTCTTCCTGGGCGTAGACGCCGGGAATCTTCAGGTCGAGCACGGCCTGGCCCTGTTCGGGCGTCAGGCCGCGCACCAGGTAGGTGAATTCGCGCGTCGCCAGCTGCTGCAGGCGCTCGCTCAATGCGGCGGGGTCCTGCCGCAGCGCGGCGGCCAGCTCCGGCCAGCGCGCGCGCGCAGCCTGCAGCTCCTTGGGATTGCCCCACAAGGTCGTGACCGGGGTACTGACGGCCAAAGGCTCGCCATTACGGTCGGTGATCAGCCCGCGGTGCGCGGGAATCGGGATATGCCGCACGCTGCGCGCATCGCCCTGACCCTGCAGGAAGGCCTGATCCATCACCTGCAGATCGACGATGCGCCAGGCGATCACGCCGACCAGCAGCGCAAGCAGGGTCAGGACGATGCGGAACCGCCAGGGATACAGCGCGCCGTCGAGTTTCATGGCGCCACCAGCCGCACATCCACCGCTGCGGGGATGTGCATCTTCAGTTGCTCGGTAGCCAGCGCCTCGATACGGCTATGGGCAGTCCAGGTGCTCTGTTCCAGAATCAGTCGTCCCCACTCGGCCTGCGCCTTGTCGCGCACGCTCAGCTCGGCGTACATCTCGTTGAGCAGTTGGCGATTCCAGTGCGCGCTGTAGGCGACCGCGATCGCCGACAGCAGCACGCAGACGAACAGCACCAGCATGAGCAGGCTGCCACGCGGCATGGCCGAAAGCCGGCGGCTCATCGCACTTTCTCCGCGACGCGCATGACGGCGCTGCGCGAACGGGGATTCGCGCGGACTTCGGCCTCGGAGGCGAACTGCGCCTTGCCGAGCAACTTCAAGCGCGGCTCGAACGCCTTCGGAATGATCGGCAGGCCGCGCGGCAACTGGTCCGCCTCGCCCTTGGCGTGGCGCCGCATGAACTGCTTGACGATGCGATCTTCCAGCGAGTGGAAGCTGATCACCACCAGCCGGCCACCGACCTCGAGCGCTTCGAGGGCGGCATCCAACCCGGTCTCGAGGTCGCCCAGCTCGTTGTTGATGTAGATGCGCAGGCCCTGGAAGGCACGGGTCGCCGGATTCTTGCCTTTCTCCCAGGCCGGATTGGCATCGGTCAGGACCTTGGCCAGGTCAGCCGTGCGCTCGAACGGCTTTTCCGCGCGCCGCTGCACTACGGCCCGCGCCATGCGCTTGGCGAAACGCTCTTCGCCGTAGTCCTTGAAGACCCGGGCAATCTCTTCCTCGCCCGCCTGGGCGATCCACTCGGCGGCACTGACGCCACGCGACGGGTCCATGCGCATGTCCAGCGGACCGTCATTGAGGAAACTGAAACCGCGTTCCGGGTCGTCGAGCTGCGGCGAGGAAACGCCCAGATCCAGCAGGATGCCGCTCAGCGTGCCGGTCCAGCCGCGTTGCGCCACTTCGTCGCCGAGTTCGGCAAAGCTTCGCTGCACAACGACAAAGCGGCCGTCTTCGGCCGCCAATGCTTGCCCCGTAGCGATCGCTAGCGGGTCCTTGTCGAACCCCAGCAACCGCCCCTCCGGGCCAAGCTGCCCGAGCAGCAGCCGGCTATGCCCACCGCGCCCGAACGTGCCGTCCAGATAGCGACCGGCCGGCCGCACGGCCAGCGCCGCGACGGCTTCGTCAAGCAACACGGTGATATGTCGCAGCTCGCTGATCTGGCTCACAGGATAAGGTCACGTAGTTCTTCCGGCAGACCGCCGGGTTGCTTGATGGCCGCCAGGTCCGCGTCGGAGATCGCGTTCCAGTCGTCCTCGTTCCACAGTTGAAACTTGTTCAGTTGCCCGACCAGCATCGAGTGCTTGTCGAGCCGGGCGTACTCGCGCAGACGCGGCGGCACCAGCACGCGGCCACTGCCGTCCATTTCCACGTCCACAGCGTTACCGATGAGCAGGCGTTGCAGCCGGCGGGTTTCTTCGCGCAGCGAGGGCAACTCACGCAGCTTCGCCTCGATCAGCTCCCATTCGGGTAAGGGATAGATGCACAGACAGCGGTCCACGGCGTCGATCGTGACGATCAACTGGCCTTCGCCACGCGAATTCAGCTCGTCACGATACCGGCTGGGCATAACCAACCGGCCTTTGGCGTCGAGACTGATGGCGTTGGCTCCGCGAAACACGGCTGCGCTCCCCCGAATTAGCTATCCATGCCCATATAAACCCACTTCATGCCACTTTCTACCACTTGGGCGCACTATAGAAATGCCCATACCCACCGTCAAGGCGAGTCCGACGGGAAAAACCCTTGTGGCGCGGTAATTTAGCGAGCCCAAGCGAGGCAGGCGGAACAAACGGACGGATTCAGAAAGGCAAAAGCAAGAGCGCAGCGGCAGTTGCCCAACAAAGTTAAAGTGCTTTGTTAAGAGCAATAATCTTTCGGAATAATTCGGGGAGATAGAGCGCAAGAAAAAATCGGAGAGTCGATCTGTAAGCCGGGTTCTGTCGAGGACAGTCATTCCTCTACGACAGCCATCGCTGACTGCCTCTAGCAACCTACCCGGATCCAGCGCGGGCCACGCCAATGGATCCCTATTTGGTCTTGCTCCAAGTGGGGTTTACCTAGCCACGGACTGTTGCCAGCCGTGCGGTGCGCTCTTACCGCACCTTTTCACCCTTACCGGCGCCGAAGCGCTTAGGCGGTTATTTTCTGTGGCACTTTCCGTAGGCTCGCGCCTCCCAGGCGTTACCTGGCACTTCGCCCTATGGAGCCCGGACTTTCCTCCCTCCCCTTTTGCCGGAACAAAAAGAGACAGCGACTGTCCGATCGACTCTCCGGGCGCCAGAGTACCGTCGCCCGCGCCCTGCTGCAAGGCGGACCGATACGCCGCGGCGCCGCCAGGCAGGTGCATTCGCAAGCCCCGCCTCAGGCCTTGCGCTCCAGCGCCAGCTGGTAGAGCAGGTTCTTGCGTACGCCGGTGATCTCGGCCGCCAACGCCGCGGCCCGCTTGAGCGGCAACTCGCCCAGCAGCAGATCGAGCACCCGCAGCACCTCGGCACTGACCGCCTCATCGTCGGCCGGCGCCTGCCAGCCGGCCACCAGCAGCACGCATTCGCCGCGTTGCTGGTTACTATCGCCCGCGACCCAGGCGTGCAACTGCCCGAGCGGCAACCCCTTGAGCGTCTCGAACGTCTTGGTCAGCTCACGCCCGAGCACGGCGACCCGATCCGCACCGAAGATCGCCACCAGATCTTCCAGGCACTCCAGAATTCGATGCGGTGCCTCGTAGAAGATCAGCGTGCGCGGTTCCTCCTTCAACAGCTCCAGTCGCGCCCTGCGCCCGGCAGCCTTGGCCGGCAGGAATCCCTCGAAAATGAAGCGATCCGACGGCAGCCCGGCCGCCGACAGCGCCGCGATCAGCGCACACGCGCCCGGCACCGGCACCACGCGGATACCGGCCGCTCGCGCCTGTCGCACCAGGTGGTAGCCGGGATCGGAGATCAGCGGAGTGCCGGCATCCGAGATCAGCGCCACATCGTCGCCCGCCTGCAAGCGCTCGAGAAAACGCCCACCCTCATCGCGCTCGTTATGCTCATGGCACGCGGCCAGGGGCGTGGCAATTCCGAAATGCGACATCAGACGCGCCGAGTGACGGGTATCCTCGGCGGCGATCAGGACGACCTCGCGCAACACGCGCAGCGCCCGCGCACTGATGTCTTCCAGATTACCGATGGGCGTGGCGACCACATAGAGCGTACCCGCACCGGAATTCGCAGCGACGGTGGCAGTCACAGGGCTTACCTCATCACAAAAGCACGCATTGTAGCCCGATTGCCCGCCGCGACATCGCGACGGCGACGGTGCTTGGGTACAATCCGAGCACTCTCGCCATTGCCTTCAGGAACGATTACATGATGGCTCGTCTACGCCCGCTGCTGATTCTCGGCCTCGCCGCACTATTGGCGGCCTGTGCCAGCTCACCTTCGTCCACGTTGGGCGAACTGCCTCGCACACCGCAGGCGACAACGCAGCAACTGCTGCAACAGGCCGACCAGAGCGATCCTGCGAAAGCCGCCGAGTTGCGCCTGGCCGCGGCCGACCAGAGCCTCGCCAAGGGCGAGACGGCACGGGCCCGAAGCATTCTCGAACAGGTGCCGCTGGACAGCCTGAAGCCCGCCCAGCAGATTTTCGCCAGTACCCTGCTGGCCGAAATTGCACTGACCGAGAATCAGCCACAACAGGCCCGGCAAGCGCTCGCGCATCCGGCTTTCGAGCGCCTCGGCGAACTCCCGATCGAGCAGCAGATCCGCAGCCAGACGGCCCGCGCACGGATGCTGGAAGCCAACGGGGAGACGCTGGCCGCCGCACGCGAACGCATCTTCACCGCTCCGCTGCTCAGCGGCACTGCGGCGCAGGAAAACCACGAGGCGATCTGGCGCCTGCTTTCCTCGCTGCCCGCGGGCCAAAACCAGGGCGCCGGCGGCGATACCGATCTCGACGGCTGGTTGTCCCTCGCAATGACGGTGAAGCAGGCCGGCACCCTCACGCAGCAGCAGCGAGCGATCGACAGCTGGGTTGCGCAGCACCCTCAACACCCCGCCGCCAAACAGCTGCCGGCGCCTCTCGAGCAGCTACGCCAGCTCGCCGATCAGCCGCTCACGCACGTCGCCCTGCTGCTGCCCATGCAGGGTCAGCTGGCGTCCGTGGCACAGGCACTGCGCGACGGCTTCCTCGCCGCGCACCTGCAGGCCCAGCAGGCGGGCGCGACCGACCTGCGGATCGAGCTTTACGACAGCACCCGGATCACCTCGCTGGATGCCGTCTATCAGCAGGCGCAAGCGGATGGCGTGCAACTCATCATCGGCCCGCTGGAAAAGAAGCTGGTACGCCAGCTCAGCGAACGCGAGCGCCTGCCGATCACGACGCTGGCACTCAACTACAGCGACGCGGGCCAGAACACACCGCCGCAGCTGTTCCAGTTCGGCCTGGCCGCCGAAGACGAAGCCCGCGAAGCGGCCCGACGCGCCTGGGCCGACGGCCATCGCCGCGCCATCGCCCTGGCCCCGCGCGGCGAATGGGGTGCGCGCATCCTCGCCGCCTTCCGCCAGAGCTGGGAACAGATGGGCGGCACACTGGTTGCCGCCGAGCCGCTGGCTGAACCGGTCGAACTGGCCAACCAGATCGCCGCATTGCTCCAGCTGCGCAACAGCGAATCCCGCGCGCAGAGCCTGCAAAGCACACTGGGCAAGGATGTGAGCAGTCAGCCCACGCGCCGCCAGGATGTCGACTTCATCTTCCTTGCCGCCACTCCGCAGCAGGCCCAGCAGGTTCGCCCGACGCTGATCTTCCAGTACGCCGGTGACATTCCGGTTTACGCCACGTCGCACCTGCACGCCGCGAACCAGAATCGCACCCAATATCTGGATCTCGACGGTATCCGCTTCGCCGAAACGCCGTGGCTGCTCGACCCGCAGCTCCCGTTGCGCCAGCAGGTCGAGCGGCAGTGGCCGCAGGCCGGCGGCAGCCTGGGACGCCTGTACGCGATGGGCGCCGATGCCTACCTGCTCGCGCCGCGGCTGAACCAGCTGCTGGCCTTGCCGAATACGCAACTGGACGGGCTATCCGGGATCCTGACCCTCAACCCGCAGCAGCGTATCGAACGGCAGCTGCCCTGGGCGCAGTTCCGCGACGGCCAGGTCGAACGCCTGCCGGCCAATCTTCTGCCATGAGCGAACACCTGGCGCGAGGGCGCAGCACCGAGACCCTCGCCCACGCCTATCTCGTCCGCCGGGGGCTGCGCCTGCTGGCACAGAACTGGAGCTGTCGCAGCGGCGAGCTCGATCTGGTCATGCTGGACGGCGATACAGTAGTATTCGTCGAGGTTCGCTATCGACGCCATGCGGCCTGGGGTGGCGCGGCCGCCAGCGTCGATGGCCGCAAACAGCAGAAGCTGATCCGCACCGCCGAACGGTTTCTGCAGCAAGAGACGCGCTGGGCCAGGCATCCCTGCCGCTTCGATGTCATCGCACTCGACGCCAGCGGGCCGATCGAGGATCAGCACTGGATCCGCAACGCCTTTGACAGCTGAACGCTTACCCACAGCACGGCATTCGAGCACGCTTACAGCAAGCCCTTCCCGGCTTGCCCATCACTGAAGGTCATCCATCGATGGATATGCAAACCCGTATTCGGCAGCTTTTCCAGGCCAGCATCGACACCAAACAGCAAGCGATGGCAATCCTCGCCCCCAGCATCGAGCAAGCCGGGCAGGCGATGGTCAGCGCGCTGCTCAGCGAGGGCAAGATTCTCACCTGCGGCAATGGCGGATCGGCCGGCGATGCCCAGCATTTTTCCTCGGAGCTGCTGAACCGCTTCGAGCGCGAACGCCCGAGCCTGCCCGCCATCGCCCTGACGACCGACAGCTCGACGCTGACCTCCATCGCCAACGACTACAGCTACAACGAGGTGTTCTCCAAGCAGATACGCGCGCTGGGTCAACCGGGCGACATCCTGCTGGCCATCTCCACCAGCGGCAACTCCGCCAACGTCATCCAGGCCATCCAGGCCGCACATGACCGGGAAATGCTCGTGGTCGCCCTGACCGGACGAGACGGTGGCGGCATGGCTTCCCTGCTGCTTCCCGAAGACGTCGAAATCCGCGTGCCGGCCAACGTCACCGCACGCATCCAGGAAGTCCATCTGCTGGCGATCCACTGCCTGTGCGACCTGATCGACAACCAGCTATTCGGGAGTGAAGAATGAAAGCACTGCGCCTGCCTGCGATCCTCGGCCTGTGCCTGCTCGCCGCAGGCTGCAGTTCGGTATTGAACGCCACGCGTGACGAGCCGATTGACGACAATCGAGGCACCCGCACCATCGGCAGCACCATCGACGATTCGCTGATCGAAACCAAGGCGGCGGTCAATATCGCCAAGGCCCATGCCGACCTTGACCAGGGTTCGCATATCGTCGTCGCCAGCTACAACGGCGTCGTCCTGCTGGCCGGGCAAACGCCGCGCAACGATCTCAAGCAGATGGCCGAGCAGGCGGCCAGCTCCGTGCAGCGCGTCAAGCGCGTCCATAACGAACTGCAGGTACTACCACCGTCATCGGCCCTGGCGCGCAGCAACGACACCTGGCTGACCACCAAGATCAAGACGCAGATGCTCGCCGACAACAGCGTTCCCGGCTCGCGCATCAAGGTGATCACCGAAAACGGCATCGTCTATCTGCTTGGCCTGGTGACCCGCCAGGAAGGCAACCGCGCCACCAGCCTGGTACAGGGTGTTGGCGGCGTGCAACGCATCGTCAAGCTCTTCGAATACATCGATTAGCGGCCCGTGAGCGGCACGAAGACGGGCTGTGCGCAGCAGCCCGGCTGACGCGATAGCAGCGGCGAACCATCTCCGCGGAGATTCCGACGCGCCCCGCGCCGACCCGTTGCCCTACTTCACCACCTTCAGGCTCGGCCGGCCGGCCGGCCGCGGAGCGCTTTCGTCCCCCCCCGTGCCGCCACCATCAGTGGGCGCATCGTCGGGAGATGTCGGTTCGATTTCAAAGACCATGCCCTGCCCGTTTTCCCGCGCATAGATCGCCATCACCGCATCGGCGGGGATGTACAGCGAATGCGCTACGCCACCGAAACGCCCCTCGAAGCTTATGGCCTCGTTGTTCATTTGCAGGTTGCGCACTGCACTCGGCGCGACATTCAGCACGATCTGCCCGTCATTGGCAAAACCGGCAGGAACCTGCACTCCACGGTATTCCGCGTCGACCAACAGATGCGGCGTGCAATCGTTATCAACAATCCACTCGTAAAGCGCACGGACCAGATAAGGGCGACTCGAGTTCATGTGAAAGTCCTCTTTCAGCGCATGTTGCGCTCGATGGCTGAAACACTGGCCTGGAAGGCCTCGCGGGCGAAGTTGCGCTCCATGTATTCGAGCAACGGCCGGGCCGCTCGCGGCAGCTCGATATCGAGCACCGGCAGCCTCCAGAGAATCGGCAACAGGCAGCAATCGACGATGCTCAACTCGTCACTCATGAAATAGGACTTCTCGGCGAAGACCGGCGAAACCCCGCTCAGGCTTTCCCTGAGCTCCTTGCGCGCCTGTGCACGCTCCTCGTCGCGAACGCGCCGGTCCTGAATGCGATCAACCAGCGAGCACCAGTCACGCTGGATACGATGCACCAGCAGCCGGGTATGGGCGCGGGCCACCGGATAGACCGGCAGCAACGGCGGATGCGGATAGCGCTCCTCCAGATATTCGAGGATGACCCCGGGCTCATACAACACCAGATCGCGGTCAACCAGCGTCGGTACGCCAGCGTAGGGGTTCAGTTCAGCGAGTTTTGCCGGACATTGTCCCGCCTGTACGTCAATGACCTCGACAGCGACACCTTTCTCCGCAAGCGCAAGGCGCACTCGGTGGGAGTAATGATCGGCAGGATCGGAATAGCAGGCCAACCGGTTGGTTGCGGCCATAGGTCCTTCCTCATGCGGTTATCCGAAGGCAGAAAAAACACGCGCGCCCATTGGGCGCGCGCGAGGTACAGCTTGAACGGCAAAGCGCTTAGTGAACGTCTTTCCAATACTCGCGCTTGAGCAGGTAGGCGAACACGAAGAAGAACGCCAGGAACAGCAGCACGTAAGTACCGATACGCTGGCTTTCCAGTTTGACCGGGTTGGCCGAGTAAGCCAGGAAGGTCACCAGGTTCTTGATCTTCTCGTCATACTCCGCTTCGGTCAGCGTGCCGGTACCCGGCTCCACGACCATCTGATCGCAAGCCTCCTGGGTGATCGGCGTGCCGGTCAGCGAATCGAACTGCTTGCGCCCGTCTTCGACGACCTGCACCTGCTTGCAACCCATCACGCGACGGCCCTGCAGCGGCGCCAGCACGTGCGGCATACCGACGTTCGGGAACACCGTGTTGTTGACACCGTACGGACGCGCCGGATCCTCGTAGAAGCTGCGCATGTAGCTATACAGCCAGTCGTTGCCACGCACGCGCGCAACCAGCGTCAGGTCGGGCGGCGCGGCGCCGAACCAGACCTTGGCGTCTTCGGGTTTCATGCCGATCTTCATGTGATCGCCGATTTTGGCGCCCGTGAAGACGACGTTATCCATCATCACCTCTTCCGGAATCCCGAGATCGGTGGCGACCCGCTCATAGCGCTGGTACTGCGCACTGTGGCAGCCCATGCAGTAGTTGGTGAAGGTCTTGAGACCGTCCTGCATGGCGGCCTTGTCGGTCAGATCGATCTCGACCTTGTCCAGATGAGGCTCGGTGCCGGCAGCGAAAGCAAAGACCGGCAGAATCGCGAGAATCAATGCAGCAAATTGCTTTTTCATCAGCCATCCACCCTTTGCGGAACCACTTTGGTCTTCTCGAGCCGGGTGTAGAACGGCATCAGAACGAAGTATCCGAAGTAAATAACAGTACAGATCCGTGCCAGCAGCGTACGCTCAGGCGTCGGCGCCAGCACGCCCAGCACACCGAGGATGACAAAGGCAATACAGAACGCCAGCAGTGCGATCTTGCTCATCCAACCCTTGTACTTCATGGACTTGACCGGGCTGCGGTCGAGCCAGGGCAGCACGAATAGCACCGCAATGGATGCCCCCATCGCCACTACGCCCAGCAGCTTGTCCGGAACCGCGCGCAGAATCGCGTAGAACGGTGTGAAGTACCAGACAGGCGCGATATGCGCAGGTGTCTTGAATGCGTTGGCGACTTCGAAGTTGGGCTTCTCGAGGAAATAGCCGCCCATTTCAGGGAAGAAGAACACGATGGCGCAGAAAACGAACAGGAACACCACCACGCCGACGATGTCTTTGACGGTGTAGTACGGGTGGAACGGAATACCGTCCAGCGGCACGCCGTTTTCGTCCTTGGTCTTCTTGATGTCGACGCCCATCGGGTTGTTCGAACCCACTTCGTGCAGAGCCAGGATATGCAGCACGACCAGACCCAGAATCACGATCGGCAGAGCAATCACATGCAGTGCGAAGAAACGGTTCAGCGTGATGCCAGAGATCAGGTAGTCGCCCCGGATCCACTGGGTCAGATCGTCACCGATGACCGGAATGGCACCGAACAGCGAAATGATCACCTGGGCGCCCCAGTAGGACATCTGCCCCCAAGGCAGCAGGTAGCCCATGAAGGCCTCGGCCATCAGTGCCAGGTAGATCATCATGCCGAAGATCCACACCAGTTCGCGCGGCTTCTGGTACGAACCGTAGAGCAGGCCACGGAACATATGCAGATACACCACCACGAAGAACGCCGAAGCGCCGGTGGAGTGCAGGTAGCGGATGATCCAGCCGTACTCCACGTCGCGCATGATGTACTCGACGGACGCGAAGGCGCCTTCGGCCGAAGGCTCGAAGCTCATCGTCAGCCAGACGCCGGTCAGGATCTGGTTGACCAGCACCAACAGAGCCAGCGAACCAAAGAAGTAGAAGAAGTTGAAGTTCTTCGGCGCGTAATACTTGGACAGATGGTCTTCCCACATCTTCGTTGCGGGGAAGCGGGCATCGACCCATTCCATGAACTTGCTCATCAGGCTTTCTCCTGGTCCACGCCGATAATGATCACGCTATCGGTCTCGTACGAGTGCGGGGGCACCGGCAGGTTCAATGGAGCAGGCTGTGCCTTGTAGACACGCCCGGCCATGTCGTACTTGGAGCCGTGACAAGGACAGAAGTAGCCACCCAGCCAGTCGGCACCGAGGTCGGCCGCAGCCACTTCGGGACGGAAGGACGGCGCGCAACCCAGATGGGTACAGAGGCCAACGACCACCAGCAGTTCCGGCTTGATCGCGCGATTCTTCGGATCGACATAGGTCGGTTGCACCGACGCCTGGGATTCAGGGTCAGCCACCTGAGAAGCCAACTTCTCCAGGTTGCCGAGCACCTCCTCGGTGCGACGCACGATAAATACCGGCTGACCGCGCCATTCGGCGACCATCTGCTGCCCCGGTTCGATCTTGCCGACATTTACCCTCACCGGTGCACCGGCAGCCTTGGCCTTGGCACTCGGGAACCACGATCCCACAAACGGGACCGCGGCACCCACCGCTCCTGCAGCACCTACCACCGAAGTGGCGGCTACAAGGAAGCGACGCCGGCCAGCATTCACGCCGTCATTGCTCATTCAGTCGTCTCCCATCAGCTTCTTATGACCTGCTCGGAGGCAGGCATTTACTACGTAAAATCGGGCCGCGAAAAATTCGCCAAATGGTAAAGAAAACCCCCCCATCTGACAAGGCAATAGCCTGACACAAATCAGCTGCAGCCCTGTAGGATCGCGGCTTCCGGCGCGTGACATGCTGTCGCAGCGAATATTTCGCCCATAAAAAAACGCCCGGACCTTGCGGAGCCGGGCGTTTTCTCTGCCAAGCGAATTAACGCTTGGAGTACTGCGGACGCTTGCGCGCCTTGCGCAGACCGATCTTCTTGCGCTCCACTTCACGAGCATCGCGAGTCACGAAGCCAGCCTTGCGCAGCGGGCTGCGCAGGGTCTCGTCATAGGAGATCAGCGCGCGCGTGATGCCGTGGCGAATGGCGCCAGCCTGGCCAGTCACGCCGCCACCGAGAACGGTAACGTACACATCGAACTTCGCGGCAGTGTCGGTCAGCTCCAGCGGCTGACGAACCACCATGCGCGCGGTTTCGCGACCGAAGAAGTTATCCAGCTCACGATTGTTGATCGAGATCTTGCCAGTACCCGGACGCAGAAAAACGCGTGCGGTTGCAGTCTTGCGACGGCCAGTGCCGTAATTTTGAGTCGCCGACATAATGAACTATTCCGTTAAATCTTCAGTTCTTGGGGCTGCTGAGCAGTGTGCGGGTGGTTGGCACCCTTGTACACCTTCAGCTTACGATACATGTCGCGACCCAGCGGGTTCTTCGGCAGCATGCCTTTTACCGCAGTCTCGATCACGCGCTCGGGCGCCTTGGCGATCAGCTTCTCGAAGTTGATCGACTTGATGCCACCCGGGAAGCCGGAGTGGGAGTAGTACATCTTGTCGGAAGTCTTGGCACCGGTAACACGTACCTGCTCAGCATTGATCACGACGATGTAGTCGCCGGTATCGACGTGCGGAGTGTATTCCGGCTTGTGCTTGCCACGCAGGCGGCTGGCGATTTCGGTTGCCAGACGACCCAGGGTCTGGCCGGCAGCGTCGACGACGAACCAGTCGCGCTTGACGGTTTCCGGTTTAGCAGTAAAAGTCTTCATTCGTTATAGCCTCAGGGGCCGCCCTGAAAATAAGACGGCGAATCTTACTGAATGGTGCTCGCCCTGGCAAGACCAGGACAGCCGGAAACAGACGCTATCGGGGGCTCGGGTCAGCGCGTCCGCTACGGCGGTATTTCGGCAGGCTAGGCATCCCCTGCCTTGTTTGCGCCGCCAGGCTAGGCATCCCCGGCGACAGGCTGCGGAATTATCCTGATTGCCGGAGAAATAGCAACCGCCTTTTGCCCCGCCAGCCACCGACGAACTCCTTGCAGCACCATGATGCTCGGAAACATCACCCCGTGCCGTCGTGTCAGCGCCCGACATGAGCGCCCCATGACACCTGCGCCGCCTTGCCGCTAAGCTGCGCGCTCGTCGAACAGATACACACCAACCACCGAGGATTGCCGTCAATGATCGCCGCCCACCTCCTCGCGCCGACCAGCCTTCTCGCAGGCTGGCTGGTCTATGCACTCGCCCTGCTCTGGGCTGCCTGGCGCGCGCCATGGGTCGAACTGTTCAGTGACACAAGGCGCCAGCACCTGCTGTTTGGCGCGATGCTGGCGATCTTCCTGCTCTGGCTGGTACGGCGCGACTTCGATGCAGGACTGTCTTTTCATTTCATCGGACTGACCGCCGTTACGCTTCTGCTGGATTGGCCGCTGGCCATCCTCGCCGCCTTCAGCGCCCAGCTCGGCCTGACCCTGACCGGTCACCAGCATCTGATCGCACTGGGTATGAACGGCGTGCTGCTGGTGCTCATCCCCGTGCTGATAACCGTAATCTGCGCGCGCCTGGTCGAACGGGCACAACCGCGCAACCTGTTCGTTTTTATCTTCTTTTCCGGATTCTTCCCGGCCGCACTGGCCGCGATGCTCTGCATGCTGGCCTCGCTGGGCATACTGTTGATGGACGGCCGATTCCCCATGCCTCCCTGGCTGGAGGACTTCGCAGGCTACCTCTGGCTGGTGATGTTTCCGGAAGCCTTCATCAACGGTACCGCCGTCACGGCACTGGTGGTGTTCTATCCGGACTGGCTGGAAAGCTTCAACCGCAGCCGCTACCTGCAAGCGCCCTGGAAGGACGAAGAACGCTAGCCTGACGCCCAACTCCGGAGCGGATCAATGCTCGCGTGGCGGCAGATCAGTGGAGAACAGTTCGTCTTCCAGCCCATCACCGGGGATCGCATGCTCCTCAGCGGCCCACGCCCCCAGGTCGATCAGCTTGCAGCGCTCGCAACAGAACGGCCGGTGCGGACTCTGCGCCCCCCACTCCACCGGCGCCCCACAGGTAGGACATACAACGACGGTCACTGCCGACCTCCTCGCAACGTCAGATAGAAATGATGCAAACGCTCGACCTCCGCCTGCAGCCAGGCCAGGTCGCGATCGTTCAGCAATACATCGTCGGCATGGCGCAAACGCTCCTCGCGCGAAGCCTGCACCTTGAGGATAGCCCGGACCTGCTCTTCGCTGGTCCGGTCCCGCCCTACGGTGCGCTCGACCTGCAGAGCCTCCGGCACATCCACCACCAGCACGCGATCGACCTGCCGGTACTGTCCGGACTCCACCAGCAGCGGCGAGACCATGATCGCGTAAGGCGACCCGGCCCTGGCCAGGTGCGCGGCAACCTCGGCGCGAATCAACGGATGCAACAGTTGCTCGAGCCAGAGGCGTGCCTCCGGATCATGGAAGATCTTTTCGCGCAGGGCCGCCCGATCTAAAGCGCCCTCGTGCAGCACGCCCTCGCCAAAATGTTCGACGATCCGCTGCAACGCCGGACGCCCGGGCTCCACCACCCAGCGCGCCGCCTGATCGGCATCCACCACATGTATACCGAGGCTGGCGAAATGATTGGCCACCGCGCTCTTGCCGCTGCCGATACCGCCGGTCAAGCCGAGAATCCAGGGCTTCATCAGCCGCACCCACGTAATGTCCAATGGACGCGCAGTAGTACTCACTCGCCGCGTCGAACGCAAGCCGAAGAGATCAGCCGCGCCCCGCTCCGATCACGGGCGAGCCGCCTCAGATACGCGCGAACTGCAGGTAACTGCGCGTGATGGAATCCCCCCAGAGCAAGGCGATCCATCCGGCGATCGCCAGGTAAGGCCCGAAGGGAATCGGCGTACCCTGCGCGGCACTGCGCATGCGTAGCAGGATGCTGCCGAGCACCGCCCCCACCAGCGAGGACAGCAGGATGGTGAGCGGCAACACCTGCCAGCCGCCCCATGCACCGATCATCGCAAGCAGCTTGAAGTCGCCATAACCCATGCCCTCCTTGCCAGTCACCAGCTTGAACAGCCAGTAAACCGACCACAGGCTCAGGTAGCCGGCGACCGCGCCCCACAAGGCGTCCGCCAGCGGCACGAAAAGCTCGCCACTGTTGACGATCAGTCCCAGCCAAAGCAGCGGCAGCACCAGCGAATCCGGCAGCAACTGGTGATCCGCATCGATCAGGCTCATCGCCAGCAGCCCCCAGGTCAGCAACAGCATGGCGCCCGCCTGCCAGGAGAAACCGAAGTGCCAGGCCACATAGCCCGAAAGCAGTCCGCAGGCCAGCTCCACCAGCGGATAACGCACAGAGATGGGAGCCTTGCACGACGAACATTTGCCGCGCAGCGCCAACCAGCTCAGCAGCGGGATGTTCTCCCACGACCGAATCGCATGTGCACAATGCGGACACCGCGATTGCGGCAGAAACAGGTTGAACGCCGCCCCGTCCGGCTCGGCCGGCAGCGCCAGGAACTCCCGCGCCTGCGCCTGCCACTCGCGCTGCATCATGATCGGCAGGCGATGGATGACGACATTGAGAAAGCTGCCCACCAACAGGCCCAGCAGCCCCGCACACAAAACAAAGGCCAGCGCATGGCTGGCCAGGAAATCAAGCAGCATCATGAGTCAGACCACTGCTCCCAGCTGGAAGATCGGCAGGTACATGGCAATGATCAACCCACCCACCAGCACACCCAGAACCGCCATGATCATAGGCTCCATCAGGCTGGTCAGGCTGTCGACCATGTTGTCCACCTCGTCCTCATAGAAGGTGGCCACCTTGCCCAGCATCTCGTCGAGCGAGCCGGACTCCTCACCGATCGCAGTCATCTGCACCGCCATCGAAGGAAAGGTGCCGGTCGTGCGCATCGAGAAGTTCAGCTGCATGCCGGTGGAGACGTCATTCTTGACCTTCATCGTCGCATTGCGGAACACCACGTTCCCCGTCGCGCCCGCCACCGAATCCAGCGCATCGACGAGCGGTACGCCGGCGGCGAAGGTCGTCGACAACGTACGGGCGAAACGGGCAACGGCGGACTTGTAGAGGATGTCACCCACGATCGGCACCTTCAGCAGCACGCGATCGAACCAGTTACGAAACTTCTCGGAGCGCCGGTGCGCCTGCTTGAAGGCAAAGGCCGCGGCAATCAGGCCCACCAGCACGATGAACCACCATTCCTGTAAGGCTTCCGAGAGCCCAATCACCATCAGCGTGAATGCCGGCAGCTCGGCGCCGAAGTTGGCAAACACCTCCTGGAACTGCGGCACCACCTTGATCAACAGGATCGCCGAAACGATGATCGCCACCACCACCACCGCGATCGGATAATTCATCGCCTTCTTGATCTTGGCCTTCAGCGCCTCGGTCTTTTCCTTGTAGGTCGCCACACGATCGAGCAACGTCTCCAGCGAGCCGGACTGCTCGCCGGAATCCACCAGGTTGCAATACAGATCATCGAAATATTGCGGTTTCTTGCGCAGCGAAGCCGCAAAACTGTTGCCTGCGGCAACTTCCTGCTTCAACTCATCCACCAGCTTGCGCATGTTGGGATTGTCGAAACCCTCACCGATGATGTCGAACGACTGCAGCAGCGGAACCCCTGCCTTCATCATGGTCGCCATCTGCCGCGTGAACAGCGCGATGTCCAGCGGCTTGATCTTCTTGCCGGCACCGAACAGCGACACCGACTTCTTGCGCACCTTCTGCGGGTTGATGCCCTGCTTGCGCAGTTGCGCCTTGACCAGCGCCGGGCTGACCCCGTTCAGTTCACCCTTGATCTTCGCGCCCTTGCGGTCGGTTCCTTCCCAGGTGAAGACACTGGTTTTTATCGCTTTCTGCGCCATGTTAGTCCTTGGTCACCCGGTTGACTTCTTCCAGACTGGTAACGCCCTGCATGGCCTTCGCAAGTGCCGAAGTTCGCAGATCATTGAAACCGTCTTTACGCATCTGGGTGGCGATATCGATTGAATTACCGTCTTCCATGATAATGCGCTGCAATGCGGGCGTGATTTTAACCACTTCATAAATACCGACACGTCCCTTGTACCCGCCCTTGCAGTTGTCGCAGCCCACCGGCGCATAAATCCTGAACGTACCGAGCTGGTCAGCGGGAAAACCTTCGTCCAGCAGGGTCTCGCGCGGCACGTCGATTTCCTTCTTGCAGCCCGGACAGAGCTTGCGTGCCAGGCGCTGGGCGATGATCAGGTTCACCGACGTGGCGATATTGAACGCCGGCACCCCCATGTTGCGCAGACGCGTCAGCGTCTCGGCAGCGCTGTTGGTATGCAGCGTCGACATCACCATGTGCCCGGTCTGCGCCGCCTTGATGGCGATCTCGGCGGTTTCCAGGTCGCGGATCTCGCCGACCATGATGATGTCCGGGTCCTGGCGCAGGAACGCGCGCAACGCCTGTGCGAAATCCATGCCCTGGCGCGGATTGACGTTGACCTGGTTGATCCCCTCCAGGTTGATCTCCACCGGGTCTTCGGCCGTCGAGATGTTCACATCGATGGTGTTGAGGATGTTCAGGCCGGTATACAGCGAAACCGTCTTGCCGGAACCGGTCGGCCCGGTCACCAGGATCATGCCCTGCGGCTGGCGCAAGGCATTCATGTACAGCTCCTTCTGCGCCTCCTCGTAACCCAGCGCATCGATACCCATCTGCGCACTGGAGGGGTCGAGAATCCGCATCACGATCTTCTCGCCCCACAGCGTCGGCAGCGTGTTGACGCGAAAGTCGATGGCCTTGGTCTTGGAAATCTTCATCTTGATGCGGCCGTCCTGCGGCTTGCGGCGCTCGGAGATATCCAGCCCGGCCATCACCTTGAGACGTGCCGAGATGCGCGGCGCGAGCTGGATGGGCGGCCGCGCCACCTCGTGCAGGATGCCATCGGTACGCAACCGTACCCGGTAGGCCTTCTCGTAGGGCTCGAAATGCAGGTCGGACGAACCGCCGCGAATCGCATCGAGCAGCATCTTGTTGACGAAGCGCACCACCGGCGCATCGTCGGCGGCCTCGCCCGCCTCGTCGCCCTTGGCGTCATCGGCGACGGTTTCGACATCGACGCTGTCCAAGTCGATGTCGCCCAGCTCTTCCAGCCCGGTCGCATCGCTTTCGTAGAACTTTTCCAGTGCCTGGCCGAGCTTGTCATCTTCGACCAGGATGGCCTCGATGTGCAGCCCAGTGCTGAACTGGACGTCGGTAACGGCCTGATGGTTGGCCGGGTCCGATACCGCGACATAGAGCTTATTGCCACGCCGGGCCAGCGGCAGCAGCCGATGCTGGCGCGCCAGTTTCTCGCTGACCAGCTCCTTCGGCATGGTTTCCTTGTCCACCGCCGACAGATCCAGTAGCGCGACACCAAACTGCTCGGACGCCAGCTCGGCCACCACGCGCCCCTTCGCCAGCTTGTTCTGCACCACATAGCTGACCAGCGAGGCCTTGCTACGCAGCGCCTGCACCTGGGCCTGCTGGGCGGTCTTTTCATCCAGCACGCCGGCCAGCACCATCTGCCGGGCCAGGCCCGTAAGGGAAATATTGTCGCTCATGGCGGCCTCGCGTCGAATCGTGCCCGCCTTATAGCGCAGAAGACGGTAGCTGCAAACCGGCCCCACGATAGGTGACGCTGTTGGTCACATATCGCCCGCAAAGAATCCAGTCGAGGCCCGTGATCGGCGCAAAACTCGCTCACTAGACCGGAGCGGCTGATGCAGAACGCCCGGCAATCCGGCGCAGCCTTCAGCGGCAGCCGCCATTAATTGCGGCGCATCACATTATCGAGCTCTGCGCGCCGGCCCGCCGCGAACTGGCATGCCAACTGCTTTATCTCCGTCAGGCTCAACGCCTTTTAACACTCAACGGAGATTCACATGAAAGCGCAGATGCAGAAGGGTTTTACCCTGATTGAATTGATGATCGTGGTGGCGATCATTGGTATTTTGGCGGCGGTGGCGTTGCCGGCTTATCAAGATTACACCGTGCGCGCTCGCGTTTCCGAAGCACTAGTAGCCGCATCAACTGCCAAGTTGAACGTGGCAGACGTTCTTTCGAGTGGCAACCCTACTGGTTTGGCTGCTGGTTACGGCTTGGGCTGGACTGCACCTAATGCTTCTGCAAACGTTACAAGCATTGCACTAGATGCAGCTACTGGTGGTATTACTGTAACCACGACTGCGGCTGCAGGTGGCGGCACGATTGGCCTTAACCCTTACACCGGCCCTGTTGGTACTGAGGTGGCCCTCCCAACGGGAACTGCAGCCTTTACTCCTCCGACCGACTCTCTGAAGTGGAGCTGCAAGGTAGCTGGTTCAACCAAATTCGGTGCAATCACTGGCACGCTGCTATCCAAATATGCACCTTCCGAGTGCCGCTAATATTGCGCTCTGCCTTATAGCCCTGTAGGGAGGGTGAAACCCGCGCGGTTACACACCGCCTGATCGGCTACACAAAACCCCGCCCTTTAATAGGCGGGGTTTTGTTTTTACGGCCCTATCAATCCTGCCCAGCCTTGCCCGGCGGGGCTGCATTGACCTACCCCCCTCTTCACTCTCTGCGATTTCTGGGAGCTCTACCATGCCTGCCCGCCTCAAGGCATTTCTACTGCACTTGGCCGCCTCAACCCTTATCGCGCTGCTCGCCTTGCTGCTGGTGTTCAAACTCTGGTATCCCGCCCCGCTGCACGAGGCACTGGGGGTTACTCATATCTTCCTGTTGCTGCTACTGGTCGATGTGATCCTTGGCCCACTGCTGACCCTGCTGGTATACAAGGTTGGCAAGAAAAACCTAGTTATGGACCT
The DNA here is from genome assembly GCA_000263395.1 of Stutzerimonas stutzeri TS44. Classification (GTDB taxonomy): domain Bacteria; phylum Pseudomonadota; class Gammaproteobacteria; order Pseudomonadales; family Pseudomonadaceae; genus Stutzerimonas; species Stutzerimonas stutzeri_C. Next base: position 249,998 of record AJXE01000003.1, read on the forward strand.
CATCGTCATCGCCACCCTACAACTGGTCGCACTGGGCTACGGCCTCTGGACAGTCGCGGAAGGTCGCCCAGTCTGGATCGTCTACAACGCCGACCGCTTCGACGTGGTAACCGTGGTGGATATCGACCCTCGCCAACTGCACGAGGCACAACCGCACTACCGCAACGCCCCCTGGACCGGCCCCCGTTGGGTCGGCGCAACGAGGCCCGACAATATCGAACAACGCAACAACATCCTCTTCGAGGCGACACTCGGCGGCAGCGATATCGCACAACGCCCCAACCTCTACCGGCCACTGGAAGAAATGGCCGAAGCCATCCAGCAACGCGCGCACCCCCTCGCCGACCTGAACACCGTCAACGACCCCGCCACGGTCCAGGCCACTCTACAAAAATGGCCCGCCGCCACTGCCTGGGCGCCTCTGATGGCCCGTAGTCAGCCAATGGTCGTGCTGCTCGGCAAGGACAAAAGCGAGGTCATCAGCATCGTCAAGCTGAACCCTTGGCGGTAACCCGAAAGTCCTGAAACCCAAGCGACTGCATCTCGCCTGATTGGCCACACAAAACCTCACTGCTGGCAGGGGTTTTGTTTTTTGCACGCACGCATGAATCATCCCAGTACGGCGGATCGGCTTTCATAGGATGGAATCGCAAAAGGCGCTTCCGTCGGTCGCCGCGAATGGATCACGCCCATCAACCCAACACCGCAATCGCCTCACCCTAGCGTCGGATTACGCCTTCGGCTAATCCAACCTACGTGATCGAGCACTGCCCATCACGTAGAGACCCACGCCTGAAATAAAAAACGCCCTGCATCGGCAGGGCGTTCTTGTTTTCTACGCAGTGGCTTAGATCGCCCCACGCTCACGCAGCAGCTGGATCACCAGCGTTGCGCCCTCCTCCACCGTTGAGGTTTCGGTATCGACCACCAAGTCCGCATTCAGCGGAACGTCATAGGGGAAGGATTCGCCGGGGATGTTGTCATCGCCGGCCGCGTACAGCCCCTGCGGGTCGCGGTGGCGGCAGATTTGTGGCGAAGCCTGGACGTAGACGGTGATCAGCCGGTCGGCGCCGATGAGCGCCCTGGCCTGTTCGCGGCCTTCGGCATCCGGGGCGACGAAGGCGGCGAGGGTCAGCAGCCCGGCCTCGTTGAACTGGCGCGCCACGTGTGCGGCGCGGCGCCAGTTCTCGGTGCGACCGGCACGGTCCTGCGGCAGCCCCTTGTTCAGGTCGTGGCGCAGGTTCTGGCCGTCGAGCACATAGACTGCACGACCCATGTCGAACAGTTTGCGCTCCACGGCGTAGGCCAGGGTGCTCTTGCCGGCGCCGGACAGGCCGCTGAACAGCACGGTCGCCGGTTGCTGGCCGAAACGCGTGGCGCGCTCCTCGGTGGAGACGTGGGCCAGCGCTCCGTGGTGGCCACCGGTGCTATGAGCGAGCGGATCGGCGATGATCATGCCGGCACCGACGGTGCCGTTGGTCAGCCGGTCGATGACGATGAAGGCACCGGTGGTGCGATTCTGGGCGTAGCCGTCCAGCGCGATGGGCGCATCCAGGCTGAGGCGGACCTTGGCGATTTCGTTGAGCTGCAGGCTGCTCGCCGCGCCGCGCTCCAGGGTGTTCACATCCACGCTGTGGGCGATGCTGGCAATCGAGCCCGGCACGTAGCTGGTGGCGCGCTTGATGTCGTATTTCTTGCCCGGCAGCAGCGGCTCCTCGCCCATCCACACCAGCATGGCGTCGAAGCTGTCGGCGATGCGCGGACGGCTGTCGGCATGCACCAGCATGTCGCCGCGCGAAACGTCGATCTCGTCTTCCAGCGTCAGGGTGATGGCCTCGCCCGGGGTGGCCTGCTCCAGCTCGCCGTCGAAGGTGACGATGGACTTGACCCGGCTGGTCTTGCCGGACGGCAGCACGGCGACTTCGTCACCCTTGCGCACGATGCCGCTGGCCAGGGTGCCGGCGAAACCGCGGAAGTCCAGGTTGGGGCGGTTGACGTACTGCACCGGGAAGCGCAGGTCGTCGAAGTTGCGGTCGCCGGCGATCTCGACGCTTTCGAGAATCTCCATCAGCGACTGGCCGTCGTACCAGGGCGCGCGTTCGCTGCGGTTGACCACGTTGTCGCCCTTGAGCGCCGACATCGGCACGAAGAACAGCGAGGTCGGCTGCAGCCCGATGCGCTCGGCGAACGCCAGGTACTCGGCCTTGATGCGCTCGAACACGGCCTGGTCGAAGTCCATCAGGTCCATCTTGTTGATGGCCACGACGATGTGCTTGATGCCCAGCAGCGAGGCGATGTAGCTGTGCCGGCGGGTCTGCGTCTGCACGCCGTAGCGGGCATCGACCAGGATGATCGCCAGGTCGCAGGTGGACGCACCGGTGGCCATGTTGCGGGTGTACTGCTCATGCCCCGGGGTGTCGGCGATGATGAACTTGCGCTTGGCGGTACTGAAGTAGCGATAGGCGACATCGATGGTGATGCCCTGCTCGCGCTCGGCCTGCAGGCCGTCGACCAGCAGTGCCAGGTCGACGTCATCGCCGGTGGTACCGACCTTCTTGGAGTCCTTGGTGATGGCCTCCAGATGGTCTTCGTAGATCATCTTGGAATCGTGCAGCAGGCGCCCGATCAGGGTGCTCTTGCCGTCGTCGACATTGCCGCAGGTCAGGAAGCGCAGCAGTTCCTTGCGCTCGTGCTGGGCCAAGTAGGCGAGGATGTCGGCGGAAATTAGGTCGGATTGGTGGCTCATCGCATTCTCCGAGCTGGAAGCTGGCAGCTGGAAGCTGGAAGTAACAGCCTCGCAGACCCGCAACTCGCTCTACTATCAGTCGTTACGAATGGTTTGAATCAAGCTGGACAGCATGGCAGCGATTTCTCGGGTTTCCTGGATGCTTGGCTTTGCGAATGCCTCGGTCACAAACCCCACCTCGCGCCCTATGTAGAGTTGCGTTCGGAGCTCAGCACAAGATCCCTTGGCGATCAGCAGGAAGTGAACCTTTTCTTTCATTCCTTCCCTACTCATGCCCTCGGCAATGTTGCTGGGAATCGAAAGAGCCGAACGCGTGATCTGGTCCTTGAAGCCTCGCTCGCGAGACGCGGACAGTTGACGGTACACATTCACCGACAATCTTGCCGACCGCTTCCATACATCCAGATTTTCAAAATTCATGCAGCACTCCTTGCTGCTTCCGCTTCAAGCCTCCAGCTTCAAGCTTCAAGCTGCCGTTTAGAAATAGCCCTGGCGTTTCTTTTCTTCCATCGACCCGGCGCCATCGTGGTCGATCACGCGGCCCTGGCGTTCGGAGGTGCGGGTCAGGAGCATCTCCTGGATGATTTCCGGCAGTGTGGTGGCGGTGGATTCCACGGCGCCGGTCAGCGGGTAGCAGCCGAGGGTGCGGAAGCGGACCATGCGCTTTTCGATACGGGCCTTTTCCTCGTCGGTGAGGTGTTCGAGGATGCGCTCGTCGTCGATCATGATCAGTGTGCCGTTCTTCTCGATGACGTCGCGTTCGGCGGCGAAGTACAGCGGCACGATCGGAATCTGCTCGAGGTAGATGTACTGCCAGATGTCCAGCTCGGTCCAGTTGGAGAGCGGGAACACGCGGATCGATTCGCCCTTCTTGACCTTGCCGTTGTACAGGTTCCACAGCTCGGGGCGCTGGTTCTTCGGGTCCCAGCGGTGCTTGCTGTCGCGGAAGGAGTAGACGCGCTCCTTGGCGCGAGACTTCTCCTCATCGCGGCGTGCGCCACCGAAGGCCGCATCGAAGCCGTACTTGTCCAGAGCCTGCTTGAGGCCCTCGGTCTTCATCACGTCGGTGTGCTTGGCGCTGCCGTGGGTGAACGGGTTGATGCCCTGGGCGATGCCGTCCGGGTTGACGTGAGTGATCAGGTCCAGTCCCATCTCGGCGACCATGCGGTCGCGGAAGCGATACATCTCCTGGAATTTCCAGCGCGTATCGACATGCATGACCGGGAACGGCAGCTTGCCTGGATAGAAGGCCTTGCGCGCCAGGTGCAGCATCACGGCCGAATCCTTGCCGATGGAATAGAGCATCACCGGGTTGTCGAACTCGGCGGCGACCTCGCGGATGATGTGGATGCTTTCCGCCTCCAGCTGTTTCAGATGCGTCAGTTTGTCGACCATGGCTACTCGCGGTTTATGCAGATGAACGGCCCGGGGCCGTGGAATGGCGCCAACTCTAGCACGCGACCTGATTCTAATCAGGGCGTCAGTTAGATCGAAATCTTATAGCTTTATAGCCGCCGATCTGCGCCCGGCACCGCTCCCAGGCGGTGGGAATCCGGCCGTCAGGCGGGGTTGGCGCAGTCGATGAAGCGGTGTTCGATGCCGAACTGCGCGGCCAGGTAGTCGCCCAGCGCCTGGATGCCATAGCGTTCGGTGGCATGGTGCCCGGCGGCGAAAAAGCTCAGCCCGTTCTCGCGGGCGATGTGCACCGTCGGCTCGGACACCTCGCCGGTCAGGTAGGCGTCGACGCCGGCGGCCACCGCCTGCTCGATATAACCCTGCGCGCCACCGGTGCACCAGGCGATGCGACGGATCGGCCGCTGGCCGTCGATCAGCAGCGGTTCGCGGCCGAGCGCCTGCTGGACCCGGCGCTGGAATTCCGCGGGCGACATGGGCGAACGCAGCGAGCCGATCAGACCAACCGATTTCGGATTGTCCGGCTCCAGCGGGCCCTCGGCGAGCAGCTCCAGCACCCGCGCCAGCTGCACGTTGTTGCCGACCTCGGGGTGCATGTCGAGCGGCAGGTGGTAGGCCAGCAGACTCATATCATGGCTCAGCAGGGTCTTCAGACGGCGCTGCTTCATGCCGACGACGCGCGCATCCTCGTTCTTCCAGAAATAGCCGTGATGCACCAGCACCACGTCGGCCTGCGCCTGGACCGCGGCGTCCAGCAATGCCTGGCTGGCCGTCACGCCGCTGACGATACGCCGCACCTGCGCCCGACCCTCCACCTGCAGGCCGTTGGGACAGTAGTCGGCGATCTTCGCGACATTCAGATAGCGATCGCATTCGGCGACCAGTTTCGTCAGTGCAACGGACATGCACACCTCTCGAACGTGATAGGAAAGCAGGCGAAGTCGTCGACAGCCGGGAAGAAACCCTTTGCGTATTCCGTCTGGCGCACACCTCGCAGCACACACCGCGGCACTGCAGAGCGAAGCTGCATTTCGTCTGCAGCTTCGTATAATGCCGCCACCTTAAGGGGCGCTCCCCGCGCTCGCAACCTGTCCGGACTCCTCGCGATGCTCAATGCCCTGCGTTTCATCGGCTGGCCGCTGCTGGTAGGTATTCTCGTTGCGCTGCTGCTCATCCAACGCTATCCACAGCTGGTGGGTGGCACCACCGACAGCTACACCCTGGAGCGCGCGCCGCAGGCGATTGCGACGACACCGGGACCGAATTCCTATGCGACGGCCGTTGGCGGGGCCGCGCCGGCGGTGGCCAACCTGTACACCACCAAGGTGAGCGAAAAGCCGCAGCAGCCGCTGGCGAAGGACCCGGTGTTCCAGCGGTTCTTCAGCGACAGCCTGCCGCGCCAGCGGCGCATGGAGTCTAGCCTCGGTTCGGCGGTGATCATGAGCCCGGAAGGCTACCTGCTGACCAACAACCACGTCACCGCCAACTCGGAGCAGATCGTGGTGGCGCTGCGCGACGGTCGGGAAACCCTGGCGCGGGTCATCGGCAGCGACCCGGAAACCGATCTGGCGGTGCTCAAGATCGACCTGGCCGAACTGCCGGTGATCAAGCTCGGCCACTCCGACAGCATCCGCGTCGGCGACGTGGCGCTTGCCATCGGCAACCCGTTCGGCGTCGGCCAGACGGTGACGATGGGCATCATCAGCGCCACCGGGCGCAACCAGCTGGGCCTCAACACCTACGAGGACTTCATTCAGACCGACGCGGCGATCAACCGTGGCAATTCCGGCGGTGCCCTGGTGGATGCCAACGGCAGCCTGATCGGTATCAACACCGCGATCATCTCCGAGTCCGGCGGCTCGCAGGGTATCGGCTTCGCGATCCCGGTGAAGCTGGCGCTGGAGGTGATGACCTCGATCATCGAGCACGGCCAGGTCATCCGCGGCTGGCTGGGGGTCGAGGTGCAATCGCTGACGCAGGAACTGGCCGAGTCGTTCGGCCAGGAAGGCCGCCCGGGTATCGTGGTCGCCGGCGTCTATCGCGATGGCCCGGCTGAACGCGCCGGCCTGCAGCCCGGCGACCTGATCCTGAGTATCGACGGCGAACAGGCCAGCGACGGGCGCAGCTCGATGAATCAGGTCGCGCGCACCCGTCCAGGCGACAAGATCGACATCGACATCCTGCGCAATGGCAAGCCGCTGACTTTCACCGCGGAAGTCGGCATGCGGCCGCCGGTTGCGGCCACCACGCCGAAGCCCAGCAAACCCGAGTAGCGCGTCGCTGCCGGCAGGCTTGTGTTATGCCGGCTGGCAGAGCCCGCCCAATGCCGCCAGCAGCGCCTGGTTCTGCTCCGGCGTACCGATGGTGATCCGCAGGAACTGCTCGATGCGCGGCTGGCGGAAGTGACGCACGATCACACCCTGCTCGCGCAGCCCGGCGGCGAGCCCGCCGGCATCGTGCCGTGGGTGGCGAGCGAAGATGAAGTTGGCGGCCGACGGCAGCACCTCGAAACCCAACGCCGCCAGCGCCGCGACGACCTGCTCGCGGCTGGCGATCACCTGCCGGCAGGTCTGCTCGAAATACGCGCGATCCTCGAAGGCCGCGGCGGCACCGGCAATGGCGATGCGATCCAGCGGGTAGGAGTTGAAGCTGTTCTTGATCCGCTCCAGCGCCTCGATCAGCTCGGGATGGCCGACCGCGAGGCCGACGCGCAAGCCGGCCAGCGAGCGCGACTTGGACAGCGTCTGGGTCACCAGCAGGTTCGGGTACTTATCAACGAGACTGATCGCCGTCTGGCCACCGAAGTCGATATAGGCCTCGTCCACCAGCACCACGGAATCGGGATTGGCCTGCAGCAACTGTTCGATGGCTTCCAGCGCCAGCACTCGCCCGGTGGGAGCGTTGGGATTGGGGAAGATGATGCCACCGTTGGGCCGGCGGTAGTCCTCCACACGAATCTGAAAGGCCTCGTCCAGCGCGATGGTTTCGTAGTCGATGCCATACAGGCCGCAGTAGACCGGGTAGAAGCTGTAGGTCACATCGGGGAACAGCAGCGGCCTGCCGTGCTGGAACAGGCCGTGGAAGGCGTGTGCGAGCACCTCGTCGGAGCCGTTGCCGACGAACACTTGATTGGGCTGCACGCCGTAGTAGTCGGCCACCGCCTGCTTGAGGCGCTCGCCGTTGGGGTCGGGGTACAGCCGCAGGTCGTCGCCGATCTGCTCCTGCATCGCGGCGAGGGCGCGCGGCGACGGGCCGTAGGGGTTCTCGTTGGTGTTGAGCTTGACCAGCTTGCTCAGCTTCGGCTGCTCGCCCGGCACGTAGGGCACCAGGTCTTTGACAAAAGGACTCCAGAAGCGACTCACGGGGAACTCCTCAAAGGGTGGAAAGCTGGAAGCCGGAAGAACAGGCACCGGAGTGCAGTGGCTTCCAGCTTCTAGCTATCAGCTTTAATCCGATATTCCGCACTGCGCGCGTGAGCGGTCAGCGACTCGCCACGGGCCAGCACCGAGGCGATCCTGCCCAGCTCCGAGGCACCCTCGGCCGAGCAATGGATGATCGACGAGCGCTTCTGGAAGTCGTACACGCCCAGCGGCGAGGAGAAGCGCGCAGTGCCGGAAGTCGGCAGCACGTGGTTGGGGCCGGCGCAGTAGTCGCCCAGCGCCTCGGCGGTGTAGCGGCCCATGAAGATCGCGCCGGCATGGCGGATCTGCGGCAGGTACTGCTCGGGATTTTCCACCGACAGCTCCAGGTGCTCCGGCGCGATGCGGTTGGCGACCTCGATGGCCTGGGCCATGTCGGCAACCTGGATCAGCGCGCCGCGGCCCAGCATCGAGATACGGGCGATGGCCTCGCGCTCCAGGGTCGGCAGCAGCCGGGCAATGCTCTCGGCGACGCGATCGAGGAACGCCGCGTCCGGGCTGACCAGGATCGCCTGCGCGTCCTCGTCGTGCTCGGCCTGGGAGAACAGGTCCATCGCGATCCAGTCCGGATCGGTCTGGCCATCGCAGACCACGAGAATCTCCGACGGGCCGGCGATCATGTCGATACCGACCTGGCCGAACACGTGGCGCTTGGCCGTAGCGACATAGATGTTGCCGGGGCCGACGATCTTGTCCACCGGCGGCACGCTTTCGGTGCCGTAGGCCAGCGCGGCCACGGCCTGCGCGCCGCCGATGGTGAACACGCGGTCTACCCCGGCGATGCACGCCGCGGCCAGCACCAGTTCATTGACCTCGCCGCGCGGAGTCGGCACCACCATCACCACCTCGGGCACGCCGGCGACCTTGGCCGGGATGGCATTCATCAGTACCGACGACGGATAGGACGCCTTGCCGCCCGGCACATAGAGGCCGGCGCGATCCAGCGGGGTGACTTTCTGCCCGAGCACCGTGCCGTCGGCCTCGATGTAGGTCCAGGAATCCTGCTTCTGCCGCTCGTGATAGAGGCGCACGCGCTCGGCGGCCAGCTCCAGCGCCTTGCGCTGCTCCGGCGTGATGCGCTCCAGTGCCTGTTCCAGGCGCGCGCGCGGCAGGATCAGGTCGGCCATGCCGGCGACTTCCAGGCCGTCGAAGCGCTGGGTCAGCTCCACCAGCGCCGCATCGCCACGGCTGCGCACCGCCTGGATGATCTCCAGCACGCGAGCATTCACGCCGTCATCGGAGACGCTTTCCCAGCTCAGCAGATGATCCAGGTGCCGGGCGAAATCGGCATCGGCAGCGTTGAGTCGGCGAATGGCGGCGGGAACGGTCATGGCGGGCCTCATGGTTGGCTAGGCATCGGGAACTGTCGCGGTCGTTGCGTGCAACGACCCGAAGGTCAGGCTCTCAGGCGCCGCTAGATTAGCAAGCCGCCCGCGTGCGCACCCGTGATTTTCGGCTATGGCACGGATAGCTGCGGGCGTGGCGGCGCCGAGGCGGGGTCAGTGCGGGTGTCGCTCGACGGCGGCGCGCAGCGAGTCGATCAGCGCCTGGATGCGCGCATGCTGCATCTTCATCGAGGCCTTGTTGACCACCAGCCGCGAGCTGATGGTAGCGATCAGCTCCTGCGGCTCCAGGCCGTTGGCGCGCAGGGTGTTGCCGGTGTCGACCACGTCGATGATCTTGTCGGCCAGCCCCACCAGCGGCGCCAGCTCCATCGAGCCGTAGAGCTTGATGATGTCGACCTGGCGGCCCTGCTCGGCGTAGTAGCGCTTGGCGACGTTGACGAACTTGGTGGCCACGCGCAGGCGCCCCTTGGGCTGCGGCGCACCGACCTTGCCGGCGGTCATCAGCTTGCAGTTGGCGATCTTCAGGTCGAGCGGCTCGTACAGCCCCTGACCGCCGTACTCCATCAGCACGTCCTTGCCGGCGACGCCGAGGTCCGCCGCGCCGTGCTCGACATAGGTCGGCACGTCGGTGGCACGCACGATCAGCAGGCGCACGTCATCCTGGGTGGTCGGGATGATCAGCTTGCGGCTCTTGTCCGGGTTCTCGGTGGGCACGATGCCGGCGGCGGCGAGCAGCGGCAGGGTGTCATCGAGAATGCGGCCTTTGGATAGGGCGATGGTGAGCATTGCGTTAATCCTTGGGTTTCCGCTCGTTCGGCGGTCAAAAGCTGGCTTTAATCGGACAGGCGCAGGACGGGTACAGTCCGCCCTGCGTGTTACTGCGCCCTCGAGCGGGCTTTCTAGCCCGGAACGCGGCGAATCTTCGCCCCCAGCAACTGCAGCTTCTCCTCGATGCACTCGTAGCCACGGTCGATGTGGTAGATGCGGTCGATCAGGGTATCGCCCTCGGCCACCAGGCCGGCGATCACCAGGCTGGCGGAGGCGCGCAGGTCGGTGGCCATCACCGGCGCACCCTTGAGCCGGTCGACGCCGGTCACGATGGCGGTGTTGCCCTCGACGAGAATCTGCGCGCCCATGCGGTTCATCTCGTAGACATGCATGAAGCGGTTCTCGAACACCGTCTCGATCACCGTGCCGGTGCCTTCGGCGATGGCGTTGAGGGCGATGAACTGCGCCTGCATGTCGGTGGGGAATGCCGGGTACGGCGCGGTGCGCACGTTGACGGCCTTGGACCGCTTGCCCTTCATGTCCAACTCGATCCAGTTGCTGCCAGTGTCGATGTGCGCGCCCGCTTCCACCAGCTTGTGCAGCACGGCCTCGAGCAGCGTGGCGTCGGTGTCTTTCAGGCGCACACGGCCACCGGTCGCGGCCGCGGCCACCAGGTAGGTGCCGGTCTCGATACGGTCGGGCATGACGCTGTAGCGGCCGCCACCGAGGCGCTTGACGCCGTCGATGACGATGGTGTCGGTGCCGGCGCCGGAAACCTTGGCCCCCATCGCGTTGAGGAAATTGGCCAGGTCGACCACTTCCGGCTCGCGCGCGGCGTTTTCCAGCACACTGCGGCCGTTGGCCAGGGCAGCGGCCATCATGATGTTCTCGGTGCCGGTGACGCTCACGGTATCGAAGAAGAAGGTCGCGCCGCGCAGGCCGCCGGCCGGCGCCCTGGCCTTGATGTAGCCGCCTTCGACATCGATCTGCGCGCCCATCGCTTCAAGACCGCGGATGTGCAGGTCGACCGGGCGCGAGCCGATGGCGCAACCGCCCGGCAGCGCCACCTCGGCCTCGCCGAAGCGCGCGACCATCGGCCCGAGTACCAGGATCGAGGCACGCATGGTCTTGACCAGTTCGTAAGGCGCGACCAGCGTCTTGATGCTGCTGGCATCGACCTCGACGCTGAGCTTCTCGTCGATGACCGGCTGCACGCCCATGCGCCCGAACAGCTCGATCATGGTGGTGATGTCGTGCAGGTGCGGCAGGTTGCAGACGGTGACCGGCGTGTCGGCCAGCAGGGTCGCCGCCAGGATCGGCAGCGCGGAGTTCTTCGCGCCGGAAATGCGAATCTCGCCATCGAGGCGAGCGCCGCCGGTAATGATCAGTTTATCCATGAATGTTCCCGTAACCCGCAGGCTGGAAGCCCTGTCGATAGGGACGGCGCGGTCTTCGTGACGCGCTCGGCCTGGAATGTGTAAGTGCCTCGACCGCCGCTCAGGCGCGCGCGGCCCAGTCGGCACGACTGAAGAATTTCATGGTGACGGCATGAATGCTGCCATCGGCGATCCACGGATTGAGATGGGCGTAGACCTGCTGCTGGCGCTTGACCGGGCCCAGGGCGGCCAGATCGTCGCTGATCACATTGAGCTGGAAGTTGCAGCCTTCGCCTTCCACTTCCACCACGGCTCCGGAAAGCTTCGCTTCCAGGAAATTCTTCACTTCTAGGGCCTGCATGTTCAACCTCGATCGGCGCAGGACGCGCACGGGCCGGCCATCATACAAAAAAGCCCGAAGGCTGCGAACCCCGAACCGCGTCGCCGCGGCGCGGTTAGTCTCATTCCAGCGTCTCGGCCGCCTGATCGCGCTCAGAACGCCGCGCCTGTCGGCCACTGTCGCTCTGTACCGCCGGGAAGCGCGATGAGGCGAAGCGCACCACCAGGATCGCCAGCGCCAGCAGCAGGATCGCCCCGGACACATAGACCACGCCCATGTCGGGACGATGGTGATGGGAAATATCGGAGATCAGCAGTCGGGTCAGCGCAGTGATCGCCACATAGATCAGGAAGCGCACCGGCATGTGGTTGGTCTTGAAATAGATGCCGACCATCGCACCCAATTCGAGGTAGATGAACAGCAGCAGAATATCGTCGACCGTGATCTGGCCTTTCTCGACCATGCCGAGGAAGGCCAGGAAAGCCGCCCATGCCGTCACGCCACCGATGGCGAACAGCGCCAGGTAATGAAACCCCTCGACCAGCAGGTTACCCAGCGCCTCGGCCAGACCATGAAGCTGCTCGCGCATGCGTTCGGCCCAGCGCAGGCTCATCTACTACTGCTCCCCGCAGGCGCCGCATCCAGCGGCAGGATGTCCAGCAACCCGGAGACCCGGGCGATTTCCAGCATGTCGGCCGGCATCCCGCTGATGCGCACCGGGCGCTGTGCCGCTCGGGCGTCGCGCATGAAGGCCAGCAACAGCGACAGGCCGACACTGCTGGACTTTTCTATCGCCGAGCAATCCACCACCAGTTCCGCGCCTGCGTCTGCGCGAATCAGCCCCCGGCCCTGCTCGCGCAGAGCTGGACCGGTGTGCAGATCGAGCACGCCGAGCAGGCGCAACGTACCGCCGGGCACGCTCTCGATGCGCCCGTCACTCATTGCCGCCAGCCTGTTGACCGACCGAGGTATCCTTGGCGCGGGCCACGACATCGGCCCAACCGTCGATGGTCTTGTCCAGATCGCCGCCGTTCTTCTGCATCGAGTCGGCGAACTGGTCGCGGAACAGTTTGCCGATGTTGATGCCGTTGATGATCACGTTGCGCACACGCCATTCGCCGTCATTGACCATCGTATAGGACACCGGATAGATCTCGCCCTGGCGGCCGACCACTTCCATGCCGACACTGGTGCGCTTGCCATCCTGCTTGCCGGTGGGCGGCAGCACGCGGATCTGCTGGTTGTTGTACTCCAGTAGGGCGTTGCCATAGAACTGCATCAGGCTGCGCTTGAAGTTCTCCTGGAAGCGCGTCATCTGCTCGGGCGTGGCGCTGCGCGCGTACTTGACGGTCATGATGCTGCGCGAGATGCCTTCGGCATCCACCACCGGGCCGAGGATGCCGTTGAGCGCCTCGTAGAAGGCCGACGGATCGCTGCGGTAGCGCTCCTTGTTGGCTTGCAGATCGGCCAGCAGTCGGTCGGTGGTCTGCTGGATCAACTGGTGCGGACTCACCGCAGCCTGGGCGAACAGCGGCAGTACCGCCAGCAGCACCAGCAATCCGCGACGCAAGGCAGTCATCATTCGAAGCACTCCTTTATTCCTTGTTAACCGAGTTGAGCAGGAATTTGCCGATCAGGTCTTCGAGCACCAGAGAGGACTGGGTGTCGCTGATCGTGTCGCCATTGCCGAGAGTCTCCTCGTCACCGCCGACGCTGATGCCGATGTACTTCTCGCCGAGCAGCCCGGCGGTGAGGATCGAGGCGGTGGAATCGAGCGGCAGCATGTCGACATCCTGCTGGATTTCCATCGTCACGCGACCGGTGAAGCTGTCGCGATCCAGATCGATGGCCGTGACCCTGCCGATGGTCACACCGGCCATGGTCACCTTGGATCTGACCGTCAGACCGGCAATATTGTCGAAATAGGCATACACCTTGTAGGTATCGGCATCGCCGACACTCAACCCGCTGACCCGCAGCGACAGCAGCAACATGGCCAGCAGGCCGGCAAGCAGGAACAGGCCGACACCCGTTTCCAGTGTGCGGATACGCATCAGAAATCTCCAAACATCAAGGCGGTCAGAATGAAATCGAGGCCCAGCACGGCCAGCGAGGCGTACACCACGGTCCGCGTCGTGGCCCGACTGATCCCCTCGGACGTGGGCTCGCAGTCGTAGCCCTGGAACACCGCGATCCAGGTCACCACCAGCGCGAACACCAGGCTCTTGATCACGCCGTTGAGCACGTCCGAATGGAAGTCGACGCTGTTCTGCATGTTGACCCAGTAGGAACCTTCGTAGACACCGAGCCAGTCCACGGCGACCATCGCCCCGCCCCAGATGCCGACCACGTTGAAGATCAGCGTCAGCAGCGGCAGCGAGATGAAGCCTGCCCACAACCGCGGCGCGATGATGTACTTGAGCGGGTCGACACCGATCATCTCCAGGCTCGACAACTGCTCGGTGGACTTCATGTTGCCGATCTCGGCCGCCAGCGCGGAGCCCGCACGCCCGGCGAACAGCAGCGCCGTGACCACCGGGCCGAGCTCGCGCAGCAGCGTCAGCGCGACCATCTGCCCGACCGCCTGCTCCGAGCCGTAGCTGCTGAGGATGTTGTAGCCCTGCAGCGCCAGCACCATGCCGATGAAGATGCCGGACACGACGATGATCGCCAGCGACAGCACACCCACCGAATAGAGCTGCTTGACCAGCAGCGCCAGGCCGTTGCGCAGTCCGCTACGGCCGAACAGCGCATGCACCAGGAATATCGTCGAGCGCCCCAGCGCCGCGAGCACATCGAGCCCTGCGCGACCGAGCAGGGCGATCCTGTCCAACAGCGAACGCTTACGCATCGGTGCCTCCCAGCAGATCGTCAGCATAGGCCGGCGCCGGAAAATGGAACGGCACCGGGCCGTCGGCCGAACCCGTCATGAACTGGCGGATGCGCGGATTGTCCGACTCCATCAACTCGGCCGGCACCCCTTGGCCGAGCACCTGGCCGTCGCCGACCACATAGATGTAATCGGCAATGGAAGCGGTCTCCGCCAGATCGTGGGACACGACGATGCTGGTGATGCCCAGCGCATCGTTGAGCAGCCGGATCAGTTGCACCAGAACGCCCATCGCGATCGGGTCCTGGCCGGCGAACGGCTCGTCGTACATGAGAATCTGCGGATCCAGCGCGATCGCCCGCGCCAGCGCCACGCGCCGCTTCATGCCGCCGGACAGCTCGTCGGGCATCAGCTCGACGGCACCGCGCAGACCGACCGCCTGCAGCTTCATCAGCACGATGTCGCGGATCATCTCTTCCGGCAGCCGGGTGTGCACCCGCAACGGGAAGGCGACGTTCTCGAACACATCGAGATCGGTGAACAGTGCTCCGCTCTGGAACAGCACGCCCATCTGCTTGCGCATGTTGAACAGATCGCTGCGCGAAAGGCTCGGCAGGTTGTTGCCAGCCACCCAGATTTCACCGCGACTGGGCATCAACTGGGCGGCGATCAGGCGCAGCAGGGTCGTCTTGCCGCAGCCGGACGGCCCCATGATTGCCGTGACCTTGCCGCGCGGAATGGCAATATCGATATTGTCGAAGATACTTCGCTCACCGCGCATGAAGGTCACTCCCTTCAGCTCGACGGCGAAGTCGTTGCAGGCGCTCATCTGGTCTCCTTGCATGCAGTCTGCGAAACAGACGGTTCCCAACCGCCGCGGGATACTCTCTGCGCTGACCGCTTTCGGCCGCGCACTATAGCACGCAGCCACCGACCCGGAATTTGCTGGCGCGCCCATTGCAGGCGCCCCGCGCTCCCTGCGCCGTTGACGAGGCCGGCGAAGGGCCAACTTTTCTGATCGGCGCGCGCCCGATTGGCGCTATAATCTTGCGCTTTTTCACCGGACGATCCCGCCACGATGAGCCAGAGCAGCCAACTGATCGACACCGCGCAGCGCACCATCCAGCTGGAAACCGAAGCCGTCGAACAGCTTCGCAGCCGCATCGACGAGCGTTTCGTGCGAGCCTGCGAGCTGATCCTCGCCTGCAAGGGGCGCGTGGTGGTGGTGGGCATGGGCAAGTCCGGCCACATCGGCCGCAAGATCGCCGCGACCCTGGCCAGCACCGGCACTCCGGCATTCTTCGTGCACCCTGCCGAGGCCAGCCACGGCGACATGGGCATGATCACCCGCGACGACGTGGTGCTGGCCTTGTCCAACTCCGGCACCACCAGTGAGATCGTCACCCTGCTGCCACTGATCAAGCGCCTGGGCCTCGGTCTGATCAGCATGACCGGCAACCCCGAATCGGTGCTGGCCAAGGCTGCCGCAGTCAATCTCGACGCCAGCGTGGCGGTGGAAGCCTGCCCGCTCAACCTGGCCCCCACCTCCTCGACCACCGTCAGCCTGGTGCTCGGCGACGCGCTCGCCATCGCCCTGCTCGAAGCACGCGGCTTCACCGCCGAGGATTTCGCCTTCTCGCACCCGGGCGGTGCGCTCGGCCGCCGCCTGCTGCTCAAGGTCGAACACGTGATGCACACCGGCGAGCGCCTGCCCAAGGTCGGGCGCGGCACCTCGCTGCGCGACGCCCTGCTGGAAATGACCCGCAAAGGGCTGGGCATGACCATCGTGGTGGAACGCGATGGACGCCTGGCAGGGATCTTCACCGACGGCGACCTGCGCCGCACCCTCGACAAGGGCATCGACGTACGCCAGTCGCTCATCGACGACGTCATGACTGCCCGCGGCAAGACGGCCAATGCCGACATGCTGGCCGCCGAGGCGCTGAAGATCATGGAGGACCACAAGATCAACTCGCTGGTGGTCATCGACGCCGCGGGCCTGCCGGTCGGCGCGCTGAACATGCACGACCTGCTGCGTGCGGGAGTGATGTGATGCAACAGGACCTGCTGCAACGCGCCCGCGACATCCGCCTGGCGGTCTTCGACGTCGACGGGGTACTGACCGACGGCCGCCTGTACTTCCTCACCGACGGCAGCGAGTTCAAGACCTTCAACACGCTGGATGGTCACGGCATCAAGATGCTGATCAATTCCGGCGTGCGCACCGCCATCATCAGCGGACGCAAGACGCCGGTGGTCGAACGCCGCGCGCAGAACCTTGGCATCCAGCATCTCTACCAGGGACGCGAGGACAAGCTGGTGGTACTCGACGAACTGCTGGCCGAACTGGGACTGAACTACGCTGAGGTGGCCTATCTGGGCGACGACCTGCCCGACCTGCCGGTGATGCGCCGGGTCGGCCTGGGCATGGCCGTGGCCAGCGCCGATGCCTTCGTGCGCCAGCATGCCCACGGCGTGACCCGGGCGCGCGGCGGCGAGGGCGCGGCCCGCGAATTCTGCGAGCTGATTCTGCACGCCCAGGGCAACCTGGCGGCCGCACAATCGGCCTACCTGTAGAGGTCCCGATGCTTCGCAAACTGCGCTTTCCCGTCCTGCTGATACTGATCGCCGCCCTGCTGGTGGCGGTCGGCTACTGGAACATCCGTCCGGAAAGTTTCATGCAGCAGCCGACAGTGGCTGCCACCGCGGAGCCGCCAATCGACTTCTACGTACTCAACGCGCGCACCGTGCAGTTCCAGCCGGACGGCAAGCGCCACTACGAGCTGACCGCGGACAAGATGGAGCACCTCAAGGCCAACGATATCAGCCTGCTGACCCGCCCCGACCTGTACGCCTACCGCGGCACGGAACTGCCCTGGCATGTACGCAGCGAGCGCGGCGAGGTTGCCGCCGGTGGCAGCGAAGTCGAGCTGATCGATCAGGTGCGCGTCGAGCGCACCGACGCCAAGGGCCGCGCCACCATTCTCACCACCAGCCGGATGACGGTGTGGCCGGAGAAGGATTATGCCGAAACCCGGCAAGCCGTTAGAATCGAGGCCGCCAATGGCGTCACGACGGCCACGGGAATGAAAGCGTATCTGAATGATGGCAGGATGCACCTGCTGTCCAATGTAAGAGGCAAGCATGAGCTGCGTTAAGACTCTCCCCCTCCTGCTCGGTTTGAGCGCACTGTTGCTTGGTACCACTGCCTCGGCGTTGCCCGAAGACCGCAACCAGCCGATTCGCATCCAGGCCGACACCGCCGAACTCGATGACCAGCAGGGCGTGGCGGTCTATCGCGGCGACGTGGTGATCACCCAGGGCACGATGAAGATCACCGGCAACACCGTGACCATCACCCAGGACGCCAACGGCGACGTCGAGGTCTTCACCTCCGTCGGCAAGCCCGCCTACTACGAGCAGAAGCCGGCGGCGGACAAGGAAATCGTCAAGGCCTACGGCCTGACCATCCAGTATTTCGCGGCGAACGAACGCATCGTGCTGATCGACCAGGCCAAGGTGGTGCAGGAAGGCAACACCTTCGAGGGCGAGAAGATCGTCTATGACACCCAGCGGCAGATCGTCAACGCCGGGCGCGCCACCAATACCGCGGTCACTACCCCGCAGCCGCGCATCGACATGGTCATCCAGCCACGCAAGAAAGAGCAGCCGGCGGAGCAGGCGCAGTAATGGCCGTACTCAGAGCGCAGCACCTCGCCAAGAGCTACAAGAGCCGCCAGGTCGTGCGCGACGTCAGCCTGTCGATCGAGAGCGGACAGATCGTCGGCCTGCTCGGCCCCAACGGCGCCGGCAAGACCACATGCTTCTACATGATCGTCGGTCTGGTGGGTGCCGATCAGGGTCGCGTGCTGATCGACCAGCAGGACGTCACCCACCTGCCCATGCATGGCCGCGCCCGCGCCGGCATCGGCTACCTGCCGCAGGAAGCCTCGATCTTCCGCAAGCTCTCGGTGGCCGACAACATCATGGCCATCCTGGAGACGCGCAAGGACCTCGATCGCGCCGGCCGCCAGCAGGCGCTCGAAGCGCTGCTGCAGGAATTCCACATCAGCCATATCCGCGACAGTCTCGGCATGAGCCTGTCCGGCGGCGAACGGCGCCGGGTGGAAATCGCCCGCGCGCTGGCCACGGCACCCAAGTTCATCCTGCTGGACGAACCCTTCGCCGGCGTCGACCCGATCTCCGTGGGCGACATCAAGCAGATCATCCACCACCTCAAGGCCAAGGGCATCGGCGTTCTGATCACCGACCACAACGTTCGCGAAACACTGGATATCTGCGAAACGGCCTACATCGTCAACGACGGCCAGCTGATCGCCGAAGGCGATGCCGAAACCATCCTGGCCAACCAACTGGTCAAGGAAGTCTACCTGGGCCATGAATTCCGCCTGTGAGTGATCCGGCACGGCGAACTTTTTGCGTGGCCCTGCGTTTCTGGCCTAGGCAAAGGCTTCGCCGGCAGGCATATAATTTGCTTTCATTCGGCGCCTGGCGCCTATTGGAAACAGGCGCGATCGCGCCGGCACACAAGGGTCGAAGTCCTCTGCCATGAAACCATCGCTAGTCCTGAAGATGGGCCAGCAGCTGACGATGACGCCGCAGCTGCAACAAGCCATACGACTGCTGCAGCTTTCCACGCTGGATCTGCAGCAGGAAATCCAGGAAGCCCTGGATTCCAACCCGATGCTCGAGCGCGAGGAAGACGGCGATGACTTCGGCCATGCCGACCCCATGGCCGAAGCCGCCGACCAGAACACTGAAGGCTCTTCCAACAGCCAGACGAGCGGCGACAACCTCTACGAAGAACCCGTTCACACCGCCGACAACCTGGAAGAAGGCGACTGGGGTGAGCGCATTCCCAGCGAACTACCGGTCGACACCGCCTGGGAAGATATCTACCAGACCAGCGCCAGCAGCCTGCCGAGCAGCGACGATGACGACTGGGACTTCACCACCCGCACCTCCAGCGGCATCAGCCTGCAAAGCCACCTGCTCTGGCAGCTCAACCTGGCACCGATGAGCGATACCGACCGGCTGATCGCCACGACCCTGATCGACTGCATCAACGACCAGGGCTATCTGGAGGAAAGTCTGGAAGAGGTGCTCGAAGCGCTCGACCCGGAGCTCGAGGTCGAACTCGACGAGATCGAAGTGGTGCTCCATCGCATCCAGCAATTCGAGCCTGCCGGCATCGGCGCGCGCAACCTGAGCGAATGCCTGCTGCTGCAACTGCGCCAGCTCCCCGAACAGACCGCCTGGCTGGAACAGGCCAAGCAGCTGGTAAGCAGTTATCTGGATGTGCTGGGTAACCGCGACTACAGCCTGCTGATGCGCCGAATGAAGCTCAAGGAAGACGAGCTGCGTCAGGTGATCGAACTGGTACAGAGCCTCAACCCGCGCCCCGGCTCGCAGATCGAGGCCAGCGAGCCGGAATACGTGGTACCGGACGTGATCGTGCGCAAGCACAACGACCGCTGGCTGGTGGAGCTGAACCAGGACGCCATGCCGCGCCTGCGGGTCAACGCGCAATACGCCGGCTTCGTCAAACGCGCCGACTCCAGCGCCGACAACACCTTCATGCGCAACCAGCT
Source organism: Stutzerimonas stutzeri TS44 (assembly GCA_000263395.1). Classification (GTDB taxonomy): domain Bacteria; phylum Pseudomonadota; class Gammaproteobacteria; order Pseudomonadales; family Pseudomonadaceae; genus Stutzerimonas; species Stutzerimonas stutzeri_C. Next base: position 269,848 of record AJXE01000003.1, read on the forward strand.
GCAGGAAGCGCGCTGGTTCATCAAGAGCCTGCTCAGCCGCAACGAGACGTTGATGAAGGTCGCCACGCAGATCGTCGAGCATCAGCGCGGCTTTCTCGATCATGGCGACGAGGCAATGAAGCCCCTGGTTCTGCACGACATCGCCGAGGCGGTGGGCATGCACGAATCGACCATCTCGCGCGTGACCACGCAGAAATACATGCACACGCCGCGGGGTATTTATGAGCTGAAATACTTCTTCTCCAGCCACGTCAGTACGGCCGAAGGCGGCGAATGCTCGTCCACCGCGATCCGCGCGATCATCAAGAAGCTGGTCGCCGCGGAAAACCCCAAAAAGCCATTGAGCGACAGTAAGATCGCTGGTTTACTGGAAGCACAGGGCATCCAGGTTGCCCGCCGCACCATCGCCAAATACCGTGAATCGCTGGGTATCGCTCCCTCAAGCGAACGCAAGCGGCTATAGTGCGGCCAGGTTGAATGTTTCGGCGGCAGGTCCTGTACCGGCCACCTTCGCAGCAGGCATTTAGGAGAAGCAGTATGCAAATCAACATCAGCGGTCTTCATCTGGAAGTGACTGACGCCCTGCGTAGCTATGTCGAGGAGAAATTCGAGCGGCTGTCCCGCCACTTCGATCGCATCATCAGCATCCAGGTGATCCTGCAGGTCGAGAAGCTCAAGCAGAAAGCCGAGGGCACGCTGCACATCGCCGGCCGCGAGGTGGTGGCCAACGCCGAACACGAGGACATGTACGCGGCCATCGATCTGCTGGTCGACAAGCTCGATCGCCAACTGATCAAGCACAAGGAAAAGCAGCTCGACCACACCCAGGGCGTAGCGGCTCGCTGACACGCATCATGATCCGACTGGAAACCATCCTGACCCCTGGACGTTCCCTGGTGAACGTCCCAGGCGGCAGCAAGAAACGCGTCCTCGAACAGATCGCCAAGGTGATCGCGCAGGACCTGCCCGACCATGATTCCCAGGCCATCTTCGAGAGCCTGATCGCCCGCGAAAAACTCGGTTCCACCGGCTTCGGCAATGGCATTGCCATTCCGCATTGCCGTATGGCGGGCTGCAATACGCCGCTCAGCGCCGTGCTGCGCCTCGAGACACCGGTGGACTTCGACGCCATCGATGGCGCCCCGGTCGATCTGCTGTTCGTCCTGCTGGTGCCGCAAGCGGCGACGGACGAGCATCTCGAACTGCTGCGCCAGATCGCCAGCATGCTCGACCGCGAAGACGTCCGTGAGCGACTGCGCCAGGCTCCCACCAACGACGACCTCTATCAGGTCGTGGTCGACGTGCAAAACGGCCAGTAGATGCGCCTGATCATCGTCAGCGGCCGCTCCGGATCAGGAAAAAGCACCGCACTCGACGTTCTGGAGGACAACGGCTTCTATTGCATCGACAACCTCCCGGCCGGCCTGCTGCCGGAGCTGGCCGAACGCACCCTGCTGCACACCGAACTGCTGCAACCACAGATCGCCGTCTCCATCGACGCGCGCAACCTGCCGAGCCAGCTCAAGCGCTTCCCTGAACTGCTCGTCGAAGTGCGCTCCCGTCATATTCACTGCGACGTGATCTACCTCGATGCCGATGACGAAACCCTGCTCAAACGCTTCTCGGAGACTCGCCGGCGCCATCCGCTGACCAACGACAAGCGCTCGCTGGCCGAGGCGATCCGCGACGAAGAACTGCTGCTGGGTGCGATCAGCGACCATGCCGATCTCAAGATCGACACCACGCACCTGAATCTCTACCAGCTGCGCGATACGCTCAAGCTGCGCCTGCTGAACCAGCCCGAGCCCGGTACTGCCTTCCTCATCGAGTCATTCGGCTTCAAGCGCGGCATGCCGGTGGACGCCGATCTGGTGTTCGACGTGCGCTGCCTGCCGAACCCGTACTGGAAAGCCGAGCTGCGCGATTTTTCCGGCCTCGATCAGCCGGTCATCGATTACCTTTCCGCGCAGCCGGATGTGGACGAGATGTTCCAGGACATTCACGGCTACCTGAGCAAGTGGCTGCCCCGCTTCGCCGCCAGCAACCGTGCCTACGTCACCATCGCCATCGGCTGTACCGGCGGCCATCACCGCTCGGTCTACCTGGCCGAACGCCTGGGCCAGGCGCTCAAGGCGCCCTTGAAGAATCTGCAGGTTCGCCATCGCGACCTAGCCTAGGACGAACAGCCGCCATGCCCGCCCGCGACGTCACCATCATCAACAAGCTCGGCCTGCATGCCCGCGCGGCCGCCAAGTTCGTCGGCGTAGCCAACCGTTATCCATGCAGCATTCGCGTCGGGCGCTGCCCGGACACGCTGGTGGATGGCAAGAACATCATGGCGGTCATGATGCTGGCTGCCAGCAAGGGCACCGCCCTGCACGTGCAGACCGAGGGCGAACAGGACGAGGCAGCGCTGGGCGCACTGGTCGCGCTGATCGACGACTATTTCGAGGAAGGCGAATAGGCCGCAGCCCCCAAGCGAGCCGGGACAGTCCCGACTCGCCGCCCCGCAAGCCTTGAGCGCGCTAGCGCCCGCCACGATCTCCGGCTATTTCCCCGCGACCGTCATCCGTTCGATCAGCACCGAACCGGTGCGGATGTTGCTGCGCGTCTCGGTATCGCAACCGACCGCGACGATCTGGCGGAACATGTCGCGCAGGTTGCCGGCGATGGTGACTTCCTGCACCGGGAACTGGATCTCGCCGTTCTCCACCCAGTAACCGCCGGCACCGCGCGAGTAGTCACCGGTCACCAGATTCAGCCCCTGCCCCATCAGCTCGGTCACCAGCAGGCCACGCCCCATGCGCCGCAGCAGCGCGGCCTGGTCTTCCTCGCCGTGACTGACAAACAGGTTGTGCACGCCGCCGGCATTGGCGGTGCTCGGCAGGCCCAGCTTGCGGCCGGAATAGGTGCCCAGCACATAGGAAATCAGCTGGCCGTTCTCCACGAAGGGCTTGGCGTAGGTCGCCAGGCCGTCGCCATCATAGGACGCACTGCCCAGCGCCTGCGCGAGGTGCGGGCGCTCATCCAGGCTCAGCCACTCGGGGAAGAGGATCTGTCCCAGGGCGTTCTCCAGGTAGGACGCCTTGCGATAGAGATTGCTGCCCGAGATCGCAGCGAGAAAATGGCCGAACAGTCCGGTCGCCAGATCGGCCGCGAACAGCACCGGCACCTCGCACGTCGGCACCGGCCGCGCCCCCAAGCGCCTGACCGCACGCTCGGCGGCGCGGCGCCCGATGCTCAGCGGATCGGCCAATGTATCGGCGCGACGGCTGACATCGTAGTAGTAGTCGCGCTGCATCTGCCCGGCATGCTCGGCAATCATCACGCAGCTCAGGCTGTGGCGCGTGCTGCAGTAACTGCCGATGAAGCCGTTGCTGTTGCCATAGGCGCGGCAGCCCTGATGGGTATTGAGGCTGGTACCGTCGGCATTGCGGATGTGCGGATCGACCGCGAACGCCGCCGCCTCGCAGCGCAGCGCCGTTTCGATCGCCTGTTCGGGGGAAACCGGCCAGGGATGGAACAGGTCCAGGTCCGGCAGCTCGCGCGCCATCAGCGCCGCGTCGGCAAGCCCGGCGAATTCGTCTTCGGACGCATGCTGCGCAATCGCCAGTGCAGCAGCCACCGTTTCGCGGATGGCTGCGTCGCCGCTGCCAGTGGTGCTCGCCGAGCCCTTGCGTTGCCCGACGTAAAGCGTGATGCCGAAGCCCTGGTCACGGTTGAACTCGACCGTCTCCACCTCGCCCTGGCGCACGCTGGTCGACAGCCCCTGCTCCATCGACACCGATACCTCGCTGGCGCTGGCACCTTGCCGGCGCGCCTCGTCGATGATGCGCTCGACCTTCTCGCGCAAGCCCGGTATCACGTGCGGGCCGATGCCTTCTACTTCACTCATAAGAACTCCCAAACCCCCGCATTCGATCGAAACCCAGCCCGCCGACGGCAGAGCCGGCCCGACAAGGCTACTGTTATCATGGCGGCATTTCCCAATGGACCATCCCCATGCCTGAATACTCCGACGACGGCGTTTTCGACGAGAAGAGCAAAACCCAGGTCAAGCGCGAACTGCATGCGCTGCAGGAACTGGGCGAACGCCTGACCACGCTCAAGCCCGACCTGATCGAGCGCCTGCCGCTGAGCGACGCGCTGCGCAAGGCACTCGCCGACGCGCCCAAACACACCGCACACATCGCCCGCAAACGCCACATCCAGTACATCGGCAAGCTGATGCGCGACCAGGACATCGACGCCATCCTCGCTCTGGTCGACCAGCTCGACGCCTCCACCCGCCAGTACAACGAACGCTTTCATGCCCTGGAGCGCTGGCGCGATCGCCTGATCGCCGGCAACGACGAAACGCTGGAAGCCTTCGTCACCGATTACCCCGACACCGACCGCCAACACCTGCGCAGCCTGATCCGCCATGCCCAGCATGAAGCCGCCCACAACAAACCGCCGGCGGCGAGTCGCAAGATCTTCAAATACATCCGCGACCTCGATGAAACCAAGCGCGGCCTGAAATAAACCAGACCGCACGCCTTCCAGCCGCCTCCAGCGGCTTCAGGCGCCCGTTCCGCCGACGGTGATCTCGTCGATCTTCAACGTCGGCTGACCGACGCCCACCGGCACCGACTGACCATCCTTGCCACAGGTGCCGACGCCACTGTCCAGCGCCAGGTCATTGCCGACCATCGACACCCGCGTCATCACCTCCGGGCCGTTGCCGATCAGCGTCGCGCCCTTGACCGGCGCCGTGATCCGGCCATCCTCGATCAGATAGGCCTCGCTGGTGGAGAACACGAACTTGCCGCTGGTGATATCCACCTGGCCACCACCGAGGCTGGCGCAGTAGATACCGCGCTTGACCGAGCGGATGATCTCCTCGGGATCGCTCTGGCCGGCCAGCATGTAGGTGTTGGTCATGCGCGGCATCGGCAGGTGCGCGTAGGACTCGCGGCGGCCGTTGCCGGTGGGCGCCACGCCCATCAGGCGCGCATTCAGCTTGTCCTGGATGTAACCCTTGAGCACGCCGTTTTCGATCAGCGTGGTGCACTGCGTCGGCGTGCCCTCGTCATCGACGCTGAGCGAACCGCGCCGATCAGCCAGGGTGCCGTCATCGACGATGGTGCACAGCTTCGAGGCCACCTGCTGACCGATGCGCCCGCTGTAGGCCGAACTGCCCTTGCGGTTGAAATCGCCCTCCAGTCCGTGGCCGACCGCCTCGTGCAGCAGCACGCCGGACCAGCCCGGGCCGAGCACCACCGGCAGGCTGCCGGCAGGCGCCGGCTGCGCCTCGAGATTGACCAGCGCCTGGCGCAACGCCTCGCGCGCATAGCCCATCGCGCGGTCCTCGCTGAGGAAATACTGATAGCCCAACCGTCCGCCGCCACCCTGGCCGCCCCGCTCGCGACGGCCGTTCTGCTCGACGATCACGCTGACGTTGAAACGCACCAGCGGCCTGACATCGGCCGCCATGCCGCCATCCATGCCGGCAACCAGGATGTGCTCCCAGACGCCGGCCAGGCTCACCGTGACCTGCTTGATGCGCGGGTCCAGTGCGCGGGTGGCGACATCGATGCGCTTGAGCAGCTCGACCTTTTCCGCCCGGCTCAAGCCATCCAGCGGATTGTCCTGGCTATACAGCGGCGCGAAAGCAGCCTTCGACAGCACCTGCACGCTGCCTGGCTGGCCGCTGCGGGCAATCGAGCGAGCCGCCTGCGCCGCCTGGCGCAACGCCTCGGCGGTGATCGCATTGCTGTAGGCGAAGCCGGTCTTCTCGCCGGACAGTGCGCGAACACCAACGCCCTGCTCCAGGTGGAAGCCACCCTCCTTGACGATGCCGTCCTCCAGCACCCAGGACTCGCTGACCTGGTCCTGGAAATACAGATCGGCCGCGTCGATGCCCGGCCCGGCGAGTTCGCCCAGCAGCGCAGGCAGGTCGTCGGCGCCCAGGCCGCCAGGGGTCAGAAGCCGCTCGACGGCGGGCAACAGCAGTTCACTCATAGTCACTCCAAACTCGCCGCGACCAGGCGCGGCACTTCAAATCGTCGGTGGCCGGTCAGCGGCATGCGCTGGCGGATGGCCAATTGCTCCGCGGCATCGCGCCGAGCCGTCAAGGCCGCCTCGCCCGCGGCCTGCTCGCACAGGATGCGCCCCCAAGGATCAACAATAGACGAATGACCGTGGGTCAGGCGGTCGCCGGGATGAGCTCCACCCTGCGCGGCGGCCAGCATATAGCACTGCGTCTCGATGGCCCGGGCACGCACCAGCGTCTGCCAGTGCGCCGCGCCGGTCACCGCGGTGAACGCCGAGGGCGCGCTGATCAGCTCGGCGCCGGCCAGCCGCAGCGCGGTATACAGCTCGGGAAAGCGCAGGTCGTAACAGACCGTCATCCCCAGCCGCCCGAGCGGCGTATCGACCACCACCAGCTCATTGCCCGGCGCGTAGTCGTCGGATTCGCGGTAGCGACCGCGATTATCCGCGACGTCCACATCGAACAGGTGCAGCTTGTCGTAACGAGCGACCCGTTGCCCGTGCTCGTCGAACAACAGCGAACAGGCGTGTGGTCGCGCCTGTGGCTGGCCATCCGCCGGCAACGGCAGCGTCCCGGCCACGATCCATAACCTGAGGTCGCGCGCGGTCTGTTTCAACCACGGCAGGATCGGACCCTCACCCATTGCCTCGGCACGGCCGAGCGCCGGCAGGTCGCGGCGGCCCATCGCCGCGAAGTTCTCCGGCAGCACCGCCAGCCGCGCACCGGCTGCCGCCGCCTGTTCGAGCAGGGCCCGCGCGCTGCGCAGGTTGGCCTCGACATCGGCCTGGCTGACCATCTGAATGACTGCGAGCGACATGGCAGGTACACCGATCATGCGGAGAAAGAACCGGCGGCAACGCTAACGCGCCGCCACCTCACCTGGGCTTTTCGAATGGTTTGTCGAAGGTGATCCGCGGCGATTGCCAGGGACCCTCGACGTTGTACTGAACGCTGGCGAAGCGGGCAACCTTGTCGCCCAGCAACTTGTCGACCACGAACAGCGCGCCGCCGACCGCCGGCGCGCCAACGATCAACGCCGCCAGCGGCAGGTTGTTGCTCACCGGCAGGGTGACCAGCAGCTTGGCGTCGATGCGGTCATTCACCATGTCCAGCGTGCCATTGAGCTCGAGGTTGCTCGACGGCCCGGTCACGGTGAGCGGCCCAAGGGTCCGGTAGATGCCGTCGCGGGCCTGTAGCACGCCGTCCATGCGATCGTAGCTCAACCCCTTGCCGAACAGATCGGAGAAGTCCAGGCGCAGGCGGCGACCGATCGAGTTGAAGTTCAGCAGGCCGAACACCCGCAGGGCCTGGGCGCTGCCATCGACCTCGACGAACTGGCCATTGCGCAGCCGTGGCCGCAGGCTGCCGGAGAAGCGCCCCAGGCCGAACCAGGCCGGCGAACCCGGCCAGTTGCCTTCGACATCCATGCGAAATTGCTCACTGGTGGTCGAGGGCGCGAAACCCCATGCCAGCAGCACATCCGCCAGGTTGTCGCCCGACAGACGCCCCTTGTACGTACTGCGCCCGCCACGCCACGCGCCCTCGCCTTCGATGCGCACCCCCTTCAGGTTCAGATCCAGTGCCGAGAAGGTCACACCATCGGCAACCGGGCGCACCCTCAGCGCCCAGCGGCCCAGTGGTGCCTCGCCCTGCAGCACCTCGGCGATGGCGATGTCCATCGCCGGCAGGCGCGCCGGATCGACATCGGCCAACGGATCGCTACGCTGCGCCGGCTCGACAGTCGGCTCGGCGGCCGGCAGACGCAGGCGCTGCAGATCGACCACCAGCGGCGCGCCAGCGGCATCCGACAGCCGTACCGCCCCGCTGATCAGATCGCTGCGCAGGTTGAGCGCCCAGGCATCGGTCGCGCGGCGCAGGTCGATGCCAAGCGCGTCGATGCGCGTGCCGAAGCCATCGAAGCGGCCGATATCCAGCTGTGCTTCGCGCAGCAGGGCGGCCGCCGATGCGCCACCGGCGGCCGGTAGGTAGCGCTCGCGCACGCTCTGCCACGCCTGCCAGTCGAGCCGCGCCAGCCGCCCGCGCACACGCAGCCCGCGCGCTGTCGGCAGTGCCGCCGCGCCGCTGCCGAGCCGCAATTCGCCACGACCGGCCTGCCAGTCGCTCGCCGGCGCCGCGAAATTCAGCGAGGCGAGCTCGCCATGCTGCACGGCGTAGCGACGCTCGGCGCCCTGCAGCGTCATGCGCAAGGTGGTGTCGCGCCGCTCGCCAGCCGGTTTGCCGAAGGGCGCCGGCAGCTCGATGGCCAGCCCGGCCAGCGAAGAATCGAGTTGCAGGCGGCTATCCGCGCCGGCCAGGTCCAGACGCAGCTGATAGGGCAGCTCGCCGCTGGCGGGCAGCGGCTGCTGCAGCCCCAGCCAGGCCGTCAGACGCTGCAAAGCAATATCGCCCTGCGCTTCGATGCGCGTCGCCGGGTGAAGCCGGTCGCCGGTCGCCACGGCACTGCCGCGGACCGCTCGCCCGAACAGCTGCGCGCGGATGTCGCGGGCGCTGAAGCCGGCATCGGTGTCATAGCGGAACTGCCCGGAGAGCTGGGCGAAGTCCAGCTCGGGGCTGGCGATGTGCAGCGTCGCCGCGCGGCTGGCGAAATCGACCAGGACGTGCGGCGGCTCGCCCTTGGCCAGCGGGATCAGCAGCGCCAGCGAGCCGTCCAGCTCCCCCTCGCCCTGCCAGCCAGCGAAAATGTCGGCGATGCCGAGGGGCGCCTCGCGCAGAATCTTCAGCCCATCACCGACACTGCTCTGCAACTGTCCGCTGATCGCCAGGCGCGGTTTCTGTCCGGGCGCGGCGTGCGGAATTTCGGCCGTGGCGTTCTGCACGCGGCTGTCGAGAATACGGCCCTCGGCGAGCCGCACGCGCACGCCGCTGTCCTCGATCAGCACCTCGCCGCGCCCCTCGCGCAGTGCCGGCCAGCCCGGCTGATAGGCCAACTCGGCATCGCGCACCTTGAAATACAGGCTGATGCTGCGCGCGCCGTCAACGGCGTTCTTGTGCAGGCTGCCCTGGTACTGGAAATAGCCCTGCTCGATGGCGCCGCCGCGAATCGCCGTCTGCAGCCATTCGCCGAGCGCCGGACTCAGCGCCGGCGAGCGGGTCGGCAGGTATTTCTCCGTGTAGCGCGCATCGCCCTGCGTGAGGCCGACGCGCAGGTCCATGTAGTCCTCGGCGGCGGGGTCGCGATTCAGGCGGATGAGAAAGTCGCCGGCCAGCTGGCCTTCCTCGCCGTCGAGCCGCAGATAGGGCGCCGCCAGGGTGAAGGCCTGCTCGTCCAGGCTCCAGCGCAGCCGCCCCTGCGCCTGGCGGTAATGCCAGGGCTGGGGGAACAACGGCGCCAGGTGCAGGGCGAAATCCTGGCTGTCGATGCGCAACTCGCCGCCAGCGAGGTTGCCCTGGATGCTGCCGCTGACGTGCTCGGCCGCGGGAATCCAGTGATGCGCGCCGATTGTCACGCCATCCAGATGCGCGGCGAACTGCAGTCGCTCGGCGCCGGCCAACTCGGGGCGATAGTCGACCTGCAGCGCACGCAGCGTGCCGCGCGGCGCGAGGTCGGCGAGAATCGGCGCGGCGCTTTCCGGTAATGGCGCCAGCGCCTGCGTCAGCGTGGCCAGCGGCGCGATAGCCAGGCGATCGGCCTGCAACTGCCAGCTGCCGGTACGTTCGTCGTGCTCGGCGAGCAGGCGCGCCTCGCCCCAACGCACTTCACCCAGGTTGAAGCCGAGCTCATCGATCAGCAGCCGGTAGCCGTGCTCGCTGCGCTCGGCGTAGGCGGTCAGTGCCAGATCGTCGAGGCGTTGCGCCGGGTGTTCGCCATAAGCCGCCTCGACCTGCGGCGCATCGAGGCGCAGCACCGCGCGCGCGAGGCGCTCCTGCCGCCAGCTGAGCCAGGCCTCGCCACCGGCCTGCAGGCGTTCGAGCCGCCAGTCGGCGGTCAGCTTCTTCGGCAGCCAGGCCGCCCAGTCGCTCTGCGGCAGGCTCAGATAAACGTCGAGCGCTGCCTGCTGCCAGCGCTCGGGCTGCACCTGCGCCCGAGCCTGCAGCGCCAGCGGCTGACCATCGGGCAATACGGTGCGCCCGTCCAGGCGCAGGTCACCGCCATCGCTCTGCAGACCGAGATTGGCGTAAGTCAGCGTCAGTGGCGCCTCGCCAAAGGGCTCCACGGTCAGCTGGCTGTCGAGCAGCACCAGCGCGCGAATCTTCTGCAGCGAGCGCAGGAGCTTGCCGGGATCGGTGGGCGGCTGCTCGTCGCGCGCCGGCAGTCCTTCGACGCGCCAACGGCCATCGGCATCCTGCGTCAGACTCAGGCGCACGCCCTCGAAGCGCAGCGCCGCCAGGCGCAGCTCGCGCGCCCACAGGCTGGCCGCGATATCCGGCACCACCACCAGTCGCTCCAGGTGCATCGCCGCCGCGCCCTCGCCCAGCCGCACATCGTGCGCCAGCAGCTGCGGCGCCAGCCCCTGCCAGCGCCCTTCGAGGCGTCCCAGCTGGACCGGCATTGCCAGCAGCTCGGCGGCTTTGTCCTGCGCCTGCAGACGATATTCGGCGACCAGCGGCACCAGTTGCCGGCCCAGGCTGACATACAACGCCGCGACGACCAGCCCCAACGCCGCGATCGACAGCGTCTGGCGCAGCAGCACGGCGAGGAAACGGGCGAGGCGATTCATCCGGCAGCGCTCCGCGGCTCAGGCCTGGCGTGCATTCGGCTCAGAGCAGCACCACGTCGTACTGTTCCTGCGAATACATGCTCTCGACCTGGAACTTGATCGAGCGGCCGATGAAGCTTTCCAGATCGGCGACGTTGCCCGACTCCTCGTCGAGCAGCCGGTCGATGACCTTCTGGTTGGCCAGCACCCGATAACCCTCCGGCTGATAGGCGCGCGCCTCACGCAGGATCTCGCGAAAGATCTCGTAGCAGACAGTTTCCGGGGTCTTCAGCTTGCCGCGCCCCTGACAGCTGGCGCAGGGTTCGCAGAGCACCTGCTCGAGGCTTTCGCGGGTGCGTTTGCGGGTCATCTGCACCAGGCCCAGTTCGGTGATGCCGATGATGTTGGTCTTGGCGTGGTCGCGTTCGAGCTGCTTTTCCAGGGTGCGCAGCACCTGGCGCCGGTGCTCTTCGTCTTCCATGTCGATGAAGTCGATGATGATGATGCCGCCGATGTTGCGCAGGCGCAGCTGGCGGGCGATCGCCGTGGCGGACTCCAGATTGGTCTTGAAGATGGTTTCTTCCAGCGTCCGGTGGCCGACGAAGGCGCCGGTATTGACGTCGATGGTGGTCATCGCCTCGGCCGGATCGATGATCAGGTAGCCGCCGGACTTGAGCATCACCTTGCGTTCCAGCGCCTTCTGGATCTCGTCCTCGACGCCGTAGAGGTCGAAGATCGGCCGTTCGCCCGGGTAGTGTTCGAGGCGATCGCGCAGCTCGGGCATCAGCTCGCCGACGAACTGGCTGACCTTCTGGAAGTTCTCCCGCGAGTCGATGCGGATCTTCTCGATGCGCGGGTTGACCAGGTCGCGCAGCGTGCGCATCGCCAGGGTCAGGTCTTCGTAGATCAACGAAGGCGCAGCCGCGGTCTTCATCTGCCCGGCGATCTGCTCCCACAGCCGGCGCAGATAGCGGATATCCATGAGAATCTCGTCGCGCCCGGCCCCCTCGGCAGCCGTGCGCAGGATGAACCCGCCGGCCTCCTCGATCCCTTCGGCGACGACGCACTCGGCGACGACCTGCTTGAGCCGCTCGCGCTCGGCCTCTTCCTCGATGCGCAGGGAGATGCCGACGTGGCTGGTGCGCGGCATGTACACGAGGTAGCGCGACGGGATCGACAGCTGCGTGGTCAGCCGCGCGCCCTTGGTGCCGATCGGGTCCTTGGTGACCTGCACCACTAGGCTCTGGCCCTCGTGCACCAGGGCGCTGATCGGCTCGACGGCGTTGCCTTCGCGCGCGGAAATCTCCGAGGCATGGATGAACGCCGCGCGATCCAGGCCGATATCGACGAACGCCGCCTGCATGCCCGGCAGCACCCGCACCACCTTGCCCTTGTAGATGTTGCCGACAATGCCGCGGCGCTGGGTGCGCTCGACGTGCACCTCCTGCAGGACGCCGTTCTCCACCACCGCCACCCGCGATTCCATGGGGGTGATGTTCATCAGAATCTCTTCGCTCATTGTCGTTTTTCTCGGCCGAAAAGCGGATTTGAAGCAGCCGCAGCTGTCAGGTCTGCGCCGATTCTAACGACATAAACGCCGCAGCCACAGGCTCTAACCGGCGCTTTTGCTCCAGCGCGGCAATCCGAAGCGGTCGAGCAGCTGCACCGTTTCGCATAATGGCAGGCCGACTACCGCCGAATAGCTGCCGCGCAGCTGGCTGACAAACACCGCACCCCAACCCTGGATCGCGTAGCCGCCCGCCTTGTCCTGCGGCTCGCCGCTGTCCCAGTAGGCTTGCGCCTCGGTCGCGTCGATGGCGCGGAACTCGACTTCGCTGTCGACCAGGCGCACCTCGCAGGCGCCGCGGTTCGCCAGCACGATGGCAGTCAGCACGCGATGGCTGCGCCCGGACAGTGCCGCCAGCATGGCCAGGCCCTCGGCCCGATCCGCCGGCTTGCCGAGAATGCGTTGATTCAGCACCACGCTGGTATCGGCGGCGAGCACGCAGGCATCCGCGTCGGGCAGGACTGCAAGCCCGGCGCGCGCCTTGTCCAGCGCCACGCGCCGGACGTAGTCCTCGGCCGCCTCGTGCGGCAAGGGCGTCTCGTCGACGCTCACCGCCAGCAGGGAAAACGGCACACCGATCTGTTGCAGGAGTTCACGACGTCGCGGCGACGCCGATGCGAGATACAAGCTGCTCATTGCCGGCCCTGTCGAAAAATGACTGGCAGGGTCGCACATGCGCGGGTGTCAGGGAAGCCAATGGCCCGGCCGGGTCAGTAGCGGGCTCAGTTGACGTCGAAGCGCCGGCGCAGCCAATGCAGCACGACGAAAACCCAAGGCCAGAGCAGCGCGCTGATGGGCACCGGCACGAGGAAGATCAACGTCGGCGGCCGGTTGCCGGTCAGGGTGTTGAGCCATAGCTGGACCAGTTGCGCCAGCCCGAGGACGACCATCAGCACCATGCTCTGCTGCCACAGCGGAAACATGCGCAGGCGCTGCTGCAGGCTCAGCACGAGAAAGGCGATCAGAATCAGCGGCAGGCCGTTCTGCCCCAGCAAGGTGCCGGCCAGCACGTCCAGCATCAGGCCGCAGACGAATGCGATGCCCATGCCGCCACGATGCGGCAGCTCCAGCGACCAGAACGCGATCACCAGGCCGAGCCACAGCGGCCGGGCCAGTTCGGTACTGACCGGCATCGGCGCGATGCTCAGCAGCAGAGCCACCAGCAGCGATAGCCAGATTACCCAGCCGTTGCATGCGCGCCCGGCGATCATGGTCGCACCTCGCCGGCATCCTGCTCCGCCGGCGCGGCAGGCTGGGCCTCGCCCGCCGGTGCCGGTTGCGCCTTCGCCTCGGTTTGACCGGCAGCCTGCTCGGCCGCCTGGCGATCGGCGCTGGCCTGCGCCTCGGCCGCGGCGGCGGCACGCTCCTCGGGGCTGCGCGAATCACTGAAGACCAGCAACAGATAGCGGCTGCGATTGAGCATGGCGGTGGGCACCGCGCGCACGATGGCGAACGGCTGCCCCGAGTCGCGCACCACTTCCTTCACCTGCGCCACCGGGTAGCCACTGGGAAAGCGCTGGCCGAGGCCGGAGCTGACCAGCAGATCGCCTTCCTTTATATCCGCCGTTTCGGCGACATGGCGCAGCTCCAGGTACTCCGAATCGCCGGTGCCGGCCGCGATCGCGCGCAGGCCGTTGCGGTTGACCTGCACCGGAATGCTATGGGTAACGTCGGTCAGCAGCAGCACGCGCGCCGCATATGGCATCACTTCCACCACCTGGCCCATCAGGCCGTTGGCGTCGAGCACCGGCTGGCCGACGAAGACGCCGTCCTGGCTGCCCTTGTCGATCAGGATGCGATGGGTAAAGGGATTGGGGTCCAGGCCGATCAGCTCGGCGACCAGCACCCGGTCGTCGACAAGTGCCGCCGAGTTGAGCAGTTCGCGCAAGCGCACGTTCTGTTCGGTGAGCGTCGCCAGCTTCTGCAGGCGGCGCTGCAGCAACAGCGCCTCGGCCTTGAGCTTCTCGTTCTCCGCGACCAGGCTGCTGCTGCTGCTGATCTGCTCGGTCGCACCCTTCCAGGCACGCGCCGGCAGGTCGGCCAGCCAGTAGAACGGCGTCAGCACCAGACCCATCTGGCTGCGCAGGGGCTTGAGCGAATCGAAACGCGCGTCCACCACCATCAGCGCGACACAGAGCACGGCGAACACCAGCAGGCGCACGCCGAGCGAAGGTCCCTTGGCAAATAGCGGTTTGATCGTGAAGCCCTCGAAGCTGTCCGCTCCAAACTGAACGCGGCGAGCCGAAAGCAGAGTCGGGCTCGACCTTCGGTTCGCCGCATCGATTACTGCCGCCTGTGACTCACTCGGTGGAGAGCAGGTCCATGGCGTGACGATCCATCATTTCCAGTGCACGACCGCCGCCACGCGCCACGCAGGTCAGCGGCTCCTCGGCGACGATCACCGGCAGGCCGGTTTCCTGCGACAACAGCTTGTCCAGGTCACGCAGCAGCGCACCGCCGCCGGTCAGCACCAGGCCACGCTCGGCGATGTCCGAGGCCAGCTCCGGCGGCGACTGCTCCAGCGCGCTCTTGACCGCCTGGACGATGGTCGCCAGCGACTCCTGCAGCGCCTCGAGCACTTCGTTGGAGTTGAGCGTGAAGCTGCGCGGCACACCCTCGGCCAGGTTGCGCCCGCGCACGTCCACCTCGCGGACTTCGCCGCCCGGGAAGGCGGTGCCGATTTCCTGCTTGATGCGCTCGGCGGTGGATTCACCGATCAGGCTGCCGTAGTTGCGGCGCACGTAGGTCACGATGGATTCGTCGAAACGATCACCGCCGACCCGTACCGACTCGGCGTAGACCACGCCGTTCAGCGAGATCAGCGCGATCTCGGTGGTACCGCCACCGATATCCACCACCATCGAGCCACGCGCCTCGTCGACCGGCAGACCGGCACCGATCGCTGCAGCCATCGGCTCCTCGATCAGGAAGACTTCACGCGCGCCGGCGCCGAGGGCGGATTCACGGATCGCCCGGCGCTCGACCTGGGTCGACTTGCACGGCACGCAGATCAGCACGCGCGGGCTGGGCTGCAGGAAGCTGTTCTCGTGCACCTTGTTGATGAAATACTGCAGCATCTTCTCGCAGACGCTGAAATCGGCAATCACACCGTCCTTCATCGGCCGGATCGCATTGATGTTGCCCGGGGTACGGCCCAGCATGCGCTTGGCCTCGGTGCCGACGGCGACGACGCTCTTCTGGTTGCCGTGGCTACGAATGGCGACGACCGAGGGTTCGTCGAGAACGATGCCGCGATCGCGCACATAGATGAGGGTATTGGCAGTGCCCAGGTCGATCGACAGATCACTGGAAAACATGCCACGCAGTTTCTTGAACATTGAGAAAGGGCCCTGAGGCAAACGCGTGGGGAAAAAAGTGCCGCAAACTCTAACAATGGTGCCAAGTTAGGGCAAGGCGCGAATCCGCCGTACAGCCGCCAGACGTGCGCCATTGCGCGCAATCGCCAGGCCATCGTCGCCATGCTCGGCGCTGCAGACGCGCTACCGGGAAGCGCCTCGTGCATGTAAGATCAACCGCTTTTCCGGGCTCGAAGCCCTCTTGCCGCGGCTGCTGCCGCCAGCGTTCCGTCGGCCGGCCGACGGATGGCAACCCGATTCGTTTTCCGCTGGAGACCCCCGATGGCGCTTGAACGCTGCGAAGTGGAAAAGATCGCTCACCTGGCCCGCCTGGGGCTGGATGAAGGCGATCTGCCGCGCACCACCGAGACCCTCAACAATATCCTCGGCCTGATCGACCGCATGCAGGCCGTCGACACCACCGGCGTCGAGCCGCTGGCCCATCCGCTGGAGGCCACCCAGCGCCTGCGCGCCGACGTGGTGAGCGAAACCAACCATCGCGACGAGTACCAGGCCATCGCTCCGGCCGTGGAAAACGGTCTCTATCTGGTTCCCAAGGTGATCGAGTGATGCATCGACTGACTCTGGCGCAAATCGCCCGCGGCCTGGCCGCCAAGGACTTCTCCGCCGTCGAGCTGAGCGACGCCCTGCTGGCGCGCATCGCCCAGCTCGACCCGCAGCTCAACAGCTTCATCACCGTCACCGCCGAGCAGGCGCGCAGCCAGGCGCAGGCCGCCGATGCGCGCCGCGCCGCCGGCGAGAGCGGCGCCCTGCTCGGCGCACCGATCGCACACAAGGACCTGTTCTGCACCCAGGGCGTGCTGACCACCTGCGGCTCGAAGATCCTGCACAACTTCAAGGCACCCTACGACGCCACCGTGGTCGCCAAGCTGGCCGCGGCCGGCGCGGTCAGCCTCGGCAAGCTGAACATGGACGAGTTCGCCATGGGCTCGGCCAACGAATCCAGCCATTTCGGCGCGGTGAAGAACCCCTGGGACCTGACCCGCGTGCCGGGCGGTTCCTCCGGTGGTTCGGCCGCCGCGGTGGCGGCCGGCCTGGTTCCGGCCGCCACCGGCACCGACACCGGCGGTTCGATCCGTCAGCCGGCGGCGCTGACCAACCTCACCGGGATCAAGCCGACCTACGGTCGCGTCTCGCGCTGGGGCATGATCGCCTATGCCTCCAGCCTCGATCAGGGCGGCCCGCTAGCGCGCAGCGCCGAAGACTGCGCCCTGCTGCTCGGCGCCATCGCCGGCTTCGACCCGAAGGATTCGACCTGCGTCGACCAACCAGTGGACGACTACCTGGCGACACTGAACCAGCCACTGGCCGGCCTGCGCATCGGCCTGCCGAAGGAGTACTTCGGCGAGGGACTCGACGCACGCATCGCCGCGCAGGTGTTGGCCGTCGTGGAAGAGCTGAAGAATCTCGGCGCCACGGTCAAGGACATCAGCCTGCCGAACCTGCAACACGCGATCCCGGCCTATTACGTGATCGCGCCCGCCGAGGCCAGCTCCAATCTGTCGCGCTTCGACGGCGTGCGCTTCGGCTATCGCTGCGAGAATCCGGTCAATCTCGAAGACCTGTACAAGCGCTCGCGCGGCGAAGGCTTCGGCGCCGAGGTGAAGCGCCGCATCATGGTCGGCACCTACGCGCTGTCGGCCGGCTACTACGATGCCTACTACCTGAAGGCGCAGAAGATCCGCCGCCTGATCAAGAACGACTTCGTGCAGGCCTTCGCCGAGATCGACGTGATTCTCGGCCCGACCACGCCGAACCTGGCCTGGAAGCTCGGCGAGAAGAACGCCGATCCGGTCTCGGCCTACCTGGAAGACATCTACACCATCACCGCCAACCTCGCCGGCATCCCCGGTCTGTCCATGCCGGCCGGCTTCGTCAACGGCCTGCCGGTGGGCGTGCAGCTGTTGGCGCCGTACTTCCAGGAAGCGCGCCTGCTCAACGTGGCGCACCAGTACCAGCAGGTCACCGACTGGCACACCCGCACCCCGGCCGGATTCTGAGGACGATACACATGCAATGGGAAACCGTGATCGGGCTGGAAATCCACGCCCAGCTCAGCACCCAGTCGAAGATATTCTCCGGCAGCGCCACTACCTTCGGCGCCGAGCCGAACACCCAGGCCAGTCTGGTCGATCTCGGCATGCCCGGCACCCTGCCGGTATTGAATGAAGAAGCCGTGCGCATGGCGGTGAAGTTCGGCCTGGCGATCGACGCCGAACTGGGCCGCACCAACGTGTTCGCGCGCAAGAACTACTTCTACCCGGACCTGCCCAAGGGCTACCAGACCAGCCAGATGGATCATCCCGTGGTCGGCAAGGGCCATCTGGACATCACCCTGGAAGACGGCAGCGTCAAGCGCGTCGGCATCACCCGCGCGCACCTGGAAGAGGACGCCGGCAAGAGCCTGCACGAAGACTTCCACGGCATGAGCGGCATCGACCTGAACCGCGCCGGCACGCCGCTGCTGGAAATTGTCTCCGAGCCGGACATCCGTTCGGCCAAGGAAGCGGTGGCCTACGTCAAGGCGATCCATGCACTGGTGCGTTATCTGGGCATCTGCGACGGCAACATGGCCGAAGGCTCGCTGCGTTGCGACTGCAACGTCTCGGTGCGCCCCAAGGGCCAGGCCGAATTCGGCACTCGCGCCGAGATCAAGAACGTCAACTCGTTCCGCTTCATCGAGAAGGCCATCAACCACGAGGTCCAGCGGCAGATCGAGCTGATCGAAGACGGCGGCAAGGTGGTGCAGGAGACTCGCCTGTACGACCCGAACAAGGACGAAACCCGTTCGATGCGCAGCAAGGAAGAAGCCAACGACTACCGCTACTTCCCCTGCCCCGACCTGCTGCCGGTGGTGCTGGAAGACAGCTTCATCGAGCAGCTGCGCGGCGAATTGCCGGAACTGCCGGGCGAGAAGCGCGCGCGTTTCGAGAGCCAGTTCGGCCTGTCCGCCTACGATGCTTCGGTACTGTCCGCCAGCCGCGAGCTGGCCGACTACTTCGAGCAGGTGCAGAGCGTCTGCGGCGACGCCAAGCTGGCGGCCAACTGGGTGATGGGCGAGCTGTCCAGCCTGCTCAACAAAGACGGCCTGGAGATCGAGCAGTCGCCGGTGTCCGCCGCGCAGCTCGGCGGTCTGATCCTGCGCATCAAGGACGACACCATTTCCGGCAAGATCGCCAAGATGGTCTTCGAAGTCCTCGCGGCCGGCGAAGGCGAGAACGCCGACGAAGTCATCGAGAAGAAAGGCCTCAAGCAGGTCACCGACAGCGGCGCCATCGAGGCGATGCTCGACGAGGTGCTGGCGGCCAACGCCGAACAGGTCGAACAATACCGCGCCAGCGATGAAGCCAAGCGCGGCAAGATGTTCGGCTTCTTCGTCGGCCAGGCGATGAAGGCCTCCAAAGGCAAGGCCAACCCCGGCCAGGTGAACCAACTGCTGAAGAAGAAACTCGAAGGCTAAATCCCGCGCGGCTGGCTCATCCGGCCGGCTGCGCGCCGAGCGCCACCCGGTCGGTACGCACGGCGCGCCAGCGTCCGGTTGTGAGCGACTGGCCGGCAGAAGTCTTCAAGGAACGGATCGTTCATGCACCTCGTACGCCTGCTTGCTCCGCTGCTGTTGCTCGCGCTCGTTACCGGCTGCGCCGAGCGGCAGCCTGCGCCGACCGCGCCGCTGGAGCGCGGCTTCAGCCAGCAGGGCAAGGCCTCCTACTATGCGCGCATGCACCACGGCCAGCTGACCGCCAGCGGCGAGCGTCACGACCAGAACGCACTGGTCGCCGCTCATCGCTCGCTGCCGTTCGGCACGCGGGTGCTGGTGACCAATCTGGCCAACGGCCGCCAGGTCACGGTGCGCATCAATGATCGCGGTCCGTTTCGCCGCGGCCGCATCATCGATCTCTCGCGCGCCGCCGCACAGCAGCTCGACATGATCGAGCGCGGCGTGGTGGCCGTGCGGATCGAAGCCGTCGAATGAGCACGCCGCTTCGCCCCGAGCACCGACGCGGCGCCAGCGCCTCGCCATCTGCCCCCCGCGCGCCACGCCCATGACCCTGCTCACCCTTGCCTACCTGCTTGCCGGCCTGGTACTGCTGACCTTCGGTGCCGGCAGCCTGGTCCGAGGCGCGACGCAGCTGGCGGCGCGCCTCGGCATTCCGCCGCTGGTAATCGGCCTGACCGTGGTCGCCTTCGGCACCAGCGCCCCGGAAACCGCGGTCAGCCTCGAGGCGGCGCTCGCCGGCAGCGGCGACATTGCGCTCGGCAACGTGATCGGCAGCAACATCGCCAACATCCTGCTGATCCTCGGATTCTGCGCACTGATCGCGCCACTGCGCGTATCCCGCCAGCTGATCCGCCTGGATGTGCCGCTGATGCTCGGCGCCGGCCTGCTGGTCTATGCGCTGGCCTGGGACGGACGCCTCGCCCGCGGCGAAGGCGCATTGCTGCTCGCCTGTCTCGCTGTCTATACCGCACTGCTCCTTCGTGCCGCTCGCCGCCAGCGCCCCGGCGCCGGCCCCGATGAATTCGCCGCAGAATTCACTCCGCAACCCGGCACCTGGCCCGCGCAGCTGCTGCGGGTGGTCATCGGCATCGGCTTGCTGGTGGCCGGCGCCCATCTGCTGATCGCCGGCGCGGTGGAGCTGGCGCGCGCATTCGGTATTTCCGAGCTGGTGATCGGCCTGACCGTCGTCGCGGTCGGTACCTCGCTGCCGGAACTGGCCACGTCGCTGCTGGCGGCGTTCAAGGGCGAGCGCGACATCGCGGTCGGTAATGTGGTGGGCAGCTGCATCTTCAATCTGCTGCTGGTGCTGGGCGCCAGCGCCGCGCTGGTCGGCGACGGCCTGTCGATCTCGCCGAATGCGCTGGCCTTCGATTTTCCGGTGATGCTCGCGGTATTCGCCGCCTGCCTGCCGATCTTCTTCTCCGGCTATCGCATCAATCGCTGGGACGGCCTGCTGTTCCTCGCCTACTACCTGGCCTACAGCCTGTATCTGGTGATGTTCGCCACCGGACTGGGCGCCATCGATCGCCTGCGCGACGCCATGCTCTGGTTTGCCTTCCCCCTGACCGCCATTACGCTGGTGCTGATCGCCATGCGCGCCTGGCATCGGCAACGTTAACCGCCTTCCCACCTATGGAGTGTGTTCCGTGACCCTGATGACCTTCGTCTACCTATTCGCCGGCCTGGTGCTGCTGGTCGCCGGCGCCGAGTTGCTGGTGCGCGGCGCGGCGCGGCTGGCCGCGCAGTTCGGCATTTCGCCGCTGATCATCGGCCTGACGGTAGTGGCCTTCGGCACCAGCACGCCGGAGATGGCGGTCAGCGTGCAATCGGCCGTGGCCGGCCAGGGCGATATCGCGGTGGGCAACGTGATCGGCAGCAACATCTTCAACGTGCTGTTCATCCTCGGCCTCTCGGCGGTGATCACGCCGATGCTGGTGTCGCGTCAGCTGATCCGTTTCGACGTGCCGATCATGATCGGCGCCAGCCTGCTGGCCTGGTTTCTCGCGATGGACCAGCAGTACGGGCGCCTGGATGGCGTGCTGCTGTTCGGCGCGGTTCTGACTTACACCGGTTTCCTGATCGTCAGCAGCCTGAAGTCGCGCAACAACGAGAATCAGGAATTCGAAGACGAATACGGCCTGCATGAACCGGCCGGACGCTTCGCCAGCCTGCGCCATCTGCTGTTCATCGCCATTGGCCTGGTGCTGCTGGTGCAGGGCTCCAGCCTGCTGGTGGACGCGGCGGTCACGCTGGCCAAGGCGCTGGGGCTGTCGGAGCTGGTGATCGGCCTGACCATCATTGCCGCCGGCACCTCGCTGCCAGAGGTGGCGACTTCGGTCATCGCCGCCATCAAGGGCGAACGCGATATCGCGGTGGGCAACGTGGTCGGCAGCAACATCTTCAACCTGCTGGCGGTGCTCGGCCTCGCCTCGCTGGTTTCGCCGACGGCCATCAGCGTCTCGGCCAACGCCATCGCCTTCGACTACCCGGTGATGATCGCCGTGGCCGCCGCGTGCCTGCCGATCTTCTTCGCCGGCTACTGCATCCGCCGCTGGGAGGGCGCGCTATTCTTCGCTTATTACGTGATCTACACCACCTGGCTGATCATGCACAGCACCGACGCGCCGGGGCTGGCCATGTTCAGTCAGGCCATGCTGTGGTTCGTGCTGCCGCTGACGCTGATCACCCTGCTGGTGATCGGCGCTCGCGCCTGGAAGCTGCAGCGCTGAGCTTCCGCCGCCCGGCCACAGCGGTCGGGCGGCCGCGCCAGGTTCAGCCCTCGCGCTCCTGCAGCCGCGGCAGCTCGAAGATCTGCGCGGTCTCCTCCTCGTCGCTCAGGCGCTGGAGCGTGCCCTCGACCACGGCGCCGTTCTCCATGCTCAACTGGCGATAGCGGATGTTGCCGCGCACCCGCGCATTGGAATGCAGCTCGAGCAGATGCTCGACTACCACGTCACCGACCACCGTGCCATCGATCAGCGCGTCGTAGCTGCTGACGTTGCCCTCGATCCGTCCTTCCGCGCTCAGCGCCAGCAGACTCTGGGTCCCCGGCTTGTGCAGGACGCTGCCGTGCACCGTCCCGCTGATCTTGAGGCCGTCCTCGAACTCCATATCGCCCACCAGCGAAAGGTTGCCGCAGATCAGGCTGGAAAACTGGTCGATCGCCACCCGCGGCGTCGGCTTCTTCTTGCTGAACATCATGCACTCCAAAGGATCAATGGACTTTTTTCTTCTGCTGGCGGAAGAACGCCAGCTCGGTTTGCAGTTGCTCGATCCGCGCCGACAGCTGGGCATTGCGGCGCAGCAACTGCGCGTTCGTGGCCTGGATCTCCTGCGTCTGCAAGCGGCCCTGCGCGAGCGTCGCCTGCAGCGCCTGGTTCGCCGCCGCGAGCTGCGCGACGTGCTGTGCGTGCGCACTGCCGTCGACGTGTCGCCACCACAGCAGCCCGGCAATCACCGCCAGCAGGAGCAGCGCCAGCCAGGGCAGGCGCCGGGGCCGGACCACCCACGGGCGATGCTCGGCGCGCAGCAGCTCGCGGCTGGAGTGGCCGCTAGTCCGCCGCCAGATCATCGTCGACGCGCTGCAGGTCACCGAGAGCGAGGAAGCGCTGCGGATCGACGAAGCGGCCCTGGTGCAACACCTCGAAATGCAGGTGCGGGCCGGTGGAGCGGCCGGTCGAGCCGACCGCGCCGATGCGCTGCCGCGGCGTGACGATGTCGCCGGCGCGCACGTGCAAGCGCGACAGGTGCGCGTAGCGTGTCACCAGCCGGTTGCCGTGATCGATTTCCACCAGCTTGCCGTAGGCGCCTCGAGGACCGGCGAAGCGCACCCGGCCGCCGGCGGCGGCGAACACGCCGGAGCCCGTACCCAGCGCGAAATCCACGCCGGAGTGAAAGGCCAGCTGCTGCCTGAACGGATCGATCCGGTTGCCATAAGCCGAACCCAGTCGCGCCGGCCCCACCGGACGGTGCGACGGGATCGCCATCAGCGCCGCATTGCGCTCGGCCGCGCGACGCATCAGCGCATCCACCACCGTGCGCAGGCAGCGCGCCGAGGCCTCGCTGTGCTGCAACTCGGGCAGCGACGCGTGCCCGGGCGCAGGCGCCTGGTCGTCCGCACAACCGCGCGGCGGCAGCAGCAGGCCGCCCTGTGCGGCGCCGGCCAGCGGTGCCGGCGCAAGCACCGGCAGCAGCGCCGGATCCAGCGCCGACAGCTCACGCTCGAGCCGCCGCTGTTCACCCAGCATTCGCTGCAGTGCGAGCACGTCGGACTCCAGCGACTTCACCCGCCCGACCATTTCGCCCACTCGTGCGATGACGAAATGCCCCTCACTGGCCGGTGCCGAATCCTCGACACTGATCGCCGCGCGCGGCACCGCCAGCCCCTGGCCGACCCAGACGCCGCCACCAAAGATCAGCAGGCTCAACGGCAGCGCCAGCGCCAGGCCCGGCGCCAGCAGCCGTCGCGGATTGACCACGCGGTTGCGCTCGCGCGTCAGTGCGCGGTACGAAGAGATGAAAAGCGACATCGTGACGTCCCCGAAAAAACCGGGAGCGATTGGACGGCAACGGCAAATAATTTTCTGCGTTCTGTTGGGCGATTAGCGAAACTGCCGCCAATCAATGCCCGGAAAGCCGATCGCGATCACAGCTTCAACCGCCACTGCTAGATCCAGCCGAGCCAACCGAGCAGGAACAGCCCGGCATTGATGCTGAGGGCGGCCATCAGCGTGGTGATGACGATGATGGTGGCGGCCAACTGATGGTTGGCATTGACCGCGCGCGCCATCACGAAGCTCGCCGCCGCCGTCGGGCTGGCGAAATAGAGGAACAGGATGCCCAGTTCGGCGCCCCGGAAACCGCAGGTCCAGGCGCCGAGGGTAGCCAGCGTCGGCAACCAGATCATCTTCATCAGGCTTGAACTCAGGGCGATTCCGCTGCTGTCGCGCAGCGCCGCCAGCGACAGCGTCGCGCCGATGCAGATCAGCGCCAGTGGCAGGGTCATCTGCGCGAAATACTGGGCGGAAGTCATCAGCCAGCCCGGCAATGCGACCTGCCAGTAGGCGAAGGGAATGGCCGAAACGACCCCGATGATCAGCGGGTTGCGCGCGATGCTGACCAGGATCGCGCGCGCATCGGGCCGTGCGCCCGCGCTGTAGAGCGCCAGGATCAGCGCCGACAGGCTGTTGTAGAGCAGGATCACCACACCGGCCAGCACGCTGCCGGCGGACAGGCCGTAGTCACCGTACAGGCTGGCTGCCAGCGCCAGGCCGACGATGCCGTTGTTACCGCGAAACGCACCCTGCACATAGACTCCGCGCTCCACCCGCGGACAGCGCCAGAGCGCCCAGCCCCAGGCCAAGGCGAACGTGGCGATGGTCGCCAGCACGAAGTAGCCGAGCAAGGCCGGTTGCAGCGCGGTGTTCAGGTCGGCCTTGAGGATCGAGATGAACATCAGGGTCGGCATGGTGCCCTTGAACACCAATGCCGAAGCCGTGTTGACGAACGCCGCATCGATCCAGCCGACGCGCCGGAGCAGCACGCCAAGAAACAGCATGGCGAATACCGGGGCGGTGACGCTCAGAGTCTGGACGACGACAGGAAACATGGGCGGACTCGTGGGTGAAGAGGCCGCCTATGGTAAACGCTTCCGCGTCGGGAACTGGAAGCTTCGCGAGCAGGCGGTGCTGCTGCGTCGCGGCCGCTATTAACGCCGAACCGGGCGCTTCTGCAGCTTGCGCTGCAGGGTGCGGCGGTGCATGCCGAGGGCGCGCGCCGTCGCCGAGATGTTGCCGTCATGCTCGTTGAGCACGCGCTGGATGTGTTCCCACTGCAGGCGATCGACCGACATCGGGTTTTCCGGCACCAGGCTGTCCAGATCGGCGTGCTGCGATAGCAGCGCGGCCAGCACGTCGTCGGCATCGGCCGGCTTGCACAGGTAGTTGCAGGCACCGCGCTTGATCGCCTCCACGGCGGTGGCGATGCTCGAGTAGCCGGTGAGGATCAGCACGCGCATCTCGGCGTCGAGTTCGAGCAGTTTGGGCAGCAGCACCAGCCCCGAATCGCCTTCCATCTTCAGGTCGAGCACGGCGTAATCCGGGATGTCCTGCCTGGCCAGTGCCAGCCCCTCGTCGGCCGAGCCGGCGATGCTCACCCGCAGGCCGCGGCGGCTCATGGCCCGGGCCATCACGCGAGTAAACGTCGGATCGTCATCTACCAGAAGCAGGTGGGGTTGTTCTTCGCCCTCGTGCTGCAACTCGTCGGTCATGTATGCATTCCTCGCAATGGGGTCACGATCAGGTCAGGCGCGCACCGAACCATGCGGCAGGCGCAGTTCGGTAAGTGTGCCACCTTCTTCGTGATTGTAGAGCTTCACCGTTCCGCCGGCGCGCGTCACGCTAGCCTGGCTGAGGAACAGGCCGAGGCCGAAACCTTTGCCCTTGGTGGTGATGAAGGGGCGGCCGATCTGCTCGGCTATGGCCAGCGGAACCCCCGCGCCGTGATCGCGGATGGTCAGTTTGATCCATTGCGCATCCCAGTCCAGGCGGATGTCCAGGTCCTCGGGGCTGGCGTCGGTGGCATTGTTCAGCAGGTTGAGCAACGACTGGCTGAGGTCGGCCGGCGGCATCAGGCGCGGCGCGCTGCCACGGCCGACACACTGGAAGCGATAGGTCGCCTCCGGACGCATCAGATGCCAGCGCTGCAGCACCGCGTCGACCCATTCGCGCGCCGTCTGCTCGACGATCGCCTGACGCCGGTCGGCTTCGGCGGCGCGCACCAGCTGACGCAAACTCTCCTTGCACAACTGCACCTGCGACTGCAGCAGGCCCAGATCCTCGTTCAGCTGCGGCTCCTTGTACTCCTGGCGCAGCTCCTTGAGCAGCACGCTCATGGTCGCCAGCGGCGTGCCGAGCTCGTGCGCCGCGCCGGCGGCCTGGGTGGCGACGGCCAGCAGCTGCTGATCGCGCAGGCTTTCCTCGCGACGCTGCGCCTGCAATTGCGCCTGTCTGCGCAACTGTTCCCCCATGCGCGCAACGAAGAAGGTGATCAGCGCGGCAGCCAGCGCGAAGCTCAGCCACATGCCATAGACCAGCAGCGTCGCGCGTTCAACCGATGGCAGGGTGATCGGGTCGTACCACACCAGCATCAGCGTGTAACCCGCCAGCGCGAGCCCGGCCAGCACCAGGGTATACAGCCACGGCAGCGTCGCGGCCGCGATGGTCAGCGGTACCAGATAGTAGGAGACGAAGGGGTTGGTCGAGCCCCCCGAGTAATACAGCAGCGCGCTGTGGATCAGCAGATCGAAGCCGAGATGCACGGCATATTCCAGCTCGGTCACCGGCCAGGGGCCGCGCAGGCGCAGCGCCGCGCCAAGACACAGCAGGCCGGAGATGGCGAGTGTGATGCCCAGTGCCAGCCACGGCAGTGTCAGCACCTGGGTCGCATAGGCGAGCCCCACCGCACCGGACTGCGCAGCCAGCACGAGGACACGTATCAGAATCAGAAGCCGAAGGTTCTGGCGGCTGGCCGAAAGCAGCTGAACGGATGCGTACATGGAGTCTCCAAAGATGCGCCGAGTATAACCAAGCCACCCGTCGGACAATCTCCATGCGGCAACGCGACGCAGAGATTCGCTGCACGGAGCGTCCGCCACGGTTACAGTTTCCATTTGCCGTCGCGATCGCCGGCGTTCATGCCCAGGAGCCCTCATGTACCACCCCATATCTCGTACCACCGCCCTGCTGGCCATTCTCGCCGGTTGCGCCAGCCTGCCAGTCAGCGCGGCGGAGCCACGCTACAACCAGGTCTCGCTGCGCGCCGAAGTCAGCAGCGAGGTGGCGCACGACCGCATGCACGTCACCCTCTACAGCGAAGCACAGCATGCGGATCCGGCCCAGCTCGCCGCGCAGACCACCGCTACGCTGAACCAGGCGCTGCGCCAGGCACGCCAGGCCAAGGGCGTGATCGTCAGCCAGGGCAGCCGCAGCAGCTACCCGGTCTATGACGACAAGGGCCGGCACATCACCGGCTGGCGCGAGCGGGCCGAGCTGCGCCTGGAGAGCGGCGACTTTGCCGCGCTGTCGCAACTGACCGGCGAGCTGATGAAGAACCTGAAGATGGGCGACATGCATTTCAGCGTGTCCGATCCGATCCGCAAGCAGAACGAGGATGCCCTGCTCAAGGATGCCGTGGCTGCCTTTCGCGCCCGCGCGCAGCTGGCTACCGAAGCGCTGGGCGGCTCGGGCTATCGTCTGGTCAACCTGAACCTCGGCAGTGGCGGTGGTTACCAGCCGGAGATGCGCAGCGCGTCGATGAAGTTCAGCCGGGACGCCATGCCCACACCGGAGATCGAAGCCGGCACCCGTGAGATCAACGTCACGGCCGACGGCACGATTGAAGTGCAGCTGCCCTGACGGCAGGTACCAGCGAACCATCGCAACAATTTCTTACAACGCTGCAAGCCCGCGTGTCACGCGGCTTGTAGCGTGCAAGAGCGCTTAAGAGAGCACTTCTCAGGCGCGAATGATGCAACATATCAACTGCGAGTAATTATCATGCGCCGCAAAATTGCACTGCGCATCGATAGGAGTTCGCATGTCCGTTCCCTTTGCCCGTACCGCCCTCGCCGCCGCCCTGCTCGGCAGCAGCCTTGGTGTCATGGCCCAGTCTTCTCCGGTCACGCTGGACAGCATGGTTGTCAGCGCCACCGGCTTCGAGCAGAAGATCACCGAGGCGCCAGCGAGCATCAGCGTGATCACCCGGGAAGAACTGCAGGAAAAGCGCTTCAGCAGCATCGCCGAAGCACTGCAGGACGTCGAAGGCGTGGACGTGCATGGCAACACCGGCAAGACCGGCGGACTGAACATCAGCATCCGCGGCATGCCCAGCGAATACACACTGATCCTCATCGACGGCCGCCGCCAGAATGCTCCCGGCGACGTTGCGCCCAACGGCTTCGGTGAAACCTCCACCAGCTTCATGCCGCCGCCCTCGGCGATCGAGCGGATCGAGGTCATCCGCGGTCCGATGTCCACTCTGTACGGCTCCGATGCGCTCGGCGGGGTGGTCAACATCATCACCCGCAAGGTCGGCAAGGAATGGGCCTCGTCGGTTGGCGTCGAGCATACCGTGCAGGAGCACAGCGACTACGGCGATAGCTCGAAGATCAACTTCTACAGCAGCGGCCCGCTGATCGACGACAAGCTGGGCCTGGCGCTGCGCGGCAGTTTCTACGACCGCGATAGCGCCAGCCTGGAATTCTCCGATTCACACCTGCCACTGAGTACCCGCGGCCCGTCGCCGGTGGAAGCCGAGAACTGGAGCGCCGGCGGCCGGCTGGCCTTCACCCCCAACCAGGATCACGACATTTCCCTGGACCTGGATCGCTCGATCCAGACCTACGGCAACGACAACTGCCAGCTCGGCAGCCTGGACGGGCTCGATCAGGACGACTGCACCACCGCATCCACCAGCGCCTGGGGCTACCGCGACGAACTGCGTTTCGAGCGCGAATCGGCGACGCTGGCGCACACTGGGCGTTTCGCCTTCGGCACGCTGGATTCGAGTCTGATGCGCAACACCACCGAAACCATCGGCCGTACCAATCCCGGTACTCTCGGCAACCCCACCAATGCCGTACTGCCCGGGGTGATCGCCGGCTCCGATCGCGAACTGAAGGCCACCAACCTGGTGTTCGACAGCAAGCTGGTGATGCCACTCGGCGAGGCCAACCTGCTGACGCTCGGCGGCCAGTGGTGGGAGGCCGAACTGGACGACGGCATCGCGCTGGACACCTTCGAGCAGACCACCTGGGCATTGTTCGCCGAGAACGAGTGGCGCATCCGCGACGACCTCGCCTTGACCGTCGGCGCACGCTACGACGACCACGAGGAGTTCGGCGGGCAGATCACTCCGCGCACCTATCTGGTGTGGAACACCAACGACAACTGGACCATGAAGGGCGGCGTGAGCAAGGGCTACCGCGCACCGGCGATCAACGACCTGCATGACGGCATCAACGGCGTGACACGCCAGGGCCGCACCCTGACCCTCGGCAACCCCGACCTCGACCCGGAGCAATCCACCAGCTACGAATTCGGCCTGTACTACGACAACCTCGCCGGCTTCAACGCCAACGGCACGCTGTTCTACACCGATTTCAAGGACAAGATCATGTCCGGTCCGGACGTCAACTGTGCCACCACGCCCCGCGCCGGCGGCTGCCAGTGGCTGGCCGGCACTGGCCAGAGCGTCTACAGCCAGCAGGTCAACGTCGGCGAGGCGAAGACCCAGGGCATCGAACTGGCGACCCGCATTCCGCTGGCCGACGCCTGGTGGATCAATGCCAACTACACCTACACCGAGAGCGAGCAGAAGAGTGGCGACAACAAAGGCCGGCCGCTGACCAACACGCCTGACCACATGCTCAACGCGCGTCTGAACTGGCAGGCCACCGACCGCCTGAAGACCTGGCTGGCGTACGAATACCGCAGCGAAACCCTGCGCTTCCTCGATGCCCGCTCGACGCTCAGCGGTGACGATGCGGCCGTCTACGATCAGGTCGGCAACGAACTGGGCGCGTACAGCCTGTTCCACCTCGGCGCCAGCTATCGCGCCAGCCAGAACCTGACCCTGCAGGCTGCCATCTACAACCTGCTCGACAAGGACTTCCTGCGCAGCGACGCCTACATCGGCAGCAACGGCCTGGACTACGTCAGCGAGTACAGCCACAGCACCCGCTCGACCTCCGGCTACATCCCCGAAGGGCGGCGGCTCTGGCTGTCTGCCAACCTGGCGTTCTGACGCCGACCACCGTAACGACAGAGCCGGGCTTTGCCCGGCTCTGTCGTTTTCCACATCGAACGAATCACGTGGCGCGGCCGCAACCGCCCGTTCCGCGTTGCGCTACGGCTGGGTCAGCTGCTTGTACAGCTGCGGCAGGCGGAACGGCAGCTGCTGCGGCTCCTTGATCAGCGTGTAGCCGTTGGCGCCGAACATGTAGGGCAGGTAGTCGCCGGCCTCGCGGTCGATGGTGATGCAGAACGGCAGCAGGCCCTGCTTGCGCGCTTCCATCACCGCCTGGCGGGTGTCCTCGACGCCATAGCGACCCTCATAGAGATCCAGATCGTTGGGCTTGCCGTCGGTCACCAGCAGCAACAGCTTGCGCCGCTGCTTGCAGTTGCCGAGCAGCTCGGTGGCCTGGCGAATCGCCGCGCCCATGCGGGTGTAGTAACCGGGCTTGAGCGCCTGGATGCGTCCGCGGGTCTCGTCGCCATAGGGCTGGCGGAAGCTCTTCAGCTCCTGCATGCGCACCTGCTGACGGCGCAGCGAGGAAAAACCGTAGAGCGCGAACTGGTCGCCGACCGCCGACAGCGCCTCGCCGAACAGCAGCAGGCTGTCGGTGATCACGTCGATCACCCGGTGCTCGTTGTCCAGGTGCGCATCGGTGGACATCGACAGGTCGGCCAGCAGCAGACAAGCCAGGTCGCGACGATTCTGCCGCTGCTCCATGAACAGCCCACGCTCGGCGCACTGGCCGTTCTGCCGCTCGACGTGGAAGTCCAGCCAGGCCTGCAGATCCAGCTCCGAGCCCTGCGGTTGCTGGCGCAGCCACTGACGATCATTGCGCAGGTGCTCGAACTGCCGGCGCAGACGGCGTGCCAGCGGCGCCAGATGCAGCGGCAGCGGTTTGGCCTCCGAGCCGCGCGGCAGCATCATCTGCAGGTTGACGAAGTCCTTCTGCAGGGTTTGCTTGCGGTAATCCCACTCGGGCAGCTTGATGCCCTCGCCCAGCGGCACGTCATCGAAATCGGCTGCCGGCAAGTCCAGATCGAGCTTGAGCCCGCCGCCCTGGCGCATGCGCTGGCGCGACAGCGCCAGCTCGTCGAGATCCTCGGCGACGCGCGCGGCATCCAGATCCTCGGTATCGTCGCCGCAGCGATCCAGTTCGACGTGTTCCGACCAGCTGAACAGGTTTTCCAGGCGGAACAGCAGCAGCCCGCCCTTGCTGGTGCTTTCCTCGACGCGCTTGGCGCGCTTGCGCTGGCGCGATTCGCCACCCGGCGGGGTTTCCAGATTGCCCTCACCGTCTTCACCACGGTCGGCAGCCTGCGGCTCGCCGAGATTTTCCGCCGGGTACAGCCACAGCGGCAGCGGCCAGGGCGCGCGCTCGCTGCGCGGGAACTGGCTGACGCTGCCGGGCTCGCGCAGCGCCTGGCACAACGCCCGTTCCAGCGCGGCCTCGCCCTTGGGCAGCTGGTCAGGATCGGGACGCAGTGCCAGATGGGCCTCGACCAGTCGCTGATAGCGTGGGCGCATGGCGGGAAATTGTTCCAGCAGCTGCTGCGTCCAGCGCTGGTTGTCACGCGCCCAGTGGCGCATCTCACCGGCCTGCGCTGCGAGCAGCGCCAGCCAGCGGTAGAGATCCTGGTTCAGCGCGGCCTCGGGGTACACCGAGAGGCTTTGCGGAAGCCGAAGGTTGTTGCGATCGCACCAGGCCACCGGCAATTGTTTGCAGGTGCCGGCGACCTGTTGCAGCAGGTTGCGCCGCAGCAGCATATCCCGCGCGGCGGCGGCTTCGACACCGACACCGCTGGCCCCGCCCATCGCGCGAAACAGCAGGGCCAACGAGCGCTGCATGCTTTCCAGCTCGACGCACGCCTCGGGGAAATCCGGGCTGGCGCGGCGGGTGATGAAGCGGTGCCAGACGCTGCCGACCCACTCTTCCACTTCGATGGTAAAGGCCATGGCGGGTTACTCCGTACAAGCATTTGAAAAGCGAAACGGCCCGCTAGTACCAGCCGGGCCGTCGGTCATCGCTACGCTTCGTCTCAGGCCGCGGTGGCGGCTGTCGAGGCGACCGTTACCCGGCCACGCTGCTTGAAGCTGTACAGGTAGCAGATCAGGCCGATCAAGAAGAACACACCAGCCACCAGGCGCAGCCAGAAG
Organism: Stutzerimonas stutzeri TS44; assembly: GCA_000263395.1. Taxonomy (GTDB): domain Bacteria; phylum Pseudomonadota; class Gammaproteobacteria; order Pseudomonadales; family Pseudomonadaceae; genus Stutzerimonas; species Stutzerimonas stutzeri_C. The sequence goes on from AJXE01000003.1 coordinate 301,931, forward strand.
AAGATGGCCAGCTGGTCAGTAGTGTTCATGAACGACATGGCGGCGCCATCTGCCGGGATGCGTTGCAGCCAGACCCCCACCACGCCTGCAGCGGTGAGGAACAGGGTGATCAGCACCATCGAGATGGTCATCAGCCAGAAGCCCCAGATCTCCACGGTCTGCGCACGAGCATCCGGCGCTTCACCGAGGCCACGCAGACGCGGCATGGCGTAGCTGATCATGGTCATGATGATCATCGCGTAGGCACCGTAGAAGGACAGGTGACCGTGAGCGGCAGTGAGCTGCGTACCGTGGGTGTAGTAGTTCACCGGAGCCAGGGTGTGCAGGAAGCCCCACACGCCGGCACCGAGGAACGCCGTCACTGTAGTGCCCATTGCCCAGATCGCGGCAGCGCGGTTCGGGTGCTCGCGGCGGCGACGGTTCACCATGTTGAAGGCGAACAGCACCATGGCGAAGAACGGCAGCGGTTCCAGAGCGGAGAAGATCGAGCCCAGCCACAGCCACACGGTCGGTGCGCCGATCCAGAAGTAGTGGTGGCCGGTGCCGATCATGCCGGAGATCAGCGCCATGGCGATGATCACGTAGAGCCACTTCTCGACCACTTCGCGGTCCACGCCGGTGATCTTGATCAGGACGAAGGCCAGCATCGAACCCAAGATCAGTTCCCACACGCCTTCCACCCACAGGTGCACGACGAACCACCAGTAGTACTTGTCGCGCGCCAGGTTCTCCGGGTTGTAGAAGGAGAACAGGAAGAACACCGCGAGGCCGATCAGACCGGTCATCATCACCGTGCTGACCACGGTCTTGCGACCCTTGAGCATGGTCATGCCGATGTTGTAGAGGAAGCCCAGCGCCACGATCACGATGCCGATCTTGGTGATCGTCGGCTGCTCCAGGAACTCGCGCCCCATGGTCGGCAGCAGCTCGTTCTTGGTCATTTCCGCCAGGCCCGCATAGGGCACGAACAGGTAACCGAGAATGGTCAGCACGCCGGCGGCGGCGAACACCCAAAACAGGATGATGGCCAGTTTCGGGCTGTGCAGCTCACGGTCCGCTTCCTCGGGGATGAGGTAGTAGGCCGCGCCCATGAAGCCGAACAGCATCCAGACGATCAGCAGGTTAGTGTGCACCATCCGCGCCACGTTGAACGGCAGCAGCGGGAACAGGAAGTCGCCCACCACGTACTGCAGCCCCATGATCAGACCGAAGAGGATCTGACCGACGAACAGGATCAGTGCAAACACGAAGTAGGGTTTGGCGACCGCCTGCGATTGGAATTTGAGATGCGGGTTAATGATGCCCATCTCGTGGCCCTCCTTTGAATTCGGAAACAAAGACGTTCATCACTCAACCTTCCTTGTTTGGCGGCCAGTTGTTGGTGTCGATCTTCGAAGTCCACTTGAGGAACTCCGCCAGATCGTCAACTTGCTGCTCGGTCAGATTGAATTGCGGCATCGCGCGGCGTCCGGGGACGCCGAGTGGCTGAGCCTTCATCCAGGCGTGCAGGAAGGGCTTGAAGGCCTCCTCACCGCCCCGGCGGACGAACACGTTGCCCAGCTCCGGCGCGAAGTAGGCGCCTTCACCCAGCACGGTGTGGCAGCCGACGCAGTTGTTGTTTTCCCAGACTTCCTTGCCGCGCACTACCGCCTCGGTCAACTCCGAAGCGTTGGTACGCTCTGGGAAAGTCTGCTCTGTGTGATAGGTCAGGCCTAGGAATACCAGGAAGAAGAACACGCTTCCCCCGAAGTAAATATTCCTGGCCATCCCCTTGGTGAAGGTGTCGGACATGGTCGCCTCCTCATGGCTTGGCGTGGCCAGTTTAAGAAGGCGCCTATCGAAACGTGCTTGATGGCAATCAAGAAAAACCTGAACACAACAGTCGGGCATTACACGAAGGGAAAATCAGCCGGCGCCTGCGCAAAAATGCGCCAGCTCCGATGCCAGAGCAGCCGGCAGTGGGTGCGCCGGCCTGGCTTAAGCCCGACGCTCAGGCGCCGCGCTGGGCGGCCACGCGCAGGCCGGTCTTCTTCAGGATGCGGCTGGACACCAGCATCTCGTCCGCTCGGCAGGCTTCGCCGAGCAGCGCACGGATCTGGTTGCGATAGGCGTCGATGTCCCGCGCGTCGCGCCCATGCACCATCGCGAAGAGGTTGTAGCGCCAACCGTCGCGGCGTGGCCGCCGGTAGCAGTGACTGACGAATGCCTGGGCGCCGATCAGCGGGCCGAGGCGGGCCATCTCGGCATCGTCGACATCCCAGACGGTCATGCCGTTGTGCCGGTAACCCAGCCGGTAGTGGTTGGGTACGGCGGCGATGCGACGGATCGCTCCTGCCGCCTGCAGGCGCTGCAGCAAGGCGAGCGTCGCATCCACCTCCAGCCCCAGCTCGTCGGCCAGCCAGGCCCAGGGATCGTCGACCAGCGGCAACCCGGCCTCGGTGAGTTCGACCAGACGTCGCTGCAATTGGGCGTCAGACGGGGAAGTGCAATCCGACATGATAGGTCTCCTCCTTCGGCAGGTTGAGCACCGGCAAGCCGGTCTGCGCCTCGATCCGCGCGATGGTTTCGGCGATCCCCTCAGGGGTCGCGCAGCCGAGCACGAACCACATGTTCCAGGCGTGCTCGCGCCGGTAGTTGTGCGCAACCTCCGGCATGGCGTCGAGGATTGCCGCCACCTCGTCGAAGCGCTCCTCAGGGACGGACAAAGCCGCCAGGGTGAAGGCGCCGCCCAGGCGCTCGATATCGAACATCGGACCGAAGCGGGTCAGCGTGCCGTCGTCGAGCAGCGCCTGCACGCGTGCGCGCAGCGCCTCGGAACTGCTGCCAAGCTCCTCGGCCAGCGCTTGCCACGGCTGCCGTACCAGTGGCAGACCATGCTGCAGGCGGTTGATCAGCTGGCGGTCGAAATCATCCATGCGCAGCCTCTCTGACCAGCGGCGGGGCGTAACGGCCGCCGCACTGTTTATAGGCGCGGGTGCTGAACAGCAACTGGTGCGGCACCTCGCTGAGGCCATGCTCGGCGAGCAGCGTCTCGATCAGCTGGCAGACCTGCTCGCGCTCCCGTCCGTGAACCATGCAGAACAGGTTGTACGGCCACTGCGGCAGCCGCCGCGGGCGCTGGTAGCAAAGATTGACGCCGGCAGCCAGGCCGAGCCGGCGACCGATCTCATCGACTTCGGCATCGGGGATATCCAGCACCAGCATGGCGTTAGCCCGAAAACCCAGCGCGCGATGCTTGAGCACCAGCCCGACACGGCGGAACAAGCCGTCCTCCTGCCAGCGCCGGACCTGGTCAAGCACCTGCTCCTCGCTGCTGCCGATCTGCTCGGCGAGCTGTCGATAGGGCCGTGCCGCCAGCGGCAGGCCGGCCTCCAGCAGGCGGCGCAGGTGCATCGCCTGCAGATCGTTCAGCGCAATGCTCATGACGGTTCTCCCAACGGGAAGCCGAGATCGATGCGGTAGGCATGCAGCATCGGCAGGTCAAGCGGCACCAGGCCGGTATCGGCCTCAATCTCGGCCAGCAGGCGATCGAGATGCGGGCGGTCCGGGCCGGTCAGCACGAACCACAGGTTGTAGTGATGCTCGCGCAGATAGTTGTGGTTGACCTCGGGAAAGGCGCTGATGCGCGCAGCAACCTGTTCCAGCCGTGCTTGCGGCACGGCCAGCGCGACCAGGGTGCTGGCGCCGGCACGGCTGTGCTCGAACACCGGACCGATCCGCGACAGGCCGCCGAACTCCTGCAGCTGTTCCAGGCGCGCCAGCACCTCGCTCTCGTCGCAGCCTAGCTCGTCGGCCATGGCGCGATAGGGTTCGGCGCACAGGGGCATGCCGTGCTGATAGCGGTCGATCAGGCGGCGGCTGAGATCGTCGATCATCATGGTCACAGCCCCGTCTCGTGTGCGCGACTGCTGAAGAAGATGCCGCTCGGGCTTTCGGCCGGCAGGCGCTTGAGCAATTGCAGGCGGTACGGGTCCCACACCTGGACTTCATTGCCGTCGCGCACCGACAGCCAGAGCTGGTCGCCGCGTGCGGTGAATTCCATGTGCAGCACCGCGGGTCCCGGCTCGAGGTCGGCGATGATCTTGTGCGTTTCGCTGTCGATGACCTGAATCCGGTGGTTGTCCGGGTGGGCGAAGTTGACCCAGATCTGCCGCGCATCGGGCCGTGCCATAACGAACACCGGCTGACCGGCGACATCGATGGCGTCGGTCTGCTTCCAGTTCTGCGAATCCATCACCAGCACGCGGTGCTGGCCGATGGCCGGGACGAAGGTCTGGTTACCGGCGACGGTCCAGCCTTCCAGATGCGGCATCTTGTAGACCGGCAGTTTTTCCTGCCCGCGACCGTAGCCATCGAGAATGCGCTCGACGCCCTTCTCCGGGTGCCACAGATCGATCTTGCCCATGCCGTCTTCGCCGAACAGGCCGGCGATGTAATAGCGGCCTTCGGGCGTCAGCAAAGCGTCGTAGGGTTGTTTGCCGATGTTGTCGAAACGCGTGATCTTCGGGGTGTTGCCCTGACTGAAATCCAGCAGCCAGGTTTCGTTGGTATCGAACAGGCTGTAGATGAAACGCTTGCCGGGCACGTCGGTGACGCCGACTACCCGCGAATTGCGGCTGCCATCGGCCAGCGGCGTGGCCGGAACGTCGGCAACCAGCTCGAGCGTCTGGGCGTCGAATACCTTGACGCCACCCGGCTCGTAGTTGCCGACGGCGATCAGCGCGCCGTCCTGGCTGATCGCACCGCCGATGCTGTTGCCAGCCTGCACCACGCGCTTGTCGATGCGCTGTTCGAGCAGATCGACCTTGGTCAGCCCGCCGTCGCGGCCGAACACATAGGCGAAGCGCTGATCGCGGGAAAACACCACCGAGGCGTGGGACAGATCGCCCAAGCCCTCGACCCGTGCCAAGCGGGTCTGACCGCTGCTCTCGATGATTTGCAGGCTGCCGGTGGCGCGCTCGACGATCACGCCGAGATCGCCGCTGCCACGCAGCGGTTGTTGCGCACAGGCGCCAAGCAACAGGCAGGCCGCGGCCAGCAGCAAAGACGGACGGTTCATGGCTTTGGATATCCTTGCAGAAGCAGATCGACCAGCCAGGCGATGTCCTGCTCGTCGAGCAGGGCCTTCCAGCCGGGCATGGCGGTACCGGGACGACCGTGGGTGACGGTGGCGATCAGGCTGTCGCGGGGTTTGCCGGCAAGCGCGTCGCGGGTCAGCGCCGGGCCGAGGCCGCCGGTCATGCGCAGGCCGTGGCAGGAGCCACAGTCCTGCAGGAGCAGATGCTCGAGTTGCGCCTGGCGTTCGGCGTCGGGCGCCGCGGCCAGGGCCGCAGGAATCAAGAGGAGGGACGCCAGGGTCAGCCCCAAACGTGATACTGCGTGTCGGGAGCGGGTCATGGCGTCCTCCAGGGGTGTTACTTGAGGCTCAGGACCCAGGTAGCCAGGGCCTTGGCTTCTTCTTCGGTCACGGCATTTGGCGGCATCGGGATCGGGCCCCACTTGCCTTGGCTGCCGTTCTTGATGCTGGCGGCCAGCGTATCGACGGCGCCATCAACGCCGGCATTCTTCGCTGCCACTTCCTTCAGAGCCGGGCCGACCAGTTTGGCGTCGACGCTGTGGCAGGCCGCGCAGGGCTTGCTCTTGAACAGCGCTTCGCCGTCCTGGGCCAGCGCTGGCTGCAGGGCCAGAGCGCCGCCAAGGGCGAGCAGCGGGAGCAGAACTTTCTTCATGAGTACTTCCTCAAGGCTAAAGAAGAGGGCGGATCTTGAGGCCCGCCCCCGGGGCTAAACTCAGTAAACGTCGTACTGAGTGTTGTGGACGTTAAATTTACCGGTTGGGGTAATCAACCTTTTGTCCTTGATCACTGTTTTGAGTTTCAGAGTCTTGTCGTCAACCACCACGATGGCCGACTCCTCTTCCTGACCACTCCACACCGAGAACCACACCTCGTCGCCGGCCTCGTTGTACTCAGGCTGCACGACGCGCTTGGCACCGTCCTTCAGACCGGCCCACTCGCCGATCGGCAGAACCTTGAAGCCCGCTTCCAGGTTGCTGATGTCGAACACCGCGGCCGACTGACTGACCTTGGCATCCGGGTGGAAGGTGGTATCCAGGTACAGGTGCTTGGACTTCGGATGGGTCTTGATGAACAGCGAACCACCGCCCTGGCCCTTCAGGGTGTCGACGTGCTTCCACGCGTACTGCGGGTGGTTTTTTGGATCGGTACCGATCAACGAGATGCTCTCGTCGCCCAGGTGGCTGGTGGCCCAGACCGGACCGTATTTCGGGTGATTGAAGTTGGCGCCACGACCCGGGTGCGGGATCTTGCCGACTTCGACCAGCGCGCTCAGCTTGCGCTCCTTGGAGTCGACCACCGCAACCTTGTTGGAGTTGTTGGCGGCCGTCATGAAGTAGCGGTGCGTGCTGTCCCAGCCACCGTCATGCAGGAACGGCGCGGCGTTGATGCTGGTGGTGGTGAGGTTGTCGATGTCCTTGTAGTTGACCAGCAGAATCTTGCCGGTTTCCTTGACGTTGACGATGAACTCCGGATGCTCGTGCGAGGCGATGATCGCCGCGACGCGCGGTTCCGGGTGGTATTCCTGCTTGTCCACAGTCATGCCACGGGTGGAGACGATCTGCAGCGGCTGCAGGGTCTCGCCGTCCATGATGGTGAACTGCGGCGGCCAGTAGTCGCCGGCGATGACGTACTTGTCCTCGTAGCCCTTGTACTTGGACGTCTCGACCGAACGAGCCTCGATACCCACTTTGATCTCGGCGACCTTGGTCGGCTCCTTGGCCCACAGGTCGATCATGTCGATCTTGGCGTCACGACCGATCACCAGCAGGTAGCGGCCGGAGGCCGACATGCGCGAAATGTGCACGGCGTAGCCGGTGTCGATGGTCTTGACGATCTTCTTGGTTTCGCCGTCGATCAGCGCGATCTTGCCGTCGTCACGCAGGGTGACGGAGAACAGGTTCGGCAGGTCGAGATCGTTCATCTGCTTCTTCGGACGATCTTCCGGCTTGACCAGGACCTTCCAGGAATTCTTCATCTCGGCCATGCCCCACTCCGGCGGAGTCGGCGGGGTGTGCTGGATGTACTTGGCCATCAAGGTGATCTGGTCCTTGGTCAGCGCGTTCGAGGTGCCCCAGTTGGGCATACCCGCCGGCGAACCGTAGGTGATCAGCGCTTCCAGATAGGCCTGGCCGCGCTCCTGGGTGATGTCCGGGGTCAGCGGCTTGCCGGTGGCGCCTTTACGCAGCACGCCGTGGCAGCCGGCGCAGCGCTGGAAGTAGATTTCCTTGGCCTGCTCGAACTCACCGGCGCTCAGATCCGGCGCGCCCGGAGAACGCACGACCTGCGCACTGGCTGGGTCGACGGTCGACGCTTGGCCCTTATAAGCGGCCTGGGCTTTGTCTTCTGCTGTGTCCTGCGCCTGGGCCACGCCCAGAGCAAGCAGCGAAAAGCCGGCGACAAGTCCGGCCAGTAGTGGTTTGCGCATACGTTTTCTCCTCTGAATCGCCTCATGCGATTCCTGCTAAGTGACGGCGGTGCGGCAATTCCAGTGATTAATTGGTGCGGTTGCATCCTAGGAGAGCGCAAATCGCCGAGCGCTTGACGGCAATCAAGAGCCCCCCCGACACCCCCCAGGCGTGACGCCTTGTCGCGGGGGCGACGATAGCCCGGCATTTGGCGCTGCGAGTAGCGAATGCCTGACCGGCGGCGACCAATTCGAGCGGGGCTTGACCGCGATCAAGCTTTGCCGGCGGATGCCTTGAGGGGCAGCGATGCGGGCGGTAGTTTGTCGTTCGTGATTAACCGACTACCGCAGTGAGGTATTGCCCGTGAATGCGCCCGAAAGACTGACCGTAGTTGCCGACACTCCCGACGCGCCGTTCTATCAGCCCCTGGGCAACGAACAGGCGTTGTTCGAGCAGGCCTGGCAACACGGCATGCCCGTGCTGATCAAGGGACCGACCGGTTGCGGCAAGACCCGCTTCGTGCAGCACATGGCGCATCGTCTGGGATTGCCGCTGTATACCGTGGCCTGCCATGACGATCTCTCCGCCGCCGACCTCGTCGGCCGTCACCTGATCGGCGCGCAAGGCACCTGGTGGCAGGACGGCCCGCTGACCCGGGCCGTGCGCGAAGGCGGCATCTGCTACCTCGATGAAGTGGTCGAGGCACGCCAGGACACCGCCGTGGTGCTGCACCCGCTGGCCGACGACCGCCGCGAGCTGTTCATCGAACGCACCGGCGAGGCGCTCAAGGCACCGCCGAGCTTCATGCTGGTGGTGTCGTACAACCCCGGTTACCAGAATCTGCTCAAGGGCATGAAGCCCAGCACCCGCCAGCGCTTCGTCGCGATGCGCTTCGACTACCCGCCGCAGGCCGAGGAAGAACGCATCGTCGCCAACGAGGCCCAGGTCGATGCCGCGCTCGCCGCGCAGGTGGTCAAGCTCGGCCAGGCGCTGCGCCGGCTCGAGCAGCACGACCTGGAGGAAGTCGCCTCCACGCGCCTGCTGATCTTCACTGCCCGCATGATCCGCTCCGGCATGACGCCGCGTCAGGCCTGCCTGGCCTGTCTCGCCGAGCCGCTGTCGGACGACCCGCAAACCGTCGCCGCGCTGATGGAGGTCGTCGATGTCCACTTCGGCTGAGGTGCTCACGCGCCCGGTTCGGCGGCTGCCGGGCGACCTGGCGATGTGGTTCTTCATCCTCGCCGAGCTGACCGTGTTCGCCCTGCTGATCGTCGCCTTCGCCGTGACCCAGCTGCTCGATCCGGCGATGTTCGCCGAAAGCCGGCAGGCGCTGGACAGCTCCATCGGCCTGGCGCTGACGCTCAGCCTGCTGACCTCGGGGCTGTTCGCCGCGCTGGCGGTCGAGCAGGTGCGCGCCGACCGCCAGGGCCGCGCCGGCCTGCTGCTGCTCGCCGCGCTGCTGTCATCCTGCGTCTACGTGGTGCTCAAGCTGAACGAGTACGGGCATCTGGCCTCGCTCGGCCTGGGGCTCGAACACAACCGCTTCTTCACCCTTTACTGGATCCTCACCGGCTTCCATTTCCTGCACGTGCTGCTGGGCATGGTGATCCTCGGCTGGATGGCCGAGCGCTGCCGGCGCCGCGCCTACTCACCGCAACACCACGGTGGGATGGAATCCGGCGTGCTCTACTGGCACATGGTCGATCTGGTCTGGGTGTTGCTGTTCCCGCTGGTGTACGTACTGAACTGACGAGGTAGCCATGTCCGCTTCAAAAGTCCTGGTTGGCTGCTGGCTGGGACTGGCCCTGCTCTCCATCACCACCGTGCTGCTCGGCAGCGCCGGTTCGACCCTGCTGCTCGGCGGCACCATTCTGCTGGTGGCGCTGGGCAAGGCCTGGCTGATCACCGAAGGCTTCATGGAGCTGCGCCACGCGCCGCGCCTGTGGCGCCTGCTGCTGCTCGCCTGGCCGCTGCTGATCGCACTGATCGTCATCCTGCTGATGCTGCGCGGCAACTAGCCACAGCCCCCTGCGCGCCGGCGACAGCGCCGGCGCCAGGCCCTGCCCTCCGCTCTTCCCAACCGCACGTCGCGCCGCTCTGGCGCGGTGGCGGCATATCCGGTCTTTTATTGTTTCTCGTCAAGGATAGGCTCCGGGCGCTCGTTGATCCTGCACCCCATCGAGGCAGGTCACCGCGGGTGGCGTGCCCACGGAGCCCCGCGCTCCCCGAGGAGAGACGCTCATGTTGAGAATCAGCCATTACCTGCGCGCCCTGGCCCGGCCGACCACTCCCGTACTCGGCGCCCGCGGCACCGCTGGCGCGCGCCCGCCGGTGGTGATCTGGAACCTGCTGCGCCGCTGCAATCTGACCTGCAAGCACTGCTACGCTACCTCCGCCGACAGCGAATTCCGCGACGAGCTGGAAACCGCCGAAGCGCTCAGGGTGATTGACGATCTGCACGCCGCCGGCGTGCGCGTGCTGATCCTCTCCGGAGGTGAGCCGCTGCTGCGCAAGGACATCTTCGAGCTGTCCGACTACGCCCGCGACAAGGGCTTCTTCGTCGCGCTGTCGACCAACGGCACGCTGATCGACGAGGGCAACATCGAACAGATCGTCGCCGCCCAGTACGACTACGTCGGCATCAGCATCGACGGTCTGGAAGCGGTGCACGACGACTGGCGCCAGCTCAAGGGCAGCTTCGCCGCGTCCATGCACGCGATCGACCTGTGCCGCCAGCACGACATCCGCGTCGGCCTGCGCACCACCCTGACGCAGAACAACTATCCGCAGCTGCCCGCCCTCCTCGCGCTGATGCGCGAGCACGACGTGCAGAAGTTCTACCTCTCGCACCTCAACTACAGCGGCCGCGGCAAGCGCAGCCGCAAGGCCGACGCCCATCATCAGATGACCCGCGACGCCATGCGCCAGCTGTTCGAGCAGGCCTGGGACGATGTGCAGAACGGCCGCGAGACCGACTTTGTCAGCGGCAACAACGACGCCGACGCCATCCTCCTGCTGCAGTGGGTCGAGGCCAACCTGCCGCAGCACGCCACACGCCTCGAAGGCATGCTGCGCGCCTGGGGCGGCAACGCTTCGGGCAGCGGCATCGCCAACATCGACAACATCGGCGACGTGCACCCGGACACCTACTGGTGGCAGCACACCGTCGGCAACGTGCGCAAGCAGAGCTTCCGCGACATCTGGCTGGACCACCCGCAACCGCTGCTGCAGCAGCTGCGCCAGCATCCGCGCGCCGTCGAAGGCCGCTGCGCCGATTGCCGCTGGCTGTCGATCTGCAACGGCAACACCCGCACCCGCGCCTGGGCCGAGGGCAACCTGTGGGCCGAGGACCCCGGCTGCTACCTGACCGACGAGGAAATCGGCGTGCCGACGCCGCAGCGCATTCCCAGCATCGCCATTTGAGCCACTACAGCGGCCGCCAAGTGCCGCGTAGCGCCACACCGTAGTCCGATGAGAAATTTTTCAGGAGAGCCCATGGACCAGCCAATCACGCTACCCGCCTCGCTGAGCGCAGCGTTCGCCCCCGGCGAAGTCGCCCTGGTCGGTGCCGGCCCGGGCGATCCCGGCCTGCTCACCCTGCGCGCCTGGAGCCTGCTGCAACAGGCCGACGCGGTGGTCTACGACCGCCTGATCAGCGACGCCCTGCTGGCCCTGCTGCCCGCCACCTGCAGCCGGCATTACGTCGGCAAGACCAGCGGCTACCACAGCCTGCCGCAGCCGCAGATCAACGCGCTGCTGGCCGAACTGGCGCTGCAGAACAAGCGCGTGGTGCGCTTGAAGGGCGGCGACCCGTTCATCTTCGGCCGTGGCGGCGAGGAACTGGAATACCTGCTCGAGCGCGGCATCGACTGCCAGGTGGTGCCCGGCATCACCGCCGCCGCCGGCTGCAGCGCCTATGCCGGCATTCCGCTGACGCATCGCGATGTCGCCCACTCGTGTCAGTTCATCACCGGCCACCTGCAGGAGAACGGCGAGCTGCGCCTGCCCTGGAGCGCCCTGGCCGAAGGCAAGCAGACCCTGGTGTTCTACATGGGCTTGGCCAGCCTCGGCGAAATCTCGCGCAACCTGATTGCTGCCGGCCTGCCGCTGGACACCCCCGCCGCGCTGATCGGCAACGGCACCCGCCAGGACCAGCAGGTGGTGCGCTGCACGCTCAAGCAACTGCCGAGCATGGCCGATGAAAAGCACCTGACGCCGCCGACCCTGACGGTGATTGGCCAGGTGGTCGGTCTGTTCGATGGCCAGCAGGTCGAATACCCGGCGCGCCTGCGCAGTGAAACCCCTCGCGAAGCGGAGGCCGTATGCGGCTGATCCCTGCCCTGCTGCTGGCGGCCGCGCTGCCGGCCGCGACCTTCGTCGCGCTCGATCTGGCCGTGCCGCAGGCCGCCGCTGCCGAAGCCACGGATGCGACCCAGGCCCTGTATGAACAGCACTGCCAGAGCTGCCACGGCGTCAACCGCCTCGGCGGTGCCGGCCCGGCGCTGCTGCCCGAGAGCCTCGGGCGGATCAAGCCGGCCGAAGCACACAAGGTGATCCGCGACGGGCGCCCGGCCAGCCAGATGGCGGCGTTTTCCAGCGTGCTGGACGAGAAGCAGATCGCCAGCCTGGTGACCTATCTCTACCAGCCGCCGGCCATCCCACCGAGCTGGAGCGACGCCGACATCCGCGCCAGCCACCGCATGCTCGCCGACCTGGCCAAGCTGCCGACCACCCCGCAGCACGGCGCCGATCCGCTGAACCTGTTCGTCGTGGTGGAAGCCGGCGACCACCACGTGACCATCCTCGACGGCGACCGCTTCGAGCCGCTGACGCGCTTTCAGTCACACTTCGCCCTGCATGGCGGGCCGAAGTTCTCGCCGGACGGCCGCTTCGTCTACTTCGCCTCGCGTGACGGCTGGATCAGCCAGTACGACCTGCACAACCTGACCAAGATCGCCGAGGTGCGCGCCGGGCTGAACACTCGCAACCTGGCGGTGAGCAACGACGGGCGCTGGGTGCTGGTCGGCAACTACCTGCCGGGCAATCTGGTGCTGCTCGATGCGCGCGACCTGTCGCTGGTCAAGCACATTCCGGCGGTCGCCGAGGACGGCACGCCGTCGCGGGTCAGCGCCGTCTACACCGCGCCGCCGCGCAACAGTTTCGTGGTCGCCCTGAAGGACGTGAAGGAAGCCTGGGAGCTGTCCTACGCCGGCGAACCGACCTTCGAGCCGCGGCGGATCAAGGCCAGGGATTTTCTCGACGACTTCTCCTTCACGCCCGACTACAGCCACCTGCTGGCCACCTCGCGCCAGGCCCACGGCGGCCAGGTGATCGACCTCGACAGCGGCAAGGCAGTCACCGACATCCCGCTGCCGGGCATGCCGCACCTGGGCTCGGGGATCTACTGGAAGCGTGACGGTAAGTGGGTGTTTGCCACGCCGAACGTGAGCAAGGGGCTGATCTCGGTGCTCGACCTGGAAACCTGGAAGCTGATCAAGGAAATCCCCACCCAGGGCCCGGGCTTCTTCATGCGCAGCCAGCAGAATTCTCCCTACGCCTGGACCGATGTGTTCTTCGGCCCGAACAACGATGTCGTGCATCTGATCGACAAGCAGACCCTGGAGATCGCCCACACGCTGCGACCGATGCCGGGCAAGAACGCCGCCCACGTCGAGTTCACCAACGACGGCCGTTACGCCCTGCTCAGCGTCTGGGACACCGACGGCGCGCTGATCGTCTACGACGCCAACACGCTGGAAGAGATCAAGCGCCTGCCGATGAACAAGCCGTCCGGCAAGTACAACGTCGGCAACAAGATCGAGTTCGCCGAAGGCACCTCGCACTGACCTCCCCCTCTGCCGCTCCGCGCCCAGCGTGGAGCGGCACTTTGGGCTGATAACCTAACGTAGCAGCCACGATTCACCACAACCGCTATACAATCCTCAGTCGAATCATTTTTCTTGCACTGAAGGCGCGCTCGTGGATATCGATCTTGCCCGTACCTTTCTCGAGATCATCCGCAGCGGCAGCTTCATCGGTGCCGCCGAACGTATGCACATCACCCAGACGGCGGTGACCGCGCGGGTGCACAACCTCGAAGGCCAGCTGGGCTGCCGCCTGTTCGTGCGCAATCGCGCCGGCGCACGGCTGACCGACGACGGCGAGCGGTTCGTCGCCTACGCCAACCAGCTGGTACAGACCTGGGAAGCCGCGCGGCGCGACCTGCCGCTGTCGCAGGGCGGCGGCAAGCTGCTGACCCTCGGTTCCGAAGTGAGCCTGTGCAATCCGCTGATGCTGGCCTGGGTGCAGCGCCTGCGTCAGAGCCTGCCGAACCATGCGGTACGGCTGGAGGTCGGCAGTGGCGAGGAGCTGCAGAAGAAGCTCGACCTCGGCGTGCTCGATGCCGCACTGGTGCACCAGCCCGAATACTGGCCGGGCCTGCAGATCGAACAGCTGCTGGAGGAAAAGCTGATCCAGGTGGTGCAGGCGGAAAACCCCACGCCCTACCTGTATGTCGACTGGGGGCCGGCGTTTCGCAAGCAGCACAACCAGGCATTGCCCGAATACACCCGCGCCGCGCTGTCGTTCAGCCTCGGCCCGCTGGCGCTGCAATACCTGGTGCAATACGGCGGACGCGGCTACTTTCGCACCCGCGTGGTCCAGCGCTACCTGGAGAGCGGCATGCTCAAGCGGGTGGAGCAGGCCCCGGAGTTTTCCTACCCGATCTACCTGGTCTACGCCCGTGCCAGCGAGTCGCCGGCGCTGGCCAAGGCCATTGAGCTGCTGCACGAGGTGGCCCGCGACGACTTCGACTGGTCGCGCTGGTACTACGAGATCTGATGGCGTGCCGGTTCAGTCCGGCAGGTGCTTGAGCCAGTTGCGGTACAGCGCGGCGATCAGATCGGTCTGGGTGATCATGCCGATCAGCCGCTGCTGCGCATCGACCACCGGCAGGCAGTGCAGGCCGCGATCGGAGAGCAGATAGACCAGCTCGACCATGTGCGTATCGGCCGTCACCGACACCACCGGCGAACTCATGATCGCGCGCAACTTGGTGCCGCGCAGGAAGTTCAACTGGCCGAAGCTGAGCCGCCCCGGCTGCGGGTGGAAGTGCTTGAGCAGATCGACCTGGGTGACGATGCCGACCAGCCGGTGGTCGTCGCCCTCCACCACCGGCAGCGAGCGTAGCCGATGGGCCTGCAGCGTCTGCCACGCCTGCTCGATGAAGGTGTCCGGGGTATGCCAGCGCAGATCGCGCGACATCACGTGCGCCGCGGTGATCTCGCCCATGCTGCGGCGCAGCGCGTGCTTCTCGGTCTGCTTGATCAACCGTTCGAGATCGTCGCGGGTGACGTCGACGTACTCGCCGAACTCCTGCAACGCGCGATCGACGTCGTCATGGGTGAAGCTCATGCGCTCGCCGGGCGACAGGTCATGAGTGAGATGGACGTTCTCGCGGCTCAGTCGCGGCTTCGGGTAAGGATGGCCGGTGAGGTTGTTGTAGACCAGCGCGACCGCCACCAGCAGCAACGAATAGAACAGCACCGGGCCGAGCAGCGCGAAACCCAGCTGATGTACATCCGCTCCGCCAACCGCCGCCACCAGCGACAACGCGATGCTCGGCGGATGCAGGCAGCGCAGGGAAAACAGGCAGACCAGCGACAGGCAGGCCGCCAGTGCCAGCGACAGCACGTTCGGCAGCCCGCTCATGCCCAGCCCGATACCGATCAGCGCGGCGACCACGTTGCCGGCCAACAGCGCCCACGGCTGGGCGAACGGGCTGGACGAGGCGACGAACACCAGCACCGCCGACGCCCCGGCCGGCCCCATGATCTGCAGGGTCAGCGGCGTGCCGACGGTCCAGTAGCCGGCACAGAACACCAGCGGCATGACCAGGGCGATGCCGATGGCGGCGCGCAGCCATTCCTTCGGTGAAGCATTCAGGGGAGCGGGGATGAACGAGCGGAACCACAGGCTGAGGGAGTCGTGCATGTTTACTGCTTGGCGGATCGATCGGGGTGCGCCGGACGGGCGCGCGAATAAAAAAGTCCGTCCCTGGACCAGGTGAGGAAAACGGTGAGGCGGTCAGGCCACGGTCAGCGGCGGCACGCCGGTCAGCGGCTCTTCGCGCGCCGCGCGCACGGTCAGCCAGGTATTGAGCGCCATCAGCAGCATGCCCGTGGCGAAGATCGCACCGCCGGCCATGCGCACCAGATAGCCGGGATGACTGGCTTCCAGCGCCTCGACGAAGGAGTAGGTCAGCGTGCCGTCCTCGTTGACCGCGCGCCACATCAGGCCCTGGGTGATGCCGTTGACCCACATCGAGGCGATGTAGAGCACGGTGCCGATGGTAGCCAGCCAGAAATGCGCGTTGATCAGGCCGATGCTGTGCATCCGCTCACGGCCCCAGAGCCGCGGAATCAGGTGGTACAGCGAGCCGATGGAGATCATCGCGACCCAGCCCAGCGCCCCGGCATGGACGTGGCCGATGGTCCAGTCGGTGTAGTGCGACAGCGCGTTGACCGTCTTGATCGCCATCATCGGGCCTTCGAAGGTGGACATGCCGTAGAAGGCCAGCGAGACCACCAGGAAGCGCAGGATCGGATCGGTGCGCAGCTTATGCCAGGCGCCGGAGAGGGTCATCATGCCGTTGATCATGCCGCCCCAGCTCGGCGCCAGCAGGATGATCGACATGGCCATGCCCAGGCTCTGCGCCCAGTCCGGCAGCGCGGTGTAGTGCAGGTGGTGCGGGCCGGCCCAGATATAGATGGAGATGATCGCCCAGAAGTGCACGATCGACAGCCGGTAGGAATAGATCGGCCGCTCGGCCTGCTTGGGCACGAAGTAATACATCATGCCGAGAAAGCCCACCGAGAGAATGAAGCCCACCACGCTGTGGCCGTACCACCACTGCACCATCGCGTCGGTGGCGCCGGAATACAGCGAGTAGGATTTGAGCAGGGTCACCGGGATCAGCGCATGGTTGATGATGTGCACCATGCCGGTGACGATGATGAATGCGCCGAAGAACCAGTTGCCGACATAGATGTGGCGGATCCGGCGGCGCGCGATGGTGCCGAAGAAGAGGTAGGCGTAGAGCACCCACATCAGCGTGACCCACAGCGCGATCGGCCACTCCATCTCGGCGTATTCCTTGGACGTGGTGTAGCCCAGCGCATAGGAAATCGGCATCGCCACGCAGGCGGCCTGCCAGCCCCAGAACACCACGCTGGCCAGCCGGTCGGAAATCAGCCGCACGTGACTGGTGCGCTGCACGATGTAGAACGAAGAGGCGAACAGCGCGCCGCCGCCGAAGGCGAAGATCACCAGATTGGTATGGATGGGTCGCAATCGCCCGAAACTGGTCCACGGCAGATCGAAGTTCAGCTGTGGCCACACCAGCTGCGCCGCGATGAACACCCCGAGCCCCATGCCGATTACGCCCCAGACCAGGGTCATCAGGGTGAACTGCCGCACCACGCGGTAGTTGTAGGCGATCGCTTCAGGGTTGTGCTGTTCGCTCATGCTCGCTGGGCGGGCCAGCACGGGCACCGGTGAACGAGCATAGAAATCTGCAGGCGCAACACTTCCAATGGTCGACGGACCGGCACACCGCACTCACTCGCCGCTCCTCCAGGGACCGGTTCATGTTCGGACGCGACGGTGAGTCGCGCAGACGGAATGCCTGCGCATTGTCAGCGGGCAGTTGAATAATCTCTAACGAATAGTATTGCAGGTAGAGTGCAATAAAATTGCACAAACATGCTTTTGGTCATTTTTCCGGCTGACCAATCGTGCTTTACAACGGAATCAGGCAGCGCGCGTTACGCCTCGCTCGTATTGCTCGATCACGGCGTTGACGATGCGCATCACCTCCAGGTTGGCCTCCTCCATCCGTTCCAGATGTCGCAGCGCGCTCTCCAGCGAGTCCCGCCCGAAGGCGTCGATCGCCGCCTGCCCCTGGGCGTGCACCGCGGTATGTGGTCGCTCGATCTGGGCGAAACAATCCAGCGCCTGGATGTCCCGATTGCCCTCGCCGTAATACCAGCGGCCGAAGCGGCAATCACGCTCGCCGGGCAGTTGTGGCGCCTGCCGCGAGCGCTCGCCGAGCAGGTGGTTGTAGACCACGAACTTCAGCGACAGCTCGTCGAGGTTGGCCAGCTCGACCCCGGCGCGCAGCGCAGCCGCCGAGCTGCTCTCGCGCATCGCCCCGGCCAGCTGATGCAGGGTGCGCATCGCCCCGACCGCATCCTCGGTGGTGCGGCTGAAGCCCTGCGCATGGGTGCCCTGCAGCTGGATGTAGTCGTGCACGTTGCGAATCTCGGCCTGCACCTCGCCGATCTTGCGCACGATGTCGCCGGTCGCCAGCGCGGTCTTTTCCGCCAGACTGCGGATCTCCCCGGCAACCACCGCAAAGCCGCGCCCCGCCTCGCCGGCCCGCGCCGCCTCGATCGCCGCATTGAGCGCCAGCAGGTTGGTCTGGCTGGCGATGCCGCTGATCAGATCGACGATGCCGTTGATCTCCTGCGAGTGCTCGGCCAGGGTATCGACCTTGCGCGACGCCAGCGCCAGACCGCTTTCCATCTCCGCGGCGCGGCCCTGCAGTTCGCCGAAGTGCTTCTGGTTGCTCAGCGCCGCCGCCGCAACCTCACCGGCGCGGCCCTTGTTCTCGCCCAGCTGGCCGGTGAGGAACTCGAAGGATTCGCTCAGATGCGCAACCGACACACTGAAGCGCGTCAGGCTGGCGGAAACGCCGCGGTAATAGTCGAGCTGGCGCTGGCCATCCCGGCTGGCGGTTTCAGCCTGCTGCAGCTGCTGCTCCAGCGCGGCGATGCGCGCGACCTGCTCGGCATGGCTGGCGCGCAGTGCGTCCAGTTCCTGCTGCAGGCGTAGCGCTGCCTTGTTCTTGAACCACATGGGTCACCCCTTCAGCTGACGGTGTAGCCGTTGTCGACCACCCAGTCCTGACCATAAACGCCACGCGCACCCTGCGAGAGCTGGAACAGGATCACGTTGGCAACGGCCGAGGCTTCGAGGAAATGCCCCGGCAGCAGGCGCTTGGTGACACTCTCGGCGACCTCGTCGAGCTGCTCGTCGGTCAATCCGAGACTGCCCCAGATCGCGGTCGCGGTCGGCCCCGGCGAGACCATGTTGATGCGCACATCCAGCGGCGCGAATTCCACCGCCAGGGTCCGGGCCTGCGCGCCCAGCGCTGCCTTGCTGGCGATATAGGCCGCCAGCCCCGGAAAGGCCGAACGGGTGAGGAAGCTACCGATGAACACCACCGAAGCCGGCTTGGCCAGCTCGCCGCGCAGGGCATTCAGAGTATTCAGCGCACCGGCGCCATTGATCGCCCACTGACGGTCGAAGGCCGGCATGTCGAGCCCACAGGCCAGCTCGGCGATGCCGGCGTTGGGCACCAGATAGCTGACCGGCCCCATCTCCGCGGCCCGTCGGCACAGCGTCTGCAGGTCGTCGGCACGGGTCACGTCGCCCTGCAGCCAGACCAGCTGATCGGGATAGGGCTGCAGCAACTGCTCGAGCCCGCCCAGCGTGCGCGACATCGCCAGTACCCGCGCGCCGCGCTGCAGCAACGCGGCACACAGCGCCAGACCGATACCGGAACTGGCTCCGGTGATGACCGCCAGACGATCGAGGAATTCGCTTTTCATCGTTTACTCCATTGCCCGGCGTCGCCGAGCCCACGGCCGCCGGCACGACGGCCGGCAGCGGATTGGTGCCCCAGAAGGAAAGACGGTCGTTGCACGCTCAGTCCGTCTCCCGTGGCGCCAGCGGAATTGCCGGCGTCGTTGAAATCAGCCCGGATGACCATCGACCCGCGCACGCACCAGCATCGGTGCGTAGCGCCAGACGTAGATGAGGAAGGCCAGTGCCCAGCACAGCGCCGCCAGCCAGAGTCCGGCGACCGGCCACACCGCCGTGAGGAACACCCGCGCCAGCGTGCCCAGGTTGAACAGTACGAAGGCGGCGACGACTCCTGCCGGCGGCTGCAGCGGACGACCGGTATGCCCCAGGGTGACCCGCGCGATCATCGCCAGGATCAGACCGCTCATGGAGCCGACGCTCAGTGCGTGCAGCGCCGGGCTGGCATTGACCAGCAGGCCGAAATGCCAGAGCGCCAGACCGAACGCCGCCACCACCAGCCAGAGCATCGCCAGATGCAACGACCACAGCAGCGCGACGCCCCAGATCCCCTTGTCGTACCAGCGCGCCAGACGCAGCAGGTGGCCCACGCCAACCGCGGCGAACAGCAGCCCCAGCAGCGGGTGCGGCTGCAACGCCGGCCCCAGCGCGTAGAGAATCGCGATCAGCGCGGTGCCGACCAGCAACGCCACATCCAGCCAGACCCACGGCTTGATCGCCTCGACCCAGCCCAGACCACGCTGGGTAAAGAACGGAATCACCCGTCCGCCGATCAGTGCCATCAGCGCGGCCACCAGCCACAGCCCGGCCCACACGCCCTGGCGTTGCAGGCCGTCATCGCCCTGCACCAGCCCTACCAGCACCAGCACGTCGGCCGCGATCATCAGCGACAACACCGCCACGATCGGGTAGTTGCGCTTCTGCCGCACCGCCCAGAGCATCTGCGCCATCAGCAGCGCGACGGCGAGCGGGAACAGCAATTCCAGCGGCACCAGCAACGCCAGCGGCAGGCCGAACAACCAGCCCAGACGCGCCGCCAGCCAGACCAGCGCCAGCGCCATCAGCCGGTTGCCGGACGGCGCGACCTGGCCGGTCCAGGTCTGTACCGCGGTGAGCAGAAAGCCCGCGACGATCGCCAGCGCGAAGCCGAACAGCATTTCGTGGCGGTGCCAGGCGAGCCAGCCGCCAGTGGGCTGCAGCCCCGGCCAGAAGCCAGTCCAGGCCGAGACCCAGAGCGGGATCGCCAGCAGCGCGTAGACGCTGCCGGCGAGAAAGAACGGGCGAAACGCGAGCCTCCAGATGGGCGGGATACTCAGGGCTTTTCGCCGATCGATAACTTGCACGGAAGGCCTCCAGATCATTCTCATGCCCGGCGAGTGCGCCTGGACGATGCAGGCCTGCCGGAACCATGTGCGCTCCCACGACATCGGGAGCCAGGGTTACTTTCTACAGGTTAGAAGCCCTCGACAGACTTGATTGCAATCAGCTTTTTTCCGGACGGTCGGAAATCCCCCACCGCGCCGGTGACTGAGACGGCGACGCTGTAGGCGGAACGGGAGCAGATCGAAGAGGAATCGTGTCGCGGCGGCTAATCCCGCACGCGGATCACCGCGAGGCGTTGCGCGGCGCAGCGAAGATGCCCGCAGGTGCTGCGGGGGAACGGGAGGAATCGCCTGGCCCGAAACAGGCCAGGCGATGACGGGTCCAGACGCGCTGGTCTCAGACCCGATTGGCGTCCTGCTTAATCGCCTCGGTCGACGAGGCGCTATCGGTGTCGTTGATCGACTTGCGGAACCCGCTGATCGCACTGCCCAGATCGGCGCCCAGGCCGCGCAGGCGCTTGGTGCCAAACAGCATGACGACGATCAGGAGGATGATCAGGAGTTGCCAGATGCTGATACCCATAATTAGCTCACCTCGTTGGATTGTCGCGGTCAGTGACCGGCGTGTGCGTTGTCGTGTTGCGCTGGCGCGTGCTCATCGTGCATCGCCCCGTGCTGCATGCTCGCGGCCTCCTGCAGCAGGGCCTGGTCGATCTGCTCGAAGCGCAGCACGCGACCGCCATTCTCGGCCGCAAGTTTCTGCGCAGCCGCCTCGTCGGAGAAGGTCGCCAGCGACGCGCCCATCGCGCCCTTGAGCGAAGTACCGATCACGTAATAGGCGCTGGTCGCGTCGATCAGGTAGGCGTCGTCCGGGTGCTCCCACTGGCTCTTGCCCATGTCGTGCACGTACAGCTTGGCATCGAGCAGCTTGTTCTCGGGCTGCAGCCACCAGCCGAGCATCTCGGCGGTGGAACAGAACTTCTTCACGCCCCCCTTCTCCACCGCCTGGCCTTTCGGCCCGGGGAAATCGCTGATGACCATGCCGCATACGTGACATTCGTCATTCTCGTGGAAGGCCACCGGATCGAGCGTCTGCTTGACCTCTTCCTTTTCACCGCAGGCGGCCAGCCCCAGGCCCAGTGCCAGCAGCAACAGCGCGCGAATACCGTGATGATAAAGCCGATTCATAGAGACTCCTTGTAAGTTGGGATCAGGTCAGACGCCGACGGAACATGCCATAGGCCAGCAGCAGCGAGGCGCCGACCCAGGCCAGCAGGCACAGCCAGAGCACTGCGCCGGGAACCGGCAGATCGCTGCCCAGCGACAGCACGCCCATCGCGCTGCCGGCACCCTCGAAGCCCGACAGGTTGATCAGGCGATAGATGTCCGTGGGGTTGAGCAGCAGTAGCCAGGGCAGCAGCTCGGGGCTGAACTTGCCCTCGCTGAGCACCAGCAGCGCCAGCAGCACCAGGTCGAAGACCAGCACGAAGAGGAACCAGACGCCCAGCGCCAACCCGGCCGCACTGGACTTCTCGCTGACCTTGCTGCTGAGCACGTAGGCCAGGGCGAGGAACACCCAGCCGAGCAGCGTCGAGGAGATCATGAAGCGGCCGAACGCCCAGAGCAGCAGGCCCAGTTCGATGTCCTCGACCAGCAGGGCAATCGCCAGTGCCGCGCAGCCGAAGCCGATCAGCACCGCCAGGGCGAGGATCAGCCCGTGGCCGACGAACTTGCCGAGTAGGATCTGCCCACGGCCGAGCGGATAGGTCAGCAACAGCATCAGCGTGCCGCCTTCGTCCTCGCCGACGATCGCGTCATAGGCCAGCAGCAGCGCGATCAGCGGCATCAGGAAGGTGGCCAGACTGGCCAGGCTGGCGATGGTCGCCGGGATCGAGGTGAACCCCAGCTGCCCGGACGCCGCGGCGCCAAGCCAGGCGATGCCCACCGCGAGTACGGCGAACAGCAGGCTGATGGCCAGCAGCCAGCGGTTGCGCAGGCCATCGCTGAGTTCCTTGCGGGCGATGTTCCAGATCTGCTTCATGCTCGGCCCTCCTGGGTGCGCACGTCGCCGGCGCGCTCCATGTAGTAGCGGTACAGGTCTTCCAGCGAGGGCTGGTGGATCTCGATGTCCTCCGGCTCGCCTTCGCCGAGCAGTTCGCGCAGCAGCACCAGCTTGTGGCCGTTGACCGCAACCACTTCGATGCTGGTCGCACTCAGCGCGCGCGCACTGTGGCCCGCATCGCTCCAGCGCTGCTGCCAGTGTTCGCTGCTGCCGATGCCGCTGGCG